>NZ_BAAGXE010000003.1:0-786749 GCF_054779995.1 Microbacterium shaanxiense | reverse complement strand
CGGGCATGTTCCCATCCTCTCGATAAAGGAACGGAACGAAACCCAGGGCGGTTCAAGTCACGACGCGACCTGGCATGACTCCACCCTCCGGCGTACGGTCGGATCATGTCCGGAATCAGAGTGGACGCCGCTACAGAATCCCGTGTGCGCGCCGCGATGGCGGCCAACCCCCGCGCAGATTTCCTCCCCGACGACGTGCGCCATCTGGCGGACGCCGACCATCCGGTGATGATCGGCTGGAACTCGACGAACTCGCAGCCGTCGACAGTGGCGAGGATGCTGACGCTTCTCGATGTGCAACCGGGTGATCGTGTGCTCGACGTGGGAAGCGGTTCGGGGTGGACCACCGCCATTCTCAGCGCTCTGGCCGGCGATGGGGGCAGCGTCATCGGCGTCGAGCTGGTCCCGCAGTTGGTCGAGTACGGAAATGAGCGACTCGCGAAGCGAGGAGCACGCGCCGAGATCAGAGGATCCATCCCCGGCGTCCTCGGCCTCCCCGATGACGCGCCGTTCGACCGCATCCTCGTCTCCGCACAGGCGGCCACGGTTCCGACCCAGTTGGAGAGCCAGCTCGCCGAGGGCGGACGCCTCGTCGTGCCGATCGCAGGGCTGATGACGGTCGTCGACATGCGTGACGGCATCCCGCACAGGCGAGAGGATGCCGGGATCTACAGCTTCGTCCCTCTCGTCTGAGGCGATGACTGGCACGAGAGACGCCGGCGCATCATCCCTCCAGGTCCGCCCATCCTGCGACGTCGACACCATGGTTGTCCGGCGACGCGATCGTCCACGACTCGGGCGCGGGCTCGTCGGCAGCGATGCGTCCGCCCGCAGCGATCGCTGCCTGTACACGCCGCTCCGCCTGATCCGCCGGTACTGAGACATCGATGTGCGTGCGCCCACGCCCCGGTCGCGCCGGCGTGAGCTCATGGAACCAGAGATGCGGTCCTCGCCGGAGCGGATCGACCAGGTCCTCATCTCCGACTCGTATGTAGCCGAAGGCCGCCTCCCAGAACGGGCGGGTGTCGACTCCGGCATCCTGCGCCACCGCGATGCCGACCACCATGAGCATGCTGGGATCCGAGACCAATCCCATCGAGCGTGCTGCGGCACTGACGGCGACCGCAAGGTCGGCATCCTTGCGGCTCAACGCGCCGTCGGTGCGCGAGCACGACCTGATCACCACGCCTTCTGGACGCACGTCGACGTCCGGCTCGTGGCCGACGTTCGTGGCGGCGACAGAGATCGCGCCGACGAACTCCGCGGCCTCGGCGAATGACGACGTCCGGTAGAACGCATGCGCGCCCCAGAAGAGCACTCGCCAGTCCTCGACGCCGTCGAGAGCATGGAACTCTTTCGGGAGGAGCCGCTCGAAGCTGTCCATGCCGTCGAGGCTACGCCCGCACCCGCCGCCGGAAAAGCCCTCCGCTGACCTCGAGGTCGCGCCCTACGCGGCCACAGTCGCGGGTGATTCCTCGCCCTCGTGGAAGCTCGGCTCCTTGCCCAGCATCCGTCCGATCAGAAGTACGATCCCGACGACCACGAGTCCCACGGCGAGCCCGGCCACGGCTGAGACGAACGTCTCGCCGATCCAGGCGATCACTGCACCGGCGGGCGCGAGCACGTCGTGGATGCCGTGCAGCATGTCACTGAAGAACACCAGGCCGACCTCGCCGAGGTTCGCGAGCAGCAGGTGGCCGCCGACCCACAGCATGGCGACGGTGCCGATGACGCTGATGACGCGGAACACCGCCGGCATCGAGCGCACGATCCGCGTGCCGGTGTGCCGCACGCGGCGGGAGGGATTCTTCGCCATCTTCAGGCCGATGTCGTCGATCTTGACGAGCAGCGCGACCGCTCCGTAGACGATGACGGTCATCATCAGCGCGATCACGGCGAGGATGGCGAGCGTCATCCAGATGCCGAGTCCGGCGTCGAGATTGGACAGCGAGATGAGCATGATCTCGGTCGACAGGATGAGGTCGGTGCGGATCGCACCCCAGACGAGCTTGTTCTCATTGCGCGCGCCCTCATCGGCATGACCGTGGTGGAAGCCGAACCACTCCAGCACCTTCTCGGCGCCTTCGAAGCAGAGGTACGTGCCGCCGATGATGAGGAGGAACGGCAGCACCCACGGAGCGAACGCGGTCAGCAGCAGCGCGATCGGGATGATGATCACGAACTTGTTCGCGAGCGAGCCGAGCGTGATCTTCGCGACGACCGGCAGCTCGCGTGCCGGTGAGATGCCCTGCACGTACTGCGGTGTCACGGCGGCGTCGTCGATCACGACGCCCGCGGCTTTGGCGGATGCCTTCATCGCCGCGCTCAGGATGTCGTCGACGACGGCGAGCAGACCTACCGACATGCGTCCCCCTAGATGTTCAGGAGAGCAACATTACTGGCACGTCGTGAAATCGGATGCCGCGGGCCGGCGGAGAGCGACCTCGATGTCGTGCGGAATGCCGTCAGGGGCGAGACTGTTGCTATCCCTGACAGAGGAGCAGACAATGACCGACAACGGAACCATCACCCGCACACCCGGAACCGAGACGGCCGTCCTCGCCGGCGGATGCTTCTGGGGGATGGAGGATCTGGTCCGCCGCCAGCCCGGCGTCCTCGACACGCGCGTCGGCTACACCGGCGGCGAGAACGCCAACGCGACCTACCGCAACCACCCCGGTCACGCTGAAGCGCTCGAGGTCGTGTTCGACCCCACGAAGACGACGTACCGGGACATCCTGGCGTTCTTCTTCCAGATCCACGACCCCTCGACGCTGAACCGTCAGGGCAACGACATCGGTACGAGCTACCGCTCGGCGATCTTCCCGCTGAGCCCCGAGCAGGAGCAGGTCGCCCGCGACACGATCGCCGACGTCGACGCCTCGGGCCTGTGGCCGGCCAAGGCGGTCACCACGATCGAGCCCGCCGGCCCGTTCTGGGAGGCAGAGCCCGAGCACCAGGACTACCTGATCACCTACCCGAACGGCTACACCTGCCACTTCCCGCGCGCGGGATGGGTGCTGCCGAAGCGCGAGGAAGCCGCGAACGCCTGAACCGCAGCCTCCTGATCAGGAGGTGGCGGGCGCCTTCCGGCGCGCTCGCCACCCGTCGACGGACAACACGCCCATGGGTAGGAGCAGCACCATCGCGGAGAAGCCGACCATCAGCGGGTACTGCGCGATCAGCTGATCCGACGACCAATAGAGCATGAGTGTCGCGATCGACACGAACGCGACCACGCGCGTGAACAGGCCGGCGATGAGAAGGATGCCGAGGAGCAGTTCGAGCAGCGGGATTCCTACACCGAACAACCACGGCGCCGCGTGCATCAGAGCGCGCAGCGGCTCGAGATAGAACGGCGCGCGACTGCTCGTGTCGGTACTGCCGACCACGAGAAGGATGTCAGCCGCCCCGAAGCCTGCGCTGTACTTCACGACGGCCTCCAGGATCCATAGCGCGCCGACCGCCACCCTTGCCGCATCGCTGACCAGCGATGCGGCAAGGGTCGAAGGAGGTCGCGTCATGAGATCGCGGCGGCTCCGAAGACCGCCTTGGCCTTGTCGCAGTTGATCACGACGTCTGTGTACTGCGCGGCATCCACTCCGTCCAGCGTGAAGGTCTGAGACTCCTGATCCCAGGCCACGGCGTCGATCCGCATGCCGCCCTCGACTGCTGCGGCATCCGTGCCGTTCGTGAGATAGATGTGAAGGTCGGGACCCTCGTCCGACGAGAAGCCGGTCAGCGTCAGCTGGTCGCCGTCGATCGTGACCGTGCCGGCGACCGTCTTGTCGTTCAAGCCCTCGAAGGTGCCACTGAGCGAGACGTCGACCATCTCGTCCCGGCTCTCGGACATCGCGTCGTCCGGCATGGAGGTCGACTCCGTCATCGACGACTCCGGCATCTGCTCCGAGGCGTCGGGCTGGGTGCACCCCACCAGTGAGATCGACAGGGCGACGAGCACGGCACCGGTCAGCATCATCTTGCGCATGAGTTCTGTTCCTTTCGTGAGCGGCGCTGTTCGCCGCGACCTGTGCACAGACGCTACGCACGGGCGGGACGGCGCAGGGGAGTCCTTTCGGCACTGTAAGAACTGCTCGCGGCGACGCCTCCCGGGGTTAGTCTCGACCGCATGGATGCCCCGCCCCGCCTCGTGGTCGTCGAGGACGATGCCGACGTGCGACGGACGATCGTCGACTACCTGAGCGCGAATGGCTATGACGTGCACGCCCGTGCCGACGGCGTCGCCGGGTACGGGGCGATCGTCGAGCTCGAGCCCGACGCCGTGATCCTCGACCGCATGCTGCCCGGGCTGAGCGGCGATGAGGTGTGCCGCAGAACGCGGGCGACCTCGACGGTGCCGATCCTGATGCTGACGGCGCTCGGTGACGTCGAAGATCGTATCGACGGGTTGGAGAGCGGAGCCGACGACTACCTTTCCAAGCCATTCGCGTTGCGCGAGCTGCAACTGCGGATCGCGGCGCTTGTGCGACGGAGCAGGGATGCCGTGGCATCCGCTCGCCTGCTCAGCGCGGGCGACTTCGAGATCGACACGGCTCAGCGAAGGGTGCGCGTGCGAGGACGCGATGTCGCGCTGACTGCTCGCGAGTACGAGCTGATGCTCTATCTGATGGGTCACGCTGATCGAGTGCTCACTCGCAACGAGATCCTCCGCGAGGCGTGGGGCTGGAGCGTCGGCGAGACAGCCACGGTCACAGTGCATGTACGCCGCCTGCGGGAGAAGATCGAGGCCGACCCGACGGATCCCAGACACCTCGTCACCGAGTGGGGTGCCGGATATCGGTTCTCTCCACGGGGAGGCGGCGTCTCATGATGTCGATCGGAGTCGGCGACATCGCCGTGATCGCCCTCACCTCTCTGGCCGCCGCACTCGTCGTCGTGCTGCTGTCGGCGCTTCTGCTGCGTGTGATCCCGAGGCCGACCATGCTGATCCGGCTCATCATCGTGGCCGGGTCCGGTGTGGTCACCGTAGCGATCGCCGTTCTCGCCATCGCGTTCCAGATGTACATCTCCCCGCACGACTTCACGGTGCTCGTATGGGTGGTTGGCATCTCACTGCTGTTCGGGCTTGCAGTCGCCACGGTTGCGTCGCGTGCGGCACGCGCGTCGCTCGCCGACCTCACCCGCTCGGTTCACGAGGTCGGCGACGGAGAGGTGGTTCCGGCATCCGGTCGCGGATGGAGCGAGTTCGATGCGCTGTCGACCGAGCTGGCCGAGGTTTCGGAACGGCTCGCCTCCGCGCGCGCGGAGCTGGAGCAGCTCGACTCCGACCGGCGGCGCTTCTTCGCGTGGATCTCGCACGATCTGCGCACACCGCTCACCGCAGTCCACGCGCTCGCCGAGAGCCTCGAGCTCGGGGTCGCGGCCGACTCCGTGCAGGTCGCACGGCAGGTGCGTGGGCAGGCGCACACCATGAGCCGCATGGTCGACGACCTGTTCGAGCTGTCGAAGATCACCTCTGGCGCCGTACGACTGAAGACCGAGCAGGTGGACCTGCTCGACGTCGTCTCAGATGCTGTCGCCGATGTCCGCCCGATGGCGGAGCGCCGATCACTGCAGATCGCCCAGGCGGGGATCGCAGGCCACGTGCTGTGGGTCGATCCGCACAAGCTGCACCGGATCGTCGTCAACCTGCTCGGAAACGCGATTCGCCATGCCCCGGAAGGCTCGGAGGTGCTCATCTCAGCCACCGAGCTTCCAGGCCGGAGACTCGTGCTCGGCGTGCTCGATCACGGCAGCGGCGTCGCCACGAGTGACCTCGACCGCATGTTCGAGGTAGGATGGCGAGCGGATGCCGCGCGCGCCACCGATCCGGAGGACCCACTCGCGGCGGGAGCCGGCCTCGGTCTCGCGATCGCGCGCGGCTTCGCACGGGCACATGGCGGCGAGGTCTATGCGGAACACGCCGACGAGGGGTTCCGCATCAACGTGCTCCTCCCCGTAGGCCAAGGGAACGACTGACGCATGGGTCCGAGACGGAATCACTCCGCGCGCAGCGAGCGTCCCCAAGGCTGGGCAGGGTCGTGAATGGCGACGGCCAGGGTGGTGTCCGACTGGCCGTAGTATGCGAACCAGCGATCCTTGAACTTCACGAGACCTTCGACGAACGTCACGTTCGAGACGAGACCGTTCGTGTCCTCGAAAGTCTGAGGGCGCAGCCATGGTTCTTGGAGCCGGGCGATTACCTTCGTGGGCTCATCGGGGTCGATCGCGATCTGGCCGCAGCGGTAGTCGACGTCGACCGAGCCGTCGTCGTTGACCGTTCGCGTCGCGCCGTTGGTGAGGAAGACGAGCAGGCCGTTGTCGGCCAGCACAGGTGAGGTGCCGATCTCGACCAGCGCCTCATCCCAGGTGCCCGGCGTCGGGGAGTACATCGGGTCGGTGTCGGCGGTGCCGGGCGTCCAGCGGATCAGGTCGTCACTGGTCGCCCAGTAGATCGCGCCCTCGCCGAAGTACATCCACCACTTGCCGTGCATCTTCACCGGCACGATCACCCCGGCCTTCGACCAGTTGAACCCGCGCGGGTCCATTGTCTTGAACGTGTCGAAGTCCTCGAACAGAGGCCCGTGCTTGGTCCAGGTGCGCAGGTCCGATGAGGTGGCGAGACACAGCTGAGCGCTGTGACGATCCCAGCCGGTGTAGGTGAGGTAATAGGTGCCATCGATGAACGCGATGCGCGGGTCTTCGCATCCGAAGCGCTCGTAGTCCTCGGAAGGGGAGAGGATCGGCGCATCCTCGCGAGTGAAGTTCACGCCGTCGGCGGATCGGGCCATGCCGATGTGCGACACGATGTCGTCGGCGTGCGCGCGGTAGAGCAGCACGACCTCGTCGCCGTCGACGAGCGCGGCCGGGTTGTAGAGGTTGGCCGATTCCCAGCTGTCACCGCGCGGACGCAGGATCGGGTTGCCCTCGTACGGGGTGAACGGGCCGAGGGGGAAGGAGGCTCCGGTGAACATGGATTCCCTTTCTGGTCAGCCTTTGACGGCTGCTCCGAGGTCGGTGGCTTTGAAGAACCGCTGGAAGACGATGAACAGGATCACGACGGGGAACGCGAGTGCCGTGGCGCCGGCGAGGATCGCGCCGTTCGGGTTCGCAGTGGACTGCGCGACGTTGGAGATGTAGTTCGCGAGCGACACCGCGAGTGGTTGGAGCGAGGCGTCCTTCGTGATGAGGAACGGCCAGAGGAATTCGTTCCACGGGCCTATGAAGGTGACGAGGATCACTGTCACGAGTACGGGACGGATGAGCGGGATCGCCACCGATGTCAGTAGTCGGATCTCGCCTGCACCGTCGATCCGCGCCGCTTCGAAAATCTCCACCGGCAGCGCCTTGAAGAACTGCACGAAGATGAACACCGCCGTCGTGTTGATGAGGAACGGCAGGATCATTCCGAGGTGCGAGTCACCCAGTCCGTAGTTGCGGGTGATCTGGACGTAGAGCGGGATCATCAGGAGCTGGAACGGCACCATCTGCACGAGCAGCATCAGCACCCAGATCACTCCTCGGCCGCGGAAGTCGAGGCGCGCGATGGCGTAGCCGGCCAGCAGCCCGAACACCACCGTGCCCAGCAGCACGCCCGCGGTGAAGATCAGCGAGTTGAGGAGCGATCCGGCGAGATCGATCCGCGAGTCGATCGCGACGAAGTTGTCCACTGTCCAGCCGCCGGTCGGGAACAGCTCGTCCGGCGCATTGGTCGGGTTCGTCTGGAACGCGCCGACCAGCATGAAGTAGAACGGGAAGGCGAAGGCGATTGCTGCGATCGTGAGCAGGATGATGCTCAGGATGCGGGGCGCCTTGCGTGTGCGCTTCATCATCTCTCCTTCGTGGCACGGTTGGCTGCCAGCGACAGCATCCCGACAAGGATCACGAGGATCATGCCGATCGCAGCCGCCGTGTCCGGGTTCTGCTGCTGGATCCCGAGCTGGTAGATGAGCAGCACTGGCGTGGAGGAAGCGCCGTCGGGGCCGCCACCGTTGGTCAGCAGGTACGGCTCGGTGAACAGGTTCGCGCCGGTGATGATCGACAGGATCAGCACGAGCGTGGTCGCGCTTCGCACACCGGGAACCGTCACGTGCAGGAAGCGTTTGAACGCTCCGGCGCCGTCGGTCTCAGCCGATTCGTATAGCTCCTTCGGCACGTTCTGCAGCGCCGCCAGATACAGCAGGATGTAGAAGCCCAACTGCTTCCAGGTCACGTACAGCGCGATCATCGGCATCGCCAGCGCACCGTTCACGAGCCAGGACGGATCGGGTGCGAGCGGGCCGAGGATCGTGTTGATCAGCCCGTTGCCGGAGAACAGCAGCATCCATACGCCGACAAGGGACACGCTCGCCGTCAGATAAGGGACGTAGAACGCGACGCGATACGCGCCCACCCAGCGGATGCCGGTGTTCAGCGCCGCCGCGAGTACGAGCGAGAGCACGGCGGTCAGAGGGACGTTGATGACCAGGAAGATCAGCGTGTTCCGGAACGATCCGAGCACACGCGGGTCGGTCAGCACGGTGACGAAGTTGTCGAAGCCGACGAACGGGCGGTCGACCTCGGCGCCGGGGGCGGTGAAGAAGTAGTCGTGGAAGGCGATGTAGACCGCGAAGGCGAGCGGGTACGCGAAGATCGCGATCACGAACACGAAGTACGGCAGCGCGAAGAGGCCGCCGATCGGCTGCGCGCCCAGCCATCGGGCGCGCAGCCGCCGGTTGTCGGTCATGAGGTCACTCGGCGACGAGGTCGTCGATCTTCGCTGCTGCGTTCTTCAGGAAGTCGTCGATCGAGTTCTTGCCGAAGATCACGGCTGCCGAGTACTCGTCGCGGAACGCCTGCCACGCCTCCACCGAGTTCGGGATGCTGGGCACGTCGGCGGTCGACTCCGCCTGCTCGGCGAACGCCACGTAGTTCGGGTTCGCCTCGAAGTAGTCGGCATAGGTGTCCGTGAGGTCGGTGCGCATCGGCATCTGTCCGGTGAGTTCGAGCAGCTGCCCGTCGCTTTCCTCGCTGGTCGAGAACTTGAGGAACTCCCATGCAGTGGCCTGGTTCTCGCACGCGGTGAACATCGAGACGCTCTTGGAGTCGGCGAAGGTCACCGGATTCTCGCGCCCGTCGCTGGTCGGCACCGGCATGAAGCCCACGTCGACGGTCTCCGCGTAGGACGGGATCGCCCATGGGCCAGCGAGCTGCATGGCAGTGGTCCCGGCCGACATCGCGTCGTCGGTCGACGCCTCGTTGGGGGACAGCTTCTCCTCGTAGAACGTCGCCCAGAACTCGGCGACGGCTCGTCCCTCATCCGAATCGAAAGTGGACGTGCCGTCTTCGACGAGCATCGTCCCGTCGGTCTCGGCGAGATAGAGCGGGTAGAAGTCGAACCACGGCTGGAAGAACTCGCTCGTCGGTGCAGGCCAGATGGCGCTCTGCACGCCGGAGTCGACGATCGCTCGAGACTTCTCCAGGAACGCATCGTGGGATTCCATCTGCGGGTCCTCAGGGTCGATGCCCGCTGCCTCGAACAGCGCCTTGTTGTACATCACCATGACGGGATTCGACTTCCACGGCAGTTGATGGAAACTTCCGTCGCTCGAGTATGCCTCGACGTCTCCGCCCCGCTCACTGATGTAGTCGCTGCCGCCTTCGATGGAGCTGAGATCGACCAGTCCGCCCTGCTTGACCCAGCCGGAGACGGCGGCCGGAGCGACGTTGTACACGAGGCAAGGGGCGGTGCCGGCGGTGATCGCTGCCGTGATCGCCTCTTCCGAGGACGATCCGGCCGGGATCTCCTGCGCCGTCACCTTCTCGTCGGGATGCTCGGCGTTCCAGGCCTCGACCACGGCTGTGCCCCAGGCGACCTCCTGCTCGTTGTTCGACAGCCAGATGTCGATGGGGCCCGTGCCCTCGGCGCCGCCCTCGCCACCTCCGCCGCCGCCGGACGAACATCCGGTCGCGACGAGTGCGACGGCGGCGATGACTGCTGCTGCGCGTGTCTTCTTCATGGTGTCCTCCTTGACACTTCGGGTTATGCGGGTGATGCGGGCTCGGTGCTCTCTCGGAAATGGACGACGTTGCAGTCGACGATCTCGGTGCGAGGCTCGGCGCCGAGGATGTCTTCCCGCAGAAGGCGGGCGGCCGCGCGGCCGCGAGCGGCGGGGTCGGACGACACGCTGGTCAACGCCGGCGAGAGGTGGGCGGACAGGTGGTCGTCGTCGAATCCGGAGATCGCGAGATCACGCGGGATCGAGAGTCCCTGCGAGCGGGCATAGGACAGCCCGGCGATCGCCATGGTGTCGTTCGCATAGAGAATCGCGGATGGCCGATTCGGCAGGGCGAGCAGCTCGGCGGTGAGCCTGCGGCCGCTCGCAGCGGTGAAGTCGCCCTCGCGAAGCAGATCGCCGCCGCCCATCGCGTCTGTGTAAGCGTCTGCGCGCGCCTTCGAATGCACGTAGTCGAGCGGTCCGGAGACGTGGGCGATGCGTTCATGTCCGTCGGCGCGGAGCTTGTCGACGATCGCCCGAATCGGCGCGGCATCGTCGGTGCGCACGCAGGAGAACCTGGTCGGCCGATCGTACGCGCCGACCAGCACGGTCGGCAGGTTCAGCTCGCCGAGGAGCGAGACGCGCCAATCGTCGGTGCGCAGGTCGAGCAGGAGCGCCCCGTCTGCCCGGCCGCGGCTGAGTGCGCGATACGCGCGTTCCTCCGCCGCGCGGTCGGGAACGACCTGGAGGATCAGTGCCGTCTCTGTCGGGGCGAGCACCGATTCCACACCGGCGATGAATGCGGGGAAGAACGAGTCGTTGGCTATGACTTCAGGGTCACGCGCCAGGACGACGGCGATCGCATTGGCCCGCCGGGTCGCCAGCGCGCGAGCACTCTGGCTCGGCACCCAGTTGAGGCGCTCCGCCGCCGCGAGCACCCTGTCGCGCGTCTCGGTCGAGATCGGCCGATTCCCGCTGAGAGCGTGCGACACGGTGGCTTTCGTGACCCCGGCCTCGCGGGCCACGTCTGCGATCGTCGTGCGAGTCATGCCACCTCCTCTTAGCTGTCGTCGGAGCACCCGAATAAACTCGCGTGAACCGGTTTGACGAAAGTGTAAACCGGTTTGACGGCATGTGTCAACGGGATGCTGGGCACGGCAGATCGCACCGCCGATGGTTCATGCTGGACGAGAGCCGGCCCACCGGCGACACTTGCAGCACGACGAACGGATGAAATGACACGAACTTCACGCGCGTGGGGTGTGATCGCCGTGGCCATCCTGCTCACCGGCTGCGCCCCGCAGCCGTTCGCACCCGGCCAGGCATCAACTCCCGCACCGACCGTCGCGTGCCCTCAGGTGGAAGGTGCCGAGCTACCCGCGGAGTGCGCACCGTACGATCCAGATCAGGCGATGGTGCAGAACGAACGACATCGCGATCGGATGGAGATGTCAGCGGAGGCGGCCGCGGCGGCCGAGGCGCTCGCCGCACCGCTTCGTCAGGTCCTCGAGGAGCTTCGGGCGTCGGGCGGCGTCAGTGTCGACGCCGTCACACAGGCGATCGCAGCTGCCGGACTCGAGCTTCCACAGGTGCGCGAGGATCACGGCGACGTCCTGTTCGGCGTCGACGGACCGGAGGGCGGTTGCGTGTTCGGCGTCGTCACTGCGGCGGCGGTGTCCGTCGAGGTCGGCGGATACATCATGGACGGCGGCTGCCTTCCTGCGCAGTGACCGTGCGGCGAACGCGGCCGCAGCCGCGTCAGCCCTTCAGCGTCTCGATGTCGATCACGAACCGGTAGCGCACATCGGATGACAGAACGCGTGCCCAGGCCTCATTGACCTGGTCGGCCGACGTGATCTCGATGTCGGGTGCGATGCCGTGCTCGGCGCAGAAGTCGAGCATCTCCTGGGTCTCCCCGATGCCGCCGATGTTCGATCCGGCGAACGAGCGTCGCCCGCCGATCAGCGTGCCGGCGTTGACGGCCATCGGCTCTGCCGGTGCGCCCACGTTGACGAGTGTGCCGTTCATGGCCAGCAGGTTCAGGTAGGAGTTGATGTCGATCGCCGCGGACACGGAGTTGATGATCAGGTCGAAGCTCGAGCGCAGCGAACGGAACGTCTCCCGATCCTCGGTGGCGAAGTAGTGGTCGGCGCCGAGTGCCAGCGCGTCGTCCTTCTTGCTCAGCGAGCGCGACAGCACGGTGACCTCGGCGCCCATGGCGTGCGCGATCTTGACTGCCATGTGGCCGAGCCCGCCGAGGCCGACGACGGCGACCCGCTTTCCGGGGCCGGCGTTCCAGTGCCGCAGCGGCGAGTACGTGGTGATGCCCGCGCACAGCAGGGGAGCGGCCTTCTCGTAGGGGATCGCCTCGGGCACGCGCAGCACGAAGTCCTCGGTGACGACGACGCCGGTGGAATAGCCGCCCTGCGTGATCGTGCCGTCGACGTCGGTCGCGGCGTACGTGCCGATCGCGCCCTTCACGCAGTGCTGCTCGTTGCCGGACGCACAGTTCTCGCACTCACCGCAGGAGTTCACGAGGCATCCGACGCCGACGCGGTCGCCGACCGCGAACTTCGTCACCTCGGAGCCCACCTCGGCCACGGTGCCGACGATCTCGTGGCCGACTGTCAGCGGGTACTGCTGTGCCCCCCAGTCGCCCTGCACCGTGTGGATGTCGGAGTGGCAGATGCCGGCCCAGCGGATGTCGATGCGCACGTCCTTCGCGCCGACGTCGCGACGTTCGATCGTGCCGAGGAAGAGCGGCTCTGTGGCGGAGGGCGCGACGATGGCGGGGATCACAGTGGTCATGATCCGAGCGTAGACCGGATGCCGAAACGGTGGCGACTGCGCGGCTTCGAGGTCAGTCCGCGGCTTCGCCGAGGAACTCCAGCGCCGCATCCTTGAACGCACGCGAGCCCGGCGCGTTGAAGTGATTCCGATCCGGTATCTCGAAGAACCGGCCCTGCGGCGCGGCATCCGCCAGCGCACGCGAGCCCTCGATGATCGCATCCTTCGACCCCGTCGCGAACAGGATGGGGCTGGTGGGTGCGTTGGACGGATCGGGGTCGACCGTCCGCGTGAGGCGCATCCCCTCCGCCAGCGCCAGGAGCGAGTTCAGGTCGTTGCCTGCGACGCGTTCGGTCAGCGCGATGTAGTTCCTGGTCGTCTGGTCCTGCACCGGCTCACCGCGATCGACGTACGCACGCACCTGATCGATGTCGAGACGCTCGAGCGGGATGCCGTCCGGCACGCCGCCGAGCACGGCCCTGGTGATCCGCTGCGGAAGATCGCGCACGACCTCCCAGCCCACTCTGGCGCCGAGCGAGTATCCGACGTAGACCGCCTCCTCGACGAGGTAGACGTCCATGACCGTCTCCACATCGGTGGCCAGCGTGCGGATCGCGTACGCCGACGCTTCGTGGGGCTTGTCACTGGCCCCGTGGCCGCGCTGATCGATCGCCAGCACGCGATAGCCGGCGCCGGTGAGATCGCGCACCCACCCGGTGAGCACCCAGTTGTCGCGTGCGTTCGAGGCGAAGCCGTGCACGATGACGACGACAGGGGCGTCGACGTCGCCCCAGGTGTAGGTCGCGAGCCGCGTGCCGTCAGCGGCGTACACGAGCTGTGGATTCGGCATCCGGGTCAGTTCAGCGAGAGGGGCAGCCACTCCTCCATCATGGCACCCGAGCCTCCGCCGGGGCTCGGCGGCGCGTCAGGCGAGCTCGCCCTGCGGCTCGTCGGCCTCGGTGAGCGCCGTGAGGAAGCGGATCACCGCTTCGCGGTCGCCGGGAGGCATTGCGGCGGCTGCGGCGAATCGACGTGCGTGCTGGCGCCCGATGGTCTCGTGCGCCGAGATCCGCGTGGGTTCCGTGACCTCGATGCAGACCGTTCGGCGGTCACTCGGATGCTGCGCGCGAACGAGGTGACCACCGGCGACGAGCCGATCGACCAGCTTCGTCGTGGATGCGCTGGAGATGCCGACCTCGCGGGCGATGTCCTTCGGGGTGACCACGCGCCCCTGCTGCTGCGCCCGGACGATCATGCGGATCGCGCGCATGTCGCTCTCGTTGAGCTTCATGTACTTCTTCGACGCCTCGGAGAGCGTGCGGGCCGCCTCCTGCCAACCACGCAGCGCCTCCATGACCCTCACGCACTGGTCGATGTCGGCTTCGGTGAGATCCGAACGGTCGACAAGGTCCGAGTCGCGGGAGAAGTAGCGCATGCCGGCGTCATCGTAGACGTCGCGCTTCGGATCTGGCACTGTCTCAGCATACAGTTCTTATGATAAGTTGAACTCTCGCTTAGCTAACGAAATGAGGTGCGTGCGATGGAGATGGTCGTTCTGGTCGACGACGCGGGCACTCCGGTCGGCACGCGCAGCAAGGCGACGACGCATGGACCTGCGACTCCTCGACACCTGGCGTTCTCGTGCCATGTCATCGACGGCGATGGTCGCCTTCTCGTCACGAGGCGGGCCCTGACGAAGCAGACCTGGCCGGGTGTGTGGACGAACTCGTTCTGCGGTCATCCGGCACCGGACGAGAGCCTCGAGGATGCCGTGCGACGCCGCGCGGCCTTCGAGCTCGGCCTCGCGGTCGATGCGATCGAGTGCGTCGCACCGGAGTTCAGCTACGTCGCCCGCGATGCGTCCGGCATCCAGGAGAACGAGTACTGCCCGGTCTTCATCGCCACCGCCGCGTCCGCACTGTCTCCGAATCCCGACGAGGTCGCCGAAGCGCGCTGGACCACGGCGTCCGAACTGGCAGTCGCTGCCGGCGCGGTCCCGTGGGCGTTCAGCCCCTGGCTCGTGGAGCACCTCCCGCAGGTGCTTCCGCACCTTCCCGGCGGGAACGAGCATGGCGCCGGCTCGCCCTCAGAGGAGGGTGAGCATGCGTGACCCAGCCGTCGATGGCGCCGTCGCCGTGTTCGACGCGAGACTCACCGAGATCCTCGCCCTCAGGAGGGAACGGTCTCGAGCGTTCTCCGCGACGTACGAGCAGTTGTGGGATGCCCTCGAGCGACTGGCGTCGGGCGGCAAGAAGGTGCGGCCGCGACTGCTGCTGGACGCGTACGCGGCCCTCGGGGGCACGGATGAACGCGCGGCCGTCGACGCCGCCTGCGCGATCGAACTGCTGCACGTCGCGCTCGTGATCCATGACGACGTGATCGATCGTGACCTCGTCCGCCGCGGCGAGATGAACATCACGGGTCGATTCGCATCCGAGGCACTGCTGCGCGGCGCGCCGAGGCGAGAGGCGCACGCGTGGGGAGAAGCATCCTCCCTGCTCGCCGGTGATCTCATGCTCACGCTCGCGCATTCCGTGCTCGCCAGGCTCGACGTGGACGAGTCGCGCCGGCAGGCCCTGCTCGACATCTTCGACGACACCGTCTTCGAGAGCGCAGCGGGCGAGCACCACGACGTGTGGCTCAGCCTGCATCTCGAATCGGCGACGGCCGACGATGTGCTGGCCATGGTCGATCAGAAGACCGCCGCCTACTCGTTCCAGGCCCCGCTCACCCTCGCTGCGGTGCTCGCCGGCGCGCCGTCGAGCCTCATCGAGGAGCTGACGCTGATCGCTCGTCGCATCGGCGTGATCTACCAGCTCAGAGACGATGTCCTCGGGGTGTTCGGCGACGAACGCGAGACCGGCAAGTCCGCTCTCGGCGACCTGCGCGAGGGAAAGGAGACCCTCCTCGTGTCGTATGCGCGCTCGGACCCGGCCTGGGCCACCGTCGAGCCGTACTTCGGCGACGAGGAGATGAGCGCCTCGGAGGGGGAGAGCCTTCGGCGCGTCATCGAGGAGTCGGGCGCCCTGTTGTTCGTCGAGTCGCTCATCTCCGAACGCTGCACGGACGTGCACGCACTCATCCGGGAGTCGCACCTGCCCGCGCCGATGGTCGAGCAGCTGATCGACCTTGTCTCGACCTGCGGCACGCGCACGTCATGAAGTCGACCGACCTCGCCCTCTACACCGCGACCGCTGACGCCAGCGCCCGCGTCGTCATCCGCCGCTACTCGACGTCGTTCGGGTGGGCGAGCCGACTCCTCTCCGGATCGATGCGCGACCACATCGCCCGCATCTACGCACTCGTGCGCATCGCCGACGAACTGGTCGACGGTCCCGCCGAGGCCGCTGGCGTCGACCGCGAGAACCGCGCGGAGATGCTGGACGACCTGGAGGCCGAGACGGCGCGAGCACTGAGACTGGGGTTCAGCACGAACCTCGTCGTGCATGCCTTCGCCGCGACCGCCCGTGCGCACGGGATCGGCATGGACCTGTGCGAGCCGTTCTTCGCGTCGATGCGCAGAGACCTCGATGCGACCGTGTTCAACGACGCCGAGCTCGACGAGTACATCCACGGATCCGCCGAGGTCGTCGGACTCATGTGCCTCGCGATCTTCGAGGCCGGGGCCGTCCGCGGCGCCAGCGAGCGCGAACAGCTCCAAGAGGGCGCGCGCCGCCTCGGAGCGGCGTTCCAGAAGGTCAACTTCCTTCGCGACTTCGCCGGCGATCACGACGACCTCGGGCGCACGTATCTCCCGGCCGAGGCTTCGACGAGCCCTGCACCGGCGCTCACCGAGGCATCCAAGTCCGAGGCCGTCACGTCGATCCGCGAAGATCTCCGCGTGGCAGACGAAGCCATCCCGCTCCTCGACCCGGCGTGCCGCCCTGCGGTCTGGGCCGCGAGGGCGATGTTCGGCGAGCTCACCGACCGCCTCGAATCGACACCCGCGTCCGTGCTGATGACCACCAGAGTCAGGGTGCCCGACCCTGTCAAAGCCAGGATCCTGGTGCGCGCCCTGGCGATGAAGGCGCGTCAGTGAGCGGCAAGAGGGTCGTCGTCGTCGGTGGCGGCGTCAGCGGCCTGGCCACCGCGTGCCTGCTCGCTCGCGACGGGCACGAGGTGACCGTCCTCGAGAAGAACGGTGCGTTCGGCGGTCGCGCCGGTGTCTGGGAGAAGGACGGCTTCACGTTCGACACCGGGCCTTCGTGGTACCTCATGCCGGAGGTGTTCGAGCACTTCTACCGGATGATGGGCACCAGCACCGCGGAGCAACTCGACCTCGTGCCGCTGCAACCGGGGTACCGCATCTACGGCGAACCGACGGGGGCGGAACCGGAGGCACCCATCGACGTTCCGGCGGGGGAGCAGGCCGTCGCCGCTCTCTTCGAGAGCCGCGAGAGCGGAGCGGGCGGGCGGATCAGCGCGTATCTCGCATCCGCGACGAAGACGTACCGCGCGGCGGTGCGCTCGTTCCTCTACAACCCGTTCTCGTCCTGGCGCGACTTCACCTCGCGAGCTGTGGTGACTGCCGCGCCCGCCGTGCTGCCGTTGCTGTTCCGGTCGCTGTGGTCGTTCGCCGCTCGCCGCTTCCAGGACCTGCGGTTGCGGCAGATCCTCGCGTACCCGGCCGTGTTCCTCGGCACGTCACCGTTCGCCGCTCCGGCGCTGTATCACCTCATGAGCCATATGGACCTCGTCGACGGAGTGAAGTACCCGCGGGGAGGATTCCGCGCGTTCGTCGCCTCACTCGTCGACATCGCACGCGAGAACGGCGTCGAGCTCCTCGCCGACAGCGATGTGCGGGCGATCTCCAGTGCGAACGGTGCGGTGCGGTCGGTCGAGTTCACCCGCAACGGCGAGGCCCACCGGCTGTACGCCGACGTCGTCGTCTCGGCGATCGATGAGCACCACACCGAGACCGTGCTTCTCGAACCCGCCGACCGCTCGTATCCGCAGAAGCGCTGGGACGCGCAGGTCTCCGGCCCCAGCGCCGTCCTCGTCATGCTCGGCGTGCGAGGCGCCCTGCCGCAACTGCGTCACCACACGCTGTTCTTCTCGAACGACTGGCACGACAACTTCGACGCGATCTTCGGCTCGCCGACCCGCATCCCCGAAGCGCCGTCGCTGTACGTGTGCAAACCGAGCGCCACCGATGACGACGTGGCACCCGAGGGGCACGAGAACCTGTTCGTGCTCGTGCCGCTCCCGGCCGACACCGAGATCGGGCGCGGCGGCGTGGACGGCTCAGGCGATGACGTCGTCCGCCTGGTCGCCGACCGTGCGATCGCTCAGATCGGCGCATGGGCGGGCATCTCCGACCTGGAGTCGAGGATCGTCGTGCAGCGCACATTCGGACCGGCCGACTTCGAGGCGGAGTTCAACACCTTCCGCGGCAGCGCCCTCGGCCCCGCGCACACCCTCGCCCAGAGCGCCTTCTTCCGCGGAGTGACGCGGTCGCGCAGAGTCGACGGCCTGTTCTACACGGGCGCGACGTCGGTGCCCGGCGTCGGACTGCCCATGTGCCTCATCAGCGCCGAACTCGTGCTCAAGCACGTCAGTGGCGAGCATTCCCCGGGCCCGCTGGAGGAACCGTGAATCTCGTCTACGCGGCGTCGCTGCTGCTGAGCCTCGCGTGCCTCGTCCTGCTCGATGTGCGTTTCCGGCTCGTCTTCGCACGCACACCGGCGCGCTCAGCGGTCGTGCTGCTCGCCGGACTGGCGTTCTTCATCGTCTGGGATGCGGTCGGCATCGGTCTTGGTGTGTTCCGTCACGTCGACTCGCGGTGGGCCACCGGCATCCTGCTCGCCCCGCAGTTCCCGATCGAGGAGCTGCTGTTCCTCGTCTTCCTCTGCTACCTCACGCTGGTGCTGCTCAGCGGGTGGCGGCACCTGCGGGACCGGAACGCGAGGGGGAGCCGATGACCTACCTGCTCATGTCGCTGCCGTTCGTCGCCGTCGCCCTGCTGGTGTTCGTCTTCGGCGCTGTGCACGCGCGGCGGTACGGATCGTTCGCCGGCTACCTGTCGGCGTGGGCGGTGGCCACGGCATCCCTCGTCGTCCTCACCGTCATCTTCGACAACGTGATGATGGCGGCCGGCTTCTTCGACTACGGCGTCGCGCACATCTCCGGCGTGCGCCTCGGGCTGATACCGATCGAGGATCTGCTCTACCCGATCGCCGGCGCTCTGCTGCTCAGCGGTACGTGGCAGATGCTCGGGGGCGAGGGCGGCACCCGCCGGACTCGTACCGGCCGCAGAGAGGAGAGCCGCGATGTCTGAGATCGTCTCGACGAGCCGCACGCTGCTCACCGCCTCCCGCCCGCTGAGCTGGATCAACACGGCGTACCCGTTCGCCGCGGTCTACCTGCTCACGACCGGGCGCGTCGATGTCGGCCTCGTGGTCGGCACCCTGTTCTTCCTCGTGCCGTACAACCTCGCGATGTACGGCATCAACGACGTCTTCGACTACGAGTCCGACCTCGCCAATCCCCGCAAGGGCGGAGCGGAAGGGGCGAAGCTGCCGCCTCGGCTGCACCGCGTCACGCTGCTCGCCTCCGGTCTGCTCGCCGCGCCCTTCGTGATCGCACTGCTGATCCTCGGTGCGCATCGGCCGATGTCGTGGGCGGTGCTCGCGGTGAGCCTGTTCGCGGTCGTCGCCTACTCGGTGCGCGGCCTGCGGTTCAAGGAGATCCCGTTCCTCGACTCGATCACCTCCAGCACGCACTTCGTGACGCCCGCCCTGTACGCCATGGCGCTCGCCGGCACGGATGTCACCGCCCCGATCGTCGTGACCATGGCCGCGTTCTTCTGCTGGGGGATGGCGAGCCACGCGTTCGGCGCCGTGCAGGACATCGTCCCCGATCGCGAGGCCGGCATCGGGTCGATCGCGACGGTGCTCGGCGCATCGAGGACCGTCTGGTTCGCGTTCGCGCTGTGGGCCGTCGCCGGTGCACTCATGCTCCTCGTGCCGTGGCCGGCGAACCTCGCGGCGCTCGCCGCACTGCCGTACCTGCTCAGCGCGGCGCCGTACCTCCGCGTGGACGACGCGCACTCCGGCGACGTCAACCGCGCGTGGCGGCGCTTCCTGTTCATCAACTACGCCGTGGGGTTCGCGATCACCCTGCTGCTCATTCTCTGCACGACGAGAGGACTGTTCGCATGACCAGAGTGCTCGTCACCGGCGCGACCGGCTACATCGGCGGTCGCCTCGTTCCCCAGCTCCTCGCCGCAGGGCACGAGGTGAGCGTGTACGTGCGCTCGCCGTGGAAGCTGCGCGACGTGCCGTGGCGGCAGCAGGTCACGGTCTTCAAGGGCGACTTCTCGGATGCCGTGGCCACCCGCCGCGCGCTGAACGGCGTGGACACGGCGTTCTACCTCGTGCACTCGATGAGCGCCGGCCGGGATTTCGTGGATGCCGAGAAGCGCGACGCAGAGCAGTTCGCCGAGGTCGCCGCGGCTGCGAAGGTGAGCAGGATCGTCTACCTCGGCGGCCTGCACCCCGACGGCGCGCAACTGTCGAAGCATCTCTCCTCGCGGGCCGCGGTCGGCCAGACCTTCCTCGACGGCGAGGTGCCTGCCATCGTCTTCCAGGCCGGCATCGTGATCGGTTCCGGGTCGGCGTCCTTCGAGATGATCCGCCACCTCACCGAGGTGCTGCCGTACATGCCCGCGCCCCGCTGGGTGCGCAATCATGTGCAGCCCATCGCCATCCGCGACGTGCTGCGCTACCTGGTGCGCGCGGTGTCGCTGCCGGACGGGCTCAATCGCACGTTCGACATCGGCGGACCGGACATCCTCCGCTACGGCCAGATGATGAACGGGTACGCGGTCGAGGCGGGACTTCCCCAGCGCGGGATCGCCGCGCTCCCGGTGCTCACGCCATGGCTCGCCTCGCAGTGGGTGAGCCTGGTGAGCCCGGTTCCGCGATCGATCGCGGTGCCGATCATCGCCTCGCTGCAGAACGACTGCGTCATGAGCGAGCACGACATCGACGAGCACATCGAACCGCCGGAGGGCGGGCTGCTGCCGTACCGGATGGCCGTGCGGCTGGCGTTGAAGCGCGAGGAGGAGGGCCAGGTCGAGACGAGCTGGCAGAGCGCCACGGTGCCCGGCGCGCCGAGCGACCCTCTCCCGAGCGACCCGGACTGGGCAGGGCACACCGTCTTCACCGACCTCCGTGAGAGGCGAACGAGCGCCTCCACTGCGGCCGTCTGGGACGTCATCGAGTCGATCGGTGGCGAGAAGGGCTGGTACTCGTTCCCGCTGGCGTGGGCCGCGCGCGGCTGGATCGATCGGCTCGTCGGCGGCGTCGGCATGCGACGCGGCCGCCGGCACCCGACGCGGTTGCACACCGGCGATGTGATCGACGTCTGGCGGGTCGAGGCGGTCGAGCACGGGCGCACGCTGCGCCTTCGAGCGGAGATGCGGATGCCGGGGCGAGGGTGGCTCGAGCTCGGTGTCGAGCCGGCGGGCGCCGAAACCCTCTACCGGCAGCGCGCGGTGTACTTCCCGAAGGGGCTCACCGGGCGGTTGTACTGGGCGATGCTGCTGCCCTTCCACGGTGTGATCTTCAACGGCATGGCGCAGAGCATCCTACGGTCGGCCGAGCGCGCCCAGGGCGAGAGCACGCAGGCGGAGGCGGCGTGAGGCTCTGGTCGGTGCATCCCAAGTACTTCGACCGCCAGGCGCTCACGGCGTGCTGGCGCGAGGGTCTGCTCGCCCAGGCCGTGATCTCCGAACCGGGCAGAGGCTACTCCCGGCATCCGCAGCTGAAAAGGTTCCAGGAGACCGACGAGCCGCGTACGGCGATCGGCGACTATCTCAGCGCGATCGTCGATGAGGCGGATGCTCGCGGGTACCGCTTCGCCAGGGACAAGATCCGCGCGACCGGGTACGGCAGGGCGATGCCGGTGAACGACGGCCAGCTCGCCTACGAATGGACGCACCTGCTGGCGAAGCTCGAACGCCGCAGTCCGTCGGTGTGGGAGCGGTGGCGCGGGGTGCTGATCCCCGACCCGCATCCGGGCTTCACGGTCGTCAGCGGTCCGATCGCCGAGTGGGAGAAGGTCGCGTCGCCCGACCCCGCTCGCAGCATCACAGGTCAACAGGAGGCAGGAACATGAGCACCGAACCAGAGCAGCAGTACGATCGTTCCGCCGGGGCGGGTGAGCCCGCAGCATCCGACCGTCGTGAGCTCAAGCCTCCGAAGGCGTCGGGAGTGCATCTCGAGCAGGGTGCGAAGGTGCCCTCCGCCTCACCGGCGGCGCAGTCCGGGCCGGAGCACGTCGTCGAACCCGTCGCGTACGACGCGATCCTGCTTTCGGGTTTCGGCGGCCCGGAGGGTCAGGACGACGTGCTGCCTTTCCTCCGCAACGTGACGCGTGGTCGCGGCATCCCCGATGAGCGCCTGGAAGAGGTCGCCCACCACTACCGCCGGTTCGGCGGCGTGAGCCCGATCAACGACCAGAACCGGCTTCTGCGCCAGGCGCTGAAGTCCGCCCTCGCGGATGCCGGCCTGGATCTGCCGGTCTACTGGGGCAACCGCAACTGGGCGCCGTACCTGGATGAGGCGCTCGAGAACGCCGCGAACGACGGCATCCGCCGGATGATCGCGATCCCGACCAGCGCGTACTCGTCGTACTCGTCGTGCCGGCAGTACCGCGAGGACTGGGCCGACGCGCTCGAGGCGAGCGGTACGCAGGGGGTCATCCAGATCGACAAGGTCAGGCAGTTCTTCTCGCACCCCGGTTTCATCCAGCCGTTCATCGAGGGTGTGCGCGACGGCATCGCGGCCGCGGCGCAGTCCGGGCATGACGCGTCGAGCGTCGAGGTGCTGTTCTCCACGCACAGCATCCCCACCCAGGACGCCGAGTTGTCGGGTGCGGGCCTGTTCACCGACGTCGACGGCGGAGGCTACGCCGCGCAGCATCTGGCCGTCGCCGAAGAGGTCATGGCCGCCGCGGCACCGGGCGTCTCGTGGCAGCTCGTCTACCAGTCGCGGTCGGGCCCGCCTTCGCAGCCGTGGCTCGAGCCCGACATCAACGAGGCGCTCGAGGCGCTCGAGCACCGCAGCGCCGTGCTGATCGTGCCGCTCGGGTTCGTGAGCGATCACATGGAGGTCATCTGGGATCTCGACACCGAGGCGACCGAGACCGCGGAGCGTCTGGGCCTGTGGAGCCTCCGAACCGCGACGCCGGGCACGCACCAGGCGTTCGTCGGTGCGCTCGTCGATCTCGTGCAGGAGCGCATCGTCGGACGGCCGGTCGGACAGCGGGCGAACGCGACCGCGCTGGGCCCGTGGTTCGATGTGTGCCGCCCCGGATGCTGCGCGAACAAGCGCCTCGGATTCTCGCCGGCGATCGCGGGTCTGCAGCCCTGACACCGCACGATGTATCAACGGGTGACGCCAGATGACCGATTGAGTAACATCATCCTCGAGATGGATGCGGACGCCGCGGAAGCTCCGTATCTTTGGATACACGGAGGCTGAACCGGGGGGTTTGGACATTATGTCGTCAATGAGTGCGTTACGTGAGCTGGCAGCGTTCTTCCTGCCTGTCGGACTCACCGGTGCGGGCATCGCGGTGATCTGCGCGATCGTGGCCGGCGTCGCCCTCGCTCGTGGAGCGGTGGGCCTGTGCGGCGGAGCCACCGCCGTGTGGATCGGTGGCATGATGCTCAGCATCGCCGCGGGATTCTCGGGTCAGTGGATTCCGACTGCCGCCGCCGGCGGCGCGCTGGTCGCAGCGCTCGTGATCGGCGGGCTCGTGCAGGTCGTGCTGAACAGGCGCCCGGCCCGGCCCGAACGTCCGGAGCCGATCGGCGCCGCGACGGCTCCCGCCTCTCCTGCGCGCCCGCGTCGACCGGAGGGCCTCGGCGGCGCAGGCCTCGGCACGGTTCTCGTTCAGCGGTAGTCGCGGTCGAGGTGCTGCCCCGTCGGCGCATTCCTTCGCGAAGGTCTTCCGTTGCCGAATCGATTCGATAAACTGGTCGCTTCGTCGTTCCCGGCATCCGATCCCCCATCCTCCCCGCGTTCCGGAAGTTCTCCTCCGCATGGCCACCTCCCTCACCACGGGCCGCCCCTGGCGTGTCATCCTGTCGTTCTCCGTCCCTCTGCTCATCGGCAATGTCGTGCAGCAGCTCTACCAGGTCGTCGACACGATCGTGGTCGGACGGGAGCTCGGCGTGAACTCGCTCGCCGCCGTCGGGGCGACCGGAAGTCTGCTGTTCCTGCTGCTCGGCTTCGCGTGGGGCATGACGAGCGGTTTCGCGATCCCCACAGCGCAGGCCTACGGCGCGAAGGACGATGCGGCGGTACGGCGTTCCGTCGCCACAGGCACCCTGCTGTCGGCGGCGGCCAGCATCCTCATCACGATCGGCGGGCCGCTGCTCGCCGAGCCGGTGCTGGTGCTCATGCAGACGCCTCCCGAGCTGCTCGCCGAGGCCACGCTGTTCACGCAGGTGAGCTTCCTCGGCGGTGGCGCGACGATGTTCTTCAACTACCTGTCCGCGATCATCCGTGCGATCGGCGATTCCAAGACGCCGCTGGTTTTCCTCACGATCGCGTGCGCGCTGAACGTCGTGCTCGTCATCGTGCTCGTCGGCCCGGTCGGCTGGGGCGTCGCGGGGGCCGCGCTGGCGACCGTCGTCTCGCAGGCGGTGTCAGTGCTGCTGTGTCTCGAATTCGTCAGGCGACGGATGCCGATGCTGCACGTGCGGCGCGCGGACTGGAAGGTCACCCGCGACGACATCGTCGATCACCTGCGACTCGGCCTGCCGATGGGCTTCCAGGCGTCGATCATCGCGATCGGCACGCTGGTCGTGCAGGTGGCGCTGAACATGCTCGGGGCGGAAGCGGTCGCGGCGTACACGACGGCGAGCCGTGTCGACAGTCTCGCGACCGCGCTGCTCGCCTCGCTGGGCCTCGCCGTGTCGATGTACGTGGCGCAGAACTTCGGCGGACGACGGCCCGACCGCATCCGTGCCGGAGTGAAGCAGGCGACCTGGATGGCGATCATCGCCTCTGTCATCCTCGGCGTCGTCCTGATCGCGTTCGGAACACACCTCGTGCGTCTGTTCGTCGGCGAGGGATCCGATGAGGTGGTCGAGCTCGCCCATCTCATGCTCATCATCAACGGTTCTTCGTACGCGCTGCTGGGCGTGCTTTTCGTCCTGCGCGGCGCCCTGCAGGGGCTCGGTCAGGCGATGATCCCGACGATCACCGGCGTCGTCGAACTGTTCATGCGGGTCGGGGCCGCTGTCCTGCTCGGTGCGCTGCTCGGGTTCGGCGGAGTCGCGGCGAGCAACCCGCTCGCCTGGGTCGGCGCGGTCCTGATCCTCATCCCCGCCTACGTGAAGGCGCACCGCGCACTGGCGAAGATGCCCGTCGACCCCCTCGAGCCGACGCTCACCACGCCGATCGCGCTCGTCGGACCCGACAACAGCTCACTGACGGTGGATGCCGTCGTCACCCAGCCCGTGCCCGTCATCGTGCAGCGACGATGGAAGAAGCTGCTGCGCCGCTAGCCGTCAGGAGAGTACGCCGCGGCCGTCGCGCAGCTCGAAGACCAGCTGGGTCTCCGTGCCCCGCACGACCGGGTGCACCGTGATGTGCTCGAGCACGATGTCACGGAGGGCCACGGCATCCTGGACCGCGACGTGCACGAGGAAGTCGTCGACACCCGCGACGTGGAACACCTGCAGCACCTGCGGGGTCGCGACGAGCGCGTCGAACAGCGCGTTCACTTTCTCACCGGTGTGGTTCGCGAGGCGCACTTTGATGATGGCCTCGAGCGGATACCCGAGCGCGGATGCATCGAGTCGGATGCGGGTGTCACGGATGACCCCTCGATCGCGGAGGCTTCGCACCCTGTGCGCGCAGGTCGATTCCGCGAGCCCCAGATGCTGCGCGAGCGCCTTGTTCGTGAGATCGGCGCGGGCGCTGAGCGCGGCGAGGATCTCCAGATCGAGTTCGTCGAGTTGCGCTTTCGCCAATCCCATCACCCTTCTTGCTGTCTCAGTTCGCTGGAAAGTGTGGACTCTGCCGATCCATCGGCGGATACTGTCGAATTCTCCCACCGCGATTGCGATTCGGGCAACGTGGAAGCATGACTGACCAGCATCTGCATCCCGACACGGTGGCCGTGCACAGCGGCAGGGCCGATCTCGCCGAACTCGGCGTGCACGCCCTGCCGATCGACCTGTCGACCACGAATCCGCTGCCGGACATCGAGCGCGGCGGCGACTCGTACGAGGCGATGGCGACCGGCGGTCGTCCGATCGACGGCGGCAGCATGGTCTACGCGAGACTGTGGAACCCGACCGTCGCACGCTTCGAGGACGCGCTCGCCGAGATGGAGCACGCAGAGGCTGCGGTCGCATTCTCGTCGGGGATGGCGGCGATGACCGCAGTGATCCTCGCCCACACTAGTGCGACGGGCACGCGTCACGTCGTCGCGGTGCGACCGCTCTACGGGGGCACCGACCATCTGCTCGGCTCCGGCCTGCTCGGCACCGAGACCTCTTACTGCCATCCGTCCGAAGTGCGATCGGTGCTGCGGGCCGACACCGGGCTCGTCGTCGTGGAGACTCCGGCCAACCCCACTCTCGAGCTCGTGGACATCGCCGAGATCGTCGCGGCGGCGGGAGACGTACCTGTGGTCGTCGACAACACGTTCGCGACGCCGCTGCTGCAGAATCCGCTCGATCACGGTGCCGCGATGTCGCTGCACAGCGCGACCAAGTACCTCGGAGGTCACGGCGATGTGATCGCCGGCGTCGTGGCGTGCAGCGAAGAGACCGCAGAGTCGCTGCGCCGTGTGCGAGCGGTGACCGGGGGACTGGTGCACCCGCTCGGCGCGTATCTGCTGCACCGTGGGCTCACCACGCTTCCGGTCAGGATGCGCCAGCAGCAGGAGAACGCGCAGCAGATCGTGCAGTGGTTGATCGACCGGCCCGAGATCGACGAGGTGTTCTTCCCCGGACTCGACGGCGACCCGCAGGGGATCCTGGAACGTCAGATGCGCGGCCCAGGGGCGATGGTCGCGATGCGGATGAGCGGAGGCTACGCCGCGGCGAGTGCCGTCGCATCTTCGGTGAAGCTGTTCACGCACGCCGTCTCGCTCGGTGGCGTGGACTCGCTCATCCAGCATCCGGCGGCGCTCACGCACCGACCGGTGCCCGCCGATGCCCGGCCCGATGCCGACGTGCTGCGATTGTCGGTCGGGCTGGAGAACGCGGGCGACCTGATCGCCGACCTCGCCCAGGCGTTCGCTCGCGTGAGCGCAGTCGACGCGGCCGGAGCCGCGTCTCAGGGTGGCTGAGGCTGATTGTCTTATCCGGTGCGGAGTCAGTAGCGTCGCAGGCAGAGACGTCCGATCGAACAGGAGGCATCATGCGTGCAGTCGTATTCGAGCAGTGGAAGACCCCGCCCACCCTTGCCGAGGTGGACAAGCCGACGCCAGGACCCGGTGAGGTGCTGCTGAAGGTCGCGGGGGCCGGTGCATGCCACTCGGACGTCGCGGTGTACTCGGACTACGACGAGAGCATGGGGATGACCCAGCTCGAGCCGAGCTACATCCTCGGTCACGAGACCTCGGGCTGGATCGAAGAGCTCGGCGAGGGCGTCACAGGTCTCAACAAGGGGGACGCCTTCCTCGTCTACGGCCCGATCGGCTGTGGCCACTGCGCGCCCTGCTCGCGC
The DNA here is from genome assembly GCF_054779995.1 of Microbacterium shaanxiense. Taxonomy (NCBI): domain Bacteria; kingdom Bacillati; phylum Actinomycetota; class Actinomycetes; order Micrococcales; family Microbacteriaceae; genus Microbacterium; species Microbacterium shaanxiense. The sequence goes on along the minus strand of NZ_BAAGXE010000003.1, from coordinate 759,286 downwards.
GGCCAGGACACCTACTGCGAGAACGTCGCGGACATGTCGTACATGGCATCCGGTCTGGGCCGTGACGGTGGAATGGCAGAGTACATGACAGTCCCGGCACGCAACCTCGTTCCACTCGGCGACGCCGATCCTTATGCGGCGGCGCCGCTGGCGGATGCCGGTCTGACGCCGTACCACGCGATCAAGCTGTCGCTGCCGAAGCTGGCCGGCGGTGGCACGACCGCCCTCGTCATCGGCCTCGGCGGCCTCGGACTCATCGCCGTGCAGATCCTCACGGCGATCACCGGAGCGACCGTCATCGCCACGGACATGAAGCCAGAGGCGATGGCTCGCGCCGAGGAGTTCGGTGCCGTCACCGTTCCCGGCGGCGAAGGTCAGGCAGAGCGCATTCGCGAGCTGACCGGAGGCAAGGGCGTCAATGCCGTCTTCGACTTCGTCGGCATCGCACCGACGATCGCGCTCGCCGCAGCATCCGTCGCCCGTCAGGGTCGGCTCACCGTCGTCGGCATCGCCGGTGGCGAGTACGCGTGGAGCTTCTTCAAGGTGCCGTACGAGGTCGACTTCACCAGCACCTACTGGGGCACGATCGAGGAGCTGCACGAGGTCGCAGCCCTCTATCGCGCAGGACAGATCTCTCCGGATATCGAGTACTACGACATGGATGACGCGCTCGAGGCCTATCGCAAGCTCGAGGCAGGAGAGCTGTCGGGTCGCGCCGTCGTGACGCCGAACGGCCGCGCCTCGTAACTGTTCCTCAGAAACAGCCGGTGCGAACCGGTGGCAGCTCAGTTCTGAGCGGATCTCGGCAACTCTTGAGGAGTGAACGCCGCCGCGCGTCGCCGTGACAGGCGCCGCCCGATCACGCCCTGCCGAGGGCTGAACAGGTACACGAGCGCGAACACGCAGCCCTGCACGACGACCACGAGACCACCGGATGCCGCGTCGATCCAGTAGCTGAGATAGATCCCGACCACGCTGCACAGCGCTGACATCACGGGAGCGATCACCAGCATCCGTCCGAAGCGGTCCGTCAGCAGGTAGGCCGTCGCACCGGGGATGATCAGCATCGCCACGACCAGCACGACGCCGACCACCTGCAGGGCGACGACCGAGGTCAGCGCGAGCACGCCGAGCAGCAGGGCGCCGAGCAGGCGGGGGGACAACCCGATCGCGAACGCATGCGTCGGGTCGAACGCATACAGGGTGAGGTCGCGGCGCTTGACGATCAGTACGCCGAATGCCACTGCGGCGAGGATCCCGATCTGCAGCAGGTCGCCCTCCGAGACGCCGAGGATGTTCCCGAAGATGATGTGGTTGAGATCCGTCTGACTCGGGGTCACCGAGATCAGGACGAGCCCGAGCGCGAACAGGGTCGTGAAGACGATGCCGATCGCGGCGTCCTCCTTGACCCTGCTCGTGCCGCGGATGAGGCCGATCAGTCCTACGGCGAGCAGGCCGAAGACCAGGGCGCCGAGGGCGAACGGCGCTCCGAAGATGTATGCGAGCACGACGCCGGGCAGCACGGCGTGCGAGACCGCGTCACCCATCAGCGACCAGCCCACCAGCACCAGCCAGCACGACAGCACAGCGCACACGACAGCGGCGATGGCCGTCGTGACGAGCGCCCGCACCATGAAGTCGTACTGCAGCGGCTCGAGGATCCAGTCCCAGATCATGGCGCCTCCTCTTCGTCGGCGACGCTGTCCAGGCCGAATGCGCGCGCGAGGTTGCCTGGCTCCAGCGCCTCGGACACCGAACCGTGAAACAGCACCCGCCGCAGCAGCAGTACGGCCTCGTCCGCGAGCGAGGGCAGCGCATGCAGGTCGTGCGTGGAGACGAGCACGGTGCTGCCGGATGCCGCGAGCTCGCGCAGCAGGCGCACGATCGTCGCCTCGCTGCGCTTGTCGACCCCCGCGAACGGCTCATCGAGCAGCAGGATGCCTGCACCCTGGGCGATCCCGCGGGCGACGAACGCGCGTTTGCGCTGACCTCCGGAGAGCTGCCCGATCTGCCGGTCGGCAAGGTCGGTGAGCTCGACGCGCTCCAGCGCCTCGTCAACAGCCAGCTTGTCGGTGGCGCGCGCTCGCCGCAACGGCCCCTGGTGGCCGTAGCGGCCCATCATCACGACATCGCGCACCGAGACCGGGAACGTCCAGTCGACATCCTCGCTCTGCGGCACGTAACCGATCAGCCCACGTCGGCGGGCGGATGCCGGATCCGCTCCCTCCAGTCGCACGCGGCCTGCGGCCGGCCGCACGAGGCCGATGATCGACTTGAACAGCGTCGACTTCCCCGATCCGTTCATGCCGATCAGTCCCGTCACGCGTCCCGCCTCGACGCGGAGCGAGACATCGTCGAGCGCGAGCACGTCGCCGTACCGCACGGTGAGACCGCTGACGTCGATCGTGCTCATGATCCGTTCCCGGTGAGCCCGGCGACGATCACTTCGGCGTCGTGCCGGATCAGTTCGAGATACGTGGGCACCGGCCCGTCGGCATCCGACAGCGAATCGACGTAGAGCGTGCCGCCGAAGGTCGCGCCGGTGGCCTCGACGACCTGCTGCATCGCCTTGTCCGACACGGTCGACTCGCAGAACACCGCAGGCACCTCGTTGTCGTCCACGAACTCGATGGTGGCGGCGATCTGCCGTGGTGTCGCCTGCTGCTCGGCGTTCACGGCCCAGATGTACGCCTCGGCGAGTCCGGCGTCCCGAGCGAGGTACGAGAACGCGCCCTCACAGGTGACGAGTGCCCGCTCGTTCTCGGGCAGCGCGCTCAGCTGTGCGGTGAGCTCGTCCTGCACCTGCTGCAGTTCGGCCTTGTACGCATCGGCGTTCGCGGTGTACTCCTCTGCATGCGCAGGGTCGAAGTCGCTGAAGGCCGAGACCATGTTGTCGACGTAGACCTGCGCGTTCGAGGGGCTCATCCACGCGTGCGGATTGGGCTTGCCTGCGTACGCGTCTTCGGTGATGTCGATCACGTCGATGCCGTCGGAGACGACCGCGTGCGGCACTTCGACCGAGTCGACGAACTGGGCGAACCACACCTCGAGGTTCAGTCCGTTGTCGAGGATCAGGTCGGCGTCCGTCGCTTTGCGCACGTCGCCCGGCGTCGGCTCATAGCCGTGGATCTCCGCGCCCGGCTTCGTGATCGATTCCACGCGCAGATGTTCGCCTGCCACGTTCTGCGCGATGTCGGCGAGCACGGTGAAGGTGGTCAACACGACAGGGCGATCGTCGTCGGTGGCGGCATCCGGGCCTGCGCATCCGGTGAGCGCGACGGCACTCGCGACGACGCCGGCGAGGGCGACAGCCGCCACGACGCGGGAAGTTTTAGGCACACCGAAAACGTACCCTTTAGGTGCGCCGAAAACAACCGTGCGTATCCCTGCATCTGCACGGATGCAGGGATACGCACGGATGCAGGGCGAATCGCCGCGAGTCCGAACTGCAAGTGTTCGATGGACCTGCAAGTGTGCGGGCGGCGGGCGGCGGGCGGCGGGCGGCCGGCGGTGTCGGCCGACCGTCCGTCAGGAGGAGGGGAGTCTGATCGTGCCAGTGCCGGGGTGCTCGTGCGGCATCCGGTCGCGGTTGTATGTGATGGACGAGTGCCCGTGCGGTGTCGGATGTCCGTCCTCATCGAGGCTGATGAAGATGATCTTCTCAATGGTGAGGATGCGCTTGCGCGTGATCATGTTCCGCACCACGGCGCGCATCGTGAGAGAGGTGCGGCCGAAGTGCGTCGCGGTCAGGCCCATCTCGATGAGGTCACCCTGCAGAGCGGATGCCTCGAAGTTGATCTCCGAGATGAGCTTGGTCACCACGCGGTAGTTGCCGAGCTGCACGATCGCGTAGATCGCGGCTTCCTCATCGATCCACTTCAGCAGGCTTCCGCCGAACAGAGACCCATTCGCATTCAGATCTTCTGGCCGAACCCATTTGCGGGTGTGGAAGTTGATGCCGTCGTCGGAGGGGTTCCATCCGGATGCGTGCTGCTGAGCCATGCACTGAGCGTAGAAGGCGGATGATTCGGCGATGTTACGCGGACCGATCCGCCCTGAGCAGAGCCGCCGTGAGCAGATTCTCGACCGGCCGGCCAGCGGGCGGCGCAGGCTGAAGGCATGAGCGAAGAGAACCCCATCCCGCAGTTCGGCCCAGAGGCCAGACGCGCGCTGTTCCACGACCGCATCCTGGTGCTCGACGGCGCCCTCGACGACGACAACGGAACGCTGCTGATGACGCAGCTGCTCACGTTGTCGGCGGAGGACCCGGTCGCCGACATCGCCCTGTGGATCCATTCGCCCGGTGGCTCGGTGCCGTCGATGCTGGCGATCCGCGACATCATGCGCCTCATCCCGAACGATGTGGCCACCCTCGCACTCGGGACCGCTGCCAGCGCGGGGCAGTTCCTGCTCTCCGCCGGAACGAAGGGCAAGCGTCGCGCTCTGCCTCACGCCCGCATCCTGATGCACCAGGGTTCGGCAGGCATCGGCGGATCCGCTGTGGAGATCGAGGTGCAGGCCGACGACCTGCGGCAGATGCGCGACACCGTGCTCGGGCTCATCTCCGATGACACGGGTCAGCCCGCAGAACGCATCTTCGAGGACTCTCTGCACGATCGCTGGTATACGACAGCGCAGGCACGGGAGTACGGCTTCATCGACGCGATCGTCTCGTCGGTCACCGAGGTCATGCCGCGCCGTCGCGTGCGGGTCGGTTTGGGAACGGATGCCGTCGCATCCGCCACGGAAGGAGAGAAGTGATGAGCAGCTACACGATCCCGAACGTCATCGCGCAGCATCCGCGGGGTGAGCGCGTCATGGACGTCTACTCTCACCTGCTCGCGGAGCGGGTCATCTACCTCGGCACCGGAATAGACGCCGGCGTCGCGAACGCGTTGATCGCGCAGCTGCTGCATCTGGATGCCGACAGCCCCGACGCCGGCATCCAGTTCTACATCAACAGCGAGGGCGGCGATCCGGGTGCCGCGTTGGCCATCTACGACACCATGCAGCACATCCGGCCCGGCATCGCGACGACGGTCGTCGGCCAGGCGATCGGACCCGCTGCGCTCCTCGCCGCCGCCGGAGCACCGGAGCAGCGCGCCGCTCTCGAGCATGCGCGCATCGTGCTGCATCAACCGGCCGGGCAGTCCCGCGGGGCGATCCCCGACCTCATCCTCGCTGCGGACGAGGTGGTGCGGGTGAGAAGCGACATGGAGGCGGTCCTCGCCAGACACACCGGCCGCACGGTCGAGGCGCTGCGCGCTGACACCGACCGGGATCGGGTGTTCACGGCATCCGCCGCGCTCGAGTACGGATTGATCGACCGAGTGCTGGGCGAGCGCGGCTAGGGCAGCCGCTGATCACGACGTGCGAGGCGACGTCGAGACCTGACACTCGCGACGAGCAGCAGCACGGCCGGAATCAGCAGCAGCACGAATCCGCTCGGCCCGACCATCCAGATGCAGACGAGGGCCCAGGCGGCGAGCGTGATCGCGAAGTACAGCGGAACCGTGCTCCCGCCTCGGCCGGTGCGCAGGATGAGGAGCGCGAGCAGAACACCTGGCACGACGAAGCCGCCAGGGAGTCCCCAGAACTGCACGGCCGCATCGACCGGCAGCTGAGCTGTTCGGAAGGGGCCGGCCATCCATGCGCCCCACCACGGATGCACGGCGAAAGCCACGGTGTGAAGCACGCAGATGACCAGCAGCACGATCGCGGCCGAGACTGTGAGCCGGTCGGGGCGTGCGGTCACTCCGCCGCGTCGCGACTCGGCGGAGCGATCAGAGCGGGAGCGGGCTGAGGCGGTGCTCGGACGTGTCATACCTCAATCGTGATGAGGCCTCGAGTGCCTGCCATCCTCCCGCGGGGCGAACCGGCTCACCCGGCCGGGTGAGCCGCCGACGATCGACGGCGCTCTGGATCGGTCCGAGTCAGGCGGGTCAATCCAGTCGGGCGCAGCCGGTGTCTGATCGACGTCAGGCGGCGAGGGCGAACGCGCCGCGGGCGCCGGCGGACACGACCGCGGATGCCGGCACCGAGGCCGTACGCAGCTCATCGGCGACGCTGCTGGCGAGTTCGATGAGCGTCGTGTCGAGGGCCCCGGCGACCGCGGCGATCATCTCGCTGGACGGCTCCTTGAGCCCGCGCTCGATCTCGGAGAGGTACTGCGGCGAGACGCCGGCCTTGTCCGCGGTCTCGGTGAGGGTCTCTTCGCGCTCATGCCGGCGGCGACGAAGCTGATCGCCGAGCAGATGGCGCCAGAGCGGCTCCGGGTCGGACTGCGGGCGCGGTCGGCGCGGCGGATGAGGCGTACGGGTGAAGGGGACGATCTCGGCCATGGTTCACGGTAACGCCGCCGTCCGTCGGTGTCACCGCTGTTCTGCTCAGAGCAGAACGCACGCACTTGTCAGCCCGGATCACATCTGTCAGTCGAAACCACCGGATTCCGGCTGACATCCGTGATCTGGGCTGACAAGTGTCCGACGGCGGTCGACCCTCAGTCCACCGCCGGCCCGCGGCGTCAGCCGGCGAGCTGCTCGGCGAGGAACGCGGCCTGCTTCTGCCACTGCACGCCCTGTCCGCCCTCATGCTCGTTGAACGCGTACTCGGTGATCTCGGCGACCCCGCCCCAGTTGTTGCGCGCGGCGAACACCGTCGACGGCGGGCAGACCGGGTCCATCAGTGCGACCGAGAACAGGGCGGGTGCGGTGGCCCTGCGTGCGAGGTTCACACCGTCGAAGTACGACAGCGTCTCGAACACGCGGTCCTCTGCGCCGCGATGGATCGACAGGTACCGCACGATCTCGTTGTACGGGTCGCGTCCGGTCAGGCCCACAGCGCGCTCGAACTGGCAGAGGAACGGCACGTCAGGCATCGCGGCGATGAGGCCGGTGGAAAGGCCGGCGGCGGCGATCGCGATGCCGCCGCCCTGGCTTCCGCCGCACACGGCCACGCGCGCGGCGTCGACGCGGTCCAGGGAGCGGATGGCATCGATGGCGAGCACGGCGTCGGTGTAGACACGGCGGTAGTAGTAGCTGCTCGGGTCGTCGATCCCTCGGGTCATGAACCCGGGTGTCGCGGGGCCCGAGCCATGCGGGTCGGGGGTCACGCCGCCGGTTCCCCATGCGCTGCCCTGGCCGCGGGTGTCCATGAAGAAGTGCGCATAGCCCGATGATGCCCATCCCAAGCGCTCGTGCGGCAGACCGCGACCTCCGCCGTAACCGTTGAACTCCACCACGGCGGGCAGCGGCTCGTCGGTGTCTGCGGGAAGAAGCAGCCAACCCCCGACAGGGTCGCCGTCGTATCCGCTGAAGGTCACGTCGTACACCTCGACCGACTGCAAGGGGGAGTCGATGCGACGCAACTGGATCGGCTGAGCGGCCGCACGCGATTCCTCGAGGGTCTGCTCCCAGAAGTCGTCGAAGTCTGCGGGCTCCGCGACATCGGGGCGATAGGAGCGCAGCTCCTCCAGCGGCAGATCGAAACGCGGCATTGCGGCATCCTTCTTCTCGGGGTCGGCGGCAGTTTATCGGCGTGGAGGGCGGACACGGCAACGGCGCACCCGGACGGTCACCCGCGCCAGGATTCACGGTTCCGTATGACTGGTGAACTCATTAGGCTGAGTAGCGAGTTCGCAGCTCGATCCTCCCCCCATTTCTGCTAGCCGTCACCCTCCCTCTCTGATGCCTTGTGTCGCGAGGGCTGCTCGGTGAGCACCTCCAGAAAGGCATTCCCTGTGAGCAACTCCGCCGAGAACAACGTCGACGAGCACGGGGCCGACTTCTTCGACCAGCTGGCTCAGGGCCAGCCTCGCGAACAGGGCAACTTCACGATCGGCTTCCGTGGGTACGACCGCGGCGAGGTGGATGCGGCGCTCGCCGGCCTGCGGATGCAGGTGCAGCGGGCGGATGCTGAGCTCGCAGAGGCCCGCGCCGGTGTGAGCCGCGACGTCGAGTCTGTGCGCTCGGAGGTCGAGAAGAAACTCTCGGAGAGCGAGGCGCGCATCGCGGAGCTCGAGGCGCAGAACGAGGCTCGCGTCGCCGCGTTGGAGGCGGATCTCGCCGCCGCGCGTGCGCAGGCCGATGACGCCGAGCAGCAGGTCGCGACGCTGACCAACGAACTCGTGGATGCTCCCAAGACAGGCGCGGAGACCGAAGGTTCACGTCTGCAGTTCGAGGCCGTGCTGCGTGTCGCAGAAGAACAGGCATCCGTCCTGATCCAGAACGCCGCGGTGCAGGCCGAGCGCCTGCTCGAGGCTGCGCGAGAAGAGGCGGAGTCGCGCCGGGTCGAGCTCGCCGCGGAGGTCGACCGCATCACCGCGCAGGCGCAGCACGACGCCGACCAGGTGCGTCTGCGGATCGACACCGAGTACACGGCGCACGAAGCGACCATCCAGCGCGAGGCTGCGCACGCCGCCGAGAAGGTCATCCAGGCCGAGCAGGAGGCGGCGACTGTGCGCACCGAGGCCGAGAAGGGCTCGGCGGCACTGCGCTCGATGGTCACCCGCGAGACCAGTCAGCAGCGCGCGGATGCCGAGCGCGAGGTGCGCGAGATGAACGCACGGGTTCTGGAGTTCGAAGAGACCCTGACCCGTCGGCAGGACGACGCGCAGCAGGAGTTCCTGCTGCTGCACAACCAGGCCGTCGCCCACGCAGAGCGGATCACGACCGACGCGAACGAGCAGGTCGCGGCGTCCCTCGAGCACTCCAAGCGCATCTCGGCGAAGGCCGATGATTACGAGCGGCTGATGCGCTCGCAGGCCCAGGCCATCGAGGCCGACGCACAGGTCCGCGCCCGCGAGACGCTGGAGCGCGCACGGGTCAAGGCGCAGAAGATCGTCAGCACGGTCACCGGCCACACCACCGAAGTGCTGCGCGACGCCGAGGACCGCACCCGCCAGCTGCGTTGGCAGCAGCAGCAGTTGAACAGCTTCATGGCCGAGGTGCGCGAGCTCATCCGCCCCGACGGTGTGCTCGGATCGGATGCCACCGACGACGGCGACACGGAAGACGCAGACGATGTCGATGTGCTCGAGGAGGGCGACGAGATCATCGAGCTGGCGCCGGAGGAAGACGACGCAGAGTCCGATGAGGACGATGAGGAGTCCGACGAGGACGACGCCAAGGCCTGACTCGTCCCTCGCGCCCAGCGCGTGAAAGGAGGAAAGTGTCGATTCCCGTCCATCGGGGCCGACACTTTCCTCCTTTCACTGCATGCGGCAGAGCCCGACTCAGGCAGGCACTCTGTCGAGGAAGCCGACCACGGTGCGGATGCGTCCCTCGTCGTCGACGGTGACGACATCGAACCCGATGATGAGCGGCTCTTCGCCGGCAGGGCCGAGTCCCCACTGGAAACGTGTCTGTGAGTGGTGAGCGTCCGGCCCGGAGACGAGGCTGAACACGAAACCGGGGAACTGCTCGTGGACGGCGGCGATGACCGCGCCGATGCTCTCGCGTCCGCTGACCTCTGCCAGCGGGTCGACGTACGTGGCGTCGACGGACCAGTGCCGCTCGAGAAGCTCCTCCGTGGCGGCGGTGGTCGGGGCGTTCCACGTGTCGAGGTATGCGGTGGTGATGTCGTTCATGGTGTGTCTCCTATCGGTGTGGTGATGACCACAGTCGATCGCATGGAGGTCATCTGGTCGATTACCTCTGAGGTAGTCGACCAGGAGCACGAGGTGGCTAGGGTCGGAGGCGTGACAGTGACGATGCAGGACGATGCCCCGGTGGGCGTGCTTCTCAAGAGGTGGCGAGAGCGTCGACGGCTGACGCAGATGCAGCTCGCGCTGGACACCGAGGTGTCGGCGAGGCATCTGAGCTTCGTCGAGACGGGGAGATCGCGACCGACGCCGGCCATGATCGATCGCCTCTCGGAGTCATTGGAGGTGCCCCTGCGTGAGCGGAACGAACTGTTCCTCGCCGCCGGATATGCACCGCAGTACTCGGAGCGCGATCTTCGATCACCCGAACTGCATGCGATCGCCGACGCGTTCCGCGTGCTCCTCGATGCCCACATGCCTCATCCCGCTCTCGTCCTGGATCGCTGGTGGAACGTGGTGGATCGCAATGCCGCCACCGATCTGCTTCTCGCCGGATGCTCCGATGATCTGCTCGAACCGCCCGTGAACGCCGTTCGGCTGTCGCTGCATCCGGACGGGTTGGCGCCGCGCATCCGCAACCTCGGGCAGTGGAGGTCGTTCCTTCTCGGTCAGGTGCGGCATCGATTCGAGCGCACAGCCGACCCGCAACTGGGCGCGCTTCTCGAAGAGGCGACGCGCTACCCCGGCCCGGACGCTGCGGGAGCCGCGCCGCGCGAGGTCGTCGTGCCGCTCCGACTGGGCGTCGGCGACCAGGAACTGTCGTTCTTCAGCATCGCCGCATCCGTCGTGTCCGCGGTCGACGTCACGGTGGATGATCTCCACATCGAGGCGTTCTACCCGGCGGATGCCGCAACGGCGGCGGCGATCACGCAGGCGTAGAGGCGCAGCGGCTCCACTCGCATGCGCCCCAGCGAACAGGCATCCCGATAATGCGCCGCACCGCCAAATAATGCGCATTATGGCCGTGACTACGGCCGCTCGTCGTGAGTACGATCGGGCGCTGTGAGCAAGGCGGGTGCCTTGCCTGAGCGGCGCCGATGAAGGCGCCGAGAGGAGCAGCCCATGGCCATCCGAAGGAGAATCGCCGCGGCAACGGTCTCGCTGACGCTCGTCGTCACTGCGTTCATCACTGGAACGGCGTCGACCGCGGCATCCGCCGCACCGGAGGAAGAGCTTCCGGTCTTCACCACGCAGGGGCCGATCATCGACCGTTTCACCGACGAGACCTGGAATCCGGGGAACGAGTTCATCTTCCCGTCCGTGTTCCACGCGGGGGAGTACCTCGAGAACCCTCTCGGCGAGTGGTACGTCTACTTCGCGCCGCATGACGCCCCCGGCGGCATCAACCTCATGTACGCCGATTCGCTCGACGGGCCGTGGACTCATCACGACGTCAACCCGATCGTGTCGAATGTCTGGGATGGCATCTACGACGTCTCGCATGTGTCCGCACCGGATGCCGTCTGGAACGAGGACACCGGGCAGGTGTTCCTGTACTTCCACGGCGAGAACGACACCGATCGATACGCCACGTCGGCGGACGGCGTGCACTTCGACTACGGCGGCGTGGTGATGACGACCGAGCAGTTCGGCCAGAACGCCACCGAGACCTCGTACAACCGCGTCTTCGCCAACCCGTTCCCGGAGAACGGGTGGGAGTACGCGATGTTCTTCATGGTCAACGACACCTCGAACGTGCGACGCATAGGGCTCGCCTATTCGCACGATCTGATCAACTGGCAGGCGCAGCCCGGATGGGTCGTCGAACCGACGGCGGTCGAGGGGACGAACGTCGCAGGGCCAGAGATCTGGGAATGGAACGGCACGCAGTACGTGCTCTACGGATCGAGTGCGGGCACCATATTCGCCAAGAAGCTCGATGAGAATCTCCGCAGCGTCGGCGACCCGATGCCGTTGTACATCCCGAGCCCGTTCCCGCCGGAGGAGGGCCGCACCTCCTCGCCGCAGATCGTGGAAGAGGACGGCATCACCCACATGATCTTCGAGATCGGCGGACGCAGCGGCACGACGATCGCGCACGCGGTGCTCGACCCAGAAGGCACGAGGGATCCGCTCAACACCCATTCCGAGGACCCGATGTACGAACTGTGCGCTGGCGAGGGCTCGGACGAGTTCGACGGCGAGGCGCTGGGCGCGGCGTGGAGTGTCGTCCGCGACGGCGAGGACCGTCAACGCGTGGAGGACGGTGATCTGGTGATGTCGTCTCCTCCCACATCGATAGGCGGAGCGACCATCCCGCAACTGCCGGTTCCGGATGGGGCGTGGGAGGTCACGACCGAGCTGGACTATGCGCCCGTGGAGAAGTACCAGCAGGCAGGACTCGTGCTGTACCGCGATGACCTGAACAACGCCAAGCTCGTCTGGTCGTACGCACAGCAGGGCCAGCGATTCGACTTCACCTGGAAGAACAACGGCAAGGACCGCTTCGACACCTGGACGTGGGAGGACAGCGTCTTCCCTCCGGCGGACATGGGCGGCACCGTGTGGCTGCGCATGAGCAGCGACGGCGAATGGGTGACCGCGTCGCTGTCCACCGACGGTGAGAAGTTCGTGCGCATCGGTCAGCCCATCGAGTCGGACGTACTCGCCGCCACCGGCATCGGAGTATCGGCCTTCCGCGGTACCGCGGGCGCTCCCGACACCGATGCGCGATTCGACTGGCTGCGGTTCACGCCGAGCGAGGACGAACTGGCAGCGTGCGAGGACGGTTCCGGCCACGGACCGGGGAACGGTCACGGCAACGGGCCAGGGAACGGGCACGGTAATGGCCCGGGGAACGGTCACGGACACGGCCCCGGAAACGGCCCCGGAAACGGTCAAGGGCCCGGAAACGGCCACGGCAACGGTCCCTGGACGTCCCCGTTCTGACGGGATCCGCCGATGGTGAGTTCGGCGGGCGGCGCAGGATACGTCGGATGCCCGCCCGCCGGCACCGGCATCCGGGCATTGCTCGGGCGGGGCGACCTCGTAACCTGGAACCATGTCTCATCTGGTGAGTGTGAATGAACTGGCCGAGCTGGTGCGCGACGATGCCGTGCGTGTGCTCGACGTGCGCTGGCGTCTGAGCGTTCCGGGCGGGCGCGCGCAGCCGGACGGCCGGGAGGAGTATCTCCACGGTCACATCCCTGGGGCGGTGTTCGTCGATCTCGAGACGGAGCTCTCGCGCCATGGTCGGCCGGATGAGGGCCGGCATCCGATTCCGTCGACCGCGCACGTGCAGGATGCCGCCCGCCGATGGGGTCTGAACGACGGTGACGTGGTCGTCGCGTACGACGATGCCGGAGGGTTGCCGGCGGCGCGCGCGTGGTGGCTGCTGCGTCAGGGCGGTGTGGACGTGCGCGTTCTCGACGGCGGCTGGCAGGCCTGGAAGGAAGCCGGCGGCGACATCGAGAGCGGATCCTCCGAGTACGCACCCGGTACGGTGACCCTCGCGGATATCGCCGGGGGCAGCCTCACGATCGACGAGGCCGCTGAGTTCCCGGCATCCGGTGTCCTGCTCGACGTGCGAGCGCCGGAGCGCTTCCGCGGTGAGAGCGAGCCGCTCGATCCGATCGCCGGACACATTCCCGGGGCGGTCAATCTGCCCACAGGCAAGCACGTCGCCGAGGACGGCACCCTGCGCGACCTCGAAACGCTCAGGAAGAACTTCGCGGATGCGGGCATCGCAGAGGGCACGCCGGTCGCCGCCTACTGCGGCTCGGGAATCACAGCGGCGCACACCGCACTGGTGCTCGCCGAAGCGGGCGTCGACGCGAAGATCTTCCACGGCTCGTGGAGCCAGTGGTCGAACACGCCAGGGCGGCCGGTCGCGACCGGAGATTAGCCGAATGGATTCCTATCGCCGACCGGTGATCGAGCCGGTCGTCTTCCGCGATGACGACGGCGTCGTGATCGAGTACGGAAACCGCTGGGGAGGGGAATCGCCACCGGAGGACTCGTACTCAGTGCTCTCCAACGTCGAGCGCTTCCGTCCGCTGCACGCGATTTCTGCGGCTCTGATTGATGCGCTCGTCGCGGATTACGAAGTGACCGTCGAAGACGACGTATCGCTGGCTTCCGACCTGATGCATCCCCGTGACGACGTCGAGCTCGTCGTGCGCGTGACGCCGGCGGATCCGGTCGCGGCACCGCTGACGTTCGTGTTCACCTCGCATCCTTCAGTGGTGATCCACGCCGGCCTCCTGCATGACTTCCTCTATCCGGTCTGCACCTGTGATGCGTGCGATGAGGACTGGGAGCGCATCGCCGACAAGATGGAATGGGATGTGCAGACCGTCGTAGCCGGCGGGTACGAGGAACGGGTCGGACGGAGCGGCGTCGAGTTCCGCCTTGCCGACGAAAGAGGCATGCGTGGCGGATCAGGACGGAGCCAGGACATTCCACGAGCACGGCTGGATGCCGCGGTGCGGACGCTCTCGGACATCGATGTCTGGAAGGCGTGGCCCAGGAGTCGGTGACAGTCGTCCGAGAGACGCGATGCCGCTGGCCAGGCGCGATGGAAGAAGAGTTTCACGGGTTCTGATCGGCGGAGAGCCGTGAAACTCTTCTTCGATCGAAGTGTTCAGCGAAGCGCTAACCCTTCAGGCCGGTGTGCGCCAGGCCCTGCACGAACTGCTTCTGCGCGAACAGGAACACGAGCAGCACCGGCACCACCGTCAGAGTGGTCGCGGCCAGCTGTACGTTCCACATCGGCCCGCCGTAGGCGTCGACGTACTGCGTGAGCGCCTGCGGCAGCGTGAACATGTCCTTGCTCGAGAGGTACACGATCGGCTCGAGGTAGAGGTTCCACGACTTCAGGAACGTGAAGATCGCGACCGCGGCCAGAGCGGGGCGTGACAGCGGGAACGCGATCCGCCAGAAGATCCCCCAGCGGCTGAGACCGTCCATGCGTCCTGCCTCCTCCAGCTCGGAGGGGAGACCGAGGAAGAACTGGCGCATGATGAAGATCGACAGCACAGCCGGTGCACCGAAGATCGGGATCACGATCAGCGGCCAGTGCGTGTCGATCAGACCCATGCCGTTGACGAGCCGGAACAGCGGCACGATCGTCACCTCGCTCGGAACGAGCAGACCGACCAGCACCACCAGGAACAGTGCGTTGGCGCCGGGGAAGCGGATCCGGGCGAACGCATAGCCCGCCATCGCGGCGACCAGCAGCGTCCCGATGGTCACGATCACCGCGATGTAGAGACTGTTCCAGTACTGCTGCGCGAACGGCTGCAGACGGAACACCTCGCCGTAGGCGTCGAAGCTCGGGTTCTCCGGCCACAGCGTCGGCACCTTGCGGAGGATCTCGCTCATCGGCTTGAGGCTCGACGTCGCCATCCACCAGGTCGGGAAGACGAACGGGATGCTGATGATCGCGAGCAGTGCGACCAGTCCGATCGTCACCCACCGACGCTTCGCGCGCGAGCTGCCGGCGCGCGTGCGGCGCCGAGGAACGGTGGATCCGGTCACGACGGTCGTCGTGTCTATCGGCGCGACATCCGCCAGGGGAGCGTCAGTTCTCATTGAAGACCCACCTCTTTCGTGTCTGCCACTGGATGAGGGTGAGCACCAGCACGATCATGAACAGCAGCACGGAGATGCCGCTGGCGTAGCCGAAGTCGTTGAAGCGGAACGCCTGCTGATACAGGTAGTAGACGAGCACCGTGGTGGAGTTTCCTGGACCGCCGCCGGTGAGCACTGCGATCTGCGCGAACACCTCGAGCGATCCGACGATCGTCAGGATCGAGACCAGCAGGATCGTCGGGCTGATCATGGGCAGCGTGACCGAGCGGAAGCGGCGCCACGCTCCGGCGCCGTCGATGCGGGCTGCCTCCATGATCTCCTCCGGCACACCCTGCAGTGCGGCGAGGAACAGGATCATGTTCATGCCCACGTTCTTGAAGACCTGCACGATGATCACGGACACCATGGCCGTGAAGTCGTCGCGCAGCCAGTTCGGTCCGTCGACCCCGATCAGTGACAGGAACCCGTTGATGCCTCCGTCAGCCTGCAGCAGGAAGCTCCAGACGATCGTCCAGGCGACCAGCGACACGACGACGGGCGAGAAGAAGAAGGTGCGGAATGTGGTCGTGCCCGGCAGCTTCTGGTTGAGCAGCACGGCGAGGAACAGCGCGAGTGCGATGTTCAGCACGACCAGGCCGATCGAGAACCACAGGCTCGCGAGCAGCGAATCGTGCAGGCCCTGATCGCTCAGCATCCGCTCGTAGTTGTCGGTTCCGGAGAACACGAATGTGTTCGCCAGAACGTTCCAGTCGTGAAGCGAGAACCAGAACACCGCGATGAGCGGCGCGATGACGAAGGCGAGCGACCCGAGCACAGCCGGCGCGACCATCGTGTAACCGACGATCCAGTCGCCTCGAGTGGCGGCCGCCCGCCGCTTCTGCGCACCCACGGGGCGGGGAGGACGCTGTACGCGCCCTCTCCGCTCCGCGGTCTCGGCCGCGCCGTCGGCGGCGGTGGTGGTCATGCGGTATCAGCCCTCCAGCAGCGGCGAGATGGCGCCGCAGGTGTCTTCGAGGACGGCCTCGACGTCAGCATCCGCGGCCCACAATGCGTCGAGCTCGGCGCGCACGGTGTCCTGCAGCTTCGCGAAGTTGGCGTGCGTCGGTTTCGTCACAGCATCCTGGATGCCGTCGACGACGACAGCCTGCAGCTGCTCTTCGCTGAGCTTGGGGTTGGCTGCCCCCAAGGTCTCGGCGTTGAGCAGGGACTCGCGCGGCGGCGGGAAGTACGTCGCGAGCTTCTCGGCGTTCTCCGGGGCGGTGAAGTAGGCGAGGAAGTCGGCCGCGATCGTCGGATGCTTCGCGTTCGCGAAGACACCGATGCCGGCCTGCCCGATCACGTTCTGCTGTCCCTCGGGGCCTGCGGGTAGCGGAACGATGTCCCAGCCGAACGAGTCGTCGAGTGCGGATGCGCGGCTGATCTGGGTGATCGTCATCGCAGCGTCGCCGGCGAAGAAGTCTGCCGTGACGCCCGGGCCGGGCATCGCGGCATCCGTGAAGATCGCGTCGTGGATCCAGGTCATCGCGTCGACCATCTCGGGATCAGTGAGCGTGCACTGCGTGCCGTCCTCACTCCACGGGGCCGCGCCCCATCCGTTCCACACCGATGCGAGCACCTCCCACGCCTTGTAGTCGAAGTCACGGACCACGAGGCCCTGCTTCCCCGATGCGGTGGACGCCGCAGCCGACATGTCTCGAGCGGCGTCGAAGGTCCAGTCTCCGGATGCGACGAGATCGGCGGGATTCGCCTGTCCCGCTGCCGCGAGCTGATCGGTGTTGACGAACATCGCGAACGGGCTGTTGGAGAACGGATAGGCGAAGAGTCCGTCATCCTGCTGCCAGAGCGCGAGAGAAGAGTCCAGCAGGTCGTCGTACTCGTAGCCTTCGGCCTCCTGCAACGTCGGTGCGAGGTCTACAAGCGCACCGCTCTGCACGAACTCTGGCGCGTAGCTCTCCAGGATCCAGCCGAGATCGGGCGCGTTGCCTCCGGCGAGCTGCGTGGTCAGGGTCGTCGTGTACGCATCGAACGGGATGGGCTCGAACGTCACGTCCGACACCAGCTCGGGGTTCTCGGCGACATACGCATCGGCGATCTCCTGGAACAGCGCGAGCTGCGTCTCATCGGCGGTCCAGACGGTCATGCGCAGTTCGACGGGTTCGTCCGGCGTCTCGGTCTCGGGGGTTCCGCCGCTGCTGCATCCGGCGAGGGTGAGGGCGACGGCTGCGATGCCGGCGCCGACCGCGAGGTGTGCACGTCTACGTGATTGCGGGTGACTCATGTGTCTCTCCATTCTGTGAATCGTGGTGTTCGGGTGGTGTGTCGGATCTCAGTACGCGTGGACGCGTCCCTCCGGCCAGTGCCGCTCGACACCCGTGGCGTCGAGTTCGCCCTGGTACGCCTCGCGCTGCGCGGTGTCGGAGTGCACGGTGTGCGGGGTGGTGCTGTTCGCGAGGCAGAACGCGGCGAGATGCCCGGCGGCCTCGCCGATGTTCCACTCCACGGGGTGCAGTCGATAGCAGCCGTTGGTGATGTGCGTCGTCCCGATGTTCTTGTTCGCCGCGAGAAGGTTGGTCACGCGCTGCGGGATGAGCGCGCCCAGCGGGATCTCGAACGGCGTGGACGCCACGTCGATGTAGGTGTCTCCACCGGTCGAGGGGTGCAGGTCGATCCGGTACATCCCGACGCCGACCGACTCCTCGTAGCGGGTCGCACCCGCATCGCCACGGATCGCGTAGGACACGTCGTTCTCGGTGATCGTCGTGAGAGCGCGGATACGGCGGGACTCGCGGTGGTACGGGGCCTGGGCCAGTCCGTCGGCCGAGCCCATGACGTCGGGGCGGAGCCGTAGTCCGGGGAAGCCGAACCCGCCGTCGGCGCGAGGCGCCTCGGTCTGCATCCAATAGAACATCGACAGGCTCAACTGCCGGGCCGCCTCGTAGTGCGCGAGCTCCTGGTCTCGTGATGCACCGATGACCGGAGCGACGAAGTAGTCGATGCTGGGCCAGTTGACCAGGCAGATGTCGCTCGCGTAGAAGCCGTCCTCGAAGAGGTCGCGGGCCGCGATGCGGCGGAAGTTCCAGAGGTTCTGGTCGCCGGCGTTGCGGGACTGGTCGGCATCGACCGCGAGGACGTCGTCGCCGGGGTTCGGTTCGAAGGCGCGGGTGCCGATCTGCAGGGTGCGCGGATTCGGTGCTTGCCATGAAAGCATCCGCTCGCCCTGCCATGCGGCCGGTGCGTACTCGCGCCAGAAGCCGTAGTTCTCGGGGCGCTCGATCGTGTGATCGCCCTCGACGTGCTCGACGGCGAAGCAGACGCTCAACGCCTGGATGTTGTCGGGCTGCGCCGTCTCCGGAGCGCTCGGCTCCCCGGTCTCGTGGCGGGACTCGAACCCGGTGACGAACTCAGTCCCGGTCAACGGCAGCAGCTCGCCGGTCTCGGTGGCGTCGATCACGTAGGGGGCGCTGACCGTGACGGTGCCCTCGCCCTCGACGGATTCCAGGGTGACTCCGCTCACGCGGTCGCCCTCGACCGTCGCCGCGATGGGGCGGGTGCGCTCGAGCAGGGTGATCCGGCCGGTCGAGCGATGCGGGGCGAGCATCTCCTCGAGCACACCGACGGCGATGCGCGGCTCATGACACAGTTTCGAGACCCAGCCGGCACCCGGGTTGAGGTCAGCGCGCTCGCGGGCGTGTTCGATCAGGGGATAGCGACGGCGGTAGACGTCGCGGATGCCGTCGCGCAATGCGCGATACCGGGCGGTGATCCCGAATTCCTCGACCCACGGATGCTCGTCCGGTGGCACGGCCTGTGAGGTCAGCTGTCCGCCGATCCACGGGAACTCCTCGGTCAGGATCACGCGCGATCCGCGGTCGGCTGCCGCGAGGGCGGCGGCGACGCCTCCCAATCCGGCTCCGACGATGAGGATGTCGGTGGTCAGTTCACGCGTGGTCACGGATGGTTCCTTCGGTGTTGCGGGCGGTGGTGGGGACCGGAGCCAGTGAGGCGCCGTCGATGTCGGGGCAGTCGAGCATCTGGTGGTAGTCGGTTTCGTCCAGGGCAGGGGCGTTCGGCATCCGCCCCTCCGGTGAGCGCGGGGCGGGCGACTCCTGGTCGACGATCCGCGACAGCAGCACGAGGGCTCGGGCGCCCATCTCCTCGCGGGGGACGGCGAATCCGGACCAGCTGCGACCGCCGTGGCGGGGATGATGCGGTTGGCCGAGCAGCAGCATCGACACGTCGTCCGGCATCCGCAACCCACGGGACTCGAGTTCGTCCGCGAGCTCCTCCGGGTAGTTCTCGGGCGCGACGAGGATCGAAGTGAGCCGTCGTTCCGCGATCTCCTCGGCGGCGCCTGCGACGTCATGCACGTCGACGAAGCGCAGCGGAAGCCCCCGTGCGCGCATGGCCTGCCGGTACCCCTCGACGCGATCGAGCGTCGGCTGATCACTCGACTGGGGTCCGGCGTACCCGATGCGGGTGTGCCCCTTCTCTATGAGTCGCTCCACCTGGCGAGACGTCGCGGTGAGATAGTCGGCGCCGACGTACGGGAGCAACCGGCCTTCGCTGACGCGTTTGCCGATGAACACGAACGGATACTTCGTGTCGAGCAGATGCTGCAGTTCGCCGCGATCCTCGTGCTGGCCGAGCAGGAGGCAGCCGTCGGCGATGCCGAGGCGCTGCCAGCCGTCACGGGCGAGCTGGCGTCGCCCGTCGACGACGCGCGCTGAGGTGAAGAGCAGCATGTCGACGCCGAGCTGTTCGGCAGCATGCTCTATGCCGATGAGGAAGGCGCCGTAGAAGTCGCGGCCGCCGCGCGGGAAGGTCGCCTCATACGTGAAGACGCCGAGGATCTGGTTGCGACCGCCCGCGAGCCGCTGGGCCACCGGGTTCGCGGAGTAGCCAGTGATCCGGATGGCGTCGAGCACGCGCTTGCGTGTCTCGTCGGAGATACGGACGCCGGCAGGGGCGTTCCCGTTCAGCACGAAGCTCACGGTCGACTGGCTGACGCCGGCCATCGCGGCGACATCGGCTTGCGTGAAGCGGTGACGCGGCATCGATCCTCCTCGATCTGCGGGCTTTCCTGCCGACGGTGCGGGTCTGACGGCTGGCAGGTGACGAGACAGAAGTCTGCGCCGTGAAGCGCACGGGGTCAATCTGATAATGCGCATTATTAGCGAGTGGATGCGCGGCGGGGACGTCGGCTCCTGCGTCTGCAAATCCGTATTATGCGGATACCGCATGTCGTGGCGCTGTCACGCCACCGAGTCCCGTGATCCCGCGGTGACCCGGCGTACGCGGGTGCCGTGCGCCCACGCGTAGACTGGATGCACCACCCCGGAAGACCGAGGAATCGTCATGTCTGCCCCAGCTCGCACCTTCACCGTGCGCAACATCCAACTGCTGCGCGCTCTCTTCGCGGCGGCGTCGGCGCTCATGATCACGTTCTCCTCCGACCACTCGGCGGCCGTCGGGTTCGCGGTGTTCGGCGGGTTCGTCGCCGCGAGCGGATTCATCCTCCTGCTCGGCGCATGGCTCGCGGTGCCCGCCGGGTCGCGCTGGCCTCTCATCCTGCTGGGCGTCATCGACGTGCTCACCGCGATCGTGAGCGGAGTTCCCACCTGGCGCACCGACGCGGTGTTCTTCGTCGTCGTCATCATCTGGGCCGCAGCGACCGGTCTCGTGGAGCTCATCGCAGGCCTGCGCGCGCGGCGAACGGATCCGACCGCGAAGGACTCGATCACGGTCGGCGCCCTCGGACTGCTCCTCGCGGTCGTCCTGCTCATCATCCCCGCCGGATACTCGCTGCAGTACTCGGTCGACGGCGCTGGGGCATTGACGCTCACCGGCATCATCCTGGCCGTCGGTATGGTCGGCGGCTACACCGCCATCGTCGCGGTGTTCCTCGCGATCGCCGGCTTCTCACCGAATCGCCCTGGCACGACGAGCGACGAGACGAAGGATGCCGACACCGACGGCGCCACGAGCGCCGCGGTCGAGACTGGAGGATCCGCGTGAGCGAGAAGAAGCCCAATCGTCGAGAGCTGCTGCGCCCGCTGCACCTGCTCGGGATCGCGCTCGTGTGCGGAATCTTCGCGGCCGTGGTCACGCTGGTCTCGACCGGAGCCTTCACGTCCCGCGTCAACGTCGCGATCGCGAACGGCTCCTACGAGGGCCTCACACCCGTCACGCTCGGCCTGGTGATCGGCGGCGGCGCGTTCATCGTGACGCTTCTGATCATGTCCATGCTGATCCTCGCCGTCGACCCGCGCGAGTACCAGGACCAGACGCTCGACCGTCCGGTTCTCTACGACGAAGAGCCGGGCGACGACGACGCTGCCGGCAGCGGAGAATCGGGTCCGTCCACCTCTGAGCGCTGACGCCGTCCGCGAGTGCGCGTAGTGCGCAGTTTTCGCGTGCGCTACACATCTCAGCAGGCGGTACATCGATCGATGCCGCGGATGCCGAGATGTGTAGCGCGTGCAGGGACAAGCCCCGCGCGGGCTACTTCGCGAGGCGCTCGGCGATGCCGGTGTACGTCGCGGGTGTGAGTGCGAGCAGACGCTGCTTCGCGGCATCCCCGATCTCGAGACCCTCGACGAAGGATGCCAGTTCCGCTGCCCCGACGCGGTGACCACGGGTCAGTTCCTTGAGCAGTGCATAGGGATCGCTGATCGTCGAGCGGCCGGCGACGACCTCGGCGCGGATGACTGTCTGGATGGCCTCGGCGAGGACCTCCCAGTTCACGTCGAGGTCGGCGAGGAGCACGTCGCGGGCCAGCGAGATCTCGTTCAGGCCGCGGCGCAGGTTGTCGAGGGCGAGCAGCGAGTGGCCGAACGCGACGCCGATGTTGCGCTGCGTCGTCGAGTCGGTGAGGTCGCGCTGCATCCGCGAGGTGACCAGGGTCTGCGACAGCGAACCCAACAGGGCGGCGGAGAGCTCGAGGTTCGCCTCGGCGTTCTCGAAACGGATCGGGTTGATCTTGTGCGGCATCGTCGAGGAACCTGTGGCGCCGGCGACCGGGATCTGCGTGAAGTAGCCGATCGAGATGTAGGTCCAGATGTCGGTCGCGAGGTTGTGCAGGATGCCGCCGGCGTGACGCATGCGGTCGTAGAGCTCGACTTGCCAGTCGTGCGACTCGATCTGCGTCGTCAGCACGTTGAAGCCGAGACCCAGGCCCTCGACGTACTCGCGGGCGATCGTCGGCCAGTCGGCATCGGGATCTGCGGCGAGGTGCGCCGACCACGTGCCGGTCGCACCGGAGAACTTCGCGAGGAAGTCGGAGCCGGCGAGTTGGGCGCGCACGCGCTCGAGGCGCCACGCGAAGACTGCGAGCTCTTTGCCCATGGTCGACGGCGTCGCGGGCTGACCGTGCGTGCGGGAGAGCATCGCGGCATCCGCGTGCTCGACGGACAGCTCGCGGAGCCCCGCGATCAGGCCGTCGAAGGCCGGCAGCCACACATCCTCTACGGCGCGCTTGACGGTGAGCGCGTATGAGACGGAGTTGATGTCCTCGCTCGTGCAGGCGAAGTGGGTGAGCTCGGCGATCGAGTCGAGGCCCAGCGCGTGAAGGCGGTCGCGCACGAGGTACTCGACGGCCTTCACATCGTGGCGCGTGACCGCTTCCTTCTCGGCGAGCCAGTCGATCTCGTTCTGGCCGAAGTCGCGGTAGAGGCCGCGCAGGCGCTCCTTGTCGGCATCGGTCAGTGGCGCGGTGCCGAACAGCGAACGGTCGGTCAGTGCGACCAGCCACTCCACCTCAGCCTCGACGCGGGCACGGTTCAGGCCCGCCTCGGAGAGGTAGTCGCCGAGAGCGGCGACGGCCGGGCGGTAGCGCCCGTCGAGGGGGCTCAGCGGCTGGACGGGGAAGGAGTTCGGGGAAGTCAGGGGAGTCCTCCTGATCGGGCCCCTCAGTTCTGGGGCAACGTGCGCGGCATCATGCGGCTGGAGCGCAGGGCGGGTTCGAGCTGGCGGAACAGGCCCCTGGTCGCGGTCTCAATCATAGCCAGCACCGAGTCGAACATCGGTGCCTCCGCGTAGTACGGATCGGGTACGTCGAGGTTCTCGGCATCGCGGTCGAACGACAGCAGCAGCGTCACCTTGCCCTCCTGGTCCTCATCGCGCGCCCACTCGCGCAGGATGCGCTCGTGCGTGCGATCCAGGGCGACGACGAGGTCGTTTTCGGCGAAGGATGCCGCGGTGAACGGTTTCGCGCGATGGCGCGACCCGTCGTACCCCCGTCGTTCGAGGGCCTCGATCGTCCTGGCATCGGCGCGCTCGCCCACATGCCACTCGCCGGTGCTGGCGCTGCTCGAGACGATCCGAGCCCCGAGTCCCTGTCGCTCGGCGAGATCACGGAACACCACCTCTGCCATGGGAGAGCGGCAGATGTTGCCCGTGCACACGAAGATCACGCGGAAGGGCTCGGGCGATGTCACGCGTCCCATTCTGCCCGTCGGTGCCATTCCTGCACAGCCGCACTCGCTCTCTTTCTGCACCATCACCTCGCGGAGCGGGCTCTGCACGGTTCGCGCTCCTGCTCGGGGCGCCGGACGGCGGAGCGCGCCATCCTTGGGCGCATGCTGAACATCATCGCCTCAGACGGCTGGGCTTCGGATGCCCTCTGGACATGGTTCTCCGCACGGCGCGCCGTCGATGAAGCGATCAGCGCCCTCGACGACGCGGGAGTGGGGCTGCTTCCGCTCGTGGCGGCGAGCGAGTGGCAGGCCGAGGGCGTGCGAGCCCTGCACGCG
Source organism: Microbacterium shaanxiense (assembly GCF_054779995.1). NCBI lineage: Bacteria > Bacillati > Actinomycetota > Actinomycetes > Micrococcales > Microbacteriaceae > Microbacterium > Microbacterium shaanxiense. Next base: position 735,403 of record NZ_BAAGXE010000003.1, on the reverse strand, counting down.
CTCATCATCGACATGAAGGAGCGCACCACGACCGAGGTCGGCGTGCTGAGCAGCCGCCTGTGGGAGTTGGACACGGCTGGTCGAGCATGAGCGACGACATCGACATCACCCACGGCGGCGCGATCGCCGTCGACCCCGACGCGCTGCGTGCCGTCGCGACGGCGTTGGGCGCGATCGCACCGACGATCGCCGATGCCGCGGCCGCGGTACGCAGCGCACACGGTTTCATCGTCGCCACGCCGCAGCTCAGCGCTCAGGTCGACACGGTGGCGCTGTGGGCGAGCGGGCAGCGGATCGATGCGCTGCACGCGGAATGCCTGACCGCGTCGGCCAACACGCTGCTGATGGCCGATGTTTACGAACTCGTCGAACTGCGCGCGCAGCTGTCAGCGCTGGCAGTGCAGGACACGGCGCAGGCCTTCGCCATCGACGCGCGCATCGCGCAGCTCGAGAGGTCCGATCCGCGAGTGGTCGAGATGGAGAAGTGGCTGCTCGCGAACTGGCACGCGAAGCGATTCGAGGGGCTGGACGGACAGCTCGACATGGGACCGATGGGTACGGGCCCCGGCGTCGTTCCGGATCTGGGAACGCTGCTGGGTGTGGTCGCGGCGGCCGCAGCGACCGGCTCCGGCAGACTCTCACCGAACGCGACGCTGTCGGGGAGCGGCCGCCCGGTGTCGGTGACGCCCGTGCGGACGGGCACGCAGATCGCTCCGCCGACGAGCCTGGCCGAGGCGCTGAGGCGCTTCCCCGACGCGACAGGCGCGCAGCTCAAGGTCGAGAAGTACACGATGCCCGACGGCACGAACAGGTTCGTGCTCTACGCGAAGGGAACGCAGCCCAGCCTCGACCCGAAGGAGCCCTTCGATCTGAAGTCGAACCTCGATCTGTACGCGGGGCAGGAGTCGGCGTCGTACGCCGCGACCGTCGAGGCTCTGGAAGCGGCGGGGGCGCAGCCGGGAGACGAGGTGCACGTGTACGCGCACTCGCAGTCGGCGATGAACGCCGCTTATCTCTCGACGCAGAGCGACTTCGACGTGACCGTGCAGGTGACAGCGGGCAGCCCGGTGCATCCGGTGGTGGCAGAGGACCAACTGCTCATCGAGTTGCGGCACACCGACGATTTCGTCAGCAGCCTCGCCGGCGGCGGAGCGCCGGGCGGCACCGGCTCAGCGGACAGCGTCGTCGTGACCAGGGACGGCGATCCCTTCGACGCGGTGTTCCCGGCGCACATGATGGAGAGCTACACCGAGACCGCGGAGATGGCGGACGAGTCTGGCGACGTGCGCTTGGAAGCATGGCTCGCCAAGGCCGGAGAGCTGAACGAGGCCGTCGCGATCGAATCGACGGAGTACGTCGCGCGGAGGCGGTGATGCGTCCGATCCGTCCCGTGGGCCGAGGATCAGTCCCGTGGGCCGAGGGTCAGTCGCGACGCTGCTTGCGCTGCGGGCGGAGGATGCCGCCGAACACCGCGTTGATGATCGAGATGATGATCGCCGCGAGCACGCCCCACCAGAAGCTGCCGACAGTGAGACCCCAGCCGAAGCCGGACGTGATCCACGCGGTGAGCCACAGCAGGAAGCCGTTGATGATGAGACCGATGAGCCCGAGCGTGAGGATGTAGAGCGGGAACGCCAGGATCTTCACGACCGTGCCGATGATCGTGTTGACGAGCGCGAAGATCGCGCCGACCGCGAGCAGTGTGAGCACGAGCTGCAGGGTCTCCCCTGGAGGGAACGCGACGATCGCGACCTGCAGCGCCGGGATCAGCGTGACGACCCACAGTGCGAACGCGTTGATGACGACTCGGATGATGAAACGCATGGTGGATTCAGTCTCGCACGACCGATGACGGTTGTCACCGGACGGTCACTCGTAGACTGACCTCGTGACCGAGCCGATCCTTCCCCGCATCCGTCCAGAGATCGCCGCCCTCGCGCCGTACCGGCAGGGCAAGCAGGCGGGGCCGGATGCATTCAAGCTCTCCAGCAACGAGAACCCGTTCGATCCGCTGCCGTCCGTGCTGGAGGCTCTCGGCCGCACCACGCCGATCAACCGCTATCCCGACGCCTCGGCGACCCGCCTGCGCGAGCGCCTCGCGGCCCGCTACGGCGTCGAGGTCGACCAGGTGCACGTCGCCAGCGGCAGCGTCGCCATCCTCTACCAACTGGTGCAGGCCGCGGCATCCGTCGGCGACGAGGTCGTCTACGCGTGGCGCTCGTTCGAGGCCTACCCGGGTCTGCCCCTCGTCGCCGGGGCGACCGGCGTACCGGTGCCGCTGACCGCAGATGCACGGCACGATCTCGACGCGATGGCGGATGCCGTCACCGAGCGCACCCGCGCGATCCTGTTGTGCACCCCCAACAACCCCACTGGTCCGATCATCACGGGCGACGAGTTCACCGCGTTCATCGGCAAGGTCCCCTCCGACGTGCTGGTCATCCTCGATGAGGCCTACGCCGAGTTCGTCACCGCGGAGGGTGCGGTGGACGGGCTGGCCTCGCGCGTGTTCGAGCAGCATCCGAACGTCGTGGTGCTGCGCACCTTCTCGAAGGCGTACGGACTCGCCGGGCTCCGCGTCGGATACGCGATCGGTCAGGCCAAGGTGCTCGATGCGGCGAGGGCGACCAGTGTTCCACTGTCTGTCACGGCCGCCGCGGAGGCCGCCGCGATCGCGAGCCTCGATGCCGCGACCGAACTGCTCGACCGGGTCGCGGTGATCGTCGAGCGGCGGGCGCGCCTGCTGGACGGACTGCGTGCACTGGGCTGGGACGTACCCGACGCGCAGGGCAACTTCGTGTGGCTGCCCACCGGCGATCGCACCGATGAGATCGCCGCGGCATTCGTGGCCGCCGACATCGTCGTCAGGCCGTTCTCCGGCGACGGCATCCGCATCTCCGTCGGCGAGGACGCCTCGATCGACCGGGTGCTCCACGTCGCCTCCACTGCGCGCTGATCAGCGGTTTCTCCGGACTCCAGGCAGATACGAGGGCGTCCTAGGTATACGTGACCGGGCATGTCGGCTCGGTTAGCGTAGAACCGTGACCTCGTCAGAGACCGATATCGTCCGCGTCCTCGAGGCGGATGGCCGCTTCGCGCCCAGCCCTGCCGCCGAGCAGTATCTGCCACTGATCGAAGCGATCAGCGATGCAGAGCTCGAGCAGTTCTACCGCGACATGGTCGTCATCCGCGCGATCGACAATCAAGCCACCAACCTGCAGCGCCAGGGGCAGCTGGCACTGTGGCCGCCGAGCCGGGGCCAGGAGGCGGCGCAGGTGGGATCGGCCAGGGCCGCGCGCGCGCAGGACACCGTGTTCCCCTCGTACCGCGAGCACGCCGTCACTCGCATCCGGGGCGTCGATCCGATCGGCATCATCAAGCTGATGCGCGGTATCTCGCACGGCGGATGGGATCCGACCGATCCGGCCAACGGCAACACCCGGCTGTACACGCTGGTGCTCGGCTCGCAGGTGCTGCACGCTACGGGGTACGCCATGGGTCTGAACTTCGGCGACCGCACCGGCACCGGAGACCCCGAGCGCGATGAAGCAGTGATCGTCTACTACGGCGACGGCGCCTCCAGCCAGGGCGACGTGCATGAGGCGATGGTCTTCGCCGCCAGCTACCAGACCCCGACCGTCTTCTTCCTGCAGAACAACCAGTGGGCGATCTCGGTGCCCGTCTCCACGCAGACCAGGGTGCCGTTCGCACGACGCAGTGAGGGTTACGGCATCGACAGCATCCGCGTCGACGGCAACGACGTGCTCGCGAGCTACGCCGTCTCGCGCGTCGCTCTCGACGAAGCCCGCGCCGGAAAGGGCCCCCGCGCGATCGAGGCGGAGACCTATCGCCTCGGCGCGCACACCACGAGCGACGACCCGACGAAGTACCGCACCAGCGATGAGGAGCAGTCGTGGCAGCTGCGGGATCCGATCCCGCGCATGCGCGCGTTCCTCGAGGGGCGGGGCGCCGCAGGATCGTTCTTCGAGGAGGTGGATGCCGAAGCCGCCGACGCCGCGGAAGACCTCCGCGTCCGCTCCCTCGCACTCGAATCGCCCCCTGCGAACAAGATCTTCGATCACGTGTACAGCGAGCCGCATCCGCTCATGGACGAGCAGCGCGCGTGGCGCGCCGAGTACGAGGCGTCCTTCGAACAGCCGGGAGCCCAGTCATGACGCTCGAGACGATGCCGCTCAGCAAGGCCCTCAACGCCGGCCTTCGCAAGGCGATGGAAGACGACCAGAGCGTGCTCCTCATGGGTGAGGACATCGGCAAGCTCGGCGGGGTGTTCCGCATCACCGAGCATCTGCAGCGCGACTTCGGCGACAAGCGCGTGCTCGACACGCCGCTCGCGGAGTCCGGCATCGTCGGCACGGCGATCGGGCTCGCGATGGCCGGGTTCCGGCCGGTCTGCGAGATCCAGTTCGACGGCTTCGTGTTCCCCGCGTTCGATCAGATCACCTCGCAGCTGGCGAAGATGACCAACCGGCACGAAGGTGCGCTGTCTATGCCGATCGTGATCCGCATCCCGTACGGCGGCCACATCGGCGCGATCGAGCACCACCAGGAGAGCCCGGAGGCCTACTTCACGCACACGCCGGGGCTGAGGGTCGTCGCGCCGTCGACACCGAACGATGCGTACTGGATGATCCAGGAGGCGATCGCCTCGAATGATCCGGTCATCTTCCTCGAGCCGAAGAGCAAGTATTGGCAGAAGGGCGAGGTCGAGTTCGACAGGTCCGCCGCGCCGCTGCACTCGTCGCGCGTGGTGCGCACCGGTACCGACGTCACCCTGGTCGGCCACGGCGCGATGGTCACGACGCTGCTGCAGGCTGCTGCGCTCGCCGAGGGCGAGGGCACGAGCTGCGAGGTCGTCGACGTGCGGTCGCTGTCACCGGTCGATTACGGTCCCATCCTCGACTCGGCCCGCAAGACCGGTCGCGTGGTCTACGCGCAGGAGGCGCCGGGGTTCAACAGCCTCGGCAGCGAGATCGCCGCGACCGTGATGGAGCGCGCCTTCTACGCGCTCGAAGCCCCCGTGCTGAGGGTGTCGGGTTACGACACCCCGTTCCCGCCCGCCAAGCTCGAGGGAACGTTCCTCCCGGATGCCGACCGCATCCTCGAGGCCGTCGACCGGTCATTGGCCTACTGACCAGTTCCGAAAGGACTCGCAATGAGCACGCAGAACTTCAACCTCCCCGACGTCGGCGAGGGCCTGACCGAGGCCGAGATCGTCACGTGGAAGGTCGCTCCTGGTGACGATGTCGCCGTCAACGACGTGATCTGCGAGATCGAGACGGCCAAGTCGCTCGTCGAGCTGCCGTCGCCGTACGCCGGCGTCGTCGGCGATCTGCTGGTCGGCGAGGGCACGACGGTCGAGGTCGGCACCCCCATCATCAGTTTCGTGTCGGATGCCGGGGCAGCCGCGGTCACGCAGCCACCCGCCCCTGCGGACGAGCCGGGCGGCTCGGTTCTCGTCGGGTACGGCACCGGTGCGGGCGCGACCTCCCGTCGCACGCGCCCCGCAGTGCGTCCGGTGCGCTCGTCGGTCGGCGTTATCGCGAAGCCGCCGATCCGCAAGCTGGCCCGCGACCTCGGCGTCGATCTCTCCTCGATCACCCCGACCGGCGCCGACGGCGAGGTCACCCGCGATGACGTGGTGAAGCAGGCGTCGCAGGCGAGCGTGTTCCGCAACATCGAGACCCCGGAGTGGGGCGCGGTGCGCGAGGAGACGGTGGCGCCGAAGCCCGCTCCGGCCGGCCTCGCCCGCGGAGTCGCTGCGTCCGCGTCTCACGATTCGGATGCACGCACCGAGTCGATCCCCGTCAAGGGCGTGCGCAAGGTCAGCGCTTCGGCCATGGTGCAGAGTGCGTACACCGCGCCGCACGTCACGGTCTGGAAGGAAGTCGACGCGACGCGCACGATGGAGCTCGTCAAGCGCTTGAAGACCTCGCCCGACTACGCCGACATCAAGGTGTCGCCGCTGCTGATCGTGGCGCGCGCCGTGATCTGGGCGGTGCGCCGTAACCCGATGGTCAACGCGGCCTGGGTCGAGACCGACGGCGGTGCCGAGATCTCGGTACGCCACTACGTCAACCTCGGCATCGCCGCGGCGACCCCGCGCGGACTGCTCGTGCCCAACATCAAGGACGCGCAGGACCTCAACATGCGCGAGCTCGCGCGGGCGCTCAACCGTCTCACGCTGACCGCGCGCGAGGGCAAGACCCCGCCGGCCGATCAGCAGGGCGGCACGATCACGATCACCAACATCGGCGTGTTCGGGATGGATGCCGGAACCCCGATCATCAACCCCGGCGAGGCCGGCATCGTGGCGATGGGCACGATCAGCCAGAAGCCGTGGGTCGTCGACGGCGAGGTGCGTCCGCGGTACGTCACCACGGTTGCCGGGTCCTTCGATCACCGCGTCATCGATGGCGACGGCATGAGCCGCTTCATCGCCGACGTCGCCAGCATCCTTGAGGAGCCCGCGCTGCTCGTCGACTGACGCTCGGTCGGATGCCGCGACTAGGAGGGCGCGCTCAGTCGCTGCTCGGCGAGTCGGGGCACGGCTCGCTCGCGCGCCGCGCGGCGCGCGGTCGCGACGGCTCCGGCGGAGACGACGGCGGCACCGAGGGTCGAGGCGACGATCTCGGGCGCGGGGAGGTGAAGCTCCTCCGGCAGGATGCGCCGCGCGGCGGCGAGCACTGGCTCGATGCTCTCGGCGATCGCCCCGCACACGATCACGCGCGAGGGGTCGTACATGCTGCCGAGCACTCCGACGACGCGTGCGACAGTCGCACCGACGCGGTCGGTGACGAGCACGGCATCCGCGTCTCCTGACGCCGCGAGAGTCAGTACGACCCGCGAATCGATGCGCTCCTCCGCCACGAGTCGCCCCACCGCGCTGTCTGCGGTGATCTCGCCGGCCTTCACCGCGGCTCTGGCCTGATTCTGCACGGCGTACCGGAGCCCGAAGGCCGAGCCGACACCGACGATGTGATCGAACACGATGCTCTCGCCGACACCACCGTGCGCACCGTGCAGCACATGCCCGTCGACGACCACTCCGCCGCCGAAGCGCTCACTGGCGAGGAGGGCGACATAGTCGCGGCATCCGATCGCCGCCCCCACCGCACCCTCGGCGATGGCGGCGAGCTGGGCGTCGTTCTTGATCTCGACGACGGGAGCCCAGTCGCGCAGCGCCTCGGCGAGGCCGGGGTTCGTCCGCTCCCAGAAGCCGTCGGGGTGAGGCGGCGAGACGCCGTCGCGGTTCACGGGCGCGGCGACACCGGCGCAGAGTGCGAGCACGCGGTCTCGGGGGATGCCGGCCTCGTCGAGAGCCGTACGCAGCTGCTCGATGATGGTCGCCCGCCGCTCGTCGGCGGACTGCGCCGAGGAGATCTCGACACGGTGATGCACGAGCGTGCGATCGAGCGGGTCGGCGACTGTGACGGCGAGATGCGTGTCGCCGGCGTCGATGCCCACGACGACGCCGAGGTCGTCGGAGAGGGCGAAGCGCCTGGCCGGGCGTCCGGAGCGATAGCTGCCTGCTGCACGAGCATTGGGGAGCTCCCGCAGGACCTCGGCTCCGACGAGCGTGTCGATCGCATCGATGGCGGTGGAGCGCGTCAGCGATGTGGCGGCCATGACCTCGGTGGCGGTGAACTGCCCCGCCTCCCAGGCGAAGTCGAGGACGGCCCCGACGCTCGCGCGTCCGGTTCCGAGCCCTGCGGCGACTTCTGTCACAACGCTTGACCTTCCTCTCGTTCCAATGAGAGAGTACCTCCCGACAGTAAATTCGTTCATTAGATTTAATGTTCGGATCTATCGGATCGGAAGGACGACGGTGTCTGAGAAACGAACACGCGCGCTGCGGATGGTCGCCGGTGGCCTCGGCCTCGCGATGGTCGGTGCGGCTCTCACGAGTTGCGCGGCCGGGTCGTCTGCGGAGACGATCCGCTTCACCTTCAACAAGCGCGAGGCGATCCCGTTCATGACCGAGCTCGTCGCCGAGTACAACGCGTCTCAGGATGACGTGCGGGTGGAGATCGACACGTCGGGGCCGGACGTCATCTCCGCCAGCTTCGTGCGGGGCAACCCGCCCGACCTCATCCTCGGCAACTACAACTACGAGATCGCGCGTTTCGTGCAACGCTGCGCCCTGATCGATCTCTCCGAGACGGATGCGGCCTCCGCCATCCGGGACGACCTGCAACCGCTCATGGAGCAGTACGGCTCGTGCGAGGGCCGCACGAGCGCCCTGCCGTACTCGGTGATGGCGGCCTCCGTGATCTACAACAAGGAGATCTTCCGGGCCGAGGGGCTGGAGGTGCCGCAGACCTGGGACGAGCTGATCGCCGTGTGCGACCAGCTCAAGGATGCCGGGATCGACCCGTTCTACGGCACGTTCAAGGACGACTGGACTGTCGGTCAGGGTTGGTACGACTACACGATCGGCGGCTCTGTCGACACGATCGACTTCTTCGACGCCATGGCGATCGAAGGCGCAGCGGTGGGTCCCGACTCGGACGTCTCGTTCGAGAAGGACTTCGCCGAGTCCATGGAGCAGATGATGCAGCTCGCGACCGAGTACACGAATGAGGATGCCGAGAGCCGGGGCTACGGCGACGGCAACCTCGCGTTCGGCGAAGGCCAGGCGGCGATGTACATGCAGGGCCCGTGGGCTTTCAGTGAGATCGCGAAGACCGCGCCCGACCTCGAGCTCGGCACTTTTCCCCTGCCCATGACCGACGATCCGGCCGACCTCGGCGTACGCGTGAACATGGATCTCGGCGCGATGATCCCCGAGGGTTCACGGCACCAGGATGCGGCACGCGACTTCCTCGAGTATCTGTACCTCCCCGAGAACATCGAGGCGTACAACGAATCCCAGCTCGGCTTCACGCCGACCAAGGACGCTCCTGCTCCGAACGACCCGAGGATCGAGGGGATGATCGACTACTACGAGAACGGGCAGATCTATCAGGGCGCGTCGGTGCTCGTTCCCAAGACGATCCCGGTGATGAACTACGCCCAGGCGATGGTGCTGGGCGCCTCGACGACATCGACGCTGCGCACGATGGACGCGGACTGGGCTCGCATCGCCTTCCGCGCTCCGATCCCCACCACAGAAGATGCGGCCGCAGGCGAGACAGAGGAGTCCGCACCGTGAGCACCACCGCATCCGCGAACATCACGCGGCCCAACAGTCCGACCACGGACACGACCTCCATCGTCACAGGACAGGGACGCAGGCTTCGACGGCGCACCCGAAGGGTCGAGCCGATCTACTACCTGTTCCTGCTTCCGACGCTCGTGCTCTTCACCCTCGCGATCACGCTGCCGGCGGTGATGGGGATCTTCTTCAGCTTCACCGACTCGATCGGGATCGGTGAGTGGAGTTTCAACGGGGTGACCAACTACATCGCCATGTTCAGCGACCCGGCGATCCTGCAGAGCTACCTGTTCACGTTCGGGTTCTCGATCGCCACAGTGATCGTCGTCAACGTCATCGCGTTCCTGCTCGCAGTGGGCCTCACCTCCCGCATCCGGTTCAAGACGGGCCTGCGCACGATCTTCGTGATCCCGATGGTGATCTCGGGCATCATCATCGCGTACGTGTTCAACTTCCTGTTCTCGAACTCGATTCCTGCCGCCGGTGCGGCCACCGGCATCCCGTGGCTCGAGACCAGCCTGCTGGCGAATCCTGATCTGGCGTGGGTGGCGATCGTGATCGTGACCGCGTGGCAGGCCGTCCCCGGTGCGCTACTGATCTACATCGCCGGCCTGCTCTCGGTGCCGAACGAGGTGTACGAGGCGGCGAGCATCGACGGCGCGAGCAAGCCGCAGCAACTCACGCGCATCACGGTCCCGCTCGTCGCGGGGTACGTCGTGATCAACGTGATCCTCGGCTTCAAGGGGTTCCTGAACGCCTACGACATCATCGTCGGCCTCACCAACGGCGGGCCGGGGACCGCCACCCGCAGCGTCGCGATGACGATCATCGCCGGCTTCAACAGCGGCGACTACGCCTACCAGATGGCCAACGCGACGATCTTCTTCATCGTCGCCGTACTGATCTCGCTCCTTCAGCTCTCGCTGACCCGCGGAAGGAATGCCCTCTGATGTCGACGCAGACGATCACCACCCAGACCGTGGGGAAGAAGCCGCGCGTGCGCATGGAGCGCGTGAACTGGTCAGGCACGATCATCCTGATCCTGTGCGCGGTCACGGTGCTCCTGCCGCTGTACGTCACGATCTCGATGGCGTTCAAGACCACGGGACAGGCGGTCGACGGCAACGCCTTCTCGCTTCCCGCACCGTTCAGCATCGACGGGTTCGTCGAGGCCTGGAACCTCACCAAGTTCCCCGTCGGTGCGGCGATCTCGCTGCTGGTGACCGCGGGCACCGTGATCGCGACGATACTGCTCGCCGCGTTCGCGTCGTACGCGATCGTGCGCAACTGGGATCGGCGGCTGTTCCGTTACTCGTTCTTCTACCTGCTCGCAGCGATGTTCATCCCGTTCCCCGTCGTGGCTCTGCCGCAGATCCAGCTGACGGGACGCGTGGGGCTGGACAACCCGCTCGGCGTCATCATCCTCGCGACCATGTTCCAACTGAGCTTCAGCGTGCTGCTGTTCACCGCCTTCCTCCGGTCGATCCCGCTCGAACTGGAGGAGAGCGCGCGCATCGACGGCGCCAGTACGTGGCAGACGTTCTGGCAACTGATCTTCCCGCTGCTCGCCCCGATGAGTGCGACGGTCGGCATCTTCGCGTTCCTCTACGCGTGGAACGACTTCATGATGCCGTCGCTCATCATCTCGGATCCGGCGCTGCAGACCTTGCCGGTGCGTCAGAACCTGTTCCAGACGCAGTTCAGCAACAACTACAACGTGTCGTTCGCCTCGTACCTGATGGCGATGGCCCCGGCGATCCTGGCGTACCTGTTCACGCAGCGCTTCGTCATGGAGGGCGTCACGCAGGGCGCCGTCAAGGGCTGATCCTCACGACCTCAGACCATCGAAAGACAGAAGGAGCAACACCCCTCATGACCGATGCGCCTCTCACCGAGACCCGCGACGACATCACCGCAGGCGACAGCACGGCGGCGTGGTGGCGGCAGGCAGCCGTCTACCAGATCTACCCGCGCAGCTTCGCGGATGCGAACGGGGACGGGCTCGGTGACATCCCCGGCATCGTCAGCCGCGCCGACTATCTCGCGCAGCTCGGCATAGACGCGGTGTGGCTGAGCCCGTTCTACCCCTCGGCGCTCGCGGACGGCGGCTACGACGTCGCCGACTACCGCGACGTCGATCCGAGGCTCGGCACACTGGAGGATTTCGACGCCATGGTCGCGGCGCTGCACGAGCGGGGTATCCACGTCGTCGTCGACATCGTCCCCAATCACACGTCCGACCTGCACGAGTGGTTCCAGGAGGCGCTCGCCGCCGGGCGCGGATCCGCGGCGCGCGAGCGGTACATCTTCCGCGAGGGCGCGGGCCCCGACGGGGCTGAGCCGCCCACCGACTGGGGAGCGGCGTTCGGCGGCCCGGCATGGGAGCGCGTGGAGGACGGGCAGTGGTACCTGCACAGTTTCGCCACCGAGCAGCCCGATCTGAACTGGGATCACCCCGAGGTCCGCGCGGACTTCCTGAAGACCCTGCGCTTCTGGTCCGACCGCGGAGTCGACGGGTTCCGCATCGATGTCGCGCACATGCTCACCAAAGACCTCACGGAGCCGCTGCCCTCACGTGCAGACCTCGAGCTGATCGACCGTTCGTCGGGCCGGCATCCTCTCAGCGACCGTGATGAGGTGCACGACATCTACGCCGAGTGGCGTCGCGTGTTCAACGAGTACGACCCGCCGCGCACGGCGGTCGCCGAGGCGTGGGTGGCGACACCGGAGCGCCGGGCGAAGTACGCGTCGGCGGAGGGACTCGGCCAGGCATTCAACTTCGACCTCCTCGTCGCCGACTTCGATGCCGGTCAGTTCCGGAGCATCATCGCCGACAACCTCGAGCAGGCCCGGGTGACCGGGTCATCGAGCACGTGGGTGCTCTCCAACCACGACGTCACCCGACATGCCACGCGGTACGGCCTCGCCCCCCTCGGAGGGCGCCCGGTCAAGCAGGGCGTCGAGTGGGTGGCGGCCGGCGGTCCGGAGGACAAGCTCGACCGTGCACGAGGGGCCCGCCGGGCGAACGCGGCGACGTTGCTGCTGCTGGGGCTTCCCGGCAGCACCTACCTCTACCAGGGAGAGGAGCTGGGACTGCACGAGGTCGCGACGATCACGGCAGCGCAGCGTCAGGATCCGGCGTTCTTCCGCGGTGCCGAGTTCGACGGACTCGGGCGGGACGGATGCCGCGTGCCGCTGCCGTGGACGGCATCCGGATCCTCGTTCGGATTCGGCACCGACGGTGCTCATCTGCCGCAGCCGGAGTGGTTCGCCGAGTACGCCGTCGACGTCGAGGCGGATGATCCGTCGTCCACCCTGTCGCTGTACCGCGAGGCGCTGCGCCTGCGGCATCTGCTGCAGACCGGCGAGACACTGGTGTGGAACGACACCGGGCGCGCCGATGTGCTGCGCTTCACGAGGCCGAACGGCTGGCAGATCGTCACGAACTTCGGCGAGGATCCGCTCGAACTCGGCGCGGATGCCGCCGGTGTCGTGCTCTCGAGCCGGGCACTCGACGGACAGTCGCTGCCGGGCGAGACCACGGCCTGGATCGCGCCGGGCGATCTTCTCGGCTGAGCGCCGCGGGCGTCCGCGTCCGGGGCCTCGCGGCGCCATGCTCGGTCGCCTCGTAGGAAGTCTGGTGAGAATGGTTATCATTAGCGTGTAGAATAGAGGGCATGAAGAAGTCCGTCGCCGCATTCGCCGTCGCATCCGTCTCCGCCATCGTCCTGGCCGGATGCTCCACCACTCCCGCTCCGGAGAGCGGCGGAGACGGCGTGATCCAGGTCGTGGCCAGCACCAATGTCTACGGATCGCTCGCCGCGCAGATCGGCGGCGACCGCGTCGACGTGACCTCGATCATCACCTCGGCTTCGCAGGACCCGCACTCCTACGAGGCGTCAGCGCGCGACCGCCTGACCGTGCAGGATGCCGACCTCGTCATCGAGAACGGCGGAGGCTACGACTCGTTCGTCGACACCCTCATCGGTGAGTCCGACGTGCACGTCTTCACGGCGGCATCCTTCTCGCACGACTTCCCCGGCAACGAGGGGCATGAGGATGCCACGACCGATGAGCACGCGGAAGAGGGCCACGCGGAGGAAGGCCACTCCGAGGAGGAGCACGCCGCCGAGGAAGAGAGCCACGACCACGCCGAAGAAGAGGGTCACGAGGGCCACGATCACATCGAGGGCTTCAACGAGCACGTCTGGTTCGACCCGCACACCATGATCCACGTGGTCGAGGGCATGGCAGAGGAGTTCACCGAGCTCGACCCCGATGGCGAGGCCGACTTCACTGCAGCGGCCGCCGAGATCATCAGCGACCTCGAGGGCTTCGAGGCCGAGCTCGAGACGCTCGGCGTCGACGCCGGCGGAGCGTCGGTGTTCATCACCGAGCCGCTGCCCGGTTACATCGCGGCAGCCGCCGGCCTCACCGACGTGACGCCCGAGGGCTTCGCGGAAGCGGTGGAAGAGGGCACGGATGTCTCTCCCGCGACGCTTCTCGCGGCACTCGAAGTCATCGAGGGCGGCGAGGTCAAGGCGCTGCTCACGAACGCGCAGACCGGCGGCGCCGAGACCGAGCGCGTCGAGGAGGCGGCTGAGGCCGCCGGCATCCCCGTCGTCGCATTCACGGAGCTGCTCGAGGACGGATCGTCGTACTCTGAGTGGATGCGTGATGCGATCCAGGACCTCGCCGCCGCACTCGAGAAGTGAGTGGGGCCGACACCGGAGCGAGCGCGGGCCGATCGGCGCCCGTACTCGAGATCACCGGGGCGGCGCTTCATCGCGGGCACAGGGAACTGTGGTCCGGACTCGATCTGACCGTCCAGCCCGGTGAGTTCATCGCCGTGCTCGGGCCGTCGGGCTCGGGCAAGACCACGCTCATGCGCGCGATCCTCGGTCTGCAGCCGCTGAGCTCGGGCAGCATCCGCGTCGCGGGGCATCCGGTTCGTCGAGGCAACCCGCGCATCGGGTACATCCCTCAGCAGCGGCCGCTGCCTCCGGACACCAGCATGCGTGCCCGCGACGTGGTCGCCCTCGGCGTGAACGGCACGCGATTCGGACTGCCCATCCCGCGCCGCGGTGACAGGGCCAGGGTCGACGCACTGCTCGAGGGCGTCGGAGCCTCCCACTTCGCCGAACGCCGCGTGGGGCTCCTCTCCGGAGGGGAGCAGCAGCGGCTGCGAGTGGGGCAGGCCCTCGCGGATGCGCCGACGCTGCTGCTCTGCGACGAACCGCTGTCGAACCTCGACCTCGCGAACCAGCTCGGCATCACCGACATCATCGACCGTCAGCGCCGCGATCGCGATGCCGCCGTGCTGTTCGTGACGCACGACATCAACCCGATCCTGGGCAGGGTCGACCGCATCCTCTACATCGCGGGCGGCCGCTTCGTGCTCGGCACCCCGGACGAGGTGCTGCAGAGCCGCGTGCTCACCGACCTGTACGGAACCCCGGTCTTCGTGCTCCGTGCCGGCGACCGCCTGGTCGTCGTCGGCGTGCCGGATGCCGAGCCGCACCACGATCACGACGCGGGAGAAGTCGCATGATCGCGCCGTCGGGTGTGCAGCAGCTGCGGAGAACTGCACGTTCTTCGGAGGCATCGCACGAATCTCTCCGAGTCAGCTGCACTTCTCCGAAGTCGGTGCTCGGCCCGGCGTCGGCAATCGTGCCCGGATGCTGCGCGGGGGTGACCGCATGATCGTGCACAGCATCGACTGGGGAGACGTCTTCTCGTTCCAGGACTACGGCGCACTCGTCGCCCTGCTCGCGAACTCGATAATCGCGGGGGCGGTGCTGGGCATCGTCGGCGGGCTGATCGGCGTCTTCGTGATGCAGCGCGACCTCGCCTTCGCCGTGCACGGCGTGAGCGAGTTGTCGTTCGCCGGTGCCGCCGCGGCCCTGCTGTTCGGCGGCAGCGTGGTGGCAGGATCGCTCGGAGGCGCCTTGGTCGCCGCGATCCTGATCGGCATCCTCGGTTCGAAGGCGCGCGACCGCAATTCGATCGTCGGTGTGCTGATGCCGTTCGGCCTCGGCCTCGGCATCCTGTTCCTGTCGCTCTACGACGGGCGCAGCGCCAACCGCTTCAGTCTGCTCACGGGCCAGATCGTCTCGGTGTCCAGCCCCGACCTCGGGGGGCTGATCGGCATCAGCGCTTTCGTGCTGATCGGGTTGCTGGTGATGTGGAACCCGCTGCGGTTCGACTCGCTCGACAACGTCGCCGCCAGCGCCCGCGGCATCCCCACCGGCGCGCTGAGCCTGGCGTTCATGGTGCTGCTCGGACTCATCGTCGCCGTCAGCGTGCACATCATCGGCGCGCTGCTGGTCATGGCGCTGCTGGTGACCCCCGCCGCGGCGGCCATGCGCGTGGCGGCCGGCCCCCTCACCGTGCCCCTCCTCGCGGCGCTGTTCGGGTTCGTCTCCGCCGTCGGCGGCATCCTGCTCGCGCTCGCAGGCACCCTGCCGGTGAGCCCGTACATCACGACCATCTCGTTCCTCATCTACGCGGGATGCTGGCTGGTGCAGCGCTCGCGCGCACGGGTGACACGACGCTCTCAGCCCGTGACAAGCGCCGCGGCCTAGACTCTCGGTATGGTTCAGCGCAATACCTGGCAGCGTGAGCGCGTGCGTGAGGCGCTCGCGGATGCGCGCGGTTTCGTGAGCGCGCAGACTCTTCACGCGACGCTTCGCGACGAGAACACCGGAATCGGTCTCGCCACGGTCTACCGCACGCTGTCGGGCCTCGCCACAGCGGGCGACGCCGATTCGCTGCAGAGCCCGGAGGGCGAGGCGCTCTACCGCGCCTGTTCGACCGAGGGCCACCACCACCACCTGATCTGCCGTTCGTGCGGTCTGACCGTCGAGATCGAGGCGAAGGACGTCGAGGCCTGGGCGCAGCGCACCGCGTCGCTGCACGGCTTCAGCGAGGCCGAGCACGTCGTCGACATCTTCGGACTGTGCACTCCGTGCGCGAACCGGCGCGCAGCCGCTGAGGGATCAGCGTCCGCGTGAGCACCGTCAGCCCGCCGCGCGCGTCGACTGCTGCTGGGCCGGGTCGCAACTCGCGCGCCCCTCGCTCGCCGTGGATCGGCGTCGGCATCGGTGTCGTCATCATTGCGGCGCTGTTCCTGATCGACAGGTTCGCACCGTCGCTGTTCCAGGCATCGCTGCCTAACCGCGCGCAGGACGGACTGACCCTCGCACTGAGCGTGCTGATCGAGGCGCTGCCGTTCGTCGTGCTCGGCGTGGTGCTGTCGATCGTCGTGCAGGTGTGGCTGCCGCCGGATCTCATCCAGCGCTGGCTGCCTACGCGCGGCTGGGCGCGCCGTGCGGTGCTCTCGCTGCTCGGGATGCTGATCCCGGTGTGCGAGTGCGGCAACGTGCCCTTCGCCCGTGGTCTGATGATGCGCGGCCTCGCGCCGGCGGAGGCGATGACCTTCCTGATCGCCGCGCCCATCGTGAACCCGATCGTCATCATCACCACGCACGCCGCGTTCGGCTGGGACGGCGGCATCCTCGTCGCGCGGCTCGTCGGCGGTTACCTGATCGCGAACCTGATCGGCTGGATCTACAGCCGTCATCCCTCGCCCGACGCCCTGCTCACCCAGCAGTTCACCGCCACGTGCGAGCGGGTGCAGCACGAGCACGGCACCCCGACCCGTCGCAGTCTCACGCAGTTCCTGATCGAACTGCGCGCCGTCATGCCCGCCCTCGTGATCGGCTCGGCACTCGCGGGGGCCGTGCAGGTGCTCGTGCCGCGCGACATGCTGCTCGCGATCGGCTCGAACCCGGTGCTCTCGATCGTCGCGATGATGGCGCTCGCGATGACGGTCGCGATCTGCTCCAACGTCGACGCCTTCTTCGCCCTGTCGTTCGCCTCGACGTTCTCCTCCGGTGCGCTGATCGCCTTCCTCCTGGTGGGACCACTGGTCGACATCAAGATGCTCGCGCTGCTGCGCACGACGTTCACCACCCGCACGCTCGTCGGCGTGGTCGCGGTCGTCGTGATGAGCGCGTTCGCGATCGGGATCGGGGTGAACGTCTTTGGCTGAGCAGTCCCGCCCCCGCTGGCAAGCCATCGCGACGCGCTGGCTCGGCCTCGGCCTCGCCGTCGTCATCTCGGTCGTGACCCTCGGTCTCGGCATCACCGGCCAGCTCACCCTCTACATCAGCCCCGAATCGATCTGGTTCGCGTGCGCAGGTGCGGTCGTCGTGCTCGCCGGAGCGATCTGGTCGTGCACGCTCCCGTTGGGAGCAGAGACGGATCATGGCCACGATCACGGACCCGCCCCATCGGATGCTGCGCCCGTCGCACCCCCGAAACGCGCCCTCAAGGTGGCCGGTGTCGTCTCGGCCGGGGTCGTCGCGAGCGGAGTCGTCGTCGCCGCACTCGTGCTGCCGCCCGCATCGCTGTCTGTCGAACTCGCGATGTCGCGGGCGGATGCGACCGGTACCCTCTTCGCCGGTGCGGACACCCCGACGCTCGGCGTCGCGGACACCACGACCTTCGGGGTCGGGGAGTGGTCGAGCGTCTTCGCGACGGCTACGCGTCCTGAGGCCTACGACGGCTCGACGGTCACTCTGACCGGCTTCGTCACGCCCGGCGCCGATGCGGATGCCGTGAACCTCACCCGCATGATCATCACGCACTGCGTGATCGATGCGCAGCCGGCCGCGGTGCCGGTGGCGGTCGATGCCGGCGAGAGCGGCAAGGGCCAGTTCAGCACAGGGCAGTGGATCGAGGTCACCGGCACGGTCACCGCCGACGGTGACGGCTCGCTGCGCGTCGTCCCCACCTCGGTCGTCCAGATCGATGAGCCGGGGGATCCTTATGAGTACTGAGGATCATCCGGACGTACCGCGCACCCGAGCCGAAGCGCGTGCGGCGCGCGAGGCCGCTGAGCACGGGGCCGCGGAGCGCGAATCCGCTGAGCGAGGCGTCGCGGAGCACGAGGCGGCGGAGGCCGCGGAGCGGCGTCCGACGACTGAGCCCGGCGACGCGCCAGCGATCCCACCCGCTCCGGCCGACGCGACATTCCTCCCTGCCGTCGTGCAGCCTGTCCCTGCCGCCGGCGTCGCTCTGCCGACCACTGAGCCCACCGGTGCAGGTTTCCCGGGCGCTGAACCTGCCGCCGAGCCGGCTCGTGGCTCCTCCAGCGCGGCCGCCCATCGCCTCGCCGCCCCCAAGGACCGCCGTTTCCTGTACACGATCCTCGCGGTGGTCACCGTGCTCGTGGTCGTCGTCGCTGGGCTCGGCGCCATCAGCCTGTTCCAGGGGCCGCGCGTCAGCGAGGTGCAGGTCGACGCAGCAGAGGCCATCGACGTCTCAGGAAGCCGCGTCATCCTCACGGCCAATCAGTCGCTGCAGCAGATCGACGAGTCGCAGGTCACGGTCGAGCCCGCCGTGCCGTTCACCGTGGATGCCGCGGGGCGCAGCATCGGCATCCGCTTCACCGTCCCTCTCGACGACGCGACCGAGTACACCGTGAGGGTCGCCGGTGCCACGGGCACGGGCGGGGGCCCGGCATCCGACCTCTCGACCAGCTTCACGACGCCGGCCGCCGAGATCTTCCTGCTCAACAGGTCTGACAATGACGACTCGATCTTCCGCACCGATCTCGGCGGCGAGAACGCGGTGCCCGTGTTCACTCATCCGCGCATCAACGACTTCCGCTCGACGTCGACCCGCCTCGTCGTCGCGATCGAGGAAGAGGAGGAATCGCGCATCCTCGTCATGGACCACAACGGCGCGAATGTGCGCGAGCTGACCCTGCCCGGCGACGGGTTCGTGAGCTCGGTGCAGGTCTCCGAACGCGGCGGGCTGGTCGGCTACACGTACTCCGATCGCGAGCTCACGGAGGACACCGGACGCGCGAGCGTGCTCGTCACGCAATCGCTCAGCGGTGACGACGAGCCGCACATCGCGCAGGTCGGCGACGCCGAGGCCAGCATCGCCGAGTGGCAGTTCGTGCCCGACTCGGCCGCGGTGCTGTTCATCGACTTCGACGGCACGCTCTCACTCGACGACCGATCCGGCGATGAGGGCGCGCAGAACATGGGCATCGCCATGAGCCTGCTGGGCATCTCGCGGGGCACGTACACGGCGATCGTGCGGCGTGCGGACGGCGCGACAGTCGAGTTGAACCTCGCCGACGGCTCGGAGACGCCGCTCGCGGCATCCGACCCCGATTTCGGTCCGGCGACCACGATCACCCCGTACCCCGGCGGCACCCTGCGGCACATCGTGGCGCGCGACGCGAACGGCCTCCCCACCGGTCAGGCGATCATCAGGGTCGACGACGACGGTGCCGCGACCTCGCTGTTCGACGTCGCCTCCGGCAATGCGATCCTGCAGGCGTGCCCGTCCCCGAGCGGTCAGTACGCCGCGGTGACCGTCGCGCCCACGCTCGTCGAGAACCCGTACGACGACATGCTCGTGCCGCTTCCGAAGACCCTGCAGACGCATCTGATCGACCTTCGCTCCGGCGAGGAGATGGTCGTGCTCACCGGTTTCGACGCCTCGTGGTGCCAGATGGCGCCGCAGTTCTGAGCCGATGACGCTGCGCCGTGCCACCAGAGGCGACCTCGCCGCCCTGCCGCTCGCGGTCGCGCCCCGACTGCTCGGCGGCGAGCTTCGCACGGTCGTCGACGGAGCCGAGGTGCGCCTGCGGATCACCGAGGTCGAGGCCTACCACGGCCGCGGCACGGGGGAGCTCGCCGACCCCGGATCCCACGCGCGCATGGGCAGGACCGCCCGCAACGCCACGATGTGGGGCGAGCCGGGGCATCTCTACGTGTACCTCAGCCACGGCATCCACTCGTGCGTCAACGTCGTGTGCGCACCGGACGGGATCGCCGGTGGTGTGCTGCTGCGTGCCGGCTCGGTCGTCGAGGGCGTGGATGCTGCGACCGCACGATCGGGCAGGACAGGGCGCGACCTCGCCAGAGGCCCCGGACGATTCGGGCAGGTGTCGGGCCTGCGGCATCCGCTCCACGACGGGATCGACGCGATCACGGGGGCGGAACTGCACGGAGCCGGCGCCGAACTGTGGCTGGCGGACGCTGAGGTCCCGATCGCGACAGGACCGCGCGTCGGCGTCGCGGGGGTCGCAGGCACGCACGCGTTCCCCTGGAGATTCTGGATCGAGGGAGACCCGTCTGTCTCGGTGTTCCGCTGGGGGCGGGGCGCAGCCGACGCGCAGGCCATGCTAAACTGACTCCTTGTCTGCGCACACTCCTGTGCGTAGTTCGTGTGCTGTCTCCCTCCTGGGTCATCCGAGAGGTGCGGCGCGCAGACAAGGGATCTTGGGTGAGGCCGTCCGGTCTCACGGTAATGAAGGAGTAATCACATGGCAGCAGTGTGCCAGGTGACAGGAGCTGTTCCCGGCTTCGGTCACAACATCTCGCACTCGCACCGCCGGACGAAGCGCCGCTTCGACCCGAACGTGCAGAAGAAGACCTATTTCGTGCCGTCGCTCGGCCGTAAGGTCACCCTGAACGTGTCCGCCAAGGGCATCAAGGTGATCGACGTGCGTGGCATCGAGAACGTGGTCAAGGACCTCAAGGCGAAGGGTGTGAAGCTCTAATGGCCAAGAAGGCTCAGGACGTCCGTCCGATCATCAAGCTGCGTTCGACGGCAGGCACCGGGTTCACGTACGTGACCAAGAAGAACCGTCGCAACACCCCCGACCGCCTCGTGCTGAAGAAGTACGACCCGGTCGTCCGCAAGCACGTCGAATTCCGAGAGGAGCGCTAAACATGGCTAAGAAGAGCAAGATCGCTCGCAACGAGCAGCGCAAGGTCATCGTCGAGCGCTACGCCGCACGTCGTGCCGAGCTGAAGAAGACCCTGGTCGACCCGGCCGCGACCGACGAGGCCCGCGAGGCTGCTCGCGTCGGCCTGCAGAAGCTGCCGCGCAACGCATCGCCGGTGCGCGTGCGTTCGCGTGACGCCATCGACGGCCGCCCCCGTGGCATGCTGACGAAGTTCGGCATCTCGCGTGTGCGCTTCCGCGACATGGCACACCGTGGCGAGCTGCCCGGTATCACCAAGTCGAGCTGGTAAGCAACGCTTTCAAAGGGGGCGAGGATCTTCGGATCCTCGCCCCCTTTCGCGTACTCGGACCCTGCCGCGCCATATGGACGGCGGCCACGTGAGCCGCTCCCGGCTTCGCAACCGGGATCGATGGGAGCTTTTCGCTCCTGCATGGCGCGAGGAGCATGCGAGAACCTCCCACCGATGAGGGGAAAAGCAAAGCTGATTCTGTGACTGGAGTGACCAATGTGACGCGACACGCCTAGGAAAACCCCAAAACCCGCGAAATGACGCGGAAATGCGGGCAGTGGTTGATACATTCGAGGCGGTCACTCGACCAGCGGGCGGCATCCGCCTCCCGAACCACAACGATGCGACACTTTGTCGCTGGAGGATGACATGGCTGACAAGTCCATCACCAAGACCGAGCTCGTCGCGAGCATCGCAAGCGCCACCGGCCAGAGCCAGGCCACCGTCTCCGGTGTCCTCGACGCACTCTTCGGCACCGTCTCCGACGCTGTCGCCAAGGGCAGCAAGGTCTCGATCCCGGGCTGGATCTCGTTCGAGCAGGTCGACACCGCGGCTCGCACCGGCCGCAACCCCCAGACCGGCGCCGAGATCAAGATCCCGGCAGGCAAGCGCGTCAAGGTGACCGCCGGCTCCAAGCTCAAGGCAGCTGTCAAGTAAGACCGCTCCTCTCGAAGGCCGCCCCTGTTCGTCGGGGGCGGCCTTCGCGCGTCTCACAGACGGCGCGTCCACAGAGGGCGCGGTGCATCCGGGCGTCCGCGCCTGTTGTCATACGCGCTTAGGCTGGACGGGTGACTTCTCCCGACCTGCGCACGACGCAGGCTTCGGCGTACCGTGCGGCCGGTTTCGCGATCCTCGTCATCGCCGCGGTCGTCGCGCTCGTGGTGTCGTTGCAGCTCGGCGGGGGAGCGGCGCCGCTGCTGCTCAGCGATCCTGGGCCCTTCGTGCGATGGGGGCTGCCCGCCGCGCGAATGGTGAACAACATCAGCGCCGCCGTCATGATCGGTTCGATGGTGCTCGCGCTGTTCGCCCTGAAGGCCGGCGAGAAGCCGTTCGAGACGGCACTGGACACGGCATCCATCGGCGCAGCCGTCTTCACGGTCTCCTCGGCTGCCACCGCGTTCCTCACGTTCCTCGGTGCGTTCAACGTGCAGCTCAGCCTCGAACAGCAGTTCGGCGAGCAACTGGGACGCTTTCTGCTCACGCTTCCCCTCGGCCAGGCCTGGCTGATCACCACCATCATGGGCGCGATCGTCACGATCCTCGCTTTCGCGTGGCGCAGCTGGACGCCCACGCTCATCACGGCCGGGATCGCCGTCGCGGCGCTGGTCCCGATGGCCAATCAGGGCCATTCCGGTGAGCTCGCCGGTCACGTCATCGCCGTCAACTCGATCCTGCTGCACACGGTGGGGGCGGCCGTCTGGCTGGGCGGCCTGTTCCTGCTGGTCGTCCTGCGCCGCACCGCCGGTGTCGACCGTACGGCGCTGGTGCGCCGCTACTCATCGCTCGCGATCGCCGCGTTCTTCGTCGTCGCGGTGTCCGGCGTCATGCGCTCCACCGTCGGCCTCGGCGGATGGGACGGGCTCTGGACGCCGTACGGCCTCATCATCCTCGCGAAGGTCGTGCTGCTCGGCGGAATGGGGCTGCTCGGCGCCTGGTACCGCGCTCGTCTCATCCCGCGCCTGGGCGGCGAGAGCGCTTCGCGCTGGTTCTGGATGCTGGTGCTCTGCGAAGTCGCCCTGATGGGGCTGGCATCCGGCGCTGCCGCGGCGCTGGCGCGCACGCCTCCTCCCACCGGCGAGACCGCGGCGATCCTGAAGACGCCCGCCGAACTGCTCACGGACTCGCCGCTTCCACCCGAGTTCACGCTCGACATGTGGTTCACGGGCTGGGACGTCGACATCCTCTGGGCGGTGGCCGCCGCCCTCGGACTGTTCTTCTACCTCGCCGGCGTCCTGCGGATGCGCAGCAGGGGAGACCGCTGGCCGATCCACCGCACCGTGTTCTGGGTGCTCGGCATGCTCATGCTCGTCTGGGTCACCTGCGGTCCGATCAACCTGTACCAGGACTACCTCTTCAGCGTGCACATGCTCGGGCACATGATGCTCTCGATGGCCATTCCGCTGCTGCTCGTCTCCGGAGCGCCGATCACCCTCGCGCTGCGCGCGATCCACAAGCGCGACGACGGCACCCGCGGCGGGCGGGAATGGATCATGTGGGCGGTACACTCGCCCTTCTCCCGGATCATCACCCACCCGTTCGTCGCCGCCGGCATCTTCATCGGATCGCTGTGGGCGTTCTACTTCACCGACATCGTGCGGTGGGTGATGTACGAGCACCTCGGCCACGAGTGGATGATCATCCACTTCCTCCTGGCCGGCTACCTCTTCACCATGAGCCTGGTCGGCATCGACCCCGTGCCGTACCGGCTGCCGTACCCAGGGCGACTGATCACGCTGATCGCCATCATGGCCATGCACGCGTTCTTCGGGATCGCGATCATGATGCAGGAGGGCCTCATGGTCGCCGAGTGGTTCGGCTCCATGGCCCGGCCGTGGGGTCCGACCCCGATGGAGGATCAGTACATCGGCGGCGGCATCGCCTGGTCGGTGGGTGAGATCCCCACCGTCATCGTGGCCATCACCGTGGCGATCCAGTGGAGCCGAGACGACACCAAGGTGCAGCGGCGCAACGACCGCCATGCCGATCGCACCGGAGACGCGGAGCTCGAGGAGTACAACGCCAAGCTCGCGGCGCTGGCCGACCGTGATGCGCGTCAGGAGGCCCGGAAGGGCTGACGGATCAGGATCCCGCCGAGCCGACCCTGATCGAGGCCGATCCATCGGGGAGGATCGAGATCGTGCCGCTCACGCGGAAGGGCACATCCTCCGACACGTGCTCGATGGAGCCGTCGAAGAGCGAGCGGATGTCGACCTCGATGTGCGCGACGGCTTCGCTCGCGGGGATCATCCACTGTGCGCCGTCCGGCTCCACGGTGACCTTCGGTTGCTGCGCGATCGTCCAGGTGGGCAGGTTCGCGATGCGATTCTGCACCTCGAGCCCGAAGGGGCATGCCGTGGGCTGCAGCACTTGCTGCGTGGTGCACTCGGTGAGGAACTCCTCGACGCGGGTCTGCACGACGGCGAGGAACTCCTCAGTCGGTTCGGTCTGAAGGTCGACCGGGGTCTGGGTCAGAGGGGAATCGGCGAGGACGCCGACTCCTGGAGACCGGGAGATCGCCGTGTCCACGGTGACCGAGTAGACGCCGGGGGTGAACACCAGCATCGGCAGGGGGTCGAGCGCTTCGGCTTCCACTCCTGCGGATGACACCTGACGACGATCGATCTCGAATCCGTTGACGGCGAACTGATCGGAGCCGAGCACGCGCAGCGAGATCGCCGCGAGGGGCGTGTGCGCGAAACGCCAGTCGGGTGTCACGCCGGCCCACCCGTCCTGCGTCACCTCGAAGGTGCTCTTGCCGGGGTGGGATCCCGCGACGTAGGAGACCGTCACCGACGTGACACCGTCCACGGTGACCTCTTCGACGACGTCGATCTCCGTGAGAGGTGCGAGCGCCGCCTGGCGCAGCAGCGCCTCGGATGCCGTCGCCTCTATCCCGGCATCCTCGAGGGTCTCGCGATCGATGGCGACGCCCGGCACGCGCAGGGCGTCGGCGGCGCGACCGGTCGCCAGAAGATCGAGGTACCTCGTGACGAACGCGCCTGGGCCGTAGTACTCCTTGTACAGAGCCGCACCGCCGGCGGCGATCGCGCCGAGGAGCAGGACGCCGATGACCGCCAGGGTGGTGAGGTCGACCCAGAGGCGTCGGCGCCGCGGCGACGTCGGCTGAGGGCGATCCATGGCGCCAGTCTAGGAGAGGGGCCTGAGACAGTGCCGAGCGTCGGCGGACTGTGACGCCGCGCTCGACGTACGATGAGAATCGTGTCCTTTCCCGCCCTCTCCGCCGAGCAGCAGGAGCTGTTCCGTCTCATCGAGGACACCAGGGAGCACGTGTTCATCACCGGGCGCGCGGGAACCGGCAAGTCGACCCTGCTGCAGTACTTCGCCTGGAACACGCAGAAGCAGATCGCGATCTGCGCACCGACCGGCGTCGCGGCGCTGAACGTCGAGGGCCAGACGATCCATTCGCTCTTCCGTCTCCCGATCGGACTCATCGCCGAGAGCGAGATCGAGCAGAACGACGCCACCCGCCGCATCCTCAATGCCATCGACACGCTCGTGATCGATGAGATCTCGATGGTGAACGCCGATCTCATGGACGGCATGGATCGCGCCCTGCGCCAGGCGAGGGGACGGCGCGCTGAGCCCTTCGGCGGCGTGCAGATCGTGATGTTCGGCGATCCGTACCAGCTGGCGCCCGTGCCGCCGCGCGGAGATGAGCTGCGCTACGTGCAGGATCACTACCGTTCCTTCTGGTTCTTCGATGCGAAGGTGTGGGCTGGTGCGACGATGGGCGAGTCCGACGGTCTCATCGATCTGGGCAGGCACGGCGCCGAACTGCATGTTCGAGAGCTGGTGCAGATCCACCGGCAGTCGGACGACGGTTTCAAGGCGATGTTGAACGCCGTGCGCTACGGGCGCGTCACGGCCGAGATCGCCGGCGTCCTCAACTCGCAGGGCGCCCGCACTCCCCCGGAGCCGGAGCCCGGCGAGGTGCCGATGATCACGCTCGCGACCCGCAACGACATCGTCAACAACATCAACCGCCGCCACCTCGCCGCGCTCGCCGGCAAGGAGCAGACCGCGAGGGCGGAGATCAACGGCGACTTCGGGAGGGGCGACGCGTCCTACCCCGCCGATGCGGAACTGAAGCTCAAGGTCGGGGCGCAGGTCATGTTCCTGCGCAACGACGTCTCGATGACGGGCGAGCCTCCGCGCTGGGTGAACGGCACGATCGGCACGGTGAAGCGCATCATCGGCGGTTCGGTGCGAGTCGAGATCGACGGCGAGGACGTCGATGTCGAGCCCGCGGTCTGGGAGAGGTTCCGCTACTCCTACGACCAGAGCACCAAGACCCTCAGCCGTGACGTGATCGCGGAGTTCATGCAGTTCCCGCTGCGCCTCGCCTGGGCGGTCACTATCCACAAGTCGCAGGGCAAGACCTACGACCGGGCGATCATCGATCTCGGCGGAGGGGCGTTCGCCCCTGGCCAGACCTACGTCGCGCTGTCGCGGTTGACGTCACTGGACGGGTTGTACCTGTCCCGGCCGCTGCGTCCGAGCGACATCAGAGTCGACGAGGATGTGCGCCGCTTCATGCGCGAAGCGTGGGAGAGGGCGTCGACGCCCGAGGTCAACGCCTGACGGATCAGGCCGCGGATCGCACCCGATCGAGGTCGAGGAACAGCTCGGTGTTGAACTGGTACGCCAGCAGCACCTCATCGATCACCCGTTCGCGTTCCGCGTCGTCCCACGGCGCGGCGTCCAGCTGCTCGCGGTAGACGTCCTTGAACGCGGCAGGGTCGGCGATGTCGTCGAACAGGTAGAAGCCGACGCCGTTCGTCTCGAAGCCGAATCTCCGCTGCATGACCCGCCCGATGAAGATGCCGCCGGAGAGGTCGCCGAGGTAGCGGGTGTAGTGGTGTGCGACGAAGCCGCCCACCCAGGTCGCCCCGACCTCGTTGATGCGGTCGACGTAGCGCTGCGTCGTCGGCAACGGCGTGATGGTGTCGCGCCAGTCGGGCCCGATGAGGAACTCCAGGTCCGCCTCGAGTGCGGGCAGCCGTGTCAGCCTGTCGCTGATGAAGACCGCGGCGACCGGGTCGTTGCGCATGCGATCGCCCGCGCCCTCGAGGGCTTCGTAGATGAAGTAGTGCTGCGCCACGAGTGCGATGTAGTCCTCGCGGGAGCCCTCGCCCTTGAGCAGGTCGGCCATGAATCCGGCGTGCTCGCTGCGCGAATGCGAACTCGAGGAGCGCTCACGCAGAGCGGCGGAGAAGGAGAGGATTTCGGCCATGCCCTCAGTGTAAGGGCAACCTAACCTCAGCAGAAGTGCGGATTCCTCACGCGTGCGGTCGCGGCTCGATGCCGAGCCTCTCGCAGGCGGCGTCGTACAGCGCCACGACCTCGCGGCGCACTGCCGGTCGCTCGGAGATCTCACCGCCGGGCCACGGGACGCGAAGCTCTTCCGGGACGCCGGCGCGCGTGATCTGCCAGACGCCGCCCGAGCCGTCCAGATCCGTCATCACGGCGCTCGTGATCGGCACGTCGGATTCCGTTGAGAACGCGCGGGCGATGAGGAGGTTGTCGTCGGTGTGATCGCCGTTCATGTGACGGAGGATGGCTGCGACGACGTCGGCTTCGAAGATATGGGTCACGTGATCACTGTACGTCTGCCTGGTGTCCGCGCGATGGATGCCGTGTTTCGCGATGAGCGCTTTAGACTCGGGAGAATAAATCTTCCTGGAGCTTCCTTCATGCACCTTCTCTCGCCGCGCCGCTGGCGTGCCGCCGTCGCAGGCGCCGCTGCGCTCGCGCTCGTCCTGACCGGCTGCTCAGGGGAGGAGTCCTTCTCCTACACGCCTCCCGAGCAGGTCGATGCCGCACTCGCGGATGACACCGTCGCGCAGCTGCAGGCCGCCGTCGAGAATGCGATGGTCGCGACCGGTTCGACCGGCGCGATCGTCGGTGTGTGGGTGCCGTGGAGCGGCACCTGGGTCACCGGACTCGGCACGCAGTCTGTCGAGGATCAGACGGCGGTCTCGACCGACATGACATTCCGCGTCGCGGACGTCACGCGCATGATGACCTGCGATGTCCTCTACGGACTCGTCGACGACGGCGTGGTCGAGCTCGACGCCTCCGTGCCGGAGTACGTCTCGGGGGTCGCGCAGATGGAGGACATCACCCTCCTCGATCTCTGCAACGGCACCAGCGGCGCCGGCTCGTCCGAAGCAGCCGTCAAGCCGATGTGGCTGAACACCCCTGAGCGCGAGTGGCCCGCGCTGGAGTTGGCGTCGTTCGGTCTCGGGCAGACGCCGGTGGCTCCGCACACGACGTACCGCGATTCGGATGCCGGTTACCTGCTGCTCGGCCTGGCGCTCGAGCGCGCATCGGGCAAGAGCGCATCGCAGCTCATCGCCGAGTACGTGACGAGCCCGCTGGACCTCGCGGGAACCTCCCTTCCTGCGCCGAAGGCGGCGGCCCCTGGCGAGGTCTCGCTCAGCGGAACCCTTCTGCCGCCCATCGACGGCGGTTTCGACTGCGCGGCGCGTTCCGAGATCACGGTGCTCTCATCGAGCACGGGCTTCACCGATTCCGGTGTCGTCTCGACGATCGACGACCTGGGGCGCTACGCCCAGGCGACGGCACGCCAGGGACTGCGCGAAGAGGGCGCCGAGCCCGGACGGTTCTCGGCTCCGCTGCCCGCGTACGAGGGCGCAGAGTCCTGGTATCAGGCCACCGGCGGCGCGTTCATGGTCGGACCGTTGATCGGTCAGCACGGGTGGACCCCCGGCTATGCGACGGCCGCGTACTCCGACCCGACGACCGGGTTCACCGTCGCCGTCGTGCTGAACAACTCGACAGCCGGAAGCTCACCCGCCGCCTACCTCGCGTGGGAACTCGCGGCGATCGCCTCGAAGGCGCCTGCGGCTGGCGGGGAGACGGCACCGGAGTTCGGGCTGCCCTTTACCGCCGAGCAGTACCACCAGGCCATCGTCGACGGCGCCATCTGCGCCACGCCGCCGGCAGCGGAGTAGTCAACGCAGGGCCCCGTCTACTGTGGGGGCATGGCCCAGACGGAGAAGTCTGATCGCGTCCGCCGCCTCGTCGTCGCATTGACCGTCGCGGGGGCGGTGATCGCCGCGGTCTTCGGTTCGGGCCTGCTGGGCGGCAGTCCGATGCCAGAGGCTGCGGGAGGCGCGTTCGCCGCCGACGCCACCGTGCTCGCGCCGGCGGGCTTCGCGTTCGCGATCTGGTCGGTGATCTACCTCGGCCTCGTGGCGTACGCGCTGTGGCAACTGGTGCCTTCGCAGGCGGCGAAGCCGCTTCACCGTGCGGTCGGATACGGCGTCGCGGCATCCGCCCTGCTCAACGCCGTGTGGATCATGTGCGTGCAGGCGTGGCGCATCGCCGAGTCGTTCGTGATCATCGTGATCCTGCTCGGGGTGCTGCTGGTCACGTTCGTCAGGGTCAGCCGCAGACCGCGTCGCGGCACGATCGCCGAGATCGTGCTCGTGGACGGGACGATCGGTCTGTACCTCGGATGGGTGACGGTCGCCGCCGCCGCGAACCTCGCGGCCTGGCTCGGCGCGCTCGACATGACGGAGTGGACCGCGGCCCCTGGCGTACCTGGGGTGATCACGCTCATCGTCACCGGGCTCGTCGCCGTGTTCACCGCCTGGCGCGGTGGGAGGTGGGCTCCCGCTGTCGCGACGGTCTGGGGGCTCGTGTGGATCGCGGTGGGACGATGGTCCGGTGATCCGTCAGCGCCGACGGTCGCGGCGACCGCCGTCGTGCTCGCCGTCGTCGTGCTGGTCGTGACCGCATGGCGCTTCCGTGCGCGCGTGCGGCGTACCGGGGCGAAGGATGGACTTCCCCTGGTCCCGCACGGCACAGTTGGTCAGTGACCTCTTCGCCGCACGCCGCCCTCATCCGCACTCCGCTCACCACCGGTTGGCAGGTGCATGCGGCGGCCGGTCCCGCCAAGGTCGGCGTTGATCCGATCCCCGCGATCGTGCCGGGCGTCGTCCACCTCGATCTGATGCGCGCCGGACTCATCCCTGACCCGTATCTCGACGACAACGAGTCGGCGCTCGCCTGGATCGGTCTGGTCGATTGGACCTACCGCACCACGATCTCGGTGTCGGATGCCGCACTCGAGGCTGCGGCACGGCACGACCTCGTCTTCGACGGCATCGACACGGTGGCGACGATCACGCTCAACGGACAGGCGCTCGCCGACGTCGCGAACCAGCACCGCTCGTACCGCTTCGACGTCACGAGCATCCTCACGGCGGGAGACAACGAGCTCGTCGTGGCGCTGCGCAGCCCGGTGCGTTACGCGAACGCGCAGAGCGTCGCGCTCGGCGTGCGTCCCCGGCCCTATCCGCTCCCGTACGACGCGATCCGCAAGTCGGCGTGCAGCTTCGGCTGGGACTGGGGGATCGCCACGTGCACGAGCGGGATCTGGCGCGAGGCGCGACTGGAGTCGTGGTCCGACGCTCGGCTCGCCCTGGTCGACGTGCGGGCCGAGGCCATCGGGGATGGCGGCAGCGTGCGGGTGCACGTCGAGCTCGAGCGCACCTCGAAGCAACCGGCCGCGCTCGCGGTGCAGGTCGGCGCTCGCGCGGTGGAGGGCATCGAAGTGCCTGCCGGCGCGGACTCCGTGGATCTCGAGGTGCAGCTCGACCAGGTCGATCGCTGGTGGCCGGCGGGGTACGGCGAACCCGTGCTGTACGACGTGGATGTGACGCTTGCGGCAGACGGAGTCCTTCTTGATTCTGCATCGCGCAAGGTCGGCTTCCGCGATCTGCGGTGGGACACGACGCCGGATGCTGCCGGCACCCCGTTCACCCTGATCGTGAACGACCAGCCGATCTATGTGAAGGGCGTGAACTGGATTCCGGACGACGCGTTCCCGAGCCGCGTCGACCGCGACCGCTACCGTGGCCGGCTGCAGCAGGCGAGGGACGCGAACCTCAACCTGATCCGCGTCTGGGGCGGGGGCATCTACGAGTCGGAGGACTTCTACGATCTCGCCGACGAGCTCGGCCTGCTCGTGTGGCAGGACTTCCTGTTCGCGTGCGCCGCATATGCGGAGGAGGATCCGCTGCGCGCGGAGATCGAGGCAGAGGCGCGCGAGAACATCGCCCGTCTCGCGCATCGTGCATCGCTCGTGCTGCTCACGGGCAACAACGAGAACACCTGGGGTTACGAGGACTGGGGATGGAAGAGCGTCCTGGACGGCAGGACCTGGGGTGCGCACTACTACTACGAGCTGCTGCCCGCGTTGATCGCCGAACTGGCGCCGCACGTGCCCTATGCGCCGGGCAGCCCGTTCAGCCCCGGCGGCGGCTGGGACGGGAGCGCGCAGACCGGGCCGCATCCGAACGACGAGGAGCACGGCTCGATGCACCTGTGGGAGCAGTGGAATCGCCGCGACTGGCCCACGTACCGCGAGCACAGACCGCGTCTCGTCGCGGAGTTCGGATGGCAGGGGCCGCCGGCCTGGACCACGCTGACGCGCGCGATCAGCGACGATCCGCTCACGCCGGAATCGCCGGGCATGATCGTTCATCAGAAGGCCGCCGACGGCAACGCCAAGCTCACCGGCGGCCTCGTCTCGCACTACCGCGTTCCGGAGGACGTCGAGACATGGCACTGGGCGATGCAGCTCAATCAGGCGAACGCCGTGTCGTGCGCGCTCGAATGGTTCCGCTCGCTCGCTCCGCACAACGCTGGGGCGATCGTGTGGCAGCTCAACGACTGCTGGCCGGTCACGTCATGGGCGGCGATCGACGGCGACGGGCGTGAGAAGCCGCTGTACTTCGCGCTGAAGAACGCGTTCGCACCCCGGACCGTGTCGGTGCAATCGGCGGATTCCGCGCAGACGGCGGATGCCGGACTGAGCGCTGTGCTGTCGAACGACACGGCCGGCCCCTGGCAGGGAGCCGTCGTCATGCGCCGTCTCGCGTTCGACGGCACCGTGCTCGCGTCGGATGCCGTGGACGCCGAGGTCGCAGCGCGCGCGACGGTGCGGATCGACGTTCCCGTTTCGCTCGCGGTCGCCGGTGACGCGGCACGAGAGGTGCTGGTGGTCGAGGCGCTGGATACGCGCGGGCTGTGGTGGTTCGCCGAGCCCCGCGACAGCGCGCTCGGTGCGCCGCGGCTGTCGTCCGAGATCGAAGCTGTGGACGATCAGGGCACGTACGACGTGACGATCACCGCCGAATCTCTCGTGCGCGATCTCGCGCTGCTGGTGGATCGGCTCGACCCTTCGGCCACGGTGGATCGAGGGCTCGTCACGCTGCTGCCCGGTGAGCACGCACGATTCCGCATCACGGGCGCCGCCGCATGGACGCCGGATGCGGATGCGGTGATCGGCCCGCTGGTCGCCCGCTCCGGGAATCAGCTGCTGAGATGATGCGCTGCTTGTCAAGGCCCTGGGTCTGGTCGGCCGACCGCGGATACCTTCGCTGTCATGATGGCAACGACGAAGGCATCCGAGAAACAGGCATCCACTGGCACGCGCCGCGCGGCGCGCGGCGGCACGGGTGAGAAGAGCACGCGTCGGCAGAACGCCGAGAAGGGGTTCGTCGCGTCGAAGGACTTGAGCGCGAGCCTGCAGGCAGTGCTGGTCGACCTGATCGAACTCGCCATGCAGGGCAAGCAGGCGCACTGGAACGTCGTCGGACGCAACTTCCGCGACACGCACCTCCAGCTCGACGAGATCATCGAAGCGACGCGCGAGTTCAGTGACACCGTCGCGGAACGGATGCGGGCACTGCACGCGGTTCCGGACGGTCGCAGCGACACGGTGGCGGCGACGACCACCCTGCCCGAGTACCCGCAGGGCGAGATCGACACGGCGGAGACCGTCGATCTGATCACGGTCAGGCTCGAGGCGGTCGTCGGCACGATGCGTGAGGTGCACGACGGCGTGGACGAGGAGGATCCCACCAGCGCCGACATCCTGCACGCGATCATCGAGAAGCTCGAGCAGTTCGCGTGGATGGCGAGCGCCGAGAACAGGAAGCCCGCAGCGCGGGCCTGATCGGCGTCCGCCGTGGCCTCCGGCGTCGTGCGGGTGGGCACGTCCGGCTGGCGGTACGCCTCGTGGCGCGGTGACTTCTATCCGGCGGGGCTCCCGCAGCGTCGCGAACTCGAGTACATCGGGGAGCACTTCACGACGCTCGAGCTCAACGGGTCGTTCTACTCGCTGCAACGGCCGGCGAGCTATCACCAGTGGCGTGCGTCGGTGCCGGAGGGGTTCGTCTTCGCCGTCAAGGGGTCGCGGTACGTGACCCACATGCTGCGCCTGCGTCACGTCGAGACCGCGCTCGCGAACTTCTTCGCCTCCGGCGTGCTCGCATTGGGGGCGTCGCTCGGACCGGTGCTGTGGCAGCTGCCGGAGCGGCAGGAGTTCCAGCCGGAGCTGCTCGATGCGTTCCTCGGACTGCTGCCGCATTCGACGGGCGAGGCGCTCGCGCTGGCCGGACGTCACGACGCCAGGCTCGCGGGGCGGACGTGGCTGGAGATCGACGAGGATCGCCCGATCCGTCATGCGCTCGAGCCGCGATCGGAGAGCTTTCGCGGCGCCGAGGACCTCCTCAGTGCCCACGGTGTCGCCATGGTCGTCGCCGACACTGCCGGCCGGTTCCCGCGCTTCGACGCGGTGACCGCCGACTTCGCCTACATCCGCCTGCACGGGGCGCAGGAGCTCTATCGCAGCGGCTACACCCCGGGGGAGCTCGACGGATGGGCGCGGATCATCGGCGGGCTGGCCGGTGGTGAGCCGCCGCGCGATGTCTACGTGTACTTCGACAACGACGCCCGCGGACATGCACCGCATGACGCGCGGGCACTCGCTGCGCGGACGACGCCGTGGGGCTTCAGGTGAGCGGCCAGCCCGTGTACGCCTCGGCGAGGAACGTGCGGCCGGCTTCGGATTCGACCACGGATCGCAGTTCGCCGGCCTGACGGTGCTGGTCGAAGTCGCTCGCGTCGGGTGCGGTGTGCAGCATGCTCGTCATCCACCACGAGAAGTGCTGCGCCTTCCAGATGCGGCGGGACGCCTGCTCCGCGTAGCCGTCGATGAGGCGCTCATCGTTCTCGTCGAGCAGTGCGCGCAGCGCGCGAGCGAGCAGCACGACGTCGGCGATCGCGAGGTTCATGCCCTTCGCGCCGGTCGGCGGCACCGTGTGGGCTGCGTCGCCGACGAGCGCTGCGCGCCCGTGGCGGAGTTCGTGCGCGACGAAGCTGCGGAAGCGCAGCACGTCGCGCTGGAAGATCGGCCCCTCCTTCAGCGTGGTCCCCGGCACGCGGGACTGCAGTGTCTCCCAGATCCGCTCCTCGCTCAGTGCGTTCGGATCGGCGTCGGGGGCGCACTGGAAGTACATCCGCTGCACTTCGGGGCTGCGCTGGCTGATGAGGGCGAATCCGTTCGACGAGTTGCTGTAGATCAGCTCCTCGGCCGACGGCGGCGCCTCGGTGAGGATGCCGAACCACGCGAACGGGTACTCGCGGAAGAACCCGCTGCGTGAGTCGCCAGTGATCGCGGGGCGGACGACCGAGCGCGAACCGTCGGCGCCGACGACGAAGTCGGCCTCGATCGTGAGCTCCCCTGCGTCCGCGGTCGTCGCGATCACGCGGGGGTGGACAGTGTCGGCGTCTTCCACGCGGGTCGCGGTCACGCCGAATCGCAGATCCTGGCCGGCGCCGAGACGCAACCGCAGCATGTCCTTGAGTACCTCGTGCTGCGGATAGAGCCAGACACTGCGGCCCACCAGTCCGGGGAAGTCGATGCGGTGTCCCTCGCCCTGGAAGCGCAGCTCGATGCCATCGTGCCGGTGGCCGATCGTGTTCACTCGGGTGTTCGGATCGATCGCGGTGAGCAGGTCGACGGTGCCCTGTTCGAGGATTCCGGCCCGGATGGTCGACTCGATATCTTCGCGCGAGCGCTGATCGATCACGACCGACTCGATCCCGGCATCCGCCAGCAGATGGGAGAGGATCAGCCCTGCGGGGCCTGCGCCGACGATCGCGACACGGGTACGGATCTTCTGCGGGTGCGGCGCGGCTGCGCTCATGGCGTCTCCTTCGACGGGTGTTCGGCACTGACGGGCGGATTCGGGCCCGTGCCGACCAGTGTGCCGCCAGTGGCGACTGACAACCGATTCAATCCCGTTGAACGGGATTCAGCGCGATCGACGGAGGTCGTTCTCGATGGCCTTCGCCGCATCGCGCAGCGCCGCGATCGCGGCATCCGTCCCGCTCTCTCGCGGCAGCACGACCGACAGCGTGGCGACCACCTCCCCGTGATCGCGAACCGGCACGGCGACGCCGGTGGAGACCGCCTCGATCGAGCCGGGGGCGACGACGTATCCGCGCCGCCGGATCGATGCGAGCACGGCGCGCAGCGTCTCGGCATCCGTCACCGTCTCCACGGCCACTGCACGCAGCGGCCCGGACAGCACCCGCTCGCGGATCGAAGGGTCGGCGTAGGCCAACAGCACCAGTCCAGACGATGACGCATGCAGGGGCAGGCGCCCGGCGATTCGGGTGATGTTGGCGCCGGCATCCGGATGCGACAGCCGTTCGAGGAAGAGCGCCTCCTCGTGCTCGAGCACGGCGAGCTGGGTGTGCTCGCGGATCAGCGTCTGCACGTGCTCCATATGCGGCAGGGCGGCCTGGCGCAGTCGCAACGCGCTCGAGCCCCGGAGCGCGAGTTCCCACAGGCGCATGCCGAGGCGGATGCGGTGGTCCTCATCGCGCTCCAGGAGCCCGGCTGCGACGAGGTCGCCGACCATGCGGTGCGCAGTGGACGGCGGAAGGCCGGTACGCTCCGCGATCTCCGTGGCGGTCTGCATCGTGCGCTCGGTGGTGAACGTGTCGAGCACGCGGACGATCCGATCGGTCATCGAATCGCCGGAGGGGGAGTTCGCCATGCGGCTAGCCTGCCACCTGTCGTGGCGGAGCGGATGACGAATGGTCGGAGCCGGGTAACCTCATCCCATGCCCTCTTCCACACCCATCGCGGCGACGCCGTGGGAACCGCTCGACGCTGAAGCGGTCGCCCGGCTCCTCGCCGCGGCATCCGTTCGCTGGTGGCTGTCGGGTGGCGTCGCGCTCGACCGCTGGCTCGGGCATCCGATCCGCGACCGCGAGAACATCGATGTCAGTGTCGTCGCTGCGGATCTCCGAGGTCTGGTCGGGAAACTTCCTGAGGGTTTCAGTGCGTGGGTGCCGGGTGAGGACGAGGTCGTGCCGTTCGTCGATGCTCCGGAGGGCGCCGATCTGCAGCCGGTGCTCATCCGCGACGATGCGCAGAATGCCTGGGTTCTTCAGGTCAATGCCGAAGACGGAGCCCCGCGGGCCTGGGTCTACAAGCGGGACCCTCGGCTCACACTGCCTTGGGATCGCGCGGTGCTCGACGTCGACGGCATCCCCACCGGCGCACCTGAGGTGCAGCTGGTCTGGAAGGCGCTTCGTCCTCGTGCGGAGGACACCGTGGACAAGGATGCCGTCCTGCCGACACTCGCCGCAGACGCGGTGTCGTTCTACGAGACCGCGCTGCTGCGCATCCACCCGCATTCGACGTGGGCGATTCACGTGCGCAGCCCCTTCGCGCCCGCGAAGGCCAGCTGGAACCGCAAGAAGAACTAGTCTGCACGACGCCGTCGATACTCACCGGCGGCGACGGCATCCAGCACCACCGCGCGGAACCACCTCTGTGCCGGCGAAAGGCTCGCCTCGCGCCGGGTGTACAGCGACACCGGAGTGCTCTGCCCCGGCCAGGGCAGCTCGGCGATCCGCAGACCGGGGAACCAGCCGCAGAACACCTCGGCGACGTGCCGCGGCAACAGCACGGCCAGGTCCGTCGCCTCCAGTACCGCAGGCACGGTCGCGTACTCCTCGACGGTGAGCGCGACCTGCGGCATGAGGCCGTGCTCTGTGAGCGCCTGCAGTGGGAACACGTGGCCGCCGCGGGCGGAGACGCGCACGAAGCGGCGGCCCTCGAACATGTCGGGTCGGGTCTCGGGTAGCGGATGCTGCCCCGAGGACAGCGCCACGTACTCGACGGCGCGCACATGCGTGCGCCACAGACGCGGACTGCCGATCATCGACACGGTCATCGCGAGGTCGATCGTGCCGCGGATCAGTCCGTCCTCCACCTGATCGGAGTCGAGGCGCGCCACCTGCAGATGCGGGCTGGATGCTGCGCGAGCGAGCGCGGCCATGATCGGAGGCAGGAACGTCTGCTCCCCGATCGAGGTGAGCCCCAGCGACAGTTCGCCGTTGAATCCAGCTGGCTCGAACGCCTCCGGATCGCTCACCGTCTCGTCGATCTGGGCGAGAGCCTCATGCAGCGGTGCGAAGAGTGCGGTGGCCTTCGCTGTCGGCACCATGTCATGCCCCTCGCGGCGGAACAGTTCGTCGCCGAACTTCTCGCGAAGCCTCCGCAACGTGTAGCTGACGGTCGGCTGCGTGACATGCAGCCGCTCTGCGGCGGCCGTCACGCTGCGCAGTTCGTAGAGCACCACGAAGGTGCGCAGCTGGTTCAGATCAGCCAGTGCCATCTATTGAATCTCTCTATGGGAAACGTACTTCGCATCTATTGGACTATATACAGCACCCGACCTAGAGTCGGCAGCAGCAGCACCTTGCGACAGCATCCGAGTGACAAGGACGACACGCGTTGATCATCGACATCCACGGCCACTACACGACCGCCCCCGCGCAGCTGGGCGCCTGGCGTGACCTGCAGATCGCCTTCACCAAGGGGCAGGGAGAGGCGCCGGATCCGGCATCCCTGCACATCAGCGATGACGACATCCGCGAGACCATCGAGGCCAACCAGCTCAAGCTCATGAACGAGCGCGGCAGCGACATCACCGTCTTCAGCCCCCGCGCATCGTTCATGGCTCACCACATCGGCGACCTCGCGGTCAGCCAGACCTGGGCGCGCATCTGCAACGACCTCGTCGCCCGTGTCAGCGAGCTGTTCCCCGATCGCTTCCTCATGGGGGCGATGCTGCCGCAGTCGCCGGGCGTCGATCCGAAGACCACCGTCGCCGAGTTGACGCGCGCCGTCGAAGAGCTCGGCGCCGTCACCGTCAACCTCAACCCCGATCCATCCGGCGGCAAGTGGTCCGCTCCTGCACTCACCGACCGCTCCTGGTACCCGATCTACGAGAAGCTCGTCGAGTACGAGATCCCCGCGATGGTGCATGTCAGCACGACCTGCCGTCCCGACGTGTTCCACACCACGGGTGACCATTACCTGGGTGCCGACACGACCGCGTTCATGCAGCTGCTCAAGGGCGACCTGTTCACGGATTTCCCCGATCTCAAGCTCGTGATCCCGCACGGCGGCGGCGCCGTGCCGTACCACTGGGGTCGCTTCCGCGGGCTCGCGATGGCGCTGGGCAAGCCCGAGCTCGAAGAGCACCTGTTGAACAACGTGTTCTTCGACACCTGCGTCTACCACCAGCCGGGGATCAATCTGCTGACCGAGGTCATCCCGACCGACAACATCCTGTTCGCCAGCGAGATGATCGGCGCCGTCCGCGACATCGACCCGCGTACGGGCCACTACTTCGACGACACCAAGCGCTACGTCGACGCGACACCCCACCTGAGCGAGCAAGGGCGCCAGCAGGTGTTCGAGGGCAACGCCCGCCGCGTCTACCCGCGCCTCGACCGCGCACTCTCCGCCCGCGGGCTGTGAAAGGAACACCAATGCGACTGAACGACCTCGGCATCGTCCGCACGAACATCGAGCGTCCAGACCCCGACGACGTGGCCCGGCTCGCGCAGTTCGGCGTCGCCACGATCCACGAGGCCATGGGTCGCGTCGGTTTGATGCGCCCCTACATCCGCCCGGCGTACAACGGTGCGAAGCTGTGCGGCCCGGCCGTCACAGTGCTGCTGCAGCCCGGTGACAACTGGATGTTCCACGTGGCCGCCGAGCAGGTGCAGGAGGGGGACGTCATCGTCGCAGGCTGCACCACCGAGAGCGAAGACGGCTTCTTCGGAGAGCTGCTGGCCACCTCGCTCACCGCTCGTGGTTGCAAGGGCCTCGTGATCGACGGCGGGGTCCGCGATGTCGCCGACCTCGAGAAGATGGGCTTCCCCGTCTTCTCCCGCGCCATCAACTCCAAGGGCACTGTCAAAGCCACGCTCGGTTCCGTGAACGTCCCCGTCGTCGCAGCGAACGCGCTCGTCAACCCCGGAGACGTGGTCGTCGCCGATGTCGACGGCGTCGTCGTCGTACCGCGGGAGCTGGTCGGCGCAGTGGCGGATGCCAGCCAGAAGCGCGAGGACAACGAAGAGTCCAAGCGTCAGAAGTTCCGGGAGGGCGTGCTCGGGCTCGACCTCTACGGCATGCGCGAGCCACTGGCTGCGGCCGGCCTGGAATACGTGGAGGAGTGACGATGGCACACGGCGAAACCACGGGCGACTTCACCAAGAGCGAAGGCTGGCTGGATTGGTATGACGGCCCGACGAAGCCGACGTTCACGCTGCCGGAAGGCGCAGTCGACGCGCACTGTCACGTCTTCGGCCCTGGCGAGCAGTTCCCCTACGCCCCGGAGCGCAAGTACACCCCCTGCGACGCATCTGCGGAGCAGCTCTTCGCCCTGCGCGACCACCTCGGCTTCGACCGCAACGTGATCGTGCAGGCGACCTGCCACGGCGCCGACAACAGCGCCCTGGTCGATGCCCTCAACCGTAGCGAAGGCCGCGCTCGAGGCGTCGCCACAGTGCGCCGCGACATCACCGACGATCAGCTCGCCGAGCTGCACGAGGCCGGTGTGCGCGGCGTGCGCTTCAACTTCGTCAAGCGCCTCGTCGACCGCGTGCCGACCGACTCTCTCGAGGAGATCGTCGCAAAGATCGCCCCCCTCGGATGGCATGTCGTCATCTACTTCGAGGCCGAGGACCTTCCCGAGCTCTTCGACTTCTTCTCCCGCATCCCTACTGACGTCGTCGTCGACCACATGGGCCGGCCCGACGTGACCAAGGACCCGAACGGCCCGGACTTCGAGCTGTTCCTGCGGTTCATGCGTGAGAACCCGAACGTGTGGACCAAGGTCTCGTGCCCCGAGCGCCTGAGCGCGACGGGGCCACGAGCTCTGGACGGCGAGCAGCATGCGTACACCGACGTCGTACCGTTCGCCCGTCGCGTGGTCGAGGAATTCCCCGACCGCGTGCTGTGGGGAACCGACTGGCCCCACCCCAACCTGAAAGACCACATGCCCGACGACGGGCTGCTGGTCGACTACATCCCTCAGATCGCGACGACCCCCGACCTGCAGCAGAAGCTGCTCGTAGACAACCCGCGTCGCCTCTACTGGCAAGAAGGAGCATGACATGGCACTCGACAAGCCGTACAAGAGCATTCCCGGTACCACCATCTACGATGCGGAGCAGGCCCGGAAGGGCTTCCATCTGAATCAGTTCGCGATGTCGATGATGAAGCCCGAGAACCGCGTGCGCTTCCTCGCGGATCAGGCAGCGTACCTGGACGAGTGGCCCCTCAATGCGCGGCAGCGCCAGGCCGTGCTCGACATGGACATGAACACCATGATCGAAGAGGGCGGCAACATCTACTTCCTGGCGAAGATCGGCGCCACGCATGGGATGAGCTTCCAGCAGATGGCCGGATCGATGACCGGGATGAGCGAGGCAGCCTATCGCGACATGATGGTCAGCGGCGGCCGTCGTCCGGAGGGCAACCGTCTCAAGGATCTCGACGGCTGGACGCCTCCCGAGCCCGGCGAGAAGGCCACCACGATGCGGCCCGATGCCCCCGCGAAGTTCACCTCGGCGGTGTTCACCTCGCACGTACCCGCCATCGGCGCCGCGATGGATCTCGGCAAGACCGAGGAGCCGTACTGGAAGAAGGTCTTCGACGGATACCAGTGGACCCGCAAGTGGGCCAAGGAGAACACTCCTGACGTCGTCATCCTCGTCTACAACGACCACGCGACAGCCTTCGACGCCTCCATCATCCCGACCTTCGTGCTCGGCACGGGCGCGGAGTACCCGGTCGCCGACGAGGGCTACGGTCCGCGCCCGGTGCCAGATGTGAAGGGTTACCCCGAGTTCGCCGCGCACCTCGCGCAGTCGATCATTCAGGATGACTTCGACCTCACACTCGTCAACGAGATGGTGGTCGACCATGGGCTCACGGTTCCACTGTCGCTGGTCTACGGCGAGCTCGGCCCGGACGAGCAGTGGCCGACGCGCGTCATCCCGCTCGCCGTGAACGTCGTGCAGTACCCGGTCCCCTCCGGACGCCGCTGCTATGAGCTGGGCAAGGCCCTGCGCCGCGCGATCGACAAGTGGGACGGCGAGGAGCTCAACGTGCAGATCTGGGGCACCGGCGGTATGAGCCACCAGCTGCAGGGCCCCCGCGCGGGGCTGATCAACGAGGAGTGGGACAACGCGTTCCTCGATCACCTCATCCAAGACCCGCTGGGCCTGACCGAATGGTCGCACATGGAGTACGTCGATGAGGCGGGCTCCGAAGGCATCGAACTCGTCGACTGGCTGATCGCACGCGGTGCGATGGATGACCAGTTCGGCGGCGAGGCCCTCGACGTCGACCACCGGTTCTACCACGTTCCGGCATCCAACACCGCCGTCGGCCACCTCGTCATCAGCAACCCGGCGGGGCGTACCGACGTCGCCGACGAGGTGGCGGGCGAGGCGGAGTCCGCGGATCAGGCGAACGCCCCGGAGCCTGCGGAGACCGCAGCCGTGGCGAGCGCCTGACATCCTGATATCGAACCGCGAAAGGGAGAGCGAATGACCGAAAAGATCCGCGTCGCCGTCGTCGGCGCCAGTGGTGCCTTCGGAATGAAGCACCTCGACGGCTTGAAGAACATCGAGGACGCCGAGGTCACGGTCGTCAGCGCCACCTCGCAGGAGAAGGCTGACGCTGTCGCCGAGCAGTACGGCGTCGCGAACGCTGTCGTCGGGCTCGACGCCGTGCTCGAACGGGAGGACGTGGATGCCGTCATCCTCGCGACCCCGACGGGCCTGCACGCCGAGCAGACGCAGGCAGTGCTCGCCGCAGGCAAGCACGTGCAGGTCGAGATCCCGCTGGCGGATTCGCTGGCGGATGCTGAGGCGACGCTCGCCGTGGCGGAAGAGTCCGACCGTGTGGCCATGGTCGGACACACGCGCCGCTTCAACCCGTCGCACCAGCTCGTGCACGACCGGATCGCCGCGGGCGAATTCAACGTGCAGCAGATGGATGTGCAGACGTACTTCTTCCGTCGCAGCAACACGAACGCCAAGGGCGAGGCGCGTTCGTGGACCGATCACCTGCTGTGGCATCACGCCGCGCACACGGTCGATCTGTTCGCCTACCAGGCGGGCAAGATCGTGCAGGCGAACGCGATCCAGGGACCGATCCACCCCGAACTCGGCATCGCGATGGACATGTCGATCCAGCTGAAGAGCGAATCCGGGGCGATCTGCACGCTGTCGCTGTCGTTCAACAACGACGGTCCGTTCGGCACGTTCTTCCGCTACATCGGCGACACCGACACGTACATCGCCCGTTATGACGACCTCTTCAACGGCCAGGAAGAGCAGATCGATGTGTCGCATGTCGCGGTCAGCATGAACGGTATAGAGCTGCAGGACCGTGAGTTCATCGCCGCGATCCGCGAGGGGCGCGAGCCCAACTCTTCGCTTCGTCAGGTGATCGACTGCTACCGGGTGCTCGGCCAGTTGGAGGAGCAGCTCGCGTGAAGCTTCCCCGCATCGGACTCGGCTGCATGTCGCTCAGCCACGCGTACGGTGTGCCGCCGTCGGACGAGGACGGCCTCGCGCTGCTGCGCACGGCCCTCGACGAGGGCGTGCAGATGCTGGACACAGCGACCCTGTACGGGGGCGGCCGCAATGAGGAGCTCGTCGGCCGCGCTATCGCCGGGCGACGCGACGAGATCGTGCTCGCGAGCAAGGGCGGCCTGGCGATCGTCGACGGCGTGCGCAGGATCGATGGACGACCGTCGACGTTGCGCAGGCAGGTGGATGCCTCGCTCGGCCGACTCGGTGTCGACCATATCGACCTGTACTACCTGCACCGGTGGGACAAGACGGTGCCGATCGGCGAGAGCGTCGCCGCGCTCGCCGCGCTTGTCGAAGCGGGCAAGATCGGCGCTGTCGGCCTTTCCGAGGTGTCGGTGGAACGGCTGCGCGAAGCGCAGGGCGTCGCCCCGATCGCGGCCGTGCAGAACGAGTACTCGCTGTGGAGTCGCAATCCGGAGCTCGGGATGCTGGAGGCGACGCGTGAGTCGGGTGTCGCCCTCGTGGCTTTCTCACCCGTGGCGCGTGGGTTCCTCAGCGACGGCGTCGCCGACCCCGCCGATTTCGTGGAGAGGGACATCCGCCGGGCGATGCCCCGCTTCCTCCCGGAGAACTGGCCGGCCAACGCCGCGCTGCTGCCGGCCTGGCGTGCGCTCGCCGCGGAGGCCGGATGCACGCCGGCGCAGCTCGCGCTCGCCTGGCTGCTTTCGCGAGGCGAGCACGTCGTGCCGATCCCGGGCACGACGAGCATCGAGCATTGGCGTGAAGACTCCGCTGCCGGGTCGCTGAGCGTCGACGCCGCGCTGCTGGCGCGCGCCGGCGAGCTGATCGACACGACGACCGTGGCCGGGGCGCGCTACGCGCCCGGACCGGCCGCTGACGTCGATACGGAAAAGTTCGAGGATGCCGCGTGAAGGCGATCTCGTCGATGGCGACCAGGCACGTGCTGGCCGACCTCGCCGCCGCTGCGGTTTCCGCCGGGCTCGCACCGGTCGAGATCGAGTCGGTCGGCGGGGTGGATGCTGCGCAGCGGGTGGCCGCGGGGGAGCCGTTCGATCTGGTGTTCCTCGCTTCGGGGGCCCTGCGGAAGCTGGCTGAAGAGGGACATGTGGATGCCGCGACGGTGATTCCCATCGTGCTCTCTCAGGTGGCGGTGGCCGTGGCATCCGATTCGTCCGAGCCTGCCGCACGGCCCTCCGGCGCGGCGTTCGCCGATGCAGACGGACTGCGCGAGGCGCTGCGCGCCGCCACACGCATCGGGTACTCGACCGGGCCCAGCGGCACCGCACTGGTGAAGATGATCGACGACTGGGGCCTGACCGTCGAGCTGGGGGATCGGTTCGTGCAGGCGAAGCCCGGCGTCCCAGTCGCGAAGTCGCTCGCGGGCGGCGATGTCGACCTCGGCTTCCAGCAGCTCAGCGAACTGGTCGGGCAGGCGGGAGTACGCATCCTCGGTGTCATGCCGCCTGACTGTGCGATCGACACGGTCTTCGCGGGGGCCGTGGCCACGGCATCTGATGAGCCGGCATCCGCCGCCGAGGTCTTGGCGTTCCTCGCATCTCCGGCTGCGACGACGATCAAGACGGCTCACGCCTTCGGCGTCGCCTGAGCCTCGTCATTTCACACCCCATCAACTGATCGATTCGTAGAGAGCGCGCATCATGTCCGATTCACCGTCAACCCTGGTTCTCGTGCACGGTGCCTGGGGCGGTGCGTGGGTGTGGCGGCGCGTGCTCGATCCCCTTCGGCAGGCTGGGCACGAGGTCCATGCCGCAACGCTGACTGGCGACGGTGATCGTGCGCATCTTCGACGTCCGGATATCTCGCTTC
Source organism: Microbacterium shaanxiense (assembly GCF_054779995.1). NCBI lineage: Bacteria > Bacillati > Actinomycetota > Actinomycetes > Micrococcales > Microbacteriaceae > Microbacterium > Microbacterium shaanxiense. The sequence continues at coordinate 690,829 of NZ_BAAGXE010000003.1, read as the reverse complement.
AGACTCACATCGACGACGTGGTCGGGTTGGTCGAAGCGGAAGAGCTGGAGAACGTCGTGCTCGTGGGGCACAGCTATGGTGGCATGGTGATCACCGGTGCCGCCGCGGCGCTGCAGGCAGCTGCGCCCGGACGGGTGAGCGCTCTCATCTACGTCGACGCGATGGCACCGTACTCCGGGGAGGGATGGGGGGCAGGTCACACCCCAGAGGTCGCAGCTGCACGCCTCGCGATCGCGGCCGAGCACGGAAACGCTCTACCGGCACCCGACCCGTCCGACGGCTTCAGATTGAGCGTCGAGGATGCGGATTGGCTGCGACGTCGCCATGTGCCGCATCCCTTCGGGATGTACCGTGAGCCGCTGATCTACGACGAGGCACTTCTGCGATCCGTCCCCCGACAGTTCATCGATTGCAATGACCCGGGGTATCCCAACATCGAGCCGATGCGCAAGCGTGCACGCGAGACACCGGGCTGGAGCATTGCGGAGATCGCCACCGGTCACTTCCCGATGGTCACGGAGCCGGACGCGCTCGTGAAGCACATCCTGTCTTTCGTCGACGGCCGTTGAGCACCCGACCCCGATGAGTGGCTCGCCGTGCCTCAGTTGACCGGCGTCCCGTGCGTGTGGAACGACTCGATCGTCTTCATGCCCCAGGCCTGACCCTTCTTCCGCTCCTCCTGCGACCATTCGACGACGGGCTGATCGGGGTCGAGCAGAAGCCGAGCCCCGGCCTGAGCGAACTCGATCCGGTTGCCGCCTGGCTCCCAGACATAGAGGAAGAACGTCTGGTTGATCGCGTGCTTGTGCGGACCGGACTCGATGTGGATGCCGTTCTCGAGGAAGATGTCGGCGGCCTTCAGGATGTCTTCACGGGTGTCAGGGGCGAACGCGATGTGGTGCAGCCGGTTGCCGTGCTTGGTCCAGTCGTCGGAGTAGACGACGTCGTACGACTTCTGCGCGAAATGGAACCACCACGCCGCGAACTTGCCGTCGTCCTGACGGATCCGCTCGCTCTCCCGGCCGGCCAGAGCCGTCGCGATGAACTCCCCGTTGGCCTCGACGTCCTTCGCGAGGAAGTTGATGTGGTCGAGGCGGCGTGCGTTGACACCGCGTCCGGGGAATCGTGATGCCTGGTTCTTGAGCGCCGGCTTGTCGTCGGTGGCGACGTAGCGTTCGGTGTCGTAGTAGATGCCCATGTCGTGGCCATCCGGGTCGGTGAAAGTGAAAGTGCGGCCGGTGCCGACCTCGCCGTCGACCCATCCTTTTCCGAGCCCGGTCGCTTCGATCGCGGCGACCCGTCGCTCGAGCGCCTCCTGCGAGGATGCGCGATACGACGTGCGGCCGACGCCGGCGGCATCCGAGGTGGTGAGCTTGATCGTGTACACCTCGTAGTCGTCCCACGTGCGCAGGTAGACCGAGTCTCCGTGCTCGGCGACGACACGCATCGCCAAGAGCTCCTCGAAGAACCACCGGCTCTCTGCGGGCGTGGGCGTGAGGAGTTCGACGTTGGCGAGATGGGCGACATCGAACGATGAGTGATGAGTCATTGCACTTCCTTTTCTGGGGGAGATTGCGCTGGGTTCGAGGAAACGCCCGACGTGCGGCTCGGGTTCACACTGACTCCTCTGTCTTGGTGCGCGCGGCCGACTCTGCCGACGACTCATGACGGCTGCATCAAGCTTCACTATATACGTAGGGTCTGGACATAGGTAAAAATCTTCGCTAGCGTGACCTCGCGCTTACTCACGAGACAAGGAAGTCGAGATACCCCATGACCACGAACCTTCAGCAGCTCATCGATTCGAAGGGGAATGTCGTCGACATGCTGCGCGATTCGCAGCTGGGCACGTACATCTACCCCGTCGTTCCCGCAGAGTTCAGCAACTGGCGTCGCGAGCAGAAGGCCTGGCGCGAGACCGCTGTGCTCTACGACCAGTCCCACCACATGGTCAACTTCTTCCTGTCGGGTCCGGACGCATTGAAGCTGCTCAGCCGCACGGGCATCAACAGCTTCGCCAACTTTCCGCTCAACACGGCCAAGCAGTTCGTTCCGACGGCGTCCAACGGAGGTGTGATCGGTGACGGGATCCTGTTCCACGAAGCCGAGAACGACTACGTGTACGTCGGACGCGCGCCGGGGGCGAACTGGTTGCAGTTCCACGCCGAGACCGGCGGGTACGACGTCGAGTTCCGCTACGACGACCGCTCACCGTCGCGTCCGTACGGTGCTGCAGTCGGGCGCGAGTACTTCCGATTCCAGATCCAGGGCCCCAGCGCGTGGGCGATCATCGAGAAGCTCAACGGTGGCACCCTCGAAAAGGTCAAGTTCTTCCACATGGGCGGCATGGTGATCGACGGCGTCGAGGTGCGCACGCTGCGCCACGGCATGGCCGGCGCGCCCGGTCTGGAGCTCTGGGGCCCGTACGAGCACCACGGCAGGATCCGGGACGCGATCCTCCAGGCCGGAGCCGAGTTCGGCATCGAGCCCTGCGGCTCGCGCGCCTACTCGTCGAACACTCTCGAGTCGGGCTGGATCCCTTCGCCGCTTCCGGCGATCTACTCCAGCGAAGGCGAGCGCGCATACCGCGAGTGGCTGCCGAGCAACAGCTACGAGGCCATCAACGCTCTTGCCGGGTCGTTCGTCTCGGACAGTATCGATGACTACTACTTGAACCCCTGGGAACTCGGCTACGGGTCGTTCGTCAAGTTCGACCACGACTTCATCGGACGCGAAGCACTGGAGGCCCTCGAGCCCGAACAGCAGCGGCAGAAGGTCACGCTCGCCTGGAACGACGAGGACCTCGCGAAGATCCTCACCTCGGTGATCGACCGCAGTGGCCCCGGCTACCAGTTCTTCGACCTGCCCAACGCCAACTACGGCTCGTCGAACTACGACTCCGTGATCGATGCCGACGGCAACAACGTGGGCCTCTCGCTGTTCACGGGTGTCACCGCGAACGAGCGGCGCGGACTCTCGCTCGCTACGGTCGATCGTGATGTCCCGGTCGGCGCCGAGGTGCGCGTCGTCTGGGGCGAGCCGGACGGCGGTTCAGGGAAGACGACCGTCGAGCCTCACGAGCAGATCTCTGTCCGAGCCATCGTCAGCCCGGTGCCCTACGCCGAGACAGCGCGCAGCGAGTACCAGGGCGGGTGGCGCACCACCGGCAAGCTCTGACCCGGAGCTCCGAGCGTCAACGCTGTTCCGGCCCGCTGTCATGGGCGGGCCGGAACAGCATCGTCCGTACCCACCCTCGAATGACGGGACCTTCATGACGGCGCAGATACTGGACGGTGCGGCCACGGCCGCCGTCATCAAGAGCGAGCTGGCCGAACGGGTCAACCGTCTCGCAGCGCACGGGATCGTTCCGGGGCTGGGAACCCTGCTCGTCGGAGATGATGCGGGGTCCCGCTCGTACGTGACGGGCAAGCATCGTGACTGCGCGGAGGTCGGCGTCGCATCGATCAGGATCGAGCTGCCTGCAGAGGCGACCCAGGAAGAGATCGAGGCGGCCGTCCGGGAGTTGAACGCCGATCCGCAGGTCACCGGTTTCATCGTTCAGCTGCCCTTGCCCGAGGGGATCGACGAGAACCGCATCATCGAACTGATCGATCCTGCGAAAGATGCCGACGGTCTGCACCCGACGAACCTCGGACGTCTGGTTCTGGGAGTCGACCCTCGCACTGCGGTGGAGGCGCCTCTGCCGTGCACACCCGCAGGAATCGTCGAGCTTCTCACGCGCTATGAGGTGCCGATCCGGGGCGCGCACGTCACTGTCGTCGGAAGAGGGATCACCGTGGGCCGCCCTCTCGGCCTTCTGCTCACGCGCAAGGGCACCGACGCGACCGTCACACTGACGCACTCCCGCACAGCCGATCTCGCCGCAGAGGTCCGGCGCGCGGACATCGTCGTCGCCGCTGTCGGTGTGCCGCACCTCGTGAAGGCGGACTGGATCAAGCCCGGCGCCGCGATCCTCGACGTCGGCGTGACGCGAGTGGGAACGACGGACTCGGGGAAGGCGCGGCTCGCGGGGGACATCGACCCCGCCGTGGCCGATGCGGCCGGCTGGATCTCGCCGAACCCGGGCGGGGTGGGGCCGATGACGCGCGCGATGCTGGTCGCCAACGTCGTGGAGACGGCGGAGCGCGGCATCCGCTGAGAAGTCGATGCCGGTCCCGGCGACTCAGGGCCGGTGCGCGTCGCCGTGAATCGCGAAGAAGCGGCCGGACGAACCGCGCACGGCGTCGGCGACCGTCGTGGACAGCCAATCGAGTGCGGCAGTGTGCACAGTCGTCGCGCGGCGGTAGAGGTGCACCTCGACCGGGGGCATCGCGAACGGAAGAGCTCCGACGCGGATCGGCCACGTCTGCGCCCAGCCGTCGGCGATGCTGTCCGGCACCGTGGCGATCAGGCCGGGTTGTGCCGACAGCAACGGCGGCAATGTCGCCCAGTGGTCGATGGTCACCGACGCCTCGAAGCTCGCGCCGGCGCGTCGCTGAGCTGCCTCGAGCAGGTCTCGCCCTGAGTCGCTCGAGACGACGACGTGATCCGCATCCGAATACTCGCGCACGCTCAGCTCGTCCGGCAGAGTGCTGCTGCGCGACATCGCGACGCCGTACGACTGCGACTTCAGGAGTGTGCGCTCGAAGCCGGGGATCGACGCCGTACTGATCGCCAGGTCCACCGACCCGCGGGCCAGCCACGACGGCAGTTCCGCCGGCTGGAGTGCAGTGACGGCGAGGCGGATGCGAGGCGCCGCTGCGCGCACGGCGGAAAGGATCGCGGGGAACCAGCCGATCTCCCCGAGCTCGGACAGAGCGATGCGGAAGAGTCTCGTGGAGTCACTCGGATCGAATCGATGCACAGCATCCAGCGTTCGATCGATCCCCGCCATCGCCTGGCGAAAACCGGGGTAGACCGAGTCGGCCAGAGGGGTGGAATCCATCGATCGACCATTGCGACGGAACAGGGGGTCATCCAGTTCGCGGCGCAGCCGTGTCAAGGACTGGCTCACCGCAGGTTGGGTGACGAACAGCCTGCGGGCGGCGGTCGTGAGGTTTCGTGCTTCGTAGATCGCGACGAAGACCTTGACCAGATTCAGATCCATCATCGGCCGTGCGTCGAGCCGTCGGAATCTGCACCCCGGAGGCTAAGCAACTCTCTCGCAATCATAAGTGAATCTTATCGGCAATCATGATTGGAAGAAGCATGACCTCAGTAGACTCGGCCGGACGTAACGAGGGAGTTCACATGTCACAGACAGTTGCCGATGTCATCGCACAGGCGGGTGGCGTGCTGCCGGCGCTGCGGAATGCGCCCGCCCGACCTACGGTGTTCCCGGTCACGCCGGAGTTCTCGAACTGGCGATCCGAGCAGCGAGCGTGGCGGGACTCCGTCGCCCTCCTGGATCAGTCGCATCACATGACCGATCTGTTCATCTCAGGTCCGGATGCTCAGCAGCTGCTGTCGGATGTGGCGGTGAACAGCTTCGCCACGTTCCCCGCAGGTTCGGCGAAGCAGTTCATCGCCGTCAGTCACGAGGGCTACCTGATCGGCGACGCGATCCTCTTCCACCTCGAGGAGGGGGTCTACGACCTGGTCGGGTGGCACATGGTCATCGACTGGCTGCAGTTCCACGGTGAGACCAGCGGGTACGACGTCACGTTCGAGCGCGACGGAAACTCCTTGGCGCGGGAAGGGGATCCGAAGCTCTACCGGTACGAGGTGCAGGGTCCTCATGCGATGGCGCTCATGGAGAAGGTCACCGGGGAGCCGGTGCCGGCCACCAGGTTCTTCGGCATGGCCGACTTCGAGATCGCCGGTGTGAAGGTGAGGTCGCTGCGGCACGGCATGGCGGGCCAGCCCGGATTCGAACTGTTCGGACCGTGGGTGGATGCGGAGCGGATTCGTGAGGCGCTGATCGCGGCGGGCGAAGAGTTCGGCCTCGTTCTGGTCGGTTCGAAGGCGTACTCCTCAGCCAACCTCGAATCGGCATGGGTGCCATCGCCGATACCGGCGATCTTCACCGGGCGGGCGGCCTCCGACTATCTCGCCTGGCTCCCTGCTGCGCGACTGGGTTCGCTGGCGGGAAGCTTCGATTCGGACGATATCGAGGACTATTACCTGACGCCGTACGACCTGGGGTATGGCCGCAGTGTGGCGTTCGACCACGACTTCATCGGTCGCGAGGCGCTCGAGGAGATCGCCGTCGCGCCCGAACGGGTCAAGGTCACGCTCGTGTGGAACCCGGAGGATGTCGCGGCAGCGCAGCGTTCACTGCTCGAGGAGGGTGTGCCGGCGAAGTACATCGACTTCCCCAAGGCGCGCTACGGGCAGTACCAGATGGACCGCGTACTGCTCGGCGACCGTGCCGTGGGGATCTCGCATGATTGCGGGTACATCACCAACGAGCAGGTCTTCGCGTCGCTGGCGAGCGTGGATCAGGATGTGGCGGCGCCGGGAACGGAAGTGAGCGTCGTATGGGGTGAAGAGCCCAACTCGGACAAGCCGGCGGTCGAACGCCACCGGCAGGTGTCGATCCGAGCGACGGTCGAACCCGCCCCGTACTCGAGGTTCGCTCGCGAGAGCTATCGCTCGAACTGATCCGGATCCGCTGGACGCATCGTGAACGGCCCTCGCCCCGACCGGGGTGAGGGCCGTTTCGCTTCGCAACCGCATGTAGCCATCGCCGACTGTTTCAGGTAACCTGATATCGGAGCGATGATGCTCGGCGCGCACAGCCGCCGGCTCGACGAGAAGGATGCAATGCGATGACGCCAGCCATGACCCTGTCCACACCGGTCGAAGATCTCTCGCATGTCGAGGGGGCGTCGTTCGGTCCCTCCGATTGGCGCGAGGTGACTCAGGACGACGTCGACCTCTATGCGCGTGTCTCCGGCGATGACAATCCGATTCATCTCGACGCGGACTTCGCTGCGGCCACGCCCTTCGGCGGCACGATCGCTCACGGCATGCTCACGCTCGGCCTCGTCGTTCCGTTGATGCGCGAGGTGTTCGAGGTGACCGGATTCAGCATGGGGGTGAACTACGGCATGAACAAGGTGCGCTTCCCCGCGCCTGTTCCCGTCGGTTCGCGCATCCGTGTTCGCGGCGAGGTCCTCGCGGTCGAGCCGATCGCCGACGGATCGCAGATCGTCGTTCGCGTGGTGTTCGACGTCGAAGGCAGTGAGAAGCCTGCGTGCGTGGCGGAACTGGTTCTGAGGTACTACCGATGAGCGGCGCGATTCGCCTGGATGGCAGGTCGGCGATCGTCACCGGCGCCGGGCGCAGCCTCGGTCGCGCCTACGCGATCGCGCTCGCCGCAGTCGGGGCATCCGTCGTCGTCAACGATGTCGATGCCGAGAGCGCTGGGCAGACCGTGGAGGCGATCCGCGAGGCCGGCGGCCGCGCCGTGTCCGTCATTGCGCCGGTGGGTCCGAGCGCGACGGCGGAGGCCCTCGTGGCGGCTGCCCAGGAGGAGTTCGGCCGCATCGACATCCTCGTCGCCAATGCCGGTGTGCTGCGGGACCGTGTGCTCTGGAAGATGGGGGACGACGATTTCGATCTCGTGACGGAGACGCACCTGCGCGGATCGTTCACCTGTGGTCGCGCCGCTGCGATCGCCATGCGAGAGCAGGGGGAGGGCGGTCGCATCATACTCATCGGCTCGCCGGCAGGGCAGTTCGGAAGTTTCGGGCAGACGAACTATGCGGCAGCCAAGGCCGGCCTCGTCGCGATGGCGCGCACCTGGTCGCTGGAACTCGCCAGGGCGGGGATCACTGCGAACGCCGTCATCCCGACCGCGCTCTCGCCCATGACCGCCACGATCCCGGCGTACACGAAGGTCTACGAGGACTATCTGGAGACCGGTGAGATCCCTGCTGAGTATCGTCGTGATCATGCCCTGGGCTCGGCGGAGGACGTGGCCTCGCTCATCGTGTGGCTGGCGTCCGATGAATCCGCCGCCGTCACGGGCCAGGCGATCGGCGTCGGCGGCGATCGCCTGACGCTCTACTCGCACCCCGCGGTGCTCAAGACTCTGGACCACGACGGTGGATGGTCGCCGGAGCAGATCGACGGCGCATGGCGCGACGATCTCGCCGGACTCGCGCAACGCTCCGGGCCGCAGGGGGCCTGACATGCGCGCGCACTACTCCGATGTGTGGCAGGCGATCTCCCGGGTGCTCCCTGAGCGTGTCGCGATCCGCACCGCCGATGAGGAATGGTCGTACGCGCGATTCACGCGCGAGGCAGGCGCATTCGCCGGTGCGCTGGCGCAGCGCGGGGTGGCGAGAGGGGATCGAGTCGCGCTGCTGTTGTACAACCGTCCCGAGTTCCTCGTCGCGCTCTACGCATGCCTCGGGGCCGGGATCACCCCGGTGCCGCTCAACTTCCGATTCCGGTCGGGCGAGGTCGCGGCGCTGCTGGATGACTCCGGTGCCAAAGCGCTGGTCTACACGAGTTCGCTCACCGACGTCGCGACCGACGCCGTCGCACAGTCGACGGGGGACATCGCCCTGATACAGGTCGATGACGACGGGTCGTCCGCAGACGCTCCAGGGCTCACCTGGGCTGAGGCTATCGGCGTGGACGCGAAGCTCCCCGCCCACGCCCCCGACGATGCGGAGCTGTGGATCTACACCGGCGGTACGACCGGCAGACCCAAGGCGGTTCGCTGGGACGCTCAGGACATGTTCGAGGTCCAGATGTTCTCGACGTACACGCTCGCGGGGCTCGCGTGGCCCGAGACGGTGACGGAAGCGGCGAGCATCGCCGCCAGCCCTGACACGCCGTTGACGGTGAACCTGCCGCTGGCGCCGTTCATGCACGGGACCGCGCTGACGACATCCATGAACACGTTCACGCTCGGGGGGACCGTGCTGGTGACGTCATCGCCGAAGCTGGATGCTGATGCAGCGGTGCGTTTCGCGAACGACGCCTCAGCGACCAGGATCATCGTGGCGGGCGACGCGGTGGCCGTGCCGCTGGTCGAGTCGATCGAGAGGCTGGGTCAGGGGCTGCCGACCGTCACTTCGGTGATCAGTTCCGGAATGCGATTCAGCCCCGAAGTGAAGGCGCGTCTGCACACGATCACCTCCCTCACTGTGATCGATCTGCTCGCCTCCTCCGAGGGCGGCGCGTTCGCGGTCACCACGACGACCGGCGTGCAGGATCTGCCGGGCCGTCCGCGCCTGCAGCCCACGGCCACCGTGCTGGACGACGAGCAACGTGAGGTCCACGACCGCCCCGGTGCACTCGGCGTGTTGGCGCAGCGAGGTGCCCTGCCGATCGGTTACCACGGCGACCCTGACAAGACCGCTGCCACCTTCCCGGTGATCAACGGAATCCGGCACGTGGTGCCAGGGGATCTCGTCCGCGTTCAGGAAGACGGCTACTTCGAGTTCCTCGGTCGAGGCAGCGGGGTGATCAACACAGGCGGGGAGAAGGTCTACCCGTTGGAGGTCGAGGAAGCGCTGCTGACGCATCCGGAAGTCGCTGACGTCGTCGTGGTCGGGGTGCCCGACGCTCGGTTCGGTGAGATCGTCACGGCGGTCGTCGAACGGACGGCGCGGAGCGAGGTCACATCTGATGATCTGATCGGCTTCATCGATCCGATCCTCGCCGGATACAAGCGCCCGAGACACATCCTGTTCCGCGCGAGCATGGACCGGACCCCCACGGGGAAGGTCGACCTCGCACGAATGCGCCGAGAGATCGCCCTCGAGCGCTAGCACGAGCACATGGAGCCACGAATGAATCTCGACGCCGTCCGTGCGATCGACACCCACGTCCACATCCAGGTCGACGGTCACGGGCATTTCGGTGCGACGGACGAGCAGCGAGAGGGGATGGACCGATACTTCGGGACATCGGATCCTGCGCTCAGCGTCGACGAGACCGCTGCCTACTATCGCGAGCGCAAGATGATGGCCGTCGTCTTCACTGTCGACGCGACGACGAACACCGGGCGACGCCCGAACAGCATCGACGACATCGTCGCCGGGGCGCAGCGCAACCCGGATGCACTCATCGCGTTCGGTTCCGTCGACCCGCTGCAAGGTGAGGCTGCCATCGGGGAACTGCATCGGCAGGCGCAGGATCTCGGTGTGCGCGGATTCAAGTTCCACCCGACGGTGCAGGGATTCGACCCCTCGCGCGAGGAGTTCACTCCGCTCTTCGCCGCGATCGAGGAGCTCCTTCTCCCCATCGTGGTGCACACGGGCCAGACCGGTGTCGGCGCCGGTTCCCCTGGCGGTCTCGGGTTGCGGCTCGGATTGTCGAACCCGATTCTTCTGGACGACGTCGCGGCGCGGCACCCCGGACTGCAGATCGTCATGGCGCACCCGAGTGTTCCGTGGCAGGACGAGGCGATCTCGATCGCCACCCACAAGTCCAACGTCTGGATCGATCTCTCCGGGTGGTCTCCGAAGTACTTCAGCCCCGCACTCGTGAAGGCGTCGAGAACGTTCTTGAAAAGGAAGGTGCTGTTCGGGTCGGACTTCCCCGCGATCACGCCGGACCGATGGCTGGCGGACTTCGAGCGGCTCGAGCTCCCCGAGGACGTGCGCGAACTGATCTTGAAGAAGAATGCCGTGCGCCTTCTCGAGTTGGATACGTTCACATCATGAGCGAAGCGACCGACCTGTATCCGGGCGACCTCCTGGGGTTCGCGAATGCGCTGACCCCCGCGGAGGTCGACAAGATCCGGCGGCTTCGGGACTTCCTCGACACCGAGATCCGCCCCGTGCTCGCCGAGCGATGGGAGACGGCGGCGAACCTCGGGGACTTCCGGGCCGGACTCGCCCGCTTGAGACTGCTCGACGATCCCACTCTCGTCACCGAGGCCGGTGCTGTTCGGGAGCTCTATCGCGGCTTCGTCACACTGGAGCTCAGTCGTCTCGACCTCGCCGTCTCCATCCTGTACGGCGGACAGGCGAACATGTTCCGGACGTTGATCCACGCGGGCGGATCCCCGGAGCAGATCGCGGAATGGGATCGCGGGATCCTTGATTTCACCTTCACGGGATGCTTCGCTCTGAGCGAGCCGGATCACGGATCGGACATCGCCGGCGGGATGGAGACAGTCGCCCGCAGGCAGGGGGACGGCTGGATTCTCGATGGAGAGAAGCGGTGGATCGGCAATGCGACGATCTCTGACAACATCGTCGTGATCGCGCGCGAGCGGGGCGGCGACCGCATCCTCGCCTTCGTGGTGCCCGCGGATTCCGAGGGCGTCGAATGCCGAGTGATCGAGCACAAGGCGGCGGCGAGGATCGTGCACAACGCGGAGGTCACATTGCGTGACGTGCACGTCTCCGAGACGCGGCGGCTGCCGCGGATCGAGAGCTTTCGCGATGTGAACCGCGCGATGCGCGAGTTGCGTTCAGACGTCGCATGGACTGCGGCGGGGATGCAGCTGGGTGCGTACGACGCCGTCCTCGCCTACGCCGCGCGGCGGACGCAGTTCGGCCGCCCCATCGCGGGCTTCCAATTGGTTCAGGAGAAGTTGGTCCGTATCGTCGCGAACATCGCGCAGACGCTGTCGTTGGCGTCTCGCATGGCCGAGGCGCCCGCTGACGATGTCGGGGCGAGTCTCGTGAAGATCGTCGTCTCAGATCGGCTGCGCGAGTCCGTCGCTCTCTCGCGCGAGACGCTCGGGGGCAACGGCATCCTGCTGGAGTACGACGTCGCTCGTTTCTTCGTCGATGCCGAGGCGGTCTACACCTTCGAAGGCACGAGAGAGATGAACACCCTCATCGTCGGGCGAGCGATCACAGGACTCAGCTCGTTCGTCGGCTGACCTCCTGAACCGGCTACGGCGCCGTCGAGACGCGCGCCTCTGCGGTGTCGAGCAGAAGACCGGGCACGACACCGATCTTCGCGATCGTGACGGCACGCGCTTCCGAGGCGCGGGGCTCCATGTGCGAGACGCAGCCGTGTGTGGCCTCGATGCGCACGCAGACGCCATGCGGTCGAAGCACTGCCATGACGGCGTTCGCGAGGTCGCTGCCCAGTCTTTCCTGCAGCTGCGGCCGGCGGGCGGCCACTTCGACGGCTGAAGCGAGGCGGCTCAGACCGGCGAGGTGCTCACGGGGCGCGTACCAGATGTCGACGGTCCCCTCGAAAGGGAGAAGATGGTGCTCGCAGAGCGAGGAGAATCTGATTCCCGTGAGTCCGACGACGTCTCCGATCGCGTCGACGTCGTCGAGGAGGACTGGCGCCCCGAGCGCAGATGCGGGGTCCACTCCGACTCCGGAGAGCATGGCGATGAACAGGTCGGCGACACGCTCCGGCGTGCGCTGCAGGCCGCGCCGGCTGGTGTCCTCGCCCACCGCTGCCAGGAGCTCGCGGACGGCGCTCGCCGCCCGCTCGCGATCGATCTGCGGTGTGAGCAGCGGCGTGTTCTTCTCAATCAGGGACATCGTCGTCCACCTTCTCCTTCTCGAGGCGCGAGACGAGCTCCAGGCCGCGCCGTGCCCATTTGATCTCGACCTGTGCTCTGTCGACGAGCCCCTGGTATGCGAGTCGCTTGTACTCGATCGTGGCTTCCCGGTTTCCGTCAGGCATCTTCTCGAGCCGTCGGACGAGCATCGGATTGCTCATGTTTCGGATGTGGGTGAGCTCGCCCTCGAACTGCGCCAGCTCGCCCTCCCACACCTGGATGTGCCTCCGGAAGAACTCGCGGGCGGATTCGGGGGAGGTGGATTCGAGGTAGGCCGCTCGAAGATGGGCGGGGTCGCGTACGCGCTGGTAGTCCAGCGGAGAGCCCATCCACTCCGTGAACGCCCTGTCGCCTTCGTCGGTCACGTGGTACACCCGGCGCGTACCGCGGGCGCCTCGGACCTGATCCTCGCCTTCCACGAGACCAGCGGCCTCCATCTTGCGCAGCTCCGGGTAGATCTGCGAATCGGGGGCGTGCCAGACATGTCCCACCGACTGTGAGAACTGCTTCTGCAGGTCGTATCCGGACAGGGGGCCGACGCGCAGTATCGCGAGAAGTGCGTAGCGAAGACTCATGAATCTCCCTCGTTCGTATCGGGCCGACGGAGAACGTCTCGCCGGAACGCGTGAGGGTGGTGCTGAGACGACCTCGGCACCACCCTCACGCATCACCGGATCGGTCAGGCCGTCTGGTAGTTGGTGCGCCAGCCGCCCTGGTAGGTCTGACGTGCCACGGTCGAGTATGGCACGGGGCTCACGACGACACGGACCTCTGTCTGCTCGTGCGGTTCGACGGACGCCTTCGTGGTGCCGCCGTCCGGCTCGCCCCAGACGACCTTCAGCTCGGTGCCCTCCGGCACGTCGTGGTCGACGAGGCCCAGGGACAGCCCGCGGCGCTCGTTGGCGCTGTATCCGGTGAACATCGACAGGCCGACGTTGTTGCCGTCGGCGTCCACGATCGAGTCGTAGTTGGCGGAACCGTAGTTCGCCAGCGGCAGGTCGAAGAACTTGTAGTTGGGCCCGTCGACGTTCAGCAGCGACGTCCACACCTTGCCGAGGTCTTCGGCATCCCATGCCAGCGTGACCTTGCGGCGCTGCGTGCTCGGGTCGATCTTCTCGAGCGCCGAGCGCCCGATGAAGTCGTGGTCGAACTTGATGAAGTTGCCGTACCCGAGCTCCCACGGGGTCAGGTAGTAGTCCTCGATGTCGTCGGAGACGAACGACCCCGCCAACGTGCCGGTGGCCTCATAGCTGTCGGCGCCGAGCCACTCGCGGTATCCGCGCTCGGCCTCGCCGGTGTAGATCGCCGGGAGCGGGGAGGGGATCCAACCCGACTCCAGCGTGTTCGAAGGGTAGGCGCGTGAGCCGACCGGCAGGAGTCCGAACTCTTCGCCGGCCTCGACGATGGCGTCGCGGATGGCGTCGTGGTCAGCGTAAGGACCCCAGATCTCCAGGCCGGGTGCTCCGGCCATGCCGTGGCGGAGAGTGCGAACGTCCTTGCCGGCGATCTTCATGGTCGACATGTTGAAGAAGCCGAGCTTCTCCAGCGGTCCGCCGTTCAGCTTCTCGATGACGGCCCACGCGTTGGGCCCCTGGATCTGGAAGCGATAGTAGTTGCGCGAGACGGCGTGGCCGTAGGGGCGCGAGGGCGAACGACGGTCGGCCGAGATCTCGAGGTTCGAGTATCCACCGGTCTCACCGTGGTACAGCAGCCAGTTCGAGGCCGGCGCGCGACCCACGTACACGTACTCGTCCTCGGCCTCGCGGAAGAGGATGCCGTCGCCGATCACGTGTCCGGCAGCGGTGGTGGGCACGTACTGCTTGGCCTTGTTCACCGCGAAGTTCGCGACCGAGTTGATCGCCGTGTCCGAGATGAGCTTGATGGCGTCTGAACCCTTGAGGAAGACGTTGTCCATGTGGTGCGACTGGTCGTACAGCACCGCGGTGTCGCGCCATGCCTTCTGCTCCTTGATCCAGTTCTGGAAGTCCGCAGGGACGACCGGATAGATGTACGAGCCGATCTGGGAATTGCGAAGCAACTCGACCGGGTTGGTCTGGTCGAGAATCTGCTGAAGGTTGTCAGCCATGAGTAACCTCTGTTCGTTCGTGGTGCCCGGGCGGGCTCCGGTTGTTATGGGCGGTCGTTGAAGACGATGGTCTGGTTGCCGTCTCGGATGACGCGATCCTCGGCATGCCACTGCACGGCACGCGAGAGCACCGCACGTTCCACATAGGCTCCGCGTGACTGCAGCGCGGCAGCATCCATGCGGTGATCGACGCGAGCGACGTCCTGCTCGATGATCGGTCCCTCGTCGAGGTCCTTCGTGACGTAGTGGGAGGTCGCCCCGATCAGCTTCACCCCGCGTTCGCGCGCCTTGCGGTAGGGCGCGGCCCCGATGAATGCGGGCAGGAAGGAGTGGTGGATGTTGATCACCGGCACGGCGATCTCGTCGAGGAAGTCCTCGGAGATGATCTGCATATAGCGGGCGAGCACGACGAAATCGACGTTGCCCTTGAGTAGATCGAGGATCTGACGCTCCGCCCCTGACTTGTCCGGTCCCTGCGACGGGATGTGGACGAACGGGATGCCGAACGAGCGGACGTCCTCGGCCGTGTCGGGGTGGTTGGAGATCACCATCGGAATGGTCACCGGAAGCTCGCCCCGACGATGACGCCAGAGAAGCTCGAGCAGGCAATGGTCGCTCTTGGAGACCAGGATCGCCATCCGTTTCGGCACCGACTGATCCGTGAGCCGCCACTGCATCCCGAACGGGGCCAGCGTCCTCTCGATGTCGGCCTCGAGCTCCGGTAGCGCGGCCCCGAGATCGGGCCTGCTGAAGACGACCCGCTGGAAGAACGCACCTTCGTCCACGTCCTCCGAGTACTGGTCGAGCGTGATGATGTTGGCGTCGTTCCGCGTGATCAGAGCGGTGATGGCCGATACGAGGCCGGGCTGGTCCGGGCCGTGCACGATCAGGCAGGCCTGAGGGTGCGCCGTGTGAGGTGATGTCGGCATGAGGTCTGTCCGTTCGACGTCAGGACTGGGCCTTGACGTACTCATGGGTCCACTCAGCCGTGGCGAGCAGGCCGCCGAAGGTGTAGAAGTGCAGCATCACCGGCGCGGTGCGCGGTTCTGCAGCGAGCAGCCCGGAGAGGTCCGAGACGAACTTGTCGGGGCCGGCGGTGCCCATCAGATTGGTGAGCGAGAAGCCGTACTTCTTGACGATCATCGCATTGGCGCCGACGCCGAAGCGGCGCGAGAACGCGATGAGTCGCTTGATTCCGGCGGGCCCTGGGGTGCCGATGCGGATCGGGCTCGTGATGCCGCGATCACGAACGGCCGTCACCCACTCCATCACCGGGTCCGTGTCGAAGGCGAACTGGGTGAGTATGACGGCATCCAGGCCCTGCTCCTTGAGTGCGGCAGACTTCTCCTCGAGGTGACGCCAGAGCACATCTGTGGGGATGTCGGGATGCCCTTCCGGATATCCGGCGATGGACACCTCCTTGACGCCGTACTTCTGAAGGATGCCGGAGCGGATGACGCTGAGCGAGTCCGGGTAGGGGCCCTCGGGCTCCGCCGGGTCGCCGCCCACCGCGAAGACATGCTCGGTCGCACCGACTTCCTGAAGTCGCGCGAGGAACTCTTCGAGCTGGGCCTGGCTCTGCAGGCGGCGCGCAGAGATGTGCGGGACCGGGACGAACCCGAGCTCTTTCACGGCCTTGGACGCCGCGACGCGCATCTCGAGGTCCTCGTTGCCGAGGAAGGTGACGTTGATCTTGGTGCCCTGAGGGATGGCATGTGCGGCTTCGCGAAGGCCAGGAACGTCCTTGCCGGTCATTTCCAGAGAGAACTGATCCACCAGCTCTCGTGCAGCAGCCTTGGTCGTTGCTGGGGCGATGTTTCCCACGTGCTGATCCTCTCGGGTCCGAGATGCGCAGCTTTGCGCCTCTGTTGAAGGACAATACCTATTACGATAGGTAATCGCAAGAGGGAACGGTGTCGGACGATGGTGACGATGAAGGCGATGGCGCAGAGCGTGGATCCGTCGGCGCGGATCCTGATCATCGACAATTATGATTCCTACACCTACAACCTCGTCCAGGCAGTCGGTCAGCTGATCGATGTCGAGCCGGAGGTCGTGCAGGTCGACCGATTCGACCTGCACGGGGAATCGGACTACGCGGCGATCATCGTCTCTCCGGGGCCCGGCCATCCGACCACGGAACCCGCCTTCGACGTCTGCCTGCGTCTGTTCGCCACGCGAACGCTCCCGACACTCGGCGTCTGCCTCGGGCATCAGGGCATGATCGTCGCTCACGGCGGGGTCGTCGATCGCCTGCCTCCCGCGCACGGCCGACTCGATGAGATCGAGCACACGGGCACGGGGCTGTTCGAAGGGGTGACGCCCAACACCCGCGTCGTGCGGTACCACTCCCTGGGCGCCGTCGACGTTCCTGCGGCGCTCGAGGTGACCGCTCGCACCGTCGACGGAACGGTGATGGGAGTGGCGCACCGAATTCTGCCGCAGTACGGGCTGCAGTTTCACCCGGAATCGATCCTGACGGGCGAAGGCGCGAGAATGCTGCGGAACTTCCTCGTGCTGTCCGGCTTCGCCCTGCGTGACGACGCGGCAGCAGGGGGCGCCGCGATCGCGCCGACAGCTGCCGAAGGCGAACGGACGGACACCACGCACGGGCAGGCCTCCAGGCGGTATCCGCAATGGATGGCTCCAGAGATCGTGGCGACGCATCTGCTGCGGGGACGCAGCAGGGCCTTCTGGCTCGACTCCGCCGACACCCGCGAATGGAGCGGGCGCTTCTCACTCCTCGGCTACCTCGAGGACGAGGACGAGAGCGTGGTGGTCGGCGGGGCGGAGCACACCTCAGCCGGCGTCACGGCGATCCCTCGATCGGAGTTCCTCCGTCACCTCGGCCGGCTGTCCGCCGAGACGCCCCACCCGGCCGCCGACGCACCACCCGGCGTCGGCGGCTGGGTGGGAGTCGCGGGATACGACACGCAGGAGATCCTGCCGTCGGCAGCGATCGGATCCCCGGCGGACGGGTTCTTCATGCGAGCGAATCGCACGGTCGTGTTCGACCACGAGTCTCACCTCATCACGTGCTTCGCCGATTCCGAGGCCCAGGTCGAGAGCCTCGTCGAGAGCCTCGATGAGCTGCGCTCGCTCCCGAACCGGGTCTCATCAGTGGGGCTGACGCCCAGATCGTCGGTCCCACGCGAACGGTACGCCTCCGCGTATCAGCGTGTCGACGAGGCACTCCGACGAGGTGACACGTACGAAGCGGTCCTCACCTTTCCCCTCGACTTCGATCTCGACGGCGACTCACTCGACCATTATCTGGAGCTTCGCGCGAGGAGCCCTGCGCCGTACTCGGCGTATCTGCGCCACGGTGCTGAGGTCGTGCTGTCCGCCTCGCCCGAGCGGATGCTGTCGGTGACGCGATCAGGTGACGCCGAGATCCGTCCGATCAAGGGCACCCTGCCGCGATCGTTGAACGCTCAAGAAGACGCGATCGCGCGGTGGCGGCTTGCGTCCGAGGACAAGTTCCGTCGCGAGAATCTGATGATCACCGACCTCATCCGCAACGACCTGGGAACAGTGGCCGTGATGGGCTCGGTCGCCGTCACTCAGCTGATGGAGGTGGAGACGTACCGTGGAGTCCACCAGCTCGTCTCTGCGATCGGCGCGAGGCTCGAACCGGAGTGCGGACCCATCGACTGCTTGAGGGCGGTCTTCCCGGCCGGATCGATGACCGGTGCACCCAAACGGCGCACGATGGAGTTGATCCAGGAAGTGGAGTGGGCAGGGCGCGGGCTGTACTCGGGGTCGCTGGGCTGGTTCGATCGATCCCGCGCGGAGTTCTCGGTCGTCATCCGCACGCTTCACGGCTCGAACGGTCGGCTCAGGCTCCATGTCGGCGGAGGCATCATCATCGGATCCGATCCCGAGGATGAACTCGATGAGGCGATGGACAAGGCGCGTTCCGTTGCCACGGCGCCGGTCATCCCCTCCTGACGACGGGCTCGCGTGAGGGAGTATGGGGGAGTGAGTGAGAATCTGAACCTGATCTACGTGATCAAGCAGCTCGAATCGGGGTTGAGGCGACCGTTCATGGCCACCGTCAAGTCGCACGGAATGTCGGCGGCTCAATACACGGCGCTCGCGGTCTTGGACCGGCTCCCCGGGATCACCTCGTCCGAACTCGCCCGCAGATCGCTCGTGCGCGCGCAGTCGATGGCGCAGACGCTCGCGCCCCTGATCGAGGCGGGGCTGGTGCGCCGGGAGACGGATCCCGAGCATGCGCGGCAGATCCTCCTCTTCATCACCCGAGACGGACGCGAGCGGATGCGCGAGGTGCGCGTGGACGTGCAGGCGATAGAGGACCGCCTCACCTCGGCGATGAGCGAGGACCAAGCGGCGCAGTTGGAAAAGCTCCTGCGGCTCGCACGTCACGGTCTGGGGTCAGGAGAGGACCAGCGACCGCGCACGTGACCTCTCGTGACGGGCCGATCAGCGCGGAAGACGGGAGGACACTATCGTCGGAGTGTGACCACCGCACCGTTTCACGCCGACGTCGTCGGCAGCTTCCTCCGTCCCCCCGCTCTCGTCGAGGCTCGCGCACGTTTCGCGCGCGGCGACATCGATGCCGACGCGCTTCGCGCCGTTGAGGACGCGACGATCTCGGACCTCGTCTCGCGCGAGGCGGACAGTGGACTGAAGCTCGCCACCGACGGAGAGTTCCGTCGATCGTGGTGGCATTTCGATTTCTTCGACGGCCTGAGCGGTGTCGATATCGTCGAACTCGACCACGGCATCCAGTTCCAGGGCGTTCAGACCAAGCCGCGCGGCATCGAGCTGAACGGAAGGATCTCGTTCGACGCGTCGCACCCATTCCTTGAGCAGTTCCGCTCGCTCAGATCGATCGTCGAGCGCACCACCGGCGCGGTGCCGAAGTTCAGCATTCCCGCCCCGACCGTGCTCGACTTCCGACTCGAGCAGGAAGCCGTCGACGCGTCCGTATATGACGACCGCGATGACCTGGTCGACGACCTCGTGACGGCGTACCGGGACGCCGTCGCAGCGCTCTACGACGCCGGCGCCCGCTACCTCCAGTTCGACGACACGGCGTGGGCGTACTTGTGCTCCGACGTCGAATTGGAGAAGGCCCGTCAGCGGGGCATCCGCGTCGACGGGATCGCCGAACGCTACGCGGATCTGCTCAACCGTGTCCTCGCAGACAAGCCCGATGATCTGGTGATCGCCACCCATGTGTGCCGTGGCAATTTCCGCTCCACCTGGATCTCGTCCGGAGGGTACGAGCCGGTCGCCGAGCAGTTGCTGGCAGGCACGTCGTACGACGCTTACTTCCTCGAGTACGACAACGAGAGGGCGGGCGGTTTCGAGCCGTTGCGCTTCCTCCCTCAGGGGCACAAGAGCGTCGTCCTCGGGCTGATCACCTCGAAGTCCGGGCAGTTGGAGGATCCGCAGTTCATCAAGAGCCGCATCGACCAGGCGGCGAGCTTCGTCCCTCTCGACCAGCTCCGGTTGAGCCCGCAATGCGGATTCGCGTCGACGGAGGAGGGCAATGTCCTCACCGAGGACGAGCAGTGGGCGAAGGTGCGCGAGGTCGTGGAGATCGCCGCCGACGTCTGGAGCTGACGAACCGCTGCAGGAGCGATGGCGACGGACTCAGCCCGACGCCAGACCCTCGAGGTACTCGAGCGATCGTCGTGAGCGTCCGACGTGCGGTCGGAGGCCGTGGATGCGATGCTCCATGTCCGGACGGTACGCCTGAGCGAGGTCCCTGGCGATCCCCGCAGCAGCGCGGTGCAGCACGGCGATGTGCGGGTTCGGTGAGTCGTCGTCGTTGGCGACGACCACACCGATCGCGGCATGGACGCCGTCGGCGTCTCGAACCGGCACCGCGATCCCTCGCGATTCCGGATGGATGTATCCGTTCGCCACGGCGTAACCGTCCTCGCGCACCTGACGCAGGCGTTGACGCAGCCCGGTGCCGGTGCACATGAGGGGATCGGGGAAATCGGGCGGGATGTGCGCCAGGACGTCTGCGATCGTGGCGTCGTCGGCATGCGCGAGAAGCACGAGCCCGCTGGAGGACGCATGCAGCGGGGTGCGCCCGCCGATGAGCGTGGCATTGATGACCGACTCGCGCGTCGACATCCGTTCGATGAAGAGCACGCTGCGGCCGCTTCGCACTCCGAGCTGGGTGTGCTGCTTCACGCGATCGTGGACGGCTTCGAGCCACGGTCGAGCGACTTCGCGGAGCCCGAGTGCCCTCGGGGCGCGGCTCGCGAACTCCCAGAGCCGCACGCCCAGGCGGTACGAACGATCGGGGAGCCGCTCGAGCAGGCCCTCGCGCTCGAGCTCACCGACGAGCCGGTGCGTGGTCGAGACCGGCAGGCCCGACGCGACCGCGATCTCGCTGAGCGTCAGGAACGGGTGCCGCACGTCGAAGGTGTCAAGAACGCGCAGGTGCCGGTGAAGCACCGAATCGCTCTCAGGCATCCGCTCCACCTCTCCTCCTCGTCCACATCGTAGTTCGACGGGGAGGCGGAGCGGATGCCCGTGGATCATTCGTCGGAGCGATAGGTCGTGCGCGCGAAGGAATGGTAGGGAGCCGGTGCCACCGTCGCGCGTATCCGCACCTGCCGGTGGTTCGCGTCGACGGCCGCCTTCCGGGAGACGGGATCCTCTCCCCACACGACTTCGACGGTCTCGCCGTCGTCGATCGAGACGTCGAGGGTCGCGAGCGACATGTACAGCTGGTCGTAGGCGACGTACCCGGCATCCGTGGAGACGCCCACCGGTCGGCCCTCCAGGACGACCTCGTCCATCTGGTAGAAGCCGTATCGCGCCTTCGGGAAATCCAGGAACTTCGCCGGGGTGCCGGGTTCGAGCTGCGACTTGACGACGTCGGCGACGTCGCTCGGGTTCCACAGCAGGGTCACCTTGCGCCGCGGCGGATTCGCAGCGTGCGCCTCGAGTGCAGCACGCCCGTGGAACTCGTGATCGAAGCGCACCGACTTCCCGAGCCCGATGTCGAACGGGGTCAGATAGAAGTCGCGGACGTCGGTGGAGTACAGCGAGCCGCCGACGGAACCGGCGCGCGATGCCGGCAACCACTCCCGATACTCAGCGAGATCGTCCTCGAAGATCGCGGGGAACGGGGTGGGCACCCAGCCGGACTCGAGCGGTGAGGAGGAGTACGCCTTCGCCCCCACCCGGCGGATGTCGAATTCCTCGCCCGCCGCCATGATCGCCTCCGCGATGACCTCGTGGTCGGCCCACGGTCCGTAGAACTCGAATCCGGGTTGGCCGGCCATGCCGTGACGCAGAGCCCGTGCGGCGCGGCCGGCGATCGTGACCTCGCCGATGTGGAAGAACTTGATGTCGGGAGCCGGACCGCCGAAGAGCTTCTCCATGACGAAGTCGGCATTCGGCCCCTGCACCTCGTACCGGTAGAAGGTCGGCGGGCCCTGGCGCATGTTCGAGTTGCCCTCGAGGCGTGCGCGCACGTCCCGTCCTGCGGACTGGGCCTTCTCGACGTTGAACCGCACCCAGTCGATCAGGATGTGGTGCCCGATGAGCACGAGTCCTTCCGGCCCGTCCGCGTTGTAGAACAGGATGCCGTCGCCGATGAGGTAGCCGCCCTCGTTGACGGCGATGAGCTGCTTCGCGACCCCTGGTCTGAAAGTCGCGAACGTGTTGGGTGATATCGATTCGAGAAGCGGAATCAGATCGCGACCGTCCAGGAACAGCTGGGTCATGTGGTGCGACTGATCCAGGAGCGCCACCGACTGCATCCACGCCCGCTGTTCGTCACGCCAGTTCGTGAACTCCGCAGCCACCGGGAACGTGAAGGCGGGCCAATCCTGGTCCCGCAGGAATTGCACCGGGCCGCCTGCGCGTTCGATCGCCTGGGCGAGTGTTTCAGTCATCTTCGACCTCCGTCTGTCGTGGAGCATCAGCGTATGAGCGCGTTCGGCGTTCGCTTTCGACTTTTTCCGCTGACCGGGAACGCGGCCAGGTGCGGCTGATACCGTGCTTGCGACTCCGCGATGACTATGGCTATATATCTATCTAAGTAGATCTATCTAGATGAGTATCACCCTATGCTGGCGGATAGATTGATCGGAAGATCGAGTGCAGGTACCTTCCGTGAAAACGTAGTGTTTCAGTCTCCCTATGCAACGAAGCGAAAGGTGGAGCGATGGGCGCGCAGCTCGTGGTCGAAGACGTCAACCTGCACTTCGGCGGCGTGAAGGTCCTCGAAGAGGTCTCGTTCACTGCCGAAGCCGACCAGATCCTCGGACTCGTCGGGCCGAACGGCGCAGGTAAGACCTCGCTCTTCAACTGCGTGAGCGGCCACTACCGGCCGAGCTCAGGGTCGATCGTGATCGCCGGCGCTGAAGTCGTCGGATCTCCGCCTGCGACGCTCGCACGTCACGGCCTTGCCCGAACGTTCCAGCATCCAGCGCTGCAGTTGCACGCGACGGTGCTTGAGAACGTGCTGCTGGGGGCGCACAGCAGGCTTCCCGGGGGCCCGGTGCAATGGTCGCTGCGCTGGCCGCGCACCGTCCGTGCCGAGAAGGCGGTCCGCGACGAAGCGATGGAGCTCCTCGACAGTCTCGGGCTCGCGTGGGCGGCATCGACTCGGGCGGATGAGCTGTCGCACGGTCTGCACAAGAGTGTCGAACTGTGCCGCGCACTGCTCATGAAGCCCCAGCTCCTCCTCCTCGATGAGCCGGCCGCCGGGCTGCCGCACTCCGAGGTCGAGCAGTTGATCGAAACCGTGCGCCGCATCCGTGAACGAGACATCACGATCGTGATCGTCGAGCACAACATGGGCCTGATCTCGGCGCTGACCGACCGCGTCGTGGTGCTCGACCACGGTCGCAAGCTCATGGAGGGGTCGGCGTCAGAGGCGCAGGCGGATCCGCGAGTGATCGAGGCGTATCTGGGAAAGGATGCCGTCGATGACGCTGCTTGAGGTATCGGGGATGCAGGCCTTCTACGGCCGGGTCCAGGTGCTCGACGACATCTCGCTCTCGGTCCCTGACGGGGGAGCAGTCGGGATCCTCGGGGCGAACGGAGCAGGGAAGACGACGACGCTGCGCGCGATCTCCGGCTCGGTGCGTTCCAGCGGCGACATCCGCTTCGACGGAAAGAGCCTTCGAGGGCTGCGTCCCGACCAGGTCGCCGCGCTCGGCATCGCACACGTGCCCGAGGGGCGCGGCACTTTCTCGGATCTGACGGTCCGCGAGAATCTGCGTGTCGGTGCGTATCTTCGCAGGGACGCCAAAAAGGTCCAAGAAGACATCGACTACTGCCTTGACCTCTTTCCGCAGCTGCAGAACCGGGTGCGCTCGAACGGCTCAGCGCTCTCCGGCGGCGAGCAGCAGATGCTGGCCGTCGGGCGCGCGATCATGGCGCGGCCGCGGGTGATGCTGCTGGACGAGGCGTCGCTGGGGCTCGCTCCCAGTACGGCGAAGACGGTCTACAAGGCGATCGGTCGCCTGCGGCAGGAGTCCGGAATCGCGATGGTCGTCGTCGAGCAGAACGCGAACCTCGCGTTCACCCTGGTCGACAGCGCGACCGTGCTCGAGGCAGGGCGCAATGTGCTGACCGGATCGACGGCCGAACTCAAGGGCATGGACGAGATCCGCCGCGCCTACCTGGGAGGGTGAACAATGAGCACATTCCTGCAGCTCATGATCGACGGTCTCTCCACCGGGTCGATCTACGCCGCGCTGGCGTTGAGCATCGTCCTCGTCCACCAGGCGACCGGCCTGATCAACTTCGCACAGGGCGGGATGGCGGTGCTGTCCGCATACATCGCGTGGGTGATCCACGGTCTCGGTGCTCCGCTGATCGTCGCGATCCTGGCCGCGGTCATCGTCTCGTTCTTCCTCGGTGCGCTGATCGAGCGGTATCTGGTGCGCAGATTCGAGCGCGGAGATCCGGACACGGCGGTCGTCGTGACCATCGGACTGCTCACCCTCATCACCGGAATCTGCGCGTGGTTCTGGACGTACAACAATCAGCTCTTCCCTTCGCTGTTCCCTCTCGACACGGTGCAGATCGCCGGAGCGGTGATCAGCGTGCGCTCGCTCGGGACGATCGTCGTGATCGTGGCGATCATGGTCCTGCTCCAGGCGCTCTTCGTCGGCACGAAGCTGGGACTCGCCCTGCGTGCGGTGGCGATCGATCCGTCGTCGGCGGCGCTCTCCGGCGTACCGGTCGGACGGAACCTCATGATCGGATGGGGACTGGCTGCGTCGCTGGGCGCCATCGCGGGTGTGCTGGTCGCACCACAGCTCACCCTCACGCCGGGAATGATGGACTCCGCGCTCGTGTATGCGCTGGCAGCGGTGATCCTGGGCGGTCTGACGAGTCCGATCGGCGTCGTCGTCGCCGCGTGGCTCATCGGGATACTCGAGAACCTCGCGGCCGTGTATGTGCCCTTCATCGGTCACGATCTCAAGATCGCGGTGCCGTTCGTCCTCGTCTTCGTGGTGCTCCTGGTGAGACCTCAAGGTCTGTTCGGCCGGAAATCGGTGGTGCGCGTGTGATGACTGCAACGAATTCGTTCTCGACCGCACCCGCTTCGCCGTGGCGTGCGCGACTCGAGCGTCCGTGGGTACGGTGGGGCCTCGTCGCCCTGGTGGTGGTGCTGGCGATCGTGGTGCCCCTGCTCCTGCCGGAGTTCGCGAACCAGACGCTCGCACGGATCGGAGTGTTCTCCGTCGCCGTGCTCGGCCTCAACGTCGTCATGGGGTACGCGGGGCAGATCTCGCTCGGTCAGATCTTCTTCGTGGGACTCGGCGCCTACGTCACCGCCTATGGATACAACGCGGGCTGGAACATCGTCATCGTCTTCGTGCTCGCGTGCCTCATTCCTGCTGTCGTGGGAATGGTGGTGGCGCTCGCCGCTGCCCGGCTCGGCGGGCTGGCGATCGCCATGGTGACGATCGCGCTCCCGATCATCGGTGTCCCGCTGGCCAAGCGATTCTCCGAGGTCACCGGTGGATCGCAGGGGACATCCGCTCGATTCTCGGCAGCCCCCGAGTGGTCGGGGCTGTACGACGACCAGTGGCAGCTGTATCTCGTCATCCTCATCGGCGGGGCCACGTTCATGCTCACCCGAAACCTGGTGCGCGGCAAGTACGGTCGTGCGTTCGCGATCATCAAGGGCAACGAGTCCGTTGCGGCGTCGATGGGTGTATCGCCGTATCGCTACAAGGTCCTGGCCTTCACGATCGCCTCCCTCATCGGTGGAGTGAGTGGCTTCCTCTACATGGTCGTGATCCAGTACACCTCGCCGGAGACGCTCAACTTCGGGCACTCGATCGAGCTGTTGGCGTCGATGGTGATCGGCGGAGCGGGAAGCATCATCGGCTCTCTCATCGGGGGCGCGTGGTACGTGCTCGTCCCGCAGGTCACGAACCTCATCGATCCGAACCTGACGACGGTGCTGCAGGGCGCGATCCTGCTCATCGTGCTCTTCTTCCTGCCCAACGGGTTCGTGTCGTTGCCTCGCCTGTTGCGACGCATCGGCCGACGTGATGCTCCGCAGCGTTCAGCCGCTGAGGTTCCACAGCACATCGAAGAGTAAGAACACACAGAGAGGCACCAACCATGAGAATGAATCGCAGAAGAAGCCGGGTCGCGTCCGTGGTGGCAGGGGTCGGCATCGTCGCCGTCCTCGTCGCCGGTTGCTCCCGTGGCGGCGCAGAGCCCGACGGTGAAGGCGGGGCGGCAACTGCCAGCCCCGGCATCACCGACACCACCATCACCCTGGGGATGACCACGCCGTTGAGCGGCGGCACCGCGGGGCCGGGTACCTGCACGGTGGCAGGGCTCGAGGCCTACTTCGGGAGCGTCAACGCCGCGGGCGGGATCGAGTTCGGCGACGGCAAGACCCGTACGGTCGAGATCAAGGCGCTCGACGACGAGTACGACCCGCAGAAGGCGAAAGCGAACTACGACCAGCTCAAGGGCAGCGTCTTCGCGATGACCGCGGGACTCGGAACCCCGACGAACCGCGCCTGGCGTGAGGCGGCGATCGCCGACGAGGTGCCCCAGGTGCTGATCCAGACGGGTGATCCGCTGTTCAGCAACACGCAGGAGAGCCCGTGGCAACTCGGGTTCGTTCCGGCGTATCAGAACGAGGGCGAGGCGTTCGGCGAGCTGCTGGCCGGTGCCGGCGGCGAGCACAAGGTCGCGATCCTCTCGCAGAACGACGACTACGGCGAGGGCTACGTCGAAGGGTTCAAGTCCGCGATCGAGGGTGCCGACAACATCGAGATCGTCAGGGAGCTCACGTACGAGGCGACCGACACGGCCGTCGACGCACAGCTCACCGAACTCGCGGCATCGGATGCGGATGTGCTGTTCAACGCCATGTCGATCACGCCGCTCGTGATCTCCTCGCTGCAGAAGATGCAGGAGATCGGATGGCTGCCGAGCCTGTTCCTCCCGTCGAACACGTCGAGCCCGGGTGCGATCCTCGAGCCGGGTGGCGCGGCGGCACTGCCGGCCGTCTACACCGTGTCGTTCGCGAAGACGCCGCAGAGCCCGGCATACGCCGAGGACGAGGATGTCGTCACCTTCCTGTCAGACCTCGCCGAGTACGCGGACTATCCGGATGTCCCGGCGTTCCCGCACTGCATGTGGAGCTACATGATCGGCGCGACGCTCGAGCAGGTGTTCACCAAGATGACCGAGCCGACGCGTGAGGACTTCATGGCGCAGCTTCGCACCGTCTCGGACTTCGAGGCGCCGCTCATGCTCCCCGGTACGTCCGTCGACACGACGGAAGACGACCAGCCGGCCGTCTCGACGGTTCAGGTCATCAAGTACAACGGCACGGGCTACGAACCCGTCGATTCCTGGGACGAGTGACTCCGCACCACGGTGATGACTGAGCGCCGGCCCGGACTCCGGGCCGGCGCTCAGCGCGTTTCGAGGACGAAGCGGTCGCGTGCGGCGAAGATGCCGATCACGCCTTGCGTGATCATCGTGAGGAGCAGGATGACAAGCGAGGCCGTCCAGCCTCCGGTGAGCGCATGCACGCCGCCGAAGAGCACAGGTCCGACGGCCGCGACACCGTAGCCGACGGACTGCGACATCCCTGAAAGCGCGGACGAGGTGCGGTGATCACGGGCACGCTGCGCGATCAGCGTCAACGCGACCCCGAGCGAGGAGCCGGAGAACAACCCGAGCGGCATGACCCAGAATCCGATCGCGTCAGGGGCGAGCAGCATCCCGATGCCGCCGATCAGCCCGACCACTGGCAGCAGCGCCGGCGTGATCCGCGCGCCGCGTCCACGCATCAGCACGGCGATCGTCAGCGATCCTGCGATGGAGAACGCCTGGTAGACCATGACGTCGAACCCGGCCGTCAACGCGCTGCGGCCGGTGTCGGTCGACATGGTCGCAAGCCACGTCACGAGCACATAGAAACAGGTCGACTGCACTCCCATGTAGGCGGCGACCAGCCACGCCGTCGAGTCGCGCCAGACTCCGGTGCGGGGCTCGCGCACGAATGAGCTCGTCCGCATCGCCCGGATCTCGTGCCGGCGCACGTACCACCACGCTGCCAGGCCGAGGGGGATGACGAGCCCGCCCGTAGCGAGCAGCGACAGTCGCCAGCCCGCCGCGGAATCCGCTCCGCTCAGGTCGGCGATCGGAACGGCGAGGCCGGATGCCACGGCACCCGCGCCGCCGAGGATCGCCGAGTACACGCTCATCATCAGCGGCACACGCAGCGGGAAGTCCCGCTTGATGACTGCGGGGAGCAGGACGTTGCCGACTGCCAGGGCGACTCCGATGAGCGCCGTGCCGATCCACAACCACGCCGTCGACCCGGGGATCGATCGGACCACCGTGCCAAGTCCAAGGACGCCCAGAGCGGCGAGCACGGCACCACCGAGCCCGAGCCGCCTTCCGATGCCATGCGCGAACGGAGAGGCCGCAGCCCACATGATCAGCACGATCGTCGACAGCGCGCCGAGAAGGGCGAGAGGTATGCCGGTGTCCGCACTCATCCGTCCGATCAGCGGCCCTACGGCGGTGATCGCCGGGCGCATCATCGCGGCGACCAGGCAGAGGGCGATCACGCTCGCGACGAGCGCCCTGCGTGTCTGCGTCGTCATGACAGCACCATCACCGAGACAGGGTCGCCGATGCGCACCCGCTCCACATCCGAGGGAATGATCGCCAACGCGGATGCCGCCGCGAGCGAGGTGACGAGGTGCGAACCGCTCCCGCGCCGCGACGCGGGGTGCACCGTGGTCTCGTCGAACGTCGCCGGGAGCACCTGCGTGCGTCCCTTCGGCGAGTTCCATCCGGTGCCGGCTGCTCGTACGACATGCGTCCGGTCGATGTCCGCGAATCCGGCCATCCGTCGGAGGGCGGGTCGCACGAAGACCTCGAATGACACCGCGACGCTGACGGGGTTCCCCGGTAGGCAGAACGCGAGCATCCCCGATTCCAGCACGCCGAAGCCCTGCGGCTTCCCCGGTTGCATCGCCACGCTGTCGAACTGCACTCCGTACTCGCCGCCCAGCACGGACCTGACCACGTCGAACGCGCCGACGCTCGCCCCGCCGGAGAAGATCACGGCGTCAGCGTCGACGGTCAGCGCTCGCCGCAGGGCCGCAGGATCGTCGGCGACGGTGCGCACCGATGTGAGGACCGCACCGCTGGCGCGGACGGCCGCCGCCAGAAGCACGGAGTTCGATTCGGGGATCTGACCCCGTCGTGGAGTCGCGGACGGTGCGATGAGCTCGCTGCCCGTCGAGATCACTGCGACTCGCGGGGGCCTGTGCGTCGGCACCTGTCCGAATCCGGCCGAGGCGATGGTCGACAGCTGCCAGGGGCCGAGTGCCGTCCCCGCTCGCACTGCGAGGGCACCGGCCGCAGAATCCTCGCCTTTCCGCCGAACGTGGGCGCCCGACGAGGGCTGTGTCAAGACGGTGATCCACTCCGGTGCGCGTTCGCGGACGGCCGTCCCGAGATCCGTCTGCTCGAGCGGGACGATCGCGTCCGCGTCTGAAGGCAGCGGTGCGCCGGTCATGATGCGCACGGCCTCGCCCGGTCCGATCGATGGGTCGTCGGCCGACCCTGCAGCGACATCGGCGACGACGCGCATTCTCGAGCCGGCGGTGGCGTCGGATCGCCGCACGGCGTACCCGTCCATCGCCGAGTTGTCGAAGAGCGGGATCGGCCAACGGCTGAGAACGTCGGCGGCGAGAACGCCCCCGAGTGCTTCGGCGAGCTCATTCGTCACCGCAGGAGTCGGCCGCGCGACCTCCAGGATGCGAGCGCGATGCTCTTCGATAGTGATCATCGAGAACTGTCCATATCGCTACGCTATCGCGGCCCCACGACTCGCCGCAGAACACTATGCTCAGAGGTATGGGTCGGATCACGACGAGGCGATCGGTACTGAAGGTCACGGTGGGTGACGGCGCCCGCCGCCGCCCCGACACGCTCGCCGTGGAAGAGCCGCTCGAGGTCCGTGTCGCTGGTACTCCGCTGGCCGTGACGATGCGTACGCCCGGTCACGATGTCGAACTCGCGGCCGGATTCCTCGTCTCAGAGGCCGTGATCGGCGAGGGGGCCGAGTTCCAGTCGGCGATCCACTGCGGTGGGCCGGGGACCGGTGGTGTCGAGAACACGTACAACGTCCTCGACGTCTCCTTGGCGCCAGGTGTGGCGCTGCCCGCGCCGGATCTGGCGCGTTCCTTCTACACGACCAGTTCGTGCGGGGTCTGCGGCAAGGCCAGCATCGACGCCGTCGAGACGGTCTCTCGTCACGACGTCGCAGTGGATGCCGTGGTCGCCGACGCGGCGGACATCGCCCGGTATCCGGATCAGTTGCGCGAGCAGCAGGATGCGTTCGACAAGACCGGTGGTCTGCATGCGGCCGCGCTCTTCGACGTCGCCACCGGAGAACTGCTCGTGCTGCGCGAAGACGTCGGGCGCCACAACGCCGTCGACAAGGTCGTCGGGTGGGCGGTGCTGCATGACCGGCTCCCGCTGCGCGGGACGGTGCTGCAGGTCTCAGGTCGGGCGAGCTTCGAACTCGTGCAGAAAGCGGTGATGGCCGGCATCCCCATCCTCTCGGCCGTCTCGGCACCGTCGTCCCTCGCGGCGGAGCTGGCCGAGAAGTCCGGCCTCACGCTCGTGGGTTTCGTGCGCGGTCGGACGATGAATGTGTACTCACACCCTGAACGGGTCCGGACGGATGCTGCGGCACCTGATCTGGCGCTCGTGTCGGAAGGAGCAGCTCATGACCACTCCCGATAACGGCGTCGCTTTCGGCCTGATGCCCTCTCGTCCCAGGCAGGGCGGATACGGACCGGTGACGACCAAGGCGTGGTCGCAGGAGGACTACGAGCACCCGGCCGCGGGCTGGGGTGCGGCGCTGTCGGTGGGCGAGGTGCTGCTGGAGTCGAAGCGTCCGGTGAGCGGCGCGCTGGCGATGTTCACGATGAATCATCCGATCAAGGGCTTCGACTGCCCAGGGTGCGCGTGGCCGGACGATCAGAAGGGCTTGAAGCTCGACATCTGCGAGAACGGTATGAAGCACGTCACGTGGGAGATGACGCACAAGCGCGTGGGCAGTGGTTTCTTCTTGAAGCACACCGTGAGCGAGCTTTCCACCTGGACCGACTTCGAGCTGGAGAACGCGGGACGGCTGACCGAGCCGATGGTCTACGACCCGGAGACCGACCGCTATGCGCCGATCAGCTGGGACGACGCGTTCGCGCTCATCGGTGAGGAGCTGCGGGCGCTGGACAGTCCGGATGAGGCGACGTTCTACACCTCTGGGCGGCTGAGCAACGAGGCATCCTTCATCTATCAGCTGATGATCCGCGAGTACGGCACGAACAACATGCCGGACTGCTCGAACATGTGTCATGAGGCATCCGGCCGGGCGTTGACCGCGTCGATCGGATCGGGCAAGGGGACGACGACGGTCGAGGACTGGGAGCAGACCGATCTGCTCTTCCTGCTCGGGGTGAACGCGGCGTCGAATGCGCCGCGCATGCTGACGGCGCTGTCGGATGCTGTGAAGAACGGCGCGCAGGTGGTGCACGTCAATCCGCTGATCGAGGCTGCGTCGCGGGGCACGATCGTGCCCCACGACTTCGTCGACATGGCGCTGTTCAAGACGCATGAGACCGGCACGCTCGACCTGCAGGTGCGCATCGGCGGGGACATGGCGCTGATGCGCGGCATCGCGAAGGTCGTCTTCGAGGCAGCCGAGACGGATCCCACTGCACTGGACACCGCGTTCATCGCCGAGCACACCGACGGCATCGATGAGTATCGTGCGGTCGTCGAGGCGACGCCGTGGCCGGAGCTGGTGCAGCAGTCCGGCCTCACCGAGGAGCAGATCCGCGCGGCGGGGGCGCTCTACCTGAAGGCCGGCAGGACGATCATCAGCTGGTGCCTCGGAGTGAGTCAGCAGGAGCACGCGGTCGACATGGTGCGGGAGTTCACGAACGTGCTGCTGCTCCGAGGCAACATCGGCCGGCTGGGTGCCGGTCCCGCACCGGTGCGCGGGCACAGCAACGTGCAGGGCAACCGCACGTGCGGCATCAACCACCATTCGCCGGCCTGGCTGCTGGACAAGCTGGACGAGGTCTGCGGGATCACCTCGCCGCGCGAGCCGGGGCTGGACACCGTCGCCAGCATCCACAAGATGCACGAGGGCGCCGTCAAGGTGTTCGTGAGTCTCGGCGGCAACTTCGTGCTGGCCGCGCCCGACACGACGTACACCGCGGAAGCGCTGAGCGGATGCCGACTGACGGTTCAGGTGAGCACGAAACTGAACCGCAGTCACATCGTGCACGGGAAGAAGGCGCTCATCCTCCCGTGCCTCGGGCGCACCGAACGCGACGAGCAGGCTGGCGGGCTCCAGGGGCAGTCGGTGGAGGACGCGATGAGCATGGTGCACCTGTCGGTGGGGAAGAAGAAGCCCGCCTCCGAGCACCTGCTGTCGGAGCCCGACATCATCGCGCGGATGGCGAGGGCGACGATGCCCGACAGCGCGACCGACTGGGAAGGGTTCGCGGGCGACTACGACCGCATCCGCGACGTGATGGCGAGGGTGCTGCCTGGATTCGAAGGATTCAACGAGCTCGTGCGTCAGACGAACGGGTTCCGCATCCCGCAGCCGGCCCGCGAGCGGGATTTCCGCACGGCCTCGGGCAAGGCGGACTTCTCCGCTGCCGTGCTCCACGACGTGCGTCCCGCCTCAGACGACATGCTGGTGCTGCAGACGATGCGCTCGCACGACCAGTGGAACACCACGATCTACAGCAACAACGACCGGTACCGCGGGGTGAAGAACCTGCGCGAGCTCATCTTCATGCACGAGGACGACATGCGCGATCGCGGCATCTGGCAGGGCGACCTCGTCGACATCGTCTCGACATCGAAGGACGGTTCACTGCGCAAGCTGCGCGAGTACCGCGCGGTGGCCTACGACACCCCTCGGGGAAGCGCAGCCGGCTACATGCCCGAGATGAACGTGCTGGTCGGAAACGCCGACTACAGCGCCCAGAGCGATCAGCCGCTCATGAAGAGCATCCACGTGCGCGTGATGCCGTCTGCGGTGGCTCGCTGACGGCTCGGGAACGCGTCGGAACGCGGTTCGCCGTGCGGCTTCAGGCGTTCGTGGCGGCAGCCTCGTGATCGAGCGTCTGCAATTCACGAGCATCGACGAGCATTCGCAGCAGAAGCCCGTTCAGGCGTTCGATCTCGCGGGGCTTGAGATGCGCGAGGACGATCTCCTGACCTCGCATCGAGATCGGCAGCATCTCGTCATGCATCCGCACACCGCCGGCGGTGAGGTACATCGGACGCGATCCGCGCGGACCGTCCATGAGCACGATGAGTTCACGCCCACTGAGGACGTTCACGCTCTTGGACACAACGGCCTTGTTGACTCCGATGAACTCAGAGACCTCGGTCGCCGACGAGCCAGGGCGGAGGGCGAGGGCTGAGATGATGCGCCAGTCGTTGGTACCGAGACCGAAACGTCTGCGCAGCTCGTTCGACTCGCGCCAGACCAAAGCATTGGACAGCAGCGCGAGCAGACGAGGCGTGAACTCGTCGGGATCGATCGTATTGCCGAGCGGTTCCCGTTGAATCCCATCATCCGCTGTGCTCACTGGTTTGTTCCTTCCAGGGGTGCCCCTGTCGTCTGACACATTAGCCGACGTGCGGGACGTGGCTCGGTGGCCACGACCCGCACGTCATCCGATTCTGGTTCAGTGCGCCATGGCGGCGAGCGCGTCGGGGTCGATGGTCGCGATGGAACGGGTGTCCTGGAACGCGCGCACGCCCTCGATGCCCTGCTCCCGACCGAAGCCGGAGCTCTTCATTCCACCGAACGGCGCGCGCAGGTCGAGGCGGGTCGCACCGTGGTCGTTGACCCAGACGTAGCCGCACTCCAGCTGCGAGCCGACGCGGTTCGCAGCATCCGGCGACGACGTCCAGACTGACCCGCACAGGCCGGCCCACGTGTCGTTCGCCAGCGTCACCACCTCCTCCTCGGTGTCGAAGGCGATGACCGGGATGACGGGCCCGAACTGCTCCTGCGTGACGACCCGCAGCGCGGGATCGGGATCGATCACGATGGCCGGCCGCAAGAAGTTGCCGTCGGCGAGATCTCCACTGGGAAGCTCACCGTACTCGCGGACGTCGGCGCCGGCATCCTTCGCCTCCTGGATGAGCTCCTCGACGAACGCCTTCTGGGCCGGCTGGTGCAGCGGACCCATCGTCGTGCCCTCGTCGAGTCCGTACCCGAGCTTCACCTGGCTCAGGCGCGCTTCGAGGCCTGCGACCAGCTCGTCCTGACGCGATCTGTGAACGAACACCCGCTTGGCATTCATGCAGATCTGTCCCGTGGTGTCGTAGATCGCCGCGAACAGCCGGTCCAGGTGAGCATCGTCGAGGATCGCGTCGTCGAGGAAGATCGCCGCGTCGTTGCCGCCCAGCTCGAGCGTCACCCTGGTCAGCGTCTTCGACGCCATCTCCATGATGCGCTTGCCGCCGGCCACCGACCCGGTGAAGCACACCTTCGCGACATCCGGGCTCTGGATCAGCCCCGCCATGTTCTCGTCCTTGCCGGTGATGACGTTGAGCACACCGGCCGGAAGCTTCTCGGCGACTCGCTGCACGAGCCGCGCGGTGGCCAGCGGTGTGGAGGGCGGTGCCTTGACGATGACAGTGTTGCCGGCGAGCAGGGCGTGCGGCAGTGCCGCACCGAGGATCGCGATGGGCCAGTTGAACGGCACGATGATCGTGACCACGCCCAGGGATTGGAACCGCACCTCGGTCGAGACGGGGATCGCGCCGGGGATCGCGGGCAGCGTCGTGCCGGTGTCGACGGAGTCGGTCAGCATGAGCGCGAGGTTCCACCGCAGCTCGAACACGAGCGCGTCGATCCAGGCCTCCATCCGCACCTTGCCGTTCTCCTGCGACAGGATCGCCGCATCGGTGTCGCGGTCATCGGCGATGCCTGCGATCGCTTCGGCCATCGCAGCGGATCGCTGCTCAGCCGACAGCGAAGCCCACGCCGGGTGCGCTGACTTCGCAGCCGCCACCGCGTCAGCCACATCCGCTTCGGATGCCGATGCCGCCTCTCCCACGACGACCCCCTTCTTGCCGGGGTCTGCGACCTGCAGCACTTCTTGCGTGAAGCGCTCCTCGCCGCCGATGAACAGTCCAGTACGCACTCCTGAGCGCGTGACAATCGTTTCCGACATCGTTTCCACCTCTCTGTGACTGAGTCGAAGCATTGCACAATGCAGTGCGCTGCCAATAAACAAGTTTATAGGCATTCTTCTTTACTTGTAAATGAGATTCTGTTAGCGTCCTCATCGTCGCCCACATCGAAGCGGGCGAGGAAAGCAACCGAGAGTCGATGAGGACCCGCGCAGCGGCATCCCGTCGACGAGTCGATGAGGAGGATGCGATGGGTCGGGCACCACTGACTGCAACCGAAGAGCGGCGCAGCGTCGAGGAACTCGAAGACCTGGCGTTCGAGCTCCGAGAGAAGCTGCTGCACCTGTGCGGCACGTACGAGGGCGCCGTGCACATCGGCGGTGATCTGTCGGCCGCCGACATCTTCACCGCGCTGTTCGAGTACGGGATGAACGTCGATCCGGACAACATCTCCAACCCCGAGCGCGACCGGTTCGTGCTCAGCAAGGGCCACGCGGCCGTCTGCATGTACATCGCGATGGCGATCCGCGGGTTCCTGTCGTACGACGAGATCGTCGAGACCTACGGGCAGCTCGACAGTGCGTACGGCATGCACCCCTGCAAGGTGCAACTCCCCGGCGTCGAGGCGTCGACCGGATCGCTCGGTCACGGACTGCCGATCGCGGTCGGGATGGCGCTGGGCGCCCGCGGCCGCGACGATGACCACCGCGTGTTCTGCCTGCTCGGCGACGGCGAGACCGGTGAAGGCTCCGTCTGGGAGGCCGTGATGGCCGCCCGCAGCAACAAGCTCGGCAACCTGGTCGCCTTCGTCGACCGCAACCGCCAGCTCATGACGAGCTTCGCCGAGGAGCGCGTGATGTTCGAGCCCTACCCCGACAAGTGGCGTGCGTTCGGCTGGAACGTCGTCGAGATCGACGGGCACGACATGTCGCAGCTCGTCGCCGCACTCGATGCCCTGCCGGCGTCCGACAGCGACACGCCCACGGTCATCGTGGCCGAGACCGTCAAAGGCAAGGGTGTCGATTTCATGGAACGCAACCTCGCCTGGCACGCCGGATCACTCGGCGCCGCCGACCTCGAACGCGCCCTCGCGGCGCTCAACGCCTCTCGCGAAAAGGAGACCGTCTGATGCCCGTGACCTTCACCTTCGGAGAGATGCTGTCCGCCCGGTCCGTCATCGGATCGACGCTCGCGGAGCTCGGTGCCGAGTACCCGAACCTCTACGTGCTCACTCCGGACATCGGCGCAACGCTCGTCGAGTTCCGCGACGGGTTCCCCGACCGCTTCATCGACGTCGGGCTGGCTGAGCAGGCGTGCGTCGGGATCGCGTCGGGCCTGGCGTACGACGGCAACATCCCGGTCGTATCCGGCATGCTCCCGTTCCTGTCGATGCGTGCACTCGAGCAGGTGCGCACCGACGTCTGCTATCCGAATCTGCCCGTGAAGATCATCGGCACGCACGGCGGCCTGGTCGGCAACGGCGGCTCGACGCACTACGCGGTCGAGGATCTGACGCTCATGGGCGCGCTGACGAACATGACGGTCACCTCGATCGGAGACCCGGCGATGGTCGGTGAGGTCATCCGCCAGTCGATGACGATGGAGGGGCCGATCTACATCCGTCTCGCCGTCGGCAAGAAGGACAAGGTGCTGTACGAGCCCGGTGAGCACGACGTGCGCATCGGCAAGGGCATCGTCGCGCGCGAGGGAACGGATGCCACGATCTTCACGCACGGCACGACCGTCGCTCAGGCGTTGGATGCTGCGGACGAGCTGGCCGCGGAAGGGCATTCCGTGCGCGTCGTCGACATGTGGACCCTCAAGCCGATCGACGAAGAGCTCGTCCTGCGCAGTGCTGCCGAGACCGGTGGACGGTTCGTGGTTCTCGAGGACCACCTCGCCTACGGCGGCCTGGCCACACGGATCGCCGACGTCGTGGCCGACAACGGGGTGCATCTGACCGCGTTCGAGCGGCTCGGCATTCCCCAGGTCTACGCCGGCTTCGGCGAGGACCAGGAGCTGCGGGAGAAGCACGGCTACGGGCCGGCAGACACCGTCGCGGCGCTGCGCCGCGCGATCGCCGTCCAGCCCTGACGACCCCGACCTCGGTTCATACCCCGACCTCGGTTCATAGGAGAAGCGAATGAGAACGGTAGCGGTGACCCGGATCGGCAGTCTGCGCGATCCCGACGAGAGCACACGCGGACGCATCGGCGTGGTCGACTTCCCCGAGCAGCCGCTCGGGCCCGAGGACGTGCGCATCCGCGTGGCCTACTCGGCGATCTGCGGATCGGACCCGCATCTGGCAGAGGGTTTCTTCGGCACCGACGTACCGATCGGGCTCGGCCATGAATTGTCGGGAGTGGTCGAGGCCCTCGGCGAGGGTGCGCACCGGAACGGTCTGAAGGTCGGCGACCGGGTCGCCGGGAACTTTCTGCGCTTCTGCGGTACGTGCCGCCCGTGTCAGGAGGGCAAGCAGCAGTTCTGCGAGAACATCCAGGACTACAACCGTCCCGGTATGGCAGAGACGGTCACCTGGCACGAGTCGCAGGTGTACCGGCTCCCCGACGGGGTGAGCCTGCTGCACGGCAGCATCCTCGAGCCCACCTCCGTGGCCGTGCGCATCGCCGACAAGACCCGTATCCGCGTCGGCGACCGCGTCGCCATCTGCGGAGGAGGCCCGATCGGGCAACTCGCTCTGCAGGTGATGAAGATGAGCGGCGCGACCTCCCTCACGATGATCGAGCCGATCGCCGAACGCCGGGAGATGGCGTTGCGCCACGGCGCCGACTTCGCGATCGACCCCGTGACCGAAGACCAGGGTGCACTCGCGGCCGAGATCACCGACGGTCGCGGATACGACATCGTGATCGACGCATCCGGTTCGACCCGCGCCACCCGAGGGCTCCTCGATATCGCGGCCAAGGGCGCGACGGTCGTATACGGGGCGATGTACCCCGAGAACTACGAGCTGCCGCTCAACCTCTCGGACTACCTCTACCTCAAGGAGCTCACCCTCACCGGTGTCTTCGTCTCGCCGTACGCGTTCCCTCGGGCTCTGCAGATCCTGCCGTACCTGCAACTCGACGAGCTCACCCAGGCGGTCTACGACCTCGACGACGCCGTTGAGGCGTTCGAGGTGCACGTCAGCGGTCGGTTCCCCAAGGTCGTGCTGAAGTGCAACGACATCGATGAGGAGGTGCAATCATGAGTGCTCCTGTCGACGCTGTCGCCGCGCCGGCCGCCGCGCCGATCCTCGAGGTGCGCGGCATAACGAAGCACTTCGACGGCGTCCAGGCGCTGCGCGGGATCGACCTCGACGTGCGGCCAGGAGAGATCCATGCTCTGCTCGGCGAGAACGGCGCGGGCAAGTCGACACTCATCAAGATCATCACGGGCCTGTATCAGCAGGATCAGGGCGAGGTGCTGGTCGCCGGCGAGCAGGTCGACTTCGCAAGCGTGCGCACCGCGCACCGCGCGGGTGTCGTCGCCCTCTATCAGGAACTCTCCATCGTGCCGACGATCAGCGTGGCCGAGAACATCGTGCTGGGCGAGGATGCGCCGTCGACCCTCGGATTCGTCCGTTGGAAGGAGCTCCGCGCACACGCGCGGGCGCAACTCGATCGTCTCGGGCAGCAGATCAACCTGCGTCGCCTCGCCGGCGGACTCTCGCCCGTTCAGCAGACGATGGTCGCCGTCGCTCGCGCGCTCTCGATCGACGCCAAGGTGCTCATCCTGGACGAGCCCACCGCCGCTCTCACGGACACGGAGATCGAGGGGCTGTTCTCGGTGTTGCGGAGCCTGCGTGACGAGGGCGTCGCGATCGTCTACGTCTCGCACCGCCTCGAAGAGGTGTTCGCGCTGTGCGACCGCCTCACCGTGATGCGCAACGGGCGCACGATCGTGACAAAGAACGTATCGGACTCCTCGATCAATGACGTCATCTCGACGATGGTCGGTCGCGAGCAGGACGAGATGTACCCGGCGCGTGGCACGGGCGCAGGCGGCGTCGTCCTCTCCGTCGACGGGCTCTCCGGTCGGCGCGTCAGCGATGTGTCGTTCGAGGTGCGCGCCGGCGAAGTCGTGGGGATCGGAGGTCTTGCGGGATCGGGTCGGAGCGAGCTGCTCCGCCTGCTCGCCGGAGCCCAGAAGAGCACAGCGGGTGTTGTGCAGGTCGAAGGGTCGGCGCCGGTCGGCCGTGGAGTCGGTCGGGCGCTGGACGCCGGCATCGCCCTCGTTCCCGAAGAGCGGCGGGCGCAGGGCGTGATCCTGTCCGCACCGATCGCCGACAATGTCGCGATCGCCAACCTCAAGTCGGTGAGTCCGGGGGGCATCGTGTCCCAGCGGCGTATCGTCCAGCTTGCCAAGCGGGCGCTCGCCGACCTGCAGATCAAGGCCAGGGGCGTCCGGCAACCCGTCGGGCAGCTCTCCGGCGGAAACCAGCAGAAGGTCGTGCTCGCCAAGATGCTCGCACGGAACCCCAAAGTGCTGCTGATGGACGAACCCACTCGAGGGATCGATGTGGGAACGAAAGCCGAGATCTATCGCCTCATCCGTGAGCTCGCAGCCACAGGTACGGCGGTCGTCGCCGTATCCAGCGAGCTTCCTGAGCTCATCGGGCTCTCGGACAGGATCCTCGTGATGCACGAGGGCCGCATCTCCGGGGAAGTCGAGGCAGACGGTGCCGACGATGAACTCCTCCTCACTTACGCATACGGAAGGGACGCCTGACATGGCGCAGACAGACACACTCACGATCGCCGCGGTCGATCCCGACCGCCCACCGCGCCTGCAATGGGTGTGGCAGGGGAGCACGGTCATCGCACTGGCCGCTCTCGTCGTCGTGTTCACCATCGTCGGCAACGGGGTCTTCCTCACCGCGGGAAACATGACGAACATCCTCAACCAGGTCGCGATCCTGACGATCATCGCCGTCGCGCAGACCTTCGTCATGGTGGTCGGTGACTTCGACCTCTCCGTGGGAACGACGGCGACGCTCTCGGGCGCATCGGCCGCAGCCATGATGATCGCCGGAGTGCCCGTCCCGTTGGCGATCGTCCTGGCACTGGTCGTGGGCACGCTCGTCGGTGTGATCAATGGCGTCCTCGTCGCATATCTGAATCTCTCCGCCTTCGTCGCGACCCTGGCGACCATGACCACCGTGGGTGGCCTGGCACTGATCGTGACGGGTGGGACGACCCTGTACGGCTGGCCGGAGGAGTTCGGATTCCTTGGGCAGGCGCGCGTGAACGGGGTGCCTCTGCCGGTCTTCTATGCGGTCGCGATCGCCGTGGTCGCCTGGGCGGTGCTGCGCTTCACCACGATCGGTCGGCGCTGGTACGCGATAGGCGGCAACTCCGAGGTCGCCCGTCTCTCGGGCGTCAGCGTCCGCTCGACGCGCTTCCTCGCCTTCGTCGTCGCGGGCTTCCTCTCGGGTCTGGGCGGCATCGTGCTGGTCAGCCGTCTCGGCAGCGCCGGTTCCTCGAGTGCGAACGATTTGATGATGTTCGCGGTCGCCGCGGTGTTCCTCGGCATGACGCTGCTGCGGTCGGGACAGGCGAACATCGGCGGAACGATCGTGGGCGTCGCCATCATCGGCGTCGTCCAGAACGGCCTCAACATCGTCGGGGTCAACACCTACATCCAGCAGGTGCTCATCGGCCTGATCATCATCGCCGCCGTGCTGCTGTCCGGGCTCAAGCAGAAGAACGCCTAGCTCAGTCCCGTCTGTCCGGGCAGATGCCAGGACAGGCCCTCCCGGCCGGGCACCCTCCCGGCATCTCGCCAATCACTGTATGAAACACGACAAAGGAGTTCGCTCATGCGTATTGCAAAGACGACAGGACGACGCGCCGCCGCCGTTGTGGCCATGGCCGCCGTGGTGGCTCTCGCCGGATGCTCGGTGACCACTGGAGCCCAGAGCGGCGGCACGAGCGCCGAGGGCAAGACAGACGGCCTCGGAGACGACGGCGTCTTCACGGTCGCGGCGTTCACCGCGGGCTACGCCACGCCTGGTGGAAAGCTGACGCTGGATGCCTTCGTGAAGGAGGGCAACGAACAGGAGAACTGGGACGTGACGCTCTACACGAGCGCCTTCGACTACGACAAGATCAACAGCGATGTCCAGACCGCGATCCAGCAGGGCGCGGATGCCATCCTCGCCGGTTTCCCCGACCCGCGTCAGATAGCGCCTCTCGTCCAGGCGGCGAAGGAAGCCGGCATCCCGATCTTCTCGATCGACGGCGGCGTGGAGCCCAACGACGACTTCGTCGTGGACATCACCTTCAGTCAGGAGGTCACGGCGGACCTCACTGTCGGCGCACTCGAGGAGGCCATGGGCGGCCTCGAGGGGAAGAACGTCATGGTGATCGGGCACGACCCGCACGTCGGCATCCAGGCCAGGTCGAACCTGGCCATGGACAAGCTCGAGGAAGCAGGAGCGAACATCGCCGGCGGCGACATGAAGCAGGCCCTCGACCCGGGAACCGGTCGTACCGAAGCGCTGAACTTCGTGACCGATTACCTGCAGGCGAACCCGGATGGGCTGGACGGCGTCTGGGTCGGATGGGATGACGCGGCG
The DNA here is from genome assembly GCF_054779995.1 of Microbacterium shaanxiense. Lineage (NCBI taxonomy): Bacteria > Bacillati > Actinomycetota > Actinomycetes > Micrococcales > Microbacteriaceae > Microbacterium > Microbacterium shaanxiense. Next base: position 649,015 of record NZ_BAAGXE010000003.1, on the reverse strand, counting down.
CTCGGCGCCGCACGTGCCATCACGGAGGCGGGCCGCGACGACATCTTCGTCACCGGAGTCGATGCCCTCGGCGAGACCGCGGTCGAGATCGCCAAGGACGGCCCGATGTACGCATCCGTCGCGCAGGACTGGATCAAAGTCGTCGACCAGATGATCGGCTTCATGAACGAGTACCGGGACTCGGCGAAGCTGCCTGATGAGAACTACATCCCGCTGGACGGGGAGCTGATCGACCGCAGCAACGTCGCGACGTACGAGCCGACGCTCTGATCGGACCGTGACGATGAGCACCAGTACCTCAGCCGACCTGTCGGCGCTGTTCGACTTGAGCACAGACATCGTCGTGGTGACGGGCGCCTCGAGCGGCATCGGGCAGGCGGCCGCGGAGGTCTATGCGGCTGCCGGCGCCACCGTCGTCATACTCGGACGGAGCGAGGATCGCGTTGTCGATGCGGCTGCGGGGATCGTATCCGCAGGCGGCAGAGCGCACGGGTACGCCATCGACATCGCCGAGCGCGGCGCTCTCGATGCCGTGTTCCAGCGGATCACGGCCGAGATCGGTCGCCCGACCGTCGTCGTCGCGAATGCGGGAATCGCAGGTGGCGCGAGCTACCTCGGTGAGGGCCGTATCGCGGACTACACGGACGACGAGTGGGACGCGGTCCTCGCGACCAACCTCACCGGGACATTCGAGACGCTCAGGGCGGCCTCGCGCGTGCTCGAATCCGGTGGGCGGATTCTCGTCACCGCTTCGACGGCCGGCCTGCGGACGGATCCGATGGTCTCGTACGGCTACGTCACCACGAAGGCTGGGGTTCTCAACCTCGTCCGCCAGCTGGCTCTCGAGCTCGCGCCGCGCGACATCCGGGTGAACGCGATCGCACCCGGCCCGTTCAAGGGCACGCGCATCGGCGACGGCAAGGTCGAGATCGCTCCCGAGGCGGAAGCGGTGTGGGCGCAGACCATTCCGCTGGCGCGGATGGGGACGATGGCGGAAGTCCAAGGGCCCATGCTCTTCCTCGTCTCGCCGGCATCGTCGTTCATCACGGGCACGGTCCTGGCCGTCGACGGCGGGGCCCTCGCCCTCTCGCACACCGGGTTCTGACACGGATCCATCCACCTCTGCCGGCGGGGTACGCACTCCGCCGGCAGACCATCACGAAGGAGAAAACATCATGAGGCTCGAAGGCAAAGTCGCCATCATCACCGGCGGCGCCAGCGGAATCGGTCGCGCGACCGTCGAGAAGTTCGTCCGCGAGGGCGCGAAGGTCCTGATCGCGGACATCTCTCTCGAGCGGGCGCAGCAGGCGTCAGATGAGATCGCGGCCTCCGGCTTCGACGGCGCAACGGCTGCCTGCCAGGTCGACGTGTCGGTGTTCACCGAGGTCGAGGCGATGGTCGCCAAGGCGGTGGAGGTGTTCGGAAAGCTCGATGTGATCTTCAACAACGCGGGCATCGCCGGCGGGAAGCCGCTGCTCGAGCACAATCCGGCCGTCGACTACGAGCCGATGATCCGCGTCGATCAGGATGGCGTCTACTACGGCATCCTCGCGGCGGGACGCCAATTCCGCGATCAGGGCACCCCCGGCGTGATCATCAGCACGTCGTCCATTTACGGTGAGCAGGCGGCCGAGCTGTCGTTCACCTACAGCGCCGCCAAGGCGGCGGTCATCTCGTTCACGCGTTCGGCCGCGTACGAGCTCGCGCAGTTCGGCATCCGCGCCGTGGCGATCACTCCCGGCCGTGTCGGCACGGCGATCATCAACCAGTTCAGCGACGACCTGAAGGCCACCTTCGCGGCCGAGCAGATGCGCAACAAGATGACCGAGCCGTCCGAGATCGCCGACGTCGTCGCGTTCCTCGCCTCCGACGAGGCGAACGTCATCAACGGCACGGTCGTGCACGTCGACGACGGCTATTCGTCGTTCAAGCAGCGCCTCGACCTGCCGGTGTTCTGAGGATCGCCATGGACCTCGATCTCTCCTGCCACCTGTCGGTCATCACCGGCGACGCGGATCGTGCCGGCCTCGCCCCGATCCTCGGCGGCCTGCGCGAGATGGGGTACCGCAGGGCCGTGCTCGCACCGATGGACGAGGGGGCGACAGACGCTGCGGCACTGGGCGCGGTGTTCGTCGAGGCCGGCATCGCGCCGATCACGATGTGTGGACAGGGACCGGGTGCGGATGTGTCCTCGCAGGACGCGGCCGAACGGGCGGCGGGAGCCGCGGCGCTCAGAGCATCGGTCGACTTCGCAGTCCGAATCGGCGCCGATCAGCTGAACGGTGTGCCGTACGGCCTGTTCGGCCGCCCCACTCGCGCGCCGATGCGCGAGGCGCTCGAGTGGAGTGCCAGGGAGGTCGGCGCGGTGGCCGACTATGCCGCGGACCGCGGCGTGCAGCTCACCTTCGAGGTCCTGAACCGCTACGAGGAATCTGCGATCAACACCGCGGCGCAGGCGGTGGAATACGTCGCCATGAGCGGATCGGACAATCTCGGCATCCATCTCGACACGTTCCACATGGCGATCGAGGAGGCCGACATGGACGAGGCGATCCGTCACGCGCTGCCGCACCTGCGCTACCTCGAGCTCGGCCAGTCGGGTCGCGGCTTGCTCAGCACCGGGGCGCTCGACATTCCGGGCGTCGTTGCGGCGGCGCTCGACGACGGCTACGGTGGCCGCATCGGAGTAGAGGCGTTCTCCCGTCCGCTGCTGGCGGGCGGCGTGGCGGACATGCTGTCGATCTGGCGCTCGCCGTTCCAGGATGGGCTGGAGGTCGCTGCAGACGCCGTGCGCGTCATCCGCAAGGGGTGGGCCGAAAGCGGTCCAGGCCGACGGGCCCGCCGACTCTCCCGAACCGGCGCCTGAGACCCAGCAGCAACGAAAGGACCACCGGATGTCCACCGTGACCGAAAAGGCCGAGCCCCTCATCTCCGAGAGCGTGTTCGGCGGAAAGATCTACATCGACGGCGAATGGGTCGTCGGCTCCGGCGGCGCGATCGACTCGATCGAGCCGGCGACCGGCGAGGCACTCGCCTCCGTCGGCGTCGCCGGCGCGGACGATGTCGCGCGCGCGGCCGCGTCGGCCGCGAAAGCCCAGCGCGACTGGGCGGCGACTCCGCATCCCGCACGCGCGGCGGTACTGCGTCGGGCCGCCCAGTTATGGGAGCAGCACGCCGACGAGATCATGGGCTGGAACATCCGCGAGGTGGGTGCCATCCCGCCGCTGGCGGGCTTCGCGCTGCACGTCACAGCGGCAGAATGCTACGAGGCCTCCGCGCTGCCGTCGGCTCCGCTGGGCTCGATCCTCTCCAGCGAGGAGCCGCGGCTGTCGCTCGCCCAGCAGATCCCGGCCGGCGTCGTGGCTGTCATCTCACCGTTCAACGTGCCGCTCATCCTGGGCATTCGTGCGGTCGCCCCCGCTCTCGCTCTCGGCAATGCGGTGCTGCTCAAACCAGACCCCCGTACGGTGATCACCGGCGGCGTGTCGATGGTGCGGATCTTCGAAGAGGCCGGTCTGCCGGCGGGGCTTCTACAGCTCGTCCCCGGTGGGGCCGACGTCGGTGAGGCGCTCGTCACCGATCCGAACGTCCGGGTGATCGCCTTCACCGGCTCGACCCGTGCGGGTCGCATCGTCGGCGAACTCGCCGGACGACACCTGAAACGCGCGCATCTCGAACTGGGCGGCAACTCGGCGTTCGTGATCCGAGAAGATGCCGACGTCGATCAGGCTGTGAATCTCGCGACGTGGGGTGCGTTCCTGCATCAGGGGCAGATCTGCATGACGGTGGGCCGGCACATCGTTCACGCGTCGTTGTTCGACGAGTACGTGTCGAAACTCTCGGCGAAGGCCGATTCGATGGTGGTGGGCGACCCCGCTGCGGGGCAGGTGCATCTGGGACCCCTCATCGATCAGGTACAGCGTGACCGCGTTCACAGCATGGTTCAGGGTGCTGTCGCCGAAGGCGCGACGCTTGCCGCCGGGGGCACGTATGAGGGACTCTTCTACCGTCCGACGGTGCTCGCGAACCCGTCGCGCGATGCAGCGGCGTACTGCGACGAGGTGTTCGGCCCTGTGGCATCAGTGGTGTCCTATGCGACGGACGACGAAGCTGTCGAGTTGGCTGCCGCCACAGAGTACGGGCTGTCGCTGGGTATCGTGAGCCGCGACACTATGGCGGCTCTCGCGATGGCACAGCGTATTCCGACCGGCATCGTGCACATCAATGACCAGACCGTGAACGATGAGGCCAACAGTCCGTTCGGCGGTGTGGGCGCGTCGGGCACGGGGTCTCGTCACGGCGGCGCGCAGGCGAACATCGATGCCTTCACCGAGACCCGATGGATCACTCTTCGACGGGAACCGGGTCAGTACCCGCTCTAGGAGTGCCGTCGATTCGCCGACAGGTCAGCCGCGTCTCGTGCTCAGCGCGACTGGCCGCCGGGGAACGCCGTCTTGCGCAGCAGATCGGCGAGCGTGACGCGTTCGCTCTCGGTGAGTTCGCTGTGCAGTATGAGTGTGCTCGCGCGAACCTTCTGCCGCGCCTTCTCGAGAGTCTCGAGGCCGAGGGCAGTGGCGACGATCACGTTCGCACGACGGTCGCGCTGGTCGGGTTCGCGTTCGACGAGCTTCGCCCTCTGCAGTTCGTCGACGAGAGCGACCACCTGACTCGGGTCGAGCCGGAGGAACTCCGCGATCTCGCGCTGCGACGGGCGCCGGCCGACCGCGGCCAGCTCGAGCACCGAGTAGGAACGCACCTTGAGGCCGAACTCGGCGAGGGCCGCATTGCCTGCGGCGTTGGAGAGCGCGCTCGCACGGGCGAGCAGGAAGCTCATGTCGTCGATCAGCGCGTGGCTGCCCTGGGGCTGCGCCGCGGGATTCGTCATGTGTCCATCCTACGGTACGGTGATGCTACCAATAATTGAAATTCTCAAGTAAACTGAGAACACACGAACGAAGGAGTGTCATGTCACTGGACGGCAAAGTCGCCATCGTCACGGGGTCCGGCCGCGGACTCGGGCTCGCCTATGCCCAGGAACTCGCGCGTCAGGGCGCCTCCGTCGTCATCAACGACGTATCGGAGGATGCCGCAGCAGAAGCCGTGGCGGCGATCGAGGCCGAAGGCGGCAAGGCCGTCGCCGTCGTGGCGCCGGTCGGTCCGACCGAGACCGCGAAGACGCTCGTCCAGACCGCCGTCGACACGTACGGGCGACTCGACATCCTCGTCACGAACGCCGGGGTGCTGCGCGACACGGTGCTCTGGAAGATGAGCGACGACGACTTCGACACCGTCATCAACGTGCACCTGCGCGGAACGTTCACCTGCGTCCGCGAGGCCGCCACCTATATGCGTGCGAACGAGATCGCCGGCCGCATCATCTGCATCGGTTCGCCGACCGGTCAGCGCGGCAACTTCGGTCAGACGAACTACGCGGCTGCCAAGGCCGGGATCGTCGGGATGGTGCGCACCTGGGCGATGGAGCTCAAGAAGGCCGGCATCACGGCCAACGCCGTCATCCCCGTGGCGGCCACCGCCATGACCGCCACCGTGCCGTACTTCGCCGCCGCGGTCGAGGCCGACGAGAAGGGCGAGGCGATGCCGGCGTTCTTCCGGCACGACCTCGGCTTCGGCACCTCCGCCGATGTCGCCGGGCTCATCTCGTATCTGGCTTCGGATGCCGCGGCATCCGTCACCGGCCAGGCGATCGGCGTCGGCGGCGACCGCATCCAGTTGTGGTCGCACCCCGAGGCCGTCGTCACCGAGTACCAGGACGGCGGTTGGACGCACGCCGCCCTGGTCGAGCGGTTCGACGACGTCATCGGAACACGGCAGCAGTCGGTCGGCGAACGTTTCCCCGCGCTGCCGGAAGAGCTGCAGCGCTGAGACGATGACCCGTTACGAGCCGAACCTCGACCTCGACACCCTCGGGGCCATCGACGTCCACGTGCACGTCGAGATCGACGGTCACGGGCATGCGTCGCTTCCCGACGACCTCGTGGCTGCGGCGTCGAAGTACTTCGCCGCCGATGCGACCAGGCCCGATCTCGACTCGATCGCCGCGTATTACAGAGAGCGGCGGATGGCGGCAGTGGTGTTCACCGTCGATGCCGAGACAGGACTCGGTCACTCACCGATCTCGAGTGCGGACATCGCCGAGGGTGCCGCGCGCCACAATGACGTGCTGATCCCGTTCGGGTCTGTGGACCCGAACCGGACGGATGCCGTGGACCGCGCCCGCCGGCTCATCGAGGACAGCGGCGTGCGGGGCTTCAAGTTCCATCCCACCGTGCAGGGGTTCGACCCGAGTGATCCGGCGCACTTCCCGCTGTACGAGGTGCTGCAGGGTGCCGGCATGGTCGCGCTGTTCCACACCGGCCAGACTGGTATCGGCGCCGGGCTGCCCGGCGGACGCGGAATGCGTCTCGCGCTGTCGAACCCGATGCTGCTCGACGACGTCGCCGCCGAGCATCCTGAACTGCAGATCATCATGGCTCATCCTTCGGTGCCCTGGCAGGACGAGGCGCTGTCGGTCGCGACGCACAAGCACAACACCTGGATAGACCTGTCGGGGTGGAGCCCGAAGTACTTCCCGGACTCCCTCGTGCGTGCGGCGAACTCCTACCTCAAGGACCGGGTGCTGTTCGGCTCCGACTATCCGTTGCTGACACCCGATCGCTGGATACGGGATGCCGAGGCGACCGACCGTTTCAAACCAGAGGTGCGCTCGCGCATCTACAAGGACAACGCCGTGCGGCTGCTCGGCCTCGATCGAACCACGAAAGGGACATCATCATGACCACCACCGTCGCCTATGCCGACCTCGCGAGTGCTGCCGGTACCGACCTCGGCTTCTCCGAGTGGCTCGAGGTCACCCAGGACCGCATCGACACCTTCGCCGATGCGGCCGATGATCACCAGTGGATCCACGTCGATCCCGAGCGCGCCGCGGGCGGACCCTTCGGCGCACCGATCGCGCACGGATTCCTGACCCTGTCGCTGGCGACGAAGTTCTGGAGCGAGCTGTTCGAGCCGGAGGGCGTCACCACCCGGGTCAACTACGGGCTCGACAAGGTGCGGTTCGTCTCACCGGTCGCCGTGGGGTCCCGCGTGCGCATGAACGCCGTCATCGCCGAGGTGACGGAGGTCAAGGGCGGCTATCAGCTCGCCGTCGACCAGACCATCGAGATCGAGGGCGCCGCGAAGCCAGCCGTCGTGGCTCGCGGGATCTACCGCTTCTACGCCTGATCCGAACTCGGACCGGCATCCAATCGCAAAGAGGCTGAGGATGAAGAATCAAGGACTGGGCAGCTGGATCGCACGCCGTCGCGTGAAATCCGAAGGCGATATCGCGGTGATCCAGGGCGATCGCGCCTACCGCTACGAGGAACTCGCCGACCGGATCGACCGGTTCGCCAGTGCGCTGGCGGAGCGCGGCGTCGCCAAGGGCGACCGGGTGGCATACCTGGGGAACAATCACCCCGATTTCCTCACCTCGTTCTTCGCCTGCGGTCTGCTCGGGGCGATCTTCGTCCCGTTGAACACCCGTCTCGCACCGCGCGAACTCGAGTACATGATCGACGACTGCGGCGCGCGTCTGCTGATCACCCATGAGGAGCTCCGCGACGTCGCGCGCGCTGCCGCATGGTCGAGTGCGATCGAGCGGCGCATCATCGTCGATGGTCCGGCCGAGGTGCCGGCGGTCGAGAGCTTCGATGACGTCGTGGCCGCAGCATCCACCACGCCGCCCATCGCCGAGGTCGTCCTCGACGACCCGGCCATGATCCTCTACACCTCGGGGACCACCGGGCGCCCGAAGGGGGCCGTGCTCACGCACGGGAACTTCACCTGGAACTCGATGAACGTCCTCGTCGACTACGACCTCACGTCCGAGGAGCGCACCCTCCTCATCGCACCGATGTTCCATGTCGCCTCCTTGGGCATGGGCGCGCTGCCGACGCTGCTCAAAGGCGGCACGCTCGTGGTGCAGGAGAAGGTCGACCCAGGGGCCGTGCTCTCCGCCGTGCAGGAGCACGGGATCACGAGTCTGTCCGGGGTGCCGACGACATTCCAGATGCTCGCCGAGCATCCGGACTGGGACGCAGCCGACCTCTCGACGCTGCGGAGGCTCACCTGCGGTGGTTCCAGCGTTCCACTGCGGGTCATCGAGGCCTACGAGAAGAGAGGACTGAGCTTCTCATCCGGTTACGGGATGACCGAGACGTCACCGGGTGCGACCTCGCTCCCGTACCGCAAGGCCAGGGAGCACGTCGGCTCGTCCGGCATCGCGCACTTCTTCACCGACGTGCGCATCGTCTCGCCGGAAGGGGAGGTGCTGCCGGCGGGGGATGCGGGAGAGATCGAGATCAGCGGTCCGAACGTCATGAAGGAGTACTGGCTGCGCCCGGATGCCACACGCGACGCGCACCACGGTGAATGGCTGCGCTCCGGTGACATCGGCTTCCTCGACGAGCAGGGCTATCTCACCATCAGCGACAGGGTGAAGGACATGATCATCTCGGGTGGTGAGAACATCTATCCCGCCGAGATCGAACAGCTCATCATGGAACGGACGGAGATCGAGTCCGTGGCAGTGATCGGCGTACCGGACGAGCGATGGGGCGAGGTGCCGCTGGCGATCGCCGTCGCCCGCTCCGAGATCGCGGCAGATGACGTGCTCGCGCATCTCGCCGGGCGCATCGCCAAGTACAAGATCCCGCGTGGAGTGCGTTTCGTCGACGAACTGCCGCGCACGGCGAGCGGCAAGGTGCGAAAGGCCGATCTGCGCGGCAGGTTCACCCTGGAGTGACCGTGTGCGCGAACTCTCGCGAGGAGCGCTAGATGCCGACCGCCGCCGGCTGGGCGGTCAGCGCGGCGAACTCCGCCTCCGATCGGGGGGCGAGCTCGGCGCGAAGCCGACGGTACAGAGCGAACGACTCCGGCGCCGGCCACTGCGCATCCATGAACTCCGGAGGCAGCCGCGGGTCGGTGCGCAGCAGTTCGAGCCAGTCGGCGACGAGCATCGTGCGCATGACGATCGCGGATGACGAGTCGTCCACCCTGACATCGCGCCATGTCGCGATGAACGCGTGGTGCGCCTCGCGTATCCCGTCGATGTCCCAGGCGTCGCGCACGCTCGACGCGATCGGGAATCCGTCGAGTTCCTGAGCGTGGAACGCCATGACGGCGCCGTCGGGGAGTTCGTCCCGCAACGGCTCGATCGCGCTCGCCAGCGCCGGACGCCCGGATGCCAGCCACAAGCCGTCACGCAGCGGCGCGAAGCCATGCCACGTGAGCGTGGAACGCAAGCGTCCGCGCAGGGTGCGCAGCTCTTCGGGCAGCGAGAAGGTCACGAGAGTCCAGCCGTCTCCGTTCGGGTGGAAGGGCGAGGGGCCGCGGACACGATCCGTCGCCTCGCCGAGGATCTTGCGTCCGGCAGGTGTCAGGGAGAACTCGAGATGTCGACCGTGCCGCTCGCGGGTCAGGACGCCACCGCGCACCAGACGATCCAATGTCGCCCGGGCAGCGGGCGCTGCGACACCCGCCCCGTGCAGCACCTCGAGGAACACACCGGTGCGCACCGGTGCATCCTCTCTCTGCGCCATGAACTCGCCCAGGAACGACAGGACCAGTCGTTTCGGCTGCCGACTGCGCGTCGGCTCGCTCTCGGCCGTGCCGTCGCCTGCGGCGCCTGTGGGCGCAGTCATGCGCTCGCGCGCACGGCTTCGCCGCGCTTCGCCCGCTGGATCTGCTCGTACACATGCGTGCGCAGCTCGGTGAAGCGGGGGAGGGCCCTGGTCGTGATCTGATCCCGTTCGGGCGCCAGATCGATCGTGAGATCCTCCTGCACCCAGGTCGGCGACTTCGACAGCACGATCACACGCTCGCCGAGATACACCGACTCGTCGATGTCGTGCGTGACGAACAGGATCGACATCCCGCGCTCGGAGTGCAGCCTGCGCACCAGATCCTCGAGGTCGGCGCGGGTCTGGGCATCGACAGCGGCGAAGGGCTCGTCCATGATGAGCACCTCGGGCTGGTACGCGACTGCGCGCGCGATCGCGACGCGCTGCTGCATTCCGCCGGACAACTGCCAGGGGTAGCTCTTGGCGGCGTGGTCGAGCCCGACCGCCAGCAGGGCGTCATCCACCAGCTGGGCGCGCTCGTCCTTGGAGAGCTTCCTGTGCTTGAGCGGCAGCTCGACATTGCCGCGCACGGTCAGCCACGGGTAGAGGCTGCGCCCGTACTCCTGGAAGACGAGGGCCATCTTCTCCGGTGGAGAGGTGACGCGCCTGCCGTCCAGCTGGACGTCGCCCGCCGTGGGGCGCAGGAGACCGGCGATGCACTTCAGCAGCGTCGTCTTGCCGCACCCGGACGGGCCGACGATGCACACGAGCTCGCCGCGATTCATCGTGAAGCTGATGTCGCCGATCGCCTCGACCCGGCCAGTGGCCGATTCGTAGACCTTGTTCAGGCTGTCCACCTGCAGAAGCGTCTCAGGCACGCTCGACCTCCTTGATTCCGTGGTACCAACGCAGCACCCTACGCTCGATGAAACCGAACACCACTGCGAGCAGTACGCCGATGAGCCCCAACAGCAGGATGCCACTCCACATCTCGGCGATGAGGTAGTTCTGCTGGAAGTACTTGATCTGATAGCCCAGCCCGGACGACGAGTAGAACAGCTCCGAGATCACCATCATGATCAGGGCGACCGACAGCGTCTGTCGCACGCCGGCCATGATCCGCGGACTCGCCGCGGGCAGCACGAGCGCGAACAGCCGCTGGGAGCGGGTGAGCGAGTACGACCTGGCCGTCTCCGTCATCACCGAGTCGGTCGCGCGCACGCCCTCGATCGTGTTCAGCAGCACGGGCCAGATCGCACCGAACGCGATCACGAGGATCTGCATCGCATCGGTCACGCCGAGGAAGGCGACGAAGACGGGGATGAGCACCGGAGGCGGAATCGCACGGAAGAACTCCAGGAGCGGCTCGAGCAGTTCGCGCAGCCAGCGTGTGAGTCCGATGAGGGTTCCCGCGACGACGCCCGCGATCACAGCGATGACGATGGCCACCGCGAGTCTGGCGAGGCTCGGAAGCACGTCGTCGACGAATGCGGCCCCGATCCAGGTGTCGGAGAACGCCACGGCGATGGTCTGCGGAGCGGGGAAGAACTTGGCCGGTGCGATCGTCGCGGCCACGCCCCAGATGAGGAGGAGAACGAGGGGGAGTGCGACGGCGTAGAGCGTGTTCTCTCCCGCCTTCGCCCACAGACGCGACTTCGGCGCCGGTGTGCGGACCGTGCTGGTGTACAGCGTCATGATGCGTCATCTCCTCTCACGGACTGGTGCCACGACAGCGTGCGGCGCTCGATCGCCCGGAAGCCGATGTTGATCAGGAGGCCGAGCACGCCCGTCACGATCACGATGGCGTAGACGGTGGTGATGTTGCCGATCCCGGATGCCACGGTCAGCTGCCGTCCGAGGCCGGGGTTGCCGATCGTCATCTCCGCCGTGACGGCGAGGATGAGGGCGACCGCGGCCGCGAGCCGCAGCCCCGTCATCAGGTAGGGCAGAGCGGTCGGCAGGACGAGATTGCGCAGCTGCGACGCCCGGGTGAGGCCGAAGCTGCGCGCCGTGTCGCGCGCCACGGTGTCGATGTCCGCGACGCCGTAGAGCACCTGCACGAACACCTGCCAGAAGCTGGCGTACACGATGATGATCAGCGCGGCCGGGAGCTGGAGCCCGTAGACGAGGATCGCGAGCGGGATCAGCGCGACGGACGGGATCGGCCTGAGGAACTCCACCACGGTGTGGGTGGCGCGCCGCAGCACCGGGACCATCCCGATGGTCGCCCCCAGGGCTGTGCCGAGGATGGCGGCGATGACCAGGCCGATGGCCCATGCCGTCATGGTGCGGCCGATGTTGCGCCAGAACTCCAGGTCGCGCAGGAGGACGCCGAGCTGGGCGAAGGTGTCCGTCGCGGAGGGCAGCTGCTCGGGGTTGAGGATCCTCAACGTCGAGAGCAGCTGCCACACCGCGAGGAACACGACGACCCCGAGTGCGCCGAGCAGCACGCGGCGGAGCGCACCGATGCGCTGGCGCCGTCGGTGGCCGGAGAGCCGCCGTGAAGAAGTCGCCGTCGTCATGCCGTGATCACTGCTGCTGGATCAGGCGATCGAAGTCCGGCAGCTTCTCGATGTACTCGTACTTCACGGCGAGATCGGCGAGCGTCTTGATGCTGTCGACGTCCATCTCGAACGTGAAGGTGGGAAGGGTGATCCCCTGCGCGGCCTCGAGCGGGATGTCGAGCCCCTCTGCGATCGCCGCGTAGACGGCGTCCTCGTTGGCCGAGGCGAAGTCCAGTGCTTCCGTCATCGCCGCAGAGTAGTCCGCGACGAGATCGGGATCGTTGTCGATGAGGTCCTGAGTGGTGATGTTCGTCAGCACGGAGAGGCCGGGGATCGTCGCCTGGTACGGGGCGACGACCGACACCCCGCCCTCGCCGACGATCATGCCGCGGAACGGGTCGGGCGCCCAGCCGGCGTCGATGGTGCCTGCGTCGAGCTGCGCCTTGACATCGGGGAACGCGACCTCGATGAACTCGACGGTGGACGAGTCGCCGCCATCGGCGTCGATGGCGGCGCGGATGGTGAGGTCACCGGCGGCGCCGAGGCTGTTCACCGACACCTTCTTGCCGCTGAGGTCCTTCGGGCTCGCGATGCCGGAGTCGCCGAGGGCGACGACCGCGTTCACATCGTCGCCTTCGGCCCGACTGTCGGCGTAGTCGCCGATGATCGCGACACCGAGGTCCTGCAGGTCGGCGCGGATGGGTCCGAACGGCTGTCCGATCGCGAACTGGATGTCGCCGCTGAGCAGTGCGGGGATCGCCTGTGCGCCGCCCTGAGCCGGCACCACCTCGACCTCGAGTCCGTGTTCGGCGAAGATTCCCTCATCGATGGCGGCCCACAGCGCTCCGGTCTCGGCGATCGGCAGTGCGGCGACGCGGATCTTCGTGACCTCCTCGGGCGCACCCGAGTCGCTCGGCTCCGCGGCAGGGTCTGCGGCGGAATCGGTGCAGCCGGAAAGGGCAAGGGCGGCCACGGCCAGAAGGCCGATCGTGGCAAGACTCTTCTTCATGGTGGGCCTCTCGTGGGTGGGCGTCGACGCCCGCAGCCCGCATGCTCTCTTCGGGGAGAGCGCACTCCCCGGAGGGGGAGCACCACGGTACGCACATCGACGTGCTAACAATGCCCATCGTGTGCGAGTTCGGTCGAACTGTCAAGAGTTTTATGACGCCCGTCAGAGATTCATGAAATAAATGCTGCCCGTGCGCGGCTCATCGGCCTCGACGCGTCACCTCCGCTTCGATGCCGGCGGAGGTGCCGACGATGTTCGACGCCGTCACGGTGACCGCCTCGGCAGTGGTGCCCGCGTGATCGACGATGAGGCAACGCTGATCGGCGGTCTCGCACAGCACCTCCCCGGACGGCGCGCGCACGGTATAGGTCACCGGCAGGTCGGCGTTACTGGGGGTCCAGCGGATGTGCAGGGTCTTTCCTGCGGCGAATGCGCTGACCGAACCAGGAGCCGGCGGACTCGCGATCCGGTGGTCTCCCGTCGGGAGGATGAGGCTCTCGCGCGCGCCCGAACGGGTCAGCTCCAGCGCGATCTCGCCGTCCGAGTGCATGCGCACTGATCCGGTGGTCGTCGCATCGAGTCCCGCGGCATCCAGGTCGACGGTCATCGACCGCGAGTTCTCCGCTTCCAGTGCCACTTCGTTGTAGGGCGTGAGAGATGCCGCGGCGTTCAGCTGCTGGTCCCGCACGCGCACCTGGCGCTCATCGATCACCTGCACCTCATCGGTGAGGACGGGCTCGAAGGTCGTCGTCCGCAGCGCGTGCGAGGTCGCGGTGACTCTGCTCCAGCGCGCAGCGTCATCTCGTGGTTCGAGGCCGCTGATCCAGTACACGCCGTCCACCGGCATGCCGAGATCCTCGCGTTCGTCGCCCGGCTCCCATCGGAACGTGATCGCACCGGGATCGGTGATGCGCGCGGGCGTGTCGCCGAGGTACGCGGCCGCATCACTCCAGCCGAGCCACGCGCCGAGCATCCCATGATCGGCGCCCTCGTAGTAGTGGGCGCGGTAAGGGATGCCGGCGTCCTCGGCGGTGCGGTCCCATTTCTCCGTGTTGGCCAGAGCGATGTCCTCGCTGCCCGACTCCATGTAGGTGCGCACGCTGCCCAGGTTCTCGACTCGCAACTCCGCGCCCTCGCGGTCCCGCTGCTCCGCGGTGTTGTAGTAGCCGGCGCCCGAGACGATCGCTGCGCCCGCGAACAGATCAGGGTGATTGGTGAGAAAGTGCGTGGCGCCAACGCCGCCCATCGAGAATCCGCCGATGACCGTGCGCTCGCTGTCCAGCGAGTATGCGGCGGCGACGCGGTTCCACACCTCCCAGACGTCGAGTTCGGCGTGGTTGATGTACCACGACGAGAGTCCTCGGCCCAGAGGTGTGACGCAGATCGAGCCTCGCTCCTCGCACATCGGGACGTAGACGTCGTCCTTCCGGTCGCCGATGAACCCGTTGTGGTTGGAGTTGCCCCCGTGCAGCAGGATCGTCAGCGGCGCGGACGTGCCGGGAGCGTACCCCTCTGGCACGTACACCGTGTAGGGCTGCACGCGCCCCCAGAAAGTAGCCGGCAACACGGCCGGACCGGGGCTTCTGCGGGCACCTTCGGCGAACCCCTGGGCGATCTCGACCGAAGACACGAACCAGCGTGTCGAGTATCCGGTGGGCATGGCCTCGGGTGTGGTGACGTCGTCGAGCAGATCCGCCCAATCCACTGCGATGGCGAACTCGCTCACATCGCCCACGGCGAGGTGCTGTGTCTGCCGTCCGTTGTTCCACTGGCTCGATGCGTCCGCGTTGCCGTCCACCACGGGCGGCTCATCCGCCATATCGCGGAACGCAGCGTTGTACACGCGGGTTCCTTCGGCGCTCTCGGGGGGAGCGGCGAAGCCGGTGCCGGCGGAATCGGCGACGCCTGCTGCCAGCCGGACGTTCCAGAGCCCGTCGACGGGAAGGATGCTGCGGGGCACCTTCACGACGAACGCTCTCGCGTCCGTGTCCACCGTGACGGTGCCACCGACGGATTCGACGTCATTGCTCGCGCCGGTCGTCAGATCGAGCACCCATGCGCCTCGGGAGGACACCACGAGTGCGGAGTCGATTCCCGGCGAGGTCGCACGGGCTTCCGCCGGCCATTCGGCCACGCCTGTCGCGACATCCGAGTCGGTGTCGAAAGTCCACGCGGCGATCGGCACGTCGGCATCGACGAGCGTGTTCCAATCGACGCGCCAGTACGTGCTGTGCTCGTCTGCCGCGACGCCCGCCCGGAAGATGTCGGCGCCGTTCGACGCCGCCTCAGCGGCGGTGTAGGTGTAGTCACCCGCTCCGGTGTCGTCGTAGAGCCAGTCGGCCCAGAGGAGAGCGCCGTCGACGAGACGGCTCGTCCCCGAAGTTCGGGGGAACTCCTCGGAGAAGTCCCAGGCGAGGGCATCCGGGAGTTCCGGCTCGTCCGCTGTCGCCGCGGCGGGCGCGCCCTTCGGCATCCCGGGAGTCGTGGGCGCGCCGGCGGTGCTGAGCGCGCCGTTCACCGCCTCGGAACTGAACGCGGCCGAGTCGTGTGCGCCGGCCGTGAGCGTCCCGATTCCGACGGCTCCGATCGTCAGCGCCACCAGGGACTTTCGCAGACCGGGTCCGAGTCCTCGGGTGCGTGCCGGCGGCGCGATCGTAGGGGTCACGGCTTCTCCTTCGAAGCATAAAGTCAATCAGGATGACATTCTGCCCCGAAAGCTAACAGCTTCGCCACGCGGTCGTCAACCGGCGCTCCGCCCGAAGGGTGCGGGAGAGGCGGGTGCGAGGTCAGGACTCGGAATCGGAATGCGACGCACGGTCGGCGCGGAGGCGTGCGGCTGCGAGTCGCGAGGGGATGTGCCGGGGACGGATGTCGTTCGTCCTCCTGCCGATGGCCTCGGCTTCGGCCTCGTCGTCACCGAAGTAGCCTCCGGCGAGTACCTGCGCGGAGTGGTCGAGCACCTCGGCGAGAGATCCGCCGAGCTCATCTCCGAGTTCCGCAGTGAGCCGGTCCTCGTGCGTGCGCAGCTCCGCGTGGCACGCCTCCAGAACCTCCCAGCCGTGTTCGGTCAGCCGGACCAGCCGCACGCGCCGATTGGTCGGGTGGTCGCCGCGCTCCACCAGCCCCATCTCGATGAGTTCGTTGGAGACCGTGTGCGCAGCCTGCGAACTGACGAAGACGCGGCGCGCGAGCTGCGCGTTGGACAGTGGCAGACCCTCGCCGAGGACCTGCAGCACGAACAGCTGCGAAAGTGTCACACCGTGGGAGAGCGCGCAGTTCTCGGCGAAGCGGTTGAACGCGCGACCGAGGCGATATGCGCTGTAGTTCAGGCGTGCCGTCGCGGGTTCGCCGCGCGGGTCCCGTGTGATCTCGTCCACATCGTCCGACACTACATGCTCCTCGGAGCCGGGCGATCGGGAGCTTGCGGCTGGTTGAGGAATATCATTCGGCATGATACTTTTCATCTCGCACCAACGACCTGTCTGTTCACAACGATGTGGAGATCATCATGAAACTCAACCGCTTGGGCGCAGCCCTGATCGCGGGAGTCGCGGTGTTCGCGCTCGCCTCCTGCAGCACCGGCTCGACTGACGACGACGCCGGTGGGGACTCCGGCAACAGCGGAGGGGTCAACACCGACGCCCCTCTGTACGACCAGCTCCCGCAGAAGATCAAGGATGCCGGTGTCATCAGCATCGCCGGCGACACGCACCCGCCGTACCGCACCGTCGAGGAGGGCGGCGAGATCACCGGGATCGACCCAGAGCTCCAGGCGGCGCTGTCCGAGCAGCTCGGAGTCCCGTTCGAGATCAAGTCCGTCTCAGGCATGGAGGCGATCCTGACCGGGATGCTCTCCGGCCGCTACGACGGGTTCAACGGTCCGCTGCGCACCACGCCAGAGCGCGAGAAGGACTTCGACGCCGTCGTCTGGATGACGACCATCACCTCGTATGTGTACCTGTCCGAGCGCGAGGACGAACTGGCCGACCCCGAGGCCCTCTGCGGCGCTCGCGTGGCCGGCGTGGGCGGCTCCGTCACCGAGAGCCAGCTGGAGCGCTACGGAGAGTGGTGCGTCGCAGAGGGGCTCGAACTGCCCGAGTTCATCGGGCTCGATGACACCAACGCGACCTTCCTCGCGGTCAACTCCGACCGTGCAGACTACGCGGGGACGACGCAGACGGCGGCGATCGACCTGCAGGCGACCGATCCCGGCCGGTACGAGTACCTCGTGCAGTCCGCAGACCAGGGCGCCGGCGTCGATCAGCTCGCCTTCTTCGTGCCCAAGGGGAGCGACATGGCCGAGCCCCTGCTCGCCGCGTTCGAGGCGATCTTCGACAACGGTGAGTACGAGCGGATCATGACCGAGTGGAACCTCACCGACGTCGCCGTCGAGGAACCAGTGCTCAACCCGATGACCGCCGAATGACGACGACGGAGACAATCATGACGACCCACTCTGCAGAGCCCACGGCGGTGATCGACGTCGAGCATGCGCGCCCGCGCGTCCGACCGCTGCGGATCATCGGCGGCCTTCTGCTTGCCTCCGTCGTGCTCGCACTGCTGTGGTTCCTCATCAGCAACGAGCGCTTCGAGTGGCCGGTCGTCGCCGAGTACCTCTTCAACGGCAGCGTTCTGGTCGGGCTCGGGATGAGCTTGATGCTGACCGCGATCGGGATGGTGCTGGGCTCGGTGCTCGGCACCTTCCTGGCCGCCGGCCAGCTCAGCGACTTCTGGCCGGTACGGATGGCGTCGATGGGCTTCGTCGGTCTGTTCCGCGGCATCCCCCCGCTCGTGCAGCTCATCTTCTGGTACAACCTCGCCTACCTGCTCCCGCGCATCTCGGTCGGGGTCCCGTTCGGTCCCGAGTTGTTCAGCTGGTCGACGAACGACCTCATCACGCCGATCACGGCGGCGATCATCGGACTCTCCCTGCACGAGGCCGCGTACATGGCGGAGATCATCCGTGCCGGCATCCTGTCCGTGGATCAAGGGCAGCGGGACGCGGCATCCGCCATGGGATTCAGCCGATGGCACACGTTCACGCGCATCATCCTCCCGCAGGCGATGCGCGTGATCATCCCGCCGACCGGATCGCAGGTCATCGCTCTCCTGAAGGGCACATCCCTGGTGAGTGTGATCGCCATGGGCGACCTGCTGCACGCGGTCCAGGTCATCTACAACCGCACCTACGAGGTGGTCCCGATGCTCATCGTCGCGGTGATCTGGTACCTCGTCGTCGTCACCGTGCTCACGGTGATCCAGCGTCGTGTCGAGGATCACTTCGGCCGCGGCACCACGCGCATCGCCGTCAAACGCACCGCCCGAGCGAAGGAGCGTCAATCGTGACCATGGAATCGTCCGGTCTGATCGTTCAGCCGAGAATGGCAGACGGATCACCGCTGCTGCGGGTCTCCCAGGTGCGCAAGCGCTTCGGCGATCAGGTGGCCCTGGACGGCGCGAGCCTGGACGTCTACGAGGGGGAGGTCGTCGCGATCCTCGGTCCCTCCGGTTCGGGGAAGTCGACACTCGTGCGCTGCATCGACCAGTTGGAGTCGATCGACGGCGGCTCGATGTCATTCGAAGGCGACCTGCTGGGCTTCGAGGAGCTCCGTGGGCACCTGCGTCCGCTCGCCGACGCGGGGCGCAGGCGTCAGCGCCGTCGGATGAGCATGGTCTTCCAGCAGTTCAACCTGTTTCCGCACTGGACGGTGCTCCGCAACATCACGGAGGCTCCGATGCGGGTGCACGGGGTCTCCGCGGGCGAAGCCAGACGGCGTGCGCTCGAACTGCTCGAGCGCATCGGTCTTGCCGACAAGGCGCACGCCTATCCGCGGCACCTGTCCGGCGGTCAGCAGCAGCGTGTCGCCATCGCGCGCGCCGTCGCGGTCAGGCCACGGATCCTGCTCTTCGACGAGCCGACGAGCGCGCTCGATCCGGAACTCGTCGACGAGGTGCTGCAGACCATGAAGACGCTCGCCGCGGCCGGTCACACGATGGTGGTCGTCACGCATGAGGTCGCCTTCGCACGCGAGGTCGCTGACCGGTGCGTCTTCATGGCGGACGGGCGGGTCGTCGAAGACCGTCCGTCAGAGGACTTCTTCACAGACCCGCGATCCGAGCGGTTGCGGACGTTCCTCACCCGGTCGGGGAGATCGCAGAACGAAGTCGCGGACTGATGTCTGCGACTGACAACCCCATTCACATCAACGAGGAGCAGCTATGAGCACCGGACCACTTGCGGGTAAGACCGTCATCGATCTCACGACGGCCCTCGCGGGGCCCTATGCCACCCTTCTGCTCGCCGGACTGGGCGCTCGGGTCATCAAGGTCGAGAACCCCACTCGCGGGGGAGACTCCTCGCGCAACAACTCTCCGTACGTCACCGCCGACGGCCTGAGCCTGAAGCGCAAGTCGTCCGACGACATGTCCGTGTCGATGATGCTCCGCGGGCGCGGCAAGGAGTCGATCACACTCGATCTGAAGCAGCCCGACAGCCGCGAGGTGCTGTTCGATCTGATCCGTGACGCGGATGTCGTGGTGGAGAACTACAGCTCCGGTGTCACCAAACGGCTGGGAATCGACTACGGCGCGATCCGTGATCTCAACCCGCGTCTGGTCTACACGTCGATCAGCGGCTTCGGTGCCACCGGCGACCACGGTGACCGCAAGGCGATGGACACGATCATCCAGGCGCTCAGCGGCGTGATGATGACCGCCGGGGAACCGGGTGACCCGCCCGTGCGGTTCGGCCTTCCGGTGGGAGACCTCGTGGCGCCGCTGTTCAGCGTGATCGGCACCCTGAGCGCCCTCATGCACGCCGAGCGCACCGGCGAGGGCCAGCACGTCGACGTCTCGATGCTCGGTGCGCTGACTTCGCTCGTCGCCTGCGAGCCCTTCGACGCGTTGGAGTCGGTGGGATTCCCGCTGCGCACCGGCGCTTATGTGCCCCGGCTCGCGCCGTTCGGCAACTTCCGTGCGTCCGACGGATGGTTCGCCATCTGCGCCCCGACCGACCAGTTCGCCGCGGGAGTGCTTCGAGCGATCGGCCGCGAGAGCCTGCTCTCCGGGGAGGACTTCGGCTCTCGCGACGCACGAGTGGCCAACGCCGACCGGCTGCACGGACTCATCGCGGGCTGGGCCGCCGAGCACACGGTCGCAGAGGCTCTGGCGGCGCTGGAGAGCAACGGCGCTCCCGCCGCCGAGGTGCGCACGACCGCTGAGGCGGTGCGCGACCCCCAGGTGACGAGTCGCGGCGAGGTGGTACCGCTCGTCCATCCGAAGTTCGGGCACTTCGACGGACTGTTCGGATCCGGCATCCCCGTGCTCTTCTCCCAGAGCCGTACGGATCTGACGACGCCGGCGCCCGGACTCGGCGAGCACACCGACGCGATCCTGCGGCAACTCGGCTACGACGCCGAGCGCATCGCGCAACTACGCCAGAACCGGGTGCTGTGACGGAGGCTGTGCGGGACCGCCGCCAAATCGGTGTGGTCGGAGCGGATCTGCCACGGCAGATCGTGCTCGCCGCCGGCGCGTCGCCCGAGCGCCTGTTCGGTGCATGGTCGGGTGCGGTGTCGCCGCGCGCGTCCGAGCTACTCGGCGCGGTCGATGCAGTGGCGGGCAGGATCCTCGACAGCATCCTCGCCGGCGAGCACGATGATCTCGCCGGGCTCGTGATCTGCAATGATTCGCAGGCGAACCTTCGGATGTTCTACGTGCTGAGGGTGCTCGCCGCGAGGGGAGAGGTCCCGATCCCCGTGCAGCTGCTCGATGCCCCGCGTGGGCAGGGCGCAGCGAAGCAGGCGTTCGTCGTCGCCCAGTACACCCGGCTCGTCGACTTCTGCAGACGCGTGACCGACGCCGACATCGGGGTCGACGAGCTTCGTCGTGCGGGTGACGTCGAGCAGAGCGTGTCTGATGCCCTCGAACGCATGCGTGAGCGACGTGCACAGGGACGCTGTGCCGGCACGTCCGCGCTGAACGCCTACCGCGCTGCGGCGTCGTTCACACCGGAGGCCGCCGTCGAGGTCATAGATGCCGCGAGCACGCCGGTCGGGCAGGGTGATCGTCTCTTCGTCACTGGTAGCGGTCACCCGGACTCCAGCGTCTATCAGGAGCTGGAACGCGACGGGGCGATCGTCGTCGCCGAGGACCACGATGCGGGAGACGGCGGCTGGTTCGCGGGCTGCAGCACGGGCGAGTCGGAGGCGGATGTTCTCGTCGGGCTCGCCTCACTGCACGCGTCCCGCCCGCCCTCGGCTGCCCGAGGCTCCACAGCCGAACGCGTCGGAGCGCTGCGTCGACGCGTGGCGGACACGGGAAGCACTGCGGTGATCGCGCTCGCACGGGACCTGGATGATGCGCCCGCATGGGAGCTGCCCGCCATGCGGGATGCTCTCGCTGAGCTGCGGGTGCCGTTCGCGGCGCGCGTGCAGATCTCGGCGGATGGAGCTCTCTCGGCCTCGCGGGATGCTGTGACCGCACTCCAGGAGAAGGACGGATCGCGCCGATGACCGAGGACAGACTCGCTGCCGCGGCGGCAGCCACGCGACACCAGAAGGCGTGGTTCGCCGAGACGGTGCGGCGAGCGCAGGAGGGCGAGCCGATCGCGCTCGTGAACGCGGATGCACCGCACGAGGTGCTGCGGGCGATGGGCATCCCCTACGTCGTCAACCAGTGGTGGGCGTCGATCATCTCCGCCAAGCGCCTCGGTCCCTCGAGCCTGGAGCACCTTGCCGCCCTCGGGCTTCCGGACTTCAGTCAGCAGTACGACGCCATACCCCTCGGCGCGCAGGACCTGCCCGTCGAGCAGCGAGCGTGGGGCGGGCTGCCGGATCCTGCGTTCGCGATCGCGGAGCGCAGCGGCGACGTCACGCAGAAGATCTTCGAGCTGTGGGGCGAGCGCGAAGGCACAGAGACCTTCCTGCTCTCACGCACCGGTGCCGATCCGGTGCCATCCTCCTGGTGGGAGAAGGTCCCCCGCGATTGGGAGGACGCCTTCGGAGGTGATCGGCTCGACCTGCTGCAGGTGGAGATCGAGGAGCTCATCGCCTGGCTGAGCGAGCGCACGGGTCGCAGCCTCGACCGCGATCGGCTCGCGAGGATCATGGATCTCGGAAACGAGCAGGCCGAGTGGAATCGGCGCACGCGCGACCTGATCGCCGCTGCGCGGCCGACGCCGGTGCTGGTGAACGACACGATGCCCGCCGTGATGGTGCCGCAGTGGCATCGGGGGACGCAGTGGGCTGTGGATACTGCGCGGGCGCTGCACGACGAGGTCGCGCGTCGCATCGACGACGGCGTCGCGGTGTGCGCGGACGAGAAGCGCCGGCTCATGTGGGTCGGTCGCGGCCTGTGGTCCGACCTCGACATGTATCGCCGTTTCCACGAGGAGTACGGGGCCGTGTTCGTCTGGTCGATGTATCTGGCGATCGCGGCGGACGGCTACCCGCGATACGGGGAAGACCCTGTGCGCGCCCTTGCCGCCCGATTCGTCGGTTTCACGGATCAGCTCTACGTGCCGCCGTGGTCGGCCGAATGGTACGTGAAAGAGGCGCTCGCACACGGGGTCAACGGTGTCGTGCACCTGGTCGCGGACGACACGCCGGGTGCGGGGTTCATCTCCGAGGCTCTCGAGGCGGAGGGCATACCGGTTCTGGAGATCCGGGCGAACAACGCGGACTCCCGTTCGAGCGGCAGCGCCCGCATCCCGGAGCGCATCGAGGAGTTCCTCCGCGAACGCGTGCCGGCGCGGGACTGACAGGTGGGCTTCAGCGGAGTCCTCGAGCCGTTTCGTGAACGGAACTATTCGCTGTACTTCGCCGGCCAGACCCTGTCGCTGACCGGCACCTGGTTCCAGAACCTCGCGCTCTCGCTCGTCGTGCTCGACCTCACCGGGAGCGCGCGGGCGCTGAGCGGTGTCACGATCGCGCAGTTCCTGCCGATGCTGCTGCTGAGCCTGCCCGCCGGTCGGATAGCCGACCGGTTCCGACCGCGCACCGTCCTGATGGCGACGTCATTGGTCTCCGCCATCCTCGTGGGTGTTCTCGCGATGATCGTGGCGTCGCCTGATCCGTCGCTTCCCGCTCTGTACGGGATCGTCGCGGCGCTGGGAAGCGCTCAGGCATTCGAACGGGTCGCCGCTCAGACCATCATCTTCGAACTGCTGGGGCCTCGTGTCTTCTCGAGGGGAGTCGCGCTGAGCACGGTGGCAGTGGCCGTGTCGCGCTCGATCGGTCCCGGCCTCGCCGGAATCCTCTTCCAGGCGTTCGGAGCCGTTCCGGGAATGATCGTCAACGCGGGCTCATTCCTGCTCGTGTTCGGAATGCTCGCGTTGATCCGGACCGAACGGTTCCACCTCCGGCGGGTGAGCGGAGCGACACAGCCGTTGCCGATGATGCGGCTCCTGCGCAACCGTGCGATCGTCACGCTCCTGCTCACGAATATCTTCATCGCCGTGCTCGCGATGAACTTCATGGTGACGTTGACCTCTGTCGTGACCATGGATTTCGGCGGCGACGGCACCGCAACCGGCATGGCGCACGCGCTCAACGCCGTCGGGGGCATCGTCGGTGGAGTCGCTGCAGCCTCGATCGTCCGACTGCGGCCGATCATGGTCGCGGTGGCGCTCGTGGGCTTCGGCGCCACCGTGCTCATCAACGCCGCGGCGCCGTCGCTGATGTGGTTCTTGATCGCGGCGCCGGTGCTGGGGCTCGGTCTCGGCTTCTACAGCAGCGTGCTCAATGCCACCGCGCAGATGTCGGTGCCGCCCTCGGACATCGGCCGAATGATGTCGCTCATGAACATCGGCAACTACGGTGTCGTGCCGTTCGGCGCGCTGCTGCTCGGCTGGATCATCGACATCAGCTCCGGGCGCATCGCCCTGGCGATCGGAGGACTGGCAGCCCTCCTCGCCGCGGGATGGGTGTGGTGGAGAGTGCGAGGAGAGCGTCCGGAACGCGCGGTATGACCGCGGAGACGGCGTCCTCAGGACAGCCGAACGACGTCCCCGTCCCACGTGAAGCGGGTGTCCAGGCCCGCGCGGCGTGAGATGTCCTCGATGTACGCGAGCACCGAATCACGATCGCCTTCGCCCAGCGGCACCGGAGCGGCGCTGTCATCGATCCAGCACGGGATGACCCCGGCGCGGACCTCGCCGCCGTCGACGTCGAGCACGGCGATCGCGGTGTTGCGGCTCTCGGGATGGAACGGGTATCCGGGCATCTTCGGGTCCGGGGCGAATCCGTACAGTTCCACGCGACGCTTGGCCCAGGCCTTCAGCTCTTCGGAGTCATTGTCCTCGGCAGGGGTGAGCGCGTCGGTGACGGTGACGAAGTTCCCGAGACCGTGGAAGATCGGTCTGCCGCGGTACATCTCGACGCCACGCATGATGTGCGAATGGTGCCCGACGACGGCATCAGCGCCCGCGTCGATCGCAGCGTGAGCGATCTCGTACTCGTAGTCGTCGATGCGCGCCGGAGTGTGACCGTAGCCCTTGTGCAGGGCGACGACCACGACATCGACGTCCGCCGCGAGCGCGGTGACGGCATCCGTCATCTGGCGCAGCGATGTGCGGTCGGCGAAGGTGTAGATCTGCGGCGGATTTCCCGGGTTGAGGTCGTCGAGGTCGTAGTGGGTGAGCACCTTGACGAACGCCGCTCCGGCCTTCCTGCTGGTGGCCCATGATTCGCGGGGTCCGACGCAGTTGAAGCTCAGCACGCCGACGCGGATGCCGTCCCGCTCGACGATCGCGGGTTGCATGGCGGCCGTGAGGTTCGCGCCCGTCCCGGTCGTGACCATGCCGTACGACTGCGCGGCGGCGATCGTGTCGAGCACCCCGCGCTCACCGAGATCGAAGGCGTGGTTTCCTGCGATCGTCGCGATGTCGTAACCGGCGCGGGACATCGCCTCGAGGTCTTCCGGTCTGGCCGGAGGCGCCGGAACGGTCAGCGCCGTCACCGCCTGCTCCGTGGTGTGCGGCACCTCGATCTGCCCGATCGCGACGTGCGCGTTCCGGGTGACGGGCGCGCTGGCGGTGAAGTACGAGTCGGGGTCGTCGAACTGAAGGACGATGTCGCCGACCGCGACGATGCGTGTGCTCATGTGGATCCTTAAATCAAGTTACTTGATATTAGTGGGATGAGAGTCGCCGGCACAAGGAGGGGTGGTGGGCGCGGCTGTGCTTTGATCGCTGTATGTCCCGTCGGCTGCTCGCGTCCCCTTCTGTCAGTCCTGATCCGACACTCAGGCACGTCCTGCGTCATGTCGCCCGGACCTATCAGGCGCAACTGACCGAGCAGTTCCAGCAGTACGGCATCAGTGACGCCGAATACACCGTGCTGTTCGTGCTCAAGAGGATGCCGGGACTGTCCAGTGCCGAGATCTCGCGCTGGACGGCCGTCACGGCGCAGGGCGGGAACCAGATCGTGAAGAGCCTCCTCGCGCAGGAGCTCGTCTCGCGCCGGCCATCTGACGATCATGGACGAGTCCTTCTCATCGAGCTCACCCCAGAGGGCCGACGGATCGTCGACGCCTGCGAGGCGCATGCCAACGCGCTGGAGGATCAGATGTGCAGCGCGATGGCACCGGGCGAGCGTGCGGACTTCATGCGACTTCTGCGTCTTGCCGCGGATGGTCTCGGGAGCCCGATCTCCACAGTGTCGCGGCGCAACTGACCTGCCCGGTGCTGTCCGTCCGCACGAATCTTCTCGTGATGTCTTGACTCAGCGCGCTCGATAGTATCTAGTTACTTGATACATGTGCTCGAAGCGGTGAGCACGGCAACTCGGCAAGGAGGCTGATTCGTGATCCCGATGCTGGTACGGCGTCTCGTGCTCGTGATCCCGATGATCATCGTCGTCTCGGTGATCATGTTCATGCTCGCCTCCCTGGTGCCAGGCGATCAGGCCAGAGCGATCCTCGGGGAGACGGCGACGCCGGAGGCGATCGCCGCACTGCGGGAGCAGCTCGGTCTGAACCTGCCGTGGTACCAGCAGTACCTGAACTGGGCGCTGAGCGCCGTGCGCGGAGACCTGGGGACCTCGATCTACAGCGGAGAATCGGTGGTGAGCATCCTTGCGGGACGGTTCCCGGTGACGGCTTCGCTCGCGCTGCTGTCGACACTCGTGATCGCTGCGATCGGGATCTGCCTCGGACTGCTCAGCGCGCTTCGAGGCGGTGTGGTGGGCCGAATCCTGGACTCCGTCTCGCTGTTCGGGCTGGCGGTGCCGAGCTTCGCCATCGCCATCCTTCTCGTCTCGGTCTTCGCGGTCACAGTGCGGATCTTCCCTGCGACGGGATACGCGCCCATCGAGCAGGGGTTCGGGCCCTGGCTCTGGGCGCTGGTTCTCCCCGTCGTGGCACTCAGCCTGGGTGGAACCACCCTGGTCGCCAAGCAGATGCGCGATTCGGCCAAAGAGGCACTGGGCAAGGACTACGTGCGCTTCCTGCGAGCCAACGGAGTCGGCGAGACCTCGATCGTTCTTCGGCATGTTCTGAAGAACGCGGCGATCCCGGCCGTGACGATACTCGGCATCGGCGCCATCTCCGCGTTGACCGGAACGGTGTTCATCGAGAACGTGTTCGTGCTCCCGGGGCTCGGAACCCTCGCGACCCAGGTCACCCTCAACCATGACCTCCCCGTCCTCCTCGGTGTCGGTGTGCTGTTCACACTCGTCGCCGTGGTCATCAGCCTCGTCGTCGACGTGCTCTACGGCGTGCTCAACCCGAAGGTGAGGACTTCATGATGACTCGTCAAGGGTCACCCCGTGTCATTGAGAGCAGTCGCCGTAGTCTTCTCCTGGACGTGCTGCGCAAGCCCTTGGGCGCAGCATCCATCCTGTTCCTGTTGATGGTCATCGCCGCATCAGTGCTGGCGCCGGTGCTCGCGACGCACGACCCGCTCTACCAGGATCTGGGTGCGGTGCGGCTGATGCCTTCGGCCGAGCACTGGCTCGGTACGGACGCACTGGGGCGCGACATCTACAGTCGCCTGCTCTACGGAGGGCAGGAGTCTCTGCTGGGAGTCGCGCAGGCGCTCGTCGTCGCGCTCGCACTGGCCGTGCCGATCGGCATCGCGGCCGGCTACTTCGGTGGATGGCTCGACTGGGTCGTGATGCGGAGCATCGACATCAGCCTCGCGATCCCGGGGATCATCGTGACGCTGGCGGTACTCGCCATCTTCGAGAACAGCATGTTCGCGGCGATGGTCGTCTACGGCGTGCTCGTCTCCGCGGGCGCAGCGCGCGTGATTCGCAGCGTCGTGCTCGGCGTGCGCGAAGAGCTCTACATCGACGCCGGACGAGCGACCGGGCTGACCAGCGCACAAATCCTCGTGCGCCATGTGCTGCCCCGAACGCTCGGCGTCGTCATCGTGCAGGCCGCGATGCTCAGCGCAATCGCGCTCGGAGTTCAGACCGGTCTCGCATTCCTCGGATTCGGCCCGCAGCCGCCCGCGCCGACCTGGGGCGGGATGGTGGGCGAGGCCTCATCGATGCTCCAGTACTTCACGTGGATGATCGTGCCCACGTCGGGAATCATCGTTCTGACGACGCTCGCGTTCGGCCTTCTCGGTGACGCGGTCCGCGATGCGAACGCCGAGCGGATCGAGCGTCCGGTTCGTACGGCAGGCCGGCGCTCCTCGACAGGACCCGCTGCGATCGCGCCGGTGACGGCTGTTCGGACGAATGAGGACAGCAGTCTGCCCGTTGATGAGGACGCGCTGCTGTCGGTGCGCGATCTCACGGTGGCATTCGGTACGGGCGACGGTGAGACCGTCGTGCTCGACCGGGTCAGTTTCGACATTCAGCGCGGCGAGACGGTCGGGCTGGTGGGCGAGTCCGGGTCGGGCAAGACCGTGACGGCGATGGCCGTGCTCGGTCTGCTCGCAGAGGGTGGCCGGGTGCTCTCCGGTCAGATCCGGTTCGACGGCGCTGATATCTCCGGGTACTCGCGTCGGCAGTACGCGGCGCTTCGAGGCACCAAGATGGCGATGATCTCGCAGGAGCCGATGGTCGCTCTCGATCCGGCCTTCCGCATCGGCTTCCAGATCGCCGAGGTCGTGCGTGCGCAGCACAGGGTCAGCTGGCGGGCCGCGCGTCGCCGCGCTCAGGAGCTTCTCGAGGCAGTGCGCCTGCCGAACCCCGGCGAGGTCGCGAAGCTGTATCCGCACCAGGTGTCCGGAGGGATGGCGCAGCGGATAGCGATCGCCATCGCGCTCGCCGGCCGCCCGCAGCTGCTCGTCGCCGACGAGCCCACGACAGCCCTCGACGTCACGGTGCAGGCGGAGATCCTCGATCTGCTGCGTGCGCTGCAGGAGCGACTCGGCATGGCCGTTCTGTTCGTGACCCATGATTGGGGAGTGGTCGCCGACATCTGTGATCGCGCGGTGGTGATGTACGCGGGGCAGGTCGTCGAGAGCAGCACTGTCGAGCGCGCCTTCGAAGATGCGTTGCACCCGTACAGTCAGGCGCTTCAGCGCTCGAACCCGCATGATGCGCCCAAGGGCGCGCCCCTTCCCACGATCGGCGGCGCGGTGCCGTCCGCCGGTCGGTGGCCCACTGGCTGCCACTTCGCTCCGCGCTGTCCATTGGCGACCGAAGCCTGCCGTGACGGTCGCATCCCGATGATCGCCGCGCAGGAGGATCACCTGGCACGCTGCATCCGGATCGACGAGGCTCGCGCAACGCGCGAGGAGACCCAGGAATCGCTGGAGGTGACGAAGTGACCGACGCGCAGGAGCGTCCTCTGCTCGAGGTGGACAACCTCGCCGTGGAGTACCGCCGCGGGCGGCGGCGCACTCGCGCGGTCGAGAACATCAGCTTCGACATCGCGCCCGGCGAGACTCTGGGACTCGTGGGCGAGTCGGGGTCGGGGAAGTCGACGATCGGCAAGGCGATCATCGGGCTCGCGCCGGTGACCGAGGGCAGCATCCGGTATCGCGGCACTGAGATCGGCACGATGACAAGGGCGAAGCGTCGTGCTCTGGCGAGAGACGTGCAGGTGATCTTCCAGGACCCGCACAGCTCTCTCGATCCCACCAAGCCGATCGGGTACTCCATCGCCGAACCGGTGCAGGTCCACGAGCCCGGGCCCAAGGCTGCCGTGCGAGAGCGCGTGCTCGAGATGCTGCGTCGGGTCGGGTTGTCAGAAGACGCCGCCCATCGCTTCCCCTCGCAGTTCTCCGGTGGGCAGAAGCAGCGCATCGCGATCGCTCGCGCGCTCATCCTCGCTCCGAAGCTCGTCGTGTGCGACGAACCCACCAGTGCGCTCGATCTCTCGATCCAGGCAGAGGTGATCAACCTCATGGCCGATCTTCAACGAGAGACCGGGGCGAGCTTCCTCTTCATCTCGCATGACCTGTCGATCGTCCACTATCTCTCTGACCGCATCATCGTGCTCAAGCAGGGACATGTGGTCGAGAGGGGGAGCGCTGAGGAGATCTATCGCGACCCGCAGCAGGATTACACGCGTCTGCTGCTGGATGCGGCTCCCGTTCCGGATCCGGTCGCACAGGCCCGACGAACGGCTGCCAGGCAGAAGGAAGGACTCTCTGCCCGCACTGACGCGATCGCCAGCAGTATCCGATGACCACGGGCCCGACGCCCGCAAGGAGGTTCCATGCCCATTCAGAAACTCGCTGACGCCGAACTCTGGTTCGACGAGTACGGCCCCGATGATGCTTCCGAGGTGTTCCTGTCCATGGCGATGGGGTTCTCGGGGCTCGACGCCTACCCCGAGCGGCTCTCCGAGTCGCCGACCGACTACAAGGTCTACACGATCCAGGCACGCGGATTCGGCCGTTCCACGCGTCCGGACAGCGTGCCCGAAGAGGGCTGGCTGGCGCAGTGGGCAGACGATGTCGTCGCTTTCGCCGACGCGAAGGGCATCGAGCGATTCGTCTACACCGGAGCATCCCATGGAGCAGGAATCGGCTGGTACATCGCCGTCCGCCATCCCGAGCGTCTCAAGGCCTTCGTGTCAGTCGTGGGCACGCCCCACGACCGGTTCGGCGTGACGGATTCGTCGGAGGGCCGGCGCGAATCGATCCGCGCTCGCATGGCAGGCGACGTCGACGCCATGCGGGTGCAGTTCGAGAAGCTCGGCGGCTGGCTGCACGAAGACGAGATCGAGCGGCGACGCCAGCGCGACCTGCTGATCGACGGTGCGATCGCCGGCGCGATGGCACGCGACGACGGTGAGTCGCAGATCAATCAGGGCATGCCGTTCCCCGAATCGAAGACCAACGACGAGCTCGCCTCGGTGCTGCGCACGATCAGCGTTCCCACCCTCATGCTCGCCGGCATGCGCGACGGCATCGTCTCTCCCGAATCGTCGCTCCGCGGCGTCATGAACGTCCGCGACTCGAAGGCCGTCTTCTTCGAGAGCGAGGGCCACTACATGACCAGGGAGATCCCCGAACGTCTCATCCGGGAAGTCCGTCTGTACATGGATGAGATCAACGGCACTGCCCGACCCGAGCGGCGCCCGATTCACGATCACACGAAAGTAGACACAGTATGAGAAAGCTGACCTGGGATCAGCGCCGCGGATTGCGGTGGGGTGCGGTCGCCGCATCCTTCGCCCTGATCGCCGGCCTCACCGCGTGCGGGCCGAGTACGAGTGCCGACAGCGACGCCGGCAATGACAAGCCCGTGGCAGAGCGGGGCGAGGAGCTCACCCTGCAGTTCCGTGGAGCGCCCATCAGCCTCGACCCTGCGCTGCAGGGCACGGCGAGCGGATCGATCTTCACGGTGCTCGCGTACGACCCGATCATCTATCAGGCGCCGGACGGCAGCCTGCAGCCGTCGCTCGCCACCGAGTGGGAGTTCGTCGACGACGACTACCGCCAATTCGAGTTCACGCTGCGGGAAGGCCTCGAGTTCGCCAGCGGCGAGCCGCTGGATGCCAACGCGGTGAAGGCCTCGATGGAGTACTTCCTGGGCAAGGGCGGCGGCCAGATTCCGCGTGTGGGAACGATCTCGAGCATCGAGGCCGTCGATGACCTGACCGTGCGCATCAACTACGAGCAGCCCTGGGCCGATGCGCCGTTCTCGTTGACGCAGACCGTGATGTTCGGCAACATCATCGGGCCGGACGGGCTCGCTGATCCGGATTCACTGCTGCAGGAGATGGACGGTGCCGGGCAGTACATCTACGACGCCGACGCATCGGTGCCGGATTCGCAGTACGTCTACACGCACAACCCCAACTACTGGAACCCCGATGCGCAGATGTGGGACAAGGTGGTCGTCGAGATCATCTCGGATCCCAACGCGGTGCTCAACGCGGCATCCACCGGGCAGATCGACTTCGGACTGGGGTCGCCGCTGTTCGCCGACGCCGCTGAGGGCGCCGGCCTCGAAGTGGCCGCCGCGCCGTTCTACAACTGGGAGCTGCGTCTGCACGATATCGCCGGCGAGGTGAACCCGGCGTTGGCCGACCCTCGCGTGCGAGAAGCCATCGGCCTCGCAATCGACCGCGAGTCGATCGTTGCGGCTCTGGGTGGCCAGTACATGGCGCCCAGCAACCAGTTCGTCGTCGAGGGACTCGAGGGATACAACCCCGACATCGGATTCGAGTTCGATCTGGATCGCGCCAAGAAGCTGATGGACGAGGCGGGGTACGAGGACGGATTCGCGTTGACGGTCGTCGACAGCAGCCTGCAGGACAACCAGTCGCAGATCGCGCAGGCGGTGGCGAGCGCGCTCGCCGAGATCGACATCGAGGTGAATCTCGTGGTGGACTCCGTGAGTATTCCGTCATTCGCCGAGAAGCTCGAGTCGAAGGAGTACGAGGCGAGCATCTGGGCCTCGAACGGCGACGTCGCCAACTCCTACCGACCGTTCCGGGGCGCCGGATCCATGAACAACCCGTTCGGCGCCGTCGACGATGAGATGGAGGCGCTGTACGCCGAGAGCCTCACTCTCGGCGGCGAGGAGCGCGAGAAGGTCTACCAGCAGATGAGTGAGCGCTGGCAGGAGGCGGCGTTCGCCGTTCCGATCGTCACCGGATACTTCGTGAACTACATCGGGCCGAAGGTCACGAACGTGAACTCCTCAGCCAAGAACCCGGTGATGCTGCCGGTCGGCCCTGAGCCCGAGTACAACTGGCAACCCGTGCAGTGAACCGGAGGGGACCGCGGCGGAGCTGCGGTCCCCTCTCGTACACGGCTCGCTTCTGTCGCTCCGCGGACGGTTGGGGATACGCTGGGCGTAGAGCGAACCCACGTTCGCAGAGCGAACATCGCGAGGACGGGCGAGTCGATATGACCACCACTCATATCTACGACGCCGTGCGCACTCCCTTCGGCCGTGCGGGCGGTGCGCTCGCCGGCGTCCGACCCGATGATCTCGCTGCGACCGTCATGCGTGCGAGCGTGAAGCGTTCGGGCCTGGATTCCGCGCGTATCGACGACGTGATCTTCGGTGATGCGAATCAGGCAGGAGAGGACAACCGCAACGTCGCTCGCATGGGGGCGCTGCTGGCGGGGTTCCCGACGACGGTGCCCGGCGTGACAGTCAACCGACTGTGCGCGTCGAGCGTGGAAGCGGTGATCCAAGGAACGCGGGCCATCGAATCAGGCGATGCCGAGATCATCCTCGCCGGCGGTGTGGAGTCGATGAGCCGTGCACCGTTCGTGGTGGAGAAGTCGGCGAAACTGTATCCGGCGACTGGCAATCAGACGATGTGGAACACCGCGATCGGCTGGCGCATGACGAACAAGGCGCTGCCGACGCACTGGACCCTCTCCAACGGCGAGGCTGCCGAGAAGACTGCGAAGACCTGGGGCATCAGCCGGGCGGACCAGGATGCCTTCGCGGTGCGCTCGCACGACCTGGCCGCCAAGGCGTGGGCCGAAGGTGTGTACGACGGTGAGATCGTGCAGGTCGAAGGCGCCGAGCTCGCCCGTGACGAGGGCATCCGCGACGGATCGACTGTGGAGAAGCTCGCCGGCCTGCGCGCGTTGTTCGCCGCCGACGGCACGGTGACCGCCGCGAACTCGTCGTCGATCAACGATGGTGCTTCCGCGGTGCTGTTGGGTGCGGAGGGAGCGCTCGACGTCGAGCCGTTGGCGCGCATCACCGGGCGCGGGGCGCACGGCGTGGATCCTGACGATTTCCCGACGGCACCGATCGAAGCCGCGAACAAGGCGCTCGCGCGCGCCGGGCGTACGTGGGCGGACGTCGACGTCGTCGAGTTGAATGAGGCCTTCGCATCTCAGTCCCTCGCCTGCCTGCGCGGCTGGCCGGGCCTCGACCCCGAGAAGCTCAACATCCACGGCGGTGCGCTGGCGATCGGGCACCCTCTCGGCGCGTCCGGAGGGCGCATCATCGGCCATGCCGCGCACGAGCTGCGCCGTCGCGGGCGCGGCGTCGCCGTCGTCGCGATCTGCATCGGCGTGGGGCAGGGGCTCGCCGTTGTGCTGGAGCGTTGAGTGGAGCCGACGAGGACCTGAACGAGGCCGTCAACTCATCCCGTAACGGTGCGCGAGGATCACGGCGTGGATCCGGTCCCTCGCCTCGAGCTTCATCAGCACGCGGCCGACGTGCGTCTTGACGGTCGACTCGCTCAGGTACAGCTCCTGAGCGATCTCCGCGTTCGTGAGCCCGCGGGCGATCGCACGGAACACATCGCGTTCGCGGTCGGTGAGCGCAGCGGTGGGATCCGATGCCGCCTCTGCCGCAGGCAGGCGAGGGCCGAGGTGCTCCAGCAGCCGACGCGTCACCCTCGGCGACAGTGCGGCATCCCCGCGGTGCACCGCACGCACGGCCGAGGTCATCTCGTGCCGCTGGGCGTCCTTGAGCAGGAAACCGCTCGCCCCTGCGCGGATCGCGCCGAAGGCGTACTCGTCCAGGTCGAATGTGGTGAGCACGAGCACCCGGGTGTCGGGCATCGCCTCGACGATCGCCTCCGTCGCGGCGATGCCGTCGAGCCCCGGCATCCGGATGTCCATCAGCACGACGTCGGGTCGCAGCTCCCGCGCACGACCGATCGCCGCCTCGCCGTCGCCGGCCTCACCGACGACGACCATGTCGGACTCGGCCTCGAGGACGAGCCGGAACCCGACGCGGATGAGGTCCTGGTCGTCGACGAGGAGGATGCGGATCGGATCGGTCACTTGACGTCCTCTGCTCGGTCGGGGGTGGTCGATCCGGATGCCGCCGGCAGCTCTGCGCGCAGCATCCAGCGCCGGTCGTCGACCGGTCCGGAGTGGATCGTGCCGTTCACATGCGTGGCGCGCTCGCGGAGACCGCGGAGTCCGAACCCGGTCGTGCCGACCGGACCGGTGACGCCGTCGTTCTCGATCTCGATGAGCACGGGGTCGCGGGAGTAGTCGATGAGCACCGCGATCCTCGTCGCGCCGCGGGCGTGACGCATGGCGTTGGTGATGCCCTCCTGCACGATCCGGCCGATCGCGAAGTCCACCGTGGCGGACACGTTCGCCTCGCCGACGGTCGTGAGGGTGACGGGGTATCCGGCGTTCTGCGCCGTGGCGACGGTGGCGTGCGGAGCGGCGGATTCCATCGGGGCCAGGGGGATGTCGCCCGCCCCGTCGCGCAGCACTCCGAGCATCGAACGCATCTCGGTCAGCGCACCGCGGGCGGTCGCCGCCGCCGCCGTGGCAGCATCCCTCGCCCGTGCCTGGTCCTCGGTCGCGGCGGCGCCCTCCGACAGGGCGACGATCACGGTCAAAGAGTGCGAGACGATGTCGTGCATCTCGCGCGCGATCCTGGCGCGCTCCGCGGATGCCGCCAGCTGAGCCTGCTGATCGCGTTCGACGAGAAGCTGTCGCGATCTGTCGATCACGGCTTCGAGGTAGCGCTTGCGGCCCCCGACGTTCACGCCGATGAGCGTGCCGATCAGAGCCAGCGTGAGCTGACCGAAGATGGCGTTCAACGCCGTCTGCAGGGAGATCACGCCGGTGAGCTGCAGAGCGACGGAGATCAGGCTCAGCGAGCCCATGCCGATCGCGAGCCCGTTCCACGCCGCACGCGAGGAGCGGTAGACCGCAAGGGAGTAGCTCGTGACGAGCAGCAGCGGGCCACCCGCGGGCTCCAGGAGGAAGAGGTACGCGACCGCTGTGACGTACGCGACGACGAAGGCCGCGCGCGGCCACTGCCGTCGTCGCAGCAGGAGTGCGCACGCGCACAGGATGAGCGTCCCGATGATGATGCTGGCGACCACAGGCGGAGGGTCGATGAGCACCATGTCGCCATCAGGCGTCGAACGATATGTGGCGAAGTTCGATGCCGGGACGATCGAGAGCAGCAGGCAGATGAATGCGACGAGCACGTCGGCGAAGACCGGATGCCGCGCCCAGAAGCGACGGATGATCCCCGGCGGACGCGGAAGCCGCAGCTCCTCCTCCTCACGGAGGGAGGCGCTGCGGCTTCTCGAGGTCGACACGGCCTCGACTCTACGCGTCGGTGAGTGCGGGAGTCGTCTACTCACGTGCGTGCCGATGGACGTCGCGCTCTCACGCGTCGCGGGTCCTGAGGACCGCCCATGCCGACGCCATCCCGGCCGCGACCCATGCGCCGAGCGTCAGGTAGGCCTCGCCGGTGGACAGACCCACGCCGTCCTGGGGGAGGATGGCGCTCTG
Organism: Microbacterium shaanxiense; assembly: GCF_054779995.1. Classification (NCBI taxonomy): domain Bacteria; kingdom Bacillati; phylum Actinomycetota; class Actinomycetes; order Micrococcales; family Microbacteriaceae; genus Microbacterium; species Microbacterium shaanxiense. The sequence goes on along the minus strand of NZ_BAAGXE010000003.1, from coordinate 613,276 downwards.
TGCGGCGGTCATCGGCAGATGGTTGCTCACATCCGTGATCCATTCCCAGCCCTCGACCGGCATCGCGAAGATGCTCGCGATGATGGGGAGGACGAACAGGAGTCCGACGGTGGCTGCGATCGCACCGGCGCCGGAGCGCAGCAGGAACCCGAAGGCCACGCCGATCAGCGCGAACACGGCCATCGAGAACGACGCGGCCAGGATCGGCACGATCGCACCGGCAAGGTCGTCTCCAGGGAACGCGATGTCCCTCGATGCGAAGATCGGCATCACCGCGATCGCGGCGAGGATGAAGATCGCGAGCGAGGAGATGAAGAGGAACACGCCCACGACGATCGCCTTGGCGGCGAGCACCGAGCCGCGGACGGGATCGGCGGCCAATGTGGACCGGATCATCCCGGTGGAGTACTCACCGGTCACGGCGATGGCTCCGAGGATGCCGGCGAGCAGCATCGTGAACTGGAAAGGCGTCACGACGGCTTGGATCGGTTCGAACCCTGGGACGTTCACTGCGCCGGCGACGAGCACGGCGATGCCGATCGTGAACAGCGCGGCGATGCTGATCGACCACCAGGTGGAGCGGAGGGTCGAGAGCTTGATCCATTCGCTGCGCAGCACACGCGCGAACGTGAGGCGGTGCGTCGAGGCCACGCGCGGGCGTGCGGCGGGGGCGGCTGTGGTGGTCATGCGAGTTCCTTCACGGAGTAGTCGGCGGAACGGTACTCGACCGATTCGCCGGTGAGTGCGAGATACGCGTCCTCGAGCGAGCCGTTCGCCGGGGTGAGCTCATGCAACGGGATGCCGCGATCGGCGGCGATGTCGCCGATGCGCGCGGCGGGGAGTCCGACGATGTCCAGTGAATCGGGGCTCGTGCTGACGATCTCGACGTCGCTGGAAGCGACGGCGGATGCCAGATCCGCGATCCGCGGGCTCCGGACCCTGACCGTCGTTGCGGTCCAAGCACGGACGAGTTCGTCCAGCGGAGCATCCGCCAGCACTCGACCGCGGCCCATGACGATCACGTGATCCGCGGTCTGCGCCATCTCGCTCATGAGGTGGCTGGACAGCAGCACGGTTCGTCCTTCGGACGCGGCGAAGCGCACGAACTGACGCACCCAGCGCACGCCCTCGGGGTCGAGGCCGTTGACGGGCTCATCGAGGATCAGCGTGTGGGGATCGCCGAGCAGCGCCGAGGCGATGCCGAGACGCTGGCCCATGCCGAGCGAGAACTTGCCGGCGCGCTTGCGGGCCACCGACCCGATACCGGCGAGATCGATGACCTCGTCGACGCGCGATGAGGGGATGCCGTGGGTCGCCGCCATCGCGCGCAGGTGGTTCCTGGCGGTGCGGCCGGTGTGCACGGCCTTGGCGTCGAGGAGCACGCCGACTTCTGTGAGAGGGGCACGCAGGTGCCGGTACTCCTTGCCGTTGACGGACGTCCTGCCGGCGGTGGGTCTGTCGAGGCCCACGATCATGCGCATCGTGGTGGATTTGCCGGCGCCGTTCGGTCCGAGGAAGCCGGTGACGGTACCCGGCTTCACGGTGAACGAGACGTCCTGCACTGCGGTCTTGTCTCCGAACCTCTTCGTGAGGCCTTCTGCTGTGATCATGTCTCCACGCTACGAAGATGCGCCGGATGCGCGCGTCCTCCCCAGGTGCCGACTGCACGGATCAGGGTGGCACTGCGGGCCCACTGCGAGGATTCGGCAATAGGTGACAACGCCGCGCACACTGGCTGCACGGGTGCGCCCGGTGGGTATCGTGAGACCCATCGAGATCCGTTCCAGGGGTGCGAGCCCGTGATCCGGACCGGATCGGACCGAAGGGATCATCCCATGTCCAATGACAATCCTGTCTCCGATCCTCAGGCCGCGGCATCCGATGGCGGTGCGCGCTCGCGGCGCCTCAGGAAACCGATCGTCCGCCGCAGAAGGCTCGAAGTCGACGATGTGCTCGTGGTCAAGAGGTCGCGGCTGCGCATCGCGATCTCCGGCACGGTGGTCGGCAACTTCATGGAATGGTTCGACTTCGGAATCTACGGCTACCTCGCTGTCACGCTGACCGCGGTGTTCGCATCCGACGCCCCCGGCGGCTTCGGCCTGCTGCTGACCCTGCTCGGGTTCGCGATCTCGTTCCTCGTGCGTCCCCTCGGCGGGCTGGTGCTCGGGCCGCTCGGTGACAGGATCGGCCGGCAGAAGGTGCTGTTCTTCACGATGACGATGATGGCGATCGCCACCGGGCTCATCGGACTGCTGCCGACGTCCGAGCAACTGGGGCTGTGGGCCATCGTGCCGCTGTACCTGCTGAAGATGGTGCAGGGCTTCTCCACCGGCGGTGAGTACGCGGGCGCGACCACCTACGTGTCCGAGTTCTCCCCCGACCGTTCGCGTGGGTACTGGTCATCGTTCCTCGATGTCGGCTCGTACATCGGCTTCGCCGCCGGTGCCTCGACCGTCGCGATCGTCACGTGGATCACCGAGGGCATCTCGGGCACCGGGGCGATGATCGAGTACGGCTGGCGCATCCCGTTCCTCATCGCCATCCCGCTCGGCGTCGTGGCGATCTGGTTCCGGCTGAAGATCCCCGAGACCCCCGCGTTCGAAGCCGAACCGGAGGAGGAGCGCGAGGGGAACCCGAACGATCCGCTGGCGCGCCAGGGCGTCATCGGCATCTTCCGGCACCACTGGCGCGAGGTGCTGATCGGCATCGCGCTGGTGTCTGCGACCAACACCGCCGGCTATGCGCTGACCAGTTACATGCCGACCTATCTCGAGACCGAGGTCGGCGTGTCCAATCTCATGGCGGCGATCGCCACGGTGCCGGTGCTGATCGTGATGAGCGCGTGCCTGCCGCTGATCGGCAGGCTGTCCGACCGCATCGGGCGCAAGCCCGTGTACGGCATCGCGGTGATCTCGACGATCGTGCTGATGGTGCCCGCGTTCGCGGTGATGCAGATCGGTCAGGAATGGGCGGTCATCATCGCGCTGGCGATGGTGGCGATCCCGGTCGCGTTCTACGTCGCGATCTCGGCATCCGCTCTTCCCGCACTGTTCCCGACCGCGTCCCGATTCGGGGCGATGGCGATCGCGTACAACGTCGCGGTGTCGTTGTTCGGCGGCACGACGCCGCTGTTCAGCCAGGCTCTGATCGACCTCACCGGCAACACGTACATGCCGGCGTTCTACATCATGTTCTTCGCCGCGCTCGGCGGCGTGGCGATGCTCTCGATGAAGGAGACGGCGAAGCGGCCGCTGAAGGGATCGTTCCCGACGGTGGAGACGCGTGCCGAGGCGAAGGAACTGGTCGCCGAGCAGGACGATAATGAACTGCTCGACACCAGCACCATGCCCCTGCCCATCATCCAGAACTGAGGTCTCCCGATGGCCATCATCGACAACGCGATATACGTGAGCGGTGTCCGTACGGAGAACCCGCACACCTTGAGCGAGACCTTCGAGACCATGCGCGAGCGCGGTGGAATGGGCTGGATCGGGCTGTACCGTCCTAGCGAGCACGAGGTGCGCGAGGTGGCGGACGAACTGGGGCTGCACGCCCTCGTGGTGGAGGACGCTCTCGCCGGGCACCAGCGTCCGAAGATCGAGCGTTACGGGGACGTGCTGTTCCTGGTGCTGCGCCCCGCCCGGTATCTGGACGATGTGGAGGAGGTCGAGTTCGGGGAGGTGCACGTCGTCGCGGGTCCCGACTTCGTCGTGACGATCCGCCATGCCGAGTCTCCCGACCTCGGACGCGTGCGCGCGAGGCTCGAGCACGATCAGCAGCTGCTCGCGCGCGGTCCTGAAGCGGTGCTGTACGCGATCCTCGACGAAGTGGTCGACGAGTACGCTCCCGTTCTGGCCGGCCTCGAGAACGACATCGACGAGATCGAGAACCAGCTGTTCGTCGAGGATGCCGACGCCACCGAGCGCATCTACAAACTCGCCCGTGAGGTGATCGACTTCCAGCGGGCGACGCAGCCGCTTCCCGGCATGCTCGAGGCGCTGCAGCGCGGATCCGAGAAGTATCAGGTCGAGCTCGAGCTGCAGCAGTACCTGCGCGACGTGCTCGATCACACGTTGCGCATCGCGGATCGCGCCACGACGTTCCGGACGGTGCTCGACAACGCTCTCACCGTGGAGTCGACGATCGTCGCGCGACGTCAGAACGAGGAGATGCGAAGGATGACGGAGCTGAGCATCCGTCAGAACGAGGAGGTCAAGAAGATCTCGGGATGGGCGGCGATCCTGTTCGCACCGACGCTGATCGGCACGATCTACGGGATGAACTTCACCGTCATGCCGGAGCTCCATTGGACGTACGGCTACCCGATGGCCGTCGGGGCGATGCTCGTGATGGGGCTCGGTCTCTACGCCGTCTTCAAGAAGAAGGGCTGGCTGTAACGCTCAGTCGAGGTCGACCGGGAAGATCCGGTCATCATCCGGCGCTGGGGCGCCCCGACCGTCGGTGTTGTTCGTCATCGCCCAGACGGATCCGTCGGGGGCGAGCACGACGTCGCGCAGGCGCCCGTGTTCGCCGACCAGATGCTCGGTCGACGCCGCGAGGTCGGACAGGGGAACCTCTCGGAGGCGCTCGCCGCGGAGGTTCGCGATGAGGATGACGTCTCCCGCGACGACGATGCCGCTGGGACTGGCGTCCTGCGGCGCCCACTGCTGCACCGGATCGATGAAGCCGTCCTGGTCGGCGATGCCCTCGACCTCGGGCCAGCCGTAGTTGCCGCCGGGCTCGATCACGTTGAGTTCGTCCCAGGTGTCCTGCCCGAACTCGCTGGCGTACATGGCGCCGTCGGCATCCCACGCGATGCCCTGGGGATTGCGGTGCCCGAGGCTGTAGACGGCCGAACCCGGGAAAGGGTTGTCCTGCGGGATGCGCCCGTCAGGGGCGAGGCGGAGGATCTTGCCCCCCCGGGCTGTCGAGGCTCTGCGCGCTCTGTTCGTCCCCGGCGTCGCCGGTCGTGGCGTAGAGCATGCCGTCCGGACCGAACGCGATGCGGCCGCCGTTGTGATTGCGTGCTGCGGGGATGCCGTCGAACACGCGCTCGGGAGCGTCGAGGCCGAGCGCGCCGGGCTCTCCGGTCAGTGCGAAGCGGTCGATGCGGTTCTCGTCACCCGCTGTGTAGTACGCGTACAGATGATCATCGTGGACGGCGATGCCGAGGAGTCCGCCTTCTCCGGCCGGCGCGACGCCGCCGATGACGGCTACCTCGCGGGCGGCGCCCGCGCCGTCGAGTTCGAGGATGCGCGCGGAGTCGCGCTCGCTCACCAGCGCGGTCGTGCCGTGGAAGGCCACTGACCACGGGGCGTCGAGGTCCGAGACAGCGAGCGAGGATGACGGCGTCTCCGACGCGGTCGGGGTCGCGGATGCGGTCGCGGTCTCGGACGGCGCGACGTCCGCGGGAGCGGTGCAGGCCGTGAGCGCGGAGACGACGAGGATCAGGGGGATCGGACTCAGGAAGCGCTTCGTCGACATGGGATCGCTCTCCGTCAGCTCTGCCCGTCCGGTCAGCGCGCCGAACCGGCTGGCAGTGGCGCTGTCCGGTCTGCCAGAGCCGCGGCGATCCGCCTCACGGCCTCCTCCATCAGGGGCCGGGGCATCGCGAACACGAAACGCGTGAAGCCGACCGCGGCGACTCCGCAGGCCGCGCCGTCGGTCATCGCGACGCCGGCGTTCTCTCGGAACCACGTGCCGAGATCGCCCGTGAGTCCGGTGGCCCGGAAGTCCAGCATCGCGATGTAGGTGCCCTCCGGTGTCGTCATCCTGACGCCGGGGAGGTGCTCGGCGACGAGATCGGCGAGCAGGCGGCGGTTACCGTCGAGATACTCGACGACCTCCCTCAGCCAGCCGGCGCCACCGGTGTAGGCGCCGATGTTCGCGACAGCGCCGATCGTCGATGTGCCGTGGCCGACCCAGGCGCCGGCCGTCTCCCAGAGCCGAGCGTCCTCTTCATTGGAGAGGATGATCTGCGCGCACTTGAGGCCCGCGAGGTTCCAGGCCTTGGAGGCGGATGCCGCGGTGATCGTGTGGCCGGCGGCCGTCTCCGAGATCGAGGCGTACGGGATGTGCCGTGCGGGGGAGTAGACGAGCGGGGCGTGTATCTCGTCGGAGAAGACCCGCCCTCCTGCTGCCGCGACGGTCTCGGCGACGCGCTCGAGCTCTTCGCGCGTGGAGACGGTGCCGAGGGGGTTGTGCGGGTTGCACAGCACGAACAGCTCGCCGCCGTCGGCGAACGCGGCTGTCACGGCGGCGTGATCGATCTGCCAACGGCCGTCGATCTCCACACTCGGTACTTCGATGACCCGACGGCCGTGCATCTGCGGGACCATCAGGAACGGCATGTAGGCGGGCGTCGGGACGATGACGGCGGCACCGGGGCTGGTGAACTGCTCGATCGCGAACTCGAACGCCGCGATCACGTCCGGAACGTGGTGCACGCGCTCGGCCGGCACGTTCCAGCCGTATGAGCCCGCATACCAGTCGGCTGTCGCCTGGGAGAGGTCGTCGGCGAGTTGCTGCGGGAGATAGCCGGTGAGTCCGCGTTCCATCGCGCCGCTCACAGCATCCTTGACCGCCGGTGCGACACCGAAGTCCATCTCGGCGACGAACGCCCCGATCACGTCAGGGAACATCGTCCACTTCAAGCTGCCGGCCGCGCGCAGGTCGGCTTCCGTGGTCGCGTCGAAGTCCTGGGGTGACATCCGCGCCGTCCTCTCGATCGGAGATTGGGAGCGGCCGTGGATGTGCCGCTCCGCTTTCCAGCGTAACCAGGATCTGACGCATGGGGTCGGTCGTGGGAGGGATCCGTTTCCGCTCCGGCTCCGAACAACGGGGGAGCACCTTCGCGGGTGAAGTTGGAGGAGATCGTGACAAAACGCAGCAATGGCCGACGATTCATCGCGTGGGCGGCGCTCGCTGGAGTGATCGCAGGGGCGGTCTTCCTCGCCACCGCAGAGCTGTTCGCACTGCTCTTCGCGCGTACGGCGAGCCCGATCCTCGCCGTCGGCGGGTTCGTGATCGACATCGTGCCGCAACCCTTCAAGGAGTTCGCGATCGCGACCTTCGGCGAGTACGACAAGATCGCGCTGCTGGCGGGTCTCGGCCTTGCCGTGGTCATCGCCTCGGCGATCGCCGGCATCCTGCAGTTGGTGCGCCCACCGCTCGGAGTGATCGCGTTGATGATCGCCGGTGTGCTGTCGACCGCCGCGATCGTCACGCGCGCCGGCGTGACACCCCTTGCATTCCTTCCGCCGGTGCTCGGAACCGTGGTCGGATCTTTCCTGCTGATCCTTCTCGTGCGGCGGTTGCAGGCATGGCGCGCGTCCTTCATCGCGCGTGATGAGGAGGTGGTCGACCCCGCCGTCGATGCGCCGTCGACTCCGAAGGAGCTCAACCGGCGACGCTTCTTCGTGCTCGCGGCTCTCGCCGGAGCATCCGCCGTCGTCGTCGGGATCACGGCCCGCACCGTGAGCATGGCGGTCTCATCCGTCGAGACGATCCGCAAGGCGCTGAAGCTGCCGGCCCCGCGCACGACCGTGACGGTGCCGGCCGGCGCAGAACTCGATGTTCCTGGCCTCAGCAAGCTGTTCACTCCGAATGCAGACTTCTACCGGGTCGACACGGCGCTGACCGTGCCGACGATCGATCCGGAGACGTGGCGACTGGTCATCGACGGCATGGTCGACCAGCGCGTCGAGCTGAGCTTCCAGGACATCCTCGACATGGGCGTGGATGAGTACGCGATCACCCTGACATGCGTCTCGAACGAGGTCGGCGGTGAGCTCGTGGGCAACGCGATGTGGCTCGGGGTGCCGCTGCGAGATGTGCTGCGCAAGGCTGGCGTCCAGTCCGGAGCGGACATGGTGCTCTCCCGCAGCGTCGACGGCTACACCGCGAGCACTCCGCTCGCCGCGCTCGTCGACGACGAGCTCGACGCGATCCTCGCTGTCGGCATGAACGGAGAGCCTCTCCCGCTCGAGCACGGCTTCCCGGTGCGGATGGTCGTGCCGGGGCTCTACGGCTACGTGTCGGCGACGAAGTGGCTTACAGAGCTCAAGGTCACCACCTTCGCCGCGGACGAGGCGTACTGGACGCCTCGCGGTTACAGCGCGGAGGCGCCGATCAAGTTCTCGTCGCGCCTCGACACCCCGAGCATCGGCGAGGCAGTGCCGGCCGGACGCATCCCGATCGCGGGTGTGGCCTGGGCGCAGTCGGTCGGGATCGAGCGCGTGGAGGTGCGCATCGATGAGGGCGACTGGATGCCGGCGACGCTGTCGACCCCCATCAACGACGACACCTGGGTGCAGTGGTTCATGGAATGGGATGCGACGCCCGGCACGCACTACGTCGCCGTTCGTGCCGTCAACAAGGACGGCGACCTCCAGATCGAGGAGCGCGCACCCATCGCGCCCAACGGCTCGTCGGGGTGGCAGCGCTCGCTCATCCGCGTGACGTGATCGACTTGCTCGGCTCGGTCCTGGGTTCCGGATCGAGCCGAGCTTCGACGGCGATCAGCGGGATCGGCCGTACGTCTCGAGGAGGCGGAGCCACACCTCGCTGATGGTCGGATAGGCGGGAACGGCATGCCAGAGCCGCGCGATCGTGACCTCCCCTACGATCGCGATGGTCGCCGAATGCAGGAGCTCAGCGACATCCTGCCCGACGAACGTGGCTCCGACGATGACCTGCCTGTCCTCATCGATGACGAGCTTGGCGCGACCGGAGTAGTGATCGGCGTGGAGCTTGGCGCCCGCGACCCACCCCAAGTCGTACTCGACCGTGCGGAGGCGGATGCCCGATTCGCGCGCGGCGCTTTCCGTGAGACCCACGGCGGCGACCTCCGGATCGGAGAACACCACGCGTGGGACCGCTGCGTGGTCGGCTGATGCGACGTGATGACCCCACTGCTCGTCCCGCACAGTTGCTCCGTTCAGGCGGGTGGCGATCGCCTCGCCGGCTGCGCGGGCCTGGTACTTCCCCTGGTGGGTGAGCAGCGCTCGGCCGTTCGCGTCTCCGACGGCGTAGAGCCAGTCCGTCCCCTCGACGAGCATCGTGTCGTCGACGGCGAGCGGTGCGCCGGGCGCGAGACCGATCGTCTCCAGCCCGACGTCAGCAGTACTGGGGCGACGCCCCGTGGCGACCAGGACTTCGTCGGATTCGTACTCGGTGCCATCTTCCAGGGTCACGGTGACAGCGCCTTCGGCATCGCGAACGACCAGTGTCGGTGAGACTCCCAGTTGCACGACGACGCCTTCATCCGCCAGTGCCGCGGCCACGTGCACCCCTACGAAGGGCTCCTCGCGGTCGAGGAGGCCCGTGCGAGAGAGCATCGTGACGCGCGACCCCAGCGATGAGAAGGCGAAGGCGAGTTCGGTACCGGCGACCCCTCCTCCGATGATGATGAGACGTGGTGGGATGCTGTCGGTCGATGTCGCTTCGCGGGTGCCCCACGGTGAAGCTTCTGCGAGTCCCGGAATCGGGGGCAGCACGGGGACCGAGCCGGTCGCCACCGCGACAGCGCGCGCCGAGTAGATGGTCTCGGCGACCTGAACCTGGCTTGGTCCGACGATGCGCCCGTGGCCGCGGATCAGATCGATTCCGGCGGAATTCAACCAGGAGACCTGGCTGTCATCCTTCCAATGGTCCGTGAATGCCGTCCGCCTGGCGAGGACGGCGGACGCATCGATCGTTCCCGTGATCGCATCCCGGGCTCCGGCGAGACGCCGCGCCGCACGAATCGCATGGCCGCTGCGCAGGAGCGCCTTCGAGGGCATGCATGCCCAGTACGAGCATTCGCCTCCGACCAGTTCCGATTCGACGATCGCGACGCTCACGCCGCGCTTCTTGGCATAGTCGGCGACGTTCTCGCCGACGGCTCCGCCCCCGATGACGATCAGGTCGTAGTCGAAGTTCTTCCGCTGATCCGACATCACGCCTTGTTCCGAAGGATCATGCTCAGGCGGATGGCCGAGACCAGGAAGAAGATCGCACCGAGGGTGGCGTATCCGGCCACTCCGGCGATGTTGTCGGCACCCTGGAGGCCCTGGAACAGGAACCCGCTGCCCGCGAAGACGGAGATTCCGCCACTGAGCATCTGCGGCACCTGGCCACCAGAGCGACGGTTGCGGATGGCAGCGATCAACTGCGGGATGCCGGCCCCGATGGCCCACGCACCCCAGACGGCGAGAGCTGCCGCGATGGAGATCGTCGACGCCACGCCGAGGGCGATCGCGACGACGACGCTGACGACGATGTTGACCCATTCCGCGGCCTTCGAGCGCTGCGAGTCGGGGTTGGCGCGGAGTTGCCAGAGCACTGCGCCCGCATCGAACAGCGGGTAGACGACGAGCAGGACTGTCAGAACCGGGCCTGCCGTGGTTGCGGTCGCGAACACCAGGCCGGCCCAGACCACGGCGAAGGCGAAGCGGATGAAGTACAGCCGGCGAAGTGATGCGCCGAACGTCGACGTGGATGCCGACGCTGAGGTTGTTGCTGACGAAGTCATGATGTGTGTTGCTTTCGTTGGAGGGCCGCGTTAGGCGGTGGTCGTGGTGAGTTCGACGGGGATGTTGCCGCGGGTGGCGGCGGAGTACGGGCACACCTCGTGCGCCGCAGCGGTGAGGCTTTCGGCCACCTCGGGATCGATTCCGTCGCCGATGTGCACGCGGAGCGCCGCGCTCAGGGTGAAGCCGCCGGTTTCGGTCGGTACGACCGCGATCTCAGCAGTCACCGTGGAGTCGGTGAGCTTCAACTGGCGCCGCGAGGCTACGAGCTTCAATGCCGAGTGGAAGCACGACGACCAGCCGGCCGCGAACAACTGCTCCGGGTTGGTCGCTCCGCCGGGGCCGCCCATGGAAGTGGGAATCGCCAGGGTCACGTCGAGAAGGCCGTCGTCGGTGGTTGCGCGGCCTCCGGCGCGACCGTCACCGGTGGACGTAGCGACTGCGGTGTAAAGGGATGTGGGCATGATGTCTCCTCGGTTGACTGAAGTAGAGTTACTAGTACGTCTACCTCAGAAACCATAGACTGCTTTCAGTGCTGGCGCAACCAGCTCGATCAGGATCGGAGCCCGAAGTGCACGAGGACACCAGCCACCCCGTGGCCCGAATGACAACCGGTGCGGGCACGCGACAGCGGATACTCGACGCCGCGAACGAGCTGTTCTACAGCCAGGGCATCCGAGCGACCAGCGCCGACCGGATCATCGAGCAGGTCGGCATCACGAAGGTCACCTTCTATCGCCACTTCCGCACCAAGAGCGACCTCGTCGTGGCCTACCTGGAGCAGCAGTCAGCCGCAGAGCGTGCGTGGCTGGAGAGCACCGCCCGCGGCGGCGACCCGCTGGCGAGAGCACGCACGATCGCTGCGGACATCGGTGCGGCCAGCTGCTCCCCGGGATTCCGAGGGTGCGCGTTCATCAACGCGGCAGCCGAGTTCGCGGACCCGGAAGACCCTGTGCGTGCGGCGGTCGCCGCACATCGCGAGTGGATGACCGGGGTGTTCGCCGAGGTGGCCGCACAGGCGGGCGTCCGAGACATCGCAGCAGTGGCGAACCAGCTCATGATGCTGCGTGACGGTGCAATGGTGAGCGGTTATCTCGGAGAATCCACGGCTGTGGCAGGCTCGCTCGAGGCCGCGTTCGTATCCGTTCTCAGGTCTGAATGAGCCGCGTCAGAACTGCGCAGCCCTCGTCGCTGTGCGGACGCGGTAGAGGCTGGTGGTCGCAGTGATGAAGAGATCGCGGCCGTCCGGACCTCCGAAGCAGACGTTCGCGACCACCTCGGGGACGGGGATGAAGGCCAGCTTCGTCCCGTCCGGAGAGAAGACGTGCACGCCGTCGCCGGCGGACGACCACACGCGGCCCTCGACATCCACCGTGATGCCGTCGGGCAGACCGACCTCGATCGCGGCGAACCTCCGGCCGTTGGTCGCCCGCGCTCCGTCCACGTCGTACGCGCGGATGCGGTGGTCGCGCCGCGCGCCCAGCTCCGGCCCGGTGTCCGTGACGTAGACGACGCCGCCGTCGGGCGAGAACGCGATCCCGTTCGGGCGGTCCATGTCATCGATCACGGATGTGAGCCCGTCGGCATCCGACCAGCGGAACACATGACACTCGCCGTACTCGCGGATGCCGGGATGACCCTCGCGCGGCTGAGTGATGCCGTAGTCGGGGTCGGTGAACCAATACGAGCCGTCCGGTGCGAGTGCCACGTCATTCGGCGAGTTCAGCCGGTGCACGCCCCAGCGTCCGACGATCTCGACGACTGTCCCGTCTGGCAGTTCCCGTTCCAGCCGTCGCCGGCCGTGCGAGCACTGCACGACGCTGCCGTCGCGGTCCAGCATCCGGCCGTTCGTGAACTCCACGTCGCTGCGATGAACGCTCACCGCGGAGGTCGCCGCGTCCCACCGCATGATGCGGTTACCCGGGATGTCACTCCACCGCAGGACCCTTTCGTCGGGGATCCAGAGCGGCCCCTCCGACCAGGTCGCGCCGGTGGCGAGTCGTTCGACGGCTGAGCCGTCGGGGAGCAGGTCCGTTTCAGTCGTCATCGACGCTCCTCCGAGTCAGCGCGTGCGACGCCGGGGCTGCCGGCATTCAGGACGGCTGTCGACTCGCGCACGACGAGTTCACACTCGTGCGCGATCGCGCCTCTGAGCTCGTTCCCATCGAGAATCGACAGCACCGACTCTGCCGCCAGTCGCCCCAGATCATCGAGCCGGGGATCGATCGTCGTCAGCATCGGACGCGATGCCATCGCCATGACGTCCCAGTTGTCGAAGCCGACGACCGAGACATCCTCGGGGACGCGGATCGACTCTTGTTGAAGCTGCTCCACGACTCCCCGGGCGATCTGATCACTGCCGCAGAAGACGGCATCGACGGGGGTGCTGGAGCGAGCCAGGATGCTCGCCGCCTGCCGACCCCACGCTTCACTCCACTCACCCCACATCACGACGTCCTCCGACTGCTCGATACCCGCCTCGCGCAGTCGTTTCACCATCCCGGTGTGGCGAAGACGCGCGGACAGGTGCTTCTGCGGCCCGGATACATAGGCGATCCGTCGTCGTCCCAGCGACAGCAGATGGGAGATCGCCAGCCGCGCCCCCTGCTCGTCGTCGATCACGATCGAGAGGTCCTCTGAACGCTGCGAGGGGGACAGCACGTAGCAGACGGGCACACGCGTCGGGATGCCGATCGGTGCGCGAGCTTCCGCTCGGCGCCCGGTGACGATGATCGCGTCCACGCGGCGGGCGAGGAAGGTCTGCAGGTGATGGTTCTCGCGAATCGGATCGCCCCTGCCGTCTGCGAGCAAGACCGAGATCTGACCGGCGCTCAGGGCGTCCTCCACGCCCAGCATCATGGGGATCGCGAACCTCGTGAAGCTGTCCGTCGTCAGGAGGCCGATCGTGTATGAACGCGACGCTCTTGTCTGTCGCCGCGGCGACCTGGACGTGTATCCGAGTCGCTTGGCCACTTCGACGACGCGTGCTCTCGTGTCGTCGCGCATGCGCCCGCTACCGCCGAGTGCCTTGGAGACCGTCCCGATGGACACCTCTGCCTCCCGTGCGACGTCTGAGATGGTGGGATGAGAAATTTCAGTCACCTGTACCCTCCTTGCGCACGAGTTTTCTCTCTAAATCAGGATAGGTCAAGCGCGTAATTGAGAAAGTCTGAGAAAAGTTTGGTGGTTGCTCAGAGTTGCCCTGAGACTGACATGACAGCCGGTCCATCTCAATGAGGAGCAATTATGACTGCAGTACGAAGGGCCATACTCGGCAGTGCTGGCGTCCTGACCACCGCCCTGGTTCTCACCGCGTGCGGTGGGTCCACCGCAGGCGGCTCGGGCGAGGCCGACGAGTTGACGATGTGGGCGCGATCGTCCACGCAGGATTACACTCAGGCGCTCGTCGATGAGTACAACGACTCCCACGACACCCAGATCAAGCTGACGATCGTCGCCTCCGACAGCTTCCAGCAGAAGGTCGGTGCCGCCGCCGGAGCCGGATCGCTGCCGGACATCCTGGCCTCTGACGTGGTGTACGCCCCGAACTACGCGAAGCAGTCGGTCTACCTCGACATCACCGACCGGATCGCAGAGCTGCCGTTCGGGGAGGATCTCGTATCGGCGCACATCGAGGCATCGACGTTCGACGGCAAGACCTACGCAGTGCCGCACAAGGTCGATTCCAGCTTCATCTTCTACAACAAGGACCTCTTCGCCGCGGCAGGTCTCGATCCGGAGAACCCGCCGACGACCTACGACGAGATCTACGAAGCAGCAAAGGCGATCACAGCCCTGGGCGATGACACGTACGGCTTCTACTTCCCCGGGAACTGCGCAGGTTGCAACGCCTACACCTCCTTCGGTGTCGCACGCGCGGGCGATGAGATGCCGATCAGCGCCGACGGTCAGACGGCCGACATCGACAGCGATGCGCTCCAGGACTGGTTCGGCCTTTATCAGCGGCTGTACGCAGACGGGCTGGTGCCGTCCGGGGCCTCGACAGGCGATTCGACGACACAGCAGGAACCCTTCCTCCAGGGGAAGGTCGGTATCTGGCCCAACGGTTCGTACTCGATCCCGACGGTGAACGAGGCGGTCGATTTCGAGTGGGGCTATATGCCCCTGGCGACCGCTGACGGGTCCTCCACGGGAACGTTCGTGGGTGGCGATGTGGTGGGAGTGACGAGCACCACCGAGAACGCCGATGCCGCGTGGGACTTCATCGAATGGAGCCTCGGCGACGATGCGCAGGTCGACATCGTCGCCAAGGACGGGAATCTCCCGGTGCGCGTCGACCTCGCAGAGAATGAGCACACGGCCGCAGATCCCCGTCTCACGGCCATCACCGAAGGCATGGCCGATGGTTACACCCCCTCCACTCTTCCGTACGGAGAGGCGATCAACTCGCCCAACGGGCCGTGGCTGACCGCCATGCGCGGAGTGGTGTTCAACAACGAATCCGACGCGCTCGCAGAAGGTCAGAAGGCCATCCAGGCGCTGATCGACGGAGCCTACTGATCGTGGCCGTCGCATCACTCTCCGCGCGGCCGGTGCGAGCGCACCGGTCGCGCGGAGGCCGCGGTAACGTGCGCCACCAGTTGGCAGGCTGGGCGTTCATCGGCCCGACCGCGATCACCATCCTGGTGCTGTTCATGCTTCCGCTCGCGATCGTGCTGTTCATGTCGTTGAGCGACTGGCCGCTGCTCGGCTCGCCGACGCTCATCGGCATCGACAACTACGTCGAGATCTTCACGGACCCCGGGTACATCGGAGCGATCCTGTTCACGCTCGGTTACACCGCGCTCGCGACCATCGCGATCTTCGTGCTGGCCCTCCTGCTCGCGGCATTCCTCAACTCGACGCGTCGTGGCGCCAAGTTCTACCGGATCGCGATCTTCGCTCCCTATGTCGTCGGATTGTCCACTGCCAGCCTGATGTGGGTCGTCAACTACAACGACCAGGTCGGCATCTTCGCGCAGGCGCTGCGTTGGCTGGGGATCGCCGACGGGCCGGTCGGCTTCTTCGACACGCCATTGAGCGCGACGCTCGCCGTGACGTTCATGATCGTCTGGAAGTTCGTGGGCTTCCAGGTCATCATCCTTCTGGTGGCATTGCAGTCCATTCCCTCCAGCGTCAACGAAGCCTCGGTGATGGACGGCGCGAACGCCTGGCAGCGTTTCTGCTACATCACTCTGCCGTTCCTGCGCCCGACGCTGGCGCTGCTGCTCGTGCTCTCCGTCACTGGCTCGCTGCTCGCGTTCGATCAGTTCATGGTCATGACGCAAGGCGGGCCCGACAACACGACCGTGACCATGGTGATGTCGATCTACAACACGGCGTTCACATCCTTCGACCTCGGCAAGGCTGCGGCGCTTTCCATCATCATGCTCATCGCTCTCGTGGTCATCAACGGCCTGCAGCTCAAGTTCGTGAAGGGCAACGACAAATGAGTACGATCAACCGCACCCCCACCTCTACGACGCAGACGCAGCTTCTGACGACGATCCCAGGTCGACGGCGGTCCAGCACTCGCCGGAAAGTGATGGGAATCCCGTACCACGTCGCCGGAATCGTCCTCGCATTCCTGTTCCTGTTCCCCCTGCTGTGGTCGACGCTGAATTCGTTCAAGACGGCGTCGGAGGCGAGTTCCTCACCCCCGACGCTCTGGCCGCAGCAGTGGAGCGCAGAGAACTACGAGGAACTCGTCGCGAACGGCGAGGGACTCGGTCAGTACCTCGGCAACTCGCTCATCGTCGCCGGTGTGTCGGTCGTGCTGACCATCGTGATCGCGACGCTCGGGGGCTATGGTTTCGCGCGCTTCCATTTCCGGGGCAAGAACATCGTGTTCCTCGCCGTCATCGCGGTGCTCATGGTGCCCCACGCGACACTCGTGCTGCCGCTGTACTTCATGTTCGCGCGCGCAGGAATGCAGGACAGCCTTGTCGCGGTCGGGCTCGTGCTCACAGTCTTCCAACTGCCGTTCAGCATCTTCCTCATGCGCAACAGCTTCGAGGCCATCCCCTTGGAGCTCGAGGAAGCCGGCAGGGTCGACGGCGCGACCTCCCTGGGCGTCTTCATGCGCATCTCTCTCCCGTTGGTACTGCCAGGTGTGGTGACGGTCGCACTGTTCGCCTTCCTGGTGTCCTGGAATGAGTTCTTCATTCCTCTGCTGATGCTCAACGACGGCGCGAACTTCACGCTGTCCGTGATGCTCGTGAACATCCGCACCGGAGCCTACGGATCGATCGACTGGGGACTGCTGCAGGCCGGCACCACGGTGGCGATCCTTCCTTGTCTCGTCCTCTATCTCGTCCTGCAGCGCTACTACATCGGCGGTCTCACCGAGGGTGCGCTGCGTGGCTGACTTCCGACCGCATTCACTTCCAGGAGAACCCATGCCTTCTATCCACTCCGCCTTCACGTCGCTTCCGCTCGGCGCGGTGGCGCCTTCCGGATGGCTGCGGCGACAACTGCAGATTCAGGCCGATGGCCTTTCCGGTTCCATCGAGGCGCTGTGGGATGACGTCGGTCCGGACTCGGGCTGGCTCGGAGGCACAGGGGAGAGCTGGGAGCGCGGCCCCTACTATCTGGACGGGCTGGTGCCGCTCGCCCATCTTCTCGGAGACGAGGAGCTGATCGCTCGTGCACAGAAGTGGATCGAGTGGATGCTGTCGAGCCAGCAGTCCAGCGGCCAGTTCGGGCCGGCGACCAACGAGGACTGGTGGACTCGGATGGTGGCGGCCAAGGTGCTGCAGCAGCACGCCGAAGCGACGGATGACGAGCGCGTGCTGCCCTTCCTGGAGCGCTACTTCGAGTTCCAGCTTCGCGAACTGCCCGCTCGTCCGTTGGAAGGATGGGCAGCTGCGCGTGCGGCCGACAACGTGCTGGCGCTGGCCTGGGTCCATGAACGCCGCCCACGCCAGGAGTGGGTGGAGTTGGCCGGGCTTCTGTTCGCACAGGGCCTCGACTGGGAGCACGCGTTGGGAGACGGCCTCATCACCGGCCGCGCGATGGGCTTCGACCATCGAACCCACGGACCCAACGTCGCCATGGCCCTCAAGAACCCGGTGGTGCGCGCGATGATGCTGGGCGACGGCGAACCGCACATCGCGACGCAGCGCGCCCTGGCGAACCTGGATCGTTGGCACGGGATGGTGCACGGTATGTTCTCCGGCGAGGAATGGCTGGCCGGACGCGAAGCGGTTCGAGGCGTCGAGACGTGTCAGATCGTCGAGTACATGTTCACCATGGAGGTCGCCGCGCGCGTCACCGGAGAGGGCACGTACTCCGATCTGCTGGAGGGTGCCGCGTACAACCTCCTCCCCGCGTCGTCGGACCCCCTCATGCGCGCGCATCAGTACCATCAGCAGGCGAACCAGATCGAGGCGTCCACCTGCGACCGCGATTGGGCCTACAGCACCAACGGAGCCAACGTCTTCGGGCTCGAGCCGCACTTCGGATGCTGCACCGCCAACTACCACCAGGGGTGGCCGAAACTCGTCGCCTCGCTCTGGATGGTGGCGGAGGACACGCTCGCTGTCACGGCCTATGGGCCGAGCCGTGTCACCGCCGAGGTCGGGGGCGGAGTGATCACGATCGATGAGGTCACCGACTATCCCTTCGACGAGACGATCTCGCTGAAGATCGCATCGACGACCGCGGAGCGCGAGGTCGGCCTGCGATTGCGGGTACCGGAATGGGCGACGGATGCCACGCTGACGCTGAACGGCGAAGAGGTACGCATCGACGCCGACGCCCAGCGCTACGTCACCGTCACACGGGTGTGGTCGGCGGATGATGAGCTCGAGCTCACGCTTCCGATGCGTCCCCGACGCATAAAGCGCGAGCGTCAGGCGGTCGGAGTTCGACTCGGGCCCCTCGTGATGGTCGGTACCCCGGGGGAGCGGTGGCGACCCGTGCCCGACGCCCGCGGCCTTGGCGAGTGGGAAGTGTTCCCCGAACGCAGTTGGAACATCGCGCTCTATGCGGATGCTCCGGTGCCGCTCGAAGCCTGGCTGGTCGAACGTGAGCCTGTCCCGGACGTGCCGTTCGGGCGGAACGACATCGCCACGACGATCCGCGCGGCAGGTATCCGCGACCTTGCGGACTGGCGACGCGACGGAGGGAATGCGTCGAACCCACCGGACGGGCCCTCGCCGGCGCGCTGGATCAACCTCGTCGAGTTGGTTCCCTACGGCAATGCGACGATTCGGATCGCCGAGTTCCCCACGGTGGTGCCGGTGCTCGGTGCGAAGATGCCGACGGAGTTCTCGCAGTGAGTGCGACTATCGCGCTCACAGCCGGCGATCCCTCCGGCGTGGGGCCGGAACTGCTCGCACGTCTGCTTCATGAGATTCGCGACGAGTACGCGGAGCCTGTCGTGGTCATCTCGTCTCATGCGGAGATCGCCCAGGGGCTCTCGCACGCGGGACTCGAGATCGACGCGGAACAGCTGCTGAGCGCCCCTCAGTTCCGATTGATCGAGATCGACGCAGAACGGCCGGAATCGGTCGGAGAGGTCGATGCGGCGAGCGGACGTTGGGCGCTGGCGGGCCTCGAGCGGGCGCTCGGACTTCATGCCGCAGGGCAAGCCTCGGGACTCCTGTTCGGACCTCTGAACAAGACCTCACTTCATCGAGGGGGGATGACGGAACCCGATGAGATGCGGTGGTTCGAGAGCAGATTGGGCTCAGGACTGAGCGTCTCGGAAGTGAACGTGAGCACCACCTTCTGGACCTCGCGCGTCACTTCGCACGTCGCGTTGCGAGAGGTGCCCGACCTGATCACTCCCGACGCGGTCAGGGACGCTGTGCGCCTCCTGCATGAACTGCTGGTGTCCACCGGGCTGTCGCGACCGCGCTTGGCGGTCTGCGCGTTGAATCCGCATGCGGGTGAGAACGGGCTCTTCGGCGATGAGGAGATCATCGCGATCGCGCCGGGAATCGAGCTCGCGCGCGGGGAGGGGATCGATGTGGCGGGCCCTTTCCCCTGTGACACTCTGTTCCGTCACGGGTTCGATGGGACGTACGACGGCATCGTGACGATGTATCACGACCAGGGCCAGATCGCTCTCAAGACTCGTGCGTTCGACGGTGGCGTCACTCTCGAAGCCGGGCTGGGCATCCCGATATGCACACCTGCGCACGGCACCGCTTTCGACATCGCAGGGCAGGGAAGGGCCAGCCTCGACTCGACGCGGAATGCGTATCGTCTGCTTCGCCGGCTCGTTGCGAGTGGGGCTCACAAGGTCGACGAAGCGGGATGAGACTCGTAGTCGCACCTTGACCTGGTCATGGCCCGGGTGTTGCCTTGAGCGATGAACCACGTCACGTCTGCAGACGGAACCCCCATCGCCATGCACGAGTCCGGTGCGGGCCCGACGGTCGTCATCGTCAACGGCGCTCTGTCGACTGCGCGGGATGCCGCTGAGATCGCCCGTGCCTTCGCCGAAGCGGGGCTGCGTGCGATCACCTACGACCGACGCGCCAGGGGCGACAGCGGAGACGGCGCAGTCGCCGCGCCGGAGCGCGAGGTGGAAGACCTCGCGGCGGTCATCGCGGCATCCGGCGCTGACGCAGCCGTGATCGGTCATTCATCCGGAGCCGTCCTCGCGCTGTACGCGGCAGGGCAGGGCGTGCCGATGTCGAGGCTGTTCCTCTCCGAGCCGCCGTTCCGGTTCGGTGAGGATATGCCCGCGGCAGATCTTGAGGATCGTCTTCAGGCAGCGGTCGACGATGGCCGTCCCGAAGAGGCCGTCGTGCTCTTCCAGCGAGAGGCCGTCGGTCTGCCCGAACCGTTCATCGAGCAGTTCCGCGCCTCGCCGGCCTTCGCCCAGATCTTCCCGCTCGGCAGGTCGACGATCTACGACGCACTCGTCACCCGACGTGCGTCGACACCGTCCGCAGAGATGCTCGGAGTACGGATGCCGGTCACCATTCTGTGCGGCGTCGAGACGATGCCGATCCTCGTGACCGCAGCATCCCGACTCGCGGAGATGATGCCGGATGCCGAGTACCTGCAGGTGCCGGAGTCGATCGGTCACCGCATGGATCCTGAGGCGAGCGCCCGGATCGTGGCTGCGCGCCTGGTCGAATGACGAACTCGTCGTGACAAGTGGAGGGACTGACGGGAATCGAACCCGCGCTATCTGCTTGGGAAGCAGAAGTTCTACCATTGAACTACAGTCCCGAACCCGCTCATGAAGAACAGGTGAAGGCAAGCCTACCTGCACTCGCGGCGATGGCCAAAGCTCGATGCGACAGGCCATGCTGGTCGTGACCTCTGCATGAGTGGAGGAGAACAGAGGCCTGCATGGGCGCCGTCATCGGTGAGTTCCTCCCCTTCGCGATCGGCATAGCGATCAGCCCGCTGCCGATCATCGTCGTGATCCTCACCCTGCTGAGTCCGCGAGCGCGCACGAGCAGTGCAGGGTTCCTGCTCGGCTGGCTCATCGGCATCCTCGCGGTGATCGCCGTTCTGACCGCCGCCTCGAGCATCCTTCCCGACCGCGCCGATTCCGAGCCGAGCGTCTGGTCGGGAATTCTCAAACTGGTGCTCGGCGCATTGTTGTTGCTGCTCGCCCTGAAGCAGTGGCGCAAGCGCCCGCACGGCGACGCGACGCCCGAGCTGCCCGGTTGGATGAAGAAGGTCGACGCGCTGAGGTTCGGTGGCGGCATCCGCCTGGGGCTGTTCCTGTCGGTCGTGAACCCGAAGAACGTGATCCTGAGCACGAGCGTCGGTGTCGACCTCGGCACGTCAGACCTCGACTTCGGCGCACTCGCTGTCGCGACCGCCGTGTTCACTCTCGTCGCAGCATCCACGGTCCTGGTGCCGGTGATCGCCTACGCGATCGCCGCTGCACGTCTGCGTGCACCGTTGGAATTCCTCCACGCCTGGCTCACCCGCGAGAACCACACGATCATGGGGGTGCTGTTCGTCGTGCTCGGTTTCGTGACGCTGGGCAAGGGCATCGGCATCCTGTGGCCGTAGGCCGCGCCAGTAGGCTGTACCCGTGCTTCTCAGCGACCGCGACATCAGAGCAGAACTCGCCTCGGGCCGAATCGGTCTCTCTCCGCACGAGCCGGAGATGATCCAGCCGTCGAGCATCGACGTTCGCCTCGACAGGTATTTCCGCCTGTTCGACAACCACAAGTACCCCTTCATCGATCCCGCCGAGGATCAGCCGGAGCTCACCCGGCTCATCGAGGTCAAGCCCGACGAGCCGTTCATCCTGCACCCCGGCGAGTTCGCGCTGGGTGCGACCTTCGAGCAGGTGACGCTGTCGGATGACATCGCCGCGCGCCTCGAAGGCAAGAGCTCACTCGGACGACTCGGGCTCATCACTCATTCCACGGCGGGCTTCATCGACCCCGGCTTCACCGGCCATGTCACGCTCGAACTCGCGAACGTCGCCACTTTGCCGATCAAACTGTGGCCCGGGATGAAGATCGGGCAGCTGTGCTTCTTCCGCCTGACCTCTCCGGCCGAGAACCCCTACGGCTCTGGCCCGTACGGCAACCGCTACCAGGGACAGCGCGGACCGACGGCATCCCGCTCGTTCCAGAACTTCCACCGCACCGATGTCGGCAACACCGATGTGGGGTCGGTCGGCGGCTGAGTCCCGCAGATCGCCGGGAGACCGGATGCGGATCGCGCGGTCGCACGTAGTATCGAGAGCGTGAGCGGCGAAAACACGGAAGAACCGCAAGATCCCCGACGGGATGCCACAACCGATGCGCCTGTTCCGGGTGGTGAACAGGGCCTTCCTCCCGCGGCGCTAGGGGTGAAGCGTTTCGACGTCCCGGCTCCGGAGACGGTCGCGATCCCCGACGCGGAGGCCGCGATCGAGGGTTTCGAGGTGCCACCGCCGCCCACGTTCAGTGCCGCGCCGCCTGCTCCCCGCGCGGAGCCGGTCATCCCTCCCGCGCCGCCCGAGAAGACGGATGCCGCGGCGACAGAGCCCGCGACGCGCACGCGCAGCACATGGGCGCCCAATGACACCTGGACCTCGGCATCGGCGCACAAGCAGGAAGTCGTGCCGCCGACCGCCGCGCAGAAGGCCGAATCGCGGGCGGCCGCCTCCCGTGCCGCCACCGCCCGCGACGAAGCGAGTCGCACGTATGTCAGTCCGGCTGCGGGTGGCACAGAAGGCAACAGCTACCGTGGCTGGACCGTCGCGATCTTCGCCGGACTCGCGGTGCTGCTCATCGGAGCCATCGTCTTGATGGCGTACCTCGTGAACAACGCACCGCTGGCGCTGCCGTCCTCCGACGAGACGACCGTCGCATCGTCGGAGGACGAATCCGAACCGGTCGACACCACGACCGTCACCTCCACGAGCACCGAAGCGCCCGCACCCGAAACTCCCACCACCGGCACCGAATGCGCTGCGCTGTGCGACGATGTCGCGGCGCTCGTCGGTGACGAGGTGACCGGGCAGGACGGCGTGACCTGGACCCTGTCGGGATCATGGGCCACCGTCGAGGTCGTAGACGTCGCCGCCACCGAGACCGTCGTAGGGCGGTACGCGTCGAGTGCCGGCGACCTGACGTTCACGATCTGGGCGTTCGACGACGACGGTGCTGCGGACGACGCGTTCACGACACTGTCGGCGGAGCGCGGCTCGCCGGATCATTCGGACAGCGTGTACGAGGACGGTTCCGGCAACCGCGACTCGTTCCTCGCGGATGCGAGCGAGACGGTGCTCTGGTCGGTGACCGGCGACAACGGCCGGCCGTGGGTGATGGAACTCGCAGGCCCCGACGCCGACGGCACGGTCTTCGACTTCTATCTCGCGCTGCCGATCTGAGCCCGCGCCGCATCCAGCGCGTCGAACGCATCCACTCCGCAGTCCGTGCGCTTCGCACTGGACGAACGACGAATGACGAATGGCGGATGCCGAAGCATCCGCCATTCGTGAATGTGACGTGGTCGCAACCACGGTGTTCACTGCGCGTTGCGGCCGCGGGCGAATCCGGCGTCGAATCCGCGCTCGTACGAGCCCTGCACGAAGCGGGCGAAGTGTGCGCGCGGCCCACCGCGGTGTCCGTGCTCGGCGTCGTGCGCGAACCGCTGATCGCTGTGATCGCCGTGCCCGCGTCCGCCGTGCTCGGGGGCGCCGTGGCCTTCGTGATCGAAGTCCTGGGGGCCGAATCCGGGCCTGCCGAACCCGTGCGAACCGAAACCGCGCCCGAAGCCGCGAGGACCGAAGCCTCCGCGCCCGAACCCGCGAGGATCGAAGCCGCGACGTCCGCGCCCGCGGGGGAGCGGCGTCTCCTCGTCCCAGCCGAACGCGCGGGCGAGCCGCTCGAGCGTGGCCATGGTGGTGGCGAGGTCTTCGGCGGGGACCGCATCGGTGACCTTGGCGCGGATGCCTTCGACGATGACGTCGAGACGATCCTTCGCCGCGCGGCCTTCGTCGGTCAGGGTCCACGTGCCGTCGGAATCCGCGACCCAGCCGAGTTCGATCAGTCGCGTGAGCTTGTGCGCCGGCAGCGGTCGATCGTTCTTCGGGTGCCGGGCAGGAACCGTGCCGTCGACGACGTTCAGGATGCGCCATTCGCGGCGCGTGACGCCCTCGGACTCGAAGGCGGAGGCGAACTCGGCAGCCATGAGGCGGTCGACGGCCTTGAGCCAGAATCCGAACGGGCGGGAAGTCTCTTCAGAGGTGATGGTGTTCATGAGTGGAGTCCTTTGCTTGTAACTGTGCATGTATATGTAGTGTGACATGCAATCTGAATGCATGTCAAGTCGCATGTAAAATCGGATGCGTGAGCACAGACAATCCGGACCCGGCCGAGATCATCGCGCAGGCACTCGCGCGTATGCGGAGCCGGCGACCGCACGGCCCTGGTCGTGGTGGCCCGCACGGCAAGCGCGGCGACTTCATGGCTGATCACCACGGCCACGGTCACGGCGAGCATCCGCCCCTCGGTCGCCGTGGCATCGTTCCGCCGCCCTGGGCAGGCGGGCCGGGCGGGCGCCTGGGGGGTCCTGCGTGGATGCGAATGCTGGAGGTGCTCGCCGCGGCATCCGAACCGCTCAGCGTCAGCGCGCTCGGCGAGGCCGTCGGCGTCGATCAGCCGCGCGCCTCACGCCTCGTGCAGCAGGGTGTTCAGCGCGGCCTCGTGCAGCGGGAGGCCGACCCCGACGACGCGCGACGCACCCGCATCGCCCTCACGGAGACCGGTCAGAAGATCGCCCGCGGCATGCGCGGTGAGCGGCGGGAGGTGCTGTCGAAGGCGCTCGAGTCGTTCACCGACGAGGAAGCGCGCGAACTCGCGCGTCTGCTGTCGAAGCTCGCCGACAACTGGGGGAGCTGAGCATCCCGCGCCCTACTCGATGACCGCCTGCTTGGCCTTCACCGGGAGCATCAGCAGCAGCCCGACGAGCAGCACGATCACGATGCCGAGGATGCCGAGGCGCGTGTCGCCGCTGAGGCCGACGAACAGGGCGAACAGAGTCGGGGCGAGGAAGGAGACGGCGCGACCCGTGGTCGCGTAGAGGCCGAAGATCTCGCCCTCACGACCCTCCGGCGTGATGCGAGCGAGCATCGACCGGCTCGCCGACTGCACGGGGCCGACGAACATGCACAGGATGAGCCCGGCGATCCAGAAGCCGATCTGCGCATCGCCGATGAACAGCACAGCGGTGCCCGCGACGACGAGTCCGATGAGCGAGGTCATGATCACGCGCTTGGGCCCGAATGCGTCGTCGAGGCGGCCGGCGAGGATCGTGCTGATCCCCGCGACCACGTTGGCGGCCACGGCGAAGTAGAGAACCTGCGAGCTGGAGAACCCGAATACCTGCGCGGCGATGATCGCGCCGAAGGTGAAGACACCGGCCAGTCCGTCGCGGAACACGGCGCTCGCGACCAGGAACATCAGCACCTGGCGGTTGCCGTGCCAGAGCTTCTTGATCGTGCCGGCGAGCACGACGTACGAGCGGAAGAACCCGACCCGGTTCTGCGCTTCGCGGGCCGGGATCTCGGGCACCCGCAGCAGCACGGGGATCGCGAAGACACCGAACCAGATCGCGGAGGCGAGCACGGCGAGGCGGATGTGCAGACCGTCGTCGGTCGTGATCCCGAGCGGGCCGGGGCTTGCGATTAGGCCGATGAAACCGACGAGAAGGATGACCAGCAGCACGATGCCGCCGACGTATCCCATGCCCCAGCCGAAGCCCGACACGCGACCCATGTTCTCCTTCGTGGAGACCTGCACGAGCATCGCGTTGTAGTTGACGCCGGCGAACTCGAAGAAGATGTTGCCGACGGCGAGCAGCGTCGCGCCGAGGATCAGGTACTCGGGCGCTCCGACGACGAAGACCATCGCGGCCATGGCGAGCACGACGATGCCGGTGTTGATGGCGAGCCAGAGCTTGCGGCGCCCCGTCCCGTCGGAGCGCTGGCCGAGCACCGGTGCGAGCACGGCGATGAGCACGCCGGCGATCGCGAGGGCCCAGCCGACCAGGCTGGCGTTGCCTGCGAGCGCGGCGACGAGTGCGGGGTTCTTCGCGTCGCCGCCTGCTGCGGCCACGATCTCGGGGTCGACGAACAGCTGACTCGCGAGGAACGTGCTGAAGACGAAGGTCGTGACGACCGCGTTGAAGGCGGCGGATCCCCAGTCCCACAGCGCCCAGGCGAGAACGCCGCGGCTGCGGGCGGGGCGTTCGATGTCGTCGGCCTTCGGTGCGGAAGCGCTCATGGTCGAAGTCTGGCGGGAACCGGTGAACGAGAGGTAGCGGCGCGCCGCTCGGGAAACCCGCGAGTAGTGTCGACGCATGCCGAAGACCATCCCGCGGCCGCGCACCGTCGTGCTGTTCGAGGGCGCGAGCGACCTGCTCGCCTTCGAAGCCGCCGCGCGCCGACTCGACATGGTGCTCGAGCGCGAATCGATCACGCTCGTCGACATGGGCGGCATCACGAACCTGCGTCGCCGGCTCGCCGAGCTGCGATCCGAGGCGCATCCTGCGCGCGTGCTCGGCCTCTATGACGGCGCCGAACGGCGCTACGTGATGCGTGTCCTCATCGACGCGGGCATGCTCGCCGCAGACGGCGAACCGGAACCCATCGGCTTCTTCGCGTGCGAGCGCGACCTCGAAGCGGAGGTGATCGCGGCGGCCGGGCCGGAGTTCGTGCTGCACACGCTCGCAGCACGGGGCGAGCTCACGCGGTTCCAGATGTTCCAGACGCAACCCGCACAGCGCGCCCGCAGTATCGAGGCGCAACTGCACCGGTTCGCGGGCACGGCTGCGGGGCGCAAGGCGAGGTTCGCTGCCGACATCGTCGACGCCCTGCCTGTCGAGCGGATGCCGCGCCCGATCGTCGCCCTGCTCCGCGCGGTGCTCCGGCGTCCGTGATCGACACGGGGCGCATCAGGTGACGAGGTGCGCGGCATCGGTGCCGGGTTCCGATGGCCTCAGCTGTATGACGAGGCCATCAACTCGGCGAACAACTCCTCGGCATCGCACTCGACCCGGTGCCGTGCGAACCAGTCGCACACGTTCACGCAGTCCCGATGCAGCAGGTCGAGCCCCTGCGGATTCGCGATGATGTCGACGATCTGCGGCAGATCGATCACCCGCACGCGTCCCTCATGGACGAGGAGGTTGTACGGCGAGAGGTCGCCATGCGCGAAGCCCGCTGCCGCGAAGATGCGCATGAGGTCGACGATCTGGGCGAAGTAGTCCGCGAGTGCACGACGATCGCCGCGCTCCTGCGCCAGCCGAGGTGCGGCGGTGGCGCCTGTGCCGATGAACTCCATGAGCACTTCGGTGCCGTTGACCTGGACGGGATACGGCACCGGAGCGCCGAGCTCCCACATCCGGCAGAGCGCGGTGAACTCCGCGAACGACCACTCCGCGGCGGCGACCTCGCGTCCGAATGACGACTTCTTCGCCAGGGCGCGCGCATCGCGCGAGTTCTGCACCCGTCGGCCCTCGGTGTACGCCGTCGACCGGTGGAAGGATCGGTGCTCCTCGCTGCGGTACCGCTTCGCCGCGAGCAGCGTGCGCCGGGCCGGATCGTCGGGCACAGCGCGCTCGATCAGGAACACATCCGCCTCCTTGCCGGTCTTGAGGATGCCGAGTTCGGTGTCGAGCGCGCCGGCCGAGGTCACGACCCACGAAGGCCATGGCTGCGGCCCGCGCTCGGTCGGGGTGATCGCCGGCCAGGTCGACCAGCGCTGGCCGTCGCCGGGCTCGACGTCGGCGAACGAGAGCGAGGATTCGAGGGAGAAGGGAGAGGATGCGTCGAACGACGCGAAGGGATCAGTCACTGTGGTTGCTCCGGAAGGGAGGCCACACGCGGATCAGGAGCGGGCGGCCTCGAGGGGAAGGATGTCGGCGAGAGGCGCGACAAAGACGTTGGACATCTCCGGCTCCTTCCGCTCGGTTCTTCCCGGGGCGATCCCGGTGCCCTCCGAGAGTACCGCGAGGGTGCGGCGCTGTCACGTGCTGCGTCTGACCTCCGACCGCGGACGAATGGTCGGATGCCGCGGACGCGCAGTCGGGTGCGGCATCCGCGCGCCTGTCAGCATGGAGACATGACAACGACCGCACCCATACCCGTGAACGTCTCCGCCCCCGTAGAGCGGATCCGTTACGGTGCCCTGGTCGTCATGATGCTGCTCAGCTTCCTGCTCGTCACAGCGGAGTTCCTGCCCAACGGCATGCTCACGGAGATGGCGGACGCGCTCGGCGTCACGCCAGGGCAGGCCGGGCAGACCGTCACGGTCACCGCGCTCGTCGGATTCATCGTCGCGCCCACCGTCGGAATGGTGTTCCCCCGTGTCGATCGCCGCACCCTGCTGGTGTGGATGGCTGTCGCCGCTGCGGCGTCGAACCTCATCGTCGCGATATCGCCGAACCTGATCATCATCCTTCTCGCGCGCTTCCTGCTCGGTGCTGCCCTGAGCACCTTCTGGTCGATGTCGATCACCGTCGCCGTGCGGATCGCAGGACCGGAACGACTCGGACGCGCGGTGATGTTCACCTCGGCGGGCACGTCGCTCGCGACCGTCGCCGGTGTTCCGGTCGGCGTGATGCTGAGCCAGATCATGGACTGGCGCGGGGTGTTCGCTCTGGCCGGCGTCGTCACCGGCCTGCTGGCTGTGGCGCTGCGCACCATGCTGCCGCGGGTGCCCGCCGCTCAGACATCGAGCTTCGCGCTGCTCGCCGACACGATCCGTCGCCCAGGGATCGGGCTGGGGCTGACCGGGCACGTGCTCGTCGTGCTCGGCCACTTCCTCGCGTACACGTACGTCCGCCTCGCGCTCGAGCGGATCCCGGAGGTCGACGCCGGCACGATCGTCATGCTGCTGGCGGTGTTCGGTATCGGCGGTCTGGTCGGAAACCTCACGATCGGACTGATCATCGATCGCTCGTTCCGCCTGTTCGCCGTTCTCGCACCTGCCGTGATCGCCGTCGCGGTGGCCGGCACCATCCTGCTCTCCGGCTCGGTGCTCGGCGTCGGGATCGCGGTGTTCGTGTGGGGCTTCTTCTTCGCATCGTGGCTGATCGTGGTCAACACCTGGGTCGGACACCGGATGCCGGACCGCCTCGAAGCCGGCGGCAGCCTGGTCGTGGTCGGATTCCAGGGCGCGATCATGATCGCCGCCGGTGTCGGCGGAGTGCTCGTCGACAGCATCGGCGTGGAGCCCTCGTACGGTCTCGGCGCTGCCGCGCTCGTGCTGGGAGCGCTGCTGTTCGGGCTCTCGAACCGCGTGCGCAGCTGATCTGGGGGAGCCCTACGCGGGAATGGGTTCGCGCCGCATCCGCTGCCACGCCGACGGGGTCATCCCGGCGTGGCGGCGGAAGGCGCGGCTGAAGCCCTCGTCGGAGGAGTAGCCGAGCGTCCTCGCCGTCTCCGCGACAGTGCGCCCTTCCGCCAGCATCGACTTCGCGGTGTCCATGCGCACCTCCGTGACGTAGTTCGCGGGGGAGCGGCCGACCACGGCGCGGAACCGTTCGGCGAACACCGAGCGCGACATCGCGCCGATTCCGGCCAGGGACTCGACGGTCCAATCCCGCCCCGGCGCCTGATGGATCGCGGCGATCACGCGCTCGAGGTACGGATCGCGCGAGCGCGCGGCCCACGACTCGGGGGCGCAGCCGTTCTCCGCCCATGCGCGCAGCACCGAGAGCAGAACCGTGGTCACCATCATCCGGCAGATCACGGGATCGCCGGAACGGGCGTCTGCGGGTGCGTACGGATCGAGTCCCAGTTGCGAGGCGAGTGCGGCCGCGGCGGGTTCGAGGGCTGCGAAGTCGCTGACGACGACGAAACCGGGCACCATGTGCAGCGCGGTCGGATCCGACAGCTGCACCTCACCCACGACCAGGGTGGCGCCGTCGGGTGCATCGAGGATCACGGAGCGGTCTCCGAGTGTCAGCAGTGCACCGCCTGCGGCGAGAACGTCGGGGGCGGTCGGCCGGCTGACGCTGATCCGCTGGGTGGCGCGGTCGATGCCCAGGCTGCAGCCGGCGGCGAGCGGCGGGTGGCCGCGCACCTCTCCGGAGACGACGTGCACGAGGGTCACGACGCCGTCGGCGAGGGGGAGCGCACCGGACGCCGGAAGCTCGACGCGCCGTGTGCCGCCGGAGATCACCTTCACTCCGGAGAGCAAGCGCTCCAGTGTCGTCTGATCGATCGTCGCCATGATGATCGCAACGACAGGGCCTCGGATGCTATTCCGCAGACGGGGCCGCCCGTCCGAGTGCGTACGCTGGAAGCACCCCGATCACTAGGAGCGCGATGTTCCGCACGCCTGCCCGTCTCTTCCGTGTCCTCGCGATAGCCGAGGCGATCACCTGGACGATCCTGATCGGCGCGCTCATCGCGCGCGCCGTCGGCGTCCCGCCGATCGTGGTCACGATCGGCGGTGGTGTCCATGGGTTCGTCTTCCTCTCCTACGCCGCGACGGCGATCCTCGTGGCGTTCAACCAGCGCTGGTCGATCGGGGTCGGGGTGCTCGCCGTGGCGAGTGCGATCGTGCCCTATGCGACCATCCCGATGGAGATCTGGTTGCATAGATCGGGGCGCCTGACGGGCGAGTGGCGTCTCGAGGAGAGCGACCATCCGCAGGACCGCACCTGGTACGACCGTACGATGCGCTGGTTCCTGCGCCGGGCCTGGGTGCTCGTGGTGCTCATCGCCGTCGCCGTGGTCGCGCTGTACATCGCGCTGCTGCTGATCGGCCCGCCCGGCGGCAAATGACCCCTCCGGTCAGTACGCGACGATGGCGTTCTTGTCGAGGACCTCTGACAGGATCGCATTCGCGTCGCCGCTCGTGCAGTCGACGATGACGTAGAAGCCGAGGCCGGGCGTCGCGAACGCGCGTGCGGCCATGATCCAGGTGCGATCGCCGTCCTGGCCGGTGATCTGCCGGTTGGCGACGTCCGTGTTGCCGGTCGACTGGTATGAGAAGGCGCCGTCGACGGCGTGCGGGGTGATGCTCGCGGCATCCGTCTGCAGAAGCGTCCCGAGGATCGCGTCGGAGGAGGCGCTGTCGTCGCCCGGTGTCACAGGGATGTCCGGAGTGAATCCCTGCCAGAACTGCGCCGTGCAGGTTCCGTCGATCGTGCCGTAGGCCCAACCGCCGTTCCCGTCGTCCGGTGAGGTGACCTCCCACCCGTCGTCTGCCAGCAGGCCGTCGCTCCACTCGACGTACACGGAGTCCGTCAGCAGGTCGCCGTCTTCGAACGAGAGCGTGGCGGGTGCGCCTCCATCGGTCTCATCCGACTGCTCGGGCGTCGGCGAAGGGGCGTTCGACGGCTCATCGGTCGCCGCGGTCTCGGACGGGATCGCGCTGAAGAGGCATCCGCTGAGCGGCAGCGTCGCGAACGCCAGGACGGCGATCGCAGCGAGGCGGGAGGGACGGATTCTCGTGCGCATGCTGCTCATGCCGGTCAGCCTAGTCCGCCGCCAAAGTTGAGTGAAGTCATATCAAGTTTGTTTGACAACATCTCGACCGGGGAGTACAGTTGAGCCATCGCGACTCAGGTTTCGACCTGGTCGTCCCAGACTTCAACCCAAAGGAGAATCACATGGCACGTGCTGTCGGAATCGACCTCGGTACGACGAACTCCGTCGTCAGCGTCCTCGAAGGTGGCGAGCCGAAGGTCATCGCCAACGCCGAGGGCTTCCGCACCACCCCCTCGGTGGTCGCATACACGAAGGACGGCGAGGTGCTCGTCGGTGAGACCGCGAAGCGCCAGGCCGTCACGAACGTCGACCGCACCGTCGCATCCGTCAAGCGCCACATGGGCACCGACTGGAGCTTCGACATCGACGGCAAGAAGTGGACGCCGCAGGAGATCTCGGCGCGCATCCTCATGAAGCTCAAGCGCGACGCCGAGTCCTACCTCGGTGACACCGTGACGGATGCCGTCATCACCGTCCCCGCGTACTTCAACGACGCCGAGCGTCAGGCCACGAAGGAAGCCGGCGAGATCGCGGGCCTCAACGTGCTGCGCATCATCAACGAGCCGACCGCCGCCGCTCTGGCCTACGGCCTCGACCGCGGCAAGGAGGACGAGCTCATCCTCGTCTTCGACCTCGGCGGCGGAACGTTCGACGTGTCGCTGCTCGAAGTGGGCAAGGACGACGACTTCTCCACGATCCAGGTGCGCTCGACCGCGGGTGACAACCGCCTCGGCGGTGACGACTGGGACCAGCGCCTGGTCGACCACCTCATCAAGCAGTTCAAGGAGACCAGCGGCGTCGATGTCTCCGGTGACAAGATCGCCCTGCAGCGCCTGAAGGAGGCTGCGGAGCAGGCGAAGAAGGAGCTCTCCTCCTCGACCAGCACCTCGATCAACCTCCCGTACCTGTCGCTGACCGAGTCGGGCCCCGTCTCGCTCTCCGAGACGATCACGCGCGCGAAGTTCGAGGACCTCACCAAGGACCTGCTCGACCGCACGAAGAAGCCCTTCGAGGACGTCATCCGCGAGGCGAACGTCAAGGTCGCCGACATCGACCACGTCGTGCTCGTCGGTGGATCGACGCGTATGCCCGCCGTCGCCGAGCTCGTCAAGCGCGAGACCGGCAAGGAAGCGAACAAGGGCGTCAACCCTGACGAGGTCGTCGCCGTCGGCGCGGCCCTGCAGGCCGGTGTCCTCAAGGGCGAGCGCAAGGACGTCCTGCTCATCGACGTCACTCCGCTGAGCCTCGGCATCGAGACCAAGGGCGGCCGGATGACCAAGCTCATCGAGCGCAACACGGCCATCCCGACCAAGCGCAGCGAGACCTTCACCACGGCAGACGACAACCAGCCGTCCGTCGCGATCCAGGTCTTCCAGGGCGAGCGCGAGTTCACCCGCGACAACAAGCCGCTCGGCACGTTCGAGCTCACCGGCATCGCGCCGGCGCCCCGTGGCATCCCGCAGGTCGAGGTCACGTTCGACATCGACGCGAACGGCATCGTGCACGTGTCCGCCAAGGACAAGGGCACGGGCAAGGAGCAGTCGATGACCATCACCGGCGGCTCGTCGCTGTCGAAGGAGGACATCGAGCGCATGGTGCGCGAGGCCGAGGAGAACGCGGCTGAGGACAAGAAGCGTGCAGACGCTCTCGAGCAGCGCAACCAGGCCGAGACTCTGTCGTACTCGATCGAGAAGCTCATCAAGGAGAACGAGGACAAGCTCCCCGCCGACGTCAAGGACTCCGTCCAGGCTGACGTCGACGCTCTGAAGGCGGCTCTGGCCGGCGATGACGACGACGCCGTCAAGACGGCTCTCGACAAGCTGAACGAGTCGCAGGGCAAGCTCGGCGAGGCGATCTACGCGCAGTCGCAGGCGGATGCCGCATCCGAAGCCGGCCCCGCAGACGGCGAGGCCCCGGCCGGTGACACCTCGGACGACGAGGATGTCATCGACGCCGAGGTCGTCGACGACGAGGACGAGAAGAAGTAACCATGACGGACAAGAACTTCAACGAGAACGGTGAAGTTCCTGAGGACGAGGGGTCGGATGCTGCGGCATCCGGCCCATCGCCGCAGGAAGGCGCAGCGTCGCAGGAGAATCCGGATGCCGCTGAGGCGGCTGCCGCCGAAGGATCCGACGACGATCTGACGATCGACGACCTCACGGTCGACGACATCCTCGGTGCCGAGCAGACCGGCGAGGCTGCGGCGGAGGACGCCGTGCTCGCCGACCTCGAGAGCACCTTGCTCAACGACCTCAAGCGCCTGCAGGCGGAGTACGCCAACTACCGTCGGCGCACCGAGGAGCAGCGTCAGCTCGAGATCGACCGCGCGAAGGGCGAGGCGGCCAAGGGCCTGATCCCCGTGCTCGACGACCTTGACCGTGCGACCCAGCACGGCGATCTCGTCGAGGGCACGCCGTTCTTCGTGATCGGCGAGAAGATCCGCACCATGGTCGAGCGGCTCGGCGTCGTCGCCTACGGGGAGAAGGGCGAGGAATTCGACCCCCAGCACCACGAGGCCATCTTCCAGCAGCCGACTCCAGGCGCAGAGTCCTCGACGATCCTCGAGGTCGTGGAGGTGGGCTATCGCCTCGGCGATGTCGAGCTGCGCCCGGCGAAGGTCGTCGTCGCGGTGCCCGCTGAGTAGGCGGGTGATCGATGGCAAGCCAGGACTGGTTCGACAAGGACTTCTACAAGACGCTCGGCGTCGAGAAGAACGTCAGTGATGCGGATCTGAAGAAGACATACCGCAAGCTCGCGCGCAAGTACCATCCCGATTCCAATCAGGGTGATGCCAAGGCCGAGGCGATGTTCAAGGAGATCAGCGAGGCGTACTCGGTGCTCTCCGATCCCGAGCAGCGCAAGGAGTACGACGAGATCCGGGCCATGGGCTCGGGTGCGCGGTTCACTGCGAGCGGCGGCGGTGCCGGCGGCTTCGAAGACGTGTTCAGCCGGTTCGGTCAGGGCGGGCGGGACCAGAGCAACGCCGACTTCGAGGACATCTTCGCGATGTTCAACCAGAGTCAGGGCGGCGGCTTCGGATCCGGCCGCTTCGGCCAGACGAGCGGCGGATACCGCGGCTTCGGCGGACCGCAGAAGGGTGCCGATGTCACGGCACGCACCACGCTCGATTTCGTCACCGCCGTGCAGGGCGAGACCATCACGCTGCAGGGCGAGGACGGCAAGCCGTTCAAGGTGAAGATCCCCGCCGGCGTCGCAGACGGGCAGAAGATCCGTCTGCGCGGGCGCGGGCGTCCTTCGCCCGATGGCGGCGAGAGCGGTGACATCGTCGTGCAGATCAAGGTGCGCCCGCACCCGGTGTTCACCCGTGACGGCCTGAACCTGCGCCTGACGGTGCCGGTCACGTTCACGGAGGCGACACTCGGCGCGACGATCGAGGTACCGACGCTCGCCGGCGACATCGTGAAGCTGCGCGTCGCGCCCGGCACCCCGTCCGGACGCGTCCTACGGGTCAAGGGCCGCGGCGTCGCGACGTCGAAGGGCACAGGCGATCTCCTCGCCGAGCTGCAGGTAGCGGTGCCGACGCACCTGGACGATGCCGCGCGCGAAGCGCTGCAGAAGTTCCATGACCTGGAGCCCAAGGAGAACCCGCGGTCCGACCTGATGTCGAAGGCGCAGGGTTGATGAACACTGCAGGCGGAGGTGATCGCGATGGTCGAGGATGAAGACGCCCCGATCTTCGCGATCGCCGTCGCCGCAGAGCTCGCGGGCATGCATCCGCAGACTTTGCGTCAGTACGACCGGATCGGGCTCGTCGTCCCCGGGCGTACACGCGGGGGATCGCGCCGCTACTCGGCGCGCAACATCGCTCAACTGCGCGAGGTCGCCCGCCTCTCCGCCGACGGGATGAGCCTGCCGGCGATCGCCCGTCTGCTCGACCTCGAGGACGAGGTCCGGATGCTGCGCCGACGCGTCGTCGATCTCGAGGGCGCGCTGCGTGCCGAACGCGAGAACCGCCCGGGCGTGCGCGTCTTCGCCGCCGGCGCGAGCGGCGTCGTGCCCGTACCGAGCGGACGCCGCATCCGCCGCTCCACCGACATCGTGCTGTGGCGGCCGGGCGGACGCGGAGAGGGCTGACGCCGCGCCGCCGTCTTCACCGCGCAGGTGAGGCGGCGCGTTGTGTATCCTGTCAACAGTCAACAGGAGGTCGTCGTGACGCAGACAGTGAAGCGCGGTGAGTCTCTTGGCGCCCAGGTCGCGGGCGTGCTGCGGCACAGGATAGTGCGTGGAGAGCTCGCTCCGGGAGCGCGCATCACGGAGGAGTCGCTGGCCGAGGAGTTCGCGGTCAGCCGCGGCCCGATCCGCGATGCGCTCACCCAGCTGAGCTTCGAGAAGCTGGTGGAGGTGCAGCGTCCGCGCGGCGTCTACATCGTCGGCCTCAGCGACGACGACGTGGATCAGCTCTACAGCCTGCGCGGTGCTCTCGAGCAGCTCGCGCTCTCGCGCGCGATGCGTGTCGATGACCCGTCGCGCTGGACGGCGATGGCTGCGGCGGTGGGGCGTATGGGAGAAGCCGCGGATTCCGGCGATCACGCGGCGTTCGTGGCCGCGGACCTCGACTTCCATACGCAGATCTACGCGCTCGCCGATCATCCGCGACTGGCCGGCGCATGGAATCAGTACCTGCCCACCTTCTCTGCGCTCCTCGAGGTGACGATCAACCATGACGACGACCTGCATGAGTCGTCCGGCGATCATGTCAGGCTCATGGACGTCATGCGCACCGGTACGCCGGAACAGGCCGCGCTCGTGCTCACGGAGCATCTCGACGGCGCGCGCGATCGGATGCTGAGCGAGCTCTCGCAGCGTCGATCCTGATCCGGGCGTTCCGACCAGGCGATCCCTTCTCAGGAGCCCGCCCTGGTGATCACTCGGACGCGTGAACGACCTCGCGTTGACTGTTAACAGTCAACAATGCTACGCTCAGGCGCGTTGGTACGGTCCCCACCTGCACTCAAAGAGGAGCAAAGATGCCCATCAAGCGAATGAACCGCGTGCTCGCAGCCGCCGCGGTCTTCACCACCGCAGCACTGGTCATGTCCGGATGCACGAAGGTCGAAGAGGGCGGCGATGCTGAGTCCTCCTTCCCCGAGAAGGACATCCGGCTGATCATCCAGGCCAATCCTGGAGGTGGCTCAGACCTGTCGTCGCGAGCCCTCGCCACCGAGCTCGAGAAGATCCTCGACGTCAGTGTCATCCCCGAGAACATGCCCGGTGCCGCCGGCGCGCTGGCGATGGAGTACGTCGCCGAGCAGGACCCGGACGGCTATGTGATCGGCTTCGGGCCCGTCGAGATCGCGATGCTGAACACGACGCAGGACGCGAACGTCCTGCCGGAGAACTTCGACATGCTCGGTCAGATCATGCTCGCACCCGGCGTGATCACCGTCTCCGCAAGCAGCGACATCCAGACGCTCGAGGATCTCATCGCCAAAGCCGAGACCGCACCGGTCACCGTCGCCAACTCTGGTGCCGGCTCGATCTGGGAAGCGGCGAGCATCGCGCTCGGCGCCGAGACCGGCGGTGAAGTGACCCCCGTTCCGTACGACGGCGGTGCACCTGCCGTCGCCGCAGCGGCGTCCGGCGAGACCGTCGCTGCTGTCTCCGGCCTCGGTGAGGCGCTGTCGCAGGGCTCCGCCGTGCGCATCCTCGCGGTCATGAACGACGAGCGTCACCCTGACGCACCGGACGTGCCCACTGTGGAAGAGGCCATCGGCACCGAGATCGTCTTCGGCGGCTGGGGCGGGATCTACGCTCCCGCCGGTCTGCCTGACGATGTCCACGACACTCTTGAGGCCGCCATCAAGGAGGCCGTCGAGTCCGACGCGTACAAGAAGTTCCAGGAGGATGCGGGAAACCTCGTCGTCTACCGGAACTCCGCGGAGTTCACCGAGTTCGTCGGCGAGCAGTTCACCCTGTTCCAGGACCTGCTGGGCTGATCAGGTGCCGGAGGCCGGGTGCTCCCCGGCCTCCGCAACCGTCGGAGGAAGCACATGTCAGAAGCAGAAGTCGCCGAGAGCGACGAGTATCAGAGCGCGGCGCCATCGCGCGCGCTCGAGATCGCCTTCGCCGTCGTGGCGCTCGCCGTGACCGCCGGCTACCTGGTGCTGACCACGCAGATCCCGCTGCGTCGAGAAGCTCTTCCCGGGCAGATCGATGCGCGCTTCTGGCCGATGGTGCTCGCCGTCACCGGGATCGTCGTCGCGATCGTGCTCCTCGCGATCGCGATCACACGCCCGGCACCGGGCCGTGAGGAGATCGAGCGGATCCAGCCGGGTGGGGTCGTACGAGTCGCGGCGACGCTCGCGATCTCGATCGCGTTCATCGCGCTGTGGTCACTCGGCTCCGTCATCCTGTTCGGTTACCGCATCGAGGTGTTCCCGATCGCGGCCGCCCTTCTTCTGGTCGCTCTGATGCTCGTCTACGGGCACCGGCGCTGGCTGAGTCTCATCATCTACACCGCATCGCTCACGGCGTTCATCTACGTCGTGTTCGGGATGCTGCTGAGGATCCCGCTATGACCCCGCTGCTGGAGGGGCTGAACTCGCTCCTCGACGTCTCGATCCTGCTGTACATGCTCGTCGGCCTGCTGCTCGGTTTCATGGTCGGCGCATTCCCCGGCATCACGGCCACGATGGCCGTCGCATTGGCGGCCGGATTCACCATGACGCTCGAGCCCGTACAGGGCCTCGCCGTGCTGTTGACGATCTACGTCGCCGCAAACTTCGGCGACCGTGTGCCGTCGATCCTGATCAACACCCCTGGCACACCGGCATCCATCGCGACCACGCTCGACGGCTATCCCATGGCGAAACAGGGCAGGGCCGGCCTCGCCCTCACGATGTCGGCGATCGTGTCCGCTGTCGGAATCCTCGCCTCGCTCGTCCTCTTCGCACTCGCCGCGGTTCCGATCGCGAGCTTCGCGCGCGACTACTTCAAGTCGCCCGAGCTGTTCGCGCTCGTCGTGTTCGGCATCGCGATCATGATCGGCATCTCGTCGAAGTCGATGCTGAAGGGGATCCTCGCGGGAGTCTTCGGACTCATGCTCGGCACCGTCGGCACCTACGCCGCCACGGCTGACAAGCGCTTCACCTTCGGATCTCTGGATCTGGTCGAGGGCGTGAACTTCATCGCCGTGATCATCGGGCTCTTCGGTATCGCCGAACTGTTCGACCAGCTGCTCACCCACCGCAAGAGCCATGTGCGTCCGATCTCGAGCCTCGGTCGCTGGTGGCCGAACAGGTCGGAGTTCGCGCAGAGCGGTCGTGCGACCGCGGTCGGCGGCGCAGTGGGACTCGGCGTCGGGCTCATCCCCGCCGCGGGCGGCGACATCGCCGGGCTCATCGGCTGGGAACGCGCGCGCAAGGCCTCGAAGCGGCCGGAGATGTTCGGGAAGGGCTCGATCGAAGGCGTCGCGGCGTCGGACACGGCATCCAGCGCGACACTCGGCGGCTCGCTCACGACGACGATGGCGCTGGGCATCCCCGGCGACTCGGTGATGGCGGTCATGATCGGCTCGATGATCATCTGGGGCATCACACCGGGGCCCACCCTGTTCACCGAACGCCCCGATCTCGTGGTCTCGATCGTCGGGATCATGCTCGTCGCGACACTGCTCTCCCTCGTGCTGAGCCTGGTGCGGATGAAGGGCATGGTGAAGCTGCTCGACGTGCCGCAGCCCTACCTGTGGAGCGGCATCCTGATCTTCTGCATCATCGGCACGTACGCCACGTCCAACAGCCTTTCCACCGTCATCACGATGCTCGTGTTCGGCGTCATCGGAGTACTGCTCAAGCGGATGCAGGTGCCCGCAGGGCCCGTCGTCCTGGGCCTCCTCCTCGGACCTCTCGCCGAGGAGAACCTCGCGCGCACGCTGGCCATCCTGCCGACGCGACCGTTCTTCGAGGTCGTGAGCCCGATCGCGATCGTGCTGCTCGTGCTCGCCGTGCTCTCGATCGTCATGCCGGCGATCCGCGCAGCGCGGAAGCCGCGCGCCTCGCGTGCGTCGTTCGCGGACTCCGTGCTCGACACCGCGAGCATCACGCAGCTCTCGAAGGCTCACGATGAACTCGCCGCCGACCCCGACCTGCTCACGTCGACCGTGCGCAACCCGCAGGCGCCCAAGACGCGTCGTCCCCGCAAGAGCTCCAAGGAGAACAAGAAGTGACCCGTTACGACATCCTCACCGCGATCCCGACCGCGTTCCACCGCGACGGAAGCCTCGACCTCGAGGGTTCGCGCGCGATCTTCCGCTACGTCGGGGAGTCCGGCAACGAGGGTGCATTCGTGCTCGGCACGACGGGGGAGTTCCCGGCGGTGGACGTGGCAGAGTTCACGGCCCTCGTCGAGGCCGCGCTCGCGGAACTCGCGGATCGGATGCGCGTCGTCGTGCACGTCGGCCAGCCCAGCGCGTTCGAGGCCGTACGACTGACGCGCATCGCGCGCGAGCTCGGCGCGACCGAGTTCGCCGCGCTCACCCCGTACTACCTCCGCTCCACCGATGACGCGCTCTTCGACTACTTCCAATCCGTCTCGGATGCCGTCGGCGACGGACGCCTGTATGTGTACGTCTACCCGGCACGCAGTGGAAACCCCGTCCCGCCGGAACTGCTCGTGCGGCTCTCAGCGCTGCCGAACGTCGTCGGGGCGAAGATCAGTGAACTGTCGCTGGACGAGATCGCGGCGTACCGCGCGGTCGTCCCCGCGGACTTCGAGCTGTACACCGGCGCCGATCGTGATCTGATCGCGGCCGTCGAGGTCGGAGCGCAGGGTGTGGTGTCGGGGGTCTCGTCCGTCACACCGAAGCCGTTCCGTGCACTGGCGGATGCCGGGCGCTCCGGCGACCCGGCGGCGATCGCCGCGGCGCAGGCGGATGTCGACCAGGTCGTCTCCCTCATCGGCGGCGACATGGCGCGGATGAAAGAGGGCTATCGCGTGCTCGGCGTCACCGACGCGCACTGCCGCATGGCCATCGCCGAGCCGACGGATGCCGAGCGCGCCGACGTCCGGCAGGTGGTCGAGCGCTACCGCTGAGTTCCCCCTCAGACGAAGCGCACCCAGTTCGCGGCCTGACCCGTCTCGATCTGCTGGAGGAGCTCGAGGTCGTCGTCGTGCACCGCGTACAGCGAGACCGTCGTCGACCTCTCTCCTGCGGCGATCAGGAACGCACCGTCGGGGCTCACTGCGAACCCGCGCGGCTGCGTCTCGGTGACGGTGAAGCGTTCGGGCGCGGACACCGAACCGTCATCCGCGACTGCGACGGCGCCGAGCGTGCTCTCCGTGCGTTCCGAGCTCCACAGCCGGCGGCCGTCGGCGCCGAAGTGCAGGTCGGCACCCCAGATGTAATGGTGGGCGAGCGGATCGGCGCCGAACACGCTGTGCCCCAGGTTCTTGGTCGTGTCGTAGGCGTCGGCGGCGCCGCGAAGCGTGAGCTCTCCGCTGCTCGTGTCGCGGCTGTAGTGCAGCACCTCACCGGAGAACTCGGTGAGCACGTAGAGAGCATCCTGCGCGTCGTTCAGCACGAGGTGGCGAGGGCCGCTGCCGTCGGGCGCGGCCACGGTCTCGGGTGCGAGCGGCGCGAGGCGGAGATCGTCGGTGAGCGCGTACTGCGCCACGAGGTCGGCGCCCAGCGACACGAAGTACGCGAAGCGGCCGTCGGTGCTCGGCAGCACGGAGTGCAGGTTCGGGTACTCGATCTTCGAGACGGGCTCGCCCACGACGCCGTCCACGATCGGGCAGCTGATGCCGTAGCCGCCGCCGTATGAGGCACCGAGCAGCCCCGCGCCGTCCCGCGAGAGCGACAGATAGTTCATGCTCCCGTCCGGGAGATCGAGACGCGACTGCGGTGTGAGGGCTCCGCTCGCGCGATCGAGCGACAGGGTCAGGATGCCGGCGGGGGCACCCTCCACGCCCTTCACTCCCGCGTAGACGAGGTCACGATCGGGATCGACGGCGAAGGTCGAGCATCCGGGAAGCCCCTCGGTGACGGCGAGGCGTTCGAGCCGACCGTTCTCGAGCCGGAAAGCGGTGACGGACCCGTCGCCCGAGTTGGCGACCAGGACGAGTGCGGAATCGGTCATGTGTCGATCGTAGAGCGCACTCGCGATTAGATGCCGTCTCACGCGACTCACGATGTGCTTCCCTCCCGATCGACGGCGGTTGCGAGCAGACAAACCAGATCCTGCATCACAGCGCTGGATGTCTTTGGTCTCACTTTCGAACGGACAAATAGCCGCATGCGATAACACAAAAAAAGAAAGAAGATCGTCAACCAAGCCTGATTTTCTAGCAAGAAATACGCAAGTAATCCTAAGCTGAAGGGCACCGGCACTTTGCCGAGGACTTACACCGAAGTAAGGGGAATGCAGAATGAAGCTCAAGAGGAGCCTTGCAGGCTTAGCCACCGTCGTCACCGCACTGGGGATCACCGCATGCGCCGGCGGCGCAGCGCCGGTGGAATCGGGCAATGCGTCTGGGGATGCGATCACGTTCCGTTCCTGGAGCCCGATCGAACAGACCACGCGCCAGATGATCGACGCCTTCCAGGCCGAGAACAAGGACGCGAAGATCGATGCGACGATCTTCAACTACCCGGAGTACCTCGTCGACCTGCAGAGCCGCGCGAGCTCGAACACCATGCCCGACGTGCTCGGTCTCCAACCGGGGGCGCTCACTCAGCAGTACCGCGAGAACCTGATGCCCCTGCAGGACTGCGCGGCCGAGACGTGGGGCGACGACTGGCAGAGCAAGTTCTACCCGATCGGCATCGAGCAGGCGCGTATGGGTAACCCCGAGGGCGACGACAACTTCTACTCGCTGCCGATCCTCACCCAGACGGTCAACCTGTGGGCCAACTCCGAGATCTTCGATGATGCCGGCCTGAGCGTGCCGAAGACCTGGGACGAGCTCGTGCAGACCACCGAAGATCTCAGCGGCGGGGATGCCGCGCCGTTCCTGCTTCCGGCCAAGGACTCCTGGCTGCGCAACGTGGTCTTCCTCCAGATTGCGAACAACGTGTCTCCCGGCACCGTGTACGAGGCGGAGGCCGGCACCAAGGACTGGACCGATCCCGCGATCGTGAAGGCGTTCGAGTACTGGGGCAAGCTTTTCTCCGACGGCATCGCTCAGGACGGTGCGATTGGACTCGACGCGTACCCCTCGGCCGTGAACCAGTTCGAGGCGGGCAACGCGGCCATGATCCCCTTGGGCGCCTGGTGGATCCAGCAGTCCGACCCGACCAAGTCCGACATCCCGCCGTTGTCGGAGGGCATGTCCGGCTACGAGCCGTTCCTGTTCCCGACCATCCCGGGAGGAGCGGCGGAGTCGCAGTTCGTGGGCGGCATCGACGTAAGCCTCGGCATCTCGAAGAACACCGCCAACCCCGAGCTGGCGTGCAAGGTGCTCACGGACTTCATCGCCGGTTCCGCGGCGCAGAAGCTCGTCAACACGATGAACGACGTCCCCGCCGTCACCGGCCTCGCTCCCGAGAAGTTCACGAGCGAGAAGCAGGAGCAGATCTGGAACCTGTTCGTCGACGAGTGGCTGCCGCAGGTGAAATGGTCGCGCTACTTCGAATCTCCCAAGCTCGACCAGGCGGTCGCCGACGCACTGGCCGCGATCGCGACCGGTGACGCCACTCCGCAGGAGGCCGCGGAATCCGTGCAGGCTGTCCAGGACACTCTGTAACAACCGGATTCGTGCAGGGTTCGGGGCGTCATCCCCGAACCCTGCTTGAGAGGAGCGCGCATGAAGACCCTGACGAGAGAGAGGCTGGTGGGACTGGCCTTCCTGGCCCCGACCCTTATCCTTTTCGGCGTTTTCGTCGTCTATCCCATCTTCTACAACGTGCAGGCGAGCACGCTGCAGTGGGACGGCGTCAACGTCGGCGCCGCCGTCGGGATCGACAACTATCTGGAGCTGTTCCGGGATTCGACGTTCCTCATCACCGTCCGCAACTCCGCCTTCTGGATCGTGCTCACGATCATCCCGCAGGGGGTGATCGGCTTCCTCCTCGCAGTGGCTCTTAACCAGGGGCTGCGGGGCAGCACGATCTACCGGGCGATCTTCTTCATCCCCGCGATCCTCTCGCCCGTGGTCGTCGGCATTGTCTGGCAGCGGATCCTCGACCCGTTCAACGGTGTTCTCACCGCGATCGGCAAGGCCACGGGGCTCGAGTTCCTCGGCGGCAACTACCTCGCCGATCCGCAGACCGCGATCTTCGCCGTGATCTTCGTGAACGTGTGGATGTGGACCGGGTTTTCGATGCTCTTCTATCTCGCTGGCCTGCAGTTGATCGATCCGAGCCTGATGGAGGCGGCGCGGATCGACGGCGCGAGCGGCTTCCAGACCATGGTGCGCATCACGTTCCCGCTCCTCAAGACCACGACCCTCTCGCTCGTGCTGCTCGGGATCATCGGATCGCTCAAGACCTTCGAACTCGTCTACGTGCTCACACAGGGCGGACCCAACCACGCGTCCGAGATGCTGCCGACCTTTGCGTTCCTCGAGGCCTTCCAATTGCAGAACGTGGGCTACGCCTCGGCGATCAGCGTGGTGCTGCTCGTGATCGCTGTCGTTAGCTCGCTCTCGATGGTGCGAGTCTTCGGCGCCGGATTCATCACAGGAGACGAGAAATGACCGCGATGAACGAGACCCGCAACCTGATCGTCCCGAGGGAGGCGGCGAAGACCCGCTCGCGTCACGGGGCGCCCGGTCGCCGCGTGGGCTGGCTACATTTCGCGCTCATCCCGCTGTCGGTGCTCTGGCTCGTGCCGATCATCATGGTGATCGGCCTCTCGATGATGCCGCCGAACAACCCCGGCACCCAGTTCTTCGGGATCTTCCCCGAGGAGTTCAGCATCAAGAACTACCTCACGATCTGGGCACAGAACCCGATCCTGCTGCACCTGCTGAACAGCCTGCTGATCACGGTGCCGTCGGTGCTGCTGGTGTGTCTGCTCGGTTCCATGACGGCGTTCGCGCTGGCACGGCTGCGCGTGCCGCTGAAGGCTCTGATCTTCGGCATTCTGATCCTCGCGCTGATCCTGCCGATGTCAAGCATCGTGGTCGCGACGTTCCGGATACTGCAGTCGATGCAGCTCTACAACAACCTGCTCGGGCTCGTGCTGGTTTACACGGCGCTCGGACTGCCGTTCGCGGTGATCATCATCCGCACCTCCTATCTCGCGATCCCGCTCGAGACCTACGAGGCTGCGCGTCTGGACG
Source organism: Microbacterium shaanxiense (assembly GCF_054779995.1). Lineage (NCBI taxonomy): Bacteria > Bacillati > Actinomycetota > Actinomycetes > Micrococcales > Microbacteriaceae > Microbacterium > Microbacterium shaanxiense. The sequence goes on along the minus strand of NZ_BAAGXE010000003.1, from coordinate 568,594 downwards.
GCGCCAACTCGTGGCAGATCTTCTGGACCATCTACCTGCCGCTGGGCAAGCCTGCGCTCGCGGTCGTCGCGGTGTGGCAGACGATGATGAGCTGGAACGACTTCCTGCTGCCGCTGGTGACGCTGGGCGACAACGCCCTCAAGCCGCTCACCCTCGTGCCGCTCGCCTATCGGGGCATGTACCTCTCGCAGCCGGGAGCGCTTTTCGCAATCCTGGTACTGATCTCGATCCCGGTCGTGCTGCTGTTCCTTTTCATTCAGAAGTACCTCGTAAACGGCCTCTCAGGGGCGATCAAATGAGCGTCATTGGATTGGACCTCGGCACCAGCGGCGTACGTGCCGTGGCGTTCTCCGACGGAGGCGACGTGCGCGGTACGGCCTCTGCGGTACTCACGTTGCGGCGCGACGGTACGGGCCGCGTGGAGCTCGAGGCCGAGGAGATCATCACAGCTGCCGAAGACGTGGTCCGTCGCGCATCTCAGCAGTCCGCGGAGTCCGGTGATCCTGTGCGTGCGATCGGGTTCAGCGTGCTGGGCGAAGCGGTTGTCCCGATAGATGGCGCCGGCGCCCCGTCGGCGCGGGTCGCGGTGAGTATGGACACCCGGGGGGCGGCGGCGGCTGTCGCGGTCGGAGCGCTCCTGGGCGACGGACGCTTCACCGAGATAACCGGTCAGCCGCTGCACGGCATGTTCTCGCTGTTCAAGATCATGGCCGGAGACGATGCCTGGGCGGATGCGGCCGGCTACCGCTGTATTGGCGACCTGCTCGCGGAGCGATGGAGCGGCGTCGCGGCGATCGACCTCGGTCAAGCGGCGCGCACCGGCATGCTGGATGTGGATAGAGGGGAGTGGAGCGCGGAGATCCTGGCTGCGGCCGCGGTCACAGCGCCATGGGTGCAGGCAGAGCGTCTGCCCATTCCAGTCGCATCCGGCAACGTCATCGGTGTCGTACGCGCGGAGGCCGCCGATGCACTCGGCGTCGAGCCCGGCACATCGCTGGTGGCGGGGACGCACGATCAGGCTGCAGCCTTCCTGGGCGCGGGAGGCGAGCCCGGCGTGCGCTCGGTGATAGCGCTCGGCTCCAGCGATTGCCTGACCGTCGGCTCACGCGTGCGTCCCCAGGGTCTCGGCGCCACCGGGTTCGCGAGCTACCGCGTCGACGAGGAGCTATGGGTGACCCTTGCCGGTACGGCGGCCGGCGGATGGGCGCTCGAATGGCTCGCCGGACTGTTGAACCGTGACGTCGCCGATGTGTTCGGGGAACTTGCGGACGCGCCTCCCGCCCTTCTCATGCTGCCCTACCTCGCCGGCTCAGGAACACTCGACAACGATCCCTCCGCCCGGGGCACGATCCACGGACTGACCCTCGACACGACGGTACCGGAACTGGCGCGGGCCGTCGTCGAGGCCGCAGGGTTCGAGTTCCACAAGATTATCGCTGCGTTCCGCGCGCACGGAGTCGAAATCTCCGCCCTGCATGTCACCGGCGCCGGCGCGGAGAATGCACATGCGCTCGCCGCCCGTGCGGCGGCCGCCGGCGCGTCGCTGACGCCCGTCGGCAGGGATGCCTCGGCCCGCGGCGCCGCGATGCTCGCGCTCCGCGGCGTCGGGAAAGACCCGACGCCGTTGCGACTCGAGCCCGCCGGCGCCACGCCCGTCGCCGACGACGCCTTCGCCGGCTGGTACGCCGATCAACGCGCCGCTTACGTCGCGCTCTACGAGGCGACACGCTGCCTCAACCCGCACCTAACTACACGACCCCAGCCACACGAGAAGGAGAACATGACATGACCGAGACCACTCTGCAGGTCGGCTTCGACATCGCCGCCGCGAAAAAGGAGATACTCGATTACTGCCTGCGCTCGATGGAGTACGGACTCAACTTCAACACGCAGGGCAATATCAGCATCCGCGTGCCAGGGGTCGAGGACCGCTTCCTCATCACGCCCACCGATCTCGAGTACGACAGGATGACCCCCGAAGACATCGTCCTGGTCAACGGCGACAGCGAACTGATCGAGGGGCGTCTCGGGCCGTCGAGTGAGGTCACAGTGCACATGGCCGTGTACAAGCGACGCCCCGATGTGAATGCGATCGTGCATTCAGAGCCCATCTACTCCAATGTCTGGGGTGTCGTGGGCTCCCCGATTCTCGGCACGCTGGTCAACATGGTGATCTACACCAAAGGCGCCGTGCCGATCATGCCGTTCGAGCTCAGCAACAACACCGAATTCGGTGAACACATGTGCGACACGATGGGTGATCTGAATGCGGTCGTCTGGGCGAACCACGGTCTGCTCACCGTCGGCCCGAATCTGCGCGATGCCTTCAAGACGAGCGTGGCCGTGGAGTCTGCCGCGAAGGTGCAGGCCTACGCCCGCGCGCTCACAGACACCCCGATCGTGCTCGATTACGACACCCTCGGCATCACCGAGTCGCTCTGAGGCTCGGGATGACACTTCAGACGCTGCGGGCCGCGCTCGCCGAAGCCGAATCGGGTGCGTACGCCGTCGGCGCCTTCAACGTCTCGAGCATTGATCAGGCCATCGCGGTGCTCGATGCGGCTGCGGCAGAGCGCTCGCCGGTGATCTTGCAGTCGATCGCCGGCATGTCGGCCTACGACGACGAGTCGCGCTGGTGGACCCGTCTGCGCGGTCTGGTCGAGGACTACACCGAGGTGCCGGTCGTGCTGCACCTCGATCACGGCCGTACCTACGATGATTGCGTGCGGGCCATCGACCACGGATTCACGAGCGTCATGATCGACGCCTCGCGCTCCACCGATACGGACGAACCGGCATCGTTCGACGAGAACGTGGCAGCTACCCGACGAGTCGTTGACACGGCAACTCCGGCCGGCGTGAGCGTGGAGGGCGAACTCGGCACCATTGGCGGCGCGGAGGCGGGCGTCGGCGCCATCGTCGAGGAGATCGTCTTCGCCGACCCGGATCAGGCGGTGGAATTCGTGGCACAGACGGCGGTGGATGCCCTCGCCGTGGCCGTCGGTACCAGCCACGGCTCGGTCAAGTTCACGGATGCCGCCGGCGGACAGCGCCTGCGACTCGAGCTCATCGCCGAGATCAAGAGCCGCTTGCCCAAGACGTTCCTCGTCTTGCATGGCTCGTCCTCGGTGCCGGCGGATGCCGTATCCGTGATCAACGCGCACGGTGGCGAGGTTCGTCCGTCCTACGGAATCACTCCAGTACAGAAAACGCAGGGCGTCGCGGCCGGCATCCGCAAGATCAATCAGGGCACCGACTCGCACCTCGCCTGGAGCGCGGAGCTGCGGCGCTTCCTGCAGGAGAACCCGGCAGTGGTGGAGCCGAGCGAGCAGCTTCGCCCGGCGATCCGCGGATTTCGCGAGATGGTCGCGCGGCGCATGCGCGAGTTCGGCTCGGCCGGCCGAGCGTGACCCCGAATTCTTGGGCGCCGCTGCGGCGTCAGGCGAGCTCGATCGTCAGACCGGCCTCTCGAAGCGCCTCCAGTTCGACCGGAGGCGCTTCGACGCCGGTCACGAGCATGTCGATCCGTTGCAGTGGCGCGACTTGGATTACCTGACTTTTCCCGATCTTCGAGCTGTCGGCGACGACGATCGCTCGCGCAGCCGAGTCGAGGTATCGCCTCTTCATCGTCACTTCCGGGAGGCTCGAGTTCGTGAAGCCGCGCGACGAGACTCCGTTGCAGCCGATGAAGCAGATATCGCTGTGCACGGAGCCGATGAACATATCGCCCAACGGATCGATGAGCGAACGCTGCTTGTAATTGACGGTGCCGCCAGTGACCACGACGGTGATGTGGTGCGGCTCGGCGACGCCGAGCTCGAGTGCGATCGTGAGGGAGTTCGTGAAGACGACGACACCCCGCAGGTCCTCACGAGCACGGAGCGCTCGAGCGATCGCGAGGGTGGTGGTGCCCGCATCGAGAAGGATAGCCATCTCACTGTCGACGAGCGCTGCTGCAGCATTGCCGATGCGTCGTTTCTCGGTGACTGCTCGCGCGAGTGCTCGTTCATAATCCGGCGACTGCGCGGTCGATTTGATGCCTGAGATGGCGCCGCCATGCACGCGCTGAATCACGTTCTCTTCCGCAAGCAGATCCAGATCGCTGCGTACCGTCACCTCGGAGACGCTGAGCGTTCGGCTCAATTCCTGCACGCGGGCGAAGCCTTGGCGCTCGATGATCGACACGATCTGTTCGCGTCGAACCGTCGCTGGTACGGACTGCGACCACTCAGGCATGGTGCTCAGCGTAGCCGCGTCTGACGAGGGTCGCGTTCGACAGCCGTCCTGCGCCGCGCGTGGGCGTTCCAACGACGAGATACTGTTCTTCAGTCCGATGGGCATGAAGAACGGGAGGAGGCGAGCATGACCACGATCTATGACGTAGCGAAGAAGGCGGGAGTCTCGCCGGCGACCGTGTCGCGCGTGTTCAACGGCACGAACGTGTCCGCTGCGAAGGTGACCGCCGTTCGCGAGGCGGCCGAGCTGCTGAAGTTCACTCCCAACCGCACCGCACGCTCCCTGCGACTGCAGAGTTCGGAAGTCATCGCGCTCGTGATCCCCGACATCGAGAACCCCTACTTCACGGAGATGGCACGGGGTGTGGAGGACGCCGCCTCGGAGGCGGGGTACTCGGTGGTGCTGTGCAACTCCGACTCCCAGACCGACAAGGAATCGACGTACCTGAACATCGCCGTCGCAGAGCACATGTCGGGGGTCATCATCGCTCCGGCATCCGAGACGACGGATCTGACTCCCGTCCTCTCGACGGGGCGTCCCGTCGTCGTCGTCGACCGCGGCACGGGGCATGACGTCGACGAGGTCGTGATGGCGAACCGGGTCGCGGGTGTCGCTGCCACTCGCGCGCTGATCGATGCAGGCTACCGACGCATCGCCTACATCGGAGGGCCGGAGCACATCGACACCGCAGTGGAGCGTGCGGAGGGGTGGAGATCGGTCGTCGCGGCCTCGGATCCTGCACTCGACACCCGCGCGTTGGAACGGTTCGCGACGTTCCGGGTCGACGGAGGGCGCGCAGCCATGCAGGAGCTGCTGTCGATGGACGACCCGCCGGACGCCGTCGTCGCCGGTAACAACCTGATCGGCGTCGGCGCGATCCAGGTGCTCACCGAGCGCGGACTCACACCGCCCGAGGTCGGTGTCGCCGTGATCGGCTCGCTGCCGTTCACGACACTGTCGCCGACCGCGGTCACGGTCGTGCGACTGCCGGCTCGGCACATGGGGATGACCGCTGCCAACATGCTGCTCGAACGCATCAGGGGCGACCGGCAGCCCGCCCGCACTGTCGTGCTGCGCAACGAGGTGCAGGTGGCGAGCGCCCTGCGCTGAGCGCCCGCAACGGCGCCGTTCCGCCTTGCGGAGCCCAGCCGTTGTTGATTCATGAAATCGATTTCGCGTAAAGTTGAAGAACCGACGTGTTCAAGGAGGACCGCCATGCACTGCACCCTCGGTGTCGACATCGGCACGTCGAGCACGAAGGGCGTTCTCGTCGCGGCAGACGGCTCGATCGTGGCATCGGCCACACGCTCCCACGGCGTCGATCGCCCGCGCACCGGCTGGGTCGAGATGGATGCGCACATCTGGTGGGATGAGTTCGTCAGCATCGCGAATGAGCTGATCTCGGCGCACCCGGAAGCGGAGATCACCGCCGTCGGCGTGAGCGGGATGGGCCCGTGCGTGCTGCTCGCGGACGCTGACGACGAACCGGTGCGGCCCGCGATCCTCTACGGCGTCGACACGCGCTCCGGTGCCCAGATCGCACGCATGACGGAAGAGCTCGGCATCGACGAGATCACACGCGTCGGCGGATCGACTCTGACCTCCCAGGCGGGAGGCGCGAAGATCGCCTGGATCTCGGAAGAGGAGCCAGAGGCATCGGCCGCGGCCCGTCGCTTCTTCATGCCGGCATCCTGGCTCGCTCGCAAGCTCACCGGCGCCTACGTGCTCGACCACCAGTCGGCGAGCCAGACGTCACCGCTGTACGACATCGAGAACGAGACCTGGTACGACCCGTGGTGGCAGCGGTACGCCGGCACGATCGAGCAACCCCGGCTCGCCTGGGCGGGAGACATCGCCGGTGAGGTGACGGATGCGGCATCCGCGATCACCGGAATCCCGGCGGGCACGCCGGTCATCACGGGCACGATCGACGCGTGGACCGAGGCCGTCAGCGTGGGGGCCCATGAGACCGGCGACCTCATGCTCATGTACGGCACCACGATGTTCATGGTCTTCACGAACACCGTCGCCACGGGCGGACAGACCCTGCGCACACCTTCGATGTGGACCACTGCCGGCGCGTTCCCCGGCACCCGAAACCTGGCCGGTGGTCTCTCCACGTCCGGTGCGCTCACGGCATGGCTCAAGGGCCTCACCGGATCCGACTATCGGGAGCTGCTCGCAGAGGCCGCGATCTCGGGCCCGGGCGCAAGAGGACTGCTGATGCTGCCCTACTTCGCGGGGGAGCGAACGCCGATCCAGGACCCCGACGCGCGCGGGGTGGTCGCAGGCCTCACGCTCGAACACGGCCGCGGCGACCTGTACCGCGCCGCACTCGAGGCCACCGCGTTGGGGGTGCGTCACAACGTTGAAACGATGCGCGCAGCCGGTGCCGACATCACCCGCATCGTCGCCGTCGGCGGCGGAATGCAGGGGCAGCTGTGGCTGCAGGTCATCTCCGATGTGACCGGCCTCGTGCAGGAAGTCCCAGAGACCACGATCGGCGCCAGTTACGGTGCGGCGTTCCTCGCCGCATCCGCGGTCGCGCCGGAAGGTGCGGAGCCGGCGATCACCGACTGGAACCCGATCGCGCAGACCATCACGCCGAATCCCGACACCCGTGCCTTCTACGACACCCTCTTCGATCGCTACGTGCGGCTCTACGAAGGCACGAAGGACGTCGTCCACGAACTCGCCGCCGATCAGCGCGGTGCCTGACCCCAACCCCGGAGGAATCATGACCAGCTACACACTTCCCGCCGCGGCATCCCGCCCGGCATCCGCCCCGAAGACCGCCTACCTGATCACCTCCGGTGACCTGCGAGAGTCGGCCAACACCGCCGGATGGGCGACGCAGGCGGCGCTCGAGGTCAGCGTCACCTCCGTCTTCAACGAGTTCGGCTGGAACGTCATCCGCGCGTTCGACGTCGACCCCGAGACCGGTCACGGCTACATCTCGAGCCAGCGCATGGGCATGGAGGTCTTCAAGAACATCCCGACGGACGCGCCGCTGATCGTCGCGATCGCCAACTGGCAGTACTCGCACCACGTGCTCGCAGGTCTCCGCACGCACGAGGGCCCGATCCTCACGACCGCGAACTTCGCGCCGGACTGGCCCGGCCTGGTCGGACTGCTCGGCCTGAACGCCGGACTCACCAAGATGGGCAAGCCCTACTCGTCGACCTGGTCGGTCGACTTCTCCGACGACTGGTTCAAGGCGACCATCAAGGAGTGGATCGAGACCGGTACGATCACCCACGACTACTCGCACGTACGAGAGCTGCCGGCGCTGCCGGACAGCCCGGAGAAGCAGCTCGGCGAGGCGCTCGCGGCGCAGCTTCTCGACGAGAAGGCCATCATCGGCGTCTTCGACGAGGGCTGCATGGGCATGTACAACGCCATCTTCGACGATGAGCTGCTCAACCAGACCGGGATCTACAAGGAGCGGCTGTCGCAGTCGGCGCTCTATGCGGAGATGCTGCAGGTGCAGGAGCGCGAGGCGGATGCCGCCTACGACTGGCTCATCGATCACGGCATGACGTTCCGCTACGGCGAGGACGGCGCCACCGAGCTCACCCGCGAGCAGGTGCAGTGGCAGATGAAGATGTACATCGCCGCCCTGCGCATCGCTGACGACTTCGGACTGGATGCTGTCGGCATCCAGTACCAGCAGGGGCTGAAGGACCTCGTCCCGGCATCCGACCTCGCCGAAGGCATCCTGAACTCCACTGAGCGCCCTCCGGTGACCTCGCGCGACGGCTCGCGCGTGCTGCACGAGGGCCGCGCCTTCCCGCACTTCAACGAGGCCGACGAGGGCGTCGCGGTCGACGCACTGGTCACCGACCGCGTGTGGCGCGCCATGGGCCTCGTGCCCGACAACACCCTGCACGACGTGCGCTGGGGTGAGGAGTACGACGGTCAGTTCGTCTGGGCGTACGAGATCTCCGGCTCCGTGCCGGCCTCGCACCTCGGCGGCTGGGACAAGGCGGAGGGATGGCGTCAGGGCCACGTCTTCTTCCCCGCGGGCGGCGCGACCCTCAACGGCGTCTCCCAGCCCGGCGAAGTGGTGCTGAGCCGCGTGTTCATCGCCGACGGCATCCTGCAGGCCGACATCTTCCGCGCCTCGGTCGTCGAGCTGCCGGAGGAGGAGACGCAGCGCCGCAAGGCCGCCACGAACGAGGAGTGGCCGCTCGCGCACGTCGTGCTGCACGGCGTCTCGCGCGACCAGTTCATGGCCCGCCACAAGGCCAACCACGCCCAGCTCGTCTACGCGCCGGATGCCGAGACCGCCGACAAGGCCCTCATCGCGAAGGCGGCGATGTTCGACGGCATGGGCATCAAGGTGAACCTGATCGGCGACGTCGCGATCTGACGCGCTCACGCCCGTTTCCGGCACGAAGCGGCAATTGCGGCATGAGAAGGGAGTTGCGTGACCCCTTCTCATGCCGCACGTGCCTTCTCGCGCTGCAGACGCCTTCTCGCGGGCGAGCGCGCCCGCTCAGGCGGGCAGCAGCCCCGCCACGAGGGCGTCGACGACCTCGTCGGTCGGGGTGCCGGGATCGATCGGCGAGGTGAGCCGGTCGAACACCAGCCCCTCGATCGCGTAGTGGAACAGGGCCACTTCTCGGCGACCGCCCGGAAGTCCCGCCGCCTCGTTGAACGCGACGTCGCCGTCGAAGCCCGTGCGCTGCCACTCGCCCAATGATGCGGCGAGCTCGGGGCGACGGGCGGCGTCGAGGCGCAGCTCGTAGAGTGCGAGCGTGACCTCTCTGTTCGTCAGCAGACGGCGCACGATGTCACGGATGTAGTCGGCGAAGAGCTCGCGGCTCGGGTGCTCCGCCGCCCTGGCCTCCAGCTCGGCCGATGTCGGTGCCAGCCGGACGCCGATGCGTTCGAAAAGCCCGGTGATCAGGGCCTCTCGACTGCGGAAGTAGTTCGAGGCGGTTCCGACGGGCACGCCCGCCTCCGCGTCGATGGCCCGATGGGTCAGCCCCCGTGATCCCTCGCGTGCCAGCACCGCGATGCCCGCATCGGCGAGGAGCGCTCGCCGCGTCTCGTTCTTCGCCATGCGATGACTCTAGCGCAACCACTGCAACTGTTGTAGTCTCCAATCACTGCACCTGTAGTTATTGGAGAAATGATGCGAGAACTCACCTATTACGTCGCCGTGAGCATCGACGGTTTCATCGCCGGCCCTGACGGACAATTCGACCGGTTCCTGTTCGAGGGCGACCATGCCGCCGGCATCGGCGAGAAGTATCAGGGCACAGCGCCGACCGAACTCGCCGAGAGAGCGGGCTTCCCGATCGACGGCGGTCCGTTCGACACCGTGCTCATGGGGTGGAACACCTACGCCGTGGGGCTTCCGGAGTTGCCGAGCCCGTATCGGCATTTCCGGCAGATCGTCTTCACGCGCGGACACGACGCACCGGAGGGCTCAGGTGACGTCGAATTCACCGATCGTGACCCTGTCGAGGTCGTGCGCGAACTCAAGGCCGAGGAGGGCAAGGGGATCTGGCTCTGCGGCGGCGGCGCGTTGGCGTCGGTATTGCGCGACGAGATCGACCGCCTGGCGCTCAAGCGTAATCCCGTGCTGTTCGGCGCCGGCATCCCTCTGTTCGAGGGGCGCGACTACGCGCCGGCCGACTTCCGCCCGACCGGCGTCACGCCGTACAAGTCCGGAGTCGTGCTCGCCGAGTACGTGCGCGGCTGAGCCGCGTCGACTGCCCGCTCCTGCGCCGAAGCGAGAAGTCGGCCGGGAGCGGGTAGTGTGGCGACACGATGAGGATGACGCGTCGCCAGCTGCTGATCGGCGCCGGAGCAGGCGCTCTCGGCGTGCTGCTCGTATCCTGCACCCCGGAGCCCGCGCCGACGCCCACGCCGACGCGCAGTCCGACACCTCTGCCGACCACGAGGGTGCCGGCTCCCGCCGCGCACATGCGCAGCACCTGGGCGAGCGATCCGTTCTCGCGCGGCGCAGTGAGCTACACGCGCATCGGCGTGCAGTCGGCCACACGCGAGACGCTGGCAGAGCCCATCCAGGGGCGGGTCTACTTCGCGGGCGAGGCGACAGACTCCGACCATCCCGCCACGATACGAGGCGCCATCCGCTCGGGTGAGAGCGCCGCGATGCGGCTGCGGGCCACCGTCGAGGCGGGGGAGCGCATCGCGGTGATCGGCGCGGGCCTCGCCGGCGCCGCCGTCGCGGCCGACCTCGCCGATCTCGACGTCGAGGTCACGGTCTTCGAGGCACGCGACCGGGTCGGCGGACGCATCCACTCCCAGCTCGAGGACGATTGGCCTCTGCCGGTGCAGCTCGGCGGATGGCTGGTCGGCCCTGACGATGACACCGGCCTCTCCGACACCGTCGAGTTGGCGACCGCCGTATGGCGCTCGGCGGAGGGCGCGAACGAGCCCCCGAGCACCGCGCCGTTGGAAGCGGCGATCGCTGCGGCGCAGGCGTTCCCCGCCGATGTCGCGCTGGCCGAGGCCCTGGAGGAGACGGGCGCGAACCCCGAGGAACCGGGCCTCGCAGGCCTTCTCGCCTACCTGGCGACCACTGCCGGTGCCGATGCGGACCAGCTCTCGACCTGGTTCCCTCCCGCGCTGCCGCAGAGTGTGCGCGGAGGATTCATCGGGGATCTGGGCGCGTATGTGCAGGAGCAGCTGGCCGACGCGCAGTTGACGTTGTCCTCGCCTGTGACGCGCATCGCCTACGACGACTCCGGCGTCAGCCTGCGACTCGGCACCGGGGAGTCGACGTCGTTCGATCGGGTCGTGGTCACGGTTCCGCTCGGGGTGCTGCAACGCGAGGGCATCGAGTTCGCCCCGCCGCTGCCCTTCACGCACCGCGGTGCGTTGAACGCGCTCGGCATGGGGCACATCGAGACGATCTGGCTGCGCTATGACGAGCCGTTCTGGGACACCGAGGCGACGATCTGGCATGTCGCGGGCGATGGCCTGGTCGGCGGTGGCCTGGTGCGGGAGGACACGGTGCCGGTGCGCACCTGGATCAACCTGCTTCCGGTCACGGGGGAGAACCTGCTGGTGGGCATCGTCGGCGGTGAGGACGCGGAGCGCTTCGCCGAGCTCGAGGAGGAGAGTGCGCTGCTGTCGGCGCTCACATCCCTCGAACTGTTCCTGCCTTCCGGCGCGACGGACTGACCCTGCTGATCACCGCGAGCACGGCGGCGATGAGGGCGAAGATCGCCAGAGCGAGCACGCTCGTCACCAGGAATTCTCCGATGCCGCTGACCTGGCGCAGGTCGAGGAAGTAGTACGGGTACCAGCCGATCATCGGCCCCCGCCACATCGTCACCGCGCCCCACACCAGCGGGAACAGCAGCGACCCGGGGATGATCCACCACGGCACCGACCTGTGGCCGGGCGTGAGGGTCCACGCGATCGCGGTGAGTGCGGGCAACCAGAAGTGCAGCACCTGATCGGACCACGGCACATCGACCCGGATGCCGCGGAGCCCGGCCTGCCACACGATGAGCGCGAAGGCCAGGCCCGCGGTGATGGTCCACGTCAGCACGAGTGAGAGTGCGACGCTGAACCACCGAGGGTCGTCGTCGCGCCGGAACGCGAGGATGCCGCCGATGACGAGCAGCACGACGAGCGCGCAGTTCGATTCGACGGTGAGGTACGCGAAGAAGTTGCGCCCTGCGATGGTCTGGGAACTCAGACCCCAGAACAGCCGGTGAACGAGCGCGGTGAGGCACACAGCCGCCGTGACAAGGCGAAGTGCGCCGAACGTCGTTCGTGCCCTCACTGCCGCCAGCCTCCCCTTTCGACGCGGTTCCACGTCATCCGGCGATTCTACGGACGACTGCTCCGGAGTCGAATCCGCGGTCGTCGATATCTGCGCGTCCCGGGCGGTCCTGGCCGCTCAGATGCCCAGGATGGCCTTGGCGATGACGAAGTAGATCACGAGCCCGGTGGCGTCCACGAAGGTGGTGATGAACGGATTCGAGAAGACCGCGGGATCCACCCGGATCATTCTGGCGACCAGGGGCATGATCCCCCCGATCGTCGCGGCCACCGCGCACACCGCGATGAGGGTGCACCCGATCACGAGCCCGATCTGCCAGTCGTACAGGAGCGCGGTGATCCCGAACCCCAGCAGGCCGAGGAGCACGCCGAGCGACAGGCCCACCCGCAGCTCTCGGGTGAGGACGCGCACGATGTCCCTCGGCCGCACCTCGCCGAGCGCGAGCGCCCTGGTCACGGTCGTCGCGGCCTGGTTGCCGGTGTTGCCTCCCGTGCCGATCAGCAGAGGCACGAACAGTGCCAGCACGGTGAGCTGCTCGAGCGTCGCCTCGAAGACCGAAAGAACCTTGACGGTGAGCGTCGCGCCGACGGCGAGCACGAGGAGCCAGACCACCCGAGAGCGGACGATCCGCCGGATCGGCGTCGACAGGTACGGCCGGGTCAACGGCTCCACGCCGCCCTGGCGCGCAGCATCCTCGCTCTCCTCGCGCTTGAGGATGCGCGCGGCGTCATCGATCGTGAAGATGCCGACCAGGCGGTGCTCGCTGTCGACCACTGGCACGGCGAGCAGGCCGAGGTCGGTGCAGTCGCGCGCCGCGACCTCGGCGTCCGAGTCGGCGGGCACGGTGTGCGCGTCCTGCATCAGCGAATCGATGAGAGCGTCGTCATCCGCGCTCAACAGGTCCCTGAGGCTGACGACGCCGACGACGCGGCGCGCGTGATCGGTCACGGGAAGCGTGTAGATGGTCTCCGCGTCGGCGAGACGCGCGCGCATGCGTCGCAGCGTCTCGGCGGCGGTGAGGCCGGGGTGCGTGGCGACGTACTCCGGGCTCATGCGCCGGCCGATGGAGTCCTGCGAGTAGCCGAGGACTGATGCGGTCAGCTCCCGCTCCCGCGGCGAGAGCCCTCGCAGCAGCCTGGGCGCGACGGATGCCGGCAGCTCATCGAGCAGCCAGACCCGATCGTCCGGATCCATCTCGGCGAACAGTGCCGCGACCTCGGCGTCCTGCAGTCCGCGGACGAGCTCGCCCTGCAGCTCGGGCGACAGCGCTTCGAACGCCTCCACCGCCTGCTGCTTCGGCAGCAACCGGTAGACGACAGCGCAGTCCCGGGGGTTCAGGCGTTCCAGCACCTGCACGATCTGCCAGGTGGGTGCGGGTGAGAGGGCGGCGGATGCCGCGGCGAGATCGCGCCGCGACAGGCTCTGCTCGATCGTGTCGAGAAGGTCAGCGGTGTCGAGGTTCTGGGTGGGGATCTGCTCCGTGGTCATGGAGAGCTTCTTTCGGGCAGGCCGACAGGAAGCGCAACAGGAGGCGCTGATGATCGTCGGCTGGACGGATGAGTCGAAGCCGGACAACCGCGCGAGAAGTCAGCGCTGCGATGCAGCGAAAGCGGAGTCCGGATGCTGATGGCAACTATCACCACTCATGGGAGTACCACCTCGCTTCCGTCGTCGCAGACCGCTCAGATGCGGTCGAGCCGCAGTGGGACGCTCGTCCGCTGCCTCCGCCAATGTAGTCCATCAGGTTGCGGGATGTCTGCGCGCCGTCCTCATGCGCCGCGCAGACGGGGGTCTTCTCAGTCGGCGGCGAGGAGGAACGGCCGCGCGGCAGCCAGGAACGCGCGAGGATCGTCGGCCCAGATGCGCACGGAGGTGACCGGATGCTCTCCGCCGCGGGGAGCGAGGCCGGGCAGTCGCACCGCGTAGGGCCGTTCCAGCTCGATCTCGATGTTCGTCTCGTCCTGCATCCGCTCCGCGTACTCCGAACCGGTGATGCGCGGCTGCTTGGGCTCATCGATGCGCCTGCTGATCGCGACGGACGCGGTCTCCTCCCAGGGGAGCGCGACGTCGACCTCGAGCCCATTGCGCACCTGGATGCCGTCCGGGCCCACCGCGTGCGGGCGCAGCAGCATCGCGCAGAGCAGTCCGATCATCCACGTGAGGCCCCAGATGCCGATGATGAGGAACGTGATCCTCACGGCGGGCCAGCGGTGCACGATCAGGTCGATGATCGGCAGTTCGACCGCCGACAGCACGATGAACACGATGAGGATCGTCAGCACAGGGCGGTGGTAGCCGATCCCGGTGCCTCCGCGCGGAACCGCCGGGCGCCTGGCGATCGCCCGCCCGATGCTCGCGTAGATGCGCAGCTCTGCGAGCAGCGCGCGGTGCGCGAGGGAGAGGAACCGCCGCCACGCGGACGGGGACGCGATGTCGATCGTCGTGCTGCTCATTTCGCGCTCTCGGCCTCGGCGACGAGCGCCGCCAGGTGATCTGCCAGCGCGGCGACTCCGCGCTGGACGGCGTCACGGTCTTCGGGTGCGATCGCGGCCGTCAGCGTGTCGTTGAGCTCGACGTGCTCCTGCTGCATGCGCGCCATGGTCGTGACGGCGTCGGGGGTGAGTTCGACGAGCACGGCCCGGCGATCCGTCGGGTGGGGAGTCCGGCGCACGTGGCCGGATCGCTCCAACCCGTCGACGAGGCCGGTGATGTTGCGGGGGCTCACGTCGCACAGCTTCGCGAGCGCCTGCTGCGTCGACGGGCCGGCATGCTGCAGCACCCACAGCAGGTGCACACGCGAGGTCGTCAATCCGGTGCCCTCGAACGCGCGCGCCATGTCCTTCTGGAACAGGTCGGCGATCTGCAGCAGGCGGTCGAGAAGCAGCGGGTTCATGATAGTGATGCTACTACATCATTACCATGCTTCATTAATTAAGATCAGGCGGGATCGATCCGCAGGACGTCGCGCGCCTCACCGCCCTCCAGATCGTCGGCGATGCGGATGCTGCGCGCGAGATCGTCCAGCGCGGGAATCAGCGTGCCGAACGTCTCACGGGATCCGCCCACGGCGGTCAACGTGACCAGATGCGTTCCGGTGTCCCAGGTGTATGTGGCGAACGGAGGGGAGGTGGGCTGTTCGGGGAAGGACATCACCAGCTTCTCCCCGACTCCGAGCCGGGAGGGGAACGACTCGGTGTCGTCGTACTCCATCGGCATCATGGCCCTGGCCGTGCGCACTTCGTTCGTCAACTCCTGCGTCGTCGCCATGGCGACGACGAGCTCCGGCTCCGCCTTCCACGTCCACACCAGCACGCGGCCATCCGCGCGCTTCATCATCGCGGGGGCGAGTTGGCTGATCGCCCACGCTCCGATGCGAGTGCCCCGAGCGGGGGTGCCACCGCCCGCCTGCACGGCGTTGCCCATCAGCATCCGCAGTGCGGCCTTGCGGTGTCGACGCCCCTTCCACCCGAACGACTCGGTGACGGGGATCCAGAGCTGCGGGTCTGCGGAGCTGGCGATGCGCATGTCACCACGCTAGAGGATGAGCCTGCGTGAGGGCCTGACTGCGGCTGGCCTCCCGGGCGCCCGCAGGCCGCTCGGGTAGAGTTGCCAGCGCCCTGAACCAGGGCCATCCCCCGACGCGTACCGTAAGGCTGCCATCCGTGACCTCCTCTGACGCTCCGATCGACAAGGTCGTTCCGTCGAGCGCCCCCGAGCCCGCCTCCGCTCCCAGCGATCGTCCGCTGCGCATCCTGATCGGATGCGACACCTTCGCTCCCGACATCAACGGCGCCGCCCGCTTCGCCGAACGGCTGGCGGCGGGGCTCGTGCAGCGCGGTCACGACGTGCATGTCGTGGCGCCGAACAGGAAGTACCGTCGGGCGGAGCCGCAGACCGAGGTGATCGAGGGCGAGCCGATGACGCTTCACCGTCTGCCGTCAGTGCGCTGGGCGCCGCACGACTGGTTGCGGTTCGTGTGGCCGTGGCGCGCCAAGCACTACGCCAGAAAGGTGCTCGACCGGGTGCAGCCCGACGTCGTGCACATCCAGTCGCACATCGTGATCGGCCGCGGCCTCTCGCGCATCGCCGCGCAGCGCGGCATCCCGATCATCGCGACCAACCACGTGATGGCCGAGAACATCCTCGATCACACAGCGCTTCCCGAGTTCATCAACCGCCGGGTCATCGACTTCGCGTGGGACGACGCGGAGCGCACGCTCAAGCTCACCAGGGCGGTCACGACGCCGACGCGTCGGGCGGCGGACTTCCTGGAGAAGACGATCGACATCGAAGGCGTCATCCCGATCAGCTGCGGGATCGACCGCACGCAGTACACGCCGGTCGTCGCGCCGCGGGAGAAGAACCGCATCATCTTCGTCGGGCGCCTCACCGCCGAGAAGCAGATCGAAGTCATCCTGCAGGCGATGACGAAGCTCGACCCCGCGCTCGAGACGACGTTCGACATCGTCGGCGGCGGGGATCAGCGCAAGAATCTCGAGCGACTCGCCGGCGAGCTCGGTCTGTCGGACCGGGTCACGTTCCACGGTCGCACCACCGACGCGGAGCTGCGTGCCCTGCTCTCGCGCGCGAGTCTGTTCGTGATCGCGTCGATCGCCGAGCTGCAGTCGATCGCGACCATGGAGGCGATGGCGTCGGCCCTGCCGATCGTCGCCGCGAATGCCGTCGCCCTGCCGCACCTCGTGCACGACGGTGAGAACGGCTACCTGTTCGAACCGGGCGACGCCGACGACCTCGCCGCACGTCTCACGGATGTGCTGACGGCGGAGCCCGCCGAGTACGAGCGGATGCAGCAGGCATCGCTGGACGGTGTCCTCGTGCACGACATAAACCGCACGCTCGACACCTTCGAGGCGCTCTACCGCGACGAACCACTGCCGGCATAACCATGCACATCGTCTTCTTCGGCGATCAGCACCTCGCTTCGCTCGGTGGTGCGCAGGTGTCGATGCGGCTGCAGAAGCAGTACCTCGAGCTCGCAGGGCACACCGTGACCGTGGTCGCACCGAAGATGCACAACGGCAGCGTCTTCGGGTGGCCGAACCCCTTCGACCTCCCCTCCATACCGATCACGGTCGACCGCGAGTACTCGATGTCGTGGCCCGGCCGGCGCACCGATCGCTTCCTCGATCGGGCGTTCGTCTCACGCCCACCGGTCGACCTCGTGCACGTGCAGGCTGATTTCTGGGGCGCGTTCATCGGCCATCGGTTCGCCCATCGCCACGGCATCCCTGTGGTGCACACCATGCACAACCGTGTCGACGTCGGCATGGCCGCCGTCACCCCGCTGCACAGGCCGGCGCTGGCGGTGCTCAACCTCTGGCGACGCGCGGCGATGCGAGGGATCGGCCGAACGGTCGACGGCGTGGACGGATGGGCGTTCCTGCGCGGGATCGCGCAAGGCTCGAGTGCGGTCACGGCGCCGTCGGGGCACTTCGCTCGGCGCCTCGAGGAGCACGGCGTCTTCGAGCGGGTGGACGTGGTGTGGAACGGTATCGACGACGAGCTGCTCGCGCAGACGCTCGCGGCGCGCGACACCGCGGCTGGCGTGGCAGCTCGCATCTCGGATGGTGCGTCGAGCCCTCGGCGCCCACGGTTCGTATGGCTCGGGCGGATGAGCCCGGAGAAGAGGCTGCTGCCTTTCCTCGAGGCCGTTGTCGAGTCACGCGTGGATGCGGACATCGAGGTGATCGGCGGAGGCGGACAGCTGCGCGCCGCCGAGAAGATCGCCCGAGGTCACGACGGCATCCGATTCGCCGGGCGCCTCTCGTATCCGGACACCCTGGCGAGGATCGCTGCGGCGGATGCGGTCGTGCAGACCTCGATCGGTTTCGAGACGCAGGGCATGACGCCGTTCGAAGCGGCGACGCTGGGCACACCGACCGTCGTCAGCGACCCGGACATCGCCGCTGAACTGCGCGGTGGCCTCTGGGCCGTGCCGGACGCCTCCGTCACGGCGCTCGCGGACACGCTGCAGCGCGCGGCATCCGACATCGTCGCCGGCGACGCGCCGACGCCCGATCCGGATGTCGCAGCGGCATTCCGCCAGTCGTCGCGGACGACCGCGATGATCGAGGTCTACGAACGCGTGCTCGCGCGGCAGTGAGGGCGCACCCTCGCGTCAGAAGTAGAAGATCGAGCTGACCGCGTTGAGGATGAAGGCGAATCCGGCGCCGATGACGCCGGCTCCGCCGAGCCCGGTGGCGATGCCAGCGAGCCCGTGAGGGGCGCCGACCCGACGGAGTCCGACGATGCCGAAGATGAGCGCTGCCAGTGAGGCGAGGAAGGCGACCACCGAGAAGCCCCCGCTGACGAGACCGATCAGTGCGTAGTCGGCCGAGCGGATCATGATCTGGACGATCACGTTCGACAGCAGGCCGACGGCGAGTCCGATGAGGCCGATGATGAATCCGATCCGTCCCGGGGCGTTGGACGAGCTCGGAGAGGACGCGCCGGCATGACCGGGCTGTGCGTACTGCGCCTGCGCGTACTGGGGCTGCGTGTACTGGGGCTGCGCCTGCTGCTGCGGTGCGCCGCCGCCCTGGTAGTACTGATGCGCAGTCGGGGCCGGCTGGGCCGGCTGTCCCGGCTGCGGAGGATAGGTCGGCTGAGGCGGCTGGCCGGCGTTCGAGGCGTACGGCGGAACCGGGCTCTGTTGCGGATCGCTCATGCCGTTGAGCATATCCGCGGCTCGCGCTTCAGCGGTAGATCGGTGCCGATTCCGCGTTCTGTGCGGTGTCGCGCTCCGCGACGCGTGTCCAATCCGTCGCGATCGGCCGGAAGCCGTCGCGGCCCAGTTCGACGAGCGTCGCGATGACGCCGCCGAGGGCGAGCGTTGCGAGAAGGATGATGATGACCATGGCAGAAATGCTATGCATGGCGTCTTCTTGCCACGAGTGGCAGAATCGACATAGATCACCGGATAACTGCCAACATGGTGATCGCCAGTGATCGACCGGAAGGACGCCCATGAAGACCGTCGCATGCATCGTTCAGGACGGGTTCGCCCCCTTCGAGTTCGGGGTCGCCTGCGAAGCGTTCGGCCTCGACCGCTCGGATGACGGGGTGCCGAACTTCGACTTCCGCGTCGTCACCGCCGACCCCGGCGAAGTGGCCTCGAAGATCGGCTTCTCGATCAACGTCGAACACGACCTCTCGTTCGCCTACGAGGCCGATCTCGTGGTGGTCTCCCCGATCCCGCGCAGATGGTGGGGAGCCACCGATCCCCGCGTCCTCGATGTCGTGCGCGACGCCGAGGCCAGGGGCGCCTGGCTGCTCAGCATCTGCAGCGGGTCGTTCATCCTCGCGCAGGCGGGCGTGCTCGACGGCCGCCGCGCGACGACGCACTGGATGTACGCGCATGAGATGACGGCGATGTTCCCGCAGATCGACGTCGACCCCGACGTTCTTTTCGTTCAGGACGGCCGGATCATCACGAGCGCCGGCACCGCTGCCGGTCTCGACGCCTGCCTGCACCTCCTGCGGCAGGAGATCGGCGCCGAGCTCACGAACCGCGTCGCTCGCCGCATGGTCGTACCACCGCAGCGCGACGGTGGGCAGGCGCAGTACATCGACAGGCCGCTGCCGGCCGCGCAGACCGACTCGCTCGTCGCGGTCACGGACTGGGCCGTCGAGAATCTTCGTGAGGAGCTGACCGTGGATCAGCTCGCCTCGCGCGCGCACATGTCGCCGCGCACCTTCGCCAGGCGTTTCAAGGCCGAGCACGGTGCGACGCCGGCGGCATGGCTGGCCAGGCAGCGCATCATCCACGCGCAGCGACTGCTGGAGCGCTCAGATCTGGGGCTCGACGCGATCGCCATGGAGTGCGGCTTCGGTTCTGCCGCGGTACTGCGGCAGAACTTCGCGCGGGTGCTGGCGACGACGCCGACGGCCTACCGCGCGAAGTTCGCATCGGTCGAGGAGTCTGCCGCCTGATGCGCTCAGTGCTCGGCGAGTGACCAGTGCCCTGGTACGGGCAGGGTCGTCTGACGCACGTCGAGTGAGGTGTGGCCGACGGCCGCGACGCAGTACAGCAGTGACTGCGTCGGGTATCCGTGCGGGCGGTTGTCGCGGATGATGGCGGCGTCATCGGTGGGGTCGAGAGCAGTGGATGCGGCGAGCAGCTCGATCCATTCGTGATCCCAGTGGTCAGTGGTCGCCGCATGGGCTCTGAACTCCGGCAGCCACCTGGCGATCCGGGCCGTGGCGGGATCGTCGAGACCGTCGTGCGCGATCATGTGCACGCCGGTCGGAACGGGTGTCTCGGTCAGATCCGCGCCGTCCCACGACAGCACGCGCGCGGCCTCCGGTCCGACCTCCAGCAGATTGAAGCCGTGCATGGGGAGTGGAGCGATCGGCGATCGACCGGCGACGGACTCCAGGGCCAGGCTGCCTCGGCTGGCCACCTGATCCTCAGGCAGATCGAGCACGTCGGCCCGGTTGAGCAGCACGGCGAGGCGCCGACTGCTCCGGTCCGCCGCGAGCCAGGCGCCGCCCGCACGGCGATCGCGGATGCCTGTCACTCCTGGATAGCGCTCCGGCCACCATTCGCCCAGCGAATCCCAGGCGCGCTGCGGATCCTCATCGCGGACAGCGAGAAGTCTCGACCCTCCCGGCTCGGCGACATCGATCACGACGGTGCACACGGAGCCCAGTCTAGGTCTGGCCGCGCAGAGGGTACGCGCACCCGACGGGTCAGATCGTGATCACGATCTTGCCGCGGACGCCCCCGTCCTCCAGTGCGCGATGGGCGCCGGCGATGTCGGACAGGGGGAACACGCGGTCGAGCTGAGGACGGATCGCACCTGACGAGACCCATCGGCCCAACTCGGCGAACAGCGGCGTCCGCGGATCGCCGCTGAAGAAGCGCGTCCACCGCGTACGACGCAGCGAGTTCGCGGCGATGTACCCGAGCGACCGAAAGGGGTGCGTGAGATCGAACGCGATGGCGACCATGCGACCGCCGGGAGCGAGCAGGCGGCGGAATGCGGGCAGATCGGTGCCGACGGTGTCGAGCACGACGTCGAACTGCCCGAGTTTGCCGGGACGGCGGTAGTCGATCGCCTCATCCGCTCCCAGCTCCCGCACGAGATCGAGGTTGCGCGCGCTCGCCAATCCGGTCACGTGCGCGCCCATCGCCTTGCCGAGCTGGACGGCGACGTATCCGACCCCGCCCGTCGCGCCGCGCACCAGAAGGCGCTCGCCGGGGGCCAGCGCGGCCTTGTCGCGGAGCGCGGTGATCGCGGTCGTACCGGCGGGCAGCGCGGCGGCCTGCACGGCATCCAGACCTTCCGGCACCAGGCCGAGGTGATCGGGTCGGACTGCCGCGTACTCCGCCGCGGTGGCCAGCGGCATCCCTCCGATGCCCCAGACCAGGTCGCCGACCGAGAAGCGGGAGGCGCCGGGGCCGACCACCTCACCGACCAGGTCGAGACCGACCTGCTTGGGGAACCGATTGCCGCTGAACGGACGAAGGCGTCCTGCGCGCATCGCCAGTTCGCCGCCGTTGACCGACAGCGCGCGCACTCGGACCAGGACGTGCCCCGGCTTCACGCGGGGCAGCGGCCCTGTCACTTCGCGGAGCACGTCCGCGGATCCGTAGCGGTCGTAGCTGGCCATGCGCATGGTCTCTGAGGTCATTCCTCCTGTCTAACATCCGAAACGGAACGACCACTCCGTTTCGTCTAAAGTGAGAGCATGACGACGAAATCGACTCGGTTGCGGACGGATGCCGCCGCGAATCGCTCGCAACTGCTCGATGTCGCGCGGCAGACCTTCAGAGACGACGGTCTGGGGGTGTCGATGAGCGAGATCGCGCGCCGCGCGCGCCTCGGTGTCGCCACGTTGTATCGGCATTTCCCATCGAAGGGCGATCTCGTCGCCGAGGCGTTCGCCGACCCGATGGGGGAGTGCGCCGACATGCTCGACGATGCGCTCGCCGATCCCGACCCGTGGCGCGCGTTCTCCCGTGTCATCGAGGAGGTGTGCGAGATGCAGGCGCACGACAGGGGATTCTCGGCCGCGCTCGTGTCGGCGCTTCCTGGAACGTCGGACTTCGGTGCGCTTCGGGAGCATGCCGAGACGACCTTCGCCGAGCTGGCTCGCCGTGCGAAGGCATCCGGTGATCTCAGAGACGACTTCTCGACGTCGGATCTGATGCTGATCCTGCTGGCGAACTCCGGGGTGCGTGCCGGTGCGGGAGACGCCGCGCCGGCCGCATCCCGTCGGCTCACCGGCTATCTGCTGCAGTCCTTCCGCGCGAGCGCGGCGGACGTTCCCCTCCCGCCGCAGGTGCCGCTCCCGCTCGACGTGTCGGCACTCTGAGTGGCTACCGCACGCCCTTCATGAGGCGCAGCACCGGCTTGACCGCGAGCAGCATCGCCACGCCCACCGCCGCTGCGATGAGGCCGAGCACGAGGAAGTACGGCACCTCGTTCGCCGGGTCGTAGAACACGGCGAGCTGTCCGGCCAATGCCGTGCCGAGCGACACGGACAGGAAGAACAGGGCGACCATCTGCGTGTGGAACGCCTTCGGCGCGAGCTTCGTCGTCACGGACAACCCGACGGGCGAGAGCAGCAGCTCGGCCACGGTGAAGGCGAACAGGATGCCGATGATGGCTAGCAGCGGAGTGGAGTTCTCGCCGCCTCCGGCGAAGGGCAGGAACAGCAGGAACGCGCCGCCCATCACGATCGCGCCGAGGCCGAACTTCACCGGCGTCGACGGCTGCCGCGTGCCGAGGCGCGTCCACAGCCAGGCGAAGACGCCGGACAGCACGATGATGAACACCGGGTTGATCGACTGCACCCACGAGACCGGCATCTCCCAGCCGAACAGGTCGCGGTTCAGGCGCTTGTCCGAGTACACGGTGAGCACCGTGAACTGCTGCTGGTACAGCGACCAGAACGCCACCGAGGTCAGGAACAGCGGCACGAACGCCCACACGCGGCTGCGCTCCTCCGAGGTGACCTTGCGGCTGCCGAGGATCACGGCGAAGTACGCGATCGTCGCGGCGATGACCGTGATGATGACCACCAGCGCGAGGTTATCCGCACGGATGACCCCTGTCAGCACGAGCACGACGATGACGATCACGGCCGCCGCCGCGATGCCGCCGACGAGCGGGTAGCCGCGGCGCGGAAGGGGGTTCGAGACCTTCCGGGCCTCATCGGGAAGGCCCCGACGACCGAACGAGTACTGCACGAGACCCGCGATCATCCCGACGGCGGCGAGTCCGAAACCCCAGTGGAATCCGGCCGTGGACTGCAGCAGCCCCGTGAGGATCGGGCCGAGGAACGCCCCGAGATTGATACCGAGGTAGAACAGCGAGAAGCCGCCGTCGCGCCGCGTGTCGTCGGCGGAGTAGAGCGTGCCGACGACGGATGTCGCGGTCGCCTTCAGTCCGCCCGATCCGATCGCGACGAGGACCAGGCCGACGCCGACCCCGACGAATCCAGGGAGCAGTGCCAGTGCGAGATGGCCGGCGACGATGACGATCGCGCTGAAGAACAGCACGCGTTCCGCACCGAGCAGGCGATCGGCGACCCATGCGCCGAGGATCGTGGAGAGGTAGACCGCGCCGCCGTAGGCGCCGACGATGCCCGCGGCCACCGCCTCCGGCATGCCCAGCCCGCCCTCGGTGGCCGAGTAGTACAGGTAGATGAGCAGGATGCCCTGCATGCCGTAGAAACTGAACCGCTCCCACATCTCCACGCCGAAGATGTGCGCGAGCGCGCGCGGGTGGCCGAAGAAGCCCCTGTCCGCGGATCCGGCGTCGGGCGTCGTGGAAGCAGGAGGAGAAGTGCTCATATCCCGTCACGTTACGCCTCCACGTGGCGGCCGTCGATCCACGGCAGGCGACCCGTCCGCCCCGGCAGGGTCGACACAGGGCAGAATCGAAGCATGAACATCGTCGTCGGAGTCACGGGCGGCATCGCCGCGTACAAGACGGTCAATCTGGTGCGACTGCTGATCAAGGCGGGTCACGAAGTGACGGTTATCCCCACGGAGGACGCACTGCGCTTCGTCGGGGCGCCGACGTGGGAGGCGATCAGCCGCAATCCAGTCACGACGAGCGTGCACGATGACGTGGCGAAGGTGCGCCACGTCGCACTGGGTCAGGCGGCGGAGCTGGTGATCGTCGCACCGGCCACCGCGAACACGATCGCGAAGATGACTGCGGGGCTCGCCGACGATCTGCTCGGCACGACGCTGCTGGCGACGACGGCTCCCGTGGCGATCGCGCCCGCGATGCACACCGAGATGTGGCGGCATCCGGCCACCCGGGCCAACATCCAGACGCTGCGCGGGCGCGGGGTCAGCATCCTCGGCCCCGACGACGGAGAGCTGACCGGCGGTGACTCCGGTCCGGGCCGGATGCTCGAGCCGGAGGAGATCGTCGATTCGGCCCTCGCACTGCTCTCGCCGCAGGATCTCGCCGGAACCCGCGTGGCCATCTCGGCCGGCGGCACGCGCGAGCCCATCGACCCGGTGCGGTTCCTCGGCAACCGCTCGAGCGGGCGGCAGGGCGTCGCGCTGGCAGCCGAGGCCGCGGCCCGCGGCGCCGACGTCGAGCTGGTCGCCGCGAACATCACCGCCGATGTGCTCGCCGAAGCGCGGCATCCGCGCATCACGGTGCACTCGGTCGGCACCGCCGCGCAACTGGGCGAGGCGATGACGGATGCCGCGGCATCCGCTCATGTCGTGATCATGGCTGCCGCGGTCGCCGACTACCGGCCCGCCGAGCCGTCGGATCAGAAGCTCACCAAGGAATCGGGCATGCTCGACCGCGTCGAACTCGTCGAGAACGCCGACATCGTCGCCGGGCTCGCCGCGTCGCGCCCGCAGGGGCAGACGGTCGTGGCCTTCGCGGCGGAGACGCTGTCGGACGCGGAGCAGCGCCGCGAGCGCGCACGTCGCAAGCGCGAGCGCAAGGGCGTCGACCTGCTCGCGGTGAACCTCGCGGATGCGGAGCACGGCTTCGAGAAGGCCGAGAACGCCGTCGAGATCATCGGAGAAGGCGGTGCGGTCATCGCTACGGCCGAGGGCTCCAAGCGCCACGTCGCCCGCGAACTCTGGGACGCCGTGCAGAAGACGCGCAGTTGAGGTAAAGTTGAGTCATCACCACTCAACTTTGAAGAGGAGCCGTCCAGGAGGACACGATGACCAACCCCGCACAGCCGCAGCAAGACGATCAGCAGTCCGCCCTCGAGCAGTTCGGCATCAACCTGACCGATCGCGCACGTCAGGGAAAGCTCGATCCGGTGATCGGGCGCGACAGCGAGATCAGGCGCGTCAGTCAGGTGCTCACCCGCCGCACGAAGAACAATCCCGTGCTGATCGGTGAACCGGGCGTCGGCAAGACGGCGGTCGTCGAGGGATTGGCGCAGCGGATCGTTGCGGGAGACGTCGCGGAGTCGCTCAAGGACAAAGAGCTCATCACGCTCGACATCTCAGCCCTTGTCGCCGGCGCCATGTACCGCGGCCAGTTCGAGGAGCGCCTGAAGCAGGTTCTCAAGGAGATCACCGAGTCCGACGGTCAGGTCATCACGTTCATCGACGAGCTGCACACGCTCATGGGCGCTGGTGGGGGCGAGGGGTCGGTCGCGGCATCCAACATGCTCAAGCCCATGCTCGCCCGCGGTGAGCTGCGGCTGATCGGTGCGACCACGCTGAACGAGTACCGCGAGTTCATCGAGAAGGACGCCGCGCTCGAGCGCCGCTTCCAGCAGGTCTACGTGGGCGAGCCCACGGTCGAGGACACCATCGCGATCCTCCGAGGACTCAAGGAGCGCTACGAGGCGCATCACAAGGTCGCGATCTCCGACAGTGCGCTCGTCGCCGCGGCATCGCTCTCGAATCGGTACATCCCCTCGCGTCAGCTGCCGGACAAGGCGATCGACCTGATCGACGAGGCCGCGTCCCGTCTGCGCATGGAGATCGACTCGGCCCCGGTCGAGATCGATGAGCTGCGCCGCCACGTCGATCGGCTCAAGCTCGAAGAGCTCGCCCTGAAGAAGGAGAAGGACGCCGCCTCGAAGGAGCGCCTCGCGGCCCTGCGCGAAGACCTCGCGGCAGAGCAGTCCCGTCTCGGCGAGCTGCAGGAGCGGTGGGAGCGCGAGCGGGCCTCGCTGAACAAGGTCGGAGACCTCAAGACCCGACTGGATGCCGCGCGCAGCGACGCCGAACGTGCGCAGCGCGAGGGCAACCTCGAGAAGGCGTCGCGGCTGCTGTACGCCGAGATCCCGGCGCTGGAGCGCGAGCTGATCGAGGCGGAGCAGTCCGAGGAGTCGGAGGACGGCGAAGGCCGCATGGTCAACGAGCAGGTCACGGAGGAGGACATCGCCGGCGTGATCGCGGCGTGGACCGGCATCCCCGTGGGGCGGCTGCTGCAGGGCGAGACCGAGAAACTGCTGCATCTGGAGGCCGAGCTGGGCAAGCGCCTGATCGGTCAGAAGGACGCCGTGCAGGCGGTGTCGGATGCCGTTCGCCGCTCACGCGCGGGCATCAGCGACCCCGGTCGCCCGACCGGATCGTTCCTGTTCCTCGGCCCGACCGGTGTGGGAAAGACCGAGCTCGCGAAGGCGCTCGCCGAGTTCCTGTTCGACGACGAGCACGCCATGGTGCGCATCGACATGTCGGAGTACGGCGAGAAGCACACCGTCTCGCGGCTCGTCGGTGCCCCTCCCGGCTACGTCGGGTACGAGCAGGGTGGTCAGCTCACCGAGGCCGTCCGCCGCCGCCCGTACAGCGTCGTGCTGCTGGACGAGATCGAGAAGGCGCATCCGGAGGTCTTCGACGTGCTGCTGCAGGTCATGGACGACGGTCGCCTGACCGATGGACAGGGGCGCACGGTCGACTTCTCGAACGTGATCATGATCCTCACCTCGAACCTCGGCTCGCCGATCCTCATCGATCCGACGCTGTCGCTCGATGACAAGCGCGAGGGCGTCATGACGCTCGTGCGTCAGTCGTTCAAGCCCGAGTTCGTGAACCGTCTCGACGACATCGTGATCTTCCAGGCGCTCACAGAGGACGACCTGGCCCAGATCGTGGAACTCGCGATCGATCAGCTGCACACGCGGTTGCGCGAGCGCAGGCTCACCCTCGCGGTCACGCCCGACGCCCGGTCGTGGCTCGCCGAGCGGGGATACGACCCGGTGTACGGGGCGCGTCCGCTGCGCAGGCTCATCACGAACGAGATGCAGAACAAGCTGGCCACCGCGCTGCTCTCGGGAGGCGTGCGCGACGGGGACACCGTGCGTGTCGATGTCGCGGCGGACGGCTCCGGCCTGGTGCTGACCTCGGCGTAGGCCGCCCCGCCTGGCGATGGTGGCCCGGAGGAGCCGCACTCCCGTGACGGTAGGGTCGACCGTATGAGGCTCTCCGGTCGGTTCGTCCGTGTCTTCCAGTGGATCGCCCCTGTGCTGCTGACGGGGCTCGTGGTGTTCGGGCGCGGTCTGTTCGGCGCACCGATGGGATGGATGACGCTCATCGGCAT
The DNA here is from genome assembly GCF_054779995.1 of Microbacterium shaanxiense. Lineage (NCBI taxonomy): Bacteria > Bacillati > Actinomycetota > Actinomycetes > Micrococcales > Microbacteriaceae > Microbacterium > Microbacterium shaanxiense. The sequence continues at coordinate 541,069 of NZ_BAAGXE010000003.1, read as the reverse complement.
GTTCGCCGGTCCTGTCGTGGCGATCGCGATGTACATCGCGCCGATCATCGTGCTCTTCGACCGCGATGCGAAAGCGGCCCGCAGCACCAGGGTGTTCTACAACATCGCCAGCGGGGTGACCTGGATCGCGCTGCTCGTGATGATGTTCACGCTCGAAGACGGTGGCGACACGCCTCCGTTCGGCTCTGTGATCTCTACCTGGGGGTGGACGAGCAGCACGGCATCATCGAACATCTTCGCCGTGGCGCTGATCATCGGGTTCCTCGGATGGGTCGCGACGATCACGACCGCGATCATCGGTGTCGTGCTGTCGCGCACCCCAGGCCGGGTTCCGCTCGCGCCTACTTTCCCGTGAACTCCGCCTTGCGCTTCTGCTGAAACGCCGCGAAGCCCTCGCGGTAGTCGGACGTGTCGCGCAGCGACGATTGGTTCGCGTTCTCCTCCGCGACGGCATCCCACAGCGCGAGACGCTCGTCGCGCAGCCTGGCGACCAGGCGCTTGCTGGCGAGGAACGCCTGCGTCGCGCCGGCGGCGGCCGCGGATGCTGCGGCAACGGTCGCCGGGATCACATCGGCGGCCGGCAGCACCTGCGAGAACAGGCCGGACTGCACGGCTTCGGTGCCGCTCATCAGTCGCCCTGTGTAGACGAGGTCGAGCGTCTTGTGCGCGCCGAGGCGCTCGTAGAACAGTGCGTGCCCGCCGGAGTCGAGCGTCGCACCGAGTGCGGCGAACGGCGAGCCGATCTTCGCGGTGTCGGCGACGTACACGACGTCCGTGGCGATCAGCAGACCGAGCCCGACGCCGAGGCACGCGCCGTGCGCTGCTGCGAACGTGGGCGCGTGAAAAGCCGACATCTTCTGCAGCAGCGGGGTGACGACGCCCGCCAGGTACCCGGTCACATCATCCGTGGCAGGATCCACATCGGCGATGTCGCGCCCGGCGCAGAACCCGGCACCCTCACCGCGGAGCACGAGAGCGCGCACGCCAGCGGCCTCGGCCGCATCGTACGCATCGCCGAGCTCCGTCAGCGCCTGCACGTCGAGCGCATTGCGCTTGTGCGGAGCGTTCAGGACCACGTGGGCGACGTCGTCGGTGATGGCCAGGTCGATCATGTTCGCTCCTCGTGTCGGATCAGGCGTCGTGTCGGATCAGGCGTCGTAGTCGACGACCACGCTCTTCGTCGTCGGGTGGGACTGGCACGTCAGTACGTATCCGCGTTCGATCTCGTCGGGTTCGAGCGCGTAGTTCTGAGTCATCCGCACCTCACCATCGATCAGCCGCGCACGGCACGTGCCGCAGACGCCTCCGGCGCACGCGAACGGCACGTCCCCGCGCACGCGCAGCGCCGCATCCAGGATCGCCTCGTTCGCCGCGACAGGCGACTCGACCGTCGATGAGAGGCCGTCGAGGGTGAACTCGATGCGCCGCGTCTCATCGCCCTCGCCGATGACCACAGGGCGTCCCCGGTCGACACGCGGACCGTCGGCATCGCTCGTGAACAGTTCGAAGCGGATGCTGTCATGCGGCACACCTCGGCCTTCGAGCGTCTCACGGCAGAGCGAGACGAGGTCGAAGGGTCCGCACAGGAACCATTCGGTGACGGTGCTCGGCGGCAGCAGGCCGTCGAGGATCGCGTTCAGCTTTTCGGCGTCGATGCGTCCGGACAGCAGTGGTGCCGTGCGCTGCTCGCGGGAGAGCACGTGGTGCAGGGCGAGGCGTGCGGGGTAGCGGTCCTTGAGGTCGGCGAGGTCGTCGAGGAACATGACGTCCTGGGTGGCACGGTTCGTGTAGACCAGGCTGAACCGCGCGGTCGGCGACGACGCCAGCACGTGGGATGCGAGCGCCATCATCGGCGTCACGCCTGAGCCCGCCGCGATGCCGGCGATGTGCGCGTGTTCGAGGTCGGGCAGGTTGGTGGTGAACGTGCCCTCCGGACTCATCACCTCGATGCGATCGCCGGGCTTCAGATTCTCGTGCGCCCAGACCGAGAAGAGCCCGCCGCGGTCGCGCTTGATACCGACGCTGACCTCGCCGAGGGTCGGCGGGCGGCAGATCGAGTAGCTGCGGCGCACCTCATGGCCCTCGACGTGGGCGCGCAACGCCACGTACTGCCCCGGAAGATAGTCGTACTCGCCGTGCAGCTCAGGTGGGACGGTGAACGTGACCTCGATGCTCTCGGTCGTCAGCGGCCGCACGTCGGAGACGGTGAGCTCGTGGAAGCGCCCCCGGCGGCGCGTGGTCGTGGTCACAGCACCCGTCCTCATCACAGCACCTTGAAATGGTCGAAGGGCTCGAGGCAGGCGCGGCACTCGAAGAGCGCCTTGCACGAAGTCGAACCGAAGCGGGCGATCTCACGGGTGTCGAGCGATCCGCAGCGGGGGCACTTGACCGCCAGTCGCAGCCGAATCGGCCCCTGCCCGAGGGCGGCACGCGCGTGCGGCGGGGCGATGCCGTACTCGCGGAGCTTCTGTTTCCCGGCATCCGTCATCCAGTCCGTCGTCCACGCCGGAGACAGTGTGGTGCGCACCTCGACGTCGTCGAAGCCCGCGGCCGTGAGCGCGAGGGTCACGTCGTCGCGCATCGCGTCGAGCGCGGGGCATCCGCTGTACGTGGGGGTGAGCGTGACGATCACGGTGTCGTGATCGATGGTCACGTCTCTCAGCACGCCCAGGTCTTCGATCGTGAGCACGGGGATCTCGGGGTCGGTCACCGTGGCGGCGATCGCCCAGGCGTGCGCGCGGCGCGTGGTCGTCTTCGTCACCATGACGCCCCCGGATGCTGTCTCGCCAGGACCTGCATCTCGGCGAGGAGATGTCCCATGGCGGGGAAGTGCCGACCGCGGCGGCCGCCGCCCGATGACGCGCTCACATCGGGGATGTCGAGTTCGGCCTCGGTGAAGACCGCGGCGATCACCGCGTCGAACCCTGCGCGCAGAGTGGAGGGGCGAGCCGCGATGCCGTCGAGCTCGTCGATCAGAGGTTCGTCGCGGAACAGCTCTTCGACGTACGGCCAGACGTCCCGTACCGCGCGGATCATTCGCCGTCGCGACTCCTCGGTGCCGCCGGCGAGGCGCAGCGTCCACTGCGCGGCGTGGTCGCGGTGGTAGTCGACCTCTTTCAGCGCCTTCTCCGCCACGGCGGCGAGCGTCGCATCCTTCGATGCGCGCAGCGCGGAGTAGAGCTCGAACATGTAGGCGGATGCTGTGAGCTGCCGGGCGATCGTCTGCGCGAAGTCGCCGTTGGGCTGCTCGAAGAGCCACGCGCTGCGGAATTCCGGCTCGTCGCGGAAGTACGCCAGATCGTCTTCGCTGCGGCCGTCGGCGGTGCCTGCATAGTGCAGGAGTGACCGGGCATGACCGAGCAGATCGAGAGCGATGTTGCCGAGCGCAACGTCCTCCTCGAGCTCGGGCGCGTGTGCGATCCATCCGCCGAGCTGCTGCGACAGGATCAGCGCGTCGTCGCCGAGCCAGAGGGCGTACTCGGCGACGGCCGGGGTCGCGGTGGCGTCGGCGTCGCCGGTGAGTTCGGCGGCGAGCTCCACTTGGTCGACCGTGACGTGCGGGAGCGGGCGGGAGGCGGTCACAGGTGCGGCACCTCCTCGGATGCGGTGTAGTACACCGCGTGACGGTAGTTCTTGCCTGCAGGGCTTTCGAAGAACGAGCCCTTCGCGTCGGGGTCGCTCGTGGTGATGGCGTCCGCCGGAACGACCCAGATCGAGGTGCCCTCGCCGCGGCGCGTGTACAGGTCGCGGGCGTTGCGAACGGCGAGCTCGGCGTCTGGCGCATGCAACGACCCGGCGTGCACGTGGCTCATGCCGCGGTTCGCGCGGACGAACACCTCCCACAGCGGCCAGGTCTCGGATGCGGTCTCGGTGCTGACCATCACGCGGCCTCCTTCGCGTTCCGCTCGGCCTGCTTGCGGGCATACTCCGCAGCGGCCTCGCGCACCCAGGCGCCTTCCTCGTGCGCCTCACGCCTCGCGCGCAGCCGTTCGCTGTTCATGGGTCCGTTGCCACCGAGCACCTCGAAGAACTCGGTCCAGTCGATCTCGCCGCCGATGTACTGCTGCGTCTCCTCATCGAAGTGCAGCTCCGGATCGGGCAGCGTGACGCCGAGAGCCTCGGCCTGCGGCACGAGCATGCCGATGAACCGCTGGCGCAGTTCGTCGTTCGAGAACCGCTTGATGTTCCATGCCATCGACTGCGCCGAGTTGGGGGAGTCGCCGTCCGGCGGGCCGAACATCATCAGGCTCGGCCAGTACCAGCGGTCTACGGCATCCTGCGCCATCTCGCGCTGCGCATCCGTTCCCTGCATCAGCGACAGCAGGATCTCGAAGCCCTGCCGCTGATGGAACGACTCTTCCTTGCAGATGCGGATCATCGCCCGCCCGTACGGCCCGTAGGACGCACGGCACAGCGGCACCTGGTTGCAGATCGCAGCGCCGTCGACGAGCCACCCGATCGCGCCCATGTCGGCCCAGGTTGGAGTGGGGTAGTTGAAGATCGACGAGTACTTCGCCTTGCCCTCGATGAGCTGCATGGTCATCTCGTCGCGCGTGATGCCGAGCGTCTGCGCGGCCGAATACAGGTACAGGCCGTGGCCGGCTTCGTCCTGCACCTTCGCCATCAGGATGGCTTTGCGCTTCAGGCTCGGGGCGCGGGTGATCCAGTTGCCCTCCGGCTGCATGCCGATGATCTCGGAGTGCGCGTGCTGCCCGATCTGCCGGATCAGCGCACGGCGGTAGGCATCCGGCATCCAGTCGCGGGGTTCGATGCGCGAGTCGGCGGCGATGATCTCGTCGAACCGGCGCTGCTCTTCGCTGATCGTGTCCGGTTGGGGGGCTTCCGGTGCGGTGGTCATCCCGACTCCTTCGTCGCGGCGCGTCATTACTGACCGTGCGTTCAGTAATTGTCTCACAAGCTCACGGCGCGCGCATCATCGGGCGTAGGGTTCGATCGTCACCCTGCGCGTTCTCGACCGCGCGGGCTCGGGATTCCGGCCGGATGCCATCTCTGCTCGCGATCCCACCACAGTGGTCCTCTGATCTCGGGGACGCCACGATTCATGCGGATCCGCCACTCCGAGAGGTGGAGATTGCGGTGGTGCCACCAGCACAGCAGCACACCATTATCAGTATGGGTGGGACCGCCGTCGGCGTACTCGAACACGTGATGGACCTCGCACCAGGATGCCGGCACCGTGCAGCCAGGGATCACGCAGCCGCCGTCACGAAGAGTGATCGCCCGGCGCTGCAGGGCGTTGAAGATGCGCGCGGAAGTGCCGAGGGAGGCGATCCGACCGTTCTCATCGAACAGCACGCGCTGGATGCCGCCGGAACACCCGGTCTGCGCGGCCACGCGCGAGGGGATCCGGTCGCCGGTGTTCAGCACCGTTGCCCACCCGCTGCCCGCTGCGTAGTCTTCAGCGGTGACGGTGACCACGAGGGTCGGCGACGCACCACCGATCTGCGGGAACTCGCCCGCACGCGCAGCGCCGTTGATGATCATCGCGAAGGCATCGTGCATCTTCTGCGTTCTGGTCCGCTGGTCGAGGTACATCGAGTCGGTATGCGGATCGCCGTTCGGCGTCGTCTCTTCGTCGGCGCTCTCGGTGAAGTGCACTCCGGTCGTCGGATCATCTGGCCCATCGACTCGAGGATTGAGGATGCTGTCCAGCAGCAACTTCAATTGACCGGCTACTTCGGGGAGAAGATTTCCGCGCAGAGGCACGCTGCCGTCGCGCTCCCGTCCGAGCGTGAGACTCCGGGCGCGCGCGCCGATCTCGTCGGATGGCTCTGCACCATCAGAATCGAGGTAGGCGGCGAGCACTTGCGACAGCATCCGCAGGTCTTCCGGTGTGGGCAGCGGGCCGATGCTCACACCGCCGTCTGCGCTGCGGCTGATCCCGCGAGCGACGTCGGCGAGCTGCCGGTCGGCCTCCAGTCGTTCGTCATCGAGGATTCGGCGGCGGGATTGCTCCAGCGGCTCCATCGCCGCGAGCAGACCGGCAACGCCGACCGATCCTGTCACCATCGCATCGCGCAGCGCGGGGTAACGTGCGGGAAGGAACTCGCCGTTCGATATCCCCCGAGCCCGGCTCAACAACCTGGCGACCTTCATCACGCGATTCGCGTCGCGCGTCTCACTGCGTGTCAGCACCCGCACGAGGGCGACCGGCCGTGACCATCCGTATTTCGCCGTGAGCTTGTCGTCGCGCATCGGCGCAGACCGTTCAAGCACCTGGACGGCCGCCTCGACCTGCAGACCCTCGATCCGTTTTTGGATGCTGCCGCTCAGTTCAAGAAGCGCGGCGATCTCGGCATCCGCAAGATCGGGAATCTCTTCGCGACCGAACGCATCACGACTCGCCTCAGCGAGAGACCGGTCGAGGTCTTCGAGGTGAGTGACAACGCTGTTCATAACTCCTATTCAACCGAGGGCCACCGACATTCCGAGCCGAAAAACGGGCTGATCAGAAAAGTTTTCTGAACGAATTTGCGATTAGCTCAACGGTTGAGAAGCGTGGTCTGGATCTTCTCGGATACGGCCTGGCGCAGTGGGCGCACTGCTTCGGCGTCCCAGGACTCTGGGTTCGGGAACGACCACTCCAGAACCTCTCCGCGGGGCGTGGAAGGCAATGTGAGTCCCGGCTTCATAAGCACCACGATGTCGGCGGTGTCCAGGTCCTCGACCGTGACGGCGCGGGGCGCCCGAGCGGTGATATCCATTCCGAGCTCTGCCACGGTGGCGGCTACGGCCGGGTTCACTTCACCGGCGGGGGAAAGGCCGGCCGAGGTCGCGGCGAAGCGGTCGCCGGCTAAGTGCTCCAGGAGAGCCGCGCCGAGCTGCGAACGGCCGGCGTTGTGCTGGCAGATGAAAAGGACGGTCGAAGTGGTGTCAGTCACGGGTTCTCCTTCAGGGTGAGTCAGCTGGCGGCGAGCCGGGGCGCGAGTTCCGCTATCCGGCGCTCCAGCTCGTCGAAGGTGGTGTCGAAGGCGTCGTCGGTGCCGATCCGCACGGGGTCGGGGATCGACCAGTGCAGGTGTCCGGCAACGCCAAGTTCTTCGTGGGCGCTGTCGCATACGGTGACCACGAAATCTGAATCGTTCAGGATCGAAGTCAAGGCTTGGGGTGATTCATCCCGCAGAGCTAGCGAGTGGCGATCTGCTGCGGCCACAGCGCCCGGATCTATCCGCTCGGCCGGGTGCGTTCCTCCGGATGACGCCGGGATGCTGCTGTGGGTCGACCACAACGCCGCCGCGAGCTGCGACCGCGCGGAGTTCGCGGTGCACACGAACACGACACGGCTCGCGCGTTCCGCCCGTCCAGGAGTGAGTTCGTGAAGAGCGTCGTCGGTCAGATGGACGTAGCTGCGGCGCTTGTCAGCCTCTGAGCGGGAGCGTGACACCATCCCCACGGACTCCAGCACATTCAAATGATGTGTGATGAGATTCGACGGAAGGCCTAGTGCCACCCCGATCTCGGTCGGGGAGAGGTCGCCCAGTGTGAGGCGATCGACGATCTGCAGGCGTGATGGGTCGCTCAGCGCAGCATGCTTTGCCGCGCGCGCCTCCACCTGATCAATTCGTTCAGTGTTCATTGACTCAATCTTGACTGAATTACCTCGTTCAGGTCAAGATGAGCCGACATGAAGACTTCTTACCCCTCCCTCACCGAAGCAGAGCGGCCACACGTGCTGCGCCGCGCTGCCGCCGAGTTTCTCGGAACCGGCCTGCTCGTCACCATCGTGGTGGGCTCCGGTATCGCCGCGCAGCGGTTGTCCCCGAACGATGTCGGTCTTCAGCTGCTGGAAAACAGCCTTACCACCGCCCTCGGTCTGACGGTCCTGATCCTCATGCTCGGTCCGGTGTCCGGTGCGCACTTCAATCCCGTGGTGACGGTCGCGGGTTGGCTGCTTGGCCGCAGCGCCGGCACCAGTCTTCCGCTGCGCGACGTCGCTACGTACGTGCTCGCGCAGATCTTCGGCGGCATCGCCGGCACCCTCCTCGCGGGGGTCATGTTCGACACCGGCCCCGCGCTCTCGTCCAACGACCGCGTCACAGGCGGGCACCTGGTCGGGGAAGCGGTCGCCACAGCCGGCCTCGTGCTGCTGATCTTCGCACTCGCCCGCACCGGAAAGGGCTCGGCCACCGCGGCCGCGGTCGGGGCGTACATCGGCGCGGCCTACTGGTTCACTAGCTCCACATCGTTCGCGAACCCCGCCGTCACGATCGCGCGAATGTTCACCGACACGTTCGCCGGCATCGCACCCACCTCTGTCGCGCCGTTCATCGCCGCACAGCTCGTCGGGGCTGCCATCGGCCTCGCGCTGCTGCTCGGCCTCTATCCAACCGCGGCCCGCACGGCCGGCGACGTCGTGGTCCCTCAGCAACTCGACAACCAGCCCTGAAAGGCACCCTCATGCATCTTGTAGCGATCGGCGGAAGCGACGCCGGAATCTCCACCGCCCTCCGCGCCCGCGAACTCGACCCGTCCGTCGATGTCACAGTCGTGGTCGCCGACTCGTACCCGAACTTCTCCATCTGCGGCATCCCGTACTACTTCTCCCGCGAGGTGCAGCCCTGGCAGTCGCTCGCCCACCGCACCCACGCGGATCTCGAAGCCACCGGCATGAACCTCCGGCTTGACACCCTCGCCACCGGCATCGACGTCGACAGCCGCCGGCTCACCGTCCGCAACGCCGACGGCACGGAATCGGCCATCCCGTACGACGAGCTCATGGTCGGCACGGGGGCATCGCCGTCGACAGCCGGCATCGCAGGTCTTGACCAGCTCGGCCCCGACGACGGCGTGCACCTGCTGCACTCGATGGGCGACACTTTCGCGCTCGAGAAGTACCTCGACGAACATCAACCCGAGACGGCGATCATCGTCGGAGCCGGCTACGTCGGCCTCGAAATGGCCGAAGCCCTGACCGTGCGCGGCCTCCAGGTCACCCAACTCCAGCGCGGCCCCGAAGTCCTCTCCACCCTCGATCCCGAACTCGGCTCCCTCGTCCACGGCGAACTCACCCGACACGGCGTCGACGTCCTCACTCGCACCCGAGTCGAAGCTGTCACCCGCGACGCAGGACGAATCACCGTTGTCGGAACCCACGACGGTGACCCGTTCTCCCGCACCGCTGACGTGGTGCTCGTCGTCGTCGGCGTACGGCCCAACACCAGCCTTCTCACGGCAGCCGGCGCAACCACGGGCGCGGGCGGCGCTGTGGTCGTCGACGAACGGATGCGCACCGGCCTGCCGCACGTCTGGGCGGCCGGCGACGGAGTGGTCACCCATCACCGCCTCCTGGGTGTCACGTATCTCCCGCTCGGTACGACAGCCCACAAGCAGGGACGCGTCGCAGGCGAGAACGCGATCGGCGGCGACACGCAGTTCGCCGGAAGCCTCGGCACACAGGTCGTGAAGGTGTTCGACGTCGTGGCAGCTCGCACGGGCCTCCGCGACCAGGAGGCCACGGCGGCCGGTTTCGTGCCACACAGCCACACCGCGATCGTTGATGACCACAAGCGGTACTACCCGGGTGCGACGCCCATCAGCATCCGCATCACAGGCGATACTCACGACGGCCGACTACTCGGGGCGCAGCTTGTCGGCACCCGCGGCGCGGAGATCTCAAAGCGCGTCGACACATACGCGACGTCCCTGCATCACGGCATGACGGTCGCGGCAATGAGTGACCTGGACCTCTCCTACACGCCGCCGCTCGGCTCGCCGTGGGATGCCGTGCAGGTCGCAACCCAAGCATGGGAGCGAGAGACACGCCTGTCGGTATCAGCGGGGTGACGGTACGCCGCAGACGATCGTTTCCGGCAGTCCCGCGGACACCGCAGACCAGGTGCTCGACACGCCGAAGACGATCCGCCGAAGTCGCCCACCGAAACCCATTCACGCCGAAACGCCGACAGCCCGTTTTCGGCAGGCGCACGCAGTCGGGTGCAGACGGCTCCCGAGCGCGAGCGGAATCCCCGGGCCGCGGAGCATCAGTGAGAGCGGGAGACGAGCTCCAGGAGCGCCCGACCGTACGCTTCAGACGGATCGGGATGCTCGAAACGCAGCGCCTCACCGCTGATCTCGATCTCCACTAGGAAGGAATCCTCCAGGCGGACCAAGCTCCTGAAGGTGCCGCGCAGGAGGTCGCGCAGTTGATCCTCGCGCGGCAGCCAGACGGCGTCCGCCAGCTCGACCGCATCCAGCGCCCACTCGGTCGTGCCGTTGAACGCGAGGTCGGTGCCGCGCGGCGTCCGACGCGCCTCGATGGTCATCTCGCTGACGGTGAAGACCTCGGCCTCGACTTCGAGCTCGACCTCGTCGGGGAGGTCGAGCAGGAATCGGTCGCCGCTCTGGGGGAGCCATACGAGGCCGGCCTGCCGCAGCGCGACCGCGAGTTCGCGGGTGATCACGTTTTCCACGCTAGACGATGGCCTGTGGCCCGCGGCCTGCCCTGTCGCTTTCCGGACACGCAGCCGCTGTGTCGGTCGCCTGAGGCAGAGTGGTGACATGACCTCTCTGTCTGCCGTCGACACCCGTGCCGCCGCCCTCGCCGCACTGCGCGAACTCGTCGGCCGCCCCGACGCCGACTTCCACGAGGGGCAATACGAAGCGATCGAGGCGCTGGTCGCCCAGCGCCGGCGGGCGCTCGTCGTGCAGCGGACCGGCTGGGGCAAGTCCGCCGTCTACTTCGTCGCGACCCTCCTGCTGCGCCGGCAGGGCGCCGGACCCACAGTGCTCGTCTCGCCGCTGCTGGCGCTGATGCGCGACCAGATCGCGGCGGCCGAACGCGCCGGCGTGCGCGCGGTGGCGATCAACTCGACGAACGCGCACGAATGGGGCGACGTGCTCGCACGACTCGACCGCGACGAGGTGGACGTGCTGCTTGTGTCGCCGGAGAGGCTGAACAACCCCGCCTTCCGCGAGCAGCAGCTGACGGCACTCGTGCGACGGATCGGCATGCTCGTGGTCGACGAGGCCCACTGCATCAGCGACTGGGGTCACGACTTCCGCCCCGACTACCGGCGTCTGCGCGACCTCATCACGCAGATGCCCGCAGAGGTGCCAGTGCTCGCCACGACCGCCACGGCGAACAGCCGCGTCGTCGCCGACGTCGAAGAGCAGCTCGGAGTCGCCGCATCAGACGAGGGCGTGCTCACGATCCGCGGCCCGCTCGCCCGTGCATCCCTGCGGCTCGGCGTGCTGCGCCTTCCCGATGCGGCCAGCCGGCTCGCCTGGCTGCTCAGTCACATCGACGACCTCCCAGGATCGGGCATCATCTACACGCTCACCGTCGCCGCGGCCGTCGACACCGCCCGGCTGCTGCGCGAGCGCGGCCACGAGGTGCGCGCGTACACCGGCCAGACCGACACCGATGAGCGCGAGGAGTCGGAGGGCATGCTCAAGCGCAACGAGGTGAAGGCGCTCGTCGCGACGAGTGCGCTCGGCATGGGGTTCGACAAGCCAGACCTCGGGTTCGTGCTGCACCTCGGTGCGCCGTCGTCGCCGGTTGCCTATTACCAGCAGGTGGGTCGCGCGGGGCGCGCGAGCGAGAGCGCGGACGTGCTGCTGCTGCCCGGGCCGGAGGACCGAGACATCTGGCACTACTTCGCCACGGCATCCATGCCCGATCAGGAGCGCGCCGAGCGTGTGATCGCGGCTCTCGGCGATGCGCCGATCTCGACTCCTGCGCTCGAGGCGATGGTCGACATCCGTCGCACCCCGCTCGAGCTGCTGCTCAAGGTGCTCGATGTGGACGGCGCGGTACGACGTGTGCAGGGCGGGTGGATCGCCACTGGTGAGAGCTGGGTCTACGACCGGGACCGTTACGCGCGCATCGCCGCCGAACGCGTCGCCGAGCAGCAGCACATGCTCGATTACGAGCAGACTGACGGATGCCGCATGGAGTTCCTGCAGCGTTCGCTCGATGACGACACGGCCGAGCCGTGCGGGCGGTGCGACAACTGCGTCGGCGCATGGTTCCCCCGCGAGATCGGAGCCGCGGCGATATCCGCGGCATCCGAGTCTCTCGACCGCGTCGGCGTCGCGATCGACCCGCGCCGCGTCTGGCCAACGGGTGCCGACCGACTCGGGGTTCCGGCGAAGGGGCGCATCCCCGCGGGTGAGCAGGCCGGCAGCGGACGAGCGCTGGCCCGGCTCACCGACCTCGGCTGGGGCGGCACCCTGCGTACGCTCTTCGCCGCAGGTGCGCCTGATGCGCAGGCGACCCCTCAGGTGCTCGCCGGCTGCGTGCGGGTGCTCGCAGGGTGGGGATGGGACGAGCGGCCCGTCGCCGTCGTCGCGATGCCGTCGCGATCGCGTCCGCTGCTCGTCGACTCGCTCGCGCGCGGGATCGCCGAGATCGGCAGGCTGCCCTTCATCGGCGCACTGACCCCGGTCGACGGCGGGCCCACCGGGCAGCCGGGTGGCAACAGCGCGTTCCGGCTCGCCGGTCTCTGGGAGCGCTTCAGCGCCGATGGGCTCGAGATCCCCCACGGGCCGCTCCTGCTCGTCGACGACCAGGCTGACAGCCGCTGGACCCTCACCGTCGCTGCCCGCTCGCTCCGGCAGGCGGGAGCGACCGAGGTGCTGCCGTTCGTGCTCGCGCTACGCGGGTGAGCGCTCCTTCTCCACCAGCGTCAGCACGTCGTACGTCGCGACGGTCTCATCGTCCTGGTTGCGGATCACGGCATCCCACCGCACCTCGCCGTATTCATCGGTCTCGCGCGGCGTGATCTGCTTCGCGGTCAGCTCGACGCGGATGCTGTCGCCTGGCGAGACCGGAGTGATGAAGCGCAGATTCTCCAGACCGTAGTTCGCGAGCACAGGGCCAGGCTCCGGGTCGACGAAAAGCCCCGCGGCCCACGACACGAGCAGGTACCCGTGCGCGACGCGTCCGGGGAAGAACGGGTTCGCGGCGGCGGCCCGCTCATCCATGTGCGCGTAGAAGGTGTCGCCGGTGAAGTGCGCGAACGTCTCGATATCGTCCAGCGTCACCTCGCGGGACGCCGAGGCGATGCGATCGCCGATCCGCAGCTCAGCGAGCGACTTGCGGAACGGATGCGCCCCGTCCGAGTGCGCTGCGGCGCCGGCGTGCCATACGCCCGTCAACGCCGTGAGCATGTCGGGCGAACCCTGCACAGCCGTGCGCTGCATGTGATGCAGCACCGCACGGATGCCGCCGAGCTCCTCACCGCCGCCCGCGCGGCCAGGGCCGCCGTGCACGAGACCGGGCATCGGCGAGCCGTGGCCAGTGGACGAGCGCGCGTCGTCGCGGTCGAGGAACAGCACTCGTCCGTTCGAGGCGGCGATGCCCGTCATCAGTTCCGCCGCGAACACCGGATCGTACGTGGCGACACTCGTCACGAGCGAGCCGCCTCCGCGCGCCACGAGAGCGGCCGCCTCGGATGCGGCCCCGTACGTCAGCAGCGAGGCCACCGGGCCGAACGCCTCGACCTCGTGCACCGCATCCGCACTCGCGTCGTCGAAGCGCAGCAGCATCGGGGCGACGAAAGCACCATCCGGCGCGGCCGCGGCGGGGCCCTCGACGCCGCGCACCTCTGGTGCATCGCTGGTGCCGACGACGATCCGACCACCGGCATCCTGCAGCGACTGCACCTGCCGCAGCACCTCGTCGCGCTGGGCGAGAGAGACGAGCGGGCCCATCGTCACGCCCTCGACACGCGGATCGCCGATCACGATCTTCGCCTCGAGCCGTGCGCGCACCGCATCGATCACGGCGTCAGCGGATGCCGTCGGCACGATCGCACGCCGGATCGCCGTGCACTTCTGCCCTGCCTTCGTCGTCAGCTCCGTGACCAGCTGACGCACGTACGCGTCGAACTCGGCCGTTCCCTCGGTCGCGTCGGGGCCGAGCACCGAGGCGTTGATCGAGTCGGTCTCGGCGGTGAAGCGCACCCCGTTCGGGGTCCTCACCCTCAGCGTCGCGGCGGTCGAGGCGCTGCCGGTGAACCCGACGAGATCGCCGAGTCGTAGCTCTTCGAAGAGGGTGGGCACGCTGCCGCACACGAGCTGCAGCGATCCGTCGGGCAGCAGGTCGGATTCGACCAGGATCCGCACCATGGCCTCGGTGAGATAACCGGTAGGGGTGGCGGGCTTGATCAGCGACGGCATTCCGGCGAGGAACGCGGGCGCGAATTTCTCGAGCGGACCCCACACCGGGAAGTTGAATGCGTTGATCTGCACGGCGACCCCTGGCAGGCGCGTGTGCACATGGCGGCCGATGAAGCTGCCGTCCTTCGACAGCGCCTCGACCGGGCCGTCGACGTGCACCTGGCCGTTGGGAAGTTCTCGCCGCCCCTTGCCGGAGTACGCGAACAGCACGCCGATCCCGCCGTCGATGTCGACCCAGGAATCGGCCTTCGTCGCTCCGGTGCGAGCCGAAAGCGCGTACAGTTCGTGCTTTCGTTCGGTGAGGGCGAGTGCGAACTTCTTGAGCAGCACGGCACGCTGATGGAAGGTCAGTGCGCCCAGTGACGCCTGACCGACCGTGCGGGCGTACTCGAGAGCGCCTGCGAGGTCGAGGCCCTCGGTGCTCACCTGCGCGATCTCCGCGCCCGTCGACGCATCGCGGACGACGAGTGCGTCGGCAGCGGTCTGCGGCGTCCACCACTCGCCCTGGACGTAACTGGGCAGAACTCCGGTCATTCCCGATCCCATCTGTAGAAGCCTTCGCCGCTCTTGCGGCCGAGCCTGCCGTCGGCGACCATCTGCCTCAGCAGCGCGGGCGGTGCGAAGCGCTCGCCGAGGGTCGCGTACAGTTCCTCGGCGATGTCGAGACGCACGTCGAGCCCGACCACATCGGTCGTCCGCAACGGGCCCATCGGATGCCGGTACCCGAGCTCCATCGCCTGATCGATGTCCTCCGCCGAGGCGACGCCGGCATCCAGCATCCTGATCGCCTCGAGCGCCAGGACGAGGCCGAGCCGGCTGGATGCGAATCCGGGGGAGTCGCGGACGACGATCGGTGTCTTGTCCAGTGACTCCACCCAGCCGCGCGCCCGATCGACGAGCGTCGGATCCGTTGCCGATCCGCCCACGATCTCGACCAGCGATGACGACGGCACGGGATTGAAGAAGTGCAGTCCGAGAAAGCTCTGCGGGCGCGTGAGCGAGGCGGCCAGGGCGTCTACCGAGATCGAGGAGGTGTTCGAGGCGAGCGCCGCATGCGCGGGCAGCGCTCTCTCCACGCGGGTGAGCGCCTCGGACTTGAGTGCGCGGTCTTCGGGGACGGCCTCGATCACCAGATCGCGGTCGGCGAAGAGCCCCGCATCGGTGCCGGCCCGGAGCATGGTCGTCAGCTCGTCGAGGCTCCGTGCGGTGCCGCCGCGCTGCACGGAGCGCTCGAGGCTCTCCTGAATCCGGCGCATCGCCGTCGTCATCGCCTCGCTGTCGCGTTCGACGATGGCGACATCGGAGCCGGCCAGCAGGAACGCATGCGCGATCCCCGCACCCATGCGGCCACCGCCGAGAACGCCCACTTTCATGGTCGACCCCGCTTCTCCAGGAAGTCCGTCATCCTGCGCATCTTCTCCGGGCTCTCGAACAGCTCGGCCTGCAGCTCGCCGTCGATGCCAGGGTGCTCCGAGCGCGGAGCGCGGATGGCGCGTTTGGTGTGCCGAGTGGCGAGCGGATCGTTCGCCGCGATCCGATCCGCGATCGCATGGGCGGTCGCCAGCAGCTCGGATGCCGGATGGATGCTGGAGACGAGGCCGGCGCGCAGCGCCTCATCCGCCGCGAGCAGGCGGCCCGTGAGCAGCATCTCGCGGGCGAGTCCGTCGCCGACGATCTCGCCCAGGCGCCATGTGCCCCCAGCGGCGGCCATGATGCCGAGACCGGTCTCTGGGTTGCCGATCTTCAGCGCCGGCGTGGCGATGCGGATGTCTGCCGCATAGGCGAGTTCGGCACCACCGCCGAGTGCGTAACCGTCGATCGCGGCGATCACCGGCATCGGCAGTTCGTGGATGCGGATGAACGCGGTGGCATTCACGCCCCGACGTGCGTCCTCGGCGCGGCGGGCGCGCAGCTGGCTGATGTCTGCACCCGCGGCGAACACTCCTTCGGTGCCGGTGAGGATCAGCGTGCGCGGCGCGACTTCGAGCTCCGCGCACAGCGCATGCAGGGCGTCGATCGTCTCGCGGTCGATCGCGTTGCGCTTCTCGGGGCGGTTGAGACGTGCGACGACGCGGTCGGCCGTGCGGTCGATGACGAGAGGTTCCTCGTTCATGTGCGCTCCTGACTGCGTCGTCTGGCGTGTGCTAGTTTCTGACCGATCGTTCAGTAATTCATTATGCCAAGGATCGTGGGGACGGGCAATCACCGATGACAGACTGGATGCGTGTCAGTGCCATCATCTGGGAGGGTCGCAGGGGCGGCGTCTGCTGCGCGCCGCGGGCGACCGGGCTACGACCAGCGGCAGATCCTCGAGGTCGCCGTGCAGGTGTTCATCGAGCACGGCTACGACGCGACGTCGGTGTCGTCGCTCGCCGAACGGCTCGGTCTTTCGAAGTCCGCGCTGTACCACCACTACGCGTCGAAGGAGCGGCTTCTCGAACTCGCCCTCGACGAGGCGATGGGTTCGTTGGAAGCCGTGCTGCGCGAGCCGGACGCCACGGTCGGGTCGGCGGGGGAGCGGCTCGAGCACGTGCTCCGCGGTGCGGTGCGAGTGCTCGTCGACAAGCTCCCGTTCGTGACCCTGCTGCTGCGCGTGCGGGGCAACAGCGAGGTCGAGCGATCAGCGCTCGAGCGGCGCCGCACGTTCGACGATCGGATCACCGTGCTCGTGCGGGCCGCGCAGGCGGAGGGGTCGGTGCGCGGTGACATCCGTGCTGCGGTGGCCACCCGCCTGCTGTTCGGCATGGTCAACTCGATCGTCGAGTGGTACCGGCCGGCGGGGCCGGAAGGCGCGGCCGAACTGGCCGACGACGTGCTCGCAGTCGCGCTCGACGGGCTTCGCACGCGCTGAGCGCGACAGCGGTTCAGCGCGTGCTCGGAACCGACGAACTTCACCCCGTAGCGGGGATCGTGTCGACTCAGGCGCTGGCGATCACGGTCTCGTCGAGCGAGCGACGGACTCGAGGCGCGGTCTCCCGTTCCTGAAGCGCCTGCGGAAGAGTCGACGCGTCGCCGAGCTCGCCCAGAGCGATCACGGTCGCGGGGGTGAAGCGCGGTTCGAGGTCGGCGATCGCGCGCACGGCCGCCCCGTCGAACCCGCTCATCTGGTGGACGACGAGCCCGTCGTGGTGCGCCTGCACCGACAGGTGCGCGACGGCCTGGCCGAGGTCGTACCAGGCGTGCGTGATGGGGGACCCGTCTGCCGTCGCGGTCTCGGCAACTGCGACGACGAGCACGGCGGCGTGGCCGGCCCAGGTCTGGTTGAACCCGAGCAGCGCGTCGAGGATCTGCGCGTGCAGAGCCGAGCCGCGGCGGGCGACGATGAAGCGCCAGGGCTGGGTGTTGTTGGCGGACGGAGACCAGCGGGCGGCTTCGAGTGCTGCGGCGAGCTTCGCCTCGTCGATCGGTGCGGCGCCGTCGTATGCGCGGGGGCTCCAGCGCTCAGCGAGGATGTCCAGTACGGGGACGGCGGTCGGTGCGGTGCGGTCGAGGAGCGGAGTACTCATGATGCCTTTCGGGGTCTGAATCTGGGCCGACCCCGTCGTCCGCCTTGCCATCCACCATAACCGTTCCATGCGCGCGCATATTCCGGTTGGCGCAGAATCACATGATCGCGGCGAGTCGTGCGGCCCTTCGCTCCTGCTGGACATCGGGGTCGGGCACGGGCGCGGCCGCCAGCAGCCGACGCGTGTACTCATCGCTCGGATGCTGCAGCACCTGTGCGCGTGAACCCGACTCGACGACCGCGCCGCCGCGGATCACGCTCACGCTGTCGCAGAGCTCGTCGATGACGGCGAGGTCGTGGCTGATGAACACGCACGCGAAGCGCAGTCGTTCCTGCAGCTCGCGGAACACATCGAGCACCTGCGCCTGCACCGACACGTCCAGTGCGCTGGTCGGTTCGTCCGCGATGAGCAGAGCAGGGTCGAGCGAGACGGCCCTGGCGATGGCCACCCGCTGCCTCTGCCCGCCCGAGAGCTCGTGCGGGTAGCGGGCGGCCCGATCGGCGAGTCCGACCGACTCGAGCAGCGCATCCACGCGATCTGCGAGCTCGCGACCGCGCAGTCCCTTGATCGCCGCGAGGGGTTCCTCGACGCTCTGCCTGACGGTGTAGCGCGGATTGAGTGAGAGTGCCGGGTTCTGGAACACCACGCCGATCCTGCGGCGCGACTCGCGGCGCACGGCTCTGCCGGCGGTGCGCATGTCGACGCCGTCGACGATGATCGATCCGCCGGTCACGGGTGCGGCGCCGATGATCGCGCGCCCGATGGTCGACTTGCCGCTGCCCGACTCGCCGACGAGCCCGAGGATCTCGCCCCTTCGCACCTGAAGGCTCACGCCGTCGACGGCACGGAACTGGCCGCGGAGGCGTCCGCCGTACGTGACCTGGAGGCCTGCGACATCCAGCACGAGAGGCTGATCGGTATCGGATCCGACTGCGGCGGGCCGCTCACCGATGCGCGGCACGGCGCTCAGCAGCTGCCGTGTGTACGGCGCGGACGGCCGCAGCAGCACGCCGCGCACCGACCCCTGTTCGACGAGCTCGCCCTCGCGCATCACGACGACACGATCGGCCAGTTCGGCCACGACACCCATGTCGTGGGTGATCAGCAGCACGCCTCGTCCGTCGCGGCGTCCGAGGCGTGCGAGCACATCGAGCACCTCCGCCTGCACCGTGACGTCGAGTGCTGTCGTGGGCTCATCCGCGATCAGCAACTGCGGGTCGGATGCCAGCGCCATCGCGATCCCGACGCGCTGGCACTGGCCGCCCGAGAGCTCGTGCGGATACTGCTTCATGCGCCGGCTCGGCTCGGGGATGTCGACCAGCTCGAGCAGGTCGATCGCGCGGCGGCGCGCGGCTCCTGCACTGAGCGTGCGGTCGTGCGCACGCACCGCCTCGATGACTTGGAATCCGATCGTGAACACCGGGTTGAGGGACGCCACCGGATCCTGCGAGATCAGAGCGATCTGCGCACCGCGGACACGACGCAGATCGGCGGGCTTCAGGCCGACGAGCTCTCGCCCGTGCAGCCGGACCGACCCCGTGGCGCGCGCGTTCTCGGGGAGCAGCCCGATCACCGAGAGAGCGGTGACCGACTTGCCCGAGCCCGACTCTCCGACGACGGCGACGACCTCGCCGGGTGCGATGTCGAGATCGAGACCGTGCACGACCTCGACCGGGTTGCGGGTGCCGAAATGCACACGCAGATCCCGGATGCTGAGGATCGGTTCGCTGCTCGGCGCAGTCATGTTCACGCCTTCTTCTCGCCCGCGTCACGGGCACGCTTGTGCTCGCGCCAATCGGCGAGCATCTTGTGGTGGTACTCCTGGATCCACTCCAGGTAGTCACGGCCGTTCGTGAGGCGGATGCGCGCCTCCGCCTCTTCGGGACCCAGCCAGCTCAGCGCGGAATCGATCGATGCGATGTGCCTGTCGAAGTAACGGCGTTCATTCGCGAGGAAGCTCCCCCAGGGATCCTCCTCCGCCTTGAAGTAGTGGCTGCGGTCGCCCGGCACGGAGTGGCGGCGGATGTAGTTGGTGTCGATCAGACGCCTGGTCGCCATCGACACCGCACCGGTGCTGGCGCTGAGGGCTGCCGCGAGGTCGGCCGAGGAGATGTACGGCTGGTCCATGATCATCAGATAACCGAGCACACGGCCGTCCATGCGCGAGGTGCCGGTCATCTCCCAGATCAGGCTGATCTCCTCGGCGAACTGGCGCCGGTACTGCTCGCGCTCGTCGATCTGTTCGGAGTCCTCTTCGGCCATGTTCGATCCCTTCTCCTGCACCATCAGCATCCCACCCTCATCGGCGCTCACGTGGATCGAACACCGTGCGCAGTTCCTCGCCGAGCGCGACGATCGCCAGCACGGTCACGGCGAGCATGATGCTGGGCAGCACGAGCACATGGGGTGCGGTCTGGAACACGCGCGAGCCCGCGGCGATCTGCAGACCCCACGAGACCGCCGGCGACGAGAGCCCGATGCCGAGGTACGTGAGCGTGCTCTCGGCGACGATGACGCCGCCGATCGTGAGCGTCGCCATCAGCATCACCGGCTGCACCGAGTTCGGCACGACGTAGCGGCTGATGATGCGCCCGGCGCCGAGTCCCATGGTGCGCGCGGCGAGCACGTGGTCGGCCTTCGTGACCGATCGCACGGAGGCGCGCATGAGCCGCGCCATCATCGGCCAGCCGAAGACACCGAGGACGACCCCGACCGTGAGCACGTTGCGCGTGCCGAACATGTTCAGGACGACGATCGCCGCCAGCAGGAAGGGGAAGCCGAGGAACACCTCGGTCAGACGCGACACGATCCAGTCGGCGACGCGGCCACCCATTCCGGCGAGCAGCCCCATCACGAGCGCTATCGCGAGTGCGATCCCGGTGGCGAGGAGTCCGACGGATATCGACGCCTGGGCGCCGTAGACGGCTCCCGCCCAGATGTCGCAGCCCTGGAGGTCGAAGCCGAACGGATGGCCGGGTGCCGATTCCACCTTGCTGTCCGCGAGATCGCAGGCACGCGGATCGCCGTTGCCGAACAACCCGGCGAACGGCGCGGGCGCGACGGCGAAGGCGAGCATGACCAGCAGGATCGTCGACGCGACCCAGAACAGCGGCCGGCGCAGCAGCAGCACCCAAGGGGAGGGTCTGGCGGCCTGAGGCAGAGAGGTCGAGGTGGTCTTCGGCGCAGGGATCTTCGCCGTGATGGGAGGGATGTTCTCAGGCACGTCGGATCCTCGGGTCGAGAAGGGCGTGGATCGCGTCCACGAGCAGCGAGGTGATCAGGAAGATGACGATCAACGCCGTGGAGATGCCCACCACCATCGCCGCCTCGTGGTCGCGGATCGCTGTGAACAGCAGGTTTCCGACGCCGGGCAGATTGAAGATGCCCTCGATGACGACGGTGCCGCCGAGCAGGAAGCCCAGGTCGGTGGCGAGGAAGGTCGCTGTCGGGATGAGGGAGTTGCGCATCACATGCAGCCCGACGACGCGCCCCTCGCCGATGCCCTTCGCCCTGGCCGTGCGCACGTAGTCGGCCTCGAGGTTCTCGATCATCGAGCCGCGCACGAGCCGCGAGACGGAGGCGAGTCCGATGGCGGCGATCACGAGCGAGGGGAGCAGGTACGACAGCGGCCATCCTTCGCGGATTCCGGCCACCGGCAACCAGTCCAGCCGCACGCCGAACAGGATCTGCGCGGTGATGCCGAGCACGAAGACGGGGATGCAGCTGAGTCCGATCGTGATGACCAGGAGCCCTTTGTCGATCACCGTGCCCTTCTTGAGCGCGGAGACGACGCCGACCGCGAGGCCGAGGACCACCTGGATCGTCCACGCCGTCAGCGCGAGCGTGATCGTCACCGGCCACCGGTCGGCGAGCTTGTCGGCGACCGGTCGACCGGTGAGGTCGAGGCCGAGATCACCCGTGAGCAGGTTGCCGAGATAGTTCGTGTACTGCACCCACAACGGCTGATCGAGCAGGTACTTGGCGTTGATCGCGTCGATGACCGACTGGGGCAGCTGCCGGTCTCCGGCCAGAGCGCGGATCGCGTCGCCGGGAAGGCTGAAGACGGCCAGGTAGATGATGAACGTCACGCCGACGAACACGAGCGCGAAACCCGCGACCCGCTGCAGCACGCCCACCGTCGTGCGCATCAGCGGCGCTCCAGTTGAGCGTGCGCGGCGAGGATCGCTCCGTACTGCACGCCGACGACCTTGGCCAGGGGGATCGGCGCCGAGTGACGTCTGGCCGTGGCTTCGCGGAGCCAGGCGCCGAAGACCCGATGCGCGTCCCTGGCGGTCCTGCGCACCTCGGGCGAGGCGAGACCGGCGTCGACCTCGGCCTGAAGCGCCCGCAGCAGCATGCCGCCCCAGCGCAGCCGGTGCAGGTCCACGAGCCCCTCCAGGCTCGAGACCTCTGCGACGGTCGCCGGTCGATCGTCCTCGGCATCCGCCCGCGCGATGTTGCCTTCACCGGCGGTGAGCGCCATCGGGGCGAACACCCGGGCGGCGCGCAGCAGTGCGGTGTCCATCCGCACCTGGGATTCGACGCGTTCCAGCAGGTTCACGAGCGTGGTGCCCGTCTCGATCAGCAGACGCCCGCTCTCGCGCAGGGCATCGCGGTAGATCGTGGACGTCGCGCTCGTGTCGTCGGCGGTCGGGTCGCTGAACTGCGGCAACTCGGCGATCAGTGAGAGGGTGCCGTACTTCGCGGCGTACGAGGTCGAGGCGTCGCCGGCCGACCCGGGGGGATAGGGATCGAAGCCCTGTGCCTCGGCCCAGTCGTATGCGCCCTGCAGCGTTCCCATCTCATAGATCGCCTCGTCGAGCACGGTGAAGTGCGCGCCCTCCGCCTCGCCGGCGTGCAGGGGCACACCGCAGGATGCCGTGACCTGATGCAGCAGCGGGTACAGCTCGGGCAGCGGTCGCGAGAGGTAGAAGTAGGCTCCGCCGCCCTCGCTGTTGTGCAGCGGCACGTACAGGTCGGGTCGAGTGCTGTCGATCGCCCTGGCCAGCGCCTGGGTCTCGGGCATCATGGCGTCGAAGTACGCGGCCTTGTAGTCGAAGGGGAACGTCCACTCGACCTGCTCGTCCGGGGCGGGTCGGAAGAACTCCCTAGCGTATCGATCGCGATCCGACGGATCGCCGAACCAGCCCTCGTTCAGGCGCATTCCGTCCGGATCGGCACACGGGACGATGTGCCACGTCGTGTCGAGGGCTTCGCGGAACGAGTCGTCGTGCAGCAACTGATCGATCAGATGAAGGATGGTCAGCGATCCGATGGGCTCGTTCGGGTGCACCGCGCCGACGATGAGCGCCGAACGCGTGCCGGAGCCCAGGTGGTACAGCCGGATCGGATCACCGAGCCGGCTGGTCCCGATGCGCTCGAGGGTGAGCAGATCGGGGCGCTCGACGCGCAATTGCTCGATCCGCTCGTGGAGCTCGTCGACGGTGGGGATCTTCGTCTGGTCTGGCACCGCACCGGCACGGCGGAGGATGTCCTCCGCCGTGCCGAGCGTTGTCGCGGGGTCGTGCAAGGTTCAGCTCCGGTTCAGTCGGCGACGATGATCTCGGCCACGTCGACCGCACCCGAATTGGTGTGCAGTTCGGCGATGCGATCCGAGGTGACGTAGAGGTAGCGGTTGCCGAACAGCGGGACGGTGGGGAAGTCCTGCAGGATGCGCTCCTGCACCGCGGTGTATCCGGCCAGCGATTCCTCGAGGTCCGCAGCGGCGTTGGCGGTCTGCAGCAGCTCGACGACCTCGGGGTTGTTGTATCCCCCTGCCCCGAAGTTGCCCTCGCCCGTGGGGGTGAACACCGCCGTCAGCGTGTTCTGCTGACTCGGGTACAGCGCGCCCCAGCGTGCGCGGAACGGGCCGTTGGCGGCATCCTTCGTGATCATGTCGGTGAAGGCGGCGAAGTCGGCGGACGGTGTCGCGACGGCGCTCTCGATGCCGAGATTCTGCCGCAGCTGGTTCGCGATGGCCTCGAAGAGATCCTCCTGGCCCCAGTTGGCGATGAAGTGCACCTGCAGCTCTCCGTCGAAGCCGCCGGCCTCTTCCAGGAGCGCCTTGGCCGCCTCGGGGTCGAACTCGCAGTACTCGCCGCAGATGCCGGCCGGATCGCCGGGCATGCTCGGAGCGGTGAGGGATGTCGCGGGCACCTGCGAACCCCCGAAGACGGCTTCGTTGATGGCATCGCGATCGATCGCCATCGAGATCGCCTGACGCACGCGCACGTCTGCGAAGCGCGGGTCGTCGAGGTCGAAGCCGAGGAAGTCCACGCCGGGTGCATCGAGCTCGTGCACGTGGTCGCCGAACTCTCCGCGTGCCTGCTCGGCCTGCGAACCGGCGATCGCCACGATGTCGATCTCGCCGGCCAGGGCATCCGTGTACGCCGTCGCCGTGTCGAGATACGGCACGAACGTCACGGCGTCGATCGTGGGCTCGTCACCGGAGAAGTCCTCGTAGGCGACGGCCTCGATCGGGTCGGTGGCCGACCAACCGTCGGTGAGGCGGAACGGGCCGTTCCCTACGGGGGCGGATTCCCAGGCCTCGAGATCATCCAGGGCGCCGTCCGGCAGCGGGTACAGCCCGGTCTGGCCGATGGTCAGCTGCAGGGGGTACTGGCGGTCGGGAGCGACCAGCTCGACCGTGAAGGTGCGGTCATCGACGACACTGAGGCCGGCGAGCTCGGTCGCGGTCGGCTCTCCCTCTGCGGGATTCATCTCGGCATAGCCGACGACGTTCGCGAGCTGCGCGCCGTTGACCCATGCGTTCGGGCCGTATGCGGCGTGGTTCCAGGTGTCGACGTAGTCCTGAGCGGTGACGGGGGATCCGTCGTGGAACGTCCATCCGTCGCGGAGGGTGACCGTCCAGGTCTTCGCGTCTTCGGATTCGACCGACTCCGCGGCCACGTAGCCGATCTCGCCGTCCTCGCCGATCTCGGTGAGAGGCGAGAAGATCGTCTCCAGGATCGCGTAGGAGCCGAACTGATTGCCGGGGATCATCGAGTCCGGTTCTTCGACCGCGTATCGGATCGGATCGGCGTTCTCCGCGGATTCATCCGCAGCCCCCGCCGAGCAACCCGTGAGCGTGAGCGCCACCGCCGCCGACGCGGCTGCCAACAGACGTGCCTTGCTGTGCATAACTCCTCCTTGAGCCACAACGTACGGAACGTGTGCGGCGGGGACGGGGCTGCTCGGGTGTGCAGCCGTTCCTCGCACGTTAGGACGTATCCGCTTCAATCGTCAATGAACTTTCAGTGATTACTGAAAGTTGTAATAGGAGTGAAACACGTGTGACCCCGGAGCGCAATACCCGGGGCGAAATGGGTCGGTGGAGTCTCTCTCCGGCGATGAAAGAAGGAAAACGGGGATTCCCGGTCGTGGGAATCCCCGTTTTCCTTCTTTCGAGGAGCGTCGTCGTGCCTCAGCCGCGCAGCGCCTCGCGGAACTTGACCCTGGCGCCCATCTTGAGCAGCGAGTTCTCGTAGATCTTCGCGCCGATCAGGATCACCAGCACGCACGCGACGAGCATGATCGCCAGCGACGCCAGGGGCTCCCACCACTCCGCCTCGTTGAAGAACAGACGGATCGGCATCCCGACCGGGGCCGAGAAGGGCACGTACGAGAGTACGGTCATCACGACGGGGTTGTCGCCGAAGAAGATGACGAGGAAGTACGGGATCATCGTCAGGTACATCACCGGAGTCAAGGTGGTGCCGGCGTCCTCCTGACGCGACACCATCGATCCGGCGGCCGCGAACATGGCCGCGAGCAGGATGAACCCGAAGAGGAAGAACACCGCGAACCAGATGACCGGGCCGCCGAGTCCCGCCAGGAGTCCGGTCTGGCCGGTGACGATCAGCCCGATGCTTCCCACGGCGGCCAGGAGCACGATCTGCGAGATCGCCAGGATCGTGTTGCCGACCACCTTTCCGGCCAGCAGCACCCGTGCCGGGATGCTGGAGAGCAGGATCTCCACGACGCGGGTCTGCTTCTCCTCCACGACGCTCGACGCCACCGGCATGCCGAACATCATCGCGGACATCATGAACACCAGGCCGAAGCCGATGCCGAGCAGGTACCGGAGCGGTCCGCTCGCGGCATCCGGGTTGAGCAGTTCGACCTCCGGCGTCGCGGAGAGCGCCATCAGCAGGCCCTGCGGTGCCTCCTGGTCGGCGATGATCACGAGGCCGGTCGCGGATGACGCATCGTCGATCACGGCGGCGTCGACTTCGCCGGATTCGACGAGGGCGGTGGCCTCATCCCGGTCGGCGACCTCGGTCACGTCGTAGCCGTCCACCTCCGAGAGGGCGGATGCCGTGGCGCTCGTCGCCGCGATCGGGGTCGCGGTGGAGTTCGAAGACGAGAAACCGGCCCAGATGACGCCCGCGAGGGCGATCAGCAGCAGGATGCCGGTGGAGATCAGATACGCCTTGCTGCGCAGCCTGGTGCTCAGCTCGCGTTCTGCGACGAGCCAGACACCCTGGCCGGTGGAGACGGCCTTGGTCGATGAGGCGTTCACTGGATGACCTCCTTGAAGATCTGGGCGAGGGTGGGATGCTGCGGGCCGAATCTGCTGATGTCGCCGTCTTCCAGTGCACGTCGGAGGACGCGCTGCGCGGTGGCCGGATCGTCCGCGTCGAACACGGCGCTGCCGCCCTCGAAGTCCACGACGCTCACGCCCTGCTCCTCGCGCAGCCAGCCGACGTCTCCGCTGCTCTCGAGCTCCCATCGGGGCGCCGAGTGCTGCTCTCTCAGCTGATCGCGGGGGCCTGCCGCGCGGATCGTGCCGCCCGCGATGATGACGAGGTCGTCGCAGAGGCGCTCGACGACGTCGAGCTGGTGCGAGGAGAACAGCACGGAGACACCGCGGGCTGCGCGTTCCTGCAGCACGCCGGCGACCGTGTCCACCGCGAGGGGGTCGAGCCCGGAGAAGGGCTCGTCGAGGATGAGGACCTCGGGATCGTGCACGAGGGACGCGGCGATCTGCGCACGCTGCTGGTTTCCGAGCGACAGCGCCTCGATGTTGTCGTTCAGACGCTCGCCGAGTCCGAGCTCCTCGAGAAGCGCGGTCGCGCGCGACGTGGCATCCGACTTGGAGAACCCGTGCAGACGGGCGAAGTAGACGACCTGCTCGAGCACCTTCATCTTCGGGTACAGCCCGCGCTCCTCCGGCATGTAGCCGAACTGGCGGCGGGCGTCAGCGGTCAGCGGTGCGCCGCCGAGCGTGACGGATCCGCCGTCGGAGGCGAGCAGGCCGAGCACGATCCGCATCGTGGTCGTCTTGCCCGCGCCGTTGCCGCCGACGAAGCCGGTGAGGTGCCCGGCGGCGACGGAGAACGTGATGTCGTCGAGCACCCGGCGTGTGCCGTAGCTCTTCGTCACGCCGGTCAATTGGAGCGTTCCTGAGGTCATGACTCCACGCTAGGGAGAGGGGCGTGCGTGTGGCATCCCCCGTGCGGCGGACTTCCCGCCTCAGCCTTCGGACGGACGGGCGGCGAATCGGGTGAGGACGAGGCGCACCAGGAGCCCTGCGATCAGCGCCCAGAATGCCGCGCTGATGCCCGCGAGGGAGATGCCGGATGCCGCGATGAGGAAGGTCACCACGGCGGGCATCCGTTCGCTCGGTTCTGCAACCGCCTGCTGGATGGCGGAGCCGAACGCTGCGAAGAGTGCGACGCCGGCCACCGCGGGGATCACTGTCGCGGGCGCGAGGATGACGAGCGCGGAGAAACCGGCGGAGAAGCCGCCGAGCACGACGTACGCGACGCCGGTGGAGAGCCCGGCCACCCAGCGGCGCTTCGGGTCTGGGTCTGCCTCCGGGGATGCCGCGAGTGCGGCACTGATCGCGGCGAGGTTGATTCCGTGTCCGCCAGCCGGTGCGCCGATCGCCGTGCCGATGCCCGTCACGAGCATGGCCGGGCGCCATGGCACGTCATAACCGTAGCTGCGCATGATCGCGACGCCTGGCACGTTCTGCGACGCCATCGTCACGACGAAAAGCGGGAGCGCGATGCCGATGATCGCCCCGACAGTGAGAGTCGGTGCGACGAACTCGATTCGGGGGAGGAGCAGGCTCGCATCCATCGAGGAACCGCCCTGCGCCAGTTCCACCCCGACCACGATGGCGGCGGCGACGAAGGCGAGCGGCACCGCCCAGCGAGGTGCGATCCGAGCGAATATGAGCCACGTGAGCACGACGGGAATCACGCCCCACGGGTTCTCGGCGATCCCGGTCACCGGCGCGAGGCACAGCGGAAGCAGGACTCCTGCGAGCATCGCCTGGGCGATGGATGCGGGGATGCGGGCGATCAGACCGCCGAAGCCGGGCCATGCTGCCGCCAGCAGTGTGAGTGCAGCCACGACGAGGAATGCTCCCGTCGCCGCCGGCCAGCCGCCCTCGACGGCTCCCGTCGCGGCGAGCAGCGCTGCGCCGGGAGTGGACCAGGCCGCCGTGATCGGCATCCGATAGCGAGAGGCGAGGAAGACGCAGGCGAGGCCCATCGTGATGCTGAGGATGAGCAGCCCGCTCGCGGCCTGCGCCGGTGACGCTCCGACGGCGGAGAGCCCGGTGAGGACCACGGCGAACGAACTCGTGAAGCCGACCAGTGCAGTGACGACGCCCGCGAGGATCGGCCTGGACAGCGGAGCGGGCGCGTCGGTCATAGGGGTGAGATTAGCGCGACGGATCCGCACACAGAGAACTCATTGTATTCAACGGAATAGAATCTTCCCGAGGGTCGTTGACCTCGGAAGACAGTCAAGGCTCGTGTCGAGCCCGAGAAGAGAAGGAAAACCTGTGACTCGTACCATCGGCTACATCGTCGGCAGCATCTCCAGCACCTCCATCAACCGCCGCCTGGCGCGCGTGCTGACGAACCTCGCCCCCGAAGGCACCGAACTCGTCGAGATCGAGATCAAGGACCTCCCGTTCTACTCGCCCGACTTCGACGGCGACTTCCCTCAGGTGGCGAGGGACTTCAAGAAGGCCATCGCCGACGTCGACGGCGTCATCATCGTGACACCCGAGTACAGCCGCTCGATCCCGGGTGTGCTGAAGAACGCTCTCGACTGGTCGACCCGTCCGTACGGTGAGATGTCGTTCTTCGGCAAGCCTGTCGCCGTCATCGGCACTTCCGGCTCCGGCGTCGCGACCGCCGCCGCCCAGCAGCATCTGCGTGCGATCCTCGGTCACTTCAGCGCGATCACCATGGGACAGCCCGAGGGCTTCATCCAGGACCGCCCCGGCCTGTTCACCGACGACGGCCAGGTCACCGACGACAGCACCGCCGGGTTCCTCGTCGGCTACCTCGAGGCCTTCAACGGCCTCATCTCGCGCGTGCAGCACTCCGCCGACCTCGTGAACGCGTAACCTTCGCCGACCACGGATGCCCCGCAGCCTTCGGGCTGCGGGGCATCCGTGGTTCCGCACGGCTCAGCGGTGCCCACCCGATCAGGATGCTGCGCGGCCCAGCCGTCCGGCGGTGAGCGCCGTGAGCAGTGCGGCGACCGGCAGCGCCCAGAGCAGCGTCGCCGGGCCGGCCGTGGACGATGTCGAGAGCCAGAACGACAGCACGGCCGTCCACAGCAGGGCGTCGGCCTGCCACGCCCACATGCCGATGGAAGAGGCGTCACCCGCAGGGGTCGGAACGGGCATCATCAGTTCGATGGGCATCGGGCCTTTGGTCGAGTCATACGCGCGCACGGCGACGAGCATCGCTCCGATCGTCGCCGCCATGGCGGCTGTGCCGAGGTCGGAACCCGCGAGAAGCACGGCGACCGACGGAACGAGAACGCCCATCAACAGGGGCAACGGCAGGTGCAGCGCCAGCAGCCACCCGGCCGTACGGCCGTACACCGCCGGGCGACCTGCGGTGTCTGCCGCCTCACGGAACCCGTCGATGAACGGGCCCAGGGCGGCGAAGGTCAACAGTCCGGCTCCGATCGCAGCGACCCAGCGCGGGCCTTCCTGCAACTGCGCGAACCAAGCCCATCCGGCGCCCGCAGCGGCGAGGGCGACCAGCGCGACCGCGGCACGCAGCGGCGTACGCAGGGCGCCGACGATCGCGCGCTGAAGCACAGCGACGACAAGAGGTCGTGCGAACGCGATGCGCATGCGACGCCCTGTCACCGGTCGCGTGCGCGTACGATCCAGGGCGCCCGAGATGTCGCCGGTGCCGGCCAGAACCGTCATCGCCTCCCACCGGTGCGCATGATCCTCGACGCTGTTCGGCATCATCCGATCGAGGAGAAGGACGATCGCAACCAGCGCGATGATCGCGCAGGCACCGAGTGCCGAGAGCGGCGCGACCGTCGCGCCGATGCCGCCCGGCCACAGGCCCGCGAGCGCAGTGGCCGGAAGCAGCGCATCGAGGGGGAGCGACACGGCGCCGGCGAGCAGCGCGACGAGCACGACCCCGCAGACGGCCGCAGTGCGCCGGGTCACGACCTGGCCGGCCAGCCAGATCGCCGCGGTCGGCACGGCGAACAGGAGCGATCCGACGATGAACGCGATGGCCGTGTCGATCGCGACGCCGCGGGCGAGGAATCCGCTCACCGTCAACGTCGCGAGTGCGGTCAGCGCGAGGCACACGCCGACGGAGGATCCGAGCAGTTCACGCGACCATGCTGCGCGGGGAGGGATGTCCGACCGGCCAAGGGCGACGGCCACGAACGGATCCGGTGTGATCGGGCCGCGGACGCGGCCCAGTGCCAGCGCCCCCACCCAGACCAGGGCGCCGGCGACGGCGATGAGGCGTGCGGTGCTCTCGTGTCCGAGCGCCTCCATGGCTTCGGGCGCGGCGAGCGCCAACACGATCGTGCGGATGATCGGGACCCCGACGATCGCGGCGACGAGCACGGAGATGTACGCCAGGTAGGCGGTGTCACCCCGTGTTCGGTGCGAGCCTCGCGCACGGTGCACGGCCCGCGTCGCCGCTACGCGCGCACGATCCCGCATGCTGACTCCGTCGATCACTCGTTCTCGCCGACTGTCAGCACGTCGGATCCGATCGCCTCCACGAGTGCGGTGCTGTGCGTCGCGAAGACGATCGCGCATCCGGCCCCCGATCGCCGGCGCAGCGCGTCGGCGACCAGACCCTGCCGGTGCGCGTCCAGGCGCTGCTCTGGTTCGTCCAGCAGCAGCACCCGGCTCGGCCTGGCCAGGGTCAGCGCAAGGCAGAACAGTTGCAGCTGTCCTGACGACAGCTCTGAGGGGTACCGCATCTTCAGGGAGGCGATGCCGAGTTCTTCCAGTACCGCAACGGCCTGACGCTCCCCGGTCCCGGCGTCGTCGCCCCAGGTGGCGCGGATGAAGCGCAGCTGTTCGGCGAGTGTGAGATCCCGCGACAGCGGTGGCGCGCCGATCATCGCCGCGATCGCGGCGCGGTGGGCGCGGCGGCGGATGTGCAGCGGTTCGCCTTCGAGGAGCACATCGCCGGATGTCGCGGGCATGAGACCGGCGAGCACGCGCAGCAGTGTCGTCTTGCCCGCTCCGTTCTCTCCGCGCACCGCCAGGGTCTGGCCCTGGTCGATCGTCAGCGTCGTGGTCGGCAGCAGCACCTGTTCGTCGACGACGACCCCCACATCGGATGCCGTGAGCAGAGCCGTCATCGCGCGAGTCCGTGGCGGTGCGCCAGTACGACGGCTTGCACGCGGTCGCGCGCCCCGAGCTTCTGCAGGATGCGCGAGACGTGGGTCTTCACCGTCGCCTCGCCGATGAACAGCCGCGCTGCGATCTCGGCGTTGCTCATCGCCTCGGCGACCAGTGCCAGCACCTCGGTCTCCCGTTCGGTGAGCGGCTCGGCGAGCACGTTCGCCGTCGCGGTCTCCGCGGCTTCCGGTGCGGTGGATGCGTACCGCTGCATGACCCGGCGCGTCACCTCCGGAGCCAGCATGCCGTCGCCGGCGGAGAGCACGCGGACGGCGGTGACCAGATCCTCCGGGGTGCCGTTCTTGAGCAGGAAGCCGCTCGCACCGGCATCCAGAGCGGCGAAGAGGTAGTCGTCGCGATC
Organism: Microbacterium shaanxiense; assembly: GCF_054779995.1. Lineage (NCBI taxonomy): Bacteria > Bacillati > Actinomycetota > Actinomycetes > Micrococcales > Microbacteriaceae > Microbacterium > Microbacterium shaanxiense. The sequence goes on along the minus strand of NZ_BAAGXE010000003.1, from coordinate 509,409 downwards.
GAAGGTCGTCACGATCGCTATCGCCGCGCGCACCTCGTCGTCTGCGACGATGCGTCTGGTCGCTTCGATGCCGTCCATGTCGGGCATCTGCACGTCCATCAGGATCACATCGGGTCTGAGATCGGATGCCGCCGTCAGGGCCTCTGCGCCGGTGGCGGCCTCGCCGACGACCGTGATGTCGGGCTGGATGTCGAGGATGGTGCGGAACCCGGCGCGCAGCGCCTGGTAGTCATCGACGAGGAGCACACGGATCGGACCGGTCATGCGTTCGCTCCCGCCAGGGCGACGGGCGCGGACAGGGGAACGTGCACGCGCACGCGCCATCCTCCGCGCTCGCGGGGCGCCGACTCGATCGTGCCGCCCGACGCCAGTGCGCGTTCGCGCATGCCCAACTGCCCCATCCCTGACCGCGGCGTGAGAACGGCCCGGCCTGTGTTGACGATCTCGAGCTCGATGCCGGTGTCCTGGTAGCGCAGGCGCACGTCGGCGATGGCTTCCGCGCCGGCGTGGCGGCGGGCGTTCGTGAGCGACTCCTGTGCGATGCGGTAGAGATTCACCTGCGTCACCGATGGCACCGGTCGCGGCGTGCCGATCACGGTGAACTCCGTGGGCACTCCGGCCGAGTTGGACGCCTCCACCAGGTCGGCGATGTCGTCGAGGGTGACGGTCGACGCGGCGTCGTCCACGCCGGCATCCGAGGAGCGAAGCGTCTCGAGCAGGTGTCGCAGCTCGCTGATCGCCTCGCGTGCCGAACCTTCCACATCGGAGAGGATCTCCTTCGCCGCTGCGGCATCCTGGTCGATCACCATGCGCGCGGCCCCTGCCTGCACGCCCATCACCGAGACGTGGTGGGCGACGACGTCGTGCAACTCGCGGGCGATGTGCACCCGATCGAGTGCCACGGCCTGCGCGGCGGTGACCTCGCGCTCGCGCTCCAGATCGACCGTGCGCTGTTCGAGTGCCTGGCGCTGCATCGCGGCACGCCACGCGTGCTCACCGAAGTAGTAGGCGCCGGCGAAGTAGAGCACGTTCACCAGCAGCTGCAGCATCATGAAGGCGAGGTACGGCGACATGGCGCCGGCGATGATGTCCTCCTCGCGGGCGGTGTCGATCGCGTCGCGGTACATCGTGACCATCAGCCACGCGAACATGCCGGCGATGATCGCGGCTCGCACGATCATCGCCGCGCGGCGGTTCGCCATCCAGGCACCGACCGTGTACAGCGCGATGAACATCGCGACATTGCCGGCGTACAGCTCGGGGATGCGCAGGGTGACGGCGACGAAGTAGGCGACCGAGACGATGATCGCGACCTGGGCCGGCCAGACGCGCCGCCACGCGAGGGGCGCTGCTAGGAACACCAGATAGATCAGCGCCTGCCACAGCGGCGCCTGCTCGTCGCCGTAGATCTCCGACGCCGCGGAAAGCGCGGCGCTGATCACACCGGAGACGAAGACGACGGTGGCCAGCAGCGCGTCGGACCGGCGTTGGCTCGCGGTGAGCGCGCGGAATGGTGCGGACATGGTTCAACGGTACGGGCAAGCGGATGCTGCAGCATCCGCCCTGCGACGGATCGGGAAAGATGCCGTTGACACCGTACTTGTTTTTTGCAAGCATCGTTCTCAACAGGCACGGCGATCTCGCCGGCATCGAGCATCAGACAAAGGAGTCAGCATGTCAACCAAGGTCTTCGTCAACCTCCCCACCACCGATCTCGAGCGCAGCAAGGCGTTCTACACCGGTCTCGGCTGCGACATCAGCCCCGAGTTCACCGACGAGAACGCCGCGTGCATCGTGTGGAGTGAGGACATCTATTTCATGGTGCTCAAGCGCGAGTTCTTCGCGACCTTCGCCGACAAGCCGATCGCCGACCCGAACGAGTCGGTGCAGGTGTCGGTCTCGTTCAGTCAGGACTCCCGTGAGGCCGTCGACGCGATCGTCGCCAAGGGGCTCGCCGCCGGCGGCACCGAGCCGAAGCCTGCGCAGGACTACGGCTTCATGTACTCCCGCGATCTGGACGACCCCGACGGCAACAGCCTCGGCTTCCTCTACATGAGCGAGGAGGCCGTCGAGAAGGGCCCTGAGGCGTACATGGCCGAGCAGGGTTCCGCGTCCTGACGTGGCCGCGCGCAGCTACGGCCAGTACTGCGGGGTCACCACGGCCGTCGAACTGATCGGTGAACGGTGGGCGATGCTCATCGTCCGCGATCTGCTCGTGGGGCCCAGGCGCTACACCGACCTCAAGCAGGGCCTGCCGCGCATCCCCACGAACATCCTCTCGACGCGACTGAAAGACCTGCAGGAGGGTGGAGTCGTGCGCCGAGTGCCGCTGAAGAACTGCGGGCTCGTGTACGAGCTCACCCCCTACGGTCGCGCGCTCGAGCCGATCATGCTCGCCATCGGACGCTGGGGCTTCCAGGCCATGGGAGACCCTTCGCCCGGAGACGTCGTCACCCCTGATTCGCTCACCATGGCGCTGCGGACGGCGTTCCGACCGGAGTCGGCGACGGATGCCGACTACGAACTGCACGTCGGTGACGTCGCGCTGCGCGCGCAGGTGCGCGGCGGGATGCTGTCGGTCGCCCAGATCGCGCCGCCCGCGCCACCCGTCGGCGGGCAGATGCCGGACGGCGAGCCGGATGCCGTCCTCGTCGCCGGTCCCGGCATCCGCCGCATCATCGGTGGCGAGATCACGCCGACCCAGGCGATCGCGCAGGATGTCGTCGCGGTCGTCCGAGGAGACGAGTCGTTCCTGGACTCGTTCGCCTCCACCTTTCACATCGCATCATTCGAACTGCAAGGAGCCGCATCATGACCGGCCGCATCATCATCGATCTTTTCACCACGCTCGACGGCGTCGCCCAGGCGCCAGGCGGACCGGAGGAGGATCCCTCGGACGGGTTCTCCTTCGGCGGCTGGCAGGCCGGAGTGCCGGACGACGCCGTCGGGAAATGGGTCATGGAGGGGATGTCGACGCTCGACGCGCTGCTGCTGGGCCGCCGCACCTACGACATCTTCGCCTCATACTGGCCGCATCACACGACGGGTCCTGAGGGGCCGATCGGGCAACTCTTCGATCGGGTGCCGAAGTACGTCGCCTCGCGAGACGCCGACATCGAGCTCGCATGGCAGGGGAGCTCGCGCGTCGGTGACAACCTGAAGGCCGAGGTCGCGCGGCTGCGCGCTCAGCACGAGGATGTGCACGTGATCGGCAGCGTCGACCTCGTGCAGACGCTGCTCACCGAGCAGTTGTTCGATGAGTTGCAGCTCTGGGTGTACCCGGTCGTGCTCGGCCAGGGCAAGAAGGTGTTCCCCGACGGTGCCGCCGCGGCGAACCTGACGCTGCTCGGTGCGGAGGTCGGCGACAACGGCGCCGTGAGCCTGCGCTACGCGCCGGCGCCCGGTCCGGTTCGCACCGGGACGATGGGCGAGTGAGCCCGGGGGACGCTGAAGCCGTCGCGGGTCGTTGAGCGAGCGAAGCGAGACGAAACGGGTTGAGCGAGCCGTGGGCGAGTCGAAACCTCCGCAGAAAACGCAGATCCACGGTCCCACGTGAACCGTGGGCCGACCTCACTAGTCCACCGCGGGCGGGTCCCCAAGCGTCGAGGGGTCGCCGACCGGGAACCAGCCGATCACCGTCTCGCCGTCCGACTTGTAGACCCTCAGATATCCTTCGCCTTCGAAGGCGAGCGACTCGGACTCCCGTGTGTAGCCGACCTCGCCGTTGGTCGCCTGCGCTGAGACGAGATCAGGGATGCCGTTCTCATTCGGCACTCCGTATGTCTCACCGTGCGCGTTCACGCCCCAGAGAGTAGACGATGACGAGCCGTAGCGTGCGACGACAGTCCACGACGTGCCGGGATCTGCGCTGATGGTGATCGTGGTTCCGCCGTCAGCGGGCAGAAGGCCGTTGTCGACGTGGACCGTAGGATTCTCGCGGATCGGGTCGGAGCACTCCCAGTAGACGCTTGCGGACCTGATGTCCGACGATCCTGGATTCGTGGGCACTTCGATCTTCCCGCCCTCGGAGCAAGTGACTTCGAGGATCACCTGCTCAGCACCGGCCGGTACCGGACCGAGGTCGACGATGGTCGTGCCCGTGTAGGAACCACTCACAGGCTCACCGAACGAAGTGACCGTCGTCTGACCCGGCAGCCCGCTGATGATCGCGGCCCCCGTCAGCGCTCCGACCAGCGCGAGCGATCCGCCAACGATAGTCGCCGTCCGTGCTCTGCGCTGATGGCGTTGCAGTCGACTGTGGTCGGTGCCGATGGCCACCATTTCTTGCTCGACGCTCGCAGCAAAGACCGAGTCCATTGCGGTGTTCATGCGCGTTCTCCTTCCGCCAGAAGCGGGATGACGTGTGGCGTGGTTGATGTGAGGTCGTGCTGAAGGCGACGGCGCGCACGCATCAGACGCGTGCGGGCAGCTCCCGCCTTCAGCCCGATAAGCCGGGCGGCATCGGCGACGGTGAGCCCGTCCACCGCCGTGAGCGTGAGTAGTGCGGCATCCTTCGGATCCAGCACCGACAGCGCGTCACGTAACCGGATGCCGAGAGCCTTGGTTTCCAGGGCAGTGATCGCCTCGTGCTCCGCATCACGGGCCTCCGCACGCGGCAGCGCCGCCAACAGTCGCCGGTATCGCATGCCGCCGCGACGCTGATTCCTCGCCGTATTAGCGACGGTCACCAGCAGCCACGGCAGAACAGTGCCGTCGACGAGGAGGACCGACCTCCTCCTCCGCCACAGCTCGAAGAACGCCACGGCCGTCGCATCCTCAGCATCCTGCGCGCGTTCAACCAGCGCCGTAGCGCGCCGGAACACGGCGTCACGATGCCGGCGGAAGAGCTCAGCGTAAGCCTCTCCGCTCCCCGTGCGGGCTCTCTCCCACGTCGCGCTCTCGTCGTTATCGCTCATACCATGTCATGTCCGGCAGTCGCGGAAGTGTCACACGCACCGTCGAGTGCTGAGCAGCACGCAGCCAGCGCACGGGGAGCGGGGTGCAAGCGATCACGCGACGATTCTCCTCTACGCTCAAGCTATGACCACGAGGTCCGAGATGCTCCGGCTCGAACGCGCACCGATTTCCTGGGGGCTGATGATTGCGGCGACGCTGCTCGTGGGCGTCACGATCGCGCTCGTCTGGTTCGTTGCGGCTCCCTGGGTATTGCTCGCCATCGCACCTGTGATCTCGTATGGTTCCGTCGCCTGGATCCCTGGATTCCCAATCTGGTAGGAACCTGCGGCCATAACGCCCCAGGAGCATCGTGTCTCAGGCCGTGCGGTTCGAGATACTGATCGCGACCTCAGGGGTTTGACGCATTGTTCCCCGGCGACAGACGTTTCGACAGGTGCCGGACATGTACATGGTGAGGGCTTCTTGAGGAAGGACTGGCATGGACACCAAAGATCACGAAGAGCTCGATCAAGTGTTGCGGCGGCTCGCGTCTCCGACGACGCCGATAACCCCCGCAGTGGAGGACGAGCTGGCTTCGTTGACGATCGCCACGCGGCGAGCAGCGCGCCCGGATGCACGTAAGCGTGCCTGGCGGCTCTCGCTGACCGCAGGGATTCCGGTCGTCGCGGTGTTCGGCCTCGGTGCAGCCGCGATGGCGACGGGCCTGTGGGAGCCGTGGGCGCACACGCCTGACGGGACGTTCACGTACACGCTGCCCAGCGGTGTGATCTGCGAAGAGCGCGTCGGCGACCTTCGTTCCGAGAATCCCGACATTCAGCGCGCTGTCCAAGAGATCTACGCCACTATGGACGTCGTCGCCGATGCAGATGTCGCTGCGCGATACGGACGGCTGCTCATTGAGGACTCGGCACTCGAATATGCGCAGGCCATGGTCGTCAGCAACAGCGGTTCGCCCGGGTACGGCACGATCGAGGACGTGATCTACGGGATGGCCGTGAGCACCGCAGTGAACAAGACCGTGAACGAAGAGCTTGTCGAACGTGGATTCTTCCAGTCCGGCGAACGATATTCGATGGCGCTCCGTGGCCAGACTCTCTGCGGAGAGGACATTCCGTGAGCCGCCGACGCATGAACGAGCGTCAGTCCCGCGGCGTCGACAACATCTCGATGAACGCCGCGGATCTCCTCGCATACTTCGAGCACCGGGCCCGTGGCACCGAGGCGGCCGATCTACTGTCGGAGACGATGGCGACCGCATGGCGCCGTATCGACGCCATGCCCGATGAGGCCACTCAAGCAAGGATGTGGCTGTTCGGGATAGCGAGAAACGTCCTTGCGAATGCGGAACGAGCTGCACAGCGACGATGGAAACTCGCCGACAAACTCCGTGCCCACCTCACCACCGCCACGCCTCCCGATGATGACCAGCGCACGATCGAAGTTCGCGACGCCGTGAGCCGGCTGGCGCCCGACCTGCGCGAGCTGATCGGCCTCATCCACTGGGACGGGTTCAGTATCACCGACGCAGCCGGCATCATCGGCATCCCCGCCTCGACCGCGCGAACCCGATATCAGGCTGCCCGGAAGCAACTCGCACAATCCTTGGACCCGATCGGTCCCTCAACTGACGTCGGTGTCTCGTCGGTGTAATGAGCCGGATGCTGCGTCGGCAACGGTTCTGGGTGCGGATCCTTGCCGTTTCACTCCGGAGAGAGCGTGGCGACGACCTCGGCTTTGAATCCGGCGGAGTTCTCGATCCAACCGGCGTAGTGGTCCTCCCCGCCCGCATGCGGATAGCGGTCATGGTAGAGCGGACGCCAACCGTGCGCGGGCGCGTCCGCGATAACCATGTCGACCGCCGTCGCGGACTCAGCCTTGAACGCCAGGTGATTCACGCCGGCACGTCGACGGTCGTGCGTCGGCGACGTCAAGTTCGGCGAGGTCGTGATCGTGAGGTACGCGCCGTCGGCGCTCCATGACTGCCCATCGACCCATGCGCTTTCGAGTGCGAAACCTAGCCTGCTCAGAAGCCAGCCCCACTCAGCTTGCGCCTCCGAGAAGTCCGCAACCCACAACTCGACGTGATGGAAACCTGGCATCTTTCGATATTCCCACGTAGACGCGTATTGGTGTCGCATGGAATCAGTTGGTTACTGATCTGGTAACCAGCCCCATATGATGACAACCCACCATTTGGTGTCAAGCATGTGATAATGGTTACTTAGCTAGTTACCAAAGGCATATCCATGACGCGCACAATTCCCCGTTCGCTTGCTGCTGTGCTTGAGGATCTCGAACTCGAGCAGTCGTCGCTCGTGACGATCGGCGACCTTGCCCGTCTTGTTGAGCGGCACCATATACGCACCCCTACGAAGATCGTGGCGTCTCGCTTGCGAGAACGAGGATGGCTGCTGCCAACTGCGCGCCGCGGTGTGTGGGAGTTCGCACCAGCGGCCCTAGCTGGTCGGTACTCAAGCAATGATCCGACCACTCCGTTGCTTGCGTTTCTTGCAGCGCGTCCCGACGCGAGGTGCGCTCTGACATTCCAGGCGGCTGCCTGGGCGCACGGTGTGGCTGATCGTGTTCCGACGCGCCTTGAAGTTGCCGCCTCGACAAGCGCGCTTGCGCGTGAACTTCCGCCGCAGCTTTTGGCGGCAACGTTCGACCCGAACCTGAACTACGAGGTTCTTCGGGGCGTTCCCGTTCTCGCTGCGGAGAGCGTTGTCGTGCACATGGCCTCCCGCCCGCAGGCGGTGCGCTCGTGGAGCAGTGCTCTGGAATGGCTGCCTGAGCTTGCCCGTACGCTCATCGCTGAGCGCCTTGGCGACGAGATCAACGGTCGACCGACCTCTGTGCGCGTCCGCACCGGATACCTTCTCCAAGGGATGCGTCCCGACCTCGCCGCCACGATCCACAGCGACACGCGGTTCACCGGTAAGACATGGTTCGGGCCACGGAGCCCCTTGCGCAGACACGATGCGAGCTGGCAGGTCGCAGACACTTTGCTCCCCTTCGACCCCCGATTGCTCGAGCCGATCTCATGAGCGATATCCGCCTCACTATCGGGCATGTCGCGCGCCACACGCCTCAAGGTGCAGGAGCGCAGGGGCGCGACGCAGCAGTGATCGACATTGCACAGGACATCCTGTTGCGCCACCTGCACATTGGTGGAACCCTCGACGCACTCGCGTTCAAGGGCGGGACATCGCTGCGTAAACTGTATGCCGGCAACGCAGGCAGGTTCTCGCTCGACCTCGATTTCGCAGCAGTGGAGGTCGGTGCCAATCCCGAAGACGCACTCGTCGATCTCATCGCCGCGATCGAAGGCCTGCAGATCGGCCCCTTCCGCTACGGCGTCATCGAACGCCGCGGAAAGTGGACGCTTACGTTCGAGCACGACTTCGGCGTGCAGGTCGGGGAATTGCAGAGCAAGCTCGATCTGAACCCGCCACCCTGGCTTCCGCCTGTACGGCGTGGGTGGCAGTCGCTTCCTGTGCACGCACAGTATGGCCAACCCGCGCTACCGGAACTTCAGATCGTGCGACTCGAGGAGAATATCGCGGAAAAGGTCGCACGGTTGAACCGCGCGACTCCGGCCCGTGACATGTACGATCTGCGCTGGGTCATGACCAACACGCGCATCACCGGTCAGATGGATCTGGCACTTCTGCGCCGATTGGCTGTATTGAAAATATGGGTCGATGCGAACGGTCTTCATGCGGGAAGCACTTTCTGGAAGCCTGGCCACGAAGGACCCGACTTCGATCCGGACAAGTGGCTGCGCATCCGCGGAACCGACGAGTTCGACAGCGAGGACATCGGTGCGCTCGCGGTGCCGACGCCAACAGCAGAGGAGCTCGGTGAAGGCTTGCGCACGCATTTCCGGTTCCTTGCCGAACTCGACGACGATGAACGAGTAATTGCACGTGCTCGCGAACAGGATCGTCCGTTAGCACTTCGGCTCCTCGCGAAACTGCCAGGAGACCGTCTTGCCGAGGCAGGACTTTACTGATGCGAATGACCGGACACCGCACCCGGTGCGGCGTGAGCCCTGCATAGCGCTCACGCGAAGATCGCCGGGGAAACCAGATTCAGGTGGGACGGTGCGTCAGCTCCCTGGCGGTGCTGCGGTCTGCCAAGCGGTCACGTGCACGGTTGCTCCGGAGATGATGTCCAGCGAGACATCCCACGAGAGTCGCTCCTCTCCAGGCGCCACGGCTATCCACAGACTGCGGGCGGCAAGCTGTCCGTGCACTGAGTTCGCATCCCACCCGATCACAGCCGAGGCCGACTCTCCGGGCTGCAGAGTGATCGGTGACGCGCCTGGGTCCTCTGCCATGAACGAGCGGCCGTGCTCGACAACCACGTCGAGGAGATGCTCGTTCTGGTCTCCATAGGCGATGTCCGGATATCCGTCGACGACGCATGCCTCTTCGGACACGTTGACGAGCGACAGCGACTGTCCTCGGTGTCCGGTGGCCGCATCCGGAGCCGGCGCCAAGATCGTCGTGCTCGCCGTCGTGCACGCACCTTCGGGTAGCCGGCCGTCGGAGGCTGATGCGGTCGGCACAGGTTCTCCTGATGCAGCAGGATCCGGGGCGCCCGCCCCGCTCGGATCGGCCTGACCTTCCTCGGCTGCTTGTTCCTCGCGCAGTCGCTCCTGTGTCGCGTTATGGCCACCCTCCGTCGCGAACGGAAGAGCGATCAGCGCGAGGACCGCTATCAGGGATGCGACCGCGGTGGGTCTTGACACGGCGGAAGGGCTGGACGACCGCGAGGAGTCCGGATGCCGCATCCGTCCCAGGCGCACGTGCAGGAGTGCGGGGACCCACCCGGCCAGCACCGCCCACCACGTCGTCTCCGACGCGCTACCCATGGTGGCGGTGGCACCCCGGATCCCTGAGTCGGCTACGTGGACGATGAAACTGCCGAGATCTATGACGGCGCCGATGGCGAAGGCGGTCAGAATCGCCGCGAGCCAGCCGGCCGCGAACGCGACCCGACCCGCAGAGAGCCTCGACGCGAGCGCCGAGTATCCGGCGATGAGTACGACAGCTGTCAGCGTCTGCACGATGGCCGCCCACAGGACCGGGCTCCCGAAGACGCCACGTCCCATGGGGGACGGCACGAGCTGCGCCAGAGTCGCCATGCTCCCTCCGGCCGCGTACAGGAAGTACGGCGCCCAGCCGCAGAGAAACCACAGGGCGGCGAGCACCCCTCCGCCGATCAGGCCTCGCCGCATCGCACCCCCTGGTTAGTACCGCGGATATCCGGGTGCCTCGACCCTATCGCCACGATCGCTTCATCACCCCGTCATTCCACGCGTGAACGTTTCGGCAGACCTCACCATCGGCACGCGCCTCGCGCCGGCGCGGTTGAGTGGTCGCATCTCGAATTGGGAACGAGTGATTGCCAGGATCTCGTACCCGCGTAGCCTGACCTCATGCGTGGTAGAAGAATGGCTGTGGCCGCGGCATTCGTCGTGTCTGGGCTGGGATTGCTGACAGCGTGCAATCCGTTCGCTGAGGCGGTTTGTCCTGCAGTTGCGTATCCGAGCAACGCGACGGTGACTCTCGCGAACGCGCAACCCGGGCTGTCGCTCGAAATTTGCGACGGAGAGGACTGCGTCCCGGGGACTCCGATACAGCCCGGGCGGATCGGCGCCACTGATGAACCGCGGGACACGAACCTGCAGGAGCTGAGTGGATCCAGCGAGGTCGGGTGGCAGGTGACTTTCATCCTTGGCGGTGAGCCGACCATGGGTTACCGGCTGACGGATGAGACCGGAGTGGTCGTCGACCAGGGCCACGTGAACGTGGACTGGACCCGCATCGACGGCTCTGAGCAGTGTGGAGGTACTCGGCAAGCCGTGGTCGAACTACCGGTGTAATCCCCGCAAGACATCTGGCTTCGTCAACTGAGCACGTCGCCGGGACCGATCATCTCGTCGTGTGTCGTCGGAACCTCATCACGCCAGCATCCGCTCGATGACCCGGGCGACCCCGTCCTCGTCGTTCGACGCCGCGACCTCATCGGCGGCATCGTGAACAACCTTCTCCCCGCCTGCCATCGCCACCGAGTGCCCGGCCCAGTGGAGCATCTCGACGTCGTTGAGCGCATCGCCGAATGCGACCACGTCGGCCCGCTCGATCCCGAGGTGGTCGCAGAGCCGGGCCAGGCCCGTGGCCTTGGTGACGCCCTCGGCCATCACCTCGACGAACGGTGCGCCCGAGAGCGTGGCCTCGAATCCCGTGAGCCCGAGGCGGCGCAGAATGTCGAACACCGCCTGCGGCGCGAGTTCGGGGTGCCGGATGACGAACTTCACGCTGGGCTCAGCCAGAACGAGGTCGAGCGGCACACCGCCCATCGTGCGGGGATCTCGCTTGTGGTCGGAGAGGTGAGCGATCTGCGCGTAGCCGTGCTGAGCCACGAACGTCTCGCCGCCTTCGCGCACGCTCGCGAACAGCAGCCCGGGCAGGGCAGCCTGCAGCGCCTCGGCGAGGGTGCGAACCGTCTCGGCCGGCAGCTCCTCGGCGAACAGCATCCGTCCGTCCGTCAGATGCGTCGCATAGGCTCCGTTGCCGCACAGCGCCCAGTCGTCGAATCCGGCGTCGGCGGCGATCATACGCAGACCGATCGGCTGTCGCGCTGTGACGGGGACCACATGGATACCGACGGCGCGGGCGGCATCGAGCGCTCGCCGCGTGCGCGGCGACACGGCTGAAGCAGAGTCGAGCAGGGTCCCGTCGAGATCGGTCGCGATCAAGCGGACAGGCATCGGCGTCTCAACCCGTCGTCTTGTTCTCGACCACGCTCACGCGAAGATCATCGGCATGTCGTCGTCAGCATCGGCGCCACCGAAGTCGAGGTCGACCACCACCGGCACATGATCGCTGGGCTGCTCGCCCTTGCGCTCGTCGCGGTGGATGGATGCGCCGGTCACGGCGCCGGCGAGTGCGGGGGAGCCGAGCACGAAGTCGATGCGGATGCCCTCGTTGCGGGGGAACTTCAGCCGCTGGTAGTCCCAGTAGGTGTAGCCCTCGGGCAGGATCGGACGCACGACGTCGGTGAGACCCGCATCCTGAAAAGCGAAGAACGCCGCGCGCTCCTGCGGGGAGACGTGGGTCGAGACGCCCTCGACGATGTCGGGATCGCCGTTGTCGGAGTCGAACGGGATGATGTTGAAGTCGCCGACGAGCGCCAGGGGCAGATCGGGGTTCTTCTGCAGAGCGGATGCCGCGTGCTGGCGCAGTTCGTCGAGCCAGTGCAGTTTGTAGGCATAGTGCGGGTCGCCCAGAGCCCGCCCGTTCGGCACGTACAGGCTCCAGATCTGCACGCCGTCGACGGTCACACCCAGCGCGCGCGCCTCGAGCGGAGCATCCGGTCCCTCATGACCCTTGGCGAAGCCGGGCATGCCGTCGAATGCGGTGGACACATCCGTCATGGGGAGGCGGCTCGCGATCGCGACGCCGTTCCACTGATTCAGGCCGTGCACCTCGACCTGATAGCCGGCCTCTTCGAACTGCGCATAGGGGAACTGCTCGGGCTTGCACTTGATCTCCTGCATCGCGAGCACGTCGATGTCTTCGCGCACCGCGAACTCGACCGTGCGGCGCACGCGGGTGCGGATGGAGTTGACGTTCCAGGTGGCCAGGCGCATGCATCCAGCCTAGTTGCGGGGTCGGACGTCAGCGCTCCGCAGGATCGGCCGTTCCGATCAGCACGCCACGGGCGAGCGAATGGAAATGCCGGTTGAATCCGAGCACCGCCGGCGTGGAGCCCGCGGGGATGTCGAGTGTCTCCACGTCCAGTGCGTCCACCACGAAGAAGTACCGATGCACGCCTGTGCCCTCCGGCGGGGCCGCGCCGATGAACCGATCGGAGCGGGACTCGTTCGGCAGCACCGTCGCTCCGTGCGGAAGCGCGGCGAGATCTCCGAGGCCGCTGGCGAGCGAGATGGCCGAGGCGGGAAGGTTGTAGGCGGCCCAATGCCAGAACCCCGATCCGGTCGGAGCGTCCGGGTCGAAGCACGAGATCGCGAAGCTGCGTGTGCCGGCGGGCGGCGTCGACCACTCCAGAGCGGGCGAGCGGTCCTCACCGCCCCGACCGGACGACCAGGCGAACAGCGGCAGCGGACCGCCCGGTTCGAAATCGGAACTGCTCAACTCGAGCGGCGCGAAATCACGCAGCGTGGCGAGCTCGGCGTAAGGATCGTACGAGAGCATGGGGCCTCCTTCGCTGAGGGGATGATGACGTCACGGCCCACGATAGGCGCACCACGCAGGTCGCACCACCGGCTCTAAGCTGGATGCCGTGACCGCACTCGACGCAGACCGACAGTCCCTCCTCGCCCTCATCAAGGATGAGGCGGTGTTCCACGGCGACTTCACCCTTTCCAGCGGAAAGCAGGCGACTTACTACGTCGACATGCGCCGTCTCACGCTCGACCACAGGGCTGCTCCGGCGATCGGCCGCATCATGCTCGATCTGATCGGCGATCTCGACGTCGCGGCCGTCGGCGGTCTGACGCTCGGTGCCGACCCGATCGCCAACTCCGTGCTGCACGCCTCGGTCGGCACCGACCGTCCGCTGGACGCGTTCGTCGTGCGCAAGGAGCCCAAGGACCACGGCCGCGGCCGTCAGATCGAAGGCGCCGACGTCGCGGGCAAGCGCGTCGTCGTGCTCGAGGACACCTCCACCACCGGCCAGTCCGCGCTCAAGGCCGTCGAGGTTCTGCGGCGCGAAGGCGCAGAGGTCGTCGCCGTCGCCGTGATCGTCGACCGCAAGACCGGCGCGCAGGCCGCGATCGAGGCCGAGGGCCTGCAATGGCTGGCCGCCTTCGACCTCGACGACCTCGGTCTCGACCCGCAGTGATTCTCGGCGCATGACTCGTTACGCACTGGCCGTGGATGTGGGCGGCACCAAGCTGGAAGCCGCGCTCGTCGGCGACGACGGCATGCTGGTCGCAGGCAGCCGCAGCAGGCAGGCCACCGGCCGCACCGCGACACAGACATCGATGGATGCTGCAGTCGGGGCCGTCATCGCGCATGCGCTCGCCCTGCTGCCGGAAGGCGCCGAGCTCGTGGGCGCCGGTGTCGGCAGCGCGGGCCCGATCGACCTCCCGACGGGTTCGATCGTGCCGGTCAACATGCCCCAGGCGCGCGGCTACGGCCTGGCCGGAGCGGTGCGTGACGCGGCATCCGCTGATCTCGGCCGTGACGTGCACACCGTGTTCGGGCACGACGGCGGTGCACTCGCGCTCGCCGAGGCGTGGCTCGGAGCGACCCGCGAGGCGCGCTCGTCGTTGTCGATCGTCGTCTCGACGGGGGTCGGCGGCGGGTTCGTCGTGGGCGGGCAGTACATCCGTGGAGCCTCCGGCAACGCCGGGCACCTCGGGCAGGTGCGCCGTGAAGGCGGGCTGACGCTCGAGGAGATCGCCTCGGGGCCCGCCAGTGCCGCGTGGGCGCAGACACAGGGATGGACGGGTGCCACCGGCGAAGATCTCGCTCGCGACGCGGCATCCGGCGATCCGATCGCGCGTGCGGCGATCGAACGGTCCGCTCGCGCAGTGGGAGAGGCGCTGGCGGATGCCGCGACACTCGTCGACCTCGACATGGTCGCGATCGGCGGCGGGTTCTCCCGGGTGTCCGACGACTACATCGACCTCGTGCAGCAGGCGCTCACCGCGAGTGCCGCACACGACTACTCCCGGCGCGCGCGTGTGGTGCGCTCCGGGCTGGGAGACGAAGGCCCGCTGATCGGCGCGGCCGCGCTCGTGCTCAGGTAGTTCGCCCCAACGGATTGGGGGCCGACACGCCAGATGTCGGACGAATCACCACGAACGGTCCGACATCTGGTGCGTCGGCCGGCGGGGTGTCGCCCGCAGGCCGACGTACCCTCGAAGGACGACGGAAGGACAACGGATGCGCGTACTCGGACTGCTCTCGGGCACCTCACACGACGGGATCGATGTGACGGTCGTCGACTTCAGCGAGGCGGATGGCGCCGTGCGCGGCACCGTGCTGCACGAGGCCAGCGTCCCTTACGACCCTGCGCTTCGTGCTCGACTCGTGGCCGCGCTGCCGCCCGCGAAGACGACGCTGGCCGAGGTCTGCGAGCTCGACACCCTGATCGGTCAGGCGTTCGCCGACGTGGCGGCGGATGCTGCGGCATCCGTCGGCGGCGTCGATGCGGTGTGCACCCACGGGCAGACCGTCTACCACTGGGTCGACGACGGACATGCCCGCGGCACGTTGCAGATCGGCCAGCCGGCGTGGATCGCCGAAGCGGTCGGCGCCCCTGTGGTGTCCGACGTACGCATCCGCGACATCACCGCCGGCGGGCACGGCGCACCGCTCGTGTCGTTCCTCGACGAACTGCTGCTGCGAGGGCGTGCAGGCACGTCGGCCGCGCTGAATCTGGGCGGCATCGCGAACATGACCATCGTCCGTGAGGGCGCGATCTCGGCCTATGACATCGGACCGGCGAACGCGCTCGTCGATGCCGTGATCGCGAAGTACGGCCTGAACCCGCTCGGCTACGACGAGGATGCTCGCATCGCCCTGTCCGGCGACGTCGACGATGCCCTGCTCGCCTCGCTGCTCGCCGACCCGTACTACGCCCTGCCGGCTCCCAAGAGCACGGGCAAGGAGCACTTCCACCTCGACTACGTGCGTGCGCACGCGACCGCGCTGGGCCGCGACGTGCGCGTGACCGACCTCGTGCGCACGCTCACCGAACTGACGGTGCAGACCGTGGCGAACGACGCGCGCGCGGCAGGAATCGGCTTCCTCGCCGTGTCGGGCGGGGGATGCCACAACCCGCTGATCATGCAGGGTCTCCGCGCCGCACTGCCGGACACCGAGGTCGTACTCGCGGATGAGCTGGGCGCGTCAGCGGACAACAAGGAGGCGATCCTGTTCGCCCTGATCGGGTGGTGCACCATGCACGGGGTCCCCGCCATCGTCCCCGGCGGCACGGGTGCGCGCGAGCCGCGCATCCTCGGCACGATCACGCCGGGTGCGGGTCCGTTGCGGATGCCGGAGCCGGTGGCGTCCGTGCGCAGTCTGACCCTGAGCTGACGCGCGCGCTCGTCAGCGCTTGCGGTCGTCGTCCCAGGGGCCTTCCCACCAGTTGCCGGATCGGCCCTCGTCGTCGCCCCGACCCCGGCGACGGGAGCGGACGAACTGCACGATGATGACCGTCAGCGTGGTGAGCCCGATCAGCAGCATCACGAGGAAGAGCAGGTCCCTCTGGTCCATGGCGTCAGCCTTCTGAAGAGCCCGACGGCAGCAGATCGGCGACCGAGTTCACGATCTCGTCGGGGCGGAACGGGTACTTCTCGATCTCGACCTGGTCGCTGATGCCGGTGAGCACGAGCACGGTGTGCAGCCCCGCCTCGATGCCGGCGACCACGTCGGTGTCCATCCGGTCGCCGATCATGCCGGTGCGCTTGGAGTGCGCGCCGATCTTGTTCAACGCCGAGCGGAACATCATCGGGTTCGGCTTGCCGACGACGTACGGCTCGCGTCCGGTGGCCTTGGTGATGAGTGCGGCGACGGCTCCGGTCGCCGGCAGCGGGCCCTCGACGCTCGGGCCGGTGGCGTCCGGGTTGGTGATGATGAAGCGCGCGCCCCTGTTGATCAGGCGGATGGCCTTCGTGATCGCCTCGAACGAGTAGGTGCGGGTCTCGCCCACGACGACGAAGTCGGGGTTGGTCTCGGTCATGACGAACCCTGCGTCATGCAGGGCGGTGAGGATGCCGGCCTCGCCGATGACGAACGCCGAACCGCCGGGAACCTGCTGCTGCAGGAAGGCCGCGGTGGCCAGGGCCGACGTCCAGATCCGGTCCTCCGGCACATTCAGACCGCTGGAGCGCAGACGCGCCGAGAGGTCGCGCGCGGTGAAGATCGAGTTGTTCGTCAGCACCAGGTACGGGATGCCTTCGGCCTCCCAGCCGGCCAGCAGCTCGGATGCACCGGGGATGGCGTCGTTCTCATGGACGAGCACGCCGTCCATGTCGGTGAGCCAGCATTCGATCTCGGAGCGTTCAGCCATGTGCTCAGCCTATTGGTCGCGGATGCTACCCGCGGAGCAGGCGCGCAAGCGCCGGAAGCTGCGCGGGGTCCTCGAGCGCGGAACCGACCGCCACCACGCGTACGCCCGCGTCGAGGAACTGCGCCGCATTGGACGAGTCCATGCCGCCGGTCGCGACGAAGTTCGCCTGCGGGAACGGTCCGGACATGGCCGTGAACCAGGCCGGACCCAACAGAGACGCGGGGAACGCCTTGAGCCACGTGAGCCCGGACTTCATCGCGAGCTGCACATCGGTGGCGGTGGCCACGCCCGGCAGCGCCGGCATCCCGGCATCGTGCGACGCGCGAACGACCTCGGCATCGAAACCGGGGCTGACCGTGAACGAGGCGCCCGCGTCCGCGGCCTGGCGCACATGCTCGAGCGAGACGACGGTGCCGGCGCCGACCGTCAGCCCGCGGTCCTTCGCGGCCTCGGCCAGCACGCGCAGCGCCTCGACATCGGCAGGCGTCTGCACTGGCACTTCCACGCTCGTGATGCCGAGATCCCAGGCGGCGGTGGCGACGGCGAGCGTGCGCTCCGCACCCATGCCGCGCAGGATCGCCATCAGGGGGACATCGCCGAAGAGAGCGGCGAGGGAGGAGTTGTCGAGCACGAGGTGCCGCCTTTCGGGGGTGCTGCCTTGGAGAGCACGGATGAGTCGCAACTCGAGCGCGACTACACTTCGAGTGTGACCAGAGTGAGCGTCAACTGCAATTCACGTTGCAACATATGCACACTCTGACGAGACGGAAGGGCGACAGATGCACGAGCTTGCGGAGATCAGGCTGACAGCGCGGCACAAGGGGCTGCCGGAACGGGCCGTCGGGATGACGACGGCGGAGTTCCTGGCCTCCCGGCCACGACTTTCGGAGTTCTGGACCCCGCTCGTCGTTCTCGACGACGCGGCGATGCGCCACAACACCGACGTGATGGCGACGTGGTGCGCTGAGCGCGGCCTCGAGCTCATGCCCCACGGCAAGACCACCATGGCACCCTCGCTCTGGCAGCGGCAGCTGGATGCGGGATCGCTCGGCATCACGCTCGCCACGATGGGCCAGGTGCGCACGGCCCGCACGTTCGGCGTCTCCTCCATCATGCTCGCCAATGCCGCTGTCGACGCGCACGCGCTGCGCTACCTCGCGGGCGAGCTCGCCGACCCCGACTTCCGCTTCGTCTGCTGGGCCGACTCCATCGCCACGGTGGAGTCGATGGAGGCTCCGCTGCGCGACGCGGATGCTCCTCGCCCGGTCGACGTGCTGGTCGAACTCGGCGGCGACGGCGGGCGCACGGGTGCCCGCACGCTCGACGAGGCGATCGCGATCGCCGAGCGCATCGCGGCATCCGATGTGCTGCGCCTCGCCGGCGTCGCCGGCTACGAGGGAAGCCTCGCGCACGATCGCAGCGTCCGTGCGATCGACGCGGTCGAGACGTACCTGCGTCGCCAGATCGAGCTGCACGAGCGCATCGGGCACCTCTACGACGACGGCGACGTCTACGTGACGGCGGGCGGCAGCGCATACTTCGATCTCGTCGCGCAGGTGTTCGCCGAGGCCGGCGCCGCAGCAGACGCCGAAGAGCGCCCCGGCGGAGGCCGCACCCTGTTCACCCTGCGCTCCGGCGCCTACATCGTCCACGACGACGGCTTCTACCGCGGCATCTCACCGTTCGACGAGGCGAGGACGAGCGATGATGAGCCTCGCTTCATCCCCGGCATGTTCGGCGTCGGCCGGGTCGTCTCGCACCCAGAGCCCGGTCTCGCCCTGATAGACGGCGGCAAGCGCGACTTCCCGTTCGATGAGGGACTGCCGATCCCCCGTGCGAAGAGCGCGGCGCTCGGCGCACCCTGGCAGACCCTGCCCGGAGCATCCGTCTCGGCGATGAACGACCAGCACAGTTTCGTCCGGCTCGAGGGCGGCGGCGAACTCGAGATCGGAGGCCTCGTCCGGCTGGGGCTTTCGCACCCGTGCACCGCGTTCGACAAGTGGACCGTGCTGCCCGTCGTCGAGTCGGTCGACTCCGACGTCGTCGTGGATCTGATCCACACCTTCTTCTGATGGTGGAGGTCGGGCGCACACCGCGCGGAGAGGGTGTGGTCTAGGTGTCGCAGAGCGTCGAGCGTGCAGCCGCGATCCTCGACTCTCTCGCCGGCGAGCCCAAAGCAGTCTCGCCGCTCGCGGTGGAGTTCGGCATCCATCGCTCGACGATGTTCCGAGAGCTGCAGACGCTGCAGAAGGTCGGCTTCGTGCGGCGACGTGAGGACGGTACCTATGCGGTCGCGTTTCGCCTGGCGATGCTCGGTGCGGCCGCGTTGGAGGACGTCGCCCTGAAGGATGCCGCGCACACCCCCGTGCGGCAGCTGCACCGCGTGGTCGGAAACACCGTGCACGTCGCAGGGCTCGTGGGCGATGAGATCTTCTACGTCGACAAGGTCGAGGACCCGCGTCGTGTGCGGCTGTACTCGCGGGTCGGGTCGCCTGTGCATCCGAATCGCAGCGCGGTGGGGAAGGCGATCCTCGCCGGGCTGACGCAGAAACGCCGGGACGACGTGCTCGCCGGCGCTGACTGGACGCGCCACACCGCGCAGACGCTGACCACAAGGGCCGCGCTCGACGCGGAGCTCGAGGTGACGGCCGCACGCGGCTGGGCCGTCGATCAGGGCGAGTTCGAGGAGATCGTGAACTGCGTCGCCGTCCCCATCACGACCTCGGTGGGTGTCGTCGGCGCCGTTTCGATCACCGCGCTGCGGATGGTCCACGACCTCTCGCATCTGGAGGGGCACGTTCCGCTGCTCCGCCGGACGGCCGAGCAGATCGCACACGCGCTGCGCTGACCGCGCGCATGCGCACCTGGACGGATGCTACGCGCTGAGCCAGACGACGTCGACGGCGCCGTCCGGCAGCTCGGCGACCGCTCCGTCGATCTCGACGCCGCCGTCGGTGAGGCGGACGACGGACGACACCGAGAGCCCGAGCTCTTCCAGGGCGCACAGCAGGTCGGGGTCGGTGTCGGAGACGCGCAGCACGCGGCCCTCGTGGCCGAGCGGGGCCTGGGCGAGCAGCACGAACGGTTCGCGCGCGACATGGCCCGCGGCATCCGGGATCGCATCGCCGTGCGGGTCGAAGCGGGGCCGGCCCAGCCGTTCGTCGATCCCCTCCAGCAGACGATCGCTGATCGTGTGCTCGAGGACCTCGGCCTCGTCATGCACCTCGTGCCAGCCGTAACCGAACTCTCTCACCAGCCAGGTCTCGACGAGGCGGTGGCGGCGCACCATCGACAGGGCGCGACGTTCACCGGCATCCGTCAGCCGCACCGCGCCGTACGGCACGTGCGAGACGAGACCCGAAGCGGCGAGCTTCTTCACCATCTCCGTCACAGACGAGGGGGCGATGCCCAGCTTCGCCGCGAGCTGCGAAGGAGTGATCGGCGCATCCTGCCATTCGGTGTGCGCATAGACGGTCTTCAGATAGTCGTCTGCCGCTGGGGATGCCACGAGCCCAGCCTACGCCGCCCCGACTACGCTGGCTGAGTGACCGACACCCCTGAGCGCACCACCCATGGACTCGGACCGTGGGAGGGCGAGTGGCCGGAGGGGGAGCAGTACGACCCCGAACTGCTCGAGCACGGCGACACCCGCAACGTCATCGATCGCTACCGCTACTGGCGCATGGAGGCGATCGTCGCCGACCTCGACACGCACCGCCATCCGTTCCACGTCGCGATCGAGAACTGGCAGCACGACATGAACATCGGCTCGATCGTGCGCAGCGCCAATGCGTTCCTCGCCGACACCGTGCACATCATCGGACGGCGTCGGTGGAACAAGCGCGGGGCGATGGTCACTGATCGCTATCAGCATGTCGTGCACCATGACGACGTCGCCTCGTTCGCCGTCTGGGCCGCCTCTGAAGGCATCCCGATCATCGCGGTCGACAACGTCGAAGGCGCCGTCCCCGTCGACAAGGCCGAGCTGCCGGAGCGCTGCGTGCTGCTTTTCGGGCAGGAGGGTCCTGGCCTCACCGAGGAGGCGATCGCCGCGGCATCCGGTCATATCGAGATCACCCAGTACGGTTCGACGCGCTCGATCAACGCGAGCGCTGCCGGCGCGGTGATCATGTACGAATGGTGCCGCCGGTACGCGAAGTGACGTTCACCCTCACGGGTGATCCGGCGTCGAACACGCCCGTGAGAGCATGGGGCCGTGTCCGGCGCCGTCAAGCAGAATTCCACGTCTGACGGCTGGCGCGTCCTCAACCGCCCCGACGTGATCCTTGCGATCGCCATGACGGTGCTGCTGCTCCCGGCCAGCCTCATCGCGGTCGTCCAGGCGCAGGCCGTGCCCGATCCGACAGCCGCCGCCGTGATCACCGCACTGTTCGCATCAGTGCACGCGGCGACCCTCATCTCGGTGCGCTTCCCCGTCATCGCTTTCGCCGCCGCCAGCCTGGCGATGCTCGCTCTCGCGCTGCTGCCGGGAGGCGAAGGGGTCGCGGGCGCACCGGCCGCACTGTTCCCCTCATCCTTCGCCTACCTGCTCTGCGTAGGCGAGGTCGCGACACTGCGTGCACTCCGTCTCGGACTCGCCTCGCTCGGCGTCGGGGTGCTCGGCGCGGCTGTGATCGCATGGACGCCGGTGTCGACCATGCCCGGCAGCATCAGAGTCGGGCTCTTCGGGGGGCTCGCCGCGATGATCGCCGCAGCCTGGGCGATCGGTCTGCTCCAGCGCCAGCGACGACAGCACGCCGAAGAGCGGGAGCGCACCCGGGTACGAGAGGCCATCACGGCCGAGCGGATGCGGATCAACCGCGATCTGCACGACGTCGTCGCGCACTCCATGACCGTCATGATCGCCCAGGCGGATGTGGCGCGCGCTCTGGTGCGGGACGATCCGGACGCCAGCACGCGCGCGCTGCACGTCATCGCCGACACCGGACGAGACGCCCTGCGCGGGATGCGTGGCGTGATCGCCGTCGACGGCGATGCGCCGCGGACGCCCGTCCCCGACATCGACGCGATCACGGGCCTCGTCGAGTCCGTGCGCAGCGCGGAGACCGACGTGCGGTTCGACGAGACGGGCACGCGACGACGCCTCGAACCGGATGCGCTGATGGCGCTGCATCATGCCGTGCGCGAGGCGCTCACCAATGCGGTCAGGCACACGGCGGCCCCGCGGCGGATCGTCGTCCGGCTGGAGTGGACGTCGGGTCACGTCGCCGCGACGATCGACGACGACGCGGGGAGCGGTCAGGGCCCGGCGAGCCCGGGGAGCGGCATCGGGCTCATCGGCATGGCAGAGCGCGTCCGCCTCGCACGGGGCACGCTGCGCGCGGGACCGCGGCAGCCCGCCGGGTGGCAGGTGCGCATCGAACTGCCCGTGGCGGCGCACGAGGCCGCACGCGCGGATGGAGGAGCCGAATGAGCATCCGAGTGCTGATCGCCGATGATCAGGCGCTGTTCCGCGAAGCCATCGCCGCGCTGCTCGCACGCGATCCGCGACTGGAGATCACGGCATCCGTCGAGTCCGGCGACGCCGCGATCGAGTTCATCCGCGCGCACGCCGTCGATGTCGTGCTGATGGACATCCGGATGCCGGGAACCGACGGCATCGCCGCGACGAAGGAGGTGTTGCGGCTGCGCCCCGGAGTCCGTGTCCTGGTGCTGACGACGTTCGATCTCGACGGGTACGTCTACGCCGCTGTGCGTGAGGGCGCCAGCGGATTCCTGACGAAGGATTCCACGCCCGAGGCTCTCGCTGACGCCGTCGTCGCGGTCGCCGATGGGCGCCCGGTGATGTCGCCGCGCGCCACTGAGGCGCTGCTGGGATTCGTGCGGGAGGGAGCGCCGCGGCGGGACGCCCGCGAGTCGCTGGCCGTGCTGAGCCCGCGCGAGCAGGACGTCGCGCGGCTGCTCGCCACCGGCGCATCGAACGACGAGATCGCCCGTGCGCTGTTCCTCTCCGAGAACACGGTGAAGACGCATGTGAAGGCGGTGCTCGCCAAGCTCGCGGTTCCCGACCGCATCCACGTGGTCATCTGGGCGTACGAGCACGGCGTGCTGCGCCCCGCCGACTGACCCGTATCGCTGCGCAGAATCACCCGCACGGGCGAGTCGTCCCGCCTCCTCGGGCGATGCTGCGGGTGCCGCCTGGTTCATAGCGTGAAGACATGAACACGCGAAACCACTTCTTCCTGACCCTCGTCGTCGTCCTGGGCTCGGTTGCGCTCGCCGTCCTGAACGGGCTTCGGCTGCTCGCACCGGCGTCGGTGGACTGGATAGCCGCCCTGGGGCCGGGGATCGCCGACCGGATGCTGCCGGGAACGGTCTGCGCGGCCATCGGTGTCGCGGCGGGTCTCGCCGGCACCGCCGTCGGGTTGCTGGGGCAGGCGGAGAGTCGCGCCACGTCGGGTGCGCCGCCGTCACGAGCACTGCGCGCGGCGGCCGTTGTCGTGGCAGGCGTCATGATCTTCCTGACCCCGGGCGGGCTGATCCCCGTCGCCGGTTACACGTTCGCCATGATCGTCATCATCGGTGTCTGCACGCTCGCGGTGCTGCTCGTGCGACGGCATCCGTGGTGGGGTCTGGCGCTGATCGCGGTGCTCGCCGGGCTCGTCACGTGGGCCGTCGTGCGGATGCGGGGGGCGGAACTGGCGAGCAGCCTCGGTGCCTCGCTGCTGGACGTGCTTCCCGGAGCGCTTCTCGCCGCGATCCATCTGCTGGCCGCGGTCGCGCTCCTCGCGCAGACCGAGTCACGCGGGCGCGGGCATCGGGGCGCATTCTCGCGGTGGGTGCTGCGGCACCGCAGGGCGATCACGATCGTGGCGGCGTGCTGCGCCGTGCCGTACACGTTCGCCCGCCTGACCTGGCTCACGCCGTGGCCGTTGCTGGCACCGGAGGCGCTCGACCCCGCCGCCATGCCGATGGTGCTGCTGACCGGACTCAGCCTGGGGACGGCGATGCTGGCCGGCGGAGTGCTGACTCTCGGTCTCATCCTGCCGTGGGGCCGCCGGTTCCCGCGATGGATGGCCGGCGTCGGTGGTCGCCCCGTGCCGATCGCACTCGCCGTGGTGCCGGCCTCGGTCGTCTCGGCGCTGTTCACCGCCGGCGGCATCGACATGGTGCTGTCGGCGCAGGACGGCGCGATCGGTGACGGCAGCATCGCGCACATCATCGAACTCGTGCTGGTGTTCCCGTTCTGGCTGTGGGGCCCGCTGCTGGCGCTGGCGACCTGGGGCTACGCGATGGCTCGTCAGTCCGGGGCCCCGCTGCCCGTGCATCCGTCGGATCGGGCCCTCAGCCGAACCGACCCTCGACGCTGAGCTGCTCGCCGGTGCCCACGCGCACGTCGTGCAGACGAAGGGTCGCGCCGTCGGCCGTGAACGACTCGTTGAGGTCGATCCGCCGGCCGATGAGTGCGCGCACATGCTTTCGGGCGAACAGCAGAGCGGTCTTCACCAGAAGGTTGCGGCTGCCGAGCGTCAGGTCGCGGATCGTGATGACGGCGTCTCTCGTCACCTCGATCCGCGCCTCGGCACGCGCCGACGCCATGAGCAGCTTCCAGCGCACGCCGGCGTATGCGATGACGCGGATGCCGTCTGCGCCGTCCTGCACGATCTCGATGCGCAGCCGGCCGAGACGGATGCCGCCCTCGCGCAGCATGGGCGCCGCGACGGATCTGATCAGCGGCACGAGATCCTTGGTGGCGATGGAGGCGTGGAAGGTGCCGCGCAGATCGCCGAGGTCCTCGTTCGGCACGATCGAATGGGCGCTCTCGGGAACACCCGGTTCTGCGGGCTCCGCGGCGGTGAGCCACACGATCGGCATGTCGAACGCCTGCACGTCGATCGTGAGCGGGCTGCGCTCGATCCGCATCGGTCGGGCGGAGAAGCGGAAGCTGCGCACGATGCCCGGTTCGCGGGAGATGATCTCCGGCTCTGGGATGTCTTCGGTCGCGGGGGTGTCCGTGACGGCGGAGTTCGTGACGGGGTCGACGGGCATCGGCGGCGCGGTCCAGCCGAGCGTCAACGTCGTGCCGGTGGCATCCAGCGTGAGGTGATCGAGATCGTTCCCGGTGAGGGAAGCGGTGACCTCGATGTCTTCGAGCCCCTTCAGGGCGACTTCACCCGCGTCCTGCGCGGCGCGAAGCAGAGTCGATCGCACCCAGCGCACGACGGTGGCGCTGTCGCCGGGCCAGGCTGTGGTCATGTGACCATCCTGACGCACCCAAGGCGCAGAGAGAGTCGCCTACACCGAGGCGCGCAACCAGCCGCCGGTCTTCACGCGCCAGCCGAGCGTCGCGAAGCGGGCGAGCATGTATACGCCGAAGAATGCGACCGCCAACCAGGTCACCCCGGCGGTGCCGTCGACTCCGACGAGGGTGATGATCCACAGCGCGGGAAGGAACGGCACGAGGTTGAGACCGCCGGCGATCGCGAGGTAGCGCACGTCGCCGGACCCCATCAGCACACCGTCGAGCACGAACACGATTCCTGCGATCGGCTGCGCCACGGCCAGCACGATGAGGGCCGGCTGGATGAGAGCCGCGACCGCGGCGTCGCCGGTGAAGGCGAGCCCGATCACGCCCGACAGAGCGGCGATCAGACCGCCGACGATGACGCCGAACCAGGCGCCCCACGCGACGGTGCGGGCGAGCACGTGCCGCACGCCGGGGATGTCGCCCGCACCGAGGCCCTTGCCGATCAACGCCTGCGCGGCGATCGCGAGCGCGTCGAGTGCGAACGCCGCGGCCGAGAAGATCGTGAAGACCACCTGCCAGCCGGCGAGCTCCGTGGTGCCGATGCCCGTGGCGATGCCGACCGTGACGAGCAGTGCGACTCGCAGGCTCACCGTGCGCAGGAACAGCCATCCGCCCGAGCGCGCCGAACCGCGGACGCCGTCGCGCTGGGGCCGGACGGAGGCCGAGTGCCGGCGCGCGAGGCGGCCGATGATGAGTGCATAGGCGGCGACCATGCCCCATTGCGCGACGATCGTGCCCGCGGCCGAGCCGGCGATGCCCCAGCCGAAGCCGTAGATGAACAGCCAGTTCAACAGTGCGTTCGCGCCGAAGCCTGCGCCGGCGATCCACAACGGGGTCATGGTGTCCTGCATGCCGCGCAGCAGGCCGGTGGCCGCGAACACGATGAGCATCGCGGGCAGACCCCACATCGAGATGGACAGGTAGATGTCGGCCTGCGCGGCGACCTCGGCCGATGCGCCGAACAGCGACACGAGCCACGGTGATGAGAGGGCGCCGGCGACGGCGAGCACTGCGCCGAGGCCGAGCGCCAACCACATTCCGTCGATGCCCACGCTCACGGCATCCTTTTTGTCGCCCGCACCGAAGCGTCTCGCGACCGCCGGCGTCGTCGAGTAGGCGAGGAAGACCATCAGGCCGACGATCGTCTGCAGCACGGCACTGGCGATGCCGAGACCGGCGAGCGGTGTGACGCCGAGGTGGCCGACGAGTGCGGCATCCACCATGAGGAACGCCGGCTCGGCGACCAGCGCCCCGAGCGCGGGGACGGCGAGGCGCACGATCTCCCGATTGAGTGTCTGGTGCGCGGTCACCGTTCGAGCCTAGTTGCGCCGGTCCGCGCCGCGGGTGGCTGTGGGGCGCCCGCGGCGGCGGGGTGCTGGGCGCAGGCGTGCGACCCGGCGGCGCGCCGTCGTAGGCTGGAGTAACCGGCATCCGGAGGTGGACGATGACAGATCCTCGAGACGCGGCAGCCCGATACCGGGCGCAGCAGCGCGATGAACCGGATGCCGAGGCGGAGGCCCCGCCGATGCAGCTCACCGCCGAGAATCAGCACGAGTTCGTCGAGACGGCGATCCAGCTGGCGATCCGCCGCGGCGAGTTCGACGATCTCCCCGGAGCGGGAAAACCGCTCGAGGGGCTGGGTACGCACCACGATCCCGACTGGTGGATCCGGCGGAAGATCGAGACCGAGAACCTCACCGGCCTCGGCCCTCCTGCGCTGCTGCTGCGCGTGGAGGATCGCGAGCTCGACGCGAACCTCGACCTTCTCGCGCGCGAGAGCGACGTGCGCGAGGTGCTCGAGGATTTCAACAAGCGGGTGATCTCTGCCCGTAGACAACTGCAGGGCGGCCCGCCGGTGGTCACCCGCACGCGCGACGTGGATGCCGAGATCGAGTCATGGCGCGAGCGCAGGGCCGCGCGGCCCGCTCCCGCCGCCGCGCCGGAACCCCCTCGACGCCGATTCGGCCGACGGAAGAAGGAGAACCGGAGTTAGGGCGCCCGCGGAACCCGCAAGGTTGTTCTTCCTGTGACCCGCCGACGACGATCCCACCTGAACGACTCGCGTGTCCGAGAGCGCGCATAGGGTGGACTTCATGACTGATGCTCTCCCCGCCGGCCTCGCCACCGAAGAATTCAGCTCCGAGATCCGTCCGCAGGACGACCTCTACCGGTACGTGAACGGCTCGTGGCTC
This sequence comes from Microbacterium shaanxiense, assembly GCF_054779995.1. Lineage (NCBI taxonomy): Bacteria > Bacillati > Actinomycetota > Actinomycetes > Micrococcales > Microbacteriaceae > Microbacterium > Microbacterium shaanxiense. The sequence goes on along the minus strand of NZ_BAAGXE010000003.1, from coordinate 481,974 downwards.
GAGCGCACCGAGATTCCTGGAGACAAGGCGCGCTGGGGCTCGTTCCACCTGCTCGCCGAGCAGGCCGAGAAGGACGTGCGCGCGATCATCGAGGAGTCGCAGACGGCGGAAGCCGGCAGCCTTGCACGCAAGATCGGCGACATGTTCTCGAGCTTCATGGACACCGCTCGCATCGATGCGGCCGGCGTCACCCCGCTCGCGGAGACCCTCGCCGAGATCGACCTGATCGACGGCATCCCCTCGTTCCTCGCGACGATCGGCGCGTACGAGCGCGACGGTCGCGCGCACCTGATCGGCCTCTACATCGACGGCGACCCCGGTGATCCGGAGCGCTACGTGCCGATCCTCGTGCAGTCCGGTCTCTCGCTCCCCGACGAGAGCTACTACCGCCTCGAGAGCTTCAAAGCCACCCGCACCGCCTACCGCGCCCACCTCGAGCGCCTGCTCGCGCTCGCCGGTATCGCGGACGCCGCAGGCGACGCCGAGCGCTCGTTCGAGCTCGAGAAGGCGATCGCCTCGCATCACTGGGACAACGTGGCGAGCCGCGACGCCGTGGCCACGTACAACCTCAAGACGTGGGACGAGCTGCAGGCGCTGACCGGCGTCGACCTGACGCCGTGGCGGGATGCCGTCGTGCCGACCAACCCGGATGCCTTCACCGAAGCCGTCGTATCGCAGCCGAGCGCACTCGAGGGTCTCGGATCGCTGCTCGTCGAGGAACGCCTCGACGAATGGAAGTCGTGGCTGCGCGCGCACGTCGTGCACGCCGCCGCCCCGTACCTCACCGACGACCTCGTGCAGGAGAACTTCTCGTTCTACGGCACCGAGATCTCGGGCGTCCCCACGATCCGTGAGCGCTGGAAGCGCGGCGTCTCGGTCACCGAAGGCGCACTCGGAGAGGCCATCGGCAAGGTCTACGTCGAGCGCCACTACCCGCCGACGGCGAAGGCCGCGATGGACGAGCTCGTCGCGAACCTCATCGAGGCCTACCGTCAGAGCATCACCACGCTCGAATGGATGAGCCCGGAGACCAGGGAGCGCGCGCTCGCCAAGCTCGACGCGTTCACCCCGAAGATCGGTCACCCCGAGGTGTGGCGCGACTACTCGACTCTCGAGATCGACCCCGCTGACATCTTCGGCAACGTCCGCCGCGCGAACATCTTCGAGCACGACCGCAACATCGACAAGGTCGGTAAGCCGATCGACCGCAACGAGTGGCACATGCCGCCTCAGATGGTCAACGCCTACTACAACCCCTCGATGAACGAGATCGTGTTCCCGGCGGCGATCCTGCAGTACCCGTTCTTCGACGCCTCCCGCGACGCCGCAGCGAACTACGGCGGCATCGGTGCCGTGATCGGCCACGAGATCGGTCACGGATTCGACGACCAGGGCAGCCGCTACGACGGCTCAGGCAAGCTCGACGACTGGTGGACGGATGCCGACCGCTCAGCCTTCGAGGAGCGCACGAAGGCACTGATCGCCCAGTACGACGCACTGGTGCCGGTCGGGCTTCCCGCCGAGAATCATGTCAACGGTGCTCTGACGATCGGTGAGAACATCGGCGACCTGGGCGGTCTGGGTATCGCGCTGAAGGCCTACGAGCTCTCGCTCGGCGGCGCGGAGGCGCCGGTCATCGACGGGCTCACCGGCGTGCAGCGGCTGCTGCTGTCGTGGGCGCAGGTGTGGCAGCAGAAGAGCCGCGACGCCGAGACCGTGCGCTTGCTCACGATCGATCCGCACTCCCCGAACGAGTTCCGCTGCAACCAGATCGTGCGCAACATCGATGCGTTCTACGAGGCGTTCGACGTGACGGAAACGGACGCGCTGCACCTTCCCCGCGAACAGCGTGTGACGATCTGGTGATCTTTGCCCGCCGTTCGTGACAGGGACGGAGCGGGCGGGGTTACGATAGCGAGTGCTGCTGGGGGGCATGCTCCCGGCGGCGTCCCCTGAAGACCTTCCTGGGAAGGAACATGCGTGGGCACTCCCCCCGAGCCTTCGCCGCCTGCGATGCTGCGCAGATCACAGCGCAATCGTCGACGACTTCCTCGCCGCGCCGCCGTGGGACGCCGCTCCTTCGTGACCACGCTGCGCGCGCTGGAGGAACTGGTGGATGCCGGCGCACAGGTGTCCGTCCACGTCACAGACCTCGACAGCGGCGCCGAGGTGCTCGCCGGCGACGATCACGTCACGATGCCGATCGCCGGCCTCGGCGTGGTGCCGCTGCTGATCGAGGTCGCGGCCGGTTTCGAAACCGGAACGCTGGATCCGTTGGAGATCGTGGATCGCGCCTCGACCGACCAGGTCACGACGGCGGGGGTGTGGCGCAATCTGAGGGCACCCGCGTTGCCGCTCGCCGACCTCGCCGTGCTGGCGGCGACGGCGGGCGATCCGCTGGCGGTCAATGCCCTCCTGGCCTACGTGGGTGACGAGCGGGTCAACGAGCGTCTCGGCGCGCTCGGCCTCACCCGCACCGCGCTGCTCGACCGCTTCCGCGACGAACGGGGGCCGGATGACGCCCCGCACCTCGCGGTCGGCACGACGCGAGAGCTCGCCGGGCTCTTCTCCGCTCTGGTGAACTCGACCGCGGTCGACGTCGCCGTCAGCGCGCAGGTGTCGGAGTGGCTGAACCTGAACCACGACCTGAGCCTGGTCGCGGCATCCACGGGCCTGGATCCGTTCTCTCATGACCACGACGCCCACGGGCTGCTGTTCATCAACAAGACGGGGCGGGAGCGCGGCGTACGCGCGGAGGCCGGCGTGCTCGCCGGTCCGCGGGCGGGGATCGCGTACGCGATGATCGTGTGCTTCGACGACCTGTCGATCACTCACCGGCTCCGCGTGCATGACGCGTTCCGCGTGCTCGGGCTCGAGCTGATGGAGTACGCGCACTGAAGTCGCGGGCATCAAGCCCGGTGTCGGTCAGAAAGGGCCGAATCTGTGCTGGGGATCGAGAGCATGCACGACGGGCTCGAGAGCGTCCGCGAGGGCGTCGAGCTGCTCGGGTGCGAGGTGATCGAGCACGAGCCGGTGCACCGTGGCGAAGTGGTCGGGTGCGGCGAGCACCAGCCGGCGGCGGCCTTGTCGGCTGAGATGCAGCAGCACGCTGCGTCGATCGGTCGCGCTCTCCTCCCGCTCCAGCAGGCCCCTCTGCTCGAGTCTGCTGACGACCTTCGAGCAGCGGGGGAGAGTCGCGTTGGTCGCCGTGGCCAGGTCGCTCAGGCGCATGGCGCCCCCATGTCGAAGCGCGCTGAGCAGGATGAACTCGTAATGCGTGAGGTCGGCGTCGCGCTGCAACTGAGCGTCGAGGGCTGCCGGAAGGAGTTCGGCCGCATTGATCAGCGCGAGCCAGGCCCGGGACTGCTCCTGCGTCATGCGAGGAAGGGGTGCGACCATGATCCCATTCTGCCCGGGTACCCTCGTCGGATGGACGACTGGACCCCGCATCGCCGTGACGACGGCGAGCTGCTCGGATGGATCCACCCGGCAGGCGACGACTGGGTGGCGGTGGATGTGCTCGGTCGTGCGATCTCGGATCCCATCGAATGGCTCGATGCCGAGACCGCGCTGGAGGAGCACGGTCTCTCGTGGCTCGCCGATCCGTGGATGCTCGAGGGCGAAGCCGAGCGTCCGCTCCGAGTGCGCATGGTCGAGGTGACTCCGGATCGCCAGGGCACCCCAGGGCGCATCGTCGTGAAGGTCGACGACTACGGCGACATGAGCCGCACGGCCGCCGAGCAGTTCGTGCTGCCGTGGCCGGTTCCCGATCGGCTGCGCGCACCGCGGACGGGTGATCCGGACGGCTTCACGCTCTGACCGCGTCCGATGGCGTGCTCAGCTCGGCAGTGACGGGTGCGGTTCGATCGCGCGGCTCTTCGGGATGAACAGCGACAGCACGACGGCGATGACGGCGGCGACGATGGCGAGCCAGTAGCAGACGTTGAACGCCTCCCGCGTGGGCACGGCGACGCCGTCGATCTCCACGCTCATGGCGGCCAGGACCGCGCCCATGACGGCGGAGGCGCTCGAGGTGCCCACCGAGCGGAACAGCGCGTTCAGCCCGTTCGATGCGCCCGTCTCGTTCGCGGGCACCGCGCGCATGATGATCATCGGCATGGCGGCGAACGTGAAGCCGATGCCGACGCCGATGATCGCGTTGGCGACGAGGATGTTCCACCATTCGGTCGACCAGATCAGCACGTAGACGTAGGCGAGCACGATCGCCGACGCGCCGACGGTGAACAGCGGCCGCGGGCCCACCGTGCGCTCGAGCCATCCGGAGAGCGGGGAGATCACCATCATCACCAGTCCGGCGGGCATGACGATGAACGCGGCGGTGATCATGTCGAGCCCGAAGCCGGACCCCGTCTCCACGGGGAGTTCGAGCATCTGCGGGAACGTGACGTTCGATCCGAACAGCGCGAATCCCATGCCGATCGCGGCGATGTTCGTGAACAGCACGGCGGGGCGTGCGGCGACGCGCAGATCCAGCAGCGGATCCTTCGTGCGGAGCTGATACCAGCCCCACACCAGCAGCACGAGCACACCGCCGATGAGAAGTGCGAGTCCGATGGGCGACGTCCACCCCCACTGCGCGCCGCGCGACACGTACAGGAGCAGTCCGGTCAGCCCGATCGCGAGGCCGATCGCACCCGGCACGTCGAGGCGACCGGGGGAGAGCAGCACGTCCTCTGGAACGAGGAACAGCACGAGGATGAGTCCTGTGATGCCGAGGCCGGCCGCGAGCCAGAACAGCGAATGCCAGTCGGCGTTGATCGCCAGATAGGCGGCCAACGGCATTCCGAGCGCTCCGCCGACGCCCATGGTGGCGCTCATGAGTGCGACGGCGGTGCCGAGCCGCTTCGTCGGGAGGATGTCTCGCATGATCGCGATGCCGAGCGGGATGACGCCGGTGACGCCGCCCTGCAGCGCTCGGCCGATGATCACGCCGACGATGGACCCGGAGAGCGCGGCGATCACCGAGCCGACGATGAGTGCCGCCAGCAGCACCACGATGACGCGGCGCTTGCCGTACATGTCGCCGAGGCGACCGGAGATCGGGGTCGCGATGGCGGCGACCAGCAACGTGATCGTGACGACCCAGGTGGTGTCCTCGCGTGACGCGTTCAGCAGTGTGGGCAGTTCGGCCTGCAGCGGCACGACCAGCGTGAACATGAACGACGCGCAGAGGCCGGCGAACGCGAGCACCGCGACAGTGAGTCCGCGATTGGGGGTGCGGGAGAGGCGTTTCCTGGCTCTGTCGTCTCGATCTCCCACTCCGCCAGGCTACCGGTGTCAGGAAGTGCAGGGCGCGTCGGAGCGACATCGAGGCCGTCCGGTAGAGTCATGCGCGGCTGCGCACGACACGCATCCGTCCGCACTCCGCAGGGTCGGAGCGAGAGTCACGCAGGAGTCCTCTTGAACCACGCATCCTCGTCCTCTCCGGACATCGCTCCCGCGATCGCATTTCGGAACGGGCAGCTGATCCGAGACGGTCGGCCGTACCGGATCCTTGCGGGCGCGCTGCACTACTTCCGCGTCCATCCCGGGCAGTGGGAGGATCGCCTGCGTCGCCTGGCTGCGATGGGGGCGAACACGGTCGACACCTACGTGGCCTGGAACTTCCATGAGCGCACCGAGGGCGAACCCCGTTTCGACGGTTGGCGCGATCTGGAGTCTTTCATCCGTCTGGCCGGCGAGGTGGGACTCGACGTCTACCTGCGCCCGAGCCCGTACATCTGCGCTGAATGGTCGAACGGCGGGCTGCCGTCCTGGCTCACCGGCCGGGTGAATGCGCTGCGTACGAGCGACTCGGAGTACCTTGCCGCCGTCGATCGCTGGTACGACGCTTTGATCCCGCGCATCGTGCCGCTGCAGGCCGCGTTCGGCGGGCCCGTCGTCGCCGTGCAGATCGAGAACGAGTACGGGTCGTTCGGCAGCGATCACTCGTATCTCGAGCACCAGCGCGATGCGCTGCGTTCACGCGGCATCGTGGAGCTGCTGACGACGGCTGACGGCATCACGCCCGACATGGTCGCGCACGGTTCGGTGGAAGGCGCCCTCCCGACGTTCACCTTCGGCACCGGTGTCGCCGCCGCACAGGAGCTGCGTCGTCAGGAGGATGCCCTCATGTGCAGCGAGCTGTGGGGAGGGTGGTTCGATCACTGGGGTGAGCAGCATCACGTGCGTTCGGCGCAGAGCATGATCGGCACGGTCGAAGAGCTGCTCGCTGCCGGTGGATCCGTCAGCGTCTACATGGCCCACGGCGGCACGAACTTCGGGCTGTGGAACGGCGCCAACCATGACGGCGCACTGCAGCCGACGATCACGAGCTACGACTCGGATGCGCCGATCGGTGAGGACGGATCGCTCAACGCCAAGTTCGAGGCGCTGCGTGCGGCGTTCGCGCCGTTCCACGACGGCGAGCTGCCGCAGCGCCCGGCACCGGCACCGGTGCAGGCCGCGCAGGCGGCGCCGTTGCATCCGGTGGTCTCCTTGCGCGAGTTCGTCGGGTCGCTGCCTGCGGTGGGCGAGACCACTCCCATGCCGCAGACCTTCGAGCAGCTCGGCGTGGAGGACGGCATCGTGGCGTATCAGGCGCACCTCGATGTGCCGGCGGATGCGACGGTCGACGTCGACACGCTGCACGATCGTGCCACGGTCTTCGTCGATGACGAGCGCGTCGGAACGCTGGAACGCGACGGGCAGCTGTCGCTGGCGCTGCCTGGCGGAGCGCGCCGGGCGACGCTGACGCTCGTGGTCGAGAGCCTCGGACGCATCAATTACGGTCCGCGCACCGGCGAGGGCAAGGGCATCATGCACGGGGTGCGCATCAACGGCCGCCGGTACGTGCACGGCTGGACGCACCGTGCGCTTCCGCGCGACGCGTCACCTTCCGCGGAGGGTGCGGAGGCGGCGCGGTCCGCCCCGAGCGCGGCAGCTGATGGTCTGTCCGATGGTGTCGCGCGCGCGACGATCGCCGTCGAGATCCCGGCGGATGCGTGGCTCGCGTTCCCTGGCGGCACCAAGGGCATGGTCTGGCTCAACGGATTCCTCCTCGGTCGCTACTGGAAGGTCGGACCGCAGCAGACGCTGTACGCCCCGTCCCCGCTCTGGAGGGCCGGCGCGAACGAGATCGTCGTACTCGACACCGACGGGCTGGGCTCCACTGTCGAGGTGCGGGAGAGCCCGGACTTCGGCCCGACCGAGGAGTTCGTCGGCTCCTGAACGACGATGTGCGGCGGATCGGTCACACTTCCGTGACGGCCGTCGTCTCCTTCATGAACCGCACCCGCGGACAGCTGAAGGAGACACCATGCCTGCACCCACCCGCGACGAGCTCGAGAGCTTCACCGGCGAGATCATCACCCCTGGCTCGCCCGATTACCGGACGGCGGCGCGAACCGCGCTCGCCTTCGCCGAACCTGCGCTCATCCTCCGTCCCGTCGACGTCGAGGACGTGCAGCGTGCCGTGCGCTTCGCCGCGGCATCCGATCTTCCCGTCGCGGTGCGCGGAGGAGGCCATTCCGCCGCCGGGCTGAGCACCGTCGACGGGGGCATCGTCATCGATCTCGCAGAACTCGGCACCGTCGACGTCCTCGACGGACGCAGGGTGCGCGTCGGCGGGGGCGCCGTATGGTGTCAGGTGGTGGATGCGCTGACCCCGCACGGACTCGTGATCTCCTCCGGTGACACGGCGGATGTGGGTGTCGGGGGACTCACCCTCTCCGGCGGCATCGGCTGGCTCGTGCGGCGGCATGGACTCACGCTCGATCATCTTCGGGCAGTCGAACTGGTCACGTCCGACGGCGCGGTGCTCCGCGTGGATGAGGATGAGCACGCCGAGTTGTTCTGGGCGCTGCGCGGCGGCGGTGGGGCGTTCGGCATCGTGACCGCGTTCGAGTTCGAGGCGCAACCCGCTCGGCTGTTCACCAGGGCGTCGCTCACTTTTCCCGCTGATCAGGCTGCGCGGGTCGTGCCGGCCTGGACGCGTTACATGCGCACCGCTCCCCAGGAGATCAGCTCGACCATGGTGCTCTCGAACCCGTTCGCCGGCGGAGTGGATGCTCCCATCGAGTTGACGTTCGTGCGTTGCGACGCGGGGCCGCTGGACGATGCTCTGGCGGCGGTGGGGGCGTCGGCCGCCCCGTTGACGCAGGACGTCGGGCAGCTGCCGTATGCCGAGCTGCTGCACGAGGGGAACGAGCTCCCGAAGGGACTGCGGGTCGCGCTTCGGAGCGGTTTCGTCGCGTCCGATTCCGCGGATGCGGCGGCCGAGGCGGTGGCGCGCATCGCCGCGTCCGACCAGCCGGCATCCATCGTGCTGCACAGCCTCGGTGGAGCGTACGGGGAGGTCTCGGCCGAGGCCACGGCGTTCGCCCATCGCGGTGCGGAGCTGATGGTGAGCACTTTCGCGGCGGCCCCCGACGCCGCCTACGAGGGGCTGCGTGTCCGCATGGACGACGTCTGGCAGGTGCTGCAGCCGCTCACGCTCGGCGCATACGCGAACTCGTTGGACGGCACGTCGGCGGATGCCGTGGCATCCGTCTACCCGCAATCCACGCGGCGGCGGTTGGCGGCCCTCAAGGACGCCTACGATCCGTCGGATCTTTTCTCACGGACCTTCGCACCGTCGCCGCTGCCCGCGCGGTAACCTGCGCAGGGCACGAGAGGAATCATGATGGACAGCACTGCGCTCGCGGTCGAGTTCGACGCTCATCGGCGATACCTGACCGCCGTCGCCTACCGGATGCTCGGCTCGCACGCCGACGCGGAGGACGCCGTTCAGGAATCGTGGTTCCGGCTCGAACGGGCCGAAGGGGCGATCGACGACACGCGTGCGTGGCTCACGCGCGTCGTGAGCCGGATCTGTCTCGACCAGCTGCGCTCGCGCACGCGGAGGCAGGAGAATCCTCTCGACGCGCTGCCCGACGTTGAGGCGCTGCCGGACGAGCACGGACCCGCCGCTCTCGTCGAGCAGGCGGATCGGGTCGGGTACGCGCTCATGCTGGTGCTCGAGCAGCTCACGCCCGACGAAAGACTGGCGTACGTGCTGCACGACGTCTTCGGTCTGCGGTTCGAGGACATCGCAGAGATCGTCGCGCGCACGCCGCAGGCCGCGCGCAAGCTCGCCAGCCGTGCGCGCGACCGCGTTCGCGGCGCTGATCCGTCTTCGCCGCAGCCCCGCGCGACGCGGGAGCAGCAGCGGGCCGTCGTCGACGCGTTCCTCGCCGCCGCCCGCAGCGGCGACTTCACGCGCCTGGTGGGCGTGCTGCACCCCGACGTGGAGTTCCGCGTCGACCGGGGGCCGGACGGCGTGCAGATCGTGAGAGGTGCGGAGCGGGTGGCCTCGCAGGCGTCGCAGTTCCACCGGCTTGCGCGCGACTACGAGTTCGAGATCGTCGAACTCGGAGACAGCATCGGCGTGCTCGCACTGGAGCACGGAGCGCCGAGCTCGCTGCTGATGTTCACCAGCGCCGACGGCGTCGTCACCCGTATGGAGTCGCGACTGCTCAAGTGAGAGCATCCGCCCTGTCGTTTCCGCATCGGGGCCGAGGAGGGGCAGACTGGGTGCGTGCGAACCATACGTGACCTGGACACCGTTGAACTCATCATCGACGCGCAGAGCCTGCTCGATTCCATCCGCGGGCCGGAGCGCGTCATCGATGCGGGCACGCTGCGTGCGCTGCAGCAATCCGGCAACTACGTCGTCGGGCTGTTCGACGACGAGGACGGATCGGAGCGCATGGTCGGGGCTTCCGTCGCCTTCTTCGGCGTTCCCGGTCAGCGCACGATGCATTCCCACATCACCGCGCTGATTCCCGAATACCGCGGACGCGGGTGGGGGCGCGAGCTCAAGGAGCATCAGCGCCAGTGGGCGTTCTCGCGCGAAGTCGGGCGGATCACGTGGACCTTCGATCCGCTCGTCGCACGCAACGCGCACTTCTTCCTCACCGTGCTGGGTGCGCGGGTCACCGGTTATTCGGTGAACAACTACGGCATCTTCGGCGGTGGTGACGCCGGCGACGAGAGCGACCGTCTCGACGTCGAGTGGGCGCTCGCCGACATCGCCAAGCATCCTGCGGCGGAGACCGTCGTGGCGACGCTCGAGATCCCCTCTGATGTCGAGGGGATGCGGGTGTCCGACCCCGACGCTGCACACGAGTGGCGCCTGCGGCTGCGCGGCGAGATGGAGCAGATGCTCGGGCGGGGCCTGCGTGTCGCCGGTTTCGACGTGAAGCAGGGGTACCTGTTCACCGAGTGAGCGGGGCCCTCCTCATCGGTGTCCGGTGCCTCCGGCGCGGCACCGGACACCGACATGGTTCGATGGGTGCATGAGCGACGTCGAGCAGGTACCAGCGCAGTCACCGTTCCATTCCCGACTGCCGATCGGCGAGCGACTGGATGCGTCGACGCTGACTGAGGGCCTGCCATGGGCCTTCGACGAGATCGCCATGCGGCCGCTCGAGCCGATGCTGGTGCCGGAGAAGCCGCGCGGCGGTGAGGCGGATCCATCGCAGTGCGGTGCGTGCGAGCCTTCCGCGAGCACGATCTGGCATGACGATCTGTGGCAGGTGGGTATGAGATCCGAGCTGAGCGGCCTGCCTTTCATGGCGTGGGTCTCGCCGCGCGATCACTGGCTGCTCGAGGATGCGCCGGTCGAGGTGCTCGCCGCACTCGGGCCGCTGATGCAGCGGATCTCGGAGGCGGTCAAGAGCATCCCGGGTGTCGCGCGTTGCCACTTCTCGCGATGGAATGACGGCTCAGCGCACCTGCACATGTGGGCACTCGCTCGCCCGGCTGGCATGATGCAGGGACGCGGCGCCGCACTCGCCTTCTGGGACGACATCCTCCCGCCGCTGCCGCAGGCGATGGCAGACGAGCACGCACGCATCGTCGCCGAGGCGCTCGCCGCGGGCGGGGGAGAGGCCTTCCCTCACCGCTGACGACGCCACGCTGAGCCGGTGTCGGATGCTCGTGGCATCCTGTTCCCATGGACGATGAGGTGGGGCAGGTGGGCGGTTCGGCGGAGAAGCCCGCGGTGTACTTCCGCGATGCGGCGGAGTTCCGCACCTGGCTCGAACGGCATCACGCCTCCGAATCGGAGTTGTGGATGGAGGTGCGCAAGGCGCACGTCGCCGATCGTGGTCTGACGTGGGCGGATGCCGTGCCCGAGGCTCTGTGCTTCGGATGGATCGACTCGGTGTCGCAGCCCATCGACGATGACCGGCGGCGTCAGCGGTGGACGCCGCGGAAAGCGGGCAGCACCTGGTCGAAGGTCAATGTGACCCACGTCGAGCGCCTCGTGGCCGAGGGGAAGATGGCGCCCGCCGGCCTGGCCGCGTTCGAGGCCCGCAGCGCAGATCGCACCGGGACGTATTCCCATGAGAACGACGCCGCAGAGCTCGAGCCCGAGGTGCAGGCCGTGCTCGGCTCCTCGGTCGCTGCGCAGGCGTTCCTCGACGCCGCAGCCCCTGGGTACCGCAAGGCGGTGCGCCACTGGATCGCGACAGCCAAGCGTCCGGCCACCCGCATCGCGCGCGCCGAGCAGCTCGTGGCAGAGAGCGCCGCCGGGCAGCTCGTACCCTTCGCGCGCCCGGGCAAGACGCCGGCGTGGCTCGTGCGCGCGGCTGCCGCGGCTGCCTCGGCCGAGGGCTGAATCGGGCGCGCCGGCGCGGATAGGATGGATGACGCCGCGGCATGTCCGCGCGCAGCATCCGAATCTCTCCCGACCATTGGAGCCACCGTGGCCGAACAGTCCCGTCTAGACAAGGTCATCAGCCTCGCCCGCCACCGCGGGTTCGTGTTCCAAGCGGGTGAGATCTACGGCGGTTCGCGTTCCGCGTGGGACTACGGTCCCCTCGGCACGGAGCTGAAGGAGAACATCCGTCGTCAGTGGTGGCAGACCTTCGTGCGCGGACGCGGCGACATGGTGGGCCTCGACTCCTCGATCATCCTCCCGAAGCGCGTCTGGGAGGCCTCCGGCCACGTGGCGACCTTCACCGACCCGCTGGTCGAGTGCCTCAGCTGTCACAAGCGCTTCCGCGCCGACACCCTCGTTGAGGACTTCGAGGCGCGCAAGGGACGCACGGCCGAGAACGGCCTCGCCGACGTGCCGTGCCCGAACTGCGGCAACAAGGGGCAGTACACCGAGCCGAAGGCGTTCTCGGGCCTGGTCAAGACCTACCTCGGTGTCGTCGACGACGAGTCCGGACTGTTCTACCTGCGTCCGGAGACGGCACAGGGCATCTTCGTGAACTTCGCCAACGTGCTCACGGCGAGCCGTAAGAAGCCGCCGTTCGGCATCGGCCAGGTCGGCAAGGCCTTCCGCAACGAGATCACGCCGGGAAACTTCATCTTCCGCACGCGCGAGTTCGAGCAGATGGAGATCGAGTACTTCGTGCCGCCCGCAGAGGCGCAGGAGTGGTTCGAGCACTGGGTCGAAGCGTGCTGGGCGTGGTTCGAGGACCTCGGCATCGACACGGCGAACATGCGCCGCTTCGACGTGCCCGAGGACGAGCGGGCGCACTATTCCGCCGGAACGATCGACTTCGAGTACCGCTTCGGCTTCCCCGGCAAGGAGTGGGGCGAGCTCATGGGCGTCGCCAACCGCACCGACTACGACCTGTCGGGTCACTCGGAGGCGTCCGGCCAGAGCCTGTCCTACTTCGACCAGGCATCCGGTGAGCGCTACACCCCGTACGTCATCGAGCCGTCGTTCGGACTCACCCGCTCGATGATGGCGTTCCTGGTCGACTCGTACGTCGAGGAGGAGGTGCCGAACGCGAAGGGCGGCACCGACACCCGCACGGTGCTCAAGCTCGACCCGCGTCTGGCGCCCGTCAAGGTCGCCGTGCTTCCGCTGTCGCGCAATGAAAAGCTGTCGCCGCTCGCGCGCGAGGTCGCCGACTCGCTGCGTGGACGCTGGGCCATCGACTTCGACGATGCCGGTGCGATCGGTCGGCGCTACCGCCGTCAGGACGAGATCGGTACGCCGTTCTGCGTGACGGTCGACTTCGACTCTCTCGATGACCACGCCGTCACCGTGCGCGATCGCGACACAATGGCGCAGGAGCGCATCCCCGTTGAGAAGCTCCACGAGTACCTGGCTGAGCGCCTCAAGGGCGCCTAGCTCTCACTCCCCGCCGCCGAGACCCCTGATTGCCGTCGAGACCCCGCCCGGTCATCGACGTCTGCACGCAGGGGTCTCGGCGATGAGGCGGGGTCTCGGCAGCGGAGCGAATCTCTGCTATGGTCTCTGACCGTGGGTACTCTGAAGCACTAGATCGGGACGCCGCGTCGAGACATCTCCGCGGCGGGTCCTGAGCGAACGCGTCATCTGATCGGCGCGCTCGAGGCCCTTGTTCCGATCCGCATCGCTGATGCGCGAATCGTCGCGACAGTCGTGGACCGTCGCGGAGGAGTTCTCATGTACCCATCTGCCCTTTCCCCTTCCGCCCGTCGCGGGTATCGCGTGTGCGAATTGCGTTCAGCCTCGGTGCGCTTCGCCGAACGCGTCGTGCTCGATCACGTCGATCTCGTCATCGGTCGCACCGATCGTCTGGCGATCATCGGCGACAACGGCGCCGGCAAGTCGACTCTGCTCGACCTCATCGCGGGCTCGGTGAGTCCTACCGCGGGCGAGACGCGCGTCGTCATCCCCGGTGGCATCGCCCACGCAGCGCAGGACCCGCGCTTTCCAGAGAAGGCATCCGTGCAGGATGCTGTCGATCTGCTGCTCTCTGACCTGCGTGCGCTCGAGCGCGACATCCGGATCGTCTCCGAGCGGTTGGCGGATGCTGCCGAGCCCGAGCAGCAGGTGCTGCTCGACGACCTCGCCGAACTGGTCGATCGCTTCGAAGCCCGGGACGGCTACCGCGTCGACCAGCGGGTCGACATCGCGCTCGAACAACTCGGCATCGGCGACATCGACCGGGCTCGGCCGGTCGGCGAGCTGTCCGGTGGTGAGCGGGCGCGCTTGGCGCTCGCCGTCGCGATGTCGTCGATGGCGGAGCTGCTGCTGCTCGACGAACCGACGAACGACCTCGACGACGCCGCGCTCGCCTGGCTCGACGAGACGTTCCGCGCTCACCGCGGGGCGCTGGTGGTGGTGACGCACGATCGCGCCTTCTTGGACAGGTTCGCCGATGAGATCGTCCATGTGCAGGATGCTGCGCTGCGTCGTTACGGCGACGGTTACGGCGGGTTCCTCATCGCGCGGGCGACCGAACGGCGCCGACAGGCTGAGCGGCATGAGGAGTGGAAAGCAGAGCTGGCTCGCAACGAGGCGCTCGTGGCCGCGAACTCGTTCCGGCTCAGCGGGATTCCGCGAAAACTGGAACTCGACGGGTTCGGCCACGGTGCCTTCCGTGCACGCAGCCGTGATCACGGCGCGATGGGCCGCATCCGCATGGCGAAGGAGCGCGTGTCCCGGCTGCGCGCCGAGCCTGTCATGCCGCCATCGGAGCCGTTGCGCTTCGCCGCCGATATGGGCACTGCCTCGGTGCCCGCCGAAGGGCCGCTCGTCTCGATCGATGGGCTTCTGCGTGATGCGGAACCGCGGCTGCGACTGCCTTCATGGACCCTGCGCGCCGGTGAGCGCTGGACCGTGACCGGACCCAACGGCTCGGGTAAGACCACGCTGCTGCGTGTGCTGGCCGGCGAGCTCGCCCCGCGAGCGGGCCGTGTCGAGCGGGCGCCGGGCCTGCGAGTGTCGTGGCTGCGGCAGGAGGTCGCATCGCCTCCCGAGGGTACGGTCGTCGAGGTGTTCGCGCAGGCCGTCTCCGCGTTCCGCGATGAGGCAGCGGCGACGCTGCTCCGCTTCGGCCTGCTGCGCGAGGACGAGTTCGACCGCAGCGTCCGCGATCTCTCGGTCGGGCAGCGCAGGCGACTCGATCTGGCGATCGTGCTGGCTGCACCCGGCGGCCTTCTGCTGATGGATGAGCCGACCAACCACCTCGATCCCGAACTGGTCGAGCAGCTCGAGCACGCCGTTCAGTCCCATCCGGGGGCTGTCGTGACCGTCACGCACGATCGGCACTGGCTTCAGCGGGCGGCCGGCACGCCGCACGTGCAGGTGAGCGATGGTCGGGCAGAGGTCCGCGACGGCTGACGTGGGACGATGGGAGGGTGGAGACCACGAATTTCGCAGCGACAGACGGCTTCCCGCACACGGCGCTGGTGGGGGTGACCGGCCCGGAGCAGACCGTCGCCGTGCAGGGAGATCCGCGCGCCGCCCTCCCACTGGCATCGGTGTCCAAGCCCATATCGGCGTGGGGCGTGCTGATCGCCGTCGAGCGAGGGCTCGTCGATCTCGACGAGCCGGCCGGGCCGGAGGGCTCCACACTGCTGAACCTGCTCGACCACACCAGTGGACTGCCGTTCGAGGGCGACCAGACGCAGGCAGCGCCCGGAACGCGGCGGATCTACTCGAACGCCGGATTCGACGCGCTCGGTGCGCACGTGGGCGCGTCCGTCGGCATGCCGTTCGCCGAGTGGCTGGCCCGCGAAGTCATCGTGCCGTTGGGCATGCAGGACACCGACGTGGCCGGTCGCCCGTCCGCGGGCTATCGAGCCTCGATCGCAGATCTGCTGTCCTTCGCACGCGAAGTGCTGCGACCGGCCTTGATCCCGGCCGCCTTGCGCGACCTCGCGCTCTCGGTCTCACGATCCGGGCTGCGCGGCGTCGTGCCCGGATACGGCTCGTTCGATGACAACCAGTGGGGACTCGGATTCGAGCTCAAGGGTGCGAAGAGTCCGCACTGGTTGAGCGACGGTCTTCCGCCCGCGACCGCAGGGCACTTCGGTGGGCAGGGCAGTTTCCTGTTCATCGACCGGTCACGTGACCTCGGCGCGGCGTTCCTCTCCGGCGTCGCCTTCAGTGATGAGCACAAGCGCATCTGGCCGCCTCTCACCGAGGAGATCGTCGCGCGCTACGGCGTCCGCTGAACGGGAGTCAGTCAGTGACGGTGATCGTCGCGTAGTCGTCGCCACCGGCTTCGGTCCACGCGAGAGTGCTCTCGAGGATGCCGCGGAGCACGCCGATGTCGACCTTCTCGAGGTCCTTGATATACAGGCATCCCTTGCCGAGTGTGTGCGGGCCGAGCGCGGAGAGCGCATCCGCATGCCGCGCGGTGTCGTCGAGATAGATCGTGGTCGCAGCCTTGCGCGGCGCGAAGGCGAGGATCGGCATGTCGCCCTCGGTGCCGGTCGGGTAGCGGTAGTGGCACGAGCCGAAGCCGATGATGGTTCCCCACGCGGCGGGTTCGCGGCCAGAGACCTCCTGCATCAAGGCCGTCAGGCTCTCGGCATCCCTCCGCCGGATGGCGGGCGCCGCTGCGGCGATGAGGGCGGCGACGTTCGAACCGGTCTGCTTCATGAGTTCATTCTCCGACAGGAGAGCGACGCGGCGACAGATCCGGCAGAGTACGTGTGCCGAACTCGTTCCGCAGCGCGCTCAGCGCGGCGTGCCATCCCGCCAGCCCGTGCACTCCGGGCCCTGGTGTCGTGGATGCGCCGCACAGGTAGACGCCCTCCATGGGCGTGCGCCACGGATCGGGGCTGAGCACGGGGCGCCGCAGCAGCTGCGCCAGATCCGGTGTACCTGCGGAGATGTCGCCGCGGGGGTAGTTGGGATTGTGCCGCTCCACATCCATAGCGGTGCGCGACGACATCCCGATGATCGTGTCCCGGAAGCCGGGTGCGAAGCGCTCGATCTGGCGGATGACCGCCTCCGACCTGTCCTCACGCGATGATGCCGGCACATGCGTGTACGTCCAGAGCGTGTGCCGGCCGCTGGGCGCCCGCGTGTCGTCGAACAGCGATGGCTGCGAGACGAGCACGTAGGGAGAATCCGAGAGGGTACCGTGTGCGACGGCGTTCTCCGCTGCCGCGATCTCGGCCCTCGTGCCACCGAGGTGGAGGGTTCCTGCGCGACCGAGCTCGGGATGCGACCACGGCACCGGCGCTGAGAGCGCGAAGTCCACTTTCGCCACCGCGTTGCCGTAGCGGAAGCGACCGAGCGCACGGCGGTAGCGCTCTGGCATCCGCTCGCCCGCGATCCTGCTCAGCGCGCGCGGAGTGACGTCGAGCAACGTCGCGCGTGACGCGGGCAGCTCGTCGAGAGACGTCACTTCATGATCGGTGACGAGTTCTCCGCCAT
The DNA here is from genome assembly GCF_054779995.1 of Microbacterium shaanxiense. Lineage (NCBI taxonomy): Bacteria > Bacillati > Actinomycetota > Actinomycetes > Micrococcales > Microbacteriaceae > Microbacterium > Microbacterium shaanxiense. The sequence goes on along the minus strand of NZ_BAAGXE010000003.1, from coordinate 464,810 downwards.
GCGCGACGAGGTCGTCGACCATGGCGTCGATGATGCTCTGGCTTCCGCCGATCGGGATCGGCCAGCCTCGTGCATGCGCGTACGCCGTCAGGGCGAGCCCGGCGCCGGAGCTCGCCAGTCCTGGCAACGGCAGGATCGTGTGCGATGCGACCCCGGTGAGCATGGCAGGCGCGGCCTCCTCGCGGAATCGCGCGTTCCACAGGGGGCTGCCCTGTTCCATCGCGGCCAGCCCGAAGGCCAGGGCGGTGGGGATGTCACGAGGCATGCGCAGGAGGGTGTCCCCGGTGAAGTCGGCGACCCTGGTCGAGCGTTCGACCAGCGGGCGCATCAGGCTCGCGTACGCCTTGCCGTCCGCGCCGAGGCCGTCAGCCGTGCGACCCAGGTCCCGGTACGCGATCCCCGCCCTGCCGCCGTCGAGCGGATGCGCGAACGAGATCTCCGGCACGACGAAGGGCACGCGGTGGGGGAGTCCGAACTCCCGGAAGAAACGGGATTCGAAGGCGAGCGGATGCACCGCGGAGCAGATGTCGTGGTGGAAGCCGGGCAGCGTGAGCTCCTCGGTCGCCGCGCCGCCGCCGGCGCGTGCCGCACGCTCGAAGACCCGCACCGACACCCCGGCACGTGCGAGTGTGACCGCGGCGGCGAGACCGTTGGGTCCGGCCCCGACGACCGTGGCGTCGACATCGAAGGAACGCCCTGTCATGCCGTCTCCGGATCGGATGCCGCGTTCACGGGCATGATCCCCTCGGCCAGATATGCCAGCCGGTGCAGCGTCTCTGAGTTGCGCCACTGCAGAAGCACGTCCGAGACCACGCGCGGGATCGCCTTCGCCGGACCGCTGACCGCCTCCTCCTGGATACGGACCAGGCATCCGTTCCCGGACGGCTTGACGTCGATCGTCACGCGCGCCTCTCCGATCGGCCAGCCGCGCGCGGTCATCACCATATGGCGTGGCGGTTCCCAGGTCACGGCGCTGGTGGTGTCGTCGATCAGAGCTGGCCACACCCCGACGGAGTGGTGCAGCTGCGCACCCGGCTGCGGCCATGCGGCGTCGACGTCGCGCATGCGAGATGCGCCGACCACCCAGCTCGGGTAGAGCCAGCCGTCGGCCAGCACGCGGAAGACCGCTTCGGGCGGACAGTTCATCCTTCGGACGTTTCTCGACATGCGCACTCCCGGGATCGTTGCGACCAGTCTGCGTCACCGGATCCTGCGCTGGACCGGCCTTGACAAAAGCCCGGTCTACTCGGCGGCCTTCGCCGCCGCCTTCATCGCCTTCTTGTGCTCGCGCACCTTCGTCAGCGACTCGGGCGAGACGATGTCGGCGACGCTGCGGTACGAGCCGTCCTCCCCGTACGGAGCGGATGCCTCGCGCCATCCGGCGCCGGTGAACCCGTACTGCTTGCCGAGCAGGGCGAGGAAGATCTTCGCCTTCTGCTCGCCGAAACCGGGTAGCTTCTTCAGGCGGCGCAGCACCTCCGCGCCGTCAGGGTCGTCGCGGGTCCACAGAGCAGCGGCATCCCCGCCCCAGGCGTCGACGAGTTCCCGGCACAGCGTCTGCACGCGAGTCGCCATCGAGCCGGGGAACCGGTGCACGGCGGGCGTCTGCTTGAACGCTTCGAGGAAGGCCTCGGGGTCCATGGCCGCGATGGCGCCGGCATCCGCCGAGCCGGTGCGCTGCTCGATCTTGAGCGGACCGGCGAAGGCCGTCTCCATCGGCACCTGTTGATCGAGCAGCATCCCCACCAGCAGGGCGAGCGGATTGTCGGTCAGTAGGGCGTCGGCGGCGGTGTCTCCGGTGATGTGAAGGGCCATGCCTCCAGTGTGGCACCCCGGCACGGAGTTGTGCGGCCGTTCAGCGGCGGGATCCGCGGGTGTACAGATCCCGCGGCGAGAGTGCGTTGAGCAGCGGCTCGCCACTCCGGTACCGTTCGATGTTCGCCACGATCGTGTCGATCGATCGCTGAGTCTTGTCGGGCAGCTTGGGCGTCGCGTGCGGCGTGAGCAGGACGTTGGGCATGCCCCACAGCGGCGAGGTCTCGGGGAGAGGCTCGCGCTCGAACACGTCGAGCCCCGCGCCGGCGATGGTCCGTGTTCGCAGCGCTTCCACGAGTGCGATCTCGTCGATCACGGAGCCCCGCGCCATGTTGATGATGATCGCCGATGACTTCATCAGTGCGAACTGCTCCGGCCCGATCAGGTGGTGGGTCTCATCGGTGAGGTTGGTGGCGAGCATGACGACATCCGCCCCCGGCAGTGCCTCGGCCACCTCGGCTCCGCGATCGGCGATCAGCATTCGATCGACGTCGGCGGAGGGGCCGCTCTCGCTGCGGGTGAGCACCGTCACATGCATCCCGAACGTGCGGCCCAACGCTGCCATGGCCCTGCCGGTGTGCCCGAACCCGACGATCGTGAGGCGCTGACCCCAGAGGGCAGGGCGGTCGCGGAACTCGTCGCCGCCGCTCCAGTCGTGCGCGTCCTGCTTGGCGAGCGTGGAGCGGATGTCGTAGGTGAAGTTGAGTGCGAAGAAGAACGCGTGCTGCGCGAGCGCCTCACCGGAGCGGCCCGCCGATCCGGTGACGAGCAGACCGCGGTCGAAGACGTCCTGGCGCGCGGAGTCGTTGAGCCCGGCATGGTCGCAGTGCACCCATCTGAGATGCGGCGCCGCGAGCGTCTCGTCAGTCAGGTCTCCTGCGAGGACGGCGACGTCGGCGCGGGCGAGCTCTGCGGAGATGGCCGCGTCGTCGTGTCGAGGGATGTGCGTGAACCCGGCGGGTGCGAAGGCCGCCCGCAGCTGCTCGAGTTCGGCCGGCGTGAAGTCGACGGTTGCGAGCACGTGGCGGATGGGTCGTGTCGATCGCATGCGGGGGCCTCTCGTCATCGGTCGTCTCTCCAGCTGAACTTCGGCGAGTACCCGAGCACGCGTTTGGCCTTCTCATTGGAGAACAGGCTCTCATGCATGCCGAGCGCTCTGGTGAGTCTGCTCATGGGGTGGAAGCGGTCGATGAGAGCCCTGGTCGACGTCCACATGACTGTGTCGTCTGCGGCGAGGATGAATCGTTCGTACCCGGGATGGGAATGCTCGGACGCCAGTACAACGCCCTGAGCGGCGTCTCGCACATCCGTGTAGCTCCAGAGGTTGTAACCGCGACCTCTGACATCGTCTTCGAACCGTGCGAACTCGGAGTACATCTCGGGCAGCACGATCGTGGTGAGCATCATCGCGCTGATGCTCAGGCCGGAGTCGTCGGCAGCCATCTGCTGCGCGATCCGATCCTCGAGGTACTTCACTGTTCCGTAATCGTGGCGGACCCGATATGAGGTCGGTGAGCTCTCCGTGATCGGAAGCTCAGCGGGAGAGGTGTCGAACGGGAGGCCGAGGATCGTCTCGCTCGAGGCGAAGACGATCTTCTGCACTGCGTGCTGACGCGCGGCCGTCAACACGTTGTAGGACGTCAGCATGTTGTTGCGGAACAGGACGTCTCCGGCGACGCGAGTGCGACCAGGCATGCCGGCGAGATGGATGACCGCGTCGAACCCGCCCTGGCCGATCACCCCGCTGACGCTGTCGAAGTCGGTGAGATCGATGATCGCCGATTCTGCGGAGGGCGCGCCTGCGCGATCGATGACGGTCACGTCGTGGCCTCGGGCACGTGCACATGCGGTCGCCTCGCTTCCGAGGCGACCGTTGCCTCCGGTGATCGCGATCTTCACGTCGTGCACCTTCCACTCGAGTTGGTATATCGATACACTATCGAACACCGACAGTTCGCACCACCGGGCACGAAGGAGTTCTCACGCGTATGGCCACCATTGGATTCATCGGACTCGGAGTGATGGGGCGCCCGATGGCGGCCAACCTCATCGCTGCAGGACATCAGGTCGTCGGCACGGCCCGTTCGTCCTCCACCCTCGAACGAGCAGCGGCTGCTGGCATCCCCGTCGCGGACTCCGTAGCCGAAGCGATCGCCGGCGCCGAAGTGGTCATCACGATGCTCCCCGACTCGCCCGATGTCGAGCGCGTCGCGCTCGGGAACGACGGCATCCTCGAGAACATCGGTGCAGGCGCCTCGTACATCGACATGAGCACGATCAGCCCTGACGTCGCTCGCGCGGTCGCGAAGAAGTTCATCGATGCGGGCCATCCCGCGCTGGACGCCCCGGTGTCCGGCGGTGAGGCCGGCGCCATCGAGGGCGTGCTGTCGATCATGATCGGCGGTGAGGCTGCGGTGATCGAGGCGCATCGCGGAGTGCTCGAAGCGATGGGGTCGACCATCACGCACGTCGGCCCGACCGGCGCGGGGCAGGTGGTCAAGGCGGCGAATCAGCTCGTGGTGGCCATGCACCTGCAGGCGCTCGCTGAGGCCGTGACGTTCCTCGAATCCCAGGGCGCCGACGTCGAGACCGCGCTCGCGGCGATCTCCCGCGGGCTCGGCGGCAGCACCGTCATAGACCGGAAGGCGGCCTCGGTGCTGGCGGGGGAGTTCGGACCCGGCTTTCGCGTCGATCTGCACGACAAGGACCTGCGCATCGTCGGAGCCTCGGCGGCGACCGCGGGGATCCGGCTTCCGGTGACGAGTCAGATCGCCGAGTTCATGGCCGCACTCGTCGCCGATGGCCGTGGCGGGCTCGATCATTCCGCGCTCGTGCTGCGCTCCCGCGAGCTCGATCGTCCGGCGACATCGTGACGACTCCGCTCGCCCTTGCTCGACGTGCGCCGCGAGCGCAATGGCCGGCTCATCGGCACGAGGAGGCGAGAGCGGGGTGGTGGAACAGCGCCTTCGGCGTCTTCCAGACGAACCTGCGCGAAATCGATGTGACGCTCGACGTCGAGGCGACCCTCGACGACATCGAATCGCACGGCGCGACGGCCTGGCTTCTCAACGTGGGCGGCATCCTCGCGCACTATCCGACCGACCTCGACTTCCACACGCGCAACCCGCACCTGGCCGCCAGGCCAGGTGGTGACCTGGTCCGCGACGCCGTCGATGCCGCACGTCGTCGCGGGATCCGCCTGCTCGCCCGCATGGACTTCTCGAAGGTGGCCCCCGAGGTCATCGACGCTCATCCCGAATGGGCGTATCGAACGGCGAACGGCGATCTGCAGATCTATGAAGGGCTGGTCAGCGTCTGCCCGAGCGGGGATTACTACCAGCGCAGCATGTTCGAGATCGTCGATGAGGTGATCAGTCGGTATCAGGTGGATGGATTCTTCTTCAACTGGTTCGGCTTCAACGAGGTCGACTACGGCGGCACCAGGCACGGCATCTGCCACTGCGAGGCCTGTCGGTCCGCCTTCCGCGACGCCACCGGCTCGGCACTGCCGACGGATGCGAGCGGCCCCGGCCATCAGCTCTGGAAGCGGTTCGCGCAGCAGACGATCGATACGCTGACCGCCCGGATCAGCGCGCACATCGCGGAGCGGAGCCGCGACACCGCGCTCGTGCTCGGCCGGTCGGCCGACATCCTGTTCCATGAGGCCAACAACGCGATCGGACGACCGCTGTGGCCGCACGCCACGAACGAGCAGGTCAGCGCGTCGAGGGTGACGCAGCCCGGTAAACCCGCACTCGTCAACGCGGTGGCGTTCTTCGACATGCCGTATCGGATGGCCGATGAACAACCGGAGATGCTCGGGCAGTATCTGATCCAGGCGATCGCCCGAGGCGCGAACCCGTCGACCTACATCATGGGTCCGACCCGCGGGATCCGGTACGACGGGCTCGAGGCCGCCGCCGCCGTGACCAGACTGGTGACCTCCAACGTCGAGGTGTACTCGGGGCTCAATGCCTGTTCGCCGATCGCGCTCGTGCGTCCTGACGGGCTGGGTTCCGGTGCTGAGCGCCACGCCGAGTCACGGGCCGAGTTCACGGGCTGGTTCGTCGCCCTCCAGGAGACGCACCTGCCCTTCGACGTACTGCCTGCGGACGCGATCTCGGCGGAGGCGCTCGATCGGTTCTCGGTCGTCGTGATGCCCGACATCGTGACGCTCGCGCCGGAGCAGGATGCGGCGATCGAGGCGTACATCGAGAACGGCGGTCACGTCGTGGCGTCCGCTGGTACCGGGTTGGAAGGTGCCGCCGGCGTCGCCCCGTGGTCGGCGGCGGTGCGCGTCGATCGGATCGAGAGCGCCGACTCCGAGCTGCTGTCGTCCTACGTCAAGCTGGACGACGCGACGGCCGTGGAAGGCTCAGCGCTCATCCCCAGGTACGGTCGCGCCTACGACGTGCAGTGGCGAGGCGACGCCGAAGCGCTGCTGCCTGTCGTCGAGCGCGCGCCCTTCGGGCCGCCCGAGAAGGCGCACGGTCACGTCGTCGGCACCTCGACCGCATCGGCTGGCCGCCGTGCGGGAGGGGGCAGCGTCACGCAGCTGGCCTGGACAGTGGGCGCGAGTTACGGAGAGTTCGGGTTGACCCGGATCCGAGATGCCGCGACGGCGAGAGTCCATGAGTTGCTGGATGCGCCCGTGGTCGATGTGGACGCTCCCGAGCAGATCGAGGTCATCCTCGGTCGGTCAGCGGCGGGGCTCGTGATCCACCTCATCAATCACAGCGGGCAGCGTCGGAACGGACAGGGCCCGACCGTGCCGATCCGCGGTGTGCGCGTGCGGGTTCCCGGCGTGGGTGCGGGTTGCATCGTCGACGCGCTCGTCGCGCCGTCCGGCCTGACGATCTCGATCGACGGTGACGATATCATCGCGTCGGTGGCGGAGATCAGCGCATTCGAAGCGCTCGTCGTGAGGGGGCCGTGATCTCAGTCGGAGCTTCCGCGGCGGAAGTCGGCCTGTGCCCGCGACAGGTGCTGCGACAGCGCCTCCGCCGCGGCGGCGCCGTCACCGCTGCGGATCGCCGCGAGGATCTGTTCGTGCTCGCTGTGGCTGCGGTGCGCGCCTTCCGGGTTGCTGCGCTGCACCTGCACCATGGCGATGTGCGCACGACCCATGAGCATCGCGTGCAGCTCGGCGAGGTTTCTCAGCCCTGCCGCTTCGACCAGAGCCGTGTGAAACGCGACGTCGGCGGTCGCCACCGCATCGCGGTCGCCCCTGCTGGCGGCGCTGATCAGGTCGGCCTCGGCCCTCTCAGCGTCGTTCAACGACTTCCCGGACGCCGCGGAGCGCCGCACCGCCGCGCCCTCGATGATCTGCCTGGTCTCGTACAGATCGATGACGTCCTTCTCGGTGAGACGCGGGATCTGGGCCGAACGATGCGGGGAACGCTCGAGGAATCCGGCTGCGACCAGGCGTTCGACCGCGGCTTTCGCGGTCGAACGGGCGACCCCGAAGTCCTCGGACACCCGTACCTCGGTGAGTGGGGAGCCCGGCTCGTACTCGGCGTTGATGATCGCGAGGCGCAGCGACTCGGACACGGCGTCGACGAGGGAGACGGTGCGAACCGAAAGTGCAGGCAATGGAACCTCCATGAGGTGTTTTCGTCAATCATGTCATTGAGGATTGTCCTACGAGTTTACATGTCGTATGGTGTTACACGGTGATCAACTCATCGACGAGACACTTCGGGCGACCGCAGGTCACCTTCGACGTCAACAGTCGCGACGACGCGACATGGAAAGGACTGCAGCGAATGCATACCCAGACCCCGCGCGGCACGGATGCCGCCCGGGCGGAGCGTCGCCTCGGCGGCGTCCGCATCGGCGCGATCGGGCTCGGCACGCAGAACCTCTCCGTGCCTGGGCGCCCGGATCGTGAGACGGCGATCGCGACGGTGCATGCGGCTCTGGACTCTGGCGTCACGCTTTTCGATTCGTCGGACGCGTACACGACCGAGCAGGACGGGCAGGGTCACAATGAGCTGCTCGTCGTCGAGGCGCTGAGTCGCTACGACGGCGACACCTCCGACGTGATCCTCTCGACCAAGGGCGGTCTCATCTATCGTGACGGCGGCATGTGGATCCGCAACGGCAAGCCCGCGTACCTCAAGGAGGCCGCGAAGGCATCGCTGAAACGCATCGGCGGCGATGCGCTCGAGCTGTACCACCTGCACAAGAAGGACCCGGACCACGATTTCGGCGACTCCATCACGGCCCTGCGGGATCTGCTCGATGAGGGCATCATCAAGCGTGCCGGGATCTCGAACGTCGATCTCGACGAGATCCTTCTCGCGCAGGAGATCCTCGACGGGCGGGTGGCATCGATCGAGAATCACTTCTCGCTCGGCCACCGCGACCAGCGTGCCGAGATGGAGTATGCCGCCGAACACGGCATCGCCTACCTGCTCTGGGGGCCGCTGGGCGGACTCGGCGGCGCCGCGAAGATCGGGGAGCGGCATCCCGCGCTGCGCCGAATCTCTCTCGAGCGCGGGGTGAGCCCTCAGCGCGTGGCTCTCGCGTGGGAACTGAGGCAGTCCCCGACCGTCGTGCCCATTCCGGGCGCGATCTCGGCAGAGCAGGCGGCCGATTCCGCTGCTGCCGCATCGTTCGAGCTGAGTGATGAAGAGATCGCCCTGCTCGACGCCGACACCGGGCAGAGCGAATGAACTGCATCCGATCCGTCCGCGGTTCCCGCTGAGAACCAGGCCACAGACATGTATGAGCGTGCGTTGACTTCCGAGTGGTGTATCGAAATACTTGGGAACTCGACGCACGGTCCCCGATCCCGACCGAACAACCATCGACCAGCCGATCAACGATCCGAGTCCCGCTCGATCCGTCGAGCCCGACCCGTCCCAAACAAATCACACGAAGGAGTGTCATGAATGCGTTCGAAGGTGTATCCGACCTGAAGACGAGTCGCCGCGGTTTCCTCGGTCTCCTCGGTTTCGCCGTCATCACCCCCGTCCTCGCGAGCTGCACCACTGCGGCGGGATCCGGCGGCGGTGCCGGCAGTGGACCGATCGGCATCCCCAAGGGAGTGCTGCCCAACTACGTCCCGGTCGAGTACGTCGCTCCTGACATCCCAGGCATCGACGGATCGACCCCCGGTTTCCTCGAGTGGCCGAAGCTCGTGAAGTCGGTCGACAAGGTGCCAGGAGTCGGCGGCTCGTACACGGCGATGACGCCGACCTACGGCAACGTCGTCCCCGGTCTGTCCGACAGCAAGTACCTCCAGCAGGTGAACGAGGAGATCGGCGCGAAGTTCGACTTCCGGTTCACGGACAACAACGCATACCCCGACAAGCTGCAGGCCATCTTCGCGTCGGCGAAGGACGTCCCGGACTTCGTCACCATCGCCGAGCACAACATCCCCGCACGTTTCGATCAGGCCCTTCCCGGCTTGTTCCAGGACATGGGGGAGTACCTCAGCGGCGAGAAGGTCGAGAAGTACCCCAACCTCGCGAACATCCCCACGAACGCGTGGAAGTCGTGCGTGTTCGAGGGCAAACTGTACGGGCTCCCGTATCCGTCCGACCGGATGTCGGGCTCGTCCTTCTACCGCAAGGACCTGTTCGATGAGATGGGCATCACCGAGCTGCCGAAGAACGCGGATGAGTTCTTCGACCTGACGGTCGAGATCACGGATGAGAAGGCCGGCCGCTGGGCGGGCAACGACCTCTCCGAGACGGCCAAGCTGATCTACGCGGTGCCCCCGAAGTGGAAGCGCGAATCAGGCAAGCTCGTGCACAAGTACGAGAGCGACGAGTACCGCGGCTACCTCGAGTTCACGGCGAAGCTCTTCGCGGCGGGGGTGATCCATCCTGACGCCGTCGCAGGCAACAGCGGAGAGAACAAGGCGCGCTTCGAATCGGGCAAGGTGCTGCTGACCTACGACGGGTACTCCGGATGGATCGGCTCCCACGTGCGCACCGTGCCGACGACGCCGACGTACAACCAGCAGCCGCTGCCCTGGTTCGTGCACGACGGCTCCGCGCCGCGATTCTTCGTGAGCAACCCGGCGAAGATCATCACGTTCGTGAAGAAGCAGGACGACCCGGCACGGATGGACGAGATCCTGGACCTGCTCAATTACATCGCGGCGCCGTTCGGCACGACCGAACAGGCTCTGCTGCAGAACGGCTTCGAAGGGGTCCACTGGGAGGCGGACCCCGACACCGGCGCTCCGGTCAAGACCGAGCTCGGCCTCAAGGAGGTCGCCTCGACCTATCAGTGGCTCGTCCGTCCCCCGGTCACGCAGAACGCGCCGCAGTACCCTGACGTCGTCACCGACTACTGCAACTTCATGGCCGACTCGATGCAGTACGGCGTCGAGCCGGAGTTCTACGGCATGCAGATCCTCGAGCCGGTGCGGCTGGCGAGCCTGTCGCAGCCGTTCAACGATCTCGAGAGCGACATCGTTCGCGGTCGTAAGTCGCTCGACGACCTCGACGCCGCAGTCAAGACCTGGAAGAGCAGCGGTGGCGATGAACTGCGTGAGTTCTACGCAGGATACCTGGACGTCTGATCGTGAGCGTCATCACTCCGCTCGGCCCCGCCGTCAAGGCGATGGGCGAGGAGGACATCCGGCCCGAGCAGAAGGCTCGGGCCGGACGGCCGCGTCGCAAGAGCCTGTGGACGCGGTTGAAGCAGGACCGTTCGCTCCTGCTGATGACCCTGCCCGTCGTCGTGCTCCTGATCGTGTTCGCCTACGTTCCCATGCTGGGCAACGTCGTCGCGTTCCAGGAGTACTCGCCGTACGTCGGCATCCCGGGAAGCCCGTTCGTCGGGTTCGACAACTTCTCGCGTCTGCTGCAGGATCCGGCGTTCTGGCACGCCCTCGGCAACACCCTGACGATCACCGCTTTCCAGCTGGTGTTCTTCTTCCCGCTGCCGATCCTGCTGGCGATCCTCCTGAACAGTCTCATGCAGCCGTGGTTGCGCACGCTGATCCAGGGCATCGTCTTCCTCCCGCACTTCTTCAGCTGGGTGATCATCGTCACGGTGTTCCAGCAGATCCTGGGCGGGGCAGGGCTGATCAGCCAGCAACTGCGCGACATCGGCGCTGAGCCGCTGAACATCATGACCAACCCCGACACCTTCGTCCTGTTGCTGACTTCGCAGACGATCTGGCGGGACGCCGGCTGGGGCATCGTCGTGTTCCTCGCGGCGCTGGCATCGATCGACCCATCTCAGTACGAAGCGGCCGCCGTCGACGGAGCCTCCGGCTGGCGCAGGATGTGGCACATCACCCTGCCCGCGCTGCGGCCGGTCATCATCCTGCTGCTCATCCTGCGACTCGGTGACGCGCTCTCAGTGGGATTCGAACAGCTCATCCTTCAGCGCGACGCTGTCGGCGCCGAGGCCGCGGAGGTGCTCGACACGTTCGTGTACTACTCGGGTGTGGTGTCGGGCGACTTCAGTTACGGTGCCGCGGCCGGACTGCTGAAAGGCATCATCAGTCTGATCCTGGTGCTGGCGGCCAACAAGGTCGCGCACATGTTCGGCGAGGCGGGGGTCTACAAGAAATGACTGCTCAACCCACCACCGAGGCGCTCGTCACGCCTCCAGCGCCCCGCGGGCTGCTCGCCAAGATCTGGCACTACGAACCCGTCAAGCGTCCGGCCTGGCAGGAGAAGCCCTCACTGATCGTGACGATCAGCAAGGTCGTGACGCTCGTCGTCGTGTGTCTCGCCGTGCTCTTCCCGCTCTGGGCCGTCGTCCTCACGAGCTTCTCGACGCAGTCCGCGATCACGCAGGCCGGCGGACTCGTCATCGTCCCGAACGGGCTCACCACCGTCGCGTACACGCAGATCCTCTCCGGAGGCGTCGTCACCAAGGCGGTCGGGGTGACGGTGTTCGTGACAGGGGTGGGCACCGCGCTCAGCGTGATCGTCTCGGTGCTCGCGGCGTGGGGCCTCTCGCGCCCTGGGTCGATGCTGCACCGGCCGATCCTCTTCCTCATCATCATCACGATGTTCTTCGGCGCCGGCATCATCCCGATGTACCTGCTGGTCTCGGGGCTCGGACTCATCAACTCGGTATGGGCGCTGATCCTGCCGACAGCGGTGTCGGCGTTCAACATCCTGATCGTGCGCAACTTCTTCCAGAGCATCGACCAGGGCATCATCGACTCCGCCCGCATCGACGGCGCCGGTGAGTGGCGCATCCTCGCGACGATCGTGGCGCCGATGTCGAAGCCGGTGATATCGGTCGTCGCGCTGTTCTACGGCGTCGGCTACTTCAACGCGTTCTTCAACGCGATCCTCTACATCAACGACAACGACAAGTGGCCGCTGCAGCTGGTGCTGCGGGCCTACGTGCTGCAGGGGCAGAGCTTCGTCAACAGCGGCACGCTCGACACCGTCGCGCTGGACCAGGCGCAGCCGGCGTCACTGGCGATCCAGATGGCCGTCGTCGTGCTCGCCGTGGTCCCGATCCTCGTCGTCTACCCGTTCGTGCAGAGGCACTTCAAGAGCGGCATCCTCATCGGGGCCGTCAAGGGCTAGCAGCCCGTACCCGTCCGTATCCGCATCCGATCCGTCGATCCATCACTATCCGCTTGGGAGCGCGCAGCCAAATGTCTGAACGAAACACACCGATCCGCGTCACGGTCTGGGGCGAGAACCGTCACGAGAAGACCGATCAGATCGTGCAGGAGCTGTACCCGGACGGCATGCACGCCGCGATCGCCGACGGCATCCGCGCGCACCTCGGCGGCGACGTCGTCGTGCGCACCGTCACGCTCGACGACGATGAGCACGGCCTCACCGAGGATGTGCTCGCGCAGACCGACGTGCTCACCTGGTGGGGGCACCGTGCGCACAAGGAGGTCGACGACGAGATCGTCGACCGGGTGCAGGAGCACGTGCTCTCCGGGATGGGGCTGCTGGTGCTGCACTCCGGGCACTTCTCCAAGATCTTCAAGCGACTCATGGGGACCACGTGCTCACTGCGGTGGCGCAACGAAGAGGATCGGGAGCTCGTGTGGACGGTGGACCCTGCGCACCCGATCGTGAAGGATGTGCCGAACCCGATCGACATCCCCCAGCAGGAGATGTACGGCGAGTTCTTCGATGTGCCCGCACCCGATGAGACGGTCTTCATCTCCAGCTTCTCCGGTGGGGAGGTCTTCCGCTCAGGGCTCACGTACAAGCGCGGCCGCGGACGCATCTTCTACTTCAGTCCTGGCGATCAGGCCTATCCGGTGTACCACCACCCGGATGTGCGCCGTGTGCTCGCCAACGCATGCGTGTGGGCGGCGAATCCTGTCGAGCGGAAGCTGCCGGCGCTGGCCCGCACCATGCCGGTCCTCAGCACGGTGGATGCCGGATGAGCGAGCAGCCTCTGCGCGTCGTCGTCGTCGGCGCCGGCAACATGGGCCGCAGGTGGATCGCCATCGCGGAGGAGTCGCCCGCATTCGAGCTGGTCGGTGTCGTCGACATCTTCACCGACGGCGCGCGTGCGGCGGTCGACGGAGTCGGCCGCTCGGATCTGCCCGTCGCAGGGACCCTGGAGGAGATGCTCCAGCAGGTCGAGACGGATGCTGTCGCGAACGTGACCATCCCCGCCGCGCACTTCGATGTGACCAGGGCGGCTCTCGCCCGCGGTCTTCACGTCGTGAGCGAGAAGCCGGCGGCCGCCACGCTCGCGGAGAGTCTGGCTCTCGCCGCAGCATCCGAGCTGCACGACCGACTGTTCGTCGTGAGCCAGTCGCGTCGTCACAACTCGCAGCTGCACGAACTCAAGAGCCAGGTCTCCGCGTTCGGACGCATAGGCATCGCGACGACCGAGTTCTTCAAGGCGCCGCACTTCGGCGGTTTCCGCGACGAGATGGCGCATCCGCTGCTCGTGGACATGGCGATCCACCCCTTCGACTCGGCGCGGTTCCTGCTCGACGCCGATCCTGTCGCGGTCTACTGCGAGGAGTACAACCCCGCGTGGAGCTGGTATCGGGGTGACGCGGCGGCCACGGCGATCTTCGAGATGACCGGCGGTGCACGCTACATCTACACCGGCAGCTGGGCGAGCCCAGGGGCCGAGACATCGTGGAACGGCGCGTGGCGCGTGAGCGGCGAGGGCGGCAGCGCGGTCTGGAACGGCGACGACCGACCGCAGAGCGATCCGGTGTCCGCGGCGCAGATCGAGGACCTTCGATACGGCGGGGTCTCTGAGGCTCTGCATTCGTTCGCAGGCGCCGTGCGCACCGGGGAAGCGTGCTCGGGAGAGGTGCACGAGAACATCCTGAGCCTCGCGATGGTGGAGGCCGCAGTGATCTCCGCGCAGCGAGGTCAGCGGGTGCGCATCGACGACGTTCTCGAAGAGGCACGTGCGCGCGCGATCGCCTCGGCCGTCGAACGCGGCGATGACGGGGTGCGTGCTGCGCTCGAGTCATGGGGAGACGCCGGCGCGCACCTGCGCGGCTGGGGCGTTCGCAGTGCGGCGCTCGATCCTGCGGGGGCGTGAGTCAGTCGTGAACAGCCGCTGTGGAAGCGCGAAGCACGAGCTCAGGATTCTTGAGCACGGCGTCGCCCTGCGGACTCTCGCCGAGCAGACGCAGCAGAGTGATCGCGGCGGCGCGTCCGCGCTGCTCCGCGTCTCTGACCACCGTCGTGAGCGCCGGAGTCATCCATTCGCCGAGATCGGCTCCGCCGTATCCGATGATCGAGAGATCCTCCGGCACGCGGACGCCGAGTTCGCCTGCGGTCCGGATGCTCGCGATCGCCATGGCATCGGATGCGTACAGGATCGCCGTCGGCGCCGTCGCGAGTCCGAGCATGCGTCGCGTCTCTTCGGCCGCACGCTCCGGCACGTAGTCGGCGAAGACGTCGTCGAACGGCGTGAGGCCCTGCGCGGCCAGGGCGGCCCTGAACGCGGAACGGCGCGCCTCGGACTGGTATCGCCCCGGAGTGCCGCCGATGTAGGCGATGCGGCGATGACCGAGCGCGAACAGGTGCTCGACGGCATCCTCGACACCGGCTTCGGGATTGGGGGACTCGACGTGGGCGATGTTGGTTCCGGGAAACGGCGTTCCAACCAGGACTGCGGGCATGCGGTTGTCCGCGAGCACTTCGAAACGAGGATCGTGCTCGGCGCCGTCGGTCAGGATCATCCCGTCGACGCGTCGCGTCTCCGCGACGCGACGATAGGCCGCGAGCTGAGCGGCGGGCTCGCGACCGACCGCGTACAGCAGCAGGCCGTAGTCGAACGGGGCGAGCTCGGACTCGATGCCGGCGAGGAACGACGCCGTACCGAAGCCGATGTCGACGCGGCTGTTCGGCTTGTCGAGAACGAGGCCGACGGTCTGCGAGCGAGAGCGCCGCAGCGCCGTCGCCGTCGCGCTCGGCGTCCAGTTCAGTTCACGGGCCGCTTCCTGGATGCGCCGAGTCGTCTCGGCGGAGATGCTGCCGGTGCGATTGAAGACCTTCGACACCGCGGCGCGCGACACCCCGGCGAGCGCAGCGACATCGGCGATCGTCGCGCGGGATCGTCTTCCCGCCCCCGCCGCCTGCGGGTGCATGTCGCTCATCGCGCTCCTGTTCACGTCGTGACGCGTGTATCGATAACCGTCGCGAATCATCTTGTCACAGGGACAATCACCAGAACGGATGGGTCATGACCTCGTCGATCGTCGCCAACGTCTCGCTGCTGTACGCCGACCTGCCGGTCCTCGAGAGGTTCCAGGCCGCACGAGCAGGCGGGTTCGAGCTCGTGGAATCGTGGTGGCCGTTCGGCACGGCATCGCCGTCGAGCGAAGAGGTCGAGGCGCTGATCCGCGCGATCGAAGAGGCCGGCGTGCGTCTCGTCGGGCTCAACCTCTACGCGGGGGACATGCCAGCGGGTGAGCGCGGGGTGCTCTCCCACCCTGGTCGGGAAGTGGATCTGCAGCGCTCCCTCGTCGCGACCGCGCGGATAGCGCAGCGCACGGGCTGCACGCACTTCAACGCCCTCTACGGGCTCCGTGTCGGCGGCGTCAGCGACGAGGCCGCACTCGACGTCGCTCTGACCAACCTCCGCCGCGCCGGTGATGCGCTCGAAGGGGCGACACTGCTGCTCGAACCGCTCAGTAGAGCGGCGAACGCCGGGTACCCGCTCGAATCCCTCGACGACGCCGAACGGGTGAGGTCCATGGCCGCCGCACAGGGGATCGGCTCGATCGGATTGCTGTTCGACTCGTTCCACCTGGCGTCCAACGGCCGCGATCTCGAGAAGGAGATCCGCAGGCACGCCGCTCGCATCGCGCACGTGCAGCTCGCCGACAACCCGGGTCGCGGCGCACCGGGGACGGGCGACATCGACTTCGCCGGGGTGCTGCGAACCCTCTCCGAGGTCGGATACACGGGACGGATCGCCGCCGAGTACGCACCCGGTGCGCAGACAGTGAGCGCGAGCGCGCTCGAGTCGGCACTCGGACTGGATCGCGAGGCACGGGAATGAGCACGGTCGAATCGATGTCGATCCCGGATGCCGTCACCGCCGAGCGCGCCGGACTCCCCTGGTACGAACGCGCCATGCGCTGGGCGCAGCTGACCATGGTCGGCGACGACCCCAGACCGGGCAGCGGCTTCGACCCGGGGTTCTGGATCGACTACATGCGCGACATCCGTGCCGACGCCGCATGCCTGAGCGCGGGCGGATACATGGCCTTCTACCCGAGCGACGTGGAGGGGCACTACCGCAGTCCGTACCTCGGCGACGGCGATCCCTTCGGAGCCCTCGTCAGCGGAGCACGCGAGCTCGGTCTCGTCGTGATGGCGCGCATCGATTCGCACGCCGTGCACGGGACGATCGCGGCGCAGCACCCGGAATGGCTCAGCCGCGGTCCCGACGGCGAGCCTCAGGAGCACTGGTCGGCCCCGAACGTGTGGCTCACGTGCCCCTTCGGCCCCTATGCGACCGAGTTCGTGCCCAAGATCAACGCGGAGATCCTCGAACGCTACGACGTCGATGCGATCTTCGCCAACCGCTGGACGGGCGAAGGGCGATGCTACTGCGAGGGATGCCGCTCGCAGTACAGAGAGGCGACCGGAGGCGCGGAGATCCCTCCGCTGCCGACGCAGAACGGCGGCTACACCGCGGAGGAGATCCGCTATCGCCAATGGTGGGAGCGCACGCTTCTCGCGATCGCGCGCACGTGGGACGAGCAGATCCGCGCGATCAATCCGGATGCCCGATTCGTCCCGAACTCCGGAGGCGGTGCGCTCAGCCCCCTGGACATGTCGGCGCTCGCCGCGCAATCGGACATCCTCTTCGCCGACAAGCAGGCCAGGAGCGGGCTGAGCCCTGCGTTCACGAGCGGCCGTCACGCCAAGGAGTTCCGTGCCGTGATGGGGAACAAGCCCGTCGGTGGCATCTTCAGCATGGGCATTGAGGAAGCCCACCGCTGGAAGGACTCCGTGCAGGTGGGCGAGGAGATCCGGATGTGGGTGGCTTCGGCCACCGCGAACGGCGTGCGCGCCTGGTTCACGAAGTTCGCAGGGACAGTGCACGACACCCGTTGGCTCGAAGTCGTCAAGGACATCTACGTGTGGCAGGCCGAGCATGAGCAGTACCTGCGCAACACCCGATCGATCGCCGACATCGGGCTCGTCTACTCGCAGCAGAGCGCGCGGGCCTTCGACGGCGCCGAGTCGGAACGCACGGTGCAGCGCCCGATCCTCGGCTGGTATCAGATGCTCGTCGAGGCCCGGATGCCGTTCGACATGGTGCACGATCACCTGCTCGACGCGGAAGCGCTCGGGAAGTACAGGGTGCTGATCCTGCCCAACAGTGTCGCCATGTCGGATCGGCAGGCCGATCAGCTGCGGGCGTTCGTCGCGGGCGGCGGAACGCTCGTGGCCACCTATCGCACGAGCCTCTTGGACGAGCACGGCCGAGAACGCGACGACTTCGCCCTCGGAGACCTCTTCGGCGTCAACGCGCACGGGCTGCGCACGGGCGTCTCGAACTCGTATCTGAGGCTGAAGGGCTCCGCCGGCGACTCGGCGGAGAGGGTGCTGCAGGGCATCGACGGCACCGATGTCATCATCAACTCGGCCAACCGCGTGGAGGTGACGATGCGCGACGATCGCGGCGCCGATCACGAGGTCTCCCGTACGGTGCCAGTGACCCTGATCGAGTCGTATCCGGATCTGCCGATGGAGGACGTCTACCGTCGGGACACCGACGAGAGCACCCCGCAGCTCGTGTTGTCGCAGTTCGGAACGGGCAGGGTGGCGTATTTCGCCAACGACATCGACAGGGCGTTCAGCGACTTCCTCGTGCAGGACCATTTCGAACTCATGCACGGCGTGATCGACTGGGCCAGGGATGCGGGTGAACTCGTCAGCGTGCGCGGGGCTGGTGTCATCGAGGTCGTCGCGTGGGAGCAGTCCGCCTCGATGACCGTGCATCTCGTGAACATGACGAATCCGCGCTATCTCAAGGGCCCGATCGTCGAGCTCCTGCCCAGCCCCGAGCAGTTCGTGTCCATCGCGATCCCCGAGGGGCGAGGAGTGGAACGCGTGCGGCTGCTGCGCGCCGGGGTGGATGCGGATGCGCTCATCGTCGACGGGCGGATCGAGCTCACCGTCGACTCCGTACTCGATTTCGAGGTGATCGCGATCGACTTCGACTGACCAGCATCCGCCGGCAGGCGCGACAGCGCACCTCATGTGAACCACAACCGCAACACCGATCAGGGAGACAACCGTGCCAGTCGATGGCTTCTTACAGAGCCCAGCAGACATCATCCGCCTCACAGCCGGTTGGGAGGGGGAGCGGTCGGCCGACGGACGTCCGCACGTCGGCGATGACGTGCTCGAGCGGATCAGGACCGCAACGTCCGAGGACGCTTGGGCCACGACGCACAAGCACGGGTATCCGCGGCAGTTCGCGAGCGGATGGCAGCAGACGCATCCTGGACGTGTGCTGGTCGGACGTGCCGTCACGGCGCAGTTCCTGCCTCACCGCCCCGACTACGACGCGGCGGTGGTCGCCAGTGGCGAGCGCGACGGCCTGCAGGACGGCGACCGGCAGAACTCCTGGGTCATCGATGCACTCGGAGCGGGCGACGTCATGGTGGTCGACATCTTCGGAAAGGTCGTCGAGGGCACCGTGATCGGTGACAATCTCGGTACGGCCGTCGCCGCACGCACGCACGCCGGTGCTGTGATCGACGGGGGAGTGCGCGATCTGGCCGGCCTGCAGCGGCTCGACGACGTCAACTTCTTCTACCGCGCCGCCGACCCGACACCCATCCGCAATGTCACGCTCGCCGGCCTCAACATCCCGGTGCGCGTCGGCGGGGCCACCGTCCTGCCCGGCGATGTCGTTCTCGGAACGGCGACCGGCGTCTACTTCATCCCGCCGCATCTCGCCGCGGAGCTCGCGGACAGCGCATGGGAGACGGCATCGCGGGACGCCTTCGGCAAGCAGCGACTGCGTGAAGGACGCTACTCGAGCGCTTCCATCGACACGTCGCCATGGCTCGACGAGATCGAGGCCGACTTCCAGAACTGGCGCGAGCTCGAGGGGAGCACCCGCTGATGACCACTGTGAACGATGTCGGATCCCCGTCGTCGGAGATCGACTACGAAGTGCCCGTCTCGCGTGCCTCGGCTCCATCTCAGCTGCGAATAACCGATCTGCGGATCGCGAACCTGGTAGGCGTCCCGTTCCGCTCGACGATCGTCCGCATCGACACGAACCAGGGCATCAGCGGGTACGGCGAGGTACGTGACCAGGCCAGTGCGAGCTACGTCCTCGCGCTCAAGAGCCGGCTCGTCGGCAAGAATCCGTGCGACGTCGATGCGATCTTCCGATCGATCAAGCAGTTCGGCGGACACGGCCGACGCGGCGGAGGAGTCAGCGCCGTCGAGATGGCGCTCATGGACCTCGCGGGCAAGGCCTACGGTGTTCCGGCCTATCAGCTCGCGGGCGGCAAGCATCGCAGCGAGGTGATGTGCTACGCCGACACTCCTGGCGGCGCCGACGCGCATCGGACGGCTGCGAAGCTGCGGGCCAGGCTGGATGCCGGTTACAAGATGCTCAAGGTCGATGTCGGTGTCGACCTGCTGTGGGACATCCCCGGGACGCTCATCGCGCCGCCCTACGCGCGTGCGGCGACGCTCACCATGCACCCCTTCACCGGGCAGCAGATCACCCCGGCGGGGATCGAATACCTCGTCGACTACGTGCGCGTGCTGCGCGAAGAGGTCGGGTACGCGGTGCCGTTGGCGATGGATCACTTCGGGCACATCCCGCTCGAATCCTGCATCCGGATCGCGCAGGCGTTCGAGCAGTTCAATCTGGCATGGCTGGAGGACATGATCCCGTGGCAGTACACGGCCCAGTGGAAGCGGCTCACGAGCGCCACCACGACGCCGACGTGCACCGGCGAGGACATCTATCTCGCGGAGAACTTCCGGCCGCTGATCGAGGAAGCGGCAGTCAGCGTCATCCATCCGGACCCCGCGACGTCCGGCGGCATCCTCGAGACGAAGCGCCTCGGCGACTACGCATGGGAGCACGGCATACCCATGGCGCTGCACCTCGCGGCCTCGCCCGTCGCGACCATGGCATGCGTGCACCTCGCGGCGGCGACCGAGAACTTCATCGGGCTCGAGCATCACGCCGCCGACGTCGAAGGATGGAGCGAACTGGTCACCGGGCTTCCGAATCCGATCATCAAGGACGGGTTCATCCAGGTTCCGGACGGTCCCGGCCTCGGCTTCGGCGATATCAACGAGGAGGCCATGCGCGGCCACCTCGATCCGGCCGATCCGGTGTTCTTCGCTGAGACATCGCACTGGGACGCGGAGCGCAGCATGGACCGGATCTGGGGATGACCATGCGGATCGCGGTGACGGGTGCCGCCGGCCTGCTCGGCCGACGCGTCGTGGCCGCGATCCGCGCAGAGGGGCACGAGCCTGTCGCCATCGACCGGGCGCCCGCGCCCGACATCATCATGTGCGATGTCACGGATGCCGATGCGCTGCGCGATGCCGTCGGGCATGCGGATGCCCTCGTGCATCTGGCAGCGATCACCTCTCCGCTCGACAGGCCGGCGCACGTGGTGCACAACACCAACGTGACCGGTTCGTACAACGCTCTGACCGTCGCGGCCGAGCAGGGCGTCGGCAGGGTGGTGATGGCGTCGAGCGTGAACGCCATCGGCGGATGCTTCAGCCGTGCACCGCGATACGACTACTTCGCAGTCGATGAAGACCATCCGGCGTACTGCGAAGACCCGTACGGCCTGTCCAAACGTGAAGCGGAGCTGCAGTCCGACGCGATGGTCTCCGCGAACCCCGGGCTGTCTGTCGTGTCGCTGCGCTACCACGCGCTCATCCGGTCCAGAGCCGAGCGCCTGGATCGGCGGCGACCGGATGTGCCGTCGCGAGACCTCTGGGGGTGGACCCCGCTGGATGAGGCGGCGGCGGCGACCGTGCGCGCCTACAAGGTCGAATCGGACGGGCATGTCGTGCTCAACCTCGTCGCCGTATCCACGTTGAGCAGCACGCCGACGGCAGATCTCGCCGCCATGCACTATCCCGAAGTGCCGATCACGGCGCCGCTGCCGGGCAACGCCTCGTTCTACGACTCGGAGCGGGCGAGGGCACTGCTCGACTGGCGCGGTTGAGACAGCAGGGCCGGCTGGATCTCAGCCGGCGATGACGATCTGGAGAACAGGAACGATGACCATGGATTCCGCAGTGGAGACGGCTCTCGCCGAAGTGATCGCCCAGGAGGAGGAGCTGCGCTTCGACACGTTCGGATACGACGACGCGTATGCCGTCGGCACGCGCGTGATCGAGCTCGCACGTTCACGCGATCAGGCCGTCGCCGTCTCGATCGTGTTCGGATCGCAGCGGGTGTTCCACGCCGCGCGTGCAGGAACTCGTGTCGAGAACGATCTCTGGCTCGAGCGGAAGATCCGAACTGTCACCTCATACGCGCAGTCGACCTATCGAGTGGGACTGTCGTTCCGCGGGCGCGGAGCGGATTTCCGCACGAGCAACTGGCACGAGCCGAACGACTACGCGGCGTTCGGCGGTGGGTTCCCGATCCGGGTGGGGGAGCTTCTCGTCGGAGTCGCAGCGGTGTCCGGACTCGCGGAGGCCGACGATCACGCTCTGATCGTGGAGGCGCTGCGGGAGGTGCGCGGACGGTGACGCGTACTCAGGCCGATTCGGCAGCCGGAGCATCGGCGACGTCGGCCGTGATGCCGTACAGCGTCTCGAGTGCCGCGGCGAATTCGTCGCCCCGTCCCTGAGCCGCGAGTTCGTGCGCCCGCTTCGTCGGTGCGTGCGTGAGCACCCCGGCGAGGTGACGCATGGCCTGCTCGACCCTGCCGCCCTCGTCGCCGCGCGCGCGAGCCCGCTCGATCTCGGCTTCCATGAGGCCGAGGATGTGCGTGCGGAACGCCACAACCGACGGCGTCACGCTCTGCTGCGCGCCGACGACGTGGAAGGTGTCGGCGGCCTCGCGGACCACGGTGCGTGCGGCATCCGTCGCCTGCAGCTCCTCGAGGGGAGCGTGCAGACGGATCGTCTCGAGATCGAGAAGCGCGACGCCCTCGAGGCTCGCGATGTCGGGGTCGACGTTGCGCGGCATGCCCAGGTCGATCACGAGCTGCGAGGTCTGCTGGCCCATCGGGCAGCCGGCGGCCGCGTCGCCTGTCGGCCCTTGCAGCTGCGCGCGACCGAGCACCGGCTCCGTCGCGGTGGTGCAGGTGATCAGCAGGCTCGACGCCGTCGCGATGCGCGCGTAGTCGGCTTCGGAGACGGCAGCGATGTCGTGCTTCTTGGCGAAGAGCTCCGCGCGTCCGGAGGGTGAGTACACCGAGATGTTCGTCGCACCGCGCTCGCGCAGCGTGGCGAGCGTCACCGCAGCGTACGAGCCGGTGCCGACGAGCAGCACGCGCTCGGCGGACCAGTCGGCGATGCGGCTGTCGGCGAGTTCGAGCGCGAGGCGCACGAGCGAGCGTCCGGCTCGGCCGAGCGCCGTGACGTTCTTGACCTTGCGCTGCGCCTGGCTCGCGCGCTGGAAGAGCCGCTCGAGTTCGGGGGAGGTGGTGCCGTGCTTGCGGGCGGTGGTGAGGGCGCGTCGCACCTGGCCGGCGATCTCGCCTTCGCCGGACACGACCGATTCCAGACCGGACGCGACCGCGAAGAGGTGCTCGGCGACCCGGCGGCCGGAGTGCACGGCGTAGGCGCCGTCGAGCTCTTCGGCGGGGATGCCCGCCGACTGCTCGATCGCTTCGAGCACGGCTTCGACGCCCACCGCCCCGGCGGCGGTCACCGGCTCGTCGACCTCGACGTACGCCTCGAAGCGATTGCACGTCGAGACGACGACTGCACCCTGCACGCACGGAGCGAGGCGCAGAAGATTCGGCGCGACGTCGTCGGGGGTGCGGCTCAGTCGTTCGAGCATTTCGAAGGAGGCGGTCTTGTGGTTCGCCGTCACACACAGCAGCACACTGACATCTTACGCCGCCTTTCGGAGTGCCTCCTGGATGCGGTCACCGGGCACCCACAGAGACCGGATGGGATGATGGACGCATGTCCTCATCCACTGCCCCGCTGCTGCGCGCGCTCGCCGGAGATCGACCAGAGCAGACCCCCGTATGGTTCATGCGACAGGCAGGTCGCTCGCTTCCCGAGTACCGCGAACTCCGCGTGGGCACACGGATGCTGGATGCGTGCCTGACTCCTGACCTCGCCGCTGAGATCACGCTGCAGCCGGTCCGCCGCCACGGCGTCGACGCCGCCGTCTTCTTCAGCGACATCGTGATCCCGCTGCGCCTCGCCGGTGTCGACGTGGTCATCGAGCCCGGACGCGGACCCGTGTTCGCAGAACCGGTGCGCACGCGGGCCGACGTCGATCGGATCACCGCGATCGATCCGGAATCCCTCGACACGGCAGCCATCGCCGAGGCCGTGCGCATCGTCACCGCCGAACTCGGCGACACTCCGCTGATCGGCTTCGCCGGTGCACCGTTCACGCTCGCCGCGTACCTGGTCGAAGGCGGGCCCTCCAAGGAGCATCTCCGCGCACGCGCCATGATGCACACCGATCCCGAGGCGTGGAACCGCCTGGCCGGCTGGCTCTCCCGCATCTCCCGCCGCTTCCTCGAGGCGCAGCGCGACGCGGGAGCGGCGACCGTGCAGCTGTTCGACTCGTGGGCGGGTTCGCTCAGCCCCGCCGACTACCGTTCACTGATCGCTCCGCACTCGAAGGCCGCGGTGACCGACCTCGGCATCCCGGTGATCCACTTCGGCGTCGGCACCGGACCCTTCCTGGCGGACATGACGCTCGACGGCGTCGCCTCGGCCGTCGGCGTCGACTGGCGTCAGCCGCTCGACGAGGCCGCACGCATCCTCGGCCCTGACGTCACCGTGCAGGGGAACATCGACCCGGCTCTGCTGTCGGCACCGTGGGCGGTTCTCGAGGAGCACGTGCTCGACGTGCTCGAGCGTGGGCGGGCGGCCCGCGCACACATCCTCAACCTCGGTCACGGCGTGCCTCCGGAGACCGATCCCGACCAGCTCACCCGCATCGTCGAACTGGTGCACTCCCGCACGGAGCCGGCACGCGCATGACCGAGGATCCGGTAGACCTCACGGCCAGAGCCGCCGCGCGCCACGTCATCGTGATCGGCGGGGGCATCGGCGGTCTGATCGCCGCACGAGAGTGCGCCAAGGTCGGCATGCGGGTGACCCTTCTGGAAGCGGCGGGCGAACTCGGCGGTGCCATCCGCCGCGCCGAACTCGATTCGACAGCGGTGGATGCCGGTGCCGAGAGCTACGCGACGCGGGGCGGGCACGTGCGCGAACTGCTCGCCGACCTCGGTCTCACCGATCGCATCGTCACTCCCGACCCTGCGGGCGCGTGGCTGGTCGGAGTGCCAGGTGTCGCCCCGGCCCCGCTGCCCAAGGGCGGGATCCTCGGCATCCCGTCGAACCCGTTCGCCGACGACGTGCGCCGCATCATCGGCTGGGGTGGGGCGTGGCGCGCGTACGTCGATCGGCTGCGGCCACCGCTGACCATCGGCAAGGAGCACAGCCTCGGCAGGCTCGTCGCGTCGCGGATGGGCGACAAGGTGCGCGACCGATTGGTCGCACCCGTCACGGCCGGCGTCTACTCCGCGCACCCGGACGACGTCGACACCGAGGTCGCGGCTCCAGGACTGAACGAGGCCCTCACGCGTGCGGGGTCGCTGTCGGGCGGAGTCGCACAGCTTCTCGCAGACCGTGCCGACCGCGCCAAGAAGGCACCGGGCTCCGCCGTCGAGGCTCTCGCCGGTGGCATGCACGTGCTCG
The DNA here is from genome assembly GCF_054779995.1 of Microbacterium shaanxiense. Lineage (NCBI taxonomy): Bacteria > Bacillati > Actinomycetota > Actinomycetes > Micrococcales > Microbacteriaceae > Microbacterium > Microbacterium shaanxiense. The sequence goes on along the minus strand of NZ_BAAGXE010000003.1, from coordinate 439,680 downwards.
TCGACGCGCTGGCGGAGGATCTCGACGAACTCGGCGCGACCGTGCGCACCGGGACCGGTGTGCAGGCCCTGACCCGCGAAAGCGGGCAGTGGGCGGTGACGTTCCCGGTGGTCGGCGAGGGCGACGATGCCGAGGCGACGACCGAGACGCTCACTGCGGATGCCGTCATCGTGGCGACGGCTGAGCCGGCGGCCCGTACCCTGCTCGACGGCCACGTCGTTGCTCTGGGCGCCCCCGGCGCTGCCCCGGAGATCGAGATCGTGAGCCTGCTTCTCGACGCCCCTGCGCTCGACGCCGCGCCGCGCGGCACCGGAGTGCTCACCGTGCCGGGCAGTCACACCGCCAAGGCGCTGACGCACACGACCGCCAAGTGGTCCTGGCTCCGCGACGCGGCGGGGGGCAGGCACATCGTGCGCGTCTCGTTCGGCGCTCAGGGCGAGCCAGCGGCAACTGCCGGGTTGGACGACGATGAGGCGGCCGCGCTCGCGCTGCGGGAGGCTGCGGACCTTCTCGGAGTGCCGCTGCCGGCCTCGACCCTCGTCGACTCGCACCGTGCACGGTTCACGCAGGCGCAGCCGGCCTCCCTCATCGGTGCGTCCGAGCGTCGCCGGTCCGTGCGTACGGCGGTGCAGAAGGTCGACGGCCTCGCCGTCGTCGGGGCGTGGCTTTCCGGAACGGGCCTCGCCCAGGTCATCCCCGACGCGAAGGACGAGGCGGATCGCCTGCGCCGCGCCCTGCTCTGGGCGTAGATGAACCTTGGCTGTCAACCCCCTGCCGTATAGATGCCGAAATCGGCATATGGGGTTACGCTGGGTACCTGGCCGACAGGGGCGGAATCCTGCGGCTCGACCGGAACAACGTGAGGAGACCCCATGAAGGGGAAGATCGGACTCGTCGTCGGACTCGGCGTCGGTTACGTACTCGGCACGCGCGCCGGACGCGAGCGCTACGAGCAGATCAAGACGCAGTGGCTCAAGGTCTGGCACCTGGACCCGGTTCAGGAGCAGGTGACCAAGCTCACCGCATTCGCGGGCGACAAGGCCGCCGCGATACCCGGTGCTGTGTGGTCGGGCATCGTCAAGGTCGCCAAGTCCGCCGGCAACGGAGCGACACCCGGCGAGAAGCTCGACTCCGCGATCGCCACGACCAAGAAGGCTGCGGAGAACGTCGCCGAGGTGGCGGAGGACGTGGTCGAAGACGCGAAGGCGGCGGCGAAGAAGCCCGCGGCCAAGAAGCCGGCAGCGACGTCGAGCACGTCGACGGGCACCGCGGCGAAGAAGACCACGACGAACGGGAAGTGACATGGTCCGCGGATACCGTGACCGCGCGGACGACAGCTTCCTGACGCTGCTCGGCGACCTCCCTGAGCTCGTCAGCAAGCTCGTCAAGGCCGAGATCGAATCGGCCAAGACCTGGATCTCGCGCACCGCGAAGGACGCCGGCATCGGCAGCGTCTGGTTCCTGGTGGCGCTGTTCTTCCTGTTCTGGCTCATCCCGATGATCCTCGTCTTCGCTGTGGCCGGGCTCTCGTCGTGGTGGCCGGTGTGGCTCTCCGCGCTGGCGGTGATCGCGCTGCTGCTGCTCTGCGTGCTGGCGTTCGCGCTGCTCGGGCTGCTGAAGTTCCGCAAGGTGCTGCGTCGTGAGAACCCCGGTCAGGCGGTCGCGACCGATATTCGAATCGTGAAGGATGCCGGTGATGACAAACTCTGAGCTGAATCTGCCCCGCACCGCCGTCCCCGCAGGGATCACCGACCCCGTGGCATCCGCTCGTGCAGAGCTGAAGGCCGCTCTCGCCGCGATCGAGATCAAGGGGAACCTGCCTCGCCGCATCGAGAAGGCGTCCGTGCGCGGTGCCGCGAAGGCGCGTGTGTTCGCCGATCGCAACCCGGTCGGCGCGGCGGCGGCGGCCGTCGGTATCGCGGCGGTGGCCGGGACGCTCGTGTGGGCCATCGCACGCGCTCTCGCGCGCTGACGCCGACCGGTCCCTGATCCCGTCGGAGGGTCACTGCATTCGCTCCTTCCCCGAGAAAGGGGCAGACTGGATGCATGTCCGACGCGAGCGAAGAGAACCCCACCGGCTTCACACTCTGGGCCGTGTGGCGACGCAATCCTGATGCGCCTGTCGCGGAGACCGACGCGACCGAGTTGGAGACGATCTCCGAGCACATCGAGAACTCCGGTGTGACCATCCGCGGCTTCTACGACGTCTCGGGCCTCAAGGCGGATGCCGATCTGCTCGTGTGGTTGCATGGCGACACCGCGGAGGACCTTCAGAAGGCGCTGCGCCGCCTTCGCCGCACCGAGCTCCTGCGCACGCTGCTGCCCGTATGGAACGTGATGGGTGTGCACCGCGACGCCGAGTTCAACCGTGCGCACGTGCCCGGCTTCCTGCGTGGGGTCGAACCCAAGGACTGGCTCTGCCTGTACCCGTTCGTGCGCACGCCGGAGTGGTACCTCGCCCCGGAGGAGGACCGCCGCAAGATGCTGGCGGATCACGGACGCAAGGGCGCGGCGTTCACGGGCGTCATCGCGAACACCGTCGCGGCCTTCGCCCTCGGCGACTACGAGTGGATCCTCCCGCTCGAGGCCGATGATGTCACCGAGCTCGTCGACCTCATGCGCGACCTGCGCTACACCGAGGCCCGTCGTTTCGTGAAGGAGGAGGTCCCGTTCTTCACGGGTCGCAGGCTCCGTTTCGACGAGATCGCGGACGTGCTGCAGTAGGCGTGATGAGTACTTCGACCCGACAGCGTCCGATCCGCCTCGGCACGCGCAGAAGCGCACTCGCGCAGGCGCAGTCCGGCCACGTCGCCACCGCACTCGAGAAGGTCTCCGGCCGCAAGGTCGAGCTCGTTCCCATCGTCTCGGAAGGCGACACCAACCGTGCATCGCTGTCCGAGATCGGCGGGATGGGCATCTTCGCCACCCGCCTGAGGGAGGCGCTGCTCGGCGGGGAGTGCGACATCCTGGTGCACTCGCTCAAGGACCTGCCGACCGCCGAGCCCGACGGCCTGCTGATCGCCGCGACGCCGCAGCGGGAGGATGCGCGGGACATCGTGCTCACGCGCGACGGCACCCCGCTGCACGAGCTGCGCGCCGGAGCGAAGGTCGGCACGGGCTCACCGCGGCGCATCGCCCAGGTGCGCCGTCGCGCGCCCCGTGCAGAGGTCGTCGACATCCGCGGGAACATCGGCTCGCGCATGGCACGCGTCGAGTCGGGCGAGCTGGATGCCGTGATCCTCGCGGCCGCCGGCCTGTCACGGATCGGGACCGAGATCCCGCTCGCGCGTGAAGAGCTCGGCCTCGCCGAATGGCCGACCGCACCGGGCCAGGGGTCGCTCGCCGTGGAGACGACCGCGGACGCGCCGGCAGATCTCCTCGCCGCCCTCGCGCAACTCGACGATGAGGCCACCCGGCTGGCGATCACCGTGGAGCGCGGCGTGCTGGAGGGATTGGATGCCGGATGCCAGGCGCCGATGGCCGCGCACGCGGTCGTCACCGGCGACTCCGTGCGCGTGCGGACGGTCGTCTACGCACCCGAAGGAGAGCGGCGGATCGGCCTCGACGTCACCGAACCTCTGCGCCGGGGGTATATTCGTCTGAACGGCAGTGGCAATGGAGCGGATGCTGCCGATGGTGCGGACCCGAATCACGCAGCACGCGAGATCGGACTTTCTGTCGCCCGTCGGCTGCTCGATCAAGGGGCGGCCGGACTCGTCTCCCGAGAGCAATCCTGATGAGCAGCACACCCGAAACGAATCATGAGAAGCCGTTGACCGGCTGGCGCGTCCTCGTTCCGCGAGGAGGCCCCTGGGGCGACGGCGTCGCCGCGAGCCTTCGCGCGCAGGGCGCCGTCCCCGTCGTCGCGCCGCTGATCAACTTCGGCCCCACCAACGACCAGGCCGCGCTCGACGACGCGCTGACGAAGCTCGCCGCCGGAGAGTTCGACTGGCTCACGATCACCAGCGCCACGACCGTCGATGTGCTGTTCGCGCACCGCGCCGTGGTTCCCCGGTCGACGAAGATCGCGGCGGTCGGCGAGACGACGGCAGCAGCGCTTCAGGCGGTCGGCTACGAGGTCGCGCTCGTGCCGGAGGAGGACAACTCCGCCGAGGGGATGGCGCAGCAGCTCCTCGCCCTCGAACCGTCACCCCGTCGCATCCTGACCCTGCGCAGCGAGATCGCGAAGCCGGTCCTCACGCGCTCGCTCATCAACGCCGGACATGAGGTCTCGAGCGTCGTCGCCTACCGCACCGTCGGAGTGCCGGTCACCGAGCGCATCCGCCGCGATGTCGACAGCGGCCGCATCAACGCGATCCTCATCACCAGCGGATCGGTCGCGCAGCAGGTGCGCGAGCAGTTCCCCGACATCCCCGATGACACGCTGCTCGCCGCGATCGGCCCTCGCACCGCGAAGGACGCCCGGAAGGCCGGGCTGCCCATCACGGTGGTCGCGGACAAGCAGACCGTCGACGCGCTCATCGATGCGGTGTCGCACTTCACCCTTCCGCACGCGGCCGACGAGTTCGCACCGTGAGTTTCCCCGAGATCCGTCCGCGCCGGCTGCGTCAGTCGTCGGCGGTGCGGAACCTGGTGCGGGAGACCTCGTTGGAGCCGCGGCAGCTCGTTCTCCCGATGTTCGTGCGCGAGGGCATCTCGGAGCCCGTGCAGATCAGCTCGATGCCCGGTGTCGCTCAGCACTCGCTCGATTCGCTGCGTCGCGCCGCGGTCGAGGCGGCGGAGGCCGGCGTCGGAGGTGTGATGCTGTTCGGCGTTCCCGCCGTGCGTGACGCGACCGGCTCGGGGGCGGACGACCCCGACGGCATCCTCAACGTCGCAACGGCCGCGCTGGTCTCCGAGGTCGGCGACGCGCTCGTCGTGCAGACCGATCTGTGCCTGGACGAGTTCACCGACCACGGCCACTGCGGCGTGCTCTCCGACGACGGATCGGTCGACAACGACGCGACTCTCGAGCGATACGTCGCGATGGCGCTCGCTCAGGCGCGGGCGGGATCGCACCTGCTGGGGCTGTCGGGCATGATGGACGGCCAGGTCGCGGCGATACGACGCGGGCTCGATGCCGAAGGCTTCACCGACACGCTCCTGCTCGGCTACGCCGCCAAGTACGCGAGCGCGTTCTACGGACCGTTCCGCGAAGCGGTCGATTCGCAGCTGCAGGGCGACCGCCGCACGTATCAGCTCGATCCGGGCAACCGCCGCGAGGGACTGCGCGAGGCGCTGATCGACGAAGCCGAGGGTGCGGACATCGTCATGGTGAAGCCGGCCATGAGCTTCCTCGACGTGCTCCGCGAGGTGCGCGACGCCGTGCATATTCCGGTATGGGCATATCAGATCTCCGGTGAGTACGCCATGATCGAGGCCGCGAGTGCGAACGGCTGGATCGATCGCAGGGCAGCCGTGCTCGAGTCGCTGCTGTCGATCCGTCGTGCCGGTGCCGATGCCGTGCTGACGTACTGGGCGACCGAGGCCGCCGGCTGGCTCCGCGACTGAGGGAGGGTTCATGAACGACCGCAACGATGACCTGTTCGCCGCCGCTCGCGCGGTGACGCCCGGCGGGGTGAATTCCCCGGTGCGGGCGTACGGATCCGTCGGCGGGACGCCGCGGTTCCTGGCATCCGCCAAGGGCGCGACCGTCACGGATGCCGCGGGCCAGGAGTACATCGACCTCGTGGCCTCATGGGGTCCCGCTCTGCTGGGGCACGCGCATCCGGAGATCGTCGCCGCGGTGCAGGACGCTGCTGCCCGCGGGCTCTCGTTCGGGGCGCCCACCGAGGGCGAGGTGCAGCTCGCACGGCTCATCACCGAGCGCGTGCGGGTGGGCGACCTCGCTCCGATCGAACGCGTGCGCCTGGTGTCCACGGGCACCGAGGCGACCATGACGGCGATCCGCCTCGCGCGTGGTGCCACCGGTCGCGATCTGCTGGTGAAGTTCGCCGGGCACTACCACGGTCACTCCGACGGACTGCTCGCCGAGGCCGGATCAGGGGTCGCCACGCTGGCGCTGCCGGGCTCTGCGGGAGTGCCCGCGCCCATCGCCGCGCAGACGCTCGTGATCGGCTACAACGACCGCGCCGCACTTGAGACCGTGTTCGCAGAGCACGGCGACCGCATCGCCGCCGTGATCGTCGAAGCCGCGGCGGCCAACATGGGCGTGGTCGAGCCCGAGCCCGGCTTCAACCGCTTCATCGCCGACACCGCGCACGCGAACGGCGCGCTGATGATCCTCGACGAGGTGCTCACCGGCTTCCGCGTGCACCACGCAGGATACTGGGCGCTGCAGGCATCCCTCGGCGAGGAGTACCTGCCCGACATCATCACGTTCGGCAAGGTCGTCGGCGGCGGCATGCCGCTCGCCGCGCTCGGCGGTCGAGCCGCCGTGATGGACCTGCTCGCGCCCACCGGGCCGGTGTACCAGGCCGGAACGCTCTCGGGCAATCCGCTGTCGGTCGCTGCGGGCCTCGCGACGCTGCGGCTCGCGACCCCAGCGGTGTATGCGCGGGTGGATGCCGCAGCCGCCCGTGTCGCAGCGGCCCTGGACGCCGCCCTCACCGACGCCGGCGTCGTGCACGCCGTGCCCCGCGCCGGAAACCTGTTCGGTGTGGTGTTCGCCGAGCGGCCGCCGCGCACGTACGCCGAGGCGCAGGCGCAGGAGGCGTTCCGCTACGCGCCCTTCTTCCACGCGATGCGCGAGCAGGGCGTGGCTCTGCCGCCGAGCGTGTTCGAGGCGTGGTTCCTCACCGCCGCGCACGATGACGCGGCTCTGAGCCGCATCGAGGCGGCGCTGCCGGCGGCGGCCGCGGCCGCGGCGTCCGCTCTGGCCTGATCGGGTGCACGTTTCGCGGACGTCGCGCGTCATTGCCGGTTTCCATCCCGCATAACGCCGGAGCCTTCTGGGGATTCGGGTGCACATGGTCGCCGGACGACGCTCAGCCGGGTGTTCCTCCGGAGTCGTGCAGAGAAACCGACGTGGTGGAACCGCACAACCGGATCGTTGCGGTCCTGTGAGGAAGTCGCAGACAGTTTGCAGGGCGTCGCTGGCAGACTGGGTGCATGGTGACGTTGCTGCTGGATCAGACACAGCTTGAGGTTGTGCTCTCCCCGCTCGAGCGCGCTGCGACGTTCCACCGCGAGAACCTCCGCGTTTCGCGCGACACCATCACCAAGGTGCAGCTCACCGACGATGCCTGGACGTGGCTGCGCGGAGTGCCGGGCCCCGGTACGCACATCCCCGGCATCCTCGCGGCCGGAACATGGAAGGCCGCCGCGACGACCGACTTCGTGCTCATCCGCCGCCACCGGGCGAGTGTGGTCATCGACCTCGAGGGCGATGAGCAGTTCCAACGACTGATCTTCACGACCAGGCACGGTCTCGCCCTCACTCAGGCGCTGCGCCTCGATGTCTCGGAGGAGCCCGTCGACGTCGTGGAGATCGCGGGTACCGCGCCGGTGCCCGTCGTGAAGGGGCGCCAGCGACCGGTCATCCGGCCGCGCCCGGTGTGAGATCCGAGAGCTCAGCGCTGTTCGTGCGCGGACTCGCTGTGGTCCGAAGATCCGTCCTGCGCGTCGTCCGCGCCATCCGCGGTCTCGTGGTCGACGGGCGCGTCCTCCGCGTCGTCATCCTCTGATGACGGGTCGCCGGTCAGCGCGTCGAAGAACTCCTCGGCGGGATCGGGCTCGTCGGACTCGGAATCCGACTCGGGCGACTCCGGCTCGGAATCCGCAGTAGTGGCGTCAGCACCCGGCACCACGTCGATGACGCGGGTGGCGTCGGGGTCGATCTCGTCGGCCGCGTCTGCGGACGGACGATCGGCTTGCTCTTCGACGTCGCCTTCGCTCGCGTCATCCGCCGTCTTGGCGGGCGTGTTGAACAGGCTCGCTACCGCGGCCAACCCGGCGATTCCGGGGAGCGGACGGTCTGCTTCCTGAGGGGCGGGCGTATCGGTTTCGTCCGCCGGTCCGGCCGCGTCGGTGGCGTCGGCGTCGGCGTCGGCGTCGAGGTGTGCCGCGTCGACGGGAGCCGCATCTTCGTCCTGAGGCTCGGCGGCTGCGGCTGCGGGTGCGGCCTCGGGTGCGGCCTCGGCGTCGTCTGCGAGCGTGTGATCGGAAGGCGCCTCGTCGACGATGACCTCGTCCTCGATGAGTGCATCCGCTTCGGGCACGTCGACGGAGCTGAACAGCGCCGCGACCGGACGGTCGGCGTCGGCAACGGGCTCCGCATCCGTGGCGGGGGCGGGAACGGCATCCGCCTGCGCGGCTGCGACGGCGGGCGCTGGGCGCACGTACCGGTCATTCACGAGATCCAGGAAGACGTCCTCGAGCGTCGGACCGCGCTGCTGCAGTGTGGTCAGCGCCACGCCGGCGCCGGCCGTGACCGCACCGATGGTGGCCGCGTCGCTGCCCCGCACCGTCAGGCCGGAGCGCAGGACCTCGAACTCGAACCCTGCACCGCGCAGCGCGGAGGAGAGCGCGGAACGGTCGGCGGCATCGACCACGACGGGGCCAGTGCTCGGGTCAGCGAGGTCTTCCATGGTGCCGGCGAACTTCAGCTCGCCGCTCGCGATGACGAGGATCTCGTCGGCGGTCTGCTCCACCTCGGAGAGCACATGCGAGGACACCAGGACGGTGCGCCCTTCATCGGCGAGACCGCGGATGAGCGTGCGCATCCAGCGGATGCCCTCGGGGTCGAGCCCGTTCGCGGGCTCGTCGAGCACGAGCACGCCGGGGTCGCCGAGCAGGGCGGTCGCCGCGCTCAGGCGCTGACGCATGCCGAGCGAGAGCGCCGCGATGCGCGTGTCGACGTCATCGGCGAGGCCGACGAACGAGATGAGCTCTCCGACGCGGGACATCGGGATGCTGTTCGCCTTCGCCGCGGCGATGAGATGACGCTCGACGGTGCGGCGGGCGCGGAAGCCGGGGTTCTCGAGCATCGCCCCGATGACGCGGGCGGGGTCGCGCAGCTCGGAGAAGCGCTTGCCGCCGATCTTCGTGGTGCCGATGGTCGGACGCTCGAGGCCGACCAGCATGCGCAGCGTAGTGGTCTTGCCTGCGCCGTTCGGTCCGAGGAAGCCCGTCACCACACCGGGGTTGACGCGCGCGGAGAAGTCCGACACCGCGGCGACAGCGCCGAAGCGCTTCGTCACATGGTCGAACTCGATCAGCTGTCCGTCTGGCATCCCGGGCCTTTCTGCGTTGGGCGTTCTCTCTATCTTGTCGGAAAACACGCAGAATCTCGCGTTGGCGCTGTGCGATGCGTGAAGAAACAGGCGGGTAACGTGGCATTCGTGACTGACAGCACCGCGGAACCCACCGTCCTCGTCCGCACCGAGGGATCGCTGGGGCGGCTCACGTTGAACAGGCCGAAGGCGATCAACGCGCTGGATCTCGGCATGATCCGACAGCTCACCGCAGCGCTCGATCGGTGGCGCGATGACAGCGACGTCGACATCGTCCTGATCGACGGCGCCGGCGAGCGGGGACTCTGCGCCGGAGGAGACGTGCGTGGCCTGCACGAGCAGATCGTCAGCGGTCGGCATGAGGGCGTCGGCGACTTCTTCCGCGAGGAGTATGCACTCAACCTCATGATCGCCCGGTACCCGAAGACGGTCGTGGCCTTCGCCGACGGCATCACGATGGGCGGAGGGATCGGACTGGCGGGCCACGCGGCCATCCGCGTCGTGACCGAGCGCAGCCGTCTGGCGATGCCGGAGACCAGGATCGGGTTCACCCCCGACGTGGGCGGCACCTACCTGCTCGGTCGCGCTCCCGGTCGGATCGGCGAGTACCTCGGGCTCACCGGCGCCACGATGACGGGAGCGGATGCCGTCTACGCCGGCTTCGCGGACTACTACGTGCCGTCCGCCCATCTCGACGAGCTGCGCGAGGCCCTCGGCAAGCGCGCCGACCCGACCAGCCCGTCCGAGCTCGTGCTGCTGTTCGACGAGACGCCGGAGCGCTCCGTCCTCGCGGACGAGCGCGCGTGGATCGACGAGGTGTTCTCCGCGGACACGATCGGCGAGGTCGTGCAGCGACTGTCGGAGCGGACCGAGAACGCGGCCGGCGCGACTGCCGCGACGCTGGCCGAACTCTCACCCACCGGGGTCGCCGTCACACTCGACGCCGTCCGCGAGGCGCGAGAGGGCGACCTGCGGGCCGCGCTGATCGGCGAGTACCGTCGCGTGCTGTGGTTCGGGACCCATCACCCGGACCTCGTCGAGGGTATCCGCGCGCAGCTGGTCGACAAGGACCGTTCGCCGAAGTGGCGACCGGCCACCATCGCCGAGCTCGGACCGGATGCCGGCGCCGCAGCACGCGCGTACGTCCCCGAGGTGCCTCTCTTCGGCTGAACCGACCGTCGCGCGTTGCTGGACGCGGTGCAGAATGTGCCCATGATCAGCGGATCGTTCGCCCTGAGCGGATAATCCGCATTCGTCGTGTGCAATGTCCGAACTTCGTGGCACTCTGTTCTGTGGCTGTCTCGGCCCTCTTTCACAAGGACACTTTCATGCTCGGAAAACTCCTCGTCCGCTATCTCTCCAAATACCGATGGCTCCTCGTCGGCGTACTGCTGTTCCAGTTCGCCAGCGCGCTCGCCACTCTCTACCTGCCCCGGCTCAACGCCGACATCATCAACAACGGCGTCGCCCAGGCCGACACCGGCTACATCTGGCGCACCGGCGCATTCATGCTGCTCGTGTCGCTCGGCCAGATCGTCTGCTCGATCATCGCCACATATTTCGCGGCGAAGGCCGCCATGAGCGTCGGCCGCGACATCCGCGCCGACGTCTTCTCCCGTGTCAGCGGCTTCTCGGAGCGCGAGGTGTCGCAATTCGGCGCCGGGTCGCTGATCACGCGCAACACGAACGACGTGCAGCAGGTCCAGATGCTGGCGATGATGGGCGCGACCATGTTCGTCACCGCGCCGCTGCTCGCCATCGGCGGCATCATCATGGCGGTGCAGCAGGACGTCGGGCTGAGCTGGCTGATCGCCGTCTCGGTGCCCGCGCTGCTCATCACCGCGGTTCTCGTCATCGGCCGCATGGTCCCCCTGTTCCGGCGCAACCAGAATCAGCTCGACGCCATCAACCGCGTCATGCGCGAGCAGCTGACCGGCGTGCGGGTCGTGCGGGCGTTCGTGCGCGAGCCGATCGAGGAAGAGCGCTTCCGCGAGACCAACACCGAGCTCATGATCCTCGGCCGCAAGATCGGGTCGCTCTTCGTGCTGCTCTTCCCGCTGTTCATGCTGATCCTCAACGTGACAGTGGTCGGGGTCATCTGGTTCGGCGGTGTCGAGATCAACGCGGGCAACGTCGAGGTCGGCACGCTGTTCGCCTTCATGCAGTACATCGGCCAGATCATGATGGGCGTCATCATGTCGAGCTTCATGGCCATGATGATCCCGCGCGCCGCCGTCTCCGCAGAGCGCGTCGGCGAAGTGCTCGACGCCGAGTCGAGCATGCACCGTCCAGAGAACGGGGTCGTCGACTTCACCGCTCCTGGAACGGTGATGCTCGAAGACGTCGAGTTCACCTACCCCGGTGCCGACTCGCCCGTGCTGTCCGGCGTATCGTTCGGCGCGAACAAGGGGGAGACCGTCGCGATCGTCGGCTCGACCGGAGCGGGGAAGACCACGCTCGTCTCGCTGATCCCGCGGCTGTTCGACGTCACAGGCGGTTCGGTGCGCGTCAACGGCACCGACGTGCGCGAGGCGGACGTCGACGCGCTGTGGAAGAGCATCGGCCTGGTGCCGCAGCGTCCGTTCCTGTTCACCGGAACCGTGGCGTCGAACCTGCGTTACGGGCGGGAGGAGGCGACCGACGAAGAGCTCTGGCATGCGCTCGAGATCGCGCAGGGTCGCGATTTCGTCGAAGAGATGCCGGACGGCCTCGATTCGCGCATCGCGCAGGGCGGTACGAACGTCTCCGGAGGACAACGTCAGCGGCTCGCGATCGCCAGGGCCATCGTGCACCAGCCCGAGGTCCTCATCTTCGACGACTCGTTCTCGGCGCTCGATCTCACGACCGACGCCAGGTTGAGGCAGGCGCTGTGGCGTGAGCTGCCAGGGGTGACGAAGATCGTCGTCGCACAGCGCGTGTCGACCATCATGGATGCCGATCGCATCGTGGTGCTCGACGGCGGCACGATGGTCGGAGTCGGCACCCACGACGAGTTGCTCGCCACGAACGACACATACCGAGAGATCGTCGAATCGCAGCTGGGGGTGGACGCATGAGCGACCAGAAGAAGCCGTATGCCGAGGCTCCGACCAGCACGGCGCAGGGAGTCGCGGGTGAGCTCACCGCAGAAGAGCAGTACGAGGCCGAACTCGCCGAGCAGGCCAGGCTGAACTCGGGCGACTGGGACGCGGTCGCGCCGGGCAAGGCCGACAACTTCGGCAAGAGCTTCGCCAGGATGATCGGTCTGCTGAAGCCGTCAGCGCTGTGGTTCGTCTTCGTGTCGATCCTCGGTGCCATCGGCGTCGTGCTGACGGTCGCGGCGCCGAAGGTGCTCGGCGAAGCCACCAACATCATCTACGAGGGCTTCATCTCCAAGACCCTCGGCGACAGCGGCGTGCCGGCGGGCACCTCGCAGGAGCAGGTCGTCGAGATCCTGCGATCGCAGGGTCAGGACGACTTCGCCAACATGGTCGCGGCGTTCACCGACTTCCAGGTCGGCGCCGGCATCGACTTCGAGCGCCTGCGCTGGATCATCGTTGCCGTGCTCGCGATCTACATCGGTGCCGCGCTGCTGAGCTGGATCCAGGGCTACGTGATCAACGTCATCATGGTGCGCACGATGTGGCGCCTGCGCGAGTCCGTCGAGGCGAAGATCAATCGCCTGCCGCTTTCGTACTTCGACAAGGTGCAGCGCGGCGAGCTGATCTCGCGCGTCACGAACGACATCGACAACATCACCACGGCGATGCAGCAGTCGCTCTCCGGCGCATTGACCTCGGTGCTCACCGTGATCGGCGTGCTGGTGATGATGTTCTCGATCTCGTGGCAGCTGGCGCTGGTCGCCCTGGTCGCGCTGCCGCTCATGGGAGTGATCTTCGGCGTCATCGGTCCGCGCTCGCAGAAGGCGTTCGGATCGCAGTGGCGCAAGGTCGGTCGCCTCAACGCCCGCGTCGAGGAGGCGTTCTCCGGCCACGCGCTGGTGAAGGTCTACGGCCGCGAGAAGGATGCGCTCGACAAGTTCCAGGTCGAGAACGAGGAGCTGTTCCAGGCGAGCTTCAAGGCGCAGTTCCTGTCGGGCATCATCATGCCGGCCATGACCTTCGTCGGCAGCCTGACCTATGTCGGCATCGCCGTGCTCGGTGGTCTGATGGTCGCGAGCGGGCAGCTCCGTCTCGGCGACGTGCAGGCGTTCATCCAGTACTCGCAGCAGTTCACGCAGCCCCTCAGTGAGCTGGGTGGTATGGCGGCGATCGTGCAGTCCGGCACCGCATCGGCTGAGCGCGTGTTCGACTTCCTCGACGCTGATGAGCAGGATCCGGATGACGCGGACGCACCCGCCCTCGAACACGGTAAGGGCGTCATCGAGTTCGAGAACGTCTCGTTCTCGTACACGCCGGAGCGTCCGCTGATCAACGACCTCTCGTTCCGGGTGGAGCCGGGGCAGACGGTCGCGATCGTCGGTCCGACCGGCGCGGGAAAGACCACGCTGGTGAACCTCATCATGCGCTTCTACGAGCTCAGCGGTGGTCGCATCCTGCTCGATGGGCAGGACATCTCCGAGGTGACCAGGTCGGAGCTGCGCTCGCGCACGGGCATGGTGCTGCAGGATCCGTGGCTGTTCGCGGGATCCATCCTGGAGAACATCCGCTACGGCCGCGCATCGGCGACCGACGAGGAGGTGCTGGAGGCGGCGAAGGCGACGTACGTCGATCGCTTCGTGCACGCGCTTCCCGACGGGTACGAGACCGTCCTCGAAGAGGACGCGGCCAACGTGTCGGCCGGCGAGCGGCAGCTCATCACCATCGCACGCGCGTTCGTGGCGAAGCCGTCGATCCTCATCCTCGATGAGGCGACCAGTGCGGTCGACACCCGCACCGAGCTGCTGCTGCAGCACGCCATGGCCGCGCTGCGACAGGGACGCACGTCGTTCGTGATCGCGCACCGTCTGTCGACCATCCGCGACGCCGACCTCATCCTCGTGATGGAGCACGGCGACATCGTCGAGAAGGGCACGCACGAAGAGCTCATCGCGGCGCAGGGCGCCTACTGGCGGCTGTACCAGTCGCAGTTCGAGCAGGCGGCGACCGACATCGATGCCGAGGAGGCCATGACGGGCACGACCCCCGTGGTCGTCACCGGTGACGCCGACGCGCCGGACACCGTGTCGGTCGCGAGCGGCGACACCGAGGCCGAGGAGCAGGCAGGAGCCTGAGCCCGATCGTCGTGGCCGGCTGCTTCGTCAGTCGGCCACGACGCCGAGGAGCTCGAGCGGATGGGTGAGCCGCCACCACGGACTCGGCCCGGACAGTTCGTCCGCGAGTGAGACACCGACTTCGGAGGCGTTGACGGGACCGCTGACGGTGAGGGTGCCCGCCCGATCCCCCGCGGCGCGCTCCTCACTCAGTGCGAGCGCCGCACCGGCTTCCGCCGATGCGCCGTTCCACAGCAGCACTGTGGCGTCCTCGTCGGTGACGAGGTCGACGCGCGCGCCCCACAGCGTCTCGACCTCACCGACGACGGTGCCGGCCGGAACGGCGGGCGGTGTGTCCTGCAGGGTCTTCTCGACCTCGGCGAACAGCGACCGCGTCACCGCGAGGCGCTCCTCGTCGCTGCCCTGGTTCAGGACCGCCGCGTACAGGCGCACGGTCGTGTCGTCCACCGTCACGTCCTTCGCGGTGAGCATGCTCCAGCCCTCGAGGGTTCCCGTCTTGATGCCGACGACGCCGGGATCGGCGAGCATGCCGTTCGTGTTCGTGACGACGCCCGCGCCCGGGATGTCGGCGGAGACCGTACCGACGATCTCCGCGAAGACCGGGTTCTGCATCGCGTACTCCCCGAGGCGCAGCAGCCCTTCGGGCGTGGCGACGTTGCCCTCGTCGAAGCCAGAAGGCGTCACGATCGTGATGCCGGACAGCCCGCGCTCCGTGAGCCATGTGGCTGCGGCGTCGGCGAAGTCCGCATCCGATCCCCACAGTTCACGGGCCAGGCGATCGATGTAGTTGTTGGCGGAGCCGAGCAACGTGCCCTGCAGCATCTGGTACTCGGTCAGCACGCCGTCGACGGGCACGTCGAGTGCGGACTGATCGCCGCGACGGTAGTCCCAGTACTCCACGTTGTCGCTGTACGAGAACGCGAACTCGGGGCCCTGCTCGCCGAGCTGCAACGGCAGACGATCCAGCACCATCAGTGCGGTGACGACCTTCGTCACGCTGGCGATCGACACGGCGTCCGCGGCGGAAGAAGCGGACGAGACGCCGGCGACGCTGATGGCGGCGCTGCCCGCGGCCGGCCAGGTGGGCGCCGCGACCTCTGAAGCGATCGTCTGGAGCTCCACGGCTTCCACGGTCGGGGGGACCTCGTGCAGCGGCCACAGCAGCACGGTCGCCGCGTAGGCCACCACGAGTGCGGCGAGGGTGCCGAGCGGCACCAGCCAGCGTGCGTGCAGCAGCGCGGGGCGCAGCGGTGCATCAGCGAGCAGATCGGGTCCGGTCTCGCGCATCGTTACGGTATCGAGATCGGCAGGACGGGTGGCCTCGTCCACGGCGTCGACGTCGAGCCAGGTGAACGCCGTCGCCGTCTGCTCGTCGTCGGCCCATTGCGCGGCGTTCGAAGGGCGATCCTCGATCGCGGCGACGGTGGAGTCCGCGTCGGTCATCGTCTCGATGTCGTCAAGGGGGGAGTCGTCGGGGACCGACTCTTCAGAAGCTGCCGCGTTCGCGTGCGTTTCCGCGGATTCCGCCACGTGATCAACGGTCGACGCATCCGCGACGGAGGCGTCCGCGGTGTCGCTGAACGGCAGGGTCGGCGGGGCCACGGTGCCCGTGGCACCCGTGGTCGCACGAAGCTCACGCCGGGTGAGCGCCCCGATATCGGGCGTCGCGTCATCGATCGTCACTTGTTTACGGTATCGAATCCGGTGCGAATCCGTGCGTGGGCGCGGGGCTCACCGCTGCGGAGCAGTGCGACCGCGGGAGACGGTGCGGGGGCTTTCGAACCTGGGTAAGATCGTCTGCACAACCACGGGAGTCCGGCGAGCCGGGCTGAGAGGGAGCGACAAGCGCTTCGACCGTCGAACCTGATCTGGGTCATGCCAGCGCAGGGAGGAGTTCAAATGAGCACGTCTACACGCACGCCCGATGCCGTATCGAACGGCACCGGTGCCAATCCCTGGCGCTGGCGCGTCGTCGACATCGTCGTCGCCGCAGTCCTCGGTGTCGCGGTCGGTCTGCTGTTCTGGGGCTGGAACGTCGTCGGCGGCGCCTGGTTCGGCGCTGCGGATGCGGTGACCCCCGGGCTCGGTGGCGTCGCCGTCGGCATCTGGCTGATCGGCGGAGTCATCGGCGGACTCGTGATCCGCAAGCCGGGGGCAGCTCTGGTCGTCGAGGTGGTCGCAGCGATCGTGTCGATGCTGATCGGCAACGTCTGGGGCGTCTCCACGGTCCTGTCCGGTCTCGTGCAGGGCCTCGGCGCCGAACTGATCTTCGCGCTGTTCCTGTACCGCCGGTTCGGCCTCGGGGTCGCGGCCCTCGCCGGTGTCGGCGCGGGAGCGGCGGCCTGGGTGTTCGAGCTGTTCTACGGCAGCTCGCCGAACATTCTCAAGTCGTTCGAGTTCAACGCCATCTACCTCACCAGCGTCGCGATCTCGGGTGCGATTCTCGCTGGCGTCGTCGGCTGGCTGCTCGTGCGCGCACTGGCGAAGACGGGAGCGCTCAGCCGCTTCGCTGCAGGGCGAGAACTCGCGCGCGAGGTCTGAGCATGACCGCTGCCACCCCGGCCCGTGTGCAGGCTGTGGGCTGGGGGTGGCGCTACGCCGGGCGCAAACGCGCCGCGGTCAGCGACGTCTCGTTCACGATCGAGCCCGGAGAGCGCGTCCTGCTGCTCGGCGCATCAGGGGCGGGCAAATCGACTCTGCTCGCGGGCCTCGCCGGGGTGCTCGGCGACGCCGACGAGGGTGACAGGACCGGCTCGCTTCTGGTCGACGGTGCGGCTCCCGAGTCGCGGCGCGGGCAGGCGGGGCTCGTCATGCAGGATCCGGATGCCGGGATCGTGCTGTCGAAGGTCGGCGACGATGTCGCCTTCGGATGCGAGAATCTCGGCGTCCCGGCATCCGAGATCCCCGCACGCGTGGCCGAGGCGCTCGAGGCAGTGGGTCTCGAGGTGCCGCTGCGCCGTCCGACGAAGGAGCTCTCCGGCGGACAGAAGCAGCGGCTGGTGCTCGCCGGTGTGCTGGCGATGCGGCCAGGGCTGCTGCTGCTCGACGAGCCGACCGCGAATCTGGATCCGGAGGGCATCGCCGAGGTGCGGGCGAGCGTCGGCCGCGTCGTCGATGCCACCGGCGCGACCCTGATCGTCGTCGAACACCGCACTCCGGTGTGGGTCGACTTGATGACGCGGGTCATCGTCCTCGGCGCCGATGGAGGACTGCTCGCCGACGGGGCGCCCGCGCAGGTCTTCGCCGAGCACGGTCGAGTGCTCGCGGAGGCCGGCGTGTGGGTGCCGGACGAGAGGCTCGATCTGCCTGTGCTCGCCGCCGCTCCCGCCGCGGGCGAGCCGGTGCTCTCGGCGAGCGGTCTCGCGATCGCCCGCACCCCGCGCACCGTCGTCCAGTCCGCGCTCGACGTGCACGTGCCGAAGGCGCGTGCGACAGTGATCACCGGCCCGAACGGTGTCGGCAAGTCGACGCTCGCGCTCACGCTCGCCGGTCTGATCGCCGAGCATGCGGGTGAGGTCGTCGCCGCCCCTTCGCTCGCCGGCCGAGGCGGTCGCCGCCCGATCCGGTGGACATCGCGCGAGCTGCTCACCCGCATCGGCACGGTGTTCCAGGAGCCGGAGCACCAGTTCCTCACTCAGACGCTGCGCGACGAGCTCGGCGTCGGACCCAAGGCGCTGGGCTGGGATGATGCACGCACCGCATCCGTCGTCGACGGGCTGCTCGATCGCCTGCACCTGTCGCA
Source organism: Microbacterium shaanxiense (assembly GCF_054779995.1). Classification (NCBI taxonomy): domain Bacteria; kingdom Bacillati; phylum Actinomycetota; class Actinomycetes; order Micrococcales; family Microbacteriaceae; genus Microbacterium; species Microbacterium shaanxiense. Next base: position 421,532 of record NZ_BAAGXE010000003.1, on the reverse strand, counting down.
CCTCGCCCTCGCGAATCCGTTCACGCTGTCAGGAGGGCAGAAGCGTCGGCTGTCGGTGGCGACCGTGCTCGCGGCGTCCCCCGAGGTGATCGTGCTCGACGAGCCGACCTTCGGTCAGGATCGGAGGGGCTGGATCGAGCTGGTCGCCCTGCTGCAGGAGGAGGTCGCCTCCGGCACCTCGGTCGTCGCCGTGACGCACGATGAAGGTGTGATCCAGCACCTCGGCGGACACCGCATCTCTCTGGAGCCCGCCGCATGAGCACTGCTGTCGATATCGGGGAGACGCTGCACCGCGCGTGGCTCGACGGGGTGAACCCGGTGACGAAGGTCGTGCTCGCCCTGCTGCTGTCGGTGCCGCTGTTCGCGTCGATCGACGTCGTGAGCGGCGTCGTCGCCATCGGACTGCAGCTCCTCTGCCTTCCGCTGACAGGGATGCGGCTGTCGACGGTGCTGCGCCGCATGCTGCCGCTCGTCTTCTTCGCGCCGATCGCGGGCCTCAGCATGCTGCTGTACGCGGAGCCGGCCGGACGCATCTACTGGAGCTTCGGATTCGCGACGATCAGTGCGGATTCGGTGCAACTGGCCCTCGCGGTGAGCCTGCGGATCGTCGCTCTGGGGCTGCCGACCATCCTGCTGTTCGGGCGCACCGACCCGACCGAGCTCGCGGACGCCCTCGCCCAGGTCGCGAAGCTGCCGAGCAGATTCGTGCTCGGCGTGCTCGCGGGCACCAGGATGCTGGGATTGTTCCTCGACGACTGGCGCACGATGGGGCTCGCCCGCCGCGCGCGCGGCGTCGGTGATCGAGGTGCGCTCCGGCGGTTCTTCTCGATGGCATTCGTGCTGCTGGTGTTCGCGGTCAGGCGCGGCACGAAACTGGCCATGGCGATGGAGGCGCGCGGCTTCGGCTCCGGCATCCCGCGCACCTGGGCCCGGCCGTCGCGTCTGCACGCCCGCGACGGAGTCGCGCTGCTGGGGGGCGCGGTGATCATGGCGCTCGCGTTGGCTGCGGCGGTGTTGCTCGGCACGTTCCGGTTCGTCTGGAGCTGAGACCCTCTCTTTCCACGACCATCCGCTACATGTTTCGGCATCCGCTACATCGATCGATGACGCGGATGTCGAAATGTGTAGCGCTGGACGTCGCTCTCAGCGTTCGTCGAGCTCGCGCACGAGTCGCCGAGGCGCGGTGACGCGGAATGATGCGTCGATGAGCTCGGCGATCTCCCGCCAGTCCGTGTCGTCGTCGAGGTCGATCCCGAGCCAGCCCGAGGGCCCGAGGTACGCCGGCACCCAGAATCGCGGATCCTGGCGGAGTGCCGGATCGTCGTCGGGGTCGGGGCGCACCATGATCGCCGCATCGTGGGCGACCCACTCCTGATCGATGCGGACGGAGCCGCCGAAGTAACAGAACACCTTCTGCGTGAAGAACGCCGGGCGTCCGTGGCTGATCTTCTCCGCGGCCTCGGGAAGGGCCAGCGCGAGGGCTCGGACCCGTGCCAGCAGCGGGTCGTCATCTTCGAACATGATCGGATGAGCCGTCATGTCGCATTCCACAGGTCGCGGTAGTACGCCAGTCGCTCGCGGTCGGGCTCGAGGCCGTACGCCTCGATGAGTGCGTCGTCCCACCCGGGGCCGTAGTTCCACGTCGTGCTCATGGATGCCACGGCGATGTCTGCCCAGCGGTCGGCGGTGCCGAGTGCGGCGAGGTCGACGTGCGCGAGCCAGCGGCCGCCGGCGTCGAGCAGGGTGTTGGGTACGCACGCGTCGCCATGGCAGACGACGAGGCGATCGACGGCCGGCGCCTCGTGCAGTGCTTCGGGTACGCGAATGCCGCGGGCTTCGGCATTCCCGATTCGGGCGGGTACGCCCCAGCTCCACGCGCATTCGCCGATCGGCAGTGCATCGTGCAGCGCGCGCAGACCCTCACCGACGGCCCTCACAGCTGTTGCGGGCTCGGCGATCCACCGGGCCACGACAGCGCTTTCGCCGGGAACGGCGACCGTGACAAGCCACTCGTGGGTGTCATCCTCTCCCTGTTCGATGACCTCTGGCACCGGGGTCCACCGGGAGGCCCAGCGCATGCGCTCCGCCTCGTCGCGCATGTTCGCCTCGGCATCGAGGGGACCGTACTTGATGAAGCGCCCATCGTCGGTGCGGTACGTGAGCCCACCGATGTTGTTGTGCCACACGGGCGCGAGCGCCGCGCGACCTGCGAGCTCGCGCACGCGCTGCGGCACTTCGATGTGCGTGGAGGGGATGCTCACGTGACCATTCTCTCGGTCATCGCCCCGATCTTCCTGATTGTCGCCTTCACAACTCGAATGAAAGCTCACTCGCGCGGGTGAGGCACGACCACCTCAGTAGGTGATGCTCGCGACGGTGCCGCGCTCGTACCGTGAAGCCATGACTTTGCGCACCCATCGTCTCCTGACGTTCGTCGTCGTCCTCTGTTCGTCCGTGCTGACCATCGCCGGCGGCGTCCGCCTCATCATCCCCGGCTCACTTGACTGGGTAGAGGGTGCGGCTCCTGGGCTTGCTGGGCGAGTGCTTCCCGACGCGGTGGAGGCGACGCTCGGCCTCGCTATCGGCCTCGCAGGCCTCGCCGTCGGACTGCTCGAGCCCGCCGCAACGCGCACCGGTCAGGCGCCGATGGTGCTGCGAATCGCGGTCGTCGTCGTCGCTGCCGTCATGATTCTGCTGACTCCCGGAGAGCTGATCCCGATCGCCGGCTACTCCTTCGTGGCGTTCGTCGTCGTCGGCGTCGTCGTATTGAGTGCGCTGTTCGTGTGGCGCAATCCCTTGTGGGGTGTGGTCGTGATCGCTGTGATCGCTGCCATCGCGACATGGGTGTTCGTAGGGCTGAGGGGCGCAGCTGTCGTGGGCGGGCTCGGGCCCGCGTTCGTCCGACAACTCCCTTGGCTGCTGTACGCGGTCGTATATCTGATTGCAGCGGTTGCCCTCATCACTCGATCGGTGATGCGTGAGATTGCGCATCGCGGCTCCTTCGCCGAGTGGTTGCTTCGCCATCGCACCGCGGTCACCGTCGTCGCCGCATGCTGCGCCTTGCCGTACTCGATCGCTCGGGCGTCGTGGCTGACGCCCTGGCCTCTGCTTGCACCAAGCGGGATCGATTTCGCCGAGGAAACGGGCACGCTTCTCATCGGGCTCAGCCTCGGTGCTGCGATGCTCTCTGGTGGCGTGCTGACACTCGGGCTCATCCGTCCATGGGGTCAGCGCTTCCCGCGGTGGATGGCAGGTCTTGGGGGACGCCCGGTGCCGATCTCGCTCGCCGTGGTTCCGGCATCCATCGTCGCGGCGTTGTTCACCGTCGGCGGCGTCGACTTGATACTGCCGACGATCGAGGTCGCGCTGAGCGGCGGCAGCGTCGGCGACGTTGTCGTGTCCCTGTTCATGTTCCCGTTCTGGTTGTGGGGACCACTGCTCGCCCTGGCGACCTGGGGCTACGCCATGGCTCGTCGCTCGGACGCCGCGTCGGGACCTTGGCCGAGCATCCGCGAAGGACTCTCAGGTGCACTGAACGGATAGGCGACACCTGACCTGTGGTGCTGTGAGGCGCCGCTGTAAGGGTGTCATCATGCCCAAGTCCTATCGCCGTGAGTTCCGTGACGATGTCGTGAGGATCCGCTCCACGACATCCGCGCCTGCCTTGGCGCCGCCCGACGCCTCGATCTCGGCGCTCATGTCGGCGAGTCGCTGTGCGATCTGCCCGTCGCGCGAGACGCGGTCGATCGCATTCCAGAGCGCGTCGGGTGTGAGCGCCGTGTGACCGAGCGATTCTCCGAGACCGAGGTCGCGGATGCGGTCACCGTTGGCCTGCTGTTCCGCCATCTGCGGAACAGCAATCATCGGTACTTTCAGGGCAAGGGATTCGAGGGTGCTCCCCATTCCGACATGGGTGACGAATGCCTGGGCGCGCTTCAGCACGGCAAGTTGGGGCACCCGCTGGTGCAGCTCGACGTTCGGTGGGAGGTCACCGAAGCCATCCATGTCGACCTGGTTGCCGACCGCCATCACGACATGCCACGGGCGCTCACGCGCCGACTCCGCGACCATCTGGAAGAACTCGGGCTGATTGTTGTACGCCGTCCCGAGCGACACGAGAACGACGGGCACGCCCGGCGCGGGAGCCTTCCACTCGCCTTGAAACGATCGGTCCGCGATGATGGGCCCGACGAAATCGTGGTCGGGGAAGGTCTCATCCCGCGGCTGGAACGACCGCGGTAGCGTCACGATCCGCGCAGCCGCGAAACGTCCTTGCATGAACGCGCCGACGTCCGGGATCCCCTCGGAACGAATGTACCGGCCGATACGGAGCATCGTCAGGAGGAATCTCGGGCTGAACGGGTTGATCCGCACATAGCGGCTCATGTTCCAATGCTTGTTCCCGACGAAGTTCGGCCACGTCTCGACCGACGGGACGTTCCAGCGGTGTGCCAGGATCCGTCCCCACCATCCGAGCGTCCCGTCGTGGACCACGAGGTCGGGGCGCGGCTGGTCAGCGAGCTGTGCGACCATCGCCTTCGTCTCGTCGAGCAGCAGGCCCATGGCGCGGACCATCTCTCGACCATGCATCTGAGGGATCGAGTCAGCATCGAGTGATTCCCACTCGGACCGCACGCGGTGAAAATATGCACCGCTCGCGGCGACGCCTTTCTCATATTCGCCCGGAGCTGCGAAGACGACGTCGTGACGACGAGTGACGAGTTCCTCGGCGAGGCCGAGCATCGGAGTGACGTGCCCGTGCCCGTGGGGCCCCATGAAGAGGATGCGGCTCATGACCGTGCCACTCTTCGTACCCGATCCGCGAGCACCGTCGTGTCGCCCAGGAGGTCGAGCAGACGATCAGCACCCATGAGCGCCAACCCGTCCGGACTACCGAGCACGATCAGCTTGTCGCCCGGCGCGATGTCATGGTCACGCCTGGCCTGTGCGGGAATCACGACCTGACCTCTCTCGCCGACGGTCACGGCGCCGTAGAACATCCGTCCGCCCGGGCCGGAGAGGGCGTGATCGGCTTCAGAGCTCTCGAACTCACCACTGGTCTTTGACATGGAATACATGTTATACATGTCGTCGTGACGAGGTGGTGCGCCCACAACTCCCCAAGAAATGGTTGCAGAACGCCGACTTGTTCGCCGGGGGCACCGCATGTCAGCGAAACTTGAGGAGTTGTGAACAAGCAAGTGCGGTCACAGCAGCGGCCGCAACGCTGCCAGGAGCACGACCGCGTGGTTGTGCTCCTCGTCATGTGCGGCGTAGACGAGGGTGACGACTCCGTGCTGCTTCAGTTCGGCCGCGAGCTCTTCGAGTGCGGGTGCGGTCTCATTCCCCAGTTCCGCGCGATAGCGGTCGGCGTATACGCCCCAGTCATCGTCGGATGCCGCGTGCCAGGCCTTGCGCAGGTCGGGGCTGGGAGCGGTGTCCTTGGCCCACAGATCGATCTCAGCCCTTTCCTTCGCCAGGCCTCGCGGCCACAGCCGGTCCACCAGCACACGGAACCCGTCAGCCGCCTCGGCGTTGTCGTAGGCTCGCTTGCGACGCAGTTCCATACCCTCCACCCAACACCTGTTCGCACCGCGACGCCAGGGTGGAACTGAGAACTGCGTATGCTGGAACTGAGTTGCACACCCGTTCGAAGGAGAACACATGCAGGTCCAGGGATCCGGAGCACTGATCACGGGCGGCGCCTCAGGCCTCGGCCTCGCCACCGCCCGCGCGCTCGCCGCAACCGGCGCGCACGTGACGCTGCTCGATCTTCCTTCATCTCAGGGCGCGGAGCTGGCCGCAGAACTGGGCGGCACGTTCGCCCCTGGTGACGTCACGAGTCCCGACGATGCCGCATCTGCCGCGGCATCCGCGAACGCCGCGGCTCCGCTGCGCATCGTCGTGAACTGCGCCGGCATCGCACCACCCGCGAAGGTGCTCGATCGCGACGGCAAGCCCGCAGTACTCGCGGACTTCGAACGCGTGGTCCGCATCAACCTCGTCGGCACATTCAACGTCACCTCGCAGGCATCCGCCGTGATCGCGAAGAACGAACCCTCCGACTCGGGCGATCGCGGCGTCATCATCAACACCGCATCCGTCGCCGCGTTCGACGGGCAGATCGGGCAGCCGGCGTACTCGGCGTCGAAGGGGGGCGTGCACGCCATGACGCTGCCGATCGCGCGCGAGCTCGCCCGCCACGGCATCCGGGTGTGCACGATCGCACCGGGCATCATGGAGACCCCGATGCTCGCCGGCCTGCCCGAAGCCGCGCAGGAGTCCCTCGGGCAGCAGGTGCCCTACCCTGCGCGACTCGGCCGACCCGCCGAGTACGCCGCCCTGGCCATGAGCATCATCGACAACGACTATCTCAACGGTGAGACGATCCGCCTCGACGGCGCGATCCGGATGGCACCGAAGTAGAACTGAACGCACAAGAAGGAGCAGCATGACCAACCTCGCAGGCAAGACGATCCTGATGTCGGGCGGCAGCCGCGGCATCGGACTGGCGATCGCGCTGCGCGCGGCAGCGGACGGCGCGAACATCGCGATGCTCGCCAAGACCGACACCCCGCATCCCAAGCTCGAGGGCACGATCCACACCGCCGCCGAGCAGATCACGGCCGCGGGTGGAAACGCACTGCCGATCGTCGGCGACGTGCGCGAGGACGACGACATCACCGAGGCGGTCATGAAGACGCAGGGCGAGTTCGGCGGCATCGACATCGTGATCAACAACGCCAGCGTCATCGACCTGTCGCGTTCACTCGATCTCGGCGCGAAGAAGTACGACCTCATGCAGGACGTCAACGTCCGCGGCACTTTCATGCTCTCGCGTGCCGCGATCCCCCAGCTGCGCGAGTCGTCGAACCCGCACATCCTGTCTCTGTCGCCGCCGCTCAACCCCACACCGAAGTGGCTCGGTGCGCACACCGGATACTCGCTGGCGAAGTTCGGCATGACCATGGTCACGCTCGGACTCGCTGCGGAGTTCGCCGCCGACGGCATCGCCGCCAACACGCTGTGGCCGCGCACGACGATCGCGACGGCCGCGGTGCAGAATCTACTGGGCGGTGACAAGGTGATGGCCGCGAGCCGTACGCCGCAGATCTATGCGGATGCCGCGTACGCCGTCCTCACGAAGACCGCTGCCGACTACACCGGTCAGAGCCTGATCGTGGAGGACGTGCTCGAGGCCGACGGCGTGACCGACTTCTCCGGCTATGCCGCAGTACCCGGCACACCGGACGACCGGCTCTTCCCGGACATCTTCCTCGGCTGAGACCGGCGCGCGCCGGGTGGGGGGTCAGAGCAGCAGGTAGACGGCGCCGACGATCGTGAGGGTGATCACGATCCCGTCGAACACCCGCTGCTTCATCCGGCGCGCCACGCGCACCCCGACGAGGGCGCCGACGACGACGAGCGGAATCAGCACGGCATCCATCAGCAGCACCTGGCCGTCGAACAGGCCGATGCCCGCGAGGAAGGGCACCTTCACGAGGTTCACGATCGCGAAGAACCACGCCGAGGTGCCGAGGAACACCTGCACCGGCGTGCGCATCGCGAGGAAGTACATCGACATCACCGGACCCGCCGCGTTGGCGACCATCGTCGTGAACCCGGCCAGTGCGCCGTAGGTCGATGCCACGACGACGCCGTGCTCGGCCGCTGCGGCATCCGTCCTTCGCCGACGCCACCGGCGCCACAGCGTCACGGCGATCATGGCGAGCAGGATCACGCCGATCGCGCGGCGCACGATGCCGTCGTCTCCGAGTGCGAGGAAGGCGAAACCCGTCAGAAGCCCCGCGACGACCGCGGGGGCCAACCGCAACAGGGTCGGCCAGTGCGCGTGCCGCCGATAGGCGATCAGCGCGAACATGTCGCCGACGATCAGCAGGAGCAGCAGGGCGGCCGTCGACGTGCGTGCCGGCAGCACCGCCGCGAACAGCGCCACGGGCAGGATGCCGCCGCCGGGGATCGCGGTCTTCGCGAGGCCGATCGTGAGCGCGGCGATCGCGAGGACGACCCAGGCCCAGGGCAGGAGGTCGGGCATCAGTGCGCGTCGATCACGGCGACGACCCGGTCGTAGCCGCGGGCGGCGGCGAGTTCGCGGGGCGAGGCGCCGTCACCGTCCGCGATCGTCGGATCGGCGCCGCCGTCGAGCAGGGCTTCGATCACCTCGACGTAGGCGTCCGACCCGTCGCCGAGGACGATCGCCTCGTGCAGGGCCGTCCAGCCGAGGTTGTTGATGTGATCTGGGTCCACTCCTGCGTCCAGCAGGATCCGCACGGTGCTCAGCAGTCCCCGTTCGGACGCTGGGATGAGGGCCGTCCCGCCGAAACGGTTCGTGCTCGACAGATCGGCGCCGTTCTCGAGCGTGAGCCGGAGGATCTCATCGTGGCCGCGGGCGCCGGCATAGAGAAATGCGGAGTCCTCGATGTCGTCCTGAGCGTTCACATCGGCGCCGGCCTCGATGAGCGTGCGTGCGACGTCGACGTGGTTCGCCTTGGTCGCGACGATGAGCGCGGTCATCCCGTTCTCGCCTCGCGATTCCAGGTCCGCACCGTCTTCGAGTGCATCGCGCACGGCATCGTCGTCGCCGGCGGATGCCGCAGCGAGCAGGCGCTGTTCGGCGTCGGTGTTCATACCCGGCTCCTCAGCCTCGGTCGACGGCGTGCAGGCGGCGGTCGCGGCTGCCACGGCGAGCAGCAGCACGGTCAGCAGCATCCGTCTCACGTGCACACTCCACCGTCTCTGGCCAGGGTCAGCCGCGGACGGCGGTGAGTGCCGCCGCGAACGCCTGTGCGCGCGCGGTGAGGTCTGCCCAGTCACCGGTCTTGATGGACGCGGAGTTCGCAAGATCGCCGCCCGCGCCGACGGCCACGGCGCCTGCGGCGAACCAGTCGGTCAGGTTATCGGGCTTCACTCCACCGGTGGGCATGAGCGGTGCGTCGGGGAACGGTCCGCGCAGGGCGCCGAGGTAGGCGGGGCCGCCGAGGGATGCGGGGAAGATCTTCACGACGTCGACACCGAGAGCGAGCGCACCCATGACCTCGGTCGGGGTCATCGCGCCCGTCATGACGACGCGGCCGGTGTCGAGCATGGCGCGGGTGAGGTCGGGCAGCGTGCCTGGGCTCACGAGGAACTCGGCGCCCGCATCGGCCGCGGCCGTCGCCTGCTCGACGGTGGTGACGGTGCCGGCGCCGACGTACGCCGCGTCGCCGTGCCGGGAGATGAGCTCGCGGATGACGGCTGGAGCATCCGGGGTGGAGTACGTGACCTCGATGCCGGTGACGCCGCCGCGGATGATCGCCTCCGCCGCATCGAGCGCCTGCTCGGGGGAGGGAGCACGCAGTACGGCGAGGACTCCGGTGGCACGGGCACGGGCAAGGCGGTCGGTCATGGAAGCTCCTCGATCGGTGATGCTTCCATTCTCGTGCATCACGCAGGCTGTAGTGACAGGTTCAGAGCGCGCCGCCGCGCGGAACCCACGCGTCGATCCGGTCCTTCGCCTCCTTGAGCCCGACTCCGGTCGCGGCTCGGAAGAGTTTGATCGCGTGGATCTTCTGATCGGCGGCGACGAGATGGTCGATCTGCGCGATGACGTCCGGTGGCAGCACTCCCTGGGCGACCGGCGGCACGGCCGCGGTCGGCGAGGCGACGTAGGGGGCGAATCGATGCTGGGCGACCGTGATCGCGTTCGGCCAGGTGTCGATGAGGTTCTTCGTCTCGGCGAGTCCGAGCCCGGTCTGCTCTCGCAGCAGCTTGATCGCCTGGATCTTCTGCCCCTGCGAGAGGAGACGCTCGACCTCATGCGCGGCTTCTGCCGTCACGACCGTCGGCGACACCGAGAACGGGAGGGCGCTCTGCCCGGAAGGTCGGATCGAGGGCACCTCAGGGCGCATCGATCTCAGCGCGCGCCGCACCAGCAGGATCACGACGACGATCACGATGACGACGCCGAGGACGGTCAGGATCTCCATCGCGCCATTCTAGGAGGCCGCCCTCTCGCCACCAGCCGCTTCCCACCCGCCACCGCGTACCCTTGAAGGCATGACTGAGTCCTCCCGCATCCGCTCGACGGGTCCCGCACGCCTGAAAACGGGTGCCGCCCCGCAGGTGCGCCCCCGTACCGAAGGCTGGACTCAGAAGAAGGACGAGAGCGGGCGTCCGCTGCTGCAGTTCGCGAGCCCGAAGCGCGGCAAGCCGCCGGTGCACCTGGCCGACCTCACCGTCGAAGAGCGCGTCGAGAAGGTCAAGGAGCTGGGCCTGCCCGGCTTCCGTGCCAAGCAGCTGTCGACGCACTACTTCACCCACTACACGTCCGACCCGGCCGAGATGACCGACCTTCCCGCCGCGCAGCGCGAAGAGCTCGTCGCCGGCATGCTGCCGCCGCTGCTCACCGAGGTGCGCCGTCTCGAGACCGACAAGGGCGACACGATCAAGTTCCTCTGGCGACTGCATGACGGCGCCCTCGTCGAGTCGGTGCTCATGCGCTACCCCGGACGCATCACGCTGTGCGTGTCTTCGCAGGCCGGATGCGGCATGAACTGCCCGTTCTGCGCGACGGGCCAGGCGGGACTGACCCGCAACATGTCGTCGGCCGAGATCATCGAGCAGATCGTCCGCGCGAACCGTCTGATCGCCGAGGGCGGCCTCGGCGGCAAGAAGGCCGACGATCACAGCATGGAGCGCGTCTCCAACATCGTCTTCATGGGAATGGGCGAGCCGCTCGCCAACTACAAGCGCGTGATGGATGCCGTGCGCACGATGGTCGCGGAGCAGCCGCACGGCCTCGGCATGAGCGCGCGTGGTATCACGGTGTCGACGGTCGGCCTCGTCCCGGCCATCCGCAAGCTCTCCGACGAGGGCATCCCCGTCACGTTCGCGCTGTCGCTGCACGCCCCTGACGATCACCTGCGCGACGAGCTCATCCCGGTGAACTCGAAGTGGAAGGTCGACGAGGCGCTGGATGCCGCGTACGAGTACTACGAGAAGACCGGCCGTCGCGTCTCGATCGAGTACGCACTCATCAAGGACATGAACGACCACGCGTGGCGCGCCGACCTGCTGGCGGAGAAGCTCAATGCCCGTGGGCGCGGCTGGGTGCACGTGAACCCGATCCCGCTGAACCCGACGCCCGAATCGGTGTGGACGGCGTCGACCCGCGAGGTCACGAACGAGTTCGTGCGCCGCCTCAACGACGCGGGTGTCCCGACGACGCTCCGCGACACCCGCGGCAAGGAGATCGATGGCGCGTGCGGTCAGCTCGTCGCGACGACCGAGGACGAGGCCGCCTCGGCGGCGATGGCCTGAGGCGTCGGCCGGTCGACGTCTCTCCGCGCATCTGACGCCCCGGTGCGCTCCGCGCCGTCGAGCCACCTCGCGATCTTGGCGTCGTCGGCACCTTTGACGCCGAGCAGGCGCTGCACAGTGAAGGGCCGGACGCCGCAGAGCTTCATCGTGCTCTTCGCGACGTGCGTGACGGCGGGGAGTCCGAGGACGGGAGCCGCGTACCACGGGGTGTCGGCGAGGAGGAGCATCCGTCCGCGTCGTCCCTTGAGCAGCCCCTCCGGGACTCCGTGGTCGTTGTACCGGTACTCCTGCTGAGGCAGCAGGGCGCGATCGAAGAACCCCTTGAGCAGCGCCGGCACCGATCCCCACCAGAGCGGGGTCATGATGATGATCGTCTTCGCCTCCTGCATGGCCCGCTTCGCGTCTGCGAGGTCGGGCTCCAGAGGCATGCGCTGTCGATAGCCGAACCGCATGTGCGGATCGAATTCGAGGTCGCGAAGCGCGAGCAGCCGAGCATCCCCGTAACCGGTGGCGTAGCGCTGCGCGAGGGAGGACGTGAGGGATTCGGCGTCCGGGTGGCCGTCGATGACGAGAGCGGAGGGCATGGGGAATTCCTATCTTGACACTGTCTAGGTTGTGGACACTGTCAAGATAAGAGACAATGTTGCTCATGTCAAGTTCGAAGACCGGCTATCACCACGGTGACCTTGCGCACGCACTCGAGGTTGCGGCCATGCAGTTGCTGGAGCGGATGCCGGCCGCTGAGATCAGTCTTCGGGAAGTGGCGCGCGCAGCCGACGTGAGCCACAACGCGCCCTATCACCACTTCACCGACCGGCGAGGTCTGCTGAAGACTCTCGCCGAGCGCAGCATGACGGAACTCGTCGACACCGTTCGTCGGGGAGCAGAGGCCGGCAACCCACGTGCGGCACTCGTGGAGGCGGGGGGTGCATACATCCGCTTCGCGGCCGAGCACCCGAATTCGTTCGACGTCATCTACGATCCGACCGTCTGCGTGCCGGGTTCTCCGACCGAGACGATGGCGCCACTCATCGATGAACTGGAGACGGTGCTGGCCACCGCCGCGAGGGCCGTCGGGCTCGACGAGCCGGAGGACGTCGCCGCACTCTGGGGTCTCGTGCACGGACTCGGCACCCTTTCGGCCGCCGGACATCTGACACTCGACGCCGCGCTGGCCGCGTTCGGCGCGACTGTCGATCGGCTCATCTGATCGCTGCGCGGCATCCGTTCCTGGGAGCGCCGTGCAGGGGTTTTGCACCGAGTCCACAGGCACGCTTTCCTAAGTTTGTCTGATGCCTTACTCCGCCCATCGACCGGGTCGCTTCGACTCGCAGGGTCAGATCATCCTCGACAGCGACACGGATGCCACGACCGACGACCTCGACTTCCTGCGTGAGTTCGAGCCCACCGGGTCCGAATCCACGTCCTCCGTCGACGACGCGACGGACGCCGACCGCTCCGGTTCCGCGGACGATGAGCCCTTCATCGGTGCCACGCCGCAGCGCCCGGTGCCGACGGAGCCGGATGCCGCGCCGACGGCCGCCACGCGGGTGAAGCCGGAGCGCGCCCCGCGCGTTCGCCGCGCGCGTCGTCCCCGCACGCCGGGTTCGCGACTGCGCACCCTCGCGATCCTGGGCGGCGCCGACGGAGAGATCCTCGACCGCGTCCCCGGTGAGACCTCGCGCTTCGTGCAGATGTTCTTCGTGCTCGCCGGCACCGCCCTGGTCTCGGCGATCTCGATGCTCTTCGCGCTCACGACCGGTGTGCAGGCGATCATCTGGCTGGCGGTGCCGCTGGCGATCATCTGGGCACTCATCATCTTCAACCTCGATCGCTTCCTCACCTCGACCATGACTTCGACGAGGAACATCTGGAAGCTCATCGGGCTCGCGATCCCGCGTGTGATCATGGCCGTGATCATCGGTTTCGTCGTCGCGGAGCCGCTCGTGCTGCAGATCTTCCACAACGACATCTCCCGCGAGGTCGCCGCGACGAACATCGTCCAGGCGCAGTCCGACCAGGAGGCACTGGAGTCCGGCCCGGAGAAGCTGGCGCTGGATGCCGCATCCGAACGCGTCGCGACGCTCGAGAACCAGGCGGCCACCGGCATCGTGGCCGGCACCGACGCATCCTCTGCGAGCGAATCCGCCGCGCAGGCGACGGTCGACGACCTGGGCGCCAAGATGACGGACCAGCAGGCCGTGATCGATCAGGCACGGGCGCTGTACCAGTGCGAGCTCACCGGCGAGGGTGCGGGCACGGTGCCCGGCTGCACCGGCGTGAACGGCGAGGGCGCGAGCTCCGACGCCGCCGAGGCGCAGCTTGCCCAGGCCCAGCAGACGTACGACGCGCTCGCTGCTCAGCTGCGCGACGCGAACGCCGATCTCGAAGCCGCCGGTTCCGCGGCGAAGGAGAACACCTCGACGTCCGAGGCGCAGAACCGCGAGCAGGCGCAGACCCAGCTCCCCGCCGCGAGGGAGGGCTACGACCAGGCGCTCGCCGCGTACAACGCGAGGGCGGATGCCGTGGCGGGAGGCAACGCAGGGGCGACGGGTCTGCTCAGCCAGATCAGCGGACTGAACCGCCTCTCCGAGAAGGAGCCGGCCATCCTCTGGGCGCACTGGCTCATCGCCGCCCTGTTCTTCATGATCGAACTGCTCCCCGTACTCGTGAAGGTGCTCACGAGCTTCGGCGAGCCGACGCTGTACGAGCGGACCGCCGCGATCCGCAAGCAGGTGGCGCTCGACAAGGTCACCGCGGAGGGCTTCCGCGACCGCGCCCGGATCGTCACCGAGCAATCGGCCGCGCAGGCCACCTGACCGACGGGCGAGGCGGATCAGCCCCTGCCGACGACTGTGACGATCAGCGCGGAGAGTTCCTGCTTCGCCTGATCGGCGGGAAGCGCCGCTGTCGCCGCGGCCTGCGAGAGGGCGTCGGCGGCACCGAAGACGGCGGTCAGTGATGCGGGCCTGACGCCCCCGGGCCCGCTGAAGGGCGCGAGGATCTCCCCGCATCGCTCCGAATACGCGCGTTCCGACTCCCGCTTGACCTGCTCGAGCTCAGGCGAGCCCTCCAGCGCCGCGAGCACGCCGGTCAGCTCCCGACCCTGAGCGAGCGCGCATTCGACGTACGAGTCCGCGATGGCGTTCGCGCGCCCGTCCAGAGACGCATCCGCGGCGTCCAGGTACTCCTCGAGCATCGCCGTCTGGCGATCGTCGAACTCCGTGAACAGCGCCGCCAGCAGGGTGGCGCGGGAGGCGAAGTGGCTGTAGACGACCGGCTTGGCGACGCCCGCGCGGTCGGCGAGGCGGCCGAGGGTGAGAGCATCCGCGCCCTCCGAGCGCACCAGCGCCCACGCGACGTCGATCAGCTGGCTGTACCTGTCTTCTCGAGACAGCCTCTGTCGCGGCATCCGATCCCTCCTGATCTTATGTACTATCGGTAACCTACGTTTAGTACACAACAACCATACCGGAGGAAGTCCATGAGCAGTCTTGTCGTCGTCTCGCATGCTGATCGCGAATCATTGACCCACGGCGCCGCGCGCGCGGTGTTCGACGCGATCCGCGGGGCCGGTGGTGACGTCGAGTTCGCCGACCTCGCGGCCGAGGGCTTCGATCCGAGGTTCTCGGAGGCCGATCTTGCGCTCTACCGCGGCAGGGGAGACGTGCCCGCAGAGGTGGTCGCCGAGCAGGAACGCGTCGATCGTGCCGACCATCTGATCCTCGTGTTCCCGATGTACTGGTGGTCGATGCCGGCATTGCTCAAGGGCTGGATCGACCGCGTGTTCGTCGGCGGGTGGGCGTACGACGCGACGCCGGGTGCCACCCAGTTCGGGATGCTGGATCGACTCACGGTCCATCTGGTCATCGTCGCGGGCGACGATGCGGCGAGCTTCGAGCGCCATGGGATCCCGCAGACCGTGCGCACGCAGATCGAGAGAGGGATCGTGTCCTACTGCGGCGCGACGCACGGGTCCACGACCTACGTGTACGAGTCCGACACGAAGGACCCTGATCTCCTCGCCGCCGAGATCAGTGCGCTCGGCGAGATGCTCGTCGAGCGCACGTCGGGCCGTTCGGGCGCCGCCGTCCTCGCGTGACCGGCGAGCGTCGTCAGGCGCCACTGATCTCGGCGCCGACCAGGCGAGCGTTCGCCCGGGAGACGACCTCCGCCAGGGTGTACGCGCGCATCGCGGGGTGAGCACGGGAGTGCATGGCGATCGATCGCACCAGGCTGACGATCCCGGGTGAGCGCGACGCGCGAATGCCACGGAAGGACGCATCAGCCGTGGGCGCCCAGGGCTGTCCGGTGAGCGCCTCCTCGACCATGAGCAGCGGTGTCCGCAGGCTGTCGTCGCTGAGGCGGTGGTCATCTTCTGCGAACCAATCCAGCAGTTCCTCGATGGTCCAATCATCCGAGATTGGCCCAATGAATGGTGAAACATCTGCGCTCGAGTGGCTCATTGGACCAGAATGAACTCTCATGAGCGCAGGCGACAGGGCCAATCAACGGCTGGTGGACCATCGGACGGACTTGGTCGATTCCGCAGCCCTGGCCGCCAGGCTCGGACGCTGGGCGCATGGCGACGGGACGCTGTCGGCGCAACTCGCGCAACGGATCCGTTCCCTCGCCGAGACGGGAGAGCTGCGTCCTGGGGATCGCCTGCCCGCCGAACGCACGCTCGCGGCGGCGATCGCGGTCTCTCGCGGGACCGTGGTGTCTGCGTATGCGGTGCTCGCCGAGGAGGGCGCAGTCGAACGCCGCCAGGGCAGTGGCACGCGCATCGCCGGCTCGTCCACCGGGCGCACGCGTGACGGCGGGCGCGGCGGGCGCGGCGAGGCGCTCTTCTCGGCGTTGCCGGACGCGATCGATCTGCTGCGCACTGTTCCGCAGATCCCCGCTGCGGCCGTCGCGATCATCCGCGCGCATCAGCCGCGTCTCGATCTCGCACTGAGCCCGGAGACGGACCCGGCCGGGTTCCCGATGCTGCGTCAGCAGATCGCGGACCTGCTGACGGCTGAGGGCACTGTCACCGCACCCGAGCAGATCCTGGTGACCCACGGTGCACAGCAGGCCATCAGCCTGGTCGTGAATGCACTCGTCGGCCCCGGCGATGTCGTCCTCGCCGAGGAGGTGACCTGGCCGGGTGTGACCGACACGGTCGGATTGCGCGGGGGAAGCGTGCACGGGATCGTGATGGGAGACGACGGGATCGATGTCGTTGCTCTGGAGGTGGCGATGGCGCGGATGCGTCCGGCGCTGGTCGCCCTGAATCCACATCATCAGAACCCGACCGGCACGCGACTGCCTGCGGCCGCGCGAACGCGCATCGCCGATCTCGCGGCGCAGTACGGCGTGCCGATCGTCGAGGACAGGGTCGTGGCCGGGATATCGTTCGACGGCGTCGTGCCGCCCACGCTCGCCGCGGAGCGGCCGGACGCTCCGGTGATCGTCGTCGAATCCGTCTCGAAGTGGGCGTGGGCGGGGCTGCGGGTCGGATGGCTGCGTGCCGATCCGGTGCTGGTACGTCGGCTGCGCGGTGCGCGCCAACTGGCCGACCAGTCCACGAGTGTTCCCGCTCAACTGCTCGCGAGCGATCTGCTCGAGCACGCGGGCGAACTGCGGCGGGAGGTCTCCGCCACGCATCAGGAGCGACTGCGGCTGCTGATCCGCCTCATGGCGGAGCACCTGCCGGACTGGACGTTCCGCGAGCCCCTCGGCGGACTCGCGCTCTGGGCGGCGTTGCCCGTCGGATCAGCGGACGCCCTGGCGCGCATCGCCGCCGTGCACGGCGTCGCTGTCGCCGGCAGCGCGGAGTTCGCTGCCGGCGCCTCTCCCGACGATCACATCCGCATACCGTTCACCGCCGAGGATGCCGTGCTCACCGAGGGCATCCGGCGACTCGGGGACGCGTGGCGGGAGTATCGCGAACTGCTGTGAGTGTTGAGGCGCCGTCGCCGGCGCCTCAACACTCACTCCTTCACGGCGCCGGCCGTCAGGCCCTGCACGATCCACTTGCTCGCGAGGGCGAACAGCACCATCGTCGGCAGGATCGTGACGACGGCGGCCGCCGACATCGAACCCCAGTCGACGTTGAACGTCGAGATGAAGCCGTTCAGCGCGGCGGGCACGGTGCGGTTCTCTTCGGAGTGCATGAGCACGACAGAGAGGAACAGCTCGTTCCAGCAGTTCACGAAGTTGAAGATGAACGCCGCGATGATGCCGGGGGTCATGACCGGCACGAGCACCCGGAACAGTGCACCGAGGCGCGAGCATCCGTCGATCATCGCCGCCTCTTCGAGCGCCACTGGCACGTTCTCGAAGAACCCGCGCAGCATCACGGTGGAGAACGGGATGCAGATCGCCACGTAGACGAGGATCAGTCCGAACTTGTTGTCGACGAGTCCGAGGTCGGCCATCATCGAGTACAGCGGACCGAGCGCGATGAACGCGGGGATCATCTGCGTGAGCAGGAACGCGATCAGCACCGCGCCCTTGCTGCGGAACTCGAAGCGCGCGATCACGAACGCGCTCAGCAGCGCGATGAACGTGCTCGTGGCACCGGCGACCAGCGCCACGATCGCGGAGTTCGCCAGGAACACCCCGAAGCTGCTCGTCTCGAACAGGTTGGCGTAGTTCTGCATCGACGGCTGACTCGGCCAGTACTCGATCGGGTACACGTTGACCGTGGCCGGGGCCTTGAACGAGGTCAGCGCGATCCAGTACAGCGGGAACAGCGTGATCAGCAGCCAGACGGCGAGCCCGACGAAGCGCAGGATGCCGAGACCGGAGACCTTCTTCTTTGCACGTCCGATCGGCCGCTGTCTCGTGCCGGTCGGAAGGACCATCTGTGCGGTGTCGCTCATCGGTTCGCCCTCCTCATCGCCATCAGGTAGAAGGCGCAGAACACGAACAGGAACCCGACGACGATCAGGCCGATCGCGCTGGCGATGCCGTAGTTGCCCTGCTGGGTGTAGTTGATCATCCAGGTGGTGATGATGTGGGTCTGGTGCGCCGGCCCGCCCCTGGTCATCGCCCAGATGATGTCGGGGAAGTTGAAGATCCAGATCACGCGCAGCAGCACGGTAAGCATCAGCGTCATGCGGATGTACGGGATGATCACCGAGAACAGCTGACGCAGCTTTCCCGCGCCGTCGAGGCTCGCGGCCTCGAGCATCTCGTCCGGCACGGACTGGAGAGCCGCGAGGATCATGATCGCGAAGAAGGTCACGCCGTACCAGATGTTCGCCACGATCACGGCGACCATCGCGAGCTTCGGATCGGCCAACCACGGCAGCGGAGCGTCGATCAGCCCGGTCTTCATGAGCAGATCGTTGATGACGCCGAACTCCGCGTTGAACATCCAGCGGAACAGCATCCCGATCAGGAAGCCGGACACGGCCCACGGGAAGAACACGAGCGCCTGGTACACGCCGCGGAAGCGGAAGCGGGTGCGAAGGGCCAGTGCGATCAGGAAGCCGATCACGAACTGCGGCACCAGCGACCCGACGACCCAGAGCACCGAGTTCCATGCGACCTGCGGGAACACCGGATCGCTGAAGATGCGGGTGAAGTTGTCGAATCCGACGAACGGGGTAGAGGTGAGGTCCCACAGGTTCCAGTCGTGGAACGCCATGCGGATGCCCTGCAGCATCGGGTAGTACGTGAACCAGCAGACGAAGAGGATGGCGGGGGCGAGGAAGGCGAGGATCGTCCACGCATGGCGACTGCGGAAGACCTTCTTCCCCGGCCGCGCCGGGGCGGCCCCACCGAATTCACCGGTGGAGCGCCCCGAACGCGTCAGCAAGGTCATGATCAGCCCTCTTCGGAGGCGTACTTCTCGACCCAGTACGCATCCCACGACTCGAGCAGCTCGGCCGTGGTCATGTTGCCCAACAGCACGTTCTGCACGTCCTGGTCGGACTTCTGGATCCACTCGGTCCACCAGCTGACGCCACGCGGCTGCTGCACGTTGACGTAGGTGTCCGGGTTCTCGGTCATGGTCACGTAGCTCGTCCACGGCCCCGTCGAGTAGAACTCGTCGTCGGATGCGGCGGCGATGATCGGCACGAGGCTGTTCGCCTGCGCGAACTCGGTGGCGGGCTCGGCGGAGGAGAGGAACTCGACGAGCTTCACGGCCTCCTCCTTGTGCTCGCCGGCCTCGGCGACACCCCAGCCGGCGACGGCGAGCGGCTGAGCCGCCTTGCCGTCAGGGCCGGTCAGCAGCGGTGCCGTGTCCCACTGATCCTCGGTGAGGTTCGAGTCCTGCACGGTGGCGATGACCTCTGGGTCCTGCAGCAGGAATGCGGTCGAGCCGTTCGTGAAGCCGGCGACCATCTCCGGATAGCCCCACGAGACCGCGGAGGGCGGCGAGCCCTGCTCGAAGAGGTCGAAGTACGTGTCGACGGCATCCTGCGCCTCGGGTGCCGCGAAGATCGTCGAGCCGTCCTCGAGGAGGAAGGCGTTGCTCGGATCGAGGTCGTCGACGAGGTAGGCCTCGATGGCGGCGACGACGTTCGTGTTGCCGTTCTGGCCGCCGCGGAACGCGTAGCCGTAGGTGTTGTTCGCCGGGTCCTGGATGGCGGAGGCCTGTTCGAGGAGCTCCTCCCAGCTGGTGGGCGGCCCGTCGAAGCCGGCCTCCTCGACGAGATCGGTGCGGTAGAAGAGCGAGAGGCCGTAGAAGCCGTAGGGGACGAAGTAGCTCTTGCCGTCGCCCTCGGCGGCGGCCTTCGCGTTGTCCGTCAGAGCATCCCAGCCGTCCCAGCTCGCCAGGTCGTCGGTCATGTCGTACAGCCAGCCGTTGTTCGAGAACGGGCCGACGGTGATGTCGCGCACCTCGAGCACGTCGACGCCGGAGCCGGACTGCAGCATCTGCTGGATGGTCTGGTCGGCCTGCTCGGTCGGTGGCGAGACCAGCTTGACCGTGACGCCGGGGTTCTCCGCCTCGAAGTCGTCGAGCAGGCCGCGCAGCAGCTCGGTGCGCGCGGGGTTGGTGAGGCTCTCGACCATCTGCAGCTCGACGTCACCGCCCTCGGCGGAGGAATCGGAGCCGCCGCCGGAACATGCGGTGAGAGCCAGCAGGGCGACTGTGCCCACGCCGGCGATCGTCGTCAGACGAGTGCGCTTCATGACGTACCTCTTTCGTGTGTGGTGGTGCTTCTCGGGGATTCGGATCAGGATGCCGCGGCCTCGGCCGCGCGGAGGATCTCGGGGACGCAGCGTTCGATGAACGCCTCGAAGTCGCTCACCTCGGTGTAGAGGTGCACGGAGAGCCGGTAGTAGCCGCGGCCCTCGAAGCTCGTGAACGCCGTCTCGACCCCGACACGGTCGAACAGCGTCATGCGCAGATCATCGGCCTCTTCACGGGTCTTGCCGAGGCCGTCGGGGAGGCGGATGAGACGCATGGCCTCGGCCGCGGCCGGCAACTGCACGAGTGCGTCGTCGGAGACGTAGGGCTGCACGGCATCGGCGATGATCCGCGCACCGAGGTCGGCGAACTCTCGCATCGTGGCGCGCGTGCGCTCCCAGGAGTACTCGCGCTCGATGAAGTCGATGGCGGCGGGGGTGCTGATGTAGGTGGTCGCGTCGATCGTGCCCTGCGTGTCGAAGCGCCCAGGGAACGGGTCAGGCGCGCCCCACGAGTCGATGAGCGGCCACAGCTCCTGACGGTCGGGATCGGAGGTGACGAGCACTGCGGATCCGCGCGGGGCGCAGGGCCACTTGTGCAGATTGCCGAACCACCAGTCCCCGCCGCCGACCGCCGCGGCATCGGCGACCAGGCCGGGAGCGTGCGCGCCGTCGACGAGCACGCGGATGCCGCGCTCGCGGGCGAGTGCGCTGATCTCGGCTGTCGGGAGCACACGTGCGGTGGGAGAGGTGATCTGATCCACGATGATCAGTCGGGTGCGTCCGGTGATCTCCTGGCGGAAGAGCTCGATGACCTCTTCCGCGGGAGCGAACAACGGGATGTGCACGGCGCGCACGTGCGCACCGAAGCGTCGGGCGAGACGGGCAGCACCCATCGTGATCGCGCCGTATCCGTGGTCGGTGACGAGGATCTCGTCGTCCGCGTCGAGGCGGAGGCTGTTGTACACGACGGTCGCCGCGGCCGACGCGTTCGGGATGAATGCGGTGTCCTCTGAGCGGGCGCCGACGAACGGCGCGACACGGGCCCGAGCATCCGCAACATGCTCCGCGATACGGGGGAACCACCCGACCGGGCTGCGATCGGCCTGTGCGCGCAGCGCGTTCTGGTGTTCGACGACCTCTGTCGGCACTGCTCCGAAGGAACCGTGATTGAGGTGGATGATCTCAGGGTCGAGGGGCCAGGCATCACGGGCTCGCATGCCGGATGCCAGCTGCACCGGGGCGATGGTGGATGTCGGCTGTTGCATGGTGCCTCGTTCGCGGGAAGATCAACGGAAGGGAAACTTGTTGCACAACTTTGCCATATAGACCCCGAAATGGCGATCCTGCGCCGTATATTTAGCAAAGTCGTAATACAACTTGGTGCAAACGGGTCTGCGCGGCAGACTCCGAATGTGGTTCGGCGCATGATGGCGCCCGAGAGAGAGCAGGCGCATGGGCGCGATGGAGACGGCACTGCACGGACTGCGTGCGTTGATCGCCGACGGTGACCTGCGCCCCGGTGACCGGCTGCCCAGCGAAGGCGAGCTTTGCGAACGGCTCGGGGTATCCAGGGGTCCGTTGCGCGAGGCGATCCGCACCCTGTCGGCGCTCGGTGTGATCGACACCCGCCACGGTTCAGGAAGCTACGTCTCCGAACTGCACGCCGCCGACCTCATCAAGGGGCTGAGCCTCACGGTGGGGCTGCTGCCGCTGGACTCCATCATCGAGCTGTACGAGTTGCGCCGAGCGCTCGAGGCGCACGCGGCGAGCCTCGCGGCGGCGCGCATCGATCAGGAGGCGATCGCGAGATTGGACGCGCTCCTGGATCGCCTGGAAGCGGTCGCGGACGACGAGGAGCTCTCCGAGCTCGACAACGAGTTCCACTCCGCGATCGCCGACATCGCGGGCAACGACGCTCTGGCCACACTGCTCGACGTGCTGCGGTCGCGCTCACGGGCGTATCGGATCTTCACCACCGACGATGCCGCGCAGATCAAGCTGCTCTCCGATGCCGGGCATCGATCGATCCTGCGCGGTCTCGAAGCGCGCGACCCGGTGGCGGCATCTGCAGCCGCTGCCGGACACGTCGCTCAGACGGAGTTCTGGCTGCGCAAGCATCAGGCTCCGGCGTAGAGGTGACTCAGTGCGACGGAGCCGACCCTCCTGGTTTCGTCAGCCGCTAGCGTTGAGGCATGGTCAACTATCGCTATCTCGGCAACAGCGGTCTCAAGGTCTCTGAGATCACCTACGGCAACTGGGTCACGCACGCATCGCAGGTCGGCGACGACGCCGCGGTGAAGACCGTGCACGCGGCACTGGATGCCGGCATCACGACGTTCGACACCGCGGACACCTACGCGAACACCGCCGCGGAGGTCGTGCTCGGCAAGGCGCTCGAGGGTCAGCGCCGCGAAGGGCTCGAGATCTTCACGAAGGTCTACTTCCCGACCGGCCCCAAGGGCCCGAACGACACCGGGCTCTCCCGCAAGCACATCCTCGAGTCGATCAATGGATCGCTCACGCGCCTCGGCACCGACTACGTCGACCTCTACCAGGCGCACCGCTTCGACTACGAGACGCCGCTGGAGGAGACGTTCCAGGCGTTCGCCGACGTCGTCCGGCAGGGCAAGGCGCTGTACATCGGCGTCAGCGAGTGGACGGCCGAGCAGCTGCGCGAAGGCCACGCTCTCGCCAAACAGCTCGGCGTGCAGCTCATCTCGAACCAGCCGCAGTACTCGATGCTGCACCGCGTGATCGAGGGCAAGGTCGTTCCGGCATCCGAAGAGCTCGGAATCTCGCAGATCGTCTGGTCGCCCATGGCGCAGGGCGTGCTCAGCGGCAAGTACCTGCCAGGGCAGCCCGTGCCGGACGGCTCACGCGCGACTGATCCGCACAGCGGGGCCGACTTCATCAAGGGCTTCCTGCGCGACGAGATCCTCACCGCGGTGCAGAAGCTGAAGCCGATCGCGGAGCAGGCCGGTATCTCGATGCCGCAGCTCGCGATCGCCTGGGTGCTGCAGAACAAGAACGTCGCAGCGGCGCTGGTCGGAGCATCCCGTCCTGAGCAGCTCGCCGAGACGGTCAAGGCATCCGGCGTGACCCTCGACGCCGACACGCTCGCCGCGATCGATGCCGCCCTCGGCGACACCGTCAACAGCGACCCGGAGGGCACGTACTCCGTCTCCCCGAAGTCGCGCCTGGTCTGAGCCTGGCGCGCCGACCGGCGATGCCCCCTGTTGTCGTCGAGGCCCCCTCGTATCCGCGTAGGTACGAGGGGGCCTCGACGGTGGGAGGGGGCGTCAGGTCAGCGTGATGTCGACCTGAAGCTCGGAGGTGAGGCGCTCGAGGTCTGCGCGCAGCGCGTCGAGGTCTGCGGATGCCGGCACCTCGGCCGTCACGGACGCCTCGAACAGGCGGCCGCCGGCCATCGCCGCATCCTTCGTCTCGGTGCCCATCTTCTCGATGCTGACACCGCGCGCCTGCAGCACCCCGGAGATCTCGCGGACGATGCCCGGCCGGTCGTTGCCGAGGATCTGCAGCGAGATGGGCTGCGCGGCAGCGGGCACGGCATCCGTTCCGGCGTGCACGGCGACCGTGAGCAGACCGTCGAGGGCGCGCAGCGCCGACGTGAGGTGTTCCTGGTGCTCGGGCGTCACCGACACCTGGATCACTCCGGCGAAGACCCCGGCCAGTTCACTCAGCTGGCTGTTCTCCCAGTTGCCGCCGTGGGTGTCGACGATGTCGGCGACGGCCGCGACGAGGCCCGGGCGGTCGGATCCGGCGACGGTGAGGATCAGAGTGGTCATGCCGTCAGCGTAGCCGCGTCACGCGTCCCATGCGCCGGTCTCCAGGAAGCGGTCGAGCCGGGCCCGGTGCGGGACGAGATCCCAGCCCTGGGATGCGACCCACTCGTCGGAGTAGTACGTGCCGGCGTAGCGGGCACCGCCGTCGCAGATCAGCGTGACGACGCTGCCCTGGCGTCCGGCTGCGCGCATGCGCGAGATCAGCTGGAACGCGCCCACGAGGTTCGTCCCGGTCGAGCCGCCCGCCCAGTGCAGGGTGCGCTCTCTGAGCAGCCGGATCGCGGCGATCGACGCGGCGTCGGGGATCTGCAGCATCTCGTCGATCACGCCGGGCACGAACGACGGCTCGACGCGGGGACGACCGATGCCCTCGATGCGGCTGGGCGTGCCGGTCGTGTAGTCGGCGGCACCCGTGCTCCAGCCGCCGTAGAACGCCGAGCCCTCCGGGTCGACCACGGCCACCTTGGTGGGATGCTGGCGGTAGCGGACGTAGCGCCCGAACGTCGCGCTCGTTCCACCGGTGCCTGCGCCGACCACGATCCACTCCGGAATCGGATGCCGCTCGCGGGAGAGTTGGCTGAACACGCTCTCGGCGATGTTGTTGTTCCCGCGCCAATCGGTCGCCCGCTCGGCGTAGCTGAACTGATCGAGGTAGTGCCCGCCGCACTCCGATGCCAGGCGCTCGGCCTCGCTGTACATGTCGGGTGCCCGGTCGACGTAGTGGCAGCGGCCGCCGTAGAACTCGATCAGCGCGATCTTCTCCGGGCTGGTCGATCGGGGCACGACGGTCACGAAGTCGAGCCCGAGCATCCGGGCGAAGTATGCCTCTGAGACGGCGGTGGATCCGCTGGATGCCTCGACCAGCGTCGTGTCCTCGTTGATGCGCCCGTTCACCAGGCCGTAGAGCAGCAGCGAGCGTGCGAGGCGATGCTTGAGCGAGCCGGTCGGGTGCACGGACTCGTCTTTGAGGTAGAGGTCGATGCCCCACTCGAGCGGGAGGGGGAAGACGTGCAGGTGCGTGTCGGCACTGCGATTGGCGTCTGCTTCCAGCAGGGAGATGGCGGTGCTGGTCCAGGAGGTCATGGATCCGAGCGTAGCCGTGCGGTCAGACGGGGCTGTGCAGCGCGTGCGGATGCCCGGCGTCGAGCGCGGTGTCCGAATGCGAGGTCTGCGGTGCGGCCTGCAGCGAGTTGCTCCACGCGATCCCACCGGCGATCAGCCCGGCCAGAACGATCAGTGCCGCGATCACGAACACCCAGCGTCTGCGCTTCCTCTGCGGGCGGATGACCGGTGCCGGTTTCGTCAACGGTCCTGGAACCGGACTCGGGCGGGTGCTCAGGTCGGCCAGCGGCGGTGCGGGATCGTCGCGCCGGCGGGGCTGCTCTTCGACCATCATCGTCCCTTCCGAGGTGTGCGCACACCCTCAGAGAGAGACTGTACCGGCTCGCGACGCGCTGCCGTCGCCGTCGACGTGCAACAGCGACGCCTGCGACTGCTCCTGACGCAGCTGGAACTCGAACCGCGAGCGGTCGCCGCGGTGCAACGCGATGAAGTACTCGATCGGCATCCCCTGCTCATCGCGGCTGATGCTGCGCAGCCGCAGCAGTGCGGACCCGGCGCTGACATCCAGCTGCTGGGCCTGATCGTGGGTCGCCACGGTCGCCTCCGCTGAGCGCACACCGTCGGCAGCCCGGATGCCGTGCTCGGCGAGCACGCGGTACAACGACGCCTCGGACAGGTCGACGCCGAGGGTGAGGGCGCCGACGGCATCCGGCATCCAGGTCGTCGACAGCGACCACGGCTCGCCGTCGACGTGGCGCAGTCGCTCCAGGGCCACGACGGGCGATCCGACGGGAACCTCGAGGGCTGCCGCGACGTCGGCGTCTGCCTCGGTGCGCTCGTGGCGCAGGATGTCGCTGTGCACGTGCCCGCCGCGTCGTTCGACATCGTCGAAGAGGCCGATCAGGGTGTGCACGAGCGCCTCGCTCGTGCGAGGGCGCGACACGAATGTGCCCTTGCCCTTGACCCGCTCGACGAGCCCTTCATGCTCGAGCTGCGCGAGCGCCTGCCGCACGACCGTGCGCGAGATGCCGTACCGCTCGCACAGCCGGTGCTCGCCGGGCAGCGGATCGCCGGGCTGCAGCCCGTCTCTGGTGATGCCGTCGATGATGAGCTGGCGCAGCTGGTCGTACATCGGCGCGGCCGAATGCCGGTCGATCGTGTCGGTCGGTGCGGGGCGGGTCGACGGCGTGGTCATCTAGTACGCCACCCCCGCGTGCAGGATGACGTTGGCGTACGGCGTGAACTCGCCCGAGCGCACGAAGGCGCGTGCGCCGTGAGTCAGCTTCTTGAACTCGATGTGCGGCACGAGTTCGATGTCGATGTGCGGCAGCCGCTCCCGCAGCCCCTGCAGCACCTCTGGGCTCTGATCCGCGACCTCGGCGGAGACCGTCGCACCCTCGACGACCATCTCGGCGAGCACGGTGTCGAGCACATCGAAGAACGCGGGGGCGCCTGGGCGATAGGCCAGGTCGATCCGTTCGGATCCGGGAGGGATGGGCAGGCCGGCGTCGGTGACCACGAGCAGGTCGGTGTGGCCGGTCTCACTGATCACGCGCGAGAGCGCCGGATTGATGGTGGTCGAGGTCTTGCGCATCTCGGGTTCCTGATCTTCTGAGGGTCAGACTCTGGCCGCCAGGAAGGCGTCCACGTCCGCACGGACGGGCAGGCTGGGCGACGCGCCCTGCTTCGTGACGGTGAGCGCGCCGGCGGCCGTGGCCAGGCGCACCGCGTCGGTCAGTGAGGCGCCGTCGGCCAGGGCCGCTCCGAGGTAGCCGGCGTAGGCGTCGCCGGCCGCTGTGGTGTCGACGGCCTCGACGGGCAGCGGCGGCACGAGTGCCGCTCCTTCTGCCGTGACGACGCACGAGCCCTGAGCGGCCAGGGTGATGACGGCGGCGCCGACGCCGTGGTCGAGGAACCACCGCCCGGCCTGCTCTGCGGTCGCGGCATCCGTCACCTCTATGCCGCTGAGCACCGACGCCTCGGTCTCGTTAGGGGTGACGATGTCGATGTTCGCCCAGACCTCGGCGGGCAGCGGAGCCGCCGGGGCCGGATCGAGGATCACGGTCATGCCGAGTGCACGCGCCTTGGCGGTGATGTGCGCGGTCAGCGCGGACGGCGTCTCGAGCTGGGTCAGCAGCACGGAGGTGGTCGGAGCGAGCGCGTCGAGTGCCTCGTCGATCTGCGCGGTGTTCAGCTCGGCGTTGGCGAGCGGCACCATCACGATGTCGTTCTGCGCCGAGGCGTCGACACGGATGTGCGCGACGCCGGTCGGGCCGGGGACCGTGCGCAGATGCGTGAGGTCGACGCCGGCCTCCGTCAGACCGTCGACCACCAGATCGTGGAAGAGGTCGTCGCCGACGCAGCCGACGAAACTCGTCAGTGCTCCGGCACGGCCGGCCGCCACGGCCTGGTTCGCGCCCTTCCCGCCGAGCATCAGCGTGAACTGATCCCCGAGGATGGTCTCGCCTCGTGCGGGAAGGCGCTGGGAGAAGGTGGTCACATCCGCCGTGACGCTGCCGACGATGACGACGCCGTTGCGTCCTTCGGTGGATGGGGTGGTCATGGATCTCCTTCTGCGGGGGCTCTCTTTGACAGGGGCCGAGTCCTGTCATTACATTAGCCGAACCCGAACTTGTAACGACAGGTTCGTCACAAGGAGTCGAACCCATGCCCGCTGCCGCCATCGCCCCGCGCCTGTACGTCGACAGCGCCGACACCGAACGGGTCTCACGGCTGCTGTCGGCGGGAGTGGTGCACGGCGTCACCACGAACCCGACCATCCTCGAGCGCGGGGGCCGCACGGCGGCCGAGATCCCGTCGCTGTATTCGCAGTGGGAGGCAGAGGGCGCGCGGGAGATCTTCTTCCAGACCTGGGGAGCTTCGCGCGTCGACCTGCTGCGCAACGCCGACACGATCCGCGCGCTCGGCGACCGAGTGGCGGTGAAGGTGCCGGCGACGGCCGAGGGCTTCGCCGCGGCATCCCGTCTCGTCGCAGACGGTGCGAGCGTGCTGATCACGGCCGTGTACTCGGTGGCGCAGGCGCTCGCGGCGGCGAGCATCGGAGTGACTTACATCGCGCCGTATCTCGGGCGGCTGCGCGATGCCGGTGTCGACGGCGACGCTCTGATCCCCGAGATGCAGGCTGTGTGCGCGGGAAGCGGCACGAACGTGCTCGCCGCGAGCCTGCGCTCGGCGGACGACATCGTGTCGCTGCGAACCGCAGGAGTGCCGTACTTCACCGCCGCACCCGACGTGCTGGATCAGGTGCTGCAGCATCCGGTCAGCGACAGCTCCGCGGCGGAGTTCGAGGCGGCGATGGCGCGGATCGGCGCGTAGCCCGTCGCCTGCGAGCGGATGCTACGACTCGGCGCCGCTCTCGGTGACGGCCGCTGCCTGGCGGAGCCAGCGCTCGATGCCGGCGATGTGCGCGGTGGCCAGTGACGTGGCGAGGTTCGGGTCGCGCTGTGCGAGGGCATCGGCGATGCCGCGGTGCTCCGACAGGGTGCGCTCGACCGCGCCCTGCTCGGTGAGACCGCGCCAGATGCGCGCACGCACGGTCTGTCCGCTGAGGCTCTCGATGAGGCTGGCGAGATAGGCGTTGCCCGCCATGCGGACGATCTCGCGGTGGAAGCGGATGTCGTGCTCGACGAGGGCGTCGATCGACACGTCGGTCTCGACGCCGTCCAGTTCGGCGTGCAGGGCGTCGATCGCCTCGGACGTGCCGAGCGTGGCGGCGAGCCCGGTCGCTTGGGACTCCAGCATCCGGCGCACGGCGAAGATCTCGAGCAGCGAATCGTCGTCGTGCATGTCGGCGACGAACGAGATCGCCTCGAGCAGAAGGTGCGGCTCGAGGCTAGTGACGTACGTGCCGTCGCCGCGGCGCACATCGAGCACGCGGATGACCTCGAGGGCCTTCACCGCCTCGCGCATGGAATTGCGCGAGAGGCCGAGGCGCTCGGAGAGCTCCTTCTCCGGGGGGAGGCGGTCTCCGGGGGACAGTTCGCCGGACACGATCATCGCCTTGATCTTCTCGATCGCCTCATCGGTGACTGCCATTCCGCCATTCTAGCGATTGATCGGATGTCTGGGGCAGGATGGAGGAATGCGCGTTGTCGACAGTCACCTGCACCTCTGGGATCCGGGCGTTCTCACCTACCGCTGGCTGGAGGGAGATCTCAATGCCCGCTTCGCTGCCGAGGAGTTGCGAGCCGACAGGATCCAGGATGCCGAGGGGGAGTCTGCGATCTTCGTGCAGGCCGATCCCGTCGAGAAGCAGGCGATCGACGAGGTGCGCTGGATCGAGTCGATCGCGCTCGCCGCAGGGGTGGTCGGCATCGTCGCGGGCGCACGGCTCGATCGGAAGCGCACGCTCGGGAAGCATCTCGATGCCCTCGGGGCGTTCGAACGGGTCGTCGGCGTGCGGCATCTGCTGCAGGGTGAGCGGGACGGATTCGCGCGTCGCGCCGACTTCATCGAAGGCGTCGGTGAAGTGGCCGCTCGCGGCCTGACGTTCGATGCCTGTGTGCGTGCCCACCAGATCGGCGACGTCGTGTTTCTGGCAGACGCTGTCCCCGATCTGCGTATCGTGCTGGATCACCTGGGCAAGCCCGCGATCGGCACCGAGGATGCACCGCTGCGGCCCAGCGCCGAGTGGATCCGGGATCTGAAGGAACTGGCCGCGCATCCGAACGTGTACGTCAAACTGTCGGGCCTGCCGGCTGAATCGACCGGGATGATCGACGAGGACCAGATGGAACCGTTCCTCGACGTCGCCGCTGACGCGTTCGGCGAAGACCGGATGATGTGGGGCAGCGACTGGCCGGTGTCGTCCGTCGACACCAGCAGTCCCGACGCCACCGTGTACGTCGAAGGCAACCGCGACGACTGGTTCCACACGCTTCACGGCTGGGCGAAGGCGCGCGGGCTCGACGCCGAGAAGGTGTTCTGCTCGAACGCGCTCGCCTTCTACGGCATCCGCTGACCTCGAGCCCGCGCCCTTACGCGGGACGCGGACGCAGCTGCGCCATGCCGCCGTCGACCTCGATGAAGGTGCCTGTCGTCGAGCCGGATGCCGGAGAAACCAGATACAGCACGGCGCCGGCGACCTCGTCGGCCGAGACCAGCCGGCCGTGGGGCTGGCGGGCCTTCAGTGCGGCGCGCTCAGCGGCGGGGTCGGCCGCCGAATCGAGCAGACGCCCCACCCACGGGGTATCCGCCGTGCCGGGGTTCACGGCATTGACGCGGATGCCCTCGTGCAGATGGTCGGTCGCCATCGCTCTCGTGAGCGCCGAGACGGCGCCCTTCGACGCCGAGTACAGCGCGCGCTGCGGGAGGCCAGTGGTCGACGCGATGGATGCCGTGTTGCACACCGCTGCGGCGGGCGAATTGCGCAGCCAGGGGAGGGCGGCCGCGGTCACGCGTGCGATGCCGGTGACGTTGACCGACAGCACCCGTGCCCATTCGTCGTCGTCGTTCGCGCTGATGTCGCCCTGGGCGCCGATGCCGGCGTTGTTGATCACGATGTCGATGCGGCCGAACTTCTCGGCGACGGCCGCCACCGCAGCATCCACACTCGCCCGATCCGAGACGTCGGCCGTGAACGCGGCGAAGCGCCCGTCTGCGCC
This sequence comes from Microbacterium shaanxiense, assembly GCF_054779995.1. Lineage (NCBI taxonomy): Bacteria > Bacillati > Actinomycetota > Actinomycetes > Micrococcales > Microbacteriaceae > Microbacterium > Microbacterium shaanxiense. The sequence continues at coordinate 390,592 of NZ_BAAGXE010000003.1, read as the reverse complement.
CGAGGTGTCGCGGTCTAGCACGGCGATCTGCGCACCGTCGGCGTGCAGCCGTGCGGCGATCGCGGCGCCGATGCCCGAGGCGCCACCGGTGACGATCGCGACGAGGCCCTCCAAGGTGCCGTTCATCGGGTCGCCTCCCATGCCACGAAGTTCTGCCGCTGGTGACCGAGGCCCTCGATCTCGATCTCGACGACATCGCCGGCCGCCAGATACGGGTACTTGCCGGACAGCGCCACGCCCTGCGGTGTGCCGGTGAGGATGAGGTCGCCGGGCTCGAGCGTGACGTACTGCGAGAGGTGGTGCACGATCGTGCGCACGTCGAAGATCATGTCGGACGTGTTCGAGTCCTGGCGGGATTCGCCGTTCACGAAGCTCTTCAGATTCAGGTCGTCCACATCGACCTCGTCGGGGGTGACCAGCCAGGGCCCGGTGGGATTGAAGCCAGGCGCGATCTTGCCCTTCGACCACTGTCCGCCGGAGACCTCGATCTGGAAGGTGCGCTCCGACACGTCGTTCGCGACGACGTAGCCGGCGATGTGGGCGTCGGCCTCCTCGGTGGAGTCGAGGTAGGCGGCACGTGCCCCGATGACGATGCCGAGCTCGACCTCCCAGTCGGTCTTCACGCTGCCCCGTGGGATCGTCACGTCATCGTTCGGCCCGACCACGGTGTTCGGCGTCTTCAGGAAGATGATCGGGATCGTCGGCGGCTCCGAGCCGGACTCCGCGGCGTGCGCGGCGTAGTTCATGCCGATGCAGATGACGGCGCTCGGGCGTGCGATCGGCGCGCCGATGCGGAGATCCGCTGCGCCCTCGAGCTCGGAGAGCTCACCCGCGGCGTGCGCAGCGCCCACGCGTGCACGGAAATCTCCGGCGAGGAAATCACCGTCGACATCGGATGTCACGGGCCGCAGATCGAAGTGACGATCACCATCGACCAGGACGGGGATCTCGGATCCAGGGGCGCCAAGCCGCGCGAACTTCATGGTTCTCCAGCCTCTCGGGGAAGCCGCCGTCCGGCGGCACGTCTGATTGACAGTATAGACATCCGATGTTTACACTCCAAAGGATCCGTGCAGAATCTTCGTGCTGCACGAGGAGAGGAATCCCCGTGAGCCGCGTCGTCGCACTCGACACCACCGACATCCGCTTTCCCACGTCATTGAGCCTCGACGGTTCAGACGCGATGAACCCCGATCCTGACTACTCTGCGGCGTACGTCGTGATCCGGACCGACGCGGGCGACGGTGTCGAGGGCCACGCGTTCGTGTTCACGATCGGTCGAGGCAACGACGTGCAGGTCGCGGCGATCGATGCGCTCGCCGGTCACCTGGTCGGCCGCGAGATCGAGCCGCTGCTGGATGACATGGGCAGCACGTTCCGCGACATCGTCGGCGACTCCCAGCTGCGCTGGCTCGGCCCCGAGAAGGGCGTGATGCACATGGCCATCGGTGCAGTGATCAACGCGCTCTGGGACATCAAGGCCAAGCGCGCCGGCCTGCCGCTGTGGCAGCTGCTCGCACGGATGACGCCGGAGGAGCTCGTCTCGCTGGTCGACTTCCGCTACCTCACGAACGCGCTCACCCCGGAGGATGCGCTCGAGATCCTCCGCGCCGGCGCGGAAGGACGGGAGGAACGCGAGGCCGAGCTGCTGGCCACCGGGTACCCGGGCTACACCACGAGTCCGGGCTGGCTGGGCTACTCGGACGAGAAGCTGGAGCGGCTCGCCCGCGAGGCACTGGCCGACGGCTTCACGCAGATCAAGCTCAAGGTCGGCGCCGACCTCGACGACGACATCCGCCGGTTCCGCAAGGCCCGCGAGGTCGTCGGCCCCGACTTTCCGATCGCGATCGACGCCAACCAGCGCTGGGAGGTGTCGGAGGCCATCGAGTGGGTGAACGCGCTCGCGGAATTCCATCCGACCTGGGTCGAAGAGCCCACCAGCCCCGACGACATCCTCGGTCACGCAGAGATCGCCAGGGCGATCGCCCCCATCCGCGTCGCGACGGGTGAGCACGCCCAGAACCGGATGATCTTCAAGCAGCTGCTCCAGGCGGAGGCCATCGAGGTCATGCAGATCGACGCCGTGAGGGTCGCCGGCGTCAACGAGAACATCGCCAACCTGCTGCTCGCCGCGAAGTTCGGCGTCCCGGTCTGCCCGCATGCCGGCGGTGTCGGGCTGTGCGAAGCCGTGCAGCATCTGTCGATGTTCGACTTCGTCGCAGTGACGGGCACCCGCGAGGGGCGACTGATCGAGTTCGTCGATCATCTGCACGAGCACTTCGTCGTGCCCACCGACATCCAGGGCGGCTCGTACATGGCGCCGACGGCTCCGGGGGCCAGTATGGAGATGAAGGCGGAGAGCATCGCGAAGTACACCTGGAAGGGCGCGCATGTCATCGACTGAGCTGCAGCTGCCGATGCTCGGCTATGGCGCCGCGAACGTCGGGAACCTGTTCCGAGAGCTCTCCGACGACGAGGCATGGGCGGTGCTGGATGCTGCGTGGGACAGCGGGGTGCGCTACTACGATACCGCGCCGCACTACGGCCTCGGACTCTCGGAGAGACGCCTCGGTGCGTTCCTGCAGACCAAGCCGCGAGACGAGTTCGTGCTCTCCACCAAGGCCGGGCGACTCCTGCGGCCGAACCCCGACCACGAAGGCGGCCTCGACACCGCGCACGACTTCTTCGTGCCGGACGACCTGCAGAGGGTGTGGGACTTCTCGGATGCCGGCATCCGCGCGTCTCTCGACGAATCCCGCGAGCGGCTTGGGCTGGACCGGATCGATCTCGTCTATCTGCACGACCCCGAACGTCATGATCTCGACCTCGCACTGGCGGAGGCCTTTCCATCGCTGGAGATGATCCGCGCCGAGGGCGCCGTACAGGCGATCGGTGTCGGATCGATGACGTCGGAGGCGCTGGCGCGTTCGGTGCGCGAGGCCGACCTCGACATCATCATGATCGCCGGGCGCTACACGTTGCTCGAGCAGCCGGCCGCGACCGAGGTGCTGCCTGCATGCCATGATCGCGGCACAGGAGTGGTCGCGGCATCCGTCTTCAACTCCGGCCTGCTCGCGAAAGCCGAGCCGACGCGCGACGGTCGCTACGAGTACGGCGGCGTGCCCGACGAGATCTGGGACAGGCTACAGCGCATCGTCTCCGTCTGCCGTGCGCACGAGGTGCCGCTGCCCGCGGCGGCCATCCAATTCCCCCTGCGCGACACGGCGACCCGGTCGGTCGTGCTGGGCAGCTCGCGTCCGGAGCAGGTGCGGCAGAACGCCGAGCTCGCAGCCCTCGCGATACCGGACGACTTCTGGGCAGAGCTCGTCGCCGATGGTCTCATCCCGGCCACCACTGATTGAGGAGGAACCGATGCTCGAAGGAATCAACCCGCTGCTCACCGGCGAGATGCTGCTGCACCTGGACCGCATGGGGCACTCGGATGCCGTCGTGATCGCGGATGCGCACTTTCCGGCCTGGGCGCTGGGGGAGCGCGTGATCGATCTGCCGGGCACGACGACTCCCGAAGTGCTGGCCGCGATCCGCACCGTGATCCCTCTCGACGATGCGCCCGGCCTCGACCTGATGGAATCCGCCGACGGCGAGGTGCTCGACGTGCAGCAGGAACTCATGCGTGCCGCGGGCACGGCCGTCGAGTCCACCCGGTTCGTCGAGCGCTTCGCGTACTACGAACTCGCCGCGCCCGCGTACCTCATGGTGCGTACCGGCGAGACGCGCAAGTACGGCAACGCGCTGCTGCGCAAGGGCGTCGTCGGGCACGCCTCCGCGTAGGGATCAGTGCCGATCGATGGTCTCGACCGCGTGCAATGCATCGCGGATGAACCGGTTCGCGTGCGCGGCGAGATCGTCAGAGTCCTGCCAGAGGTTGCGCCAGATGCCGAGCGTGTTGCTGAGCTCGGCGCTGACGACAGCCGACGAGAACGACTCGAACACGACAGGTCCGTCATAGGCGACGTCATGAAGGGCGCGGAAGAACGTCGCGAAGTCGACCGTGCCGGTGCCGAGGTAGCCGCGATGGCTGTCGCCGATGTGCACGTAGCCGAGCTTCCCTGCCTTCGCGACATCGTGGACGGGCTGGAAGAAGTCCGATTCCTCGATGTTCATGTGGTAGGTGTCCAGATGCACGCTGACATCTCCCGCGACGCCGTCGAGGAAGCCGAGCGCGCCGCGACCGGTGTTGAAGACGTTCGATTCGTAGCGGTTCACGACCTCGAGCGAGAGGCGGATGCCGCGCGCCGCGGCCGTCGATGCCAACTCGGAGATCGCCGCGCGGCTGTTCTCGATGCCCTTCGCGGTGGTCGGCGCCATGTACTTGCCCATCGCCGAATAGATCACGCCGCACAGCACGTCGCCGCCCATGGTCGCGACGTGGTCCAGGCAGCGGTCCAACATCGCGACGCCGGATGCGACGACCGCGGGATCCTCGCTCGTGAGGTCGGTCGCAGGGGTCAGCCCGAGCGATGCCGTCACCGCGAGGCCGTTGTCCTGCAGCATCCGCGAGGCCAACGCGGAGTCGAAGGCCGCGGCATCCATCAAGGGGATCTCCACGAGATCGAAGCCGGCCGTCCGCGTGCCCTCGATCGCGCGCCGCAGGCCCGCCTCGTCGAAGGTTCCGGTGAAGACCAGTCCGTGCGCGCCGATGAGCATGTGGGCTCCTCTCTCCTGCGCTCGCGCGCATCCGTGACGAAGTTGTTATTACAGGTCTAGCATGACAGCACGCGGATAGGTACATTTAGATACAACTTGCGTCAGAGTCGATGCTGATAGACAATTGATCCGATGTTTGATCGGATTCCCGTACAGGGGAGTCCGCCCCCGACCTTCAAGGAAGCAGGTGAGTACATGAGCGATCCCATCCTCAGGGTGGAAGGCATCAGCAAGGGCTTCCCCGGTGTCCAGGCGCTCCAGGATGTGCACCTCGAAGTGCACTCCGGCGAAGTGCTCGTGCTCGTCGGCGAGAACGGTGCCGGAAAGTCGACGCTCATGAAGATCCTGTCGGGGATCTACACCCGCGACGAGGGCACGATCACCTTCGAGGGCCAGGAAGTGGAGCTCACCAGTCCGCTGCAGGCGCAGCAGCTGGGCATCACGATCATCCATCAGGAACTCAACCTGATGCCCGATCTCACGGTGGCGCAGAACATCTACATCGGCCGGGAACCCACGTCAGCGCTGCTGCTGTCGGAGCGCCGGCTGAACAGGCAGACCGCTGAGCTCCTGCAGCGCCTGCACATCGATCTCAACCCTCGCCGGCTCGTGGGAGAGCTCACGGTCGCCGAGCAGCAGATGGTGGAGATCGCCAAGGCGCTGTCGTTCAACGCGAAGGTGCTCATCATGGATGAGCCGACGTCCGCACTGACGGACAGCGAGGTCGAGACTCTCTTCGTGCTCATCGAGCAGCTCAAGGCGAGTGGTACCGGCATCGTCTACATCTCGCACCGCATGGATGAGCTGCGTCGTCTCGCCGACCGCGTCTCCGTGCTGCGAGACGGCCGATACATCGGATCACTGGAGAAGAGCGAGATCAGCGTCCCGAAGATCATCGAGATGATGGTGGGGCGCGTGATCGACGAGGGAACCCGCCCGGAGGCACGTGAGCACCTCGGCGACCCCGTCGTGCTCGACGTGCAGGGCCTCACGACGAAGACACTGCTGAAGGACGTCTCCTTCCAGCTCCACAAGGGCGAGATCCTCGGGTTCGCCGGGCTCATGGGCGCCGGTCGCACCGAGACGGCTCGGGCCATCATCGGTGCGGATCCCCGAGATGGCGGCGTCATCCAGGTCGGCGGTCGCGCTGCGCGGATCAGCCAGCCGGCGGATGCCGTGAAGCTGGGCCTCGGCTACCTCTCGGAAGACCGCAAGCGCCTCGGCCTGATGCTCGAGCAGAGCGTCACGTTCAACACGGTCCTCGCCTCGCTCGACTCGTATGCGAACGGCATCGGCTGGATGGGCGACAGCAAGGCGAAGCAGCGCACGAAGGAGTACGTGCAGCAGCTGCGGGTGAAGACCCCGTCGGTCAACCAGGTCGTGAAGCTGCTCTCGGGCGGTAACCAGCAGAAGGTCGTCATAGCCAAGTGGCTCATGCGCGACTGCGACATCCTCATCTTCGATGAACCGACCAGAGGCATCGACGTCGGTGCCAAGGAGGAGATCTACCGGCTCATGCAGCAGCTGGCGGATGCCGGGAAGTCGATCATCGTCATCTCGTCGGAGCTGCCCGAGATCCTCCGCGTCGCGAACCGCATCGCCGTGTTCGCGAACGGTCGCATCACCGGAACCCTCCGCAACGAAGAAGCCAGCCAGGAGAAGATCATGCAACTCGCAGCCCACGGGGAGGAAGACTGATGAGCACCCCAGAACAGTCCGGATCGACGACGACCGTCATCCAGCAGGCCGTGAACGAGAACACCGACAAGCGCGACACCCGTGCGTTCCTCAAGCGACAGGTGCAGCAGTCGCTGGCCTTCGGCACGCTCGTCGTCCTGCTGATCTTCTTCTCTCTCGCGAGCCCGAACTTCTTCACGTTCAGCAACATCGCCTCCGTGCTGCTGTCGACAGCGGTCATCGGCATCCTGGCCCTCGGCACGACATTCGTCATCATCACCGGTGGCATCGACCTGTCGCTGGGAACGGGCATGGCGCTGTGCTCGGTCATGACCGGCGTGTTCATCACGAACATGGGGCTGCCGGTCTGGATCGGCGTCATCGGCGGCATCGCCACCGGTGTGCTGATGGGGCTGATCAACGGCTTCAACGTCACGTTCCTGCGGCTGCCGCCGTTCATCGCCACGCTCGCGATGATGATGATCGCCGGCGGACTCGCCCTGGTGATCTCCGGGGTCGCGCCGATCTACTTCTCGACTTCGGCACCGGACTTCAAGCGGATCGCGCTCGGCGCGATCATCCCTGGCATCCCGAACGCCGTGCTGATCACCGCCGTGCTCGCGATCATCGCGTTCCTGGTGCTCTCGAAGACGCTGCTCGGCCGATACACCTTCGCGATCGGCTCGAACGAAGAGGCCACGCGGCTGTCGGGTGTGAACACCCGGCGCTGGACGATCTTCGTCTACATGTTCGCCGGAGCCTTCACCGGCATCGCCGGCGTCGTCATCGCCTCCCGCCTCGACTCGGCGCAGCCGCAGATCGGAACCGGTTACGAGCTGCAGGCGATCGCCGCGGTCATCATCGGCGGCACGTCGCTGCTCGGCGGACGCGGCTCGATCATCGGCACCGTGATCGGCGCCCTCATCATGAGCGTGCTCGTCAACGGCCTCAGCATCCTGTCGATCCAGACCGAGTGGCGCAACATCGTCGTCGGCGTCGTCGTGCTCCTGGCGGTCTTCCTCGACTCGCTGCGCAACCGCCAGCGAACCTGATCCTCTCCCTCCCTATCCCTATCCACCACAGCGCCGACCGTGAGGCCGGCATCCACAGAACAATGGAGTTTCCATGCGATTTGGCAAGAAGACCGCATTCGCGGCACTCATGGCCGCATCCGCGCTCGTGATGGCGGGCTGCGCAGGCGGCGGCGACATCATCGAAGAGGGCGGCACCGACGGCGGGGGCGGAGGCGCCGGCGACGGCGAGATGTACATCGCGCTGGTGTCGAAGGGCTTCCAGCACCAGTTCTGGCAGGCCGTCAAGACGGGCGCCGAGCAGAAGGCGGAGGAGCTCGGCGTCGAGATCACCTTCGAAGGCCCAGCGGCTGAGACCGAGATCGCGCAGCAGCTCGAGATGCTCACGACGGCGATCGACAAGAACCCGGATGCCATCGCCTACGCCGCCCTCGACCCAGAGGCCTGCGTCGCTCCGCTCGAGCAGGCGAAGTCGAAGGACATCCCGGTCGTCTACTTCGACGCCCCGTGCAACGGCGACGTCGGCCTGAGCCTCTCCGCGACCGACAGCAAGGTCGCGGGAGCCCTGGCCGCAGAGCACATGGCAGAGCTGATCGGCGGAGAGGGTGAGGTCGCCATCGTCGGCCACTCCCAGATCAACTCGACCGGTGTCGAGCGCCGTGACGGCTTCGTCGAGAAGATCGAGGCCGACTACCCGGACATCGAGATCGTCGACATCCAGTACGGCGACGGCGACCACCTGAAGTCGGCGGACATCGCCAAGGCCATGATCGCGGCGCACCCTGACCTCAAGGGCATCTACGGCACCAACGAGGGCTCTGCCATCGGCGTCGTGAACGCCGTCGGCGAGCTCGGCCTCGAGAAGGGCAAGCTCACCATCATCGGATTCGACTCCGGTGCGGCGCAGATCGAAGCCATCAAGAACGGCACGATGGCCGGCGCCATCACGCAGGACCCGATCGGCATCGGCGAGCAGGTCGTCCAGGCGGCCTTCGACGCGGCCAACGGCGACTCCGTCGAGGAGTTCTACGACACCGGCTCCTACTGGTACGACGCCACCAACATGGAAGACCCCGACATCGCGGCGGTCCTCTACGAGTGATCTGACGCCTGCGTCAGACGGCCCCTCGCCTTCGGGTGAGGGGCCGTTCTCGTGCAATGGCACCCGTCGGGCTGGTCAGGCGTCAGCCGAGGTCGAGCAACCGGGCGGCGTTGGCGACCAGCATCCGCTCCACGGCATCCGCGCCGACGAGCGACCGCAGCCGCGGCAGATAGCGGTCACCGAGATAGGCGAGGCCGGGCATGCCGCCGTAAGAGATGTACCGGGTGCGGCGGGCGACGTCACCGCCGAGCAGGATGCGATCCGCACCTACCTGAGACACGACCTGCTCCGCCAGGGCGAGCAGCTCGGCATCCGACCGCGTGCGCGGTCGCGCGAAGCCGTCATATCCCAGGTACGCACCGCGCTCGGCGAGCGAGGCGTGCAGACCGGCATCCGGGTCCCGATCGGCGTGCGCGAGGACGACGCGATCGGATGCCACGCCCTCCGCCGCGAGCAGATCGAGCACCTCGTGGGCGGCGGTGCAGAACTCCAGGTGCACCATGATCGGCGCGTGCGTCGAGCGGTGCGCGACGGCCAGCGCCTCGAGCGTCGTGCGCTCGAAATGGCTGATCGACCAGTAGCCGATGCCGCCCTTGAGGATCCCCGCGCGCACCGGAGCACTCGTCGGGGTGCGGGCGATCCGCACGTCAGGGCTCTCGAAGATCTCGCCGTCGTCGGCGACCATGCCGGTGGTGACGTCGGAGACGAAGAGCGCGGCGAGCTGCTCGGCCGTCCACACCTGCATCGGATGCTCGTCGCCGTAGTGCGCTTCGCGGTGCCGTCCGGTCGTGGCGACGATGTGCAGGCCGGTCGCGACGCTGATGCGCGCGACCGCCTCGGGGTTGCGGCCGAGCCCGAACGGTGTGGCATCCACCATCGCGGCGAAGCCGCTGCCGTGCAGCAGGGCAGCCTCCGCGCCCGATGCGTCCTCGTCGTCCAGCTCGTCGCCGGGCAGCAGCGGCGTGACCTGGAACAGGTGCTCGTGGTAGTTCGTCGCCCCGAGCAGGGCCGGGTCGATGTCGCCGAGGACGGTGCGGATCATCAGCGCGCTGCCTCGGCGGCCTCCGCGAGCTGCTCCACGATCTCGGGGGTGAGGGTCAGCTCGAACACGTCGGCGACGACCTGCGACCAGCCGTGGATGAAGTAGCGCCACCCGTCGACGACATGCAGTCCACGGGCAGCCTCCTGCGTGCGTGCCTGGTGCAGGAACTCCAGCGAGCCGCGGTAGTTGAACTCCCACGCGTACGCACGCTCGGGGAAGACGACGTCGTCCGGCAGGGGAGAGCCGGGACGGTCCTTGCCGAGCCCGGTCGCATTGACGATGAGCGATCCGGGGGGCGCGGCGGCGGCGATCGCGGCGGCATCCTGCGGCGCATCAGTGCGCACGTACTCGATGAACCCCTCCCTCGTGCCGTGCTGGCGGTGCACCTCGCGCAGGTGCTCGAGCTTGGCGTCGCTGCGGGCGGTCACGATCACCCGCGAAGGGGCGTCCACCCGTTCGGCCAGGGCCCAACTGAGCGCGGTGCCCGATCCGCCCGCCCCGAGGATGACGACCTGTGCGCCGGTGTTGGTGAAGTGGTCGGCCGGCAGGAAGTCGTTCAGCGCGAGGTCGACCGTGATCGGATCCTTCGCGCGCCCGGACAGTCGCGCGCCGCGCTTGGCGATGCTGGAGATCTCCGAGCACGAGACGGCGAACGGGTCGAGCTCGTCGAACAGATCGGACGCCGCGGCGTACACATTCATCTTGTGCGTGGTGACGAGCGCGCCTCGATGGTGCGGATCGTCGCGGATCTGCTCGACCAGCGCGCGGTACTGCCCCGGTGCGGCGTCCATCGGCAGATCGTGCCCGATGAGCCTGCGGGTGGGCAGCCCCAGGATGTCGGCCCACAGCGGGAAGACCTTCATGATCGACGACGAGCCGGTGGTGACACCGACGAAGCCCATGTAGTCGGACGATGCAGCGGTCATGCGAGGCCTTTCAGCGAGTGACGGGGTGGGCGGGCGCGCGACCCGCGAGGACGGCGAGCACGTCGTCGAGTGACATGGAGCCCATGTTGTCGACGGCCTGCGTGGTCTGCGCGCCCAGGTGCGGTGTCACGATCACGCGGTCGGCGAGTTCGGTGGCGAGCAGAGGACTGGCGGATGCCGCGGTGTCGCCGTCGAGAGTGTCGGCGGCGTACCCGGCGAGCCGGCCGGCACTCAGCGCAGCCGCAAGGGCCGTCTCGTCGACGAGGTCGGGGCGCGCGGTGTTCACGATGATCGTGCCGGGCCGGATGCCGTCGAGCCGGTGCGCATCGATGAGACGCTGCCCGCCCGGCGCGTGAAGAGTGATGAGGTCGGAGTCGCGGAACAGTTCGTCGAGTCCGACGGGGACAGCGCCGAGTTCGCGGATGCGTGCTGCCGGCAGGAACGGATCCGAGGCGAGAACGCGCGGACCGAAACCGCTCAGCCGCTTCGCGACGCCCTGGCCGATACGGCCGAAACCCACGATGCCGACGGTGGACGCGCCGAGCTCGCGGCCGCGGCGGACGCTCCAGTCGCCACGGCGCACGCGCCGGTCGCCGTCGGGGATGGACCGGACTGCGGCGAGCATGAGTCCGATGGTGTGGTCGGCGACGGCATCCGCGTTCGCACCGGGGGTGTTGGTGACCGGGATGCCGCGGTCGCTCGCCGCGGCGAGGTCCACGGATTCGGTTCCGACGCCGTAGCGCGCGACGACCCTCAGGTTCGGTGCGGCGTCGAGGTGCGCGGCGGTGACAGGTCCGGTGCCGGCGATCCAGGCATCCGCTGCCTCGAGCAGCGGGGCGAGTGTCTGGAGCTCGTGGTGCGCTGGTCCTCGGACGATCTCGTGCCCGGCATCCGTCGCTCGCGCGATGAGATCGATGTCGCCGTCCGAGAAGGAGCGGCTGGTGGCGAGGATGATGCCCATCAGACTGCGCCGCAGTCGGAGTCGGCGGGTACGGATGTCAGCACGGAATCACGGATGTCGGTCGATTCCGTCGATTCCGACCGACGACTGTGCTTTTCGACTGACAAGTGTCCCGCCGAACCGGGCGCGGCGGCGAACCAGGGCGCCAGAGCATCGTAGGCAGCCGTGAAGCGGGCGTGCCGCGATGCGTACACGCTGTGACGTCCGGCATCCGGGACGAACTCGGCCGTCACCTCGCTGAGTCCGCGTGCGGTCGAGAAGTCGGCGAGGCCGAGTCCGACCGCAGCGGTGACCGCGGCCCCGAGGCTGTTCGCCTCTTCGACGATCGTGCGCCGTCGCACGGGTACGCCCCACACGTCGGCGAGGATCTGCAGCAGCGCGTCGCTCTGCGCGCCTCCGCCGACCGCGTCGATGCGGTCGATCGTCGCGCCCGACTCGCGGAAGGCGTGGATGCTGCTGAGCAGGTTGTAGCCGAGACTCTCCAGCACCGCGCGCACGAGGTGCTGACGGGAGTGGTGGCGACCGATGCCCACGAAGGCGCCACGTGCGTTCGGATCCCAGATGGGGGAGCGCTCGCCGAGAAGATACGGCAGGAAGTACAGGTCCTCGGTGTCGAGATCGCCGCCGGCTTCTGCGGCGAGGCGCGCGGTGTCCGGATGCTGCGGATCGGGCGAGAGCGCCTCACTGATCCACTGGATCGACGCGCCTCCGGCCTGCATCGTCGCGGTCGGCACGAACGAACCGGGAACGACGTTGTCGAACGTGAAGGTGCGCATGCGCGCGTCGATCAGCGGCGCGTGCGACGCGAACGAAATCCACGACGATGTGCCAAGGCACACGTACGCGCCGTCCTCCGGCGCGACGATGCCGGATCCGACGGCCGCCATCGGGCCGTCGCCCCCGCCCATCACCACGCGCACGCCGGTGTGCAGGCCAAGGGCGTCCGCCGCGGCATCCGTGAGCGTCCCGGCGATCGCCGTGGAATCCAGGATCTCGGGGAACAGTGAGCGGTCGAGGCCGGCCGCGGCCAGCACCTCGTCTGACCAGTCGCCGGTCTGCTGGTCGTAGGCGTTCGTGCCGGAGGCGTCGGAGCGGTCGGTCGCCAGGCGCCCGGTGAGGCCGAGCACGATGTAGTCCTTGGCGACGCAGAAGCGGCGTACGCGCGACCAGACGTCGGGTTCGTTGTCCCGCACCCACATGATCTTCGAGATCGAGTACGTCGGGTTGAGTCGATGGCCGAGCAGCCGGTACGCGTGCTCGGCGCCCAGCACCCGCTCCAGTTCGCGCTGTTGAGCGCCCGAGCGGGTATCGGCCCAGATGATCGCCGGACGCACGGGGCGTCCGTCCGCGTCGAGCAGCACCGCTCCCATCATCTGTCCGCTGACGACGAGTCCCTGCACCTCGGTCGAGTCGGTCCCCGTGCGCTCGAGCAGTGCGCGGGTGGCGGCGGCGACGGCATCCCACCAGTGCTGAGGATCCTGCTCGGCGACGCCCCCCGCTGCGAAGTGCGCCGGGTATCCGACGGTGGTCGATGCGATGAGACGGCCGTCGGCGTCGTGCAGCGAGGCCTTGTCGCCGGTGGTGCCGAGGTCGTGCGCGATGATCACAGTTCGTGCCTGCTTCGTTGGTTGCGGTTTCCTGATCGTGCTGATCTGGAGTATACCTGTAATTACAAGTCCTGTAGTTACAAGTCGTTGGAGATCATCGTGAGCACCCCATCCGCCGTGGACGTCCCCGCCCTGCTGAAGGTCTCGCCGCAGGGCGGCATCGAGGGGCGCTCGCGTCGCTACGAGAAGTATCTGGGCGACATGGACGGCGTCTACCGTGACGAGCGGGCCTGGCAGGATGCTGTCGGCGAGCGCGGCGCGGATGACTTGGTCTACTGGGTCGACGACCACCGCTATCAGGAGGGGCCGGGTGCCCTGATCGTCGGCACGAGCACGCTGCTGCCCGGTCGATACGGCGAGGAGTTCGCCGTGACACGAGGGCATCTGCACGCGGTGGCTGATCGGGCCGAGCTCTACTACTGCCTGAGCGGACGCGGCGTCATGCTGCTGGAGACGCTCGACGGCCAGACGTCAGCCGTCGAGCTGACGCCGGGACAGGCGGTCGACGTGCCGGGGCACTGGATCCATCGCAGCGTGAACGTGGGCGACGAGCCGTTCGTCACGCTGTTCTGCTACGCCGCGGATGCCGGACAGGACTACGCCGTCATCGCCGACGCCGGCGGTATGAAGAACCTCGTCGTCGCTGATGGCGACGGCTGGGCGCTCAGGGACAATCCGGACCACGTCGGATACCGCGCGGCCTGAGTCCGCGCCACTCACCGCTGCCGTGCGCGGTACGCGGCGACGGCGTTGCGATTCGTGCAGGCCGTGGAGCAGTAGCGGCGCGAGCGGTTGCGGGACAGGTCGAGGACGATGCCCTCGCACTCCTCGTCGGCGCATACGGCGAGCCGGCTGCCTTCCTCGGCGCGGACGACGTCGAGCAGGGCCATCGCGGTCTCGGCGAGGATGCGTTCGGCGAGCGGCCGGTCGTCTGCGACCGCGTGCAGGTGCCAGTCCGCGCTGTCGTGACGGACGACGTGGGCGTCGAAGGCCACATCCTGCAGGGCGCGGTTGATGCCGTCGACCATGTCGTCGCGGGGGGCGAGCAGCATCGTGCGAAGGCGCGGACGCAGGTCACGAAGGGCCGCGAGTTCGTCGGCGTCGCGGTCGATGCGCCCCGTGTAGGGGAACGCTGCCAGGAACTCTTCGACGTCCGTCCCCGACGTGAGCGTGTCGGGTGCTTCGGCAGTGTTCACCAGATGCACTGCGGCGCGTAGCGCTTCGACCGTGTCATCTGTGAAGAGCATATTGACACCTTACAACGATGCCGATAGCGTCATCGATCATGGGTGGTTTGACAAATGACAGGCGGCCGCAGTCCGGCCTGAGGCTCGGGCTCCCGCTGGCGATCGGCGCGGCGTTCGCGTTCGGGATGTCCGGCGCCTGGGCGCGCGGTCTGATCGATGCCGGGTGGACGCCCGGTGCGGCGGTGACCGTGCGGATCTGGGTCGCGGCTCTCGTGCTGCTCATCCCGACGATCGTCGCGCTGCGCGGTCGGTGGCGTCTGCTGCTCCGCAACGCGTGGACCATCGCGGCGTACGGACTGCTCGCCGTCACTGCCACGCAGCTGTTCTACTTCCAGGCCGTCGCGGTGATGGATGTCGGACTCGCGCTGCTCATCGAGTACACCGCGCCGATCGCCGTGGTTCTGTGGCTGTGGATGCGAAGGGGCGAGAGGCCCACCCGCCGCAGCATGCTGGGCGCGCTCATCGCGTTCATCGGGCTCGTGCTCATGCTCGATGTGCTCTCCGGGAGCAGCGTCGACGTCGGCGGCGTGCTCTGGGCGTTCGGCGCCATGGTGGGAGCGGCCGCCTATTTCATCCTCTCCGCGAAGAGCGACACGGGGCTCCCTCCGCTCGTGCTCGCCGGATCAGGCCTCTTCGTCGGCGCGATCGGGCTGACTCTCGCCGGCCTCGTCGGCATCGTTCCGATCGCCTGGAACACGGATGACGTCACCTACCGGTTCGGAACCGTCCCGTGGTTCGTGCCGGTGCTCGCTCTCGGGATCATCGCGACCGCGCTGGCGTACGTGCTCGGTATCGCGTCGACGCGACTGCTGGGTTCGCGTCTCGCGTCATTCATCGCGCTCGCCGAGGTGGTCGCCGCGCTGCTGTTCGGATGGCTGCTGCTCGGTCAGCTGCCGAACCTGCTGCAGGCCTTCGGGGCGGCCCTCGTGCTCGCCGGAGTGGTGGTCGTCAAGCTCGGCGAACCGGTCGCGGCGGACGCCGGCGACCCGGTGCTCGCCCCGCCCGGTGAACAGTTCGTGGATGCTCTTGCACGCGACGAGCCGGCGGACGAAACTGGCCGTGCCGGTGCTCGCACGGGCCCGGACCACTCGTAGGAGAGGACGCCGACATGGCGCACGGAGACATCACCCACATCGACATCCCGGTGAGCGACATGGAACGGGCCAAGGCCTTCTACTCCGGGCTGTTCGGCTGGGAGATCGCGGAGATCCCCGGCTTCGAGGACTACCCGATGTGGCAGGCGCCGAACAAGATCAGCGGGGGAGGGCTCGCGCCGCGCAGCGCCGAGTTCGCGCAACCGCGCTCTTACGTCGAGGTCGACTCGATCGATGAGACCGTCGCCGCCGCTGTCGAGGCCGGCGCGACCGTGCTGATGGAGAAGCAGCCGATCAGCGAGACGAGCTGGTGGGCGGTGATCGGCGACCCCGACGGCAATTCGATCGGGCTGTACGAAGGCGTGACCGACGCCGGTTGACATTTTTGTATACCGTGAGAGTGCAGTTCGGCCCGAAATGAGTCGACTTCGCGAATTGTGTATACACTAGCCGTGTGAGTACCGCAGTCGAGCGAACCAGGGCCAGTGATCGCGCCTACGCGACGCTGCTCGAGGAGATCCAGTCCGGCGAGCTCGCCCCTGGTACGGTTCTGGCCGAGGTCGAGCAGGCCGCCAGGCTCGGTGTCAGCCGCACCCCGCTGCGAGAGGCGCTGCAGCAGCTCAGCGCCGACGGGCTGGTGCAGCAGCAGTCACCGCGGGTCACGGTTGTGACCGACATCGATGCCGACGACATCCGATCGCTCTTCGAGATCCGTCGCGCGCTGGAGGAGTCGGCCGCCCGCCTCGCGGCACAGCGCGGCGACGCCGAGCTGTTCGCGGCGCTCGCCGCGGAGTTCGCGGCAGCCGGAGCATCCCTCGACGCCGCCACCGGCCGCGCCGACTACTACGCACTCATCGCCCGATTCGATCGGGCAGTGGATGCCGCAGTCGACAACGACTACATCGCCGCGGCACTGCGCACCGTGCGCACGCACCTCGTCCGCGTGCGCCGGCTTTCGCGCGACAATCCCGCCCGGCTCTCCGCATCCGTCGCAGAGCACCGGCTCATCGCCGAAGCCCTCGCGGAACGCGACGGCGATCTCGCCGCCCACGCCACGCACGTGCATCTGCGCAACGCCCTCACCAGCATCCTCGACAGCATCCAGAACGAAGGACAGTCATGACCGTCACCCACCACGTCCGCGTCTACAAGAGCGAAGAAGACCTGCCCCGCGAGGACCAGCTCGCCTGGAAGATCGCTGAGGTCGCCACGGATGCCGTCGAGGTCGAGCAGGACGTCGTCGACATGATCATCAACCGCATCATCGACAACGCCTCCGTCGCCGCGGCCTCGCTCACCCGCGGCCCGATCATCGCGGCCCGCGACCAGGCGTTCAGTCATCCGGTCTCGACCGGAGGGAGCGGAGCGACCGTGTTCGGCGCCCCGCTCGACGCGCGCACCAGCCCCGAGTGGGCGGCGTGGGCCAACGGTGTCGCCGTGCGCGAACTCGACTTTCACGACACGTTCCTCGCGGCCGAGTACTCGCACCCCGGCGACAACATCCCGCCGATCCTCGCGGTCGCTCAGCACGTCGGCGCCGACGGGCGTGCACTGGTCCGCGGCATCGCCACCGGCTACGAGATCCAGGTCGATCTGGTGAAGGCGATCTGCCTGCACAAGCACAAGATCGACCACGTCGCCCACCTCGGGCCGTCCGCCGCTGCGGGCATCGGCACCCTTCTCGGCCTCGACGCCGAGACCATCTATCAGGCCGTGGGCCAGGCACTTCACACCACGACCGCGACCCGGCAGAGTCGCAAGGGTGAGATCTCGACGTGGAAGGCGCACGCCCCGGCCTTCGCCGGCAAGATGGCCGTCGAGGCCGTCGACCGCGCCATGCGCGGCCAGACCAGCCCCTCGCCGATCTACGAAGGCGAGGACGGCGTGATCGCATGGATGCTCGACGGCAAGGACGCCGCGTACGATGTGCCGCTGCCCGCCCCAGGTGAGGCGAAGCGCGCGATCCTCGACTCGTATACGAAGGAACACTCCGCCGAGTACCAGGCGCAGGCGTGGATCGATCTCGCGCGCAAGCTGCACAACGAGGGCGTCGACACGTCGAAGATCTCCTCCGTCGTCCTCCACACGAGCCACCACACGCACTACGTGATCGGCTCCGGCGCGAACGACCCGCAGAAGTACGACCCGACGGCCTCGCGCGAGACACTCGACCACTCGATCCCGTACATCTTCACCGTCGCGCTGCAGGACGGATCGTGGCACCACGTCGACTCGTACGCGCCGTCGCGCGCCGGCCGTGCCGACACCGTCGAGCTGTGGAACAAGGTGACCACGCTCGAGGACGCCGAGTGGACCCGTCGCTACCACTCGAACGACATCGCCGAGAAGGCGTTCGGCGGTCGAGTGGAGATCACGTTCACGGATGGTTCCACGCTGGTCGACGAGATCGCCGTGGCGGATGCCCACCCGCTCGGCGCCAGGCCCTTCGCCCGTGAGAACTACATCAACAAGTTCCGCATGCTGGCTGAACCTGTGCTGTCGCCTGAGGAGATCGCGCGGTTCCTGTCGCTCGTGCAGCGCCTGCCGGAGCTGTCCGCCGCTGAGGTCGCCGAGCTCTCCATCATCGCGAAGCCGGGTGTCGTGGCATCCGAGCCGGCGACGAAGGGGCTGTTCTGATGCTGTACTCCCACACCACGCCTGCCGAGAAGCGGCGCCTGTTCCGCGAGCGCCTCGCGACAGGCGAGCTGCTGCGGTTCCCTGGGGCGTTCAACCCGTTGAGTGCGAAGCTCATCGAGCAGAAGGGGTTCGAGGGCGTCTACATCTCGGGCGCCGTGCTGTCCGCAGACCTCGGCCTGCCCGACATCGGATTGACCACGCTCACCGAGGTCGCCGGTCGCGGTCAGCAGATCGCCAGGATGACGGAACTGCCGGCCATCATCGACGCCGACACCGGCTTCGGCGAGCCCATGAACGTGGCGCGTACGATCCAGACCCTCGAGGATGCCGGTCTCGCCGGAGCCCACATCGAAGACCAGATCAACCCGAAGCGGTGCGGTCACCTCGACGGGAAGGCCGTCGTCGATTCCGATACAGCGGTCAAACGCATCCGCGCGGCCGTCGATGCACGGCGCGATGAGAACTTCCTCGTCATGGCCCGCACCGACATCGCCGCCGTCGACGGGCTCGAAGCCGCGAAGGATCGCGCCAAGGCGCTGGTGGACGCCGGTGCCGACGCGATCTTCCCCGAGGCGATGCGCTCGCTCGAGGAGTTCGCCGCGATCAGGGCGGCAGTCGACGTGCCGATCCTGGCGAACATGACCGAGTTCGGCAAGAGCGACCTGTTCTCGGTCGATCAGCTGCGTGACGTCGGGGTCAACATCGTCATCTGGCCGGTGTCGATGCTGCGCATCGCGATGGGCGCGACCGGCCGTGCACTCGATACGCTGAAGGAAGAGGGGCATCTGACCTCGAAGCTCGGCGAGATGCAGCACCGCGCCGACCTCTACGACCTCATCGACTACGAGTCGTACAACCACTTCGACTCCGGCGTCTTCAACTTCACCATCACGAAGGAGTGAACCATGGCTGACATCGAGATCAAGAAGGGCCTCGCAGGGGTCGTCGCCGATGAGACGGCGATCAGCAAGGTCAACCCCGAGACGAACAGCCTGCTCTACCGCGGATACCCGGTGCAGGAGCTGGCCGCGACGCAGTCGTTCGAAGCGGTCGCGTACCTGCTGTGGCACGGCGAGCTGCCGAGCGCCGAGCAGCTGGCGGAGTTCCGCGCGGCCGAGCGCGCGAACCGCGCCCTGCCCGCCGAGGTGAAGGACGCCATCGATCGGCTGCCGCTGGATTCGCACCCGATGGACGAGGTGCGCACCGCCGTCAGCGTGATCGGCGCGATCGAGACGGCCGGCATCAGCAACGTCCTGGACGCCGTCGGCACCCCGGAGGAGAATCTCGATCGCAGTCTGAAGCTGTTCGCCGTGCTGCCGGCGATCGTGTCGTACGGCCAGCGCCGTCGCCGCGGCGAGGAGATCGTCGAGTCGCGTGACGATCTCGACTACGCGGCGAACTTCCTGTGGCTGACGTTCGGTGAAGAGTCGGCGCCGGTCGTGGTCGACGCGTTCAACCGCTCGATGATCCTGTACGCAGAGCACTCCTTCAACGCGTCGACCTTCACGGCACGCGTGATCACCTCCACGCTCAGCGATCTGCACTCAGCGGTCGTCGGCGCGATCGGCGCGCTGAAGGGCCCGTTGCACGGCGGCGCGAATGAAGCCGTGATGCACATCTTCGACGAGATCGGTTCGGCGTCCGAGGTGTCCGGCTGGCTCGACACCGCGCTCGCCGAGAAGCGCAAGATCATGGGCTTCGGGCACCGCGTCTACAAGCGCGGCGACTCGCGAGTGCCGACCATGAAGGCCGCGCTCGACACGCTCGTGGCGCATTACGACCGCAAGGACGTCGCCGACCTCTACGAGACGCTCGAGAACGAGTTCGTATCGCGGAAGGGCATCTACCCGAACCTCGACTACCCGTCCGGACCGGCGTACAACCTCATCGGCTACGACACGCTCACCTTCACGCCGCTGTTCATCGCGGCGCGCATCACGGGCTGGACGGCGCACATCATCGAGCAGCAGGCGTCGAACGCGCTGATCCGCCCGCTGTCGGCGTACAACGGCCCGGATGAGCGGCACATCGCGGAGTACGAGCCGGACACGGCGGCGATCGAAGTGCTCGAGCGGCCGGAAGAGGCGGCGGGCTGACCCGGCCGAGTTCCGTCCACAAGGGAGAATCATGACGAATCGCAGCGAAGCGGTCCTGGTCGACATCGTCCGCACCCCGGTGGGACGAGGCAAACCGGGTGGTGCATTGAGTGACGTGCATCCCGTCGACCTCGCGGCCGGGGTCCTGACGACGATCCTCGAGCGCAACGGCCTCGAATCCCGCCAGATCGACGATGTGCTCCTCGGATGCGTCAGCCAGGTCGGCGACCAGTCGATGAACATCGCCAGGCAGGCGGTGCTGGCTGCCGGATTCGACGAGTCGGTACCGGGCGCGACGATCGACAGACAGTGCGGATCGAGCCAGCAGGCCGTGCACATCGCGGCCCAGGGCATCATGGCCGGAGCCTACGACGCCGTGCTGGTCGGCGGAGTGGAATCGATGAGCAGGGTTCCGCTCGGATCATCAGCCGTCGGAGGCTCGCCGATGTCGCCGCGACTGCGCGCCCGCTACCCGGACGGGCTCGTGAATCAGGGCGTCTCCGCCGAACTGATCGCGCATCGCTGGGGCTTCGGCCGAGACCAACTCGACGAGTATGCGGCCGAGTCGCACCGCCGCGCCGCGCAGGCCTGGGCGGACGGATTCTTCGGCAGCACGGTCGTCGCCATCGACGAGGCACCGGATGCGCGCACCGACGAGACCGTGCGCCCAGGAACGACCGCCGAGAAGCTCGCCGGTCTTCAGCCCGCGTTCCGCACGGATGCTCTCGCGGCACGGTTTCCCGAGGTCGAGTGGGCCATCACGCCGGGCAACTCCTCGCCGCTCACGGACGGCGCATCCGCCGCCCTGCTGATGAGCGCGGAGCGCGCCGAGACTCTCGGGCTCCGGCCCCGCGCACGGTTCCACGCGTTCTCCGTGGTGGGCGACGATCCGATGATGATGCTCACCGGTCCGATCCCTGCGACGCGCCGCATCCTCGAACGCGCGGGACTCACGATGAGCGACCTCGACGCGTACGAGGTGAACGAGGCCTTCGCCTCCGTTCCGCTCGCATGGGCTGCAGAACTGGGGGCGGATGCTGCGAAGCTGAATCCGCGTGGAGGAGCGATCGCCCTCGGCCACGCGCTCGGCTCATCCGGCACCCGCCTGCTCGGCACGCTCGTCGACCACCTCGAGGCCACGGGTGGCCGCTACGGGCTGCAGACCATGTGCGAGGGCGGCGGCATGGCCAACGCCACCATCATCGAACGGCTCTGAGCAGCCGCAGAGCTATCGCCCGTTGCCGGAGAATCCGGTCGACTCCCGCCGGATGATGCGGAAATCGGGCTTGATCGTGCGCGGGGGCCGGCGCACGCCCTTCTCCGCGATGCGCTCGATGAGAAGGTCCACCGCCGTCGCGGCGATCTGCTCGCTGCCGACGTCGACGCTCGACATGGAGGGGACCGAGAAGCGGGATTCGTCGATGTTGTCGAAACCGATGACGGCGACATCGCCGGGCACACTCAGGCCGGCTTCGCCCAGTGCCCTCAGGGCACCCAGTCCCAACGTGTCGTTGAGGGCGAAGACGGCGTCGAACGGGATCTTCTCGTCGATCAGCTCACGCGTGGTCGACGCTCCGGTCGAGTGGTTCCAGTGCTCGCTGGACCGGATGAGCCGCTGGTCGATCTCGATCCCCGCACCCTGCAGGGCGAGCAGGTACCCGTTCAGGCGCAGGCTGGCCGAGCTGACCTCGGTGCCGCGCTCCGGTTCGGCGCCGATGATCGCGATCCTCCGGCGTCCGATGTCGAGGAGGTGCTCGACCGCCGCGCGGGCCGACGATGTGTTGTGCATCGCGACATGGTCCGTCGGGCCGTTGAAGATGCGCTCGCCCAGCAGCACCAGCGGGAAATCGGTGCTCAGCGATTCGGCGTCCTTCTGGCCCAGAGCGGAGGGGCTGAACATCAGCCCGTCGGTGAGTCGGAGGCGGCCGCCGCTGACGACCTGAAGCTCGCGCTCTCGATCGCCACTTGTCTGTTCGACGACGACACCGAGGCCCCGAGCATCCGCCGCACGGATGATCGCGTCGGCGAGCTCGGCGAAGTAGTTCTCGCGCAGTGCCGGCACGGCCAGCCCGATGACCCCAGTGCGGCCCGAACGAAGGCCGCGTGCCGACAGGTTCGGTCGATAGTCCAGCTCGTCGATGGCAGCCTGCACCCGATCACGTGTGTCGGGGCGGACGTGCGGGTAGTCGTTGATGACGTTCGAGACCGTCTTGATGGAGACGCCGGCGAGCTGTGCGACGTCGTGCATCGTCGAATCCATCGGTCCCGCCCATCGCCACCACTGCCGCCGTTGTTCTCACTCTAGTCATGCCGTCGTGATCGACCGGGATAACGACGGCCGTGCCGCGGAGAATCAGGCGAACGGCGGATGCGGGCGGGCGAATGATCGCCCGCCCGCATCCGGAATCGCCTCGGGCTACTGGCCCAGTTCGTTCAGCACGGTCTCCTGCGCCTGATCGAGGGCGTCCTCGGCCGGAGTGCCGCTCTCATAGATCTCGTTGAGAGTGACGGTCCGGAACTGGTTGTCCACGGTGGGCAGGTTCTCGTTGGAGAACGACTCGAAGTGGCCGATGCCGTCCTTCACCGAGTTCAGCACGTCGAACAGGTTCGTCTGGAAGTACTTGTTGAACTTGTTGTCCGGGTTGTGCGTGACCGCGTCGTCCTCCCAGACCGACATGTTGACCGGGTCGAAGCCGAGGACCTCCCACACCGCCACGTTGGCGTCGAGGGACAGCTTCGTGAAGGCGAGGAACTCGCTGGCGAGCTCCTTGTTCTCGCTGGCCGCCATCACCGTGGTGCCGGTGCCGCCGCCACCGATCGTGAGCACATCCGAGCCTTCGATCTGCGGCGCGGGAGCGATGGCGATCTTGCCGGCCAGGTCGGGCATGTAATCGACGAAGCGCGAGGTGTACCACGCCGGGTAGACGATGGCCGCGTAGTCGCCCTTGTTGATCGCGCCGAAGGCCTCTTCGCTGTCGGGGCTGCCGCCGGGGATCGTCGAGATCGCGCCGGAGTCCTTCATGTCCTGGAACATCTGCATCGTCTCGACGACCTCGGGGCTGTTCACGGCGGGAGCGCCGAGGCCGTCGTCCTCGAAGAGCTGTCCGCCGTTCTGTGCGATCGCCAGCGGCTCGGTGAAGTACACGCTCGTGCTCGCGACGCTGAAGGCCTTGTCGGTCGCCTCGTTGTACTCGGCTCCGGCCGCGGCGAAGTCCTCCCAGGTCTTGATCGTCGTGTAGTCGATCCCCGCGCCCTCGAGCAGCTCGGTGTTGTAGAAGGCCACGAACGCGCCGACGTGCGTCGGGTAGCCGTAGATCTTGCCGTCCCGGCTGTACAGGTCGAGTCGGGCCTTGACGATGTCGTCGGCGTAGGGGGCTGCTGCCTCCGTCAGATCGGCGAGCGGCGGGTTGTCGCCCTTGACGAAGTTCGCGAACTTGCCCACTTCGATGTCGGCGAGGTCGGGAAGGCCCTGGCCGGAGTTCACGGCGAGCAGCAGCTTGTCGTGCATGTCCTGGTACGGGTAGACGGTGAGGTTGAGGTCGACGGCCTTGTCGGGGTTCTCCTCGTTCCACTTCTCGGCCATCTCTTCGTAGACCTGGCCGTGGAGCTCGGCGAACACCCACATCTCCAGCTCGGTGGCTCCGCCTTCGCCTTCGCCGCCGCCGTCCGACTGGCCACCGCTCGTGCAGCCGGAGAGAGCTCCGACTACCAGCCCTGTCGCGATCGTTGCGGTCAGAATCCTTCGGATTCGCATGGTGATACTCCTGACTGTGTGTTGGGTACTGCGGGTAAGGGATAAGGAGACGGTGGGCAGATCAGCCCTTCACCGAGCCGGCGGTCATGCCTGCGACGAAGAATCGCTGGAATGCGAGGAAGAGGATCAGGATCGGGATGAGGGAGAAGAACGAGCCGATGATCAGCAGTTCGTAGTTGTTGCCATGCGGCGTCAACAGGGTGTTGAGCCCGATCGGGAGCAAGAACTTGTCGGGTGAGCGCAGCACCAGAAGGGGCCAGAGGAAGTTGTTCCAGATGGTCATCCCGTTGAGGATCGCCATGGCGGCGAAAGCGGGCTTGGCGATGGGCACGACGAGTCGGAAGAAGATGCCGAACTCGGAGACGCCGTCCACACGACCGGCTTCGAGGATCTCCTTCGGCACACCGAGGAAGTACTGCCGGAAGAAGAAGATCGTGACGGCCTGGGCCAGGAACGGCAGGACGACGATCCAGTACTGGTCCGCGGCGCCGATGTCGTTGACCTGCACGTACAGAGGCAGCATGAGCATCTCGAAGGGGATGGTCATCAGGATGATCACGAGGATGAAGCCGAGGCTCTTGCCGCGGAACTCGTACATCGCGAATCCGTACGCGACGAAGGAGCTCACCAGGAGCGTGCCGACCACCTGGACGACGGTCAGCACCAGGCTGTTCCAGAACCACTGGAAGTACATGCCGGAATCGGTGAAGAGCATCACGTAGTTGTCGAAGCTCAGTTCGGAGAAGTCGATCGAGAACGAGATGCCGTTGCGGATGACCTCGTTGCCGTCCTGGAAGGTGCCGACGAAGATCGCGAGCACCGGCACGAGCGAGATCAGTGCGATCGCGAGCAGGAAGGCGCCCTGGATGAGGGCGGCCGTCCTGCGGCTCATGCCCGGGCGAGACGCCCCGACGGTCGAGTCACGGTCGGGCCTCGTGGTTGTCTGCTGACTCATCGCGTCGATTCCTTCTTGAACGTCCCCGTGGCGGTGAGCTGGGTGAGATTGATGGCGAGCACCACGACGAGGAGCACGACGCCGACGGCGGAGGCGAAGCCGAGATCGTTCTCCTGGATGCCCTTCCGGTAGAGGTAGCCGACGATCGTGAGACCTTGATTGTTGGGGGAGTTGTTGCCGGCGTAGAGCATGAAGCTCTCCAGGAACATCGCCAGCCCGCCGTACACGCTGATGGTCGTGACGTAGACGATCGTCGGCTTGATGCCGGGAAGCGTCACGTTGAAGAACTGCTGGATCTTGCTCGCGCCGTCGATGGAGGCCGCTTCGTAGTACTCGTTCGGAATCGCCTGCATCCCGGCGAGGAAGTACATCGTGTTGACACCGGCCCAGCGCCACAGGGCGAGAAGCAGGAGCGCCGCGAGGCCCGTGAGGTCCTCGCGGAGCCAGCGCAACGGTCCGAAGCCGAGGAACTCGACGATCTGGTTCATCAGCCCCGAGTCGGTCTCGGAGAACATCAGTCGGAACACGATGCCGGCGACCACGACCGACGTCAGCGCCGGCACGAACAGCGACGACTTGAAGAAGTTCTTGATGCGGCTGCTGCCCAGCTTGGAGTTGATGATGGCCGCCAGCACCATCGGGATCGGAACGAGGATCACGAGGGTCAGCACCATGTACCGGATGCTGTTGAACATCGCCTTCCAGAACACCTGATCGCGCCAGAGCCGCTCGTAGTTCGCGGTGCCGATGAACGTCGCCTGACCGTACAGGACCTCTTGGAAGCTCATGATCACGGAGCGCCCTACCGGGACCAGCCAGAAGATGAGCAGCGTCACCAGGAACGGCAGGATGAACAGGTAGGGGGCGAGCCGCTGGTTGTAGAGCAGCTTCTTCATGCGATGCGTTTCGGCCATGGCAGTTTCTTCCTCGAACTATGCCTCTGGGACTGAACTTCTCCGTCCTCGGTTGAGAAGGCTATACTCCGGAGAGAAAATTTACAACGTTGTATTTCTGCCGCCGACATACGATCCTGAGCTGATGTCGTGCACGGATGCGAGCAGCAAGAGCCGAGGACGGAAGGCGCACCAATGACGGACGAGATCTGGCGGGATCCCCGGATCGATGTCGAGGAGAGAGTCGACGCGCTGGTCGCGGAGCTGACCGCTGAAGAGAAGATCGCTCAGCTCGGCGCGTACTGGGCCGACCAGCGCACATCGGGCGAGATCATCGCGCCGATGCAGGACGTGTTCTCCGAGGGCAGGGCGCCGTTCGAGCACGTGGTGCGCCACGGCATCGGTCAGCTCACCAGGGTCTTCGGCACCGCGCCGGTCTCGGCGCGCGACGGGATGGAACGCATCCGCGATGCGCAACGGCACCTGCTCGACACCACGCGCATCGCCATCCCCGCGATCGTGCACGAGGAATGCCTCACCGGCTTCACCACTCTCGGGGCGACGGTCTATCCGACCGCGCTCGCCTGGGGCGCCACTTTCGATCCTGAGCTGGTGGAGGAGATGGCGCGGTCGATCGGTCACGACATGTCGGTGGTCGGCGTCCATCAGGGCTTGTCCCCGGTGCTCGATGTGGCGACCGATTACCGTTGGGGCCGGGTGGAGGAGACCATGGGTGAAGACCCCTATGTGGTCGCCACGCTCGCATCCGCATACGTCGAGGGCCTGCAGGAATCCGGTGTCATCGCGACGCTGAAGCACTTCGCCGGGCATGCGACCTCGCGAGGCGGACGCAATCACGCGCCCGTCTCGATGGGGGAGCGCGAACTGCGCGATCTCGTGCTCCCGCCCTTCGAGATGGCCGTTCGCCTGGCCGGAGCGCGCAGCGTGATGAACTCCTACACCGAGACCGACCGGGTGCCGGCCGCAGCGGATCGATGGCTGCTCACGGACCTGCTCCGGGGCGAATGGGGCTTCGACGGCACGGTCGTCTCCGACTACTGGGCCGTCGCCTTCCTGAAGTCCAAGCACGCGGTCGCCGGGAGCATGGCCGAGGCGGGCCGTCTCGCCCTGCATGCCGGACTCGATGTCGAACTGCCCGACATCTCCGCGTTCCTCGCTCTGGAAGAGGATGACCCCGATCCCGAGCGCACCGCCGCCGACATCGACACGGCGCTGCGCCGCGTGCTCAGGCAGAAGATCGAACTCGGACTGCTCGACGAGGGCTGGCGGCCGGGCGAACCCGCCGACCACGACCTGGACAGCCCGGCCAACCGCGGCATCGCGCGACGAATGGCGGAGAAGTCCGTCGTCCTGCTCGAGAATCCCGCAGGTCTGCTCCCGCTTCCCCGATCGACATCGCGCATCGCGGTCATCGGACCCTGCGCCGATGATCCGAGCGCGATGATGGGGGCCTACTCGTTCCCGGTTCACGTGCTCTCCCGGCATCGGGAGCTCGGGCTCGGGCTCGACGCGTCCTCGCTCCCGGACGCCGTGCGCGCGTCCTTCCCCGGCGCGGATGTCGTCGTGGAGCGCGGCTGTCCGCTGCAGGCGCCAGGCACGCCGGAGGATCTCGCGCGCGCCGTCGACGCCGCGACGGTCGCCGACGTCGCGGTCGTCGTCGTGGGCGATCACGCCGGCATGTTCGGCAAGGGCACATCGGGCGAGGGGTCCGACGCGCCCTCCCTCGAGCTTCCCGGTGAGCAGGGCGACCTCGTCGAGGCGATCCTGGCGACGGGCACCCCCGTCGTGCTCCTCGTCCTGTCCGGTCGTCCCTATGCGCTCGGACGATTCGTCGGTCGTGCGGCCGCCATGCTGCAGGCGTTCATGCCGGGAGTCGAGGGTGCGGGGGCCCTCGCGCGCATCCTTGCGGGAGAGGTCAATCCGAGCGGCCATCTCCCGGTGCAGGTGCCGCACGGGGGCGCAGCGCTTCCGCACACCTACCTCGCACCCCCGCTCGGACAGGATGGGGACAGGATTAGCAACCTGTCGATCGCTGCCGCCTTCCCCTTCGGGCATGGCCTGTCGTACACGACCTTCGAGATCGACGACCTCGTTCTCGACCGCGCCGAGATGCCCACGGACGGCACGGTGACGGCATCGGTGACCGTGGCGAACACGGGCGACCTGGCAGGGGAGACCGTCGTGCAGCTGTACTTCGCCGATCCCGTCGCACAGGTCACGCGGCCGGTGCAGCAGCTCGTCGGCTACGCGCGGATCGCACTCGAAGCCGGTCAGAGCACACGGGTGTCGTTCACCCTGCACGCCGACCGCTTCTCGTTCACGGGCCTCTCGCGCCGCCGGATCGTCGAAGCAGGAGAGATCGTGCTCTCCGCCGGGTTCTCGGTCGGAGCCCTCGTGCGATCGCAGACGCTCGTCATGACCGGTGCCACGCGCGAAGTCGTCGACCCCGTGCTCCGAACCGAGGTCGCATGAGCGCCGACAGCAACAGCAACCCCCACGATCTCGTCACAGAAGAGGAACAGAGAATGCCCGCAGCCCATCTGACCATCGATCCGCAGTTCGTCGCGGGGCGGATCCACCGCCGACTGTTCGGAGGCTTCGTCGAGCACCTCGGCCGGCACGTCTACGACGGCATCTACGAACCGGGTCACGAGACGGCGGATGCCGAGGGCTTCCGACAGGACGTGATCGAGCTCGTCAGAGAGCTCGGCGTCTCCACGATCCGTTACCCCGGCGGGAACTTCGTCTCAGGGTTCCGCTGGGAGGACTCGGTCGGCCCCCGCGAAGAGCGTCCGCGTCGCCTCGACCTCGCCTGGCACTCCACCGAGACGAACGAGGTGGGCCTGCACGAGTTCTCCTCGTGGCTGGAGAAGGTGGGCAGCGACCTCATGCTCGCGGTGAATCTCGGCACCCGGGGCACGCTGGAGGCGCTCGACCTTCTCGAGTACACGAACATCCCCGGCGGCACCGAGCTCAGCGAGCGTCGTCGCGAGAACGGACGCGACGAGCCCTTCGCCGTGGAGATGTGGTGCCTGGGCAACGAGATGGACGGGCCCTGGCAGCTGGGGCACCGGTCGGCGGACGACTACGGCAAGCTCGCCGCACGGACCGCGAAGGGGATGCGTCAGATCGACCCCGACGTCGCGCTCGTGGTGTGCGGCTCCTCCGGTGCGCACATGCCGACATTCGGCGAGTGGGAGCGCGTGGTGCTGGGACACACGTACGACGACGTCGACTACATCTCGTGCCATGCCTACTACGAGGAGAAGAACGGAGACATCGATTCCTTCCTCGCCTCTGGTGTCGATATGGATCGCTTCATCGAGTCCGTCGTCGCGACGGCTGATCACGTCGGCGCCGTACGCGGCAGCTCCAAGCGGATCGACATCTCGTTCGACGAGTGGAACGTCTGGTACATCGATCGCTATCACGGAGTCGACAAGATCGCCGGGATCGAGAACTGGCCGGTGGCGCCGAGGATCCTCGAGGACAGCTACTCGGTGCTGGACGCGGTCGTCTTCGGTGGTCTGATGATCTCGCTGCTCAAGCACGCCGATCGTGTCACCAGTGCCTCGTTGGCTCAGCTCGTCAACGTGATCGCGCCGATCATGACCGAACCGGGCGGTCCTGCCTGGCGGCAGACCACGTTCTTCCCGTTCTCGGTCACATCGCGCCTGGCGCAGGGCGAAGCGCTCGAACTCAAACTCGAATCTCCGACGTACGAGACCGCTCGTTACGGAGAGGTCCCGCTGGTGGACGCCGTGGCGACCCACGACGCCGAGACCGGTCGCTCAGCGGTCTTCCTCGTGAACCGCAGCGTCACGGATCCGATCACGGTGACGATCGATGTCGCCGGGCTCGGAGACATCTCGGTGCTCGAGTCGCACATGCTCAGCGACGCCGACATCTACGCCAAGAACACCCTCGAGGAGCGCGAACGCGTCGCACCGCGTCCGAACGAGACGGTGTCGCTGGCAGGCGGGGCGCTGACGATCGTGCTTCCCCCCGTCTCGTGGAACGCGATCGCACTCGGATGAGGGCGGAGAACTAGAATCGACCAGGGACTTGCACCTCAAGCCGCTTGAGGTCGCAGAGTGGGGACATGAACGACACACAACACTCCCTCCACCTCATCGGTGATGTCGCACGCCGCACCGGCTTGAGCGTCAGCGCCATCCGCTACTACTCCGACGAAGGCCTCGTCGAACCCACTGACGAGACCGACGGCGGGCATCGGCTCTACGATCTGGACGCGATCGCCCGCTTCGAGTTCATCCGCACGCTGCGCGATCTCGACACCGGCCTCGAGCAGATCCGTCGCGTCCTCACCGGTGTCGTCTCGTTGCGCGATCTCCTCGCCGAACATCTCGACGTCGTGGAAGGACGTGCGAAAGAGCTCCAGGCGAAGAGAGCCGTCCTGCGCGCGCTCGTGCGCCAGGACAGCACCGCGGAACGCGCGAAGCTTCTGCAGCGTCTCGTCGCGATGTCCGACACCGAGCGTCAGCGATTGGTCGACGACTTCCTGGAGAGCGTCTCGTCCGACCTGCCGGATGCCGCGGTCGAGAAGATCCGCGACGCGCATCCCCGTCTTGCCGACGATCCCACTGCTGAGCAGCTCGATGCATGGATCAGCCTGTCGGAGCTGCTGAGAGACGAGAAGTTCCGGGAGGAGACGCGCGCGTATCTGCGTGAGACGTACGCGACCGAAGTCGGCAGGAGGATGTCGGCACCGGCCGTGCAGGAATTCATCAGCTCCGCAGGTGGCGACCTGATGCCGAAGCTCGGCGCGGCTCACGGAGCGGGCCTCGCGTCCGATGATCCACGGGTGGTTCTGCTCGCCGACCAGTTGGTCGAGCAGAGTGCGGCGGCTGGGGGCGTCGCCTCCGACGACGACCTGCGAAAGCGGTTGGCGAACGTCTACAGCCGAGTGGACGAGATCACTTCGGAGGCGCTCCAGCACGAGGGGTACCGCGCAACCGAGGGACGCTATCTCGAACTGGTCGCGATCATCAACGATCAGCCGGCCCCGGATGCGGAACTCGCCCGCGCTGCAGGCTCCGCGGACGCGGATCAGCAGCCGGAGCTGCGCCGATTCGGCCGGTGGCTCTCCGAGGCCATCCTCGCCACGATCGCCTGATCAGCGTTCGACCGAGGGCGCACTCGTCCGCTGCGAGCGGATGAGTGCGCCCTTCGTCTGCGCCGTGGGGCCGTTACCGTTTCGTTGCGCAGAGGCCGTGATCACGCTCTTGTGAGCGCTAACAGTGAGCGCTAACATTTCGATTGCGGCCACGGTGGCCGCCCGAATGCACCGCGGAGCACCAGCCGCAGCAGCTACCGGACGAACAAGGAGGTTCACCCATGAAGAAGCTCATTTCGATCGCAGCGGCCGGCGTGCTGCTGCTCGGTCTCGCCGGCTGTGCGTCCGGAGGCGACTCCGGTGGAGGCGACGCCGGCGGCGCCGGAGAAGCCAAGGCGCTCGACGAGCTGGTCGTCGGTTTCGCTCAGGTCGGGGCGGAGTCCGGATGGCGCACCGCGAACACGAAGGACATCCAGGCGGCGTTCGAAGACGCCGGCATCGAACTGAAGTTCTCGGACGCCCAGCAGAAGCAGGAGAACCAGATCAAGGCGATCCGGTCGTACATCCAGCAGGGCGTCGACTACATCGCGTTCTCCCCTGTGGTCGAGACAGGTTGGGATGCGGTGCTCAACGAGGCCAAGGCGGCAGGCATCCCCGTCATCCTCACCGACCGCGCGGTCGACTCGAAGGACGAGTCGCTGTACGTCTCGTTCCTCGGCTCGGACTTCGTCGAGGAGGGCGAGAAGGCCGGCGAATGGGCGGTCGAGGAGTTCGCTGACGCGGATTCCGTCAAGATCGTCCAGCTCGAGGGCACGACCGGCGCTGCACCTGCGATCGATCGCGCCGAAGGATTCGCGAACGTGATCGGTGAGGACGACAAGTTCGAGATCGTCGCGAGCCAGACCGGCGACTTCACCCGTGCCGGCGGCCTGCAGGTCATGGAGGCGCTGCTCAAGTCCAACCCGGACATCGACCTCGTCTACGCTCACAACGATGACATGGGTCTCGGTGCCATCGAGGCGATCGAGGCCGCCGGTCTCGTGCCGGGCGTCGACATCAAGATCATCACGGTCGATGCCGTCAAGGACGGCATGCAGGCGCTCGCCGACGGCAAGATCAACTTCATCGTCGAGTGCTCGCCCCTGCTCGGTCAGCAGCTGGTCGACATCGTGAAGACGCTGAACGACGGCGGGACCGTCGAGCCGCGTATCGTCACGGAGGAGACCACCTTCACCAAGGAGCAGGCCATCGAGGCCCTGCCCGACCGCAAGTACTGAGCGCGACCCCACCGGGAGCGGATGCGAGTCCGCTCCCGGTATCACCCCTTCGATGGAGAAGCAGGATGACTGAGCTGAGCAGGCCCGCCGCACCCGCAGCACACCCCGACCCGATCATCGAGATCCGCGACGCGTCGATCTCCTTTCCCGGTATCAAGGCGCTCGACGAGGTGTCGTTCCGGATGTTCCCCGGTGAGGTGCATTCGCTGATGGGGGAGAACGGCGCGGGCAAGTCCACTCTGATCAAGGCGCTCACCGGCGTGTACCAGATCGACTCGGGCAGCATCGTCTTCGACGGCGCGCCGGTCTCGTTCCGCAGCACGGCGCAGGCTCAGGAAGCCGGCATCAGCACCGTCTATCAGGAGGTGAATCTCCTCCCCAACCTCTCCGTCGCCGAGAACATCATGCTGGGGCGGGAGCCCCGCCGATGGGGATCCATCGATTACAGGGCGATGCGGGCGCAGAGCCGCGTCGTCCTCGACACGCTCGGCCTGGATGTCGACCCGGAATCGATGCTCGGCAGCCACTCGCTGGCGATCCAACAGCTCATCTCGATAGCTCGCGCGATCCACATCAACGCGAAGGTGCTCATCCTCGACGAGCCGACCTCGAGTCTCGACGCCGACGAGGTGGCCGAGCTCTTCCGCATCATCCGCAACCTTCGAGACGACGGCGTCGCCATCCTGTTCGTCTCGCACTTCCTCGACCAGGTCTACGAGATCGCGGATCGGCTCACCGT
Organism: Microbacterium shaanxiense; assembly: GCF_054779995.1. NCBI lineage: Bacteria > Bacillati > Actinomycetota > Actinomycetes > Micrococcales > Microbacteriaceae > Microbacterium > Microbacterium shaanxiense. The sequence goes on along the minus strand of NZ_BAAGXE010000003.1, from coordinate 357,788 downwards.
GCTGCGCAACGGGCGTCTCGTCGGCGAGCATCTGACACCGGAGATCCTGCGCATCGAGCTGGTGGAGAAGATGATCGGCAAGGAGATCGGCACGCTCGAGGATCTCGAGCAGCGCGTGCGCGAGAACGATCAGAGCACACCGGAGTCCGTGCCGTTCCTTCGTGCCACCGGCATCGGGAGGAAGGGCTCGGTCTCGTCCGTCGACGTGCGCATCGGCGAAGGCGAGGTGGTCGGCTTCGCCGGCCTGCTCGGCTCCGGCCGCACGGAGGTCGCGCGGCTGCTCGGCGGCATCGACAGGGCGGACACCGGCACGCTCGAGATCCTCGGCGACGGCATCCGGCTGAGAACTCCACGCCATGCGCTGTCGCGGCGCATCGCATACTCCAGCGAGAACCGTCGTGCCGAGGGGATCGTCGACGAGCTCACGGTCCGCGACAACATCATCCTCGCGCTCCAGGCCGATCGCGGCTGGTTCCGGCCCATTCCGCGCACGCGTCAGGACGAGCTCGCGCAGAGCTACATCGAAGCGCTGCACATCCGCCCGGCCAACCCCGACGCCATCGTGCGCAATCTGTCCGGCGGCAACCAGCAGAAGGTGCTGCTCGGTCGATGGCTCGCCGTCGCCCCACGGCTGCTGATCCTCGACGAACCCACCCGCGGCATCGACATCGGAGCGAAGGCCGAGATCCAGAAGCTCGTGATCAGCCTCGCCGAGAACGGCATGAGCGTGATCTTCATCAGCGCAGAGCTCGAGGAGGTTCTGCGGCTCAGCCATCGGATCGTCGTGATGCGCGACAGGCGCAAGGTCGCCGATCTGGACAACGACGACCTGACCATCGACAACCTGCTCGCGCTCATCGCCGAGGGCGATGCCGACGAGGAACTCGGAGAGACCGCATGAGTGCACTGCTGGCCCGCATCGTCTCGAGCCGCCTGTTCTGGCCCCTGGTGATGCTCGCCGTCCTGTTCCTGATCAACGTGATCGCGTTCCCCGGCTTCTTCTCGATCACCGTCCGCGACGGCAATCTCTACGGCAGCCTGATCGACATCCTGCGCAACGGCGCACCGATGATGATCGTGGCGATCGGGATGACGCTCGTCATCGCGACCAGGGGCATCGACCTCTCCGTCGGCGCCGTCGCCGCGATCGCCGGCTCCGTCGCCTGCAGCATCCTGCTCGGCGCCCCCGACCCCGCGGATCCCGGCACCGTCGCCATCGCGATCCTCACCGCGGTCCTGATCGCGCTCGTACTCGGCACCTGGAACGGATTCCTCGTCGCGGTGGTGGGGATACAGCCGATCATCGCGACGCTGATCCTGATGACCGCCGGCCGCGGGGCGGCGATGCTCATCACAGAGGGGCAGATCCTCACCGTCAACAGCGCGCCCTTCAAGGTGCTGGGTGCGGGCTTCGTCTGGGGCGTGCCGGTCGCGATCTACCTGGCCGCGGGAGTCTTCCTCATCGCGGTCCTGTTCACCAGGCGCACCGCGCTCGGGATGCTGATCGAAGCGGTCGGCATCAACCCCGAGGCCTCGCGCCAGGCTGGCGTGCGCGCGCGAGGGCTGCTGTTCCTCGTCTACATCTTCGCGGCACTGTGCGCCGCGGTGGGCGGACTCATCCTCACGGCGAACACGATGGCGGCCGACGCGAACAACGTCGCCCTCTTCATAGAGCTCGACGCCATCCTCGCGGTCGTCATCGGCGGCACCTCGCTCGCCGGTGGTCGGTATTCGCTGGTCGGCACCGTGGTCGGCGCTCTGGTCATCCAGACGCTCGTCACGACGGTCTACACCGTGGGCATCCCGCCGATCATCACCATGGTCTTCAAAGCGGTGGTCGTCACGCTCGTGTGCCTGCTGCAGTCGCCGACGACGAATGAGACGCTCGCGGCGTTCCGACGAAGACTCGCGCTGCGAGCAGGCAAGGAGGCGGTGTCGGTATGAGCACGCTGATCAAGGCACCCGCCCCCACGCATGCCCAGCGGATGCTGCAACGCACGCGCTCCGCGTTCACCAGCCCGAAGTACGGGCCCGTGCTCGTGACCGCGATCCTGTTCGTCGTGGTGTTCGTCGCCGGCGGGATCCGCTATCCGGGATTCTTCGCGGGTCAGGTGATCCTCAACCTGTTCGTGGACAACGCCTATCTGATCGTCCTGGCCGTCGGAATGACCTTCGTCATCCTCACCGGTGGCATCGATCTCTCGGTCGGCGCGGTGGTGGCACTGTCGACGATGATGGTCGCGAGCCTGCTGCAGAGCGGTGTGCCCGCGGTCATCGTCATCCCCGTCATCATCGTCGCGACGACCGTGCTGGGGTTGCTGGTGGGATTGATGGTGCACCACTTCAAGGTGCAGCCGTTCATCGCGACGCTCGCCGCGATGTTCCTCGCCCGCGGCCTCTGCTACGTCATCAGCCAGAGCTCCATCTCGATCTCCGACGAGTCGTTCATCGCGCTCGCCGTGTCGCGCATCCCTCTCGGCGGCGGCATGTCGATCACGTGGAGCGTGGTGATCGCGCTGGTGATCGTGGCGGTCGCGGTGTGGACGCTGCACCGGACGCGTTTCGGTCGCACGGTGTACGCGATCGGCGGCGGCGAGCACAGTGCGCAGCTGATGGGTCTCCCCGTGGCCCGCACCAAGGTGCTCGTGTACGCCGTGAGCGGCCTCTGCTCGGGGCTGGCCGGCATCCTGTTCTCCTTCTACACGCTCTCCGGCTACCCGCTCACGGCGATCGGCACAGAGCTCGACGCGATCGCCGCGGTCGTGATCGGAGGCACGCTCCTCGCCGGCGGATACGGCTTCGTGCTGGGGTCCGTGCTGGGTGTGCTCGTGCTGGGGATCATCCAGACGATCATCACGTTCGAGGGCACGCTGTCATCGTGGTGGACGAAGATCTTCATCGGCGCGCTGCTGCTCGCATTCATCGGATTGCAGCGCGTGCTCACCAGGCGCAAGACGTGACGGCACGGAGTGCAGGGCTCCCGACACGATAATGGGGGTACGGAGCGCGTCCGAGGACGCCAGAGGGAGCAGGCGGGGCCGGTGAGTCCGAACGACGATCAGTCGCACAGCGCGACAACGATCTTCGATGTCGCGCGTCTGGCCGGAGTCTCGCACCAGACCGTCTCGCGGGTGCTGAACAATCTGCCCAATGTGCGCGCTAGCACCAGGGAGCGCGTCGAGCAGGCGATCCGTCAGCTGCACTACGTGCCCTCGCAGGCGGCGCGGGCGCTGGTCACGCGACGCTCGCGCACGATCGGCCTCGTGGCGACGGGCCTGCCCGATTTCGGTCCGTCCAGCATCGTGCTGAGCTTCAACCAGTCCGCGCGGGCAGCCGGCTACGCGGTGATCTCCACGAATCCGGCCGACATCGAGGGCTCCACGCTGCGCTCATCCGCCGAGATGCTGATCAGGCAGAGCGTGGAGGCGATCGTGCTGCTGGCGGCCGAACGCGGCGTCCTCGACGCGTTCGACGGCTGGGAGCTCGGAGTCCCGCTCATCTCCATCGCCTCGGAGGCGCGAGGGCGCGGAGTGCGTGTGAGCCTCGACCAGTACGGCGGCGCGCGTCGCGCCGTGGCGCACCTGCAGGAGCTCGGCCATCAGGACATCGTGCATCTCGCTGGACCGGCCGGGTCGATGGATGCCGAGGAGCGGCTGCGCGGGTGGAAGGACGCGCTGGTCGCCGCCGGTCTGCCCGTCGAAGATCCGCTGCGCGGCGACTGGTCGTCCGAGTCCGGTCATCGCATCGGCCGCGAACTGCTGGCCGTCCGCACTCCCGAAGCGGTCTTCGTAGGCAACGACCAGATGGCGCTCGGCTTCCTGCATGCGCTTCAGGATGCCGGTGTCCGTGTGCCGGAGGACGTCAGCGTCGTCGGTTTCGACGACGTGCCCGATTCCGCCCACTTCACCCCGCCGCTGACGACGGTGCGGCAGGACTTCACCGCGCTCGGCCAGGAGGCGATGGCCGCCGTGCTCGCGCAGCTCACGGACGAGGGCTCGCCGGTGGCGAGCACGATGCAGATCCCGCAGCTCGTCGTCCGGGCGAGTGCTGCCCGTCGCTGACGCGGAAGAGGCCGTTCGAGTCGCGCAGAGCGCGGCATCCGCTGCGGAGGCATATCCGCGCGACTCGAACAGGGGATCGCCTCAGCTCAGTTCGATCACCGACCACGACAGCGGAGGCAGTGTCGCGCGGACCGCGCCGTCGACGACCTCAGCGGCGGTCAGCGGCACCATGCGCACGGTATCAGGGCTGGTCTCGAGGTTCGCCGTGTGGCGATCCCCGGCCTCAGGGACGGTCAATGTCTCGGCGTTCGTGACGCGAAGATCGCCGAGCCCGCGCAGATCGATGGTGAGGTCGTTCGACTCCTCCAGTGAGCGGTTCGCCACGAAGACGACCAGTCGCCCTGTCTCCTCGTCCCAGGTCGCCGCGGCGTCGACCGCGTCGACGTCTCCGTAGCGCTTCGTGCTGATCTGCGACGACGAGACCGCAAGGCGAAGGATCTGCCCGGTGGCGAGGCGCGCCATCCGCTCGAAGGGCCAGAACGTCGACTGCCGCCAGGCTGCCCCGCCCTCCTCGGATCGGATCGGCGCGATGACGTTGACCAGCTGCGCCTGGTTGGCGATACGCACGCGGTCGCCGTGGCGCAGCAGGCTGTTGAGGAAGGTTCCCACGACGACGGCATCCGTCACGGAGTAGGTGTCCTCGATCAGGCGGGGGTGCGTGCGCCACGACTTCGACACCTGATGCGGCTGGTCCTCGGTGTCGAGTCCCGACTGGTACCAGACGTTCCACTCGTCGAACGAGATGTCGACCTGCTTCGTGTGCTTGCCCGCGGCCTTCACAGCGTCGATCGTCGCGACCACGCCCTCGATGAAGGCATCCATCTCGACGGCCTCGGCGAGGAACGACTCGGCGTCGCCGTCGTGCTCCTGGTAGTACGCGTGCATCGAGATGTAGTCGACCTCGTCGTAGGCGTGCGTGAGCACGGTGTGCTCCCACGTACCGAACGTCGGCATCTGCCTGTTCGACGACCCGACCGCTACGAGCTCGATCGAGTCATCGACGAGCTTCATCGCCTTCGCGGTCTCCTGCGCGAGACGCCCGTACTCCGCGGCCGTCTTGTGCCCGATCTGCCACGGGCCGTCGAGCTCGTTGCCCAGGCACCACAGCTTGATGTCGAACGGATCGGCCGCGCCGTTCTTGCGGCGCAGGTCCGACCAGTACGTGCCGCCGGGGTGGTTGGCGTACTCCACGAGAGCACGCGCCTCCTCGACGCCGCGCGTGCCCAGGTTGATGGCCTCCATGATCTCGACGTCGGCGTCGCGCGCCCAGTCCACGAACTCGTGCAGGCCGAACGCGTTGGTCTCGATCGTGTGCCAGGCGCCGTCGATGCGCGTCGGGCGGTCGGCCGCAGGTCCGACGCCGTCCTCCCACAGGTAGCCGGAGACGAAGTTGCCACCGGGGTAGCGGATGACCGTCGGGCCCATCTCCTTGACGAGCGAGAGCACGTCCTTGCGGAAGCCGCGCTCGTCGGCCATCGGATGGCCCGGCTCGTAGATGCCGGTGTACACGCAGCGGCCCATGTGCTCGACGAACGAGCCGAAGAGCCTGCGCGGCACGTCGGCGATCGTGTAGTCGCGGTCGATGGTGATACGGGCGTGGGACATTGCTCTCCTTGTTTCTGGCTGGATGCCGGGTGGTGACGGACTACTGACCGCCGAAGCCGCTGGTCGCGACTCCCTTGACGATCTGCTTCTGGAAGATGATGAACACGATGATGAGCGGGAGGGCGGCGAGCACCGCCTGCGCCATGACCTGCGCGTACTGCACGCCGTAGGCGCTGATCACGGTCTGAAGACCCACCGGCAGCGTCATCAGGGTGGTGTCGTTGATGACCAGGAAAGGCCACAGGAAGTTGTTCCACGCTCCGATGAACACGAAGATCGCCACCGACGCGAGGATCGGACGCGACAGCGGGAGGACGATCGACCAGAAGATTCGGAACCTGCTCGCGCCGTCGACGCGTGCGGCGTCCTCGAGCTCGATGGGGATCGCGTCGAAGAACCGCTTCAGGATGAACACCATCGCCGGCGCGACCACCTGCGGCAGGATGAGGCCCCAATGCGTGTCGATCATGTTGAAGGTCAGCATCTGGTAGAACAGCGGGATGATCAGCACCTGGGGCGGCACGATGATCGACGCGATCACGACGACGAACATCCACTTGCGTCCGGTGAAGTCCATCCGCGAGAACGCGTAGGCCGCGAGTGCCGAGATCGCCAGTGTGATGAGCGTGATCGCTGCCGAGGTCCACAGGCTGTTGAACGCCCAGGTGTAGACGTTGCCCTGCGAGAGGATCGCGGTGAAGGCCTCGACGGTGGGACCGGTCGCACCGATCCACGAAGGGTCGCCGGAAGCGGCATCCGTCTCGGTCTTGAACGCCGTGGCGATCGCCCAGAGGAACGGCAGCAGCCAGCCGATGGCGAGCAGGGCGAGCACCACGAATGCGGTGACGCGCAGCAGTCCGAACGGCTTCTGGCCGGGCAGATGCGGACGACGGCGGCGACGCGCGCCGGGTGCGGTGATCGCCTGGGTGTGAGAGAGAGTGGCGGTGGACATCACAGCTCCTTCCGGCGACGCGAGACCAGGGCCTGCGCGACGCCGATGATGACGATGAGGGCGAAGAACACGTACGAGATGGCGGCCGAGTACCCGAACCGGTAGTTCACGAAGCCGGCTTCGTAGATGTACTGCACGATCGAGCGGGTGGTGTCGCTCGCGACGCCGCCGAGCATCTGATAGGCCTGATCGAACAGCTTCAGCGAGGCGAGGATCTGCAGGATGAGGATGAGCACGGTGGCCGGTCCCAGCTGCGGCAACGTGATCGACCAGAACTGACGCCAGGGCCCCGCACCGTCGAGCGACGCCGCCTCGTACTGCTGCGGCGGGATGTTCTGCATGGCCGCGAGGTAGAGCAGGAAGTTGAATCCGACCGTCCACCACACCGTCGCGATCACGATCGACAGCATGTTCGTGTCCGGATTCTGCAGCCAGGCGAGCGGCTCGAGTCCGAGGGCTTCGAGGATGTTGTTCGCCGCACCGATCTGCGGGTTGAAGATCCACACCCAGATCTGCGAGATCACGGTGGATGCCAGCAGGTACGGCATGAAGAACGACAGTCGCCAGAGCCACTGGCCGGGCAGGCCCCGGTCGACGAGCGCCGCCATGAGCAGCGCGATCACGACGAGCGGCACTGTGGAGAGCAGCGTGAACCACACGGTGTTCCACATCGACTGCCACATCACGGGATCCGTCAGTGCCTCGCCGTAGTTGGCGAAGCCGACGAACGACCCACCGGCTCCGGTCAGGGACTGGTCGGTGAAGCTGAGGTAGATGCCGTGCACGATCGGCCACACGAGGAACAGCGCGAATGCGATGAGGAACGGGGCGAGGAACGCCCAGCTGATGAGCTGCTCACGATTGCGGCTGCCCGCGCGGCGGGCAGGGACGGCGGATGCGGCGGAGCCGGTGACGATCGTACGGGTGGCGGCGCCGGATGCGGTGGCAGAGGTCGTCATGGCTTCCACGTCCCTTCGGGGTCGGCCGGATTCGGTTGAGTGAGTATGGTGTTCACGCGCGCCTCGAAGCGGTCTATCGCCGCGGCAGGGTCGTCGCCGCTGAGCAGCACGCCCTGCACAGCGGCGCCGAAGTCCTCCTGCACGCTGGAGCCCGATCCGGTGAACCACGCCGACGGGTCGTAGACGACGTGCTCCGCGGCCTCGGCGTAGTTCGCCTGGGGGATCAGTTCGGCGTACTCCGGGGATTCGGTGACCGGCAGGAATGCCGGGATGTGCCCTGCTTCGGCCCAGCCGAACGAGCCCTTCAGCACATCGGCCACGAACTGGTAGGTCAGCTCGCGCTTGGCCTCGTCGGCGTTCGCCTGGTGGGGGAGGACGAACGAGTGGGAGTCGGCGTACACGGCCGGGGTGCCGTAGAGGGTCGGGATCATCGCGGCGTCGAACGGGATGCCCGCGTTCTGCATCGTGCGCAGCTCCCAGACGCCGGTGAAGAGCATGCCGCTCTTGCCGGTGGCGAACTCGGCGATCGCCGATCCGTAGTCGTTCTGGGCCGCGGCGATCTCGCCGTCGAGCAGGGATTGCATGAAGGTGAGCGACTCGACAGCGGCATCCTTGTCGATCACGGCCTTGCCGCCGAGGGGGAGCTCCATGGCGAGACCGTGCTGCGCGTAGAGGCCGTAGAACAGTCGCCACATCTGGGCGCCGTCACCGAGGTACCCGTACGACAGCGCGTGCCCTTCGGCTGAGCCGCTGACAGCGCGGAGCTGGTCGACGAACTCCTCGGGAGAGCTCGTCTCCCGTAGGCGACCGTCGGTGTCGAGCACTCCCGCCGCATCGCAGACATCGGTGTTGAACATCATGACGAACGGATGGGCATCGAGCGCGACGCTGAAGAGCCTGTCTCCGACGAAACCCTTCTCCCAGATCGGGGCGGGGAAGGTGCTCTTGTCGACACCGAGATCCGCGAGTCGATCGAGATCCCAATCGTCGAGGAGGCCGCCCGGCGCCCATCCGTTGACGCGGGTGGCGTGCATGATCGCGACGTCCGGAGCGCGCCCACCGGCACCCGCCATGGCGAGCTTCGTGTAGTACGGCGTTCCCCAGGCGAGCACGGTCGGGCGGATGCGATACGCGTCCTGCGCGCCGTTGACTCCGTCGAGCAGGGACGACATCGTGACGCCGTCACCGCCGCTCAGAAGATGCCAGAACTGCAGGGTCTGAGTGCTGTCGCCGATCGCGGAACCGGGAGCGCACCCTGCGAGCAGGGCTGCGCCGGCGGCCAGCGAACTGGCGGTGAGGAATTGTCGGCGGGACAGATCGAGCGGGGGTGTCATCGTCACTCCTTCGTGACCGGGGGTTGGCGTCTACATGATTACATCGCAGTAATCAGGATGCAAGGACACGCCGAAGATCGGTGGCGCCGCCCGCTCAGCCGCGGTCGGCTGGCGATGGCCGTGCGGTGCTCGCGCGTTCGACGACGCGGTGCGCGAGCGTGCGCGATCGCGGCGCGGCCGATCGATCGATCATCCTCGACTCGAGCAGATCGAGAACGGCATCCGCGAACGCGCCGCGATCGAAGGCGACAGTCGTGAGGGAGGGCGAGGTGAACTCCGAGATCTCCACGTCGTCGAAGCCGGTCATCATCACGTCCTCCGGCACGCGGATGCCGTGCTCATGGAGGGCGTGCAGTGCGCCGACGGCCAGTGAATCCGTGAACGCCACGACGGCGTCGAACGCGACATCGCGGGCCAGCAGCTCGCGCGCGCCATCGGCACCGGATGCCATGGACCACGGCAGGCGATTGACCTCCAGACGCGGATCGCGGGGGATCCCGACCTCCCGGAGGGCATCGTGCACACCTTCCAGGCGAAGCCGACTGGTGGCGGTCGCGAACGATGCGTCATCGTCGCCGCCGATCACCGCGATCCGCTCGGCGCCGCGCGAGAGCAAGTGGCGAGTGGCATCCGCGGCGGCGAGCCGGCTGTCGATGCGCACATGATCGGCCCGGTTCTGCTCCACCTCACCGATCACGACCAGGGGCGGCAGTCGGTCCGCATAGCGGATGACGCTGTCCTCGAGGCGGATCGGGTTGAGGATCAGGCCGTCGATCAGATGCGAGCGGGCGCGTGCGAGCAGTTCTCGCTCGCGCTCCGGCGTCGCGGCGGTCTCCTCGATCTGCACGGCGAGCCCCCGGCCGTGGGCGGCATCGACGATCCGATGCAGCAGCTCGGCCGAGTACGCGGTGGCGAGATCGGGAAGGGCGAGGGCGATGGTGCCCGAGCGTCCGCTGCGCAGCCCTCTGGCGTTGAGGTTGGGGACGAAGTCGAGCTTCTGCATCGCGGCCTCGACGCGGGTCCTGGTCTCTTCGCGGACGGGCACCGCGCCTGTCACGACGTTGGACACCGTCTTCTGCGAGACGCCGGCGAGAGCGGCGACGTCCTTCATCGTCGCAGGGGGCGGCGCCGGCGATGTCATGCCGCAAGCTTAGTCGCGACGCTCGCGTTCTCCTGGATTACCACGATGTAATCCCTTCGGATGGAGTGGAGCGCGAAGCATCCGCCCGCTGCGCACGCCGTACACTCGTCCGCGTGACCGAGTCGAGCAGCTCCCAGGCGCGGGTGCGCGCTGTCGGCGTCCGTGACGTCGCCGCGCTCGCCGGGGTCTCCAGGCAGACCGTCTCGCGGGTGCTCAACGATCATCCCGATGTCGCCGCAGACACGAAGGCGCGCGTCGAACAGGCGATGGTCGAGCTCGGGTACCGACTGAACAACGCAGCCAGGGCACTCGGCACCCGCCGCTCGCGCACGCTCGGGGTGCTGGCCTCCGATGCGCTGCAGTACGGGCCGTCCCGCAGCATCGCGGCGATCGAGAACGCGGCCCGTGCGGCGGGGTACTGGGTGAGCGCAGCGTTCGCCGACGCGGGCGACGACGAGTCGGTCGTCTCTGCGCTCGAGCACCTCGTCACGCAGGGTGTGGAAGGCATCGTCGTCGTCGCCCCGCACGCTCGCACCCTCCACGCCCTCGACACCCTGCCCGTCGGTGTGCCGGTGCTCACACTGCACTCCGCCGGTCGTGGGACGCGGGGGCTCTCGGTCGACCAGGCAGCCGGTGCGCGTCTGGCCGTCGCAGCGCTGGCGGATGCCGGACACCGACGCATCGCGCACCTCGCCGGTCCTGCCGACTGGCTGGAGGCCGAGTCCAGGGCCGAGGGGTATGCGGCGGAGCTGGCCCATCGTGCGCTCGAGCCGGCCCTGGTGGTGGCGGGGGATTGGACCGCGCGCTCCGGTTACGAGGCCGCGCGTGCCGTGCTGACTTCACGTTCCACTGCGGTGTTCGCGGCGAACGATCAGATGGCTCTGGGGCTTCTCGGTGGCCTGCACGAGGCGGGGGTCGCCGTGCCGGCCGAGATCAGTGTCGTCGGCTTCGATGACGTTCCCGACGCGGCCTACTACTGGCCACGACTCACGACCGTGCGGCAGGATTTCGAGGAGCTCGCCCGTCGAGCGGTCGCCACCCTCATCGGAAGCACCGATGCCGCGGCATCCGACCTCGCGCCCGTCGCTCCCGTCCTGATCGCACGCGAGTCCGTCGCACCGCCGCCGGCATAGTCGACCCGCCGCCGGCCGTTTCGTCGGATATCCACGCTCATCTGCCTGCGGGTCGGCTGACCTTGACGACCACCTCTGAAACTGCTTAGGCTGACTGTGACCGGTCACAGCCCTGATCAACGAGGAACCCGTGAGCAACGACGCACCCGCATTCACCCCCGAGGTCGAAGCCTCCATCGCCGCCGTCCGAACCGACGTCGCCGCACTGCATGGCGAGCTCGTCCGAGGCGGACTCGTCGTGTGGACCGGCGGCAACGTCTCCGGCCGGGTTCCCGGCGCCGATCTGTTCGTGATCAAGCCGTCCGGCGTGAGCTACGACGACCTCGCGCCCGAGAACATGATCCTGTGCGACCTCGACGGCGTCGCGGTCCCCGGCAGCGAGGGCAGCGAACGAGCGCCTTCCAGCGACACCGCCGCTCACGCCTACGTGTACCGGCACATGCCCGACGTCGGCGGCGTGGTGCACACGCACTCGACGTTCGCGGTCGCCTGGGCAGCGCGCGGCGAGGAGATCCCCTGCGTCATCACCGCGATGGCCGACGAGTTCGGCGGCCCGATCCCGGTCGGCCCCTTCGCGATCATCGGCGACGATTCGATCGGCCGCGGCGTCGTGGAGACGCTCAGCGGTCACCGCTCGCGCGCCGTGCTGATGCAGAACCACGGGCCCTTCACGGTCGGCGTGAACGCCAAGGATGCCGTGAAGGCCGCGGTCATGGTGGAGGACGTCGCCCGCACCGTGCACTATGCCCGCGAGGCGGGCCCGCTGATCCCGATCCCGCAGGACGCGATCGACAGTCTCTACGACCGCTACCAGAACGTGTACGGCCAGAGCGGAGACACCCGGCGATGAGTGCCCGTGACGACATTCTCGAGGGACGCACCAGCCTCGGCATCGAACTCGGTTCCACCCGCATCAAGGCGTGCCTGATCGGAAGCGAAGCCACCGAGGTGCTCGCGACAGGATCGTTCGCGTGGGAGAACCGCCTCGAGGGAGGGCTCTGGACCTACGCGCTGGACGAGGTCTGGCAGGGGCTGCAGGCAGCATTCGCCGACCTCATCGCCGATGCCGAGACGCAGCACGGCGTACGACCCGAGACCTTCGGCGCCATCGGCATCTCGGCGATGATGCACGGCTATCTCGCCTTCGATGCTGCGGGCGAGCTTCTCGTGCCGTTTCGCACCTGGCGCAACACCAACACCGGTGTCGCGGCCGCCGAGCTCACCGGGCTGCTCGGCGTGAACATCCCGCTGCGCTGGTCGATCGCGCACCTGCACCAGGCGGTGATCGATGAGGAGCCGCACGTGCCGCAGCTCGACTTCGTCACGACGCTCGCCGGCTACGTGCACAGCGCGCTCACGGGCGAGCGGGTGCTCGGCGTCGGCGACGCGTCCGGCATGTTCCCGATCGATTCGGCCACCTGCGACTACGACGCGGGGATGCTGGACGCCTACGCCGTCCTCGCCGCCGACCGTCTGCCCGCACCCCTCGGCGAGCTGTTCCCCCGAGTGCTGCCCGCGGGTGCCCCGGCCGGCACTCTGACCGCAGCGGGGGCGGCACTGCTGGATCCGACGGGCGCTCTGCGCCCCGGCATCCCGCTCTGCCCGCCGGAGGGCGATGCGGGAACAGGCATGGTCGCGACCAATTCGGTGGCTCAGCGCACCGGCAACGTGTCGGCCGGCACGAGCATCTTCGCGATGGTCGTGCTCGAGCGACCGCTCACGAGCGTGCACCACGAACTCGACCTCGTGACGACCCCGGCCGGTGATGCCGTCGCCATGGTGCACTGCAACAACGGCGCGAGCGAACTCGCTGCCTGGGCTGGGCTGTTCACGCGCTTCTCGGCAGCCGCAGGGCAGCCCCTCGACGAAGACGCGGTCTTCGATGCGCTGCTGCGTGAAGCGCTCGAGGGCGAAGCGGATGCCGGTGGCCTGCTGGCGTACAACCATCTCGCCGGCGAGCCGATCGCGGGTCTCGATCAGGGCCGGCCGCTGTTCGTGCGCACGCCCGACAGCGACTTCTCGCTCGCGAACTTCATGCGCGCGCAGGTGTACGGCGTGTTCGGCACGCTGGCGCTGGGCATGCAGGTGCTCGAGGCGGAGGGCGTGGTCATCGACCGCATGTTCGCGCACGGTGGCATGTTCCGCACCGCAGGCGTCGCGCAGCGCTTCCTCGCCGGTGCTCTCGGTGCGCCGGTCGCGGTCGGGGAACTCGCTTCCGAGGGAGGCGCGTGGGGCATCGCCGTACTGGCGTCGTATCTCGCGCACGCCGATGACGTGACTCTGGGCGCCTACCTCGACGAGCGGGTGTTCGCCGCGGCGTCCCTCTCCGCTGTCGCCCCCGACTCTTCGGATGCCGTCGGGTTCTCCACCTACCTCGCCCGCTATCGCGCCGGGCTCGCCATCGAGTCGGCCGCTGTCGACTCCCTCTGATCTCAAAGGACACGCCATGTCATTGACCACCTCCCTCGACGCCTACGAGGTCTGGTTCCTCACCGGAAGTCAGCACCTGTACGGTCCTGAGACGCTCGCGCAGGTCGCCGAGCAGTCGCGCGGGATCGCCGAGACGCTGGATGCCGCATCCGACGTTCCCGTCCGCATCGTATGGAAGCCGGTGCTGACCGACTCCGCCGCGATCAAGCGCATCGCGCTCGAGGCCAACGCCGACGACCGCGTCATCGGACTCGTCGCGTGGATGCACACCTTCAGCCCCGCCAAGATGTGGATCGCGGGCCTCGATGCCCTGCAGAAGCCGCTGGCGCACCTGCACACGCAGGCGAACGTCGAGCTGCCGTGGGCCGACATCGACTTCGACTTCATGAACCTCAACCAGGCCGCCCACGGCGACCGCGAGTTCGGGTACATCCAGACGCGCCTCCGCGTGCCGCGCAAGACCGTCGTCGGCCACGCGAGCGACCCGCGCGTGCAGAGGGAGCTCGGCACCTGGCAGCGCGCCGCGGCAGGCCTCGCGGCATCGCGCAGCCTCAAGCTCGCGCGCTTCGGCGACAACATGCGCTTCGTCGCCGTCACCGAGGGCGACAAGACCGAGGCCGAGCTGCGCTTCGGCGTGCAGGTCAACACCTGGGGCGTGAACGACTTGGCGGATGCTGTCGCCGCGGCATCCTCGTCGGCCATCGACGCGCTCGTCGCCGAGTACGAGGAGCTCTACGAGGTCGTGCCTGAGCTGCGCAAGGGTGGCGAGCGGCACCAGTCGCTGCGCGACGGAGCAGCGATCGAGATCGGGCTGCGGTCGTTCCTGGAAGAGGGCGGGTTCGGCGCCTTCACCACGTCGTTCGAAGACCTCGGCGACCTGAAGCAGCTGCCGGGTCTCGCCGTGCAGCGGCTCATGGCCGAGGGGTACGGCTTCGGCGCGGAGGGCGACTGGAAGACGGCAGTGCTCGTGCGCATCGCGAACGTGATGGGTGCAGGACTCCCCGGCGGTGCCAGCCTCATGGAGGACTACACCTACGACATGACCCCCGGCGACGAGCTCATCCTCGGCGCGCACATGCTCGAGGTGTCGCCGTCGCTGACCACCGCGAAGCCCACGCTCGAGATCCACCCGCTCGGCATCGGCGGCAAGGACGACCCGGTGCGCCTGGTCTTCACCGCAGACCCCGGCCCCGCCGTCGTCGTGGCGATGAGCGACATGCGCGACCGCTTCCGCCTCACCGCGAACGTGGTCGAGAACGTCGAGCCGCGCGCCGCTCTCCCGAACCTCCCCGTCGGCCGTGCCGTCTGGAAGCCCGCACCCGACTTCAACACCAGCGCCGCCGCCTGGCTGACCGCGGGTGCCGCGCACCACACGGTCATGTCGACAGCCGTCGGGCTCGAGGCGTTCCGCGACTTCGCCGAGATGGCGGAGGTCGAACTGCTCGTGATCGACGACGACACCACGCTGCCCGAGTTCCAGAAGCAGGTGCGCTGGAACCAGGCCTACTACCGCCTGGCGCAGGGCCTGTGAACCGGCCCGCTATCGTCGAGGACATGAGCGCTTCCCTCCCCGCATCCGGTCGTCAGCTGCGGATCTCCGCCCACGGCTACGAGGCGGTCATCGCCAGTGTCGGCGCGACGCTGCGGATGCTGCAGCACGACGGCCGCGACCTCATCGTGCCGTTCGACGCCGATGAGGTGCGCCCCGCGTACCGGGGAGCGACGCTCGCGCCGTGGCCGAATCGCGTCGTCGACGGGAGCTACTCGTTCGGCGGCCAGGCGCACCAGCTCGCGCTCACCGAGCCCGCCCGCGGCCACGCGCTGCATGGACTGCTGGCGTGGACCGAGTTCGCCGACCGCGCGGTGGAAGACGACCGCGTCGTGCTGGAAGCCGTGATCGAACCTCAGCTCGGGTATCCGTTCCGCGTCGAGGTCGCCGTGGAGTTCCGTCTCGATTCAGACGGTCTGAATCAGACCGTCACCGCGCGCAACCTCGGGACGGATGCGGCGCCCTGGGGTACCGGCCCGCATCCGTATCTGGTCGGTGGCGAAGGACGGGTCGATGACTGGACTCTCGAGCTCCCGGCATCCGAGGTGCTCACCGTCACTGCCGATCGGCTGAGCCCGATCGCGGTGGACGCGGTCGACGCGCATCCGGAATGGGACTTCCGCACCCCGCGCGTGATCGGCGACGTGTTCATCGATCACGCCTTCACCGAACTCGACCGCACCGACGGATTCGCCGAGGTGCGCGTCGTGGCGGCGGACGGACGCGGCGTCGCACTGCGCTGGGACGAGAGCTGCCCGTGGGTGCAGGTGCACACCGCCGACCTTCCGACGGATGCGGCGAACAGCCGGATCGGTCTGGCCGTCGAGCCGATGACGTGCCCACCGGACGCCTTCAACTCGACCGTCGACCTGATCGTGCTGGATGCGGGCACCGAAGCCGCCGCATCCTGGCACTTCCGCGCGATCTGATCACGCACCTCCCATGGGCATTTCTGCCCACGGGAGGCCCGTCGCGTTGGCAATACGATGGGAGCCGTGACGAATGACACTCCGGAGAACTTCCCGCCCACCCCGACGAACGTGCCGGAGTCGGTGAGCGACACGGCCGCGGGTCAGCACGGCTTCGACGGAACGTTCTCTTCGGATGCGGGCTCGACGGATGCGGGAGCACCGGATGCGGGAGCCGTGCCTGCGCCGATGCCCGAACCCGCGCCTGCACCCGCACCGATGCCGGAGCCCGCGCCTGCGCCCGCGCCGACGCCCGAACCCGCGCCCGCTGCCGGTGGGCACGAGCTCCCTGGGGCGGGTCATTCCACCGCCCCGGAGGCGATCCCCGAGCCCCATGCGGCGCCGGTGTACGACCCGAACGCGCCGGTGTACCCGGGGAACGCTCCGGTGTACGACCCGAACGCGCCGGTGTACCCGGGGAACGCTCCCGTGCACGACCCGAACGCACCACAGGCGTATACCGCCGGCGGATACCCCACCAGCGCATATCCGGTCGCGCCGGCCGCGCCGCGCAAGCCCATGTCGAAGGGGCTGCTGTTCGGCATCATCGGTGGAGCGGCGGTGCTCGTGCTGCTGGTCGCCGCAGCGATCATCGTGCCCGGTCTGCTGCGCGGGGCCGCCCCGACGGCATCCGAAGCAGTCGAGGAGTACCTGACGGCGTTGTCGGAAGGCGACGCCGAGACGGCGCTCACGTTCGTCGAGACGTACGCGGATGACAGTCTGCTCACTGACGAGGTGCTCAGTGCATCGCTGGAACTCGCCCCGATCACCGACATCGTCGTGGAGGAGTCAGAGGATGCCAGCGAGTACGAGGCGACGGTCTCGGCGTCCTTCGCCGTCGGAGGCGAGACGATCGAACGCGAATTCACCGCGTACAGCTCGTCCGACGACGGATGGGTGATCAGCGACGGCCTGGTCATGGCGACGCTGTCGAACTTCGACGGTCTCGGGCTGACGGTGAACGGGGTCGAGCCCGCTGACCCGTCGACCTCGCTCTTCCCCGGTGCCTACCAGCTGGCGCTCGGCTACGAGCAGTTCGCGCTCGATTCCGACACCGACACGTTCACGCTGACGACGGACGACGACAGCGAGCTGTTCTGGGACATCTACCCGGTGCTCACCGATGACGGCGCAGCGACGTTCCGATCGCTCGTGCGTGCGGCCATCGAGGAATGCGTGGCGATGAAGACGCTCACGACGCCCTGCGGCATGGACATCACCGAGATCGACCTCAGCGGCTACACACCGGTCGACGGCTCGGTGACCAGGACGATCACGAGCGACGGCATGGCGACGCTCGACAGCATGGTGCCGGAGGTCGACTACTCCACGCCCACTCTGGTCTCGACGTACGACACCCCCGATGTGGAGATGACGCTCCAGGGCACGAAGGACGGCCAGACCTCGGAGTTCGAGGTCTGGTTCGGCGGCTACATGGACACGCCGTCGGTCGACTTCGCCCAGGAGACCCCGACCGTCACCTGGGACTGACCCCGACCCCGAAGCACAAGTGCGGCATCCAGCGAGATGCCGCACTTGCGCGGTTCGAGCGGTTCGTGAGTCAGCCCAGCGCCGTCACCAGAGCCGCAGCGACGGATGCCGATGACTGCGGGTTCTGCCCGGTGATCAGCAGCCCGTCCACGACCGTGTGATCGCTCCACGGCGCCGCCACCTCGACGTCAGCGTCGAGCTCGCGCAGCGACGTCTCGAGCAGGAACGGTGCTCGGTCGGCCAGCCCGCCGATGCGCTCCTCCTCATCCGAGAAGCCGGTGATCCGGCGCCCGGCCAGGATGGGCGTGCCCGTGGAGGTGCGCGCCGGCAGCAACGCCGCGAGTCCGTGGCACACTGCAGCGAGGGGACGCCCGGCCGCGACGGTGGCGGTGATCAGACGAGCGGAGTCGGCGTCCACGGCGAGGTCCTGCATCGGTCCGTGGCCGCCGGGGTAGTACACCGCGTCGAACGCGAGGGGATCCACGTCGGCGAGCACGAGAGGCGTCCGGAGCGCGGTGATGCGCGCGATCGCCTCAGCATCCCCTTCGGCGAGGCTGCCTGCGTCGGCGATCGGCACGACGCCGCCGGGTGTCGCGAAGGCGATGTCGTGGCCGGCTTCGGTGAGCAGGGCGTACGGCGTGAGCAGCTCTTCCGCCCAGAAGCCGGTGGCGTGCGCCGTGCCGTCGGAAAGGGTCCAGGTGCGAGCGCCGGTGACGACGAAGAGGACGGTGGACATGTGGACTCCAAAGGGTCTGACGGCTACGCCGTGGGTTGCGGACACCGATGACAACGGTCGTTGCAGATGGGTGATTCCGATAGATTCTCGATATGAGCGATCGAAATTCCGATGGATTGCAGAGCCTCGACCGATGGCGGGTGTTTCTTGCGGCCTACCGTTCGAGTTCGGTCTCGGCAGCCGCACGGATGCTCGGTCTCGCACAGTCGTCCGTCACCGCGCAGCTGCAGTCCCTGGAGCGCAGCATCGGAGAACCGCTGTTCGTGCGTCACGCCCGCGGCATCCGCCCGACCGCCAGTGCCGACGAACTCGCCACCCGTCTCTCCGGCCCGCTCGATGCACTGGCGGAGGCCCTGGGCGCGCAGCCGGCCGTCGAGGCTCCACGAGTGCGCCTGGGTGGAGCGGCGGAGTTCCTCGCCCGGGTCGCCCTCCCCGCCCTCGCGCCGGCGATCGCCGACGGACTCCGTCTTGAAGCGACCCACGGTCTCGCCGAGGACCTGCTGGAGCAGCTCAGGGTCGGCAGCCTCGACGTGGTGATCTCGGCGGTGCGGCCGCGCGGCCGTGCACTTCCGACGGCTGTGCTGTGCGATGAGGAGTTCGTCCTCGTCGCATCGCCGTCCCTGGGGATCGAACCCTCCGCGGGCCTGCGTCCCTCGGACATCGATGCCCGGCCGCTGCTCTCCTACGCGCGTGACGTCCCGATCCTGCGGCGCTACTGGCGGCACGTGTTCGGCGTCCGTCTGGAGCGCGAACCTCAGTTGATCGCGCCCGACCTCCGCGCTCTGGCCACGGCTGCGAGCGCCGGGGCGGGAGTGACGGTGCTGCCGACGTACTTGATCGCAGAAGAACTGGCGCAAGGGCGGCTCGTCGTACTGCGCGAGACCGACGACCCGCCGATCAACACCTTGCACCTGGTGCGTCGGCCTGGTCGTCTCGATGAGGGCGTCGCGATCGTCGAGCGCGCGCTGCGCGCCGCGGTCGAGGGGCTCTGAAGGCTCAGCGCGCGAGCCATCCCCGCAGGGCGCGGGTGACCCAAGGGAGCACCCAGTAGGTCATGATCGGCGTGAGCACGAGCGTCGTCGCGAGCACCCGCAGCCAGAGCGGCAGTTCGCCCCAGCCGGGCACCGGCGTCATCGCGAGGCTGAAGAGCAGGTTGACGGGGAAGAAGCCGAGCCAGATCGTCACCGCCTGCTTCCACCGCGGCGGTGCGGGCGGTGCATCGTCGGCGGCGACGGCATCCGGAACGCGGATCGAACCGGTCGCCGGTTCGTCGAACCAGCCCTCGATCCCTGTGCGTCTGCGCGAATGCTCGCTGCGCACGAATCCCTCGCCCATCGAGAGCCACCAGGTGCGCTCGGGGGACTGCTCCCACGCCTCGAGCGTCTCGACACTCGCGAACCGGTAGAGCATGTGCCAGAGCTGCGAATCCTCGCCGGCGCGCACCCACCCGGAGCCCAGGAAACCCGGGTGCTTGTTCGCGAGATTGACGCCGGTCTGCACCCAGGCGGTCGCCTCGGAGATGCGTGCGGGGTCCACCTCGCGGCGGATGGAGACGGTGATCGGAACGCTGGACATGGTGGGCCCCTCGGAGATGAAGCGTGCTTGTGGCGGATCCGAGTGTATGCGGGCTTTGTTTCGTGTTTGCTTCGAGCCGCTGGGCGACGTCGCCGAGCGGCCGGGCCCGGACGGAGAAGACCCCCGCCGACCCGATTCGGCGGGGGTCTCGGGAGCTCTGCTCACCGTCGCGCGGAAAGTCCTGACTACCCGTTCCGGTCTGAGTTCTTCCGCGCACCTGCAGTTGTACGTGTCGAAGGTGACCGGATGGTGAACGGGCATCGAACGTGCGACGTCGACATGGCCGGCCCTTCCGCAGAGGCTTGAGGAGGAATACTTGGATGCCCTAGTAAATATACGGAGACCAGAGTAATCTGTTCATCGTGCCAACGACGGCGCGAAGGGACATCGCATAATGACTCGTACCATCCCCCATTTCGTAGGCGGATCGCTTCTCACGCCCAAGGACGGACGCTTCGGTGACGTCTACGACCCCAGCGAGGGCACCGTGCAGGCGCATGTGCCGCTGGCGTCGGCAGAAGAAGTGCGTCGTGTGATCGACGACGCCGAGGCCGCGCAGCCGGCGTGGGCGGCGACCAACCCGCAGAAGCGGGCACGAGTGCTGCTGCGCTTCCTCGATCTCGTGCAGAAGAACATGACCGAGCTCGCGACGCTGCTCTCCAGTGAGCACGGCAAGACGCTGGATGACGCCAAGGGCGACATCCAGCGCGGTCTCGAAGTGATCGAGTTCGCCGCCGGCGCACCGCACCTGCTCAAGGGCGAGTACTCCACCGAGGCGGGCACTGGCATCGACGTCTACTCGATGCGTCAGCCCCTCGGCGTCGTGGCCGGGATCACCCCGTTCAACTTCCCCGCGATGATCCCGCTGTGGAAGGCCGGCCCGGCCATCGCCGCCGGCAACGCCTTCGTCCTCAAGCCCAGCGAGCGCGACCCGTCGGTGCCGGTGCGTCTCGCAGAGCTGTTCCTCGAGGCGGGACTGCCCGCCGGCATCTTCAACGTCGTCCACGGCGACAAGGAGGCCGTCGACACTCTGCTGACGGATCCGCGCATCCAGGCCGTGGGGTTCGTGGGCTCGACGCCGATCGCCGAGTACATCTACTCGACGGCGACCGCCCACGGCAAGCGGGCGCAGTGCTTCGGCGGGGCCAAGAACCACATGATCGTGATGCCGGATGCCGATCTCGATCAGGTCGTTGATGCGCTGATGGGCTCCGGCTACGGTTCGGCGGGGGAGCGCTGCATGGCGATCTCGGTCGCCGTTCCCGTCGGCCAAGAGACGGCCGACGCTCTCGCCGCGAAGCTCACGGAACGCGTGGGTCAGCTGCGCGTCGGGCCGGCACTCGCCGAGGACGTCGACTACGGCCCGCTCGTGGCGCTCTCCGCGGTGGAGCGCGTGGAGGGCTACATCCAGCAGGGCATCGATGCCGGCGCGACGCTGCTCGCCGACGGGCGGGGGCTCAACGTGGACGGACACGAGAGCGGCTTCTACCTCGGGCCCACTCTGTTCGACCACGTCACCACCGACATGTCGATCTATCGCGAGGAGATCTTCGGACCCGTGCTCGTGATCGCCCGCGCCGCCGACTACGAAGAGGCGCTCGCCATGGCATCCGATCACGAGTTCGGCAACGGCGTCGCGATCTTCACACGCGACGGAGACGCCGCCCGCGACTTCACCGCTCGAGTGAACGTCGGGATGGTCGGCGTGAACGTGCCGATCCCCGTTCCGATCGCGTACTTCACGTTCGGCGGCTGGAAGCGCAGCGGCTTCGGCGACCTCAACCAGCACGGCGCCGACGCGTTCCGCTTCTACACGAAGACCAAGACGGTGACGAGCCGCTGGCCGGCGCACGGTGTGCGCGACGGGGCGAGCTTCGTCATCCCGACCATGCACTGAGACCGACCCGACGATGACCGACCACATCAATGATCTGCCCACAAGGCGAGAGGATCCCCGATGACGATGATCACGACAACCACCGAAGAGCGCGCGGCCATCCTGCACGCGGTTCGCGAGTTCGCAGAGACCGAGCTGGCGCCGTACGCCGCCGAGTGGGACGAGAACCACGTGTTCCCGCGCGAGGCGCTGCAGCATGCCGGCGAACTCGGTCTCGGCGGCATCTACGCCGACGAGGAGTTCGGCGGAACCGGTCTCGCGCGGGTGGACACCGTCGCGATCTTCGAAGAGCTCGCGAAGGGCGACCCGGCGGTGGCGGCATACATCTCCATCCACAACATGGTGGTGTGGATGCTCGACACCTACGGGTCTGATGCGCAGCGTGCGCAGTGGCTGCCGGAACTCACCGCCATGACGGGATTCGGCGCCTACTGCCTGACCGAGCCCGGTGCCGGCTCGGATGCCGCCGCCATCGCGACGAGCGCGATCCGCGACGGCGAGGAGTACGTGCTGACCGGCGTCAAGCAGTTCATCTCCGGCGCCGGAGAGGCAGCCGTCTACGTCGTTATGGCGCGCACCGGAGAGGCGGGTGCCCGCGGCATCTCCGCGTTCCTGGTCCCCGGTGACGCGGAGGGCCTGTCCTTCGGCGCGCCGGAGAAGAAGATGGGCTGGCACGCCCAGCCGACGCGGCAGGTGATCCTCGATGAGGTGCGGGTGCCGGCATCCGCTCTGCTCGGCGCGGAGGGGCAGGGCTTCGCGATCGCGATGTCCGCGCTCAACGGCGGCCGTCTCAACATCGCGGCATGCTCGCTGGGCGGTGCGCGCTGGGCTCTGGACCAGGCGCGGCGCTACGTGCACGAGAGGTTCACGTTCGGCGAGGCGCTCGCCGAGAAGCAGAGCATCGTGTTCGCGATCGCAGACATGGAGACCGAGCTGCACGCGGCGAGGCTCATGGTGCAGGATGGCGCGCGCGCCGTCGATGAGCACGCTGACGACGCGACGGTGCGATGCGCGATGGCCAAGCGCTTCGCGACGGATGCCGGATTCCGCGTCGCCAATGATGCCCTTCAGCTGCACGGCGGCTACGGGTACCTTCAGGACTACGGGATCGAGAAGGTCGTGCGGGACCTGCGCGTGCATCAGATCCTGGAAGGGACGAACGAGATCATGCGCATGATCGTCGGACGTGACGCGCTCAAGGCGGCGTCATGAAGATCGCATTCCTCGGCCTCGGTCACATGGGGCTGCCGATGGCCCGCAACCTGCAGGCCGCGGGCAATGAAATCGCCGGATTCGACGTGATGCCGGCCGCGCGAGAGGCCGCGGTGGCGGCCGGTGTGCCGCTCGCCGAGTCGGGGCCGGATGCCGCGACCGATGCGGACGTCGTCATCACGATGTTCCCGGCCGGCAAGCATGTGATCGAGGCGTACGAGGGCGGGCTGCTGGCCGCGGCGCGACCGGGAACGCTGTTCATCGAGTCGTCCACGATCGCGGTGGACGAGGCGCAGGCCGCCCACGCGCTGGCGATCGCCGCCGGCCACCGCAACGTCGATGCGCCGGTATCCGGTGGAGTGGTCGGAGCCGAGAACGCGACGCTCGCGTTCATGGTCGGAGCATCCGATGACGACTTCGCCGCGGCCCGTCCGCTGCTCGAGGCGATGGGCAAGCGCATCGTGCACTGCGGCGGGCCGGGGCTCGGGCAGGCGGCCAAGGTCTGCAACAACATGATCCTCGCCGTCTCGCAGATCGTCGTGGGAGAGGCGTTCGTGCTGGGGGAGCGGCTCGGGCTCTCGCACGATGCCCTGTACGACGTGGCGGCGAACGCCTCGGGGCAGTGCTGGGCGCTCACGACCAACTGCCCCGTGCCGGGGCCGGTTCCGACGAGCCCGGCGAACCGGGACTACCAGCCGGGGTTCGCCGGTGCTCTCATGGCGAAGGATCTCGGGCTCGCCCTGCAGGCGATCGAACAGACCTCGACGGATGCGCGGATGGGGCGCCTTGCACAGGAGATCTATGCCGCGTTCGCCGCGGGCTCCGGGGGAGGACGGGACTTCTCCGGCATCATCACCGACATCCGCGACGGGCAGGTGTGATGATCGTCAGTGACGTCGTCCCACCACTGAGGAGCCATCGATGACCGAGTACGAGACGATCCTGGTCGAGCAGCGCGGGCGCGTGGGGTGGATCACCCTGAACCGTCCGCAGGCGCTGAACGCATTGAACTCTCGACTGTCGCAGGAGGTCACTGCCGCCGCCGTGGCGTTCGACGGGGATGAGGGCGTCGGTGCGATCGTCGTCACCGGCTCGGAGAAGGCGTTCGCTGCCGGCGCCGACATCAAGGAGATGGAGTCGATGTCGGCCGCCGACATGCGCGCGACCGATCACTTCGGCGAGTGGAGCGACTTCGCGGCCGTCCGCACTCCAGTGATCGCCGCCGTGAGCGGTTTCGCCCTCGGCGGCGGATGCGAGCTCGCGATGATGTGCGACATCATCCTCGCCTCCGACAATGCGAAGTTCGGTCAGCCGGAGATCAACCTCGGGGTGATGCCCGGCATGGGCGGAACGCAGCGGCTGATCCGCGCGGTGGGCTACTACAAGGCCGCCGAGCTCATCCTCTCCGGACGCATGATGGGTGCAGAGGAAGCAGAGCGTGCGGGTCTCGTGTCACGGGTGGTGCCGGCATCCGATCTGCTCGCCGAGGCGACGACGCTCGCAGAGACGATCGCGTCGAAGGGGCTGCCTTCGCTGTACGCGGCGAAAGCCGCGCTGGATGCCGCGATGGAGACGACGCTCGCCGACGGCCTCGCGCACGAGAAGCAGGCGTTCGCCGCGCTGTTCGACACCGCGGATCAGAAGGAGGGCATGTCGGCCTTCCGGGAGAAGCGGGCGCCGAACTTCCAGAACCGCTGAGACCGAGTCAGCGGCGTGAGACCGACATGGCCACGGTCGGTCTCGTGCCGCAGAGGCGGTTCGCAGGTGGAGTCACTCACCGAGCGCGTCGATGATCTTCTGCAGGCGGCGGCTGCGGGTCTCCTCGGCCTTCGCCTCCTCGATCTGACGCGCCATCTCCTTGCGCTTGGATGGCGGCAGGTTCTCGAATGCCGCCCTGATGGCGGGGTCGGCATCCAGTGCCAGGGCGAGAGCCGGGGGGATCTCGATGACGCGTTCCTCGGTATCAGGGCTGATTGTCACCTCGATCTCCTCGTCGATCTCGACGCCGGCCTCGGCGCGCGCCGCCTTGCTGAATCCGATGAAGTTCTGCCCACCCATTCGGGACAGGCGAAGGCGGATGCTGCGATCGCCGAAGTCGACCACGACGGGGAACGCCTTACCCGCGCCCAGGGATGCGACCTGTTCGTCGGTGAGCACGATGGCTGCGGCGGGTCCGTGACCTTCGAGCACGGTCTTCAGATGCAACTCGGTCATGGCGACAGGCTACAACTGAGGACGTCCTCTTTCGAGAGTGTGCGCCAGCATCTGGTTGCGCTCGTCGATGAGGCGGCGCATGTACTCGCGCATGAAAAGTCGGTCGACGAGCGCGCCGATCGGGCCGAACGGTGAACGGAAGTCGATCGTGTCGCGCATGAGCGTGCCATCGGGGTGCTCCTCGAAGACGTGCTCGTGGTGGAACTCGGCGAAGGGCCCCTTGGTCTGCCGATCGCGGAACCGGTGCGGCGGTGCGATGTCGAACACGATCGAGGTGAGGTGGAACGGCACTCCGAAGTGGCGCGCACGCCAGGTCACTTCGGAGCCTTCGGTGAACGTCCCGCCCTCTGGACCGCTGACCATGGTCTCGCCGTACCGGGCCATGGACTCCACGTGCAGCGCGGGATCGATCGCGGCGGCGAAGACCTCGCCCGGCGTCGCGCGGATGACGCGCTCGAGCGTGAACCGCGCCATCAGGCGTGCGTCGTCACAGCGGATCCGGCTGCGGACGCGGCTCGGTGAAGTCGCCCGCGTTCTTGCGCAGGCGTGCGACGATCGCGACGAGATCCGCGGCATCGGCCGAGCTCATCCCCGGGCGGCTGAACACCTCGTCGTTGAGCGCAGTGGTGGCGCGTTCGACGAGTGCACGACCGTCGTCGGTGAGGGCCAGCATCGCCGCGCGTCCGTCATACGGGTGCGGTTCGCGCTGGACCAGGCCGTCGCGCACGAGCCGCTCCGCCGTGCTCGTCACCGTCGTGGCATGCACCTGAAGGCGGGCGACGACGCTGGAGAGAGGCAGTCTGCCCGCGCGGCTGAAGGCGAGCAGTCGCAGGACTTCGAAGCGTGCGAACGAGAGGCCGAACGGCTTCAACGCGGCATCGACGCGCGAGAGCAGCAGCTGCTGCGCCCGCATCACCGAGGTGACCACGGTCATGCCGTCGGCGGCATCCGTCCACCCGTGCGCCAGCCACTGCCGCTTCGCCTCGGCGAGCGGATCGGTGGGAAGGGGACGGGGGAGGGCCACGGTTCCACCGTATCGGCAGAACCGGCGATCAGCCGTGATCTCCGGCGTGAATCTGGGTATCATAAACATTGAAACTCGATTCCATCGGCCACGCTGACTAGAATCGGTCTTGTCGTGAGGAGCGTTCGATGAAGATCTTCGTCTTGGTCAAAGAGGTGCCGGACACCTATGGCGATCGCAAGCTGAATCTCGAGACCGGCTTGGCCGATCGTGCGGCCGGGGATGTGGTCCTGGATGAGATCACCGAGCGTGCGCTGGAAGTCGCGCTGTCGTACGCCGACAAGAACGACGGCACCGAGGTGGTCGCCCTCGCGATGGCTCCGGAGTCCTCGACCGCGTCGATCCGTCGCGCGCTCGCGATCGGCGCGGCATCCGCTGTGCATGTCGTCGACGAGCAGCTCGCCGGCGCCGACCTCGGGTTGACGGCGGAGGCGCTGGCTGCGGCCGTTCGTCGTGGCGAGCCCGATCTGGTGATCACGGGCAACCTCTCGACCGACGGCTCGGGAGGCGTGATCCCTGCCATGCTCGCCGAGCATCTCGGATTCACGCAGGCGACCGCGCTGAATGCGGTGGAGATCACGGCTGATGGTGTCACTGGTACGCGTGCTGCGGATGATGGCAACCAGTCGGTGACGGTGAAGTTCCCTGCGGTGATCTCGATCACCGAGGCGCTGCCGGATGCGCGATTCCCCAACTTCAAGGGCATCATGGCGGCGAAGAAGAAGCCGCTCGAGGTGCTCTCCCTCGACGACCTCGGCGTCTCGGCCGACCCTGGCGCTGCGCCGCGCACGATCATGACCACGGTCTCCGAGAAGCCCCCGCGCGCGGCGGGCGTGAAGATCACCGATGAGGGCGACGCCGGCGCGAAGCTGGTCGAGTACCTCGTGCAGAACAGGCTGGTGTGATGATGAGCTACCCCGACAACGCGATCCTCGTGCTCGTCGACGTGACCCCTGCGGGCGACGCGGCCAGTTCGACGGCTGCGCTCATCGGTGCGGCGTCGACGATCGGGTCTCCGGTCGCGCTGGTGCCCGGTGGATCCCAGAGCGCTGTGGATACCGCGGCAGCCGCGGGCGCAGCAGTCGTTCTGACGGCGGATGCGGATGCCGGATCGCTCACGGTTCCATTGGTCGACGCCCTGCAGGCGGCGTACCGGCAGGTGCAGCCGGATGCCGTGCTCGTGTCGAACTCGATCGCCGGTCGTGATGTCGCCGGTCGTCTGGCGGTGCGCGAGAAGCTCGCGCTGTCCGTGGACGCGATCGGGGTCTCACGCGACGACGAGGGCATCGTCGCACACCATTCCGTTTACGGCGGTGCCTACCTCGTGGACTCCGCGCCGACCTTCGGCGCGCCGGTCATCACGGTGCGTCAGGGGGCTGTCGATGCTCGTGCCGAAGCCGCCGCATCCCCGACCGTCGAGGCGCTCGAGGTGACGGCATCCGGTGCCGCCGCGGCGCAGGCGGGGGCGGTCGAGGTCGTCGAGGCGGAGTCGTCCCGGCCCGAGCTTCGTGGCGCGACGAAGGTCGTCTCCGGTGGCCGTGGCCTGGGGTCGAAGGAGCAGTTCGTGCTCGTCGAGCAGCTCGCCGACGCGCTCGGCGCGGCGATCGGCGCCTCGCGTGCCGCGGTCGACGCCGGATACATCCCCTACGCGCATCAGGTCGGTCAGACCGGTGTGTCGGTGTCGCCGCAGCTGTATGTCGCGGTCGGCATCTCCGGTGCGATCCAGCACCGTGCAGGCATGCAGACGGCGAAGAACATCGTCGCCATCAACAAGGATCCCGAGGCCCCCATCTTCGACGTCGCCGACTTCGGCATCGTCGGTGACCTGTTCAAGATCGTGCCGCAGGTGGTCGAGGCCCTCGAAGCACGGAAGAAGTAACCATGGCGACGCGGATGCTCAGGCGCGGCCTGCCGCGGGTGGCCGGTGGCGAGCCCTGGCCTCCCGCAGGTGACGTCGAGGCCGTCACCGACATCGCTGCGCCCGTCGAGGCCGCGTCTTCACCCAGCCGCGACACTTCTCAGCAAGCGCTACATCGATCGATGGCGCGGATGCCAGAATCTGTAGCGGATGCGGATGCGGATGCGGATGCGGATGCGGATGCGGATGCGGATGCGGCGGCATCCGCCTCTGGCTCACACACGGCGTTGCGCCGTGGCTTGCCGCGCACGCCCGGTGGCGAGCCTTGGCCGGCCGTGACCGCCGCAGCGACCGCACCACCTCTCCGCGATACGTCTGAGCAGGCGCTGCATCGATCGATGGCGCGCGTGCCGGATTCTGTAGCGGAAGCGTCGACCGAGTCGGTTCCGACCGCTGATGAGGCTCCGGCCACAACCGCAGCTGCCGTGCCGGCCACCGGGGCGACCGGCTCCGGCGACGCCCTCCGCCGCGGACTCCCGCGAACGCCGGGTGGCGAGCCGTGGCCCCCCGCCGGCACGACCGCAGTCGTCGCAGCGACCGCTGAGCCCACCGACGCGATCGAGATCGCCGCGCAGGCACCGACCCCTTCCGAAGGCGCTCGAGTCGGCGAGGCGGCAGCGGTCGACCAGACGGCAGGGACCGGCGATGCGACGCCGTCGACCGCGCTGGCGACGGTCGATGTCAGCTCGCCGTTGCCGTTCCAGCGCACGGTGTTCCCGGGCAAGAACGCTTTCATCCGCCCGGCGCCGAAGCCGGAGCCCACGCGCATCGGCCCGTTCACGAAGGCGCAATGGGCAGGGGCCGTCATCGTCGGCGGCATCGGTCTTCTCGGTGCCGCCGCGATGGCCGTGTTCTTCGTGCGATGGCTGCTGAGCCTGTCGGGCATGCAGGACTTCCTGCAGACCTACCCCGGCGAGTACCACCTGCCCGAGGGCGCTCCGGTCGGTTTCCCCGGCTGGCTCGGATGGCAGCACTTCTTCAACGTGTTCCTGATGGTGCTCATCATTCGTTCGGGCCTGAGCGTCCGCAACGACAAGCGTCCCACCGCGTTCTGGACCGCGCGCGGCAACAAGAAGAGCAAGATCAGTCTGACGCTGTGGTTCCACCAGGCGCTCGACATCCTCTGGCTCGTCAACGGCATCATCTTCGTCGTGCTGTTGTTCGTGACAGGCCAGTGGATGCGCGTGATCCCCACCAGTTGGGAGGTCTTCCCGAACGCCCTGTCCGCTGCGTTGCAGTACGTGTCGCTGGACTGGCCGACCGAGAACGGGTGGGTCAACTACAACTCGCTGCAGCAGCTCGCCTACGGAACGACCATCTTCATCGCCGCGCCCCTCGCCGCCATCACGGGTGCGCGCATGAGCGGCATCTGGCCGAAGAACGCCGCGAAGCTCAACAAGGCGTACCCGGTCGAGTGGGCACGCGCCCTGCACTTCCCTGTGATGCTGTACTTCGTGGTGTTCATCGCGATCCACGTGTTCCTCGTGTTCGCGACCGGCGCGCTGCGCAACCTCAACCACATGTACGCCGCGCAGGGCTCGACGGATCCGAACGCCTACGCAGACAACTGGACCGGGTTCTGGTTCTTCGTCGCATCCCTCGTCGTCATCGCCGCAGCATGGGTCGCCGCCAGGCCCCTCGTGCTCGCCCCCATCGCGAAGCTGTTCGGGAACGTATCAGCGCGCTGATCCCCATGGTTTCCGCATGACTCCGGAGGAATCTGCGCAAACCGCGAGAAACGGCCGCCCCACGTGTCGGGGGCGGCCGTTTCTCCGGAGTTGTGCGGCGAGCTCAGCGCACGAAGCGGACTTCGGTCAGCGTCTCGCCGAGGAACGGCTCGGTGTGCGTGGCGCCGTCGAGCGTGAAGCCGTTGCGTGCGTAGAAGCGGTGGGCGCGCGGGTTGTCCTCGGCCACCCAGAGGTACAGCGGCTCGTCCTTCTTGACCGCGGCATCGAAGAGCTTCTGGCCGAGGCCGGTGGAGTGCCACTTGTCGAGCAGGTAGATGAAGTACAGCTCGCGGAATGCCGGCGCGTCCTTGTCGCGGGCGGGCCCTGAGCCGACGAAGCCGACGATCTCGCCGTCGACCAGCGCGGCGCTCATGCTGAAGTCTTCGCCCTGTGCGGCCCAGTGGGTCCACAGCTCCGCCATGCGGCGTGGCGACACGCGCTCCAGCGCAGCCTTGCTGACGAGGTGGTCGTAGGTCTCGTGCCAGCACTGCGCGTGCACGCGTCCCAGAGCTTCCGCATCCACATCGCGGACCGGACGGATGATGACTTCAGGCTGGGCTTCGGCGCTCATGCCCGTGACTCTACGCGCGCCTCGGGCGAAGATGAAATCGAGCGGTGCCGCTGTTCGATTCCCACAAAGGAGTTCGACGATCATGCGTCGCTGGCTACTATCGATCCTCGTGAACGTGATCTGGCGGACTCTTCTCGTGATGTGGCGTGCGCGCCGGCGACTGCGGCGCGACGGACGGATCGCGCCCGGCGATGTCGGGCGGATCAGAGTGAGCACCCTCCCCACAGACATAGACGTGCTGCGCCACATGAACAACGGACGGTATCTGTCGCTGTTCGACCTCGGCCGCTGGGATCTGCTCGTGCGCACGGGTATGGCCGACGCGATGAAGAGCAACGGCTGGTACGCCGTCGTCTCGGCCGAGACGGTCACATTCCGCAAGTCGTTGCAGCTGTGGCAGCGCTTCGACATCGAGTCGCGCCTGCTCGGTCATGATGACAGGGCCATCTATCTCGAGCACCGCGCCGTGGTCGACGGTGAGATCTACGCGCGAGCGATCATCCGTGCACGGATGCTCAAGCGCAGCGGCGGCACGCTGTCGCACCAGGAGCTCTTCGCGGCCGTTGGGCGGCCGGAGGGCCTGCCAGACGTCGAGGCATGGGTGCACGAGTGGGCGACGGCATCCGCTCTTCCCTCGACACGTGCCGAAGCTCCGAGCCAATGGTGATGCGCCACACGCCCTACCGACGCTAACTTGGTCTGGTGATCCCGCTTCTCGCCACCATCGGACGCGTGCTGCTCGCCAGGTGGCCGTCGCTGCTGGCGTGGTATCTCGGCGGATCGCTGCTGCACCACTTCGGCATCGTCGTCGCTGGATACGTCGGCGGCGTGAACTCGGCGTTGGGTTTCCTCATCCTGCCGCTGGCGATCCTCGCACGGCTGATCGCCTTCGTCGCCATGTTCCTCGTCGTGCGTGACGGCCTGCGCGAGCTGCAGATGATCGCTCCGCTGCCGGATGCCGCCGCAGAACGCAGACGTACGTTCATGATCACCCTGCTCACGAGTATTCTGCCGTTCTTCGCGATCTATACGGCGTGGGGATTTCTTCGAGACGACGTCCAGGCCTACTCGCTTCGCGCGCTGGCCGTGCGCAGCGGACTTATGTGGACGGCGTTGGCTGAGGGCACAGAGCCCGTGCAGGGCGAGGCTGCGACCGCACTCAGTCTGAATGTGCTGACGATCTTCACCATCGTCGCGGCTTTCTCCGCACGGTGGGCTTTCAAGCGTTTCAATCAGAAGCTGCCGAAGTGGACCGCGCTGCTGGCGGTGTACTTCGAAGCCGTCTGGGTGTTCTTCTCGCTCTTCCTGATCAGCGACGGCTTCGATTCGCTCGCGGCGTGGGTCGACTCGCGGGTCGCGATCCAATGGGTCACGGATGTACGCAGTTGGATCGGCGAGCAGCTGGTGCCGGTGGCGTGGATCTGGGATGGCGTGGCCGCGACGATCGGCACGCTCACCGGACTGCTCGTGCAGCCGCTCGCCTGGCTGGCCATCGCCGGCGTCATCTACGGTCAGGCGGTCGAAGCCGAGCAACCGGGGCTGCAGAAGCGACTCACCGAGACGGCGCAGAAGCGGATGAAGAACCTGCCGGCCACTGTCTCGCGATGGCTTGGTGAGCTCGCGAAGGAATTCACCTCGCGCTTTCGTCCCATCGTCGACGCGATCGTGCTGATGTGGCGCGCGGGACCGGTGCTGATCGCCTCATACGTGCTCGTCTACACCGTCGTGCTGGCGCTCGACCCGACGCTGCGGTGGCTGCTCAGCCGTGTAATCGGTCCCCACGATCTCAGCACCTTCTGGCGGGTGTTCTCAGACGCGCTGTTCCTGATCGTTCCGCTCGTGCTCGAGCCCATCCGCATCGCGGTGGTCAGCGGTGCGTACGATCGCACGCTCGGTCGCCTCCGCGGAAGCGCCGCTCAGGGATCGATGGCGAAGCGGATGACGGACGGCACTGCGGGGGCGGGCGCGACCTCGACCCAGAACGGACCCTCTGCATCATCCGGGACGATGAACGGCACGATCAGTTCGTAGGGACCGGAGGGGACATCGTCGCCGGTCACGCAACTGGTCGGCTCCTCTGAAGATGAGAGCAGGCCGAGCTGGAAGCGGGATTCGGGCCAGCGGATGCCGGTGCTCTGCTGCACGAGCGTCGGGGCGAAGCATCCAGGCAGTTCACCGTGCGGATCGACAGGGATCGCCGCGGCGATCACTCGGGCGTCGCTCGGCACAGTGAAACCCGTGGTGTCGGTGATCTCCGATGCGCGGATCGGCCCCCACGTCGTGTCGGCCAGGTCGATGCTGTCATCCTCTGCCACGTCCACGGGAATCGAATTCTGATAGAGGAAGTAACCCTGCCAGCCCTCCCATGCGATCGCACCGAATGTCACGGGCGTGAGCACCGCGATCGCTCCGAGCGCGACGGCGTTCCTGCGCCACCACCCCGTCATCGCGCCCACGCCGTCTCGGGCATGGCGAGCTCATCCGCAGGTTCGCGCTCATCGAGATCGATCGGCACCTCCAGCACCGAGTCCACTCGGCGGTCAGAGGTGAGCGAGAGCTGCAGCACGCCCGTGCCGGCGAGCTCGCTCAGCTCGAACGCCAGTGCACCCGCGTACGGCACACCGGGGTTGAGCCGCTGGCCGAACAGCGAATCCATCCGCTCGCTCGCTCGGAACTCTCGTCCATCGAGCACGAAGACGGCTCCGTGCAGCGACACCGCACCGGTGATGTCGGCGAGCAAGGGCCCGGTGACACTCGCGGCCTCGAGATCGACCACCAGCCAGTTCGCCTCGCTCCGCCAGCCGTCCGCGGCTGTGAGGAGCGTTGTCGTGCGCGCGTCGGTCACTGTGGCCACGATGTCGCGCCCGGTGACCGGTTCGCCGATCTTTCCTGTGACGAAGAACGGATCCGCCTCGGCGTCTTCGGCGGGTGCCGATGCCGAGACGATGCCGGCTGCGATCAGCAGCACGATCGTGGCGATCCAGGTCATGACGCGGCTCATTCGGACTCCTCAGCGGTGCCGAGATCTTCGACGGCGAGGTCCATGTGCCCGCCGACGCGTACGTCATCCCATGTGACGCCGTAGAGGACGAACTGGCCGACCCCGCGAGTCGCCGTCGACAGCAGCAGGCGGGCTCGTGCACCGTCGGTGTATGACGGAGCGGGCACGGGCCACGAGGCCACCACCCGCACCGGAATGCCCGGCTGCAGCCATGGAGAACCGGTGTCATCGTCCAGACGCGCGATAGAGGGCTTCACATCCTCCAGCCCCTCGATGCGAAGACCGCCCAGCGTATCGTCCACGGCCGATGACCGTGCGAACTCGCTGAGATTGCGTACATCCATCACGAGGGAGAGCACACGCTCGCCGGGCTCGGGGAACACACCGGAGCCCCTGAGCTCGTCGACGACGGTGAGGCTCACCGGAGTCATCTCAACCTCCGCCCCCACGAACGTCTGGCCGAGCTCGAGCAAGGGGGTCTTCGGCTTCGGCACCTCCGCCAGGCCGCCGAACGCCGCAGTCGTCGCGAGGAAGATCACTGTCAGGCCCGTGCCGAGCCATTTCACCGGAACGCGGTCGATCGCACGCTGGGCGAGCGTGCGGCGTGCTGACGGCGGCGCCGTCAGCGGGTTGGACGTCGCAGCGGTGACGACGGGCGTACCGAGTGGCGCCGAACCGTCCTGTGCACGGGCTATTTCCGGGCCGGCCGAGACGGGGGATGCTTTCGGCTGCGTCGCGGCCTGGGTAGCACCGAGAGCCGCAGCGATGTCTCCCTCAGCCGCGGCTCCGTTCTCCCCCTGGGACGGCGTCACGGCAACAGCATATTGTGCCCGCGAGCGGGGGAGAAGCCGAGATCATCCCATCGCGGCCGTCACGCTTCAGATGCACGTGCTCCGCAGTGTCACCGCTGGGGACGGCGTGCACCGTCCTAGGCTGATCACATGTCAGAGTCGTCGCTGCACGGGGCCGATCAACTCGCGGATCAGGCGGTCGAACTCGCGCGTCGCTGGGTCGCCGAAGCGGCGGATGCCGAGGTCGATCCGGCCGCCTCACGCCTCGCCGATCTGCTGCAGGACAAGAACGGTCTCCCGTTCACCCTCGGCTTCGTCGACGGCGTCATGCGGCCCGAATCGCTGAGTGCCGCTGCTGCCCGGCTGCAGCGGATCGCCCCGATGGTTCCCGACTTCCTGCCCTGGTACCTGCGCGGCGCGGTGCGCATAGGCGGCGGTATCGCCCCCGTGATCCCCACACCTACCGTTCCGATCGCCCGGCGTGTACTGCGCGAGATGGTCGGGCATCTGGTCGTCGACGCGCGTCCGGCGAAGCTGGCGGCCACGATCGAGAAGCTCCGCGAATCCGGTGCGCGACTGAACCTCAACCTGCTGGGCGAGGCCGTGCTGGGCGAGGCGGAGGCGAAGCGCCGGCTCGACGGCATCCACGAGCTGATCCGGCGCGACGATGTCGACTACGTCTCCGTCAAGGTCTCGTCCGTCATCAGCCACATGTCGATGTGGGCGTTCGATGAGATCGTCGAGGCGGTCGCGGCCCGTCTGCTGCCGCTGTATCTGACCGCGGCGTCGAACGGCACCTTCATCAATCTCGACATGGAGGAGTACCGCGACCTCGACCTCACGATCGCGGTGTTCACCCGCATCCTCGAGGACTCCCGCCTTCTGCGACTCGAGGCGGGCATCGTCCTGCAGTCCTACCTGCCCGATGCCCGTGAGGCGCTGCGCGAGCTCACGGCGTGGGCGAAGGCACGCGTCGAGCACGGCGGGGCGAAGATCAAGATCCGGCTCGTCAAGGGTGCGAACCTCGCGATGGAGCGGGTGGATGCCGTGATGCACGGGTGGCCGCTGGCCACCTACGACACGAAGCTCGACACCGACGCGAACCACCTGAGGCTGCTCGATGAGGCCATGCGTCCGGAGAACACGGCCGCCGTGCGGATCGGCGTCGCCGGCCATAATCTGTTCGGCATCGCGTACGCCTGGCTGCTCGCCGGTGAACGAGGGGTCAGGGACGACATCGAGTTCGAGATGCTGCTCGGCATGGCGCAGGGCCAGGCCGACGCCGTCTCGCGTGACGTCGGCCCCGTGCTGCTCTACGTGCCAGTGGTGAAGCCGGACGAGTTCGATGTGGCGATCAGTTATCTGGTCAGGCGGCTGGAGGAGAACGCGGCATCCGAGAACTTCCTCTCGGCGGCCTTCCACCTGCACACGGACGAGTCACTGTTCGAACGTGAGCGGCTCCGGTTCGTGCGGGCACTGGAGCGGTCGGGGGACCGCACGATGCGGGAGGTACCGTTCCGCATTCAGGACCGGCAGGCACCGGTGCACGAATCGCTGCGTCCATCGACTCCGGCTCAGAACGACGAGGGCGATCTCACGAAGGCCGTTCTCGACATCGCGAGGGGATCGGACGGCTCCGACGGATCCGAGGGCGAGGCGTATGTCGAGACCGCCGTGTACTCGCGCCGCGAGTCGGA
Source organism: Microbacterium shaanxiense (assembly GCF_054779995.1). Taxonomy (NCBI): domain Bacteria; kingdom Bacillati; phylum Actinomycetota; class Actinomycetes; order Micrococcales; family Microbacteriaceae; genus Microbacterium; species Microbacterium shaanxiense. The sequence continues at coordinate 321,802 of NZ_BAAGXE010000003.1, read as the reverse complement.
ATCCGATTCCGCGGGGGCTCCGGGTTTCACCAACACCGCCGACAGCGACCCGGTCCTTCCGGCGAACAGGGAGTGGGCGAGCGCCATCCGCGCCCGCGTCGAGGCCTCGACCGCCGGCGACTCGACGGCGCTCGACGCGAGGATCGACGACGCGGCACTGCTCGAGCAGAGGATCGCTCGGGTGCGTGCCGCGGCCCCCGCGTGGGGCGCGCGCCCCGCCTCGGAGCGGGCCGAGATACTCCTGCGCGCTGCGGCCGCCCTGGAGTCGCGTCGCGGCGAGCTCATCGAGGTCGCAGCATCCGAGACCGGGAAGGTGTTAGCCGAGGCGGATGTCGAGGTCAGCGAGGCCGTCGACTTCGCCCGCTACTACGGTGCGAAGGCGCGGGAGCTGGACACCATCGCCGGTGCGGCCTTCGAGCCATCGCGTGTGACGGTCGTCACGCCGCCGTGGAACTTCCCCATCGCGATCCCCGCGGGCGGGGTGCTCGCCGCGCTCGCCGCCGGATCCGGTGTGCTCTTCAAGCCCGCCCCGCAGGCCAGGCGATGTGCGGCAGTGGTCGCCGAAGCGCTGTGGCAGGCGGGCATCCCGAGAGACGTGCTCACCCTGATCGACATCGAGGAGGGAGACCTGGGGGAGCAGCTCATCACGAATGAAGCGGTGGATCGCGTCATCCTGACCGGTTCGTGGGACACCGCGGCGCTGTTCCGATCGTGGCGTCCTGATCTGCCGCTGCTCGCCGAGACCAGCGGCAAGAACGCCATCGTCATCGCGCCGTCAGCCGACCTCGATCTCGCCGTCGCCGATCTCGTGAAGAGCGCCTTCAGCCACGCGGGGCAGAAGTGCTCCGCCGCATCGCTCGCGATCCTCGTCGGCCCGGTCGGCCGCTCCAAGCGCTTCGCCCGCCAGCTGGCGGATTCGGTGCGCTCGCTCAACATCGGATGGCCCATCGACCCGCTCGCAGAGGTGGGTCCGGTCATCGAGGAGCCGCGGGGCAAGCTTGCATGGGCTCTGTCCGAGCTCGAGGGCGATGAGAAGTGGCTGATCAAGCCGTCGCTGGTGGGCGGCGATGACACCGGGCGGTTGTGGCGGCCTGGCGTCCGTGTCGGCGTCGAGGCGGGCTCGCGCACGCACCGTGAGGAGTTCTTCGGTCCGATGCTCGGCATCATGCATGCGCCCACGCTGTCCGCCGCGATCGATCTGCAGAACGACGTCGCGTACGGGCTGACCGCCGGACTGCACACGCAGGACCCGGATGACCTCGCGCTCTGGCTCGACCGCGTGCAGGCGGGCAATCTCTACGTGAACCGTGGCATCACCGGTGCGATCGTGCAGCGACAGCCGTTCGGCGGCTGGAAGCGATCCTCGATCGGGCCCGGTGCGAAGGCGGGCGGTCCCAACTACCTGATCGGCCTGGGGTCGTGGCGTTCCCTGCCTCGGGGCAGGGCATCGAGCACTCTGCATCTGCGTGGCCTCGACAGCCGCATCTCGGGGCTCATCGAGTCCGCGCAGTCGTCGCTGGAGTTCGAGGCCTTCGAATGGCTGCGTCAGTCGGCGTTGTCGGATGCGGTCGCCTGGGACCGCGAGTTCGGCCAGGTGCGCGATGTGTCGCAGCTCGGCATCGAACGGAACCTCTTCCGCTATCGGCCGACGCCCGTCGTGGTGCGGGCAACGGCGGATGCGCCGTTGCAGGACGTGCTGCGGGTCGTGCTCGCCGGCATCCGCTCCGGCGCCGGTTTCTTCGTGTCGATCGCCGACGGGCTCCCGGCGGCAGTGCGCGCGGCGCTCGGCGACCTGGGCGCCCTCATCGCTGTGGAGAGCGATGCCGAGTGGATCGAGCGGATGCTGCGACGAGAGGAGGGGTCGGCCGACGAGGTCCTCACCGCCGACCGACCCGACCGCGCCTCCGGCTCCCGCGTGCGACTCGTGGGCGGCCGCAGCGCTGTCGCCGCCCTGCGCCGCTCGCTCGCGGAGGCGCTCGCCGGCGATCCCGACGTCGCCGTGTACGACGACGAGGTCACCTCCGCCGGACGACTGGAGCTGCTCCCGTTCCTGCGCGAGCAGGCGATCAGCATCACCGCGCACCGTTTCGGCAATCCGGACGACTGGAGCGCCGACGTCATCTGACCGACCACAATGTAAAGGATTCTTGACACTGCCGACATCGGCGCGGTACATTGACTGTTGTCAAGAATCTTTTACACTGGAGGTGTGTCATGGTCTACACGGAACGCAACACCTGGTCGACGCTGATCGCTACGGCCGTCATCGTTCCCGGCTACATCGTCGTCATCCTCCAGCAGGCGGCCGGCGGCCCTCTCACATCGGTGGACTGGTTCCCGATCATGCTGTGGGCGATCGGGATCAGCATCGCCGCCACGATCGTGCTCAGCATCCTCTGGGGAATCTTCGCCGGGCTCCGAGACCCGAAGGGCGCGACCACCACCGACGTCCGCGACCGTGACATCGACCAGATGGGCGGTCGCGTCGAGCACGCGTTCCTGGTGATCGCAGGTCTCGGTATCATCGCGCTCTGCGCGGTGGGGGCCGACGTGTTCTGGATCGCGAACACCATGTTCCTCGGATTCGCGATCTCCACTTTCATCGGCAGCGTCGCGCGGATCGTCGCCTACCGCCGGGGGCTCGTCTGATGGTCAAGCCCACACTCGTCACCAACAGCATCCGCTCCATGCGGGAGGAGGCCGGGATCACCCAGGCCGATCTCGCCGGCCGCATCGGCGTCACGCGGCAGACGCTCATCGCCATCGAGCAGGGCAGATACTCGCCCACGCTCGAGCTCGCCTTCCAGATCGCCCGCGCATTCGAGGTCGGCATCGACGACCTCTTCCAGTATCCGGAGGGTTGAGATGACCACGACAGCGATCCCGACGACGATGACCGCCTGGGTCGGCGCCGACTACGGACCGGCGGCGCGCACCGTGCAGCAGCGGGTCGATGTACCGCGTCCCGGCAGGGACGAGGTGTTGCTGAGGGTGCGGGCGACCGCTCTCGCGGCCGGTGACGTGCGCCTGCTGCTCGGGGATCCTCTGCTCGCGCGGCTCGCCTTCGGGTTGCGGCGTCCGAAGCAGCCGATCAGGGGCATAGACGTCGCCGGCACGATCGTCGAGGTCGGCGAAGGCGTCGCACGGGAGCGCATCGGCGAGGAGGTCGTCGCGGAGCTGAACGCCGGCGGAGGGCTCGCGGCATACGTGGTCGCCCCCGTCGCGCGGCTCACGGCCCGTCCTGATGACGTCGATCCCGGTGTCGCGGCGACGCTGTCGGTCTCGGCCGGGACCGCGCGGCAGGCGCTCGATCTCGCCAGGGTCGGTGCGGGCGATCGCGTGCTTGTGCTCGGTGGTTCTGGCGGGGTGGGCACCTTCGCCGTGCAGCTCGCCGTGGATCGTGGCGCCGAGGTCGATGCCACGTGCAGCGAACGCAACCGCGCCCTCCTGGAGCGACTCGGCGCGACGCGTGCCTTCGACGATCGCACCGAGTCTGCGCCGGCGCCCTCCGCAGGCGGATACGACGCGATCATCGACATCGTGGGCGAGCGGCCGCTGCGCGCACTGCGCGAGCTGCTCGCGCCGCACGGCACGCTCGTGATGGTCGGTGGGGGAGCAGGCAGCGTGCTCGGCCCTCTGCCGCGGATGCTTCATGCCGCGGTCCTCTCGATCGGTTCCCGTCGACGCATGCGCCCGCTGATGGCCGTGCCGAAGCCGGAGATGACGGCTGCGCTCATCGACCTCGCCCGCGCGGGCAGGGTCACCCCTGTGATCGAGCGCACGTACCCCTTCTCGCAGGCATCCGCTGCGCTCGCCCACGTCGAGGCCGGTCACGCGGTCGGCAAGGTCGTCGTCAGCGTCGAAGGATGAGCCGCGATCGTGCGACACCGGCGCGCGGCTGGCGCGTCCACAGATTCGGATGCCAGAATGAACTCCGGCGTGCCTGCGTCGCATCTTCCCCGCTAGTCTCTGCAATGAGCGACGGGTCGAACTTCCGCCGGGCCCCTGGACAGCGTCCGCCGCATCTCTTCGAGGAGCAAGATGTCGACGCCAGAAACCGTCACCGCCCCCACGACCGCCCGCACCGCGCAGCACCGCCGGTACCTGATGTGCCGTCCGGAGCATTTCACGGTCAGCTACAAGATCAACCCGTGGATGGAACCGGCCAAGCCCACCGACACCGCGAAGGCCGTGGCGCAGTGGCAGAAGCTGCACGACCTCTATCTCGAGCTCGGTCATGAGGTCGAGCTGATCGATCCGCTCGAGGGCTTTCCCGACATGGTCTACACGGCCAACGGAGGCTTCGTGATCGACGGGCGCGCTTACGTGCCGAAGTTCCGCTTCGTCGAGCGCGCCGGTGAGGCGCCCGCGTTCGCGGACTGGTTCCGCGCGAACGGCTTCGACACCGTCGAGCCGGAAGAGGTCAACGAGGGCGAGGGCGACTTCCTGCTCGTCGGCGACACGATCCTCGCCGGCACCGGCTTCCGATCCACCGGCGACAGCCACCGCGAGGTGGGTGAGGTCTTCGGGCGCGAGGTCGTCTCGCTGAACCTCATCGACCCGCGCTTCTACCACCTCGACACCGCCATCTCGGTGCTCGACCCGGTCGAGGGTGCGGCGAACGGCGGCCCCGAGCGCGCGAACATCGCGTACCTCCCCGGCGCTTTCGACGACGCCAGCCGTGCGATCCTCGAGGAGCGCTTCCCCGATGCCATCCTCGTCGCCGATGCGGACGGCGCCGTGTTCGGGCTGAACTCGGCGAGCGACGGGTACAACGTCATCATCTCGCCCCGCGCCACCGGCTTCGAGAAGCAGCTGCGCGAACGCGGCTACAACCCGATCACCGTCGATCTGTCCGAGTTGCTGCTCGGCGGCGGCGGCATCAAATGCTGCACGCTCGAGCTGCGTGCATCCGGTGACGAGGAGAAGACCGCATGACGCTCTCGACGGCTCCGGCGGAGACGCACGTCGCGCAGAACTACAGCCCGCTGCCTGTCACCGTCGCGTCCGCCGAGGGCGCCTGGGTCACCGACACGGAGGGCAAGCGCTACCTCGACCTGCTCGCGGCGTACTCGGCCGTGAACTTCGGCCACCGGCATCCCGAGCTCGTCGCCACGGCCAAAGCGCAGCTCGACCGGGTGACGCTCGTGAGCCGCGCATTCATGAGCGACCGGCTCGAACCCTTCGCCGATGCGCTCGCCCGCCTGTGCGGCAAGGAGATCGTGCTGCCGATGAACACCGGTGCTGAGGCCGTCGAGACCGGCATCAAGGTCGCTCGCGCATGGGGCTACCGCGTCAAGGGCATCGCACCCGGCAAGGCGCGCATCGTCGTCGCCGCAGGCAACTTCCACGGCCGCACCACGACGATCGTCAGCTTCAGCGACGACGAATCAGCACGCGACGACTTCGGCCCGTACACGCCGGGATTCGACGCGGTGCCCTTCGGCGATGCGGATGCCGTCGCCGCCGCGATCACGGATGACACCGCGGCCGTACTGGTCGAGCCGATCCAGGGCGAGGCCGGCGTGATCATCCCGCCTGAGGGCTACCTCGCACGCATCCGTGAGATCTGCACCGAGAAGAACGTGCTCTTCATCGCGGATGAGATCCAGGCCGGGCTCGGCCGCGTGGGCGAGACGTTCGCGTGCGATCGCGAAGGCGTCGTCCCCGACCTCTACCTGCTGGGCAAGGCGCTCGGCGGCGGCATCCTTCCGGTGTCGGCCGTGGTCGGCGATCGCGACGTGCTCGGCGTGATCCGCTCCGGCGAGCACGGTTCGACCTTCGGTGGCAACCCGCTCGCGGCCGCGGTCGGGTTGCGGGTCGTCGAGATGCTGGAGACGGGCGAGTTCCAGGAGCGCGCACGCACGCTCGGCGCGCACCTCGAAGAGGGGCTGCTGAAGCTCGTCGGCCACGGGGTCACTGCGGTGCGGGTCGCTGGGCTGTGGGCCGGGGCCGACATCGATCCGGCGCACGGCACCGGCCGCGAGATCAGCGAGAAGCTCATGCAACGGGGTGTGCTCGTCAAGGACACGCACGGCCAGACCATCCGCATCGCTCCGCCGCTCGTGATCCGCAGCACGGAGATCGACTGGGCGCTGGAGCAGCTGAGGCTGGTGCTCGAGGGCTCCGCTCAGTCGTGAAGGGCCGTGGCCTCGACGCCGCGGTGGAGGGTCTCCGGAAGGAATCGGATCCCGACGATGCCGATCACGCTGAGCACGACGAGGTAGACGGCCACGAGCCACGGTGACCCGCCGGTGGCGGCCACCAGCGCCGTCGCGACGAGCGGCGCGGTGCCGCCGACCAGCGCGGCCGGGATCTCGCGCGAGATCGCGATCCCGCTCCAGCGCATCCGGGTGGGGAACAGCTCGGCCAGCATCGCGGCGCTGACGCCGATCGTCCCGCCCTGGATCACGGCGAGGCCGAGGATCAGCGACAGTCCGACGAGCCACGAGTTCTCGGTGTTGAACAGCCAGAACATCGGGAATGCGAAGACCACTCCGAAGATCGCGGCGGCCATCAGCACCGGCTTGCGGCCGATGCGGTCGGCGAGCCGGCCGCACAGCAGCGTGACGGGGATCGTGAGCAGTTCTGCGACGACGAGACCGATCAGTGCGTGCGTCGGGTCGACCGACAGCGTGCCCGTCGTGTAGTTGAGCGAGTACGTCTGCACGACGTAGACCCACGGCAGCGCGAAGACGAACAGCGCCATGCCGGGGATCAGGATCCGCCAGTGCGTGCGGACGGCTTGGACGAGCGGCGCCGAGGTCACCTCGCCCTTGCGCTCGGCCGCCTCGAAGGCCGCCGTCTCCTTGACCCGCAGACGGAAGTACAGCGCGAATGCGACGATGGCGATGCTCGCGACGAAGGGGATGCGCCAGCCCCACGCCAGGAACAGCTCGCTGGGCATCATGCTCACGAGGGCGAAGCAGCAGGTGGCAAGCGCCATGCCGACGTACACGGCCGAGCCGGGGAATCCGGCGACGAACGCGCGGTTCTTCGTGGGCGACGATTCGCTGGCCATGGTCATGGCGCCGGCGAACTCCGCACCGGCTCCCGCCCCCTGGAACAGCCGCAGCACGATCAGCATGATGGGCGCCCAGATGCCGATCGTCTCACCGGTCGGCAGCAGCCCGATGAGGGTCGTTGCCAGGCCCATCATCAGCAGCGTCGTGAGCAGAGTGGCCTTGCGGCCGATGCGGTCACCGAAGTGCGCGAAGATCAGGCCGCCGATCGGACGGGCCCCGAAGCCGACCGCGAACGTCGCGAACGCGCCGAGGGTGCCCGCGAGGCTGCCGGCACCGGGGAAGAACAGCGGTGCGAACACCAGGGCCGACGCCAGGCCGTACAGGGTGAAGTCGTACCACTCGATGATCGTTCCCACCGAGCTGCCGATGATGGCGCGGCGGCGCTGGTCCTTGGAATCGAGTCCGGATCGGTCGATCTCGGTCGCGGCGACGTCAGTCATGTCACTCCTTCGTGGGCGGTCCTTCCCACGGTAGAAGTCGGCGCGACGAACCGACGATGTGCGTTTCGCACACGATCATCACGACTGTATGCGCAGACAGCACATCGGCGTCGGAGTGCTCAGCGCACCGGAGGCTCCTGATCCTCTCCGTGCGACGGCACATCCTGATCGTCATAGCCGGAGAGCTCGTCCGCAGACACGAGATCGTCGACGTCGAGCGTCGCAGGACCGGCATCTGCTCGGCCCTCCGCGCTGAGCAGCTCGACGGGGATGCGGATCGGCGTGGTCGGCGCGACCGGCAGACCGAGGCGGCGCTGGAGGTTGCGCAGCCATCGGGGCTGCGCGCCGAGCAGCCCCGTCTCGTCGCGCGCCTCGACCTCGAGGCCGTAGTAGTCGCCGATCTTGTCGATGAGCTGCGCACGTTCGGCTCTCGCGTACGCGCGTCGCTCGCGAGTGAACGCCACCACGGTCGACCAGCAGATCAGCAGCATGACGACGCTGAACGGAAGGGCGATCGTGATCGCGGCCGTCTGCAGCGCCGTCAGGCCGCCGGCGAGCAGCAGCGCGATAGCGAGTGCGGCTGTCACCAGCACGAAGAAGGTGCGGATCCAGCGCTTCGGGTTCTGCTGCCCTCCCGTGGCGATCATGCCCATCACGAGCGCTCCGGAATCAGCGGACGTGACGAAGAAGATGCCGATGAGCAGGATGACGCCGATCGTGATGATCTGCTCCCCCGGGACGTGCTCGAGCATCTGGAACAGAGCGCCCTGCAGGTCGACCTCGCCCTCCGCGTTGAGCAGCGCGCCGGGGTTCTGAAGCTCGATCGCGAGCGCGGAGCCGCCCAGCACCGAGAACCAGAGGATGCCGAGCAGCGTCGGAACGAGGATGACGCCGGCGACGAACTCGCGCACCGTGCGCCCCTTGGACACCCGGGCGATGAAGATCCCCACGAACGGCGCCCACGAGATCCACCAGCCCCAGTAGAACGAGGTCCACTGCGCCTGCCACTCCTCACCGGCGGTGCCCTGGAAGGCGCTCACGTTGAACGAGAGTCCGACGAAGTTCTGGACGTAGTAGCCGATCGACTGCACGAAGTCGCGCAGCAGGAACTCGCTGGGTCCCATGACGAGGAGGTAGAGCACGAGGATGCCGGCCAGCACGAGGTTCGCGGTCGATAGCCACTTCATGCCCTTGGTGACGCCCGAGAGCACCGAGGCGAGCACGAACACCGAGATGACCAGGATGATGATGACCTGGGTGGTCGCATCAGGCTTGACCATGCCCGCCGAATCGAGGCCGGCGCTGATCTGCAGCACCCCGAGACCGAGGGATGTCGCGACGCCGAACAGCGTTCCCACGAGTGCGATGATGTCGATCGCATGACCCCAGCCGCCCTCGACGCGCTTGCCGAGCAGCGGCTCCAGCGTCCATCGGATGGAGATCGGACGCTTGCGGCGGTGGATGGCGTATGCGAGGGCGAGACCGATGACGACGTAGATCGACCACGCGTGCACGCCCCAGTGCAGATACGTCTGCCCGAGCGCCGCCTGCGCCAGTTGCTCCGGAGTGCCGGTCACGCCAGGACGGGGAGTGACGAAGTGGGTCAGCGGCTCTGACACGCCGTAGAACACCAGCCCGATGCCCATGCCGGCAGCGAACAGGAGCGAGAACCAGCTCATCAACGAGAACTCCGGCTCGTCGTCGTCCTTGCCGAGCTTGATGTCTCCGAACCGGCTGAACCCGAGGTACAGGCTGAACGCCACGAACACCACGGCGATGAGCACGTAGTACCAGTTGAACGCGTTGACGATCGTGGTCTGGATCGTCTTGAACATGCTCTCGGCGATGCCGGGAGCGATGAGCGTGAAAGCCACGAACACGATGACGATCACGGCCGCCGGCCAGAACACCCAGCGCTGCACCGGCGGGAGCGAGCGTTTCGGCGCCGGATCCAGGGCGGTGTCGGCGGTGGGTGAAGGGCCCTGATTCTCGCTGTTCTCCGGTGCGCTCATCCCTCCACGCTAGCCAGATACGCGGGCGAGCGGGAGTGTCAGTCCGCGCGCACCGTGCGGATCGGCGTGGTGGCCGCGGCGACCTCGTCGCTGAACTCGACCGGGTCGGCGCGCACCACGGAGATCGGGCGGGTCTCGTCGAGAGTCAACCGGAAACGCGTGTTCTCGCGTCTATGCAGGCGGCCCGAGGCCAGCATCCACGTCACCCCGGCCGCCATGGCGACGAGGCCGGCGATGCCGCCGAACATGATCGACGCGCGGGGGCCGGCGGCATCCGTGATCCAGCCGGCGATCGGCGCACCGATCGGAGTCGACCCCATGACGACGGCCATGTACAGAGCCAGCACGCGCCCGCGCAGCGCCGGATCGGTCGTCGTCTGCACGTACCCGTTCGCAGTGGTGAGCATCGTCACTGTGGAGAATCCCACGAAGATCAGGACCGTGGCGTAGCTCCAGTAGTTCGGCATCCAGGACGAGATCATCGATGCCAGACCGAATCCGCCGGCCGCGAGCACGAGCACGCGGATGCGCGCCCTGTCGCGGCGCGCGGCGAGCAGTGCGCCCACGAGCGATCCGATCGCCAGCACCGAGCTGAGGAGGCCGTATCCGTCGGCCTCCCGGCCGAATTCGAGGGCCATGGTCGAGGCGTAGATCGGGAAGTTCATCCCGAACGCGCCGATCAGGAACACCATGACGAAGGTCACCTTGAGGTCGCTCCGACCCCACACGTACCGGAAGCCCTCGGCGAGACGCGTGCGCCCGGTGTTGTTGATGCGGGGGAGCAGCTCGCGCGAGCGGATCAGCACGAGGGCGATGAGCATCGCGAGGAAGGTGGCGGCGTTGATCACGAACACCCAGCCGGTGCCGACGGCGACGATGAGCAGCCCTCCGACTGCGGGGCCGATGAGCCGTGCCATGTTGAACGACGCCGAGTTCAGCGCGACGGCATTGGATGCGTCACCGATCGAGACCATGTCGGAGACGAAGGCCTGGCGGGCCGGTGCGTCGAACGCGTTCGTGATCCCGAAGGCCAGCGCGAAGCAGAACATCAGCGGCAGCGTCATGACGCCGGTCAGCAGCAGCGCCGCGACGCCGAGCGCGAGCGCCATGAGCACGGTCTGCGTGAGCAGCAGGATCTTCCGTCTGTCGAACCGGTCGGCGACCCAGCCGGTCAGGCTGACCAGGACGAGGGGAGGCCCGAACTGCAGGGCCATGGTGAAGCCCATCGCCGTGGCGTCGTTGTCGGTCAGTTCGGTGAGCACGACCCAGTCCTGGGCGGTGGCCTGCATCCAGCCGCCGACGTTCGACACGAGGGCGCCGAGGAACCAGATCCGGTAGTTGAAGGAGCTGAACGAACGGAACATCGCGGTCATCGCTCGGCCACCTTCCGCATCAGGGCCGCCGCTTCTCGGAGCGTGCGCAGCTCGTCGTCGGTGAAGTCGAACTCGGCGAGCGCGTCGGCGAGCGCGGCATCGCGCTTCTGCACGGTCGCCGCGACGACGGCGATGCCGGCGTCGGTGATCTCGATGTAGACCCGGCGTCGATCGCTGTCGCTCGGAACCCGGATGACGTGGCCGCTCTCGGCGAGGCCGTCCACGATGCTCGACATGGTCGGGGCGCTCACCCGCTCGCGCTGCGCGAGCTCTCCCACCGGCAGTCGTCCGTTGCCTCGGAGGCAGGCGAGCACGGCGAACTGCGCATCGCTGATGCTGTCGACGGCGCGCTCGCGGCGGAGGCGCCGGGCGAGGCGGAAGGTGGCGAGGCGGAGATCGGTGGCGGTGGCGTGGAGGAGATCGTCAGGTTCTGTCATTACTTAGGTAGTCTAACTAAATTTCCTGAGAATGGGGAGGGCAGAATGGATGCTGTGAACATCGCACTCGAGCTCGCCGTCCAGGATCCCGCCGGAGTGCGCATCGCGCGCGAGGTCGGTGCGGCCAGGGTCGAGCTGACCCAGGCGCTCGCACTCGGCGGCCTGACGCCTTCGCCGGCGACGCTGGAACTCGCGCGCGAAGCCGCGGGGGAGAGCGGTCCGGAGATCCACGTGCTCATCCGCCCGCGTGCCGGCGGGTTCCACTACGACGCCGACGAGATCGCCGTGTCTGTGCGCGACGTGGCATGGGCCGTCGCGAACGGCGCCGACGGCGTGGTCGTCGGCGCGCTCGACTCTTCCGGCTCCCTCGACCTCGATGCGATGGCGCGCCTGCGGGACGCCGCGGGCGGAGCCTCCGTCACATTGCACCGCGCGATCGATGTGACCGCCGACCCGCTGTCGACCCTGGAGCGGGCGATCGAACTCGGGCTGCGTCGCGTGCTCACTTCCGGCGGAGCCTCGACGGCGATCGACGGAGTGGACACGCTGCGTGCGTTCGTCACCGCAGCCGGCGGTCGCATCGAGATCATGGCGGGAAGCGGCGTGGTGGCGGCCGGGGCCGTGGCGCTCGCCGCCACCGGGGTCGATGCGCTGCACTTCTCCGCCAAACGCGCCATCGCCGCCGAGGGGGCCGGCGTGCGGATGGGGTCCGCCTCGGACGGCGTGGGCGGTCACGAGATCACCGATCGCGTCGCCGCCTTCGCCGTGCGAGAGGCACTCGGCATCTGACGCAGGCGACGGTCGTCTGCGATTGTGACGGCCGACGCGACACTCGCTGACGCCGACGTGGCACGATCCGTAGACTCGACGCATGCCCCAGACTTCGGAGTTCACCGACGCGCACGGCGTCGCGATCGTCTACGACGTCCATCAGGCGGTGGGGGCGGCTCGTGGAGTCGTGCAGCTCCTGCACGGCGTCGGCGAGCACGCGGGGCGCTACGGAGCCCTCATCGACGCGCTCACCGGCCACGGCTTCATCGTGTACGCCGATGATCACCGCGGACACGGGCGCACCGGCATCCGCCAGCACGACGGAAAGCCGGGGCGACTCGGAAAGCTCGGCAAAGGCGGGCTCCGCGCCGCGAAGGAGGCGATCTGGCAGCTCACCGGCATCATCCGCGCCGAGCATCCCGACCTTCCGCTCGTGCTGCTCGGGCACTCCTGGGGGTCCTTCCTGGCGCAGATGCTCGTCAACGAGCATCCGGAGGCGTGGGATGCCGTCGTCCTCTCCGGCTCGGCTCTGCGCACCCCTCGCGACCTGAATGCGGCACCGTTGAACGCGCGGTGGGAACTGGCCGACGCGACAGGCTACGAGTGGCTCAGCCGTGATCCTGCCGTGTGGAAGGCGTTCGATGACGACCCGCTCACGACGAACGTGCCGCTGCTGAAGCTGTTCGGCCCGATCGAGGCGCTCAAACTCTACGGACGTCCGGCGAAGGGGCTGGGCCATGACATCCCGATGCTGCTGCTGGTCGGCCGCGACGATCCGGTCGGCGGCCCGCACAGCGTGCACAAGCTCGCCGACGAGTACCGCAGCCGCTCCGGCCTCACCGACGTGACGACACTGGTGTACCCGGATGCGCGGCATGAGATATTCAACGAACTGCAGCAGGAGGAGGTGCGCGCCGACCTGCTCGCCTGGCTCGACAAGCACATCCCCGCGCCTGCCGACGGCGCTGCGGCTTAAGCTGTATTCGTGCATGGTGAGTACAAGGTCCCCGGTGGAAAGCTCGTCGTCGTCGATCTCGAGGTCGAAGAGGGTCGGCTGACCGACTTCCGTCTCGCGGGAGACTTCTTCCTCGAGCCGGACAGCGCGCTCGAGGACATCAACGCCGCGGTCAACGGGCTGCCGGCCGAGACGGACGCCACGGCCATCGCCGCAGCGGTCCGCGAGGCGCTGCCCGCGGGGGCGCAGCTGCTGGGGTTCAACCCCGAATCCGTCGGCACCGCCGTGCGCCGCGCGCTCGTCACCGCTCCGGGGTGGCGCGACTTCGACTGGGAGGTCGTGCACGAGAAGGCGGTCTCGCCGCGCATGAACCTCGCACTCGACGAAGTGCTCACGTCGCGCGTCGGCGAGGGTCGTCGGCGCCCCACCCTGCGGATCTGGGAATGGGACGAATCGGCCGTCGTGATCGGCTCCTTCCAGTCGTACCGCAACGAGGTCGACCCCGAGGGCGCCGCCAAGCACGGCTTCGACGTCGTCCGTCGCATCTCCGGCGGCGGGGCGATGCTCATGGCCGCCGGCCAGATCATCACGTACTCGCTGTACGTCCCCGCATCCCTCGTGCAGGGGCTGACATTCGCCGATTCCTATGCGTTCCTCGACGACTGGGTGCTGCAGGCGCTGAAGTCGGTCGGCGTCGATGCGACGTACCAGCCGCTCAACGACATCGCGAGCCCCACCGGCAAGATCGGCGGTGCGGCCCAGAAGCGTCTCGCGAACGGCGGTGTGCTGCATCATGCGACGATCTCCTACGACATCGATGGTCAGGTCATGACCGAGGTGCTGAGGATCGGGCGCGAGAAGCTCAGCGACAAGGGCACGACTTCTGCGGCGAAACGAGTCGACCCGCTCCGCACGCAGACCGGTCTCAGCCGCGCCGAGATCATCGAGAGCTTCAAGGCGACGTTCCGATCGCTGACCGATGCGGAGGACGGCGCGATCACCGCCGACGAGTACGCCGATGCCGAGGCGCTCGTGGAGTCGAAGTTCGCCACCGATGCGTGGCTGCATCGCGTGCCGTGACAGACGCACCGGGCTCCGTCTCGATCGTCCAGGGCGACAACCTCGCCGTCGCGCAGACTCTGCCGTCGGCATCCTTCACGCTCGTCTACCTCGACCCGCCCTTCAACACGGGACGCGCGCAGAACCGCCAGGTGATGACCGCGCGCCGCGCGTCCGGCGAAGATGCGCAGGCAGGTGAGATCCGGCACGGCTTCCACGGGCATCAGTACGAGCGGGTGCGCGGCATGCTGCGCACCTACGACGACAGCTTCGACGACTACGGCGACTTCCTGATGCCCAGGCTCGAACAGGCGTGGCGTCTCCTCGCCGACGACGGCACGCTCTACCTGCACCTCGACTACCGTGAGGCGCACTACGCCAAGGTGATGCTCGACGCCGTGTTCGGGCGCGACTGCTTCCTCAACGAACTCATCTGGGCGTACGACTACGGCGCGAAGTCCCGCAGGCGCTGGCCGACCAAGCACGACACGATCCTGGTGTACGTGAAGACGCCGGGGCAGCACGTCTTCAATTCGGACGACGTCGATCGGGAGCCGTACATGGCCCCGGGGCTCGTCACTGCCGAGAAGGCCGCGCGTGGAAAACTGCCCACCGACGTCTGGTGGCACACCATCGTCCCGACCACAGGGCGGGAGAAGACCGGCTATCCGACGCAGAAGCCCGAGGGCATCATCCGCCGGATCGTGCAGGCGTCCAGCCGGCCTGGCGATCGGGTGCTCGACCTCTTCGCCGGCAGCGGCACGACCGGAGCTGTGGCATCCGCCCTTGGTCGGGACGCGGTGCTGGTCGACGACAATCCCGAGGCCGTGCGCGTCATGACGCAGCGCATGCCGCACGCCGAGGTCACGACGCTCTGAGCACCCGACCGTCCTGAAGCTCCAGGACGTCGTCGACCGAGGCGAACTCCGCGACGTCGTGCGTGACCGCGATGACGCCGGATCCGGTCTCGGTGAGCCGGTCGATCGTGGCCGCGATGATCTCGCGCGAGCGCGCGTCGAGCCCGGCCATCGGCTCGTCGAGCAGCACGAGGTCGGCGCGCTGCACGAGGGTCTGGGCGAGGAGCGCGCGCTGCCGCTGCCCGCCGGAGAGGGTGCCGATCGGGCGTCGGGAGAGGTCGGCGAGCCCGACGGTGGCGATCGCATCGCGCACGATCTCTCGATCGGCCCTGCGCGCCGGGCGCCAGGCGCCGAGCCGTCCCCACGTGCCCATGGTGACGATGTCGGTGACGCTCAACGGCAGGTGCGGGGCCAGCGGCGTGGACTGCGGCACGAGTGCGATGCGGATGCCTGGGCGCAGATCCACGATCCCTCGCTGCGGGGTGAGCAGCCCTGCCGCCACGGCGAGAAATGTCGACTTGCCTGATCCGTTGGCTCCTGTGATCGCCAGGAGGCGACCGGCATGCGCTTCGGCATCGACGCCGCGGAGCGCGGGATGCCCATCGAGATCGACGGCGACGTCCCGCAGGGCGAGGACGCGCGTGGTGGGCAGAAGCAGCGGCGGAGATGACACGCCTCTCATTATTGCAAATGAAAATCGTTCTCAATAACTGCTACAGTCGCTGTCTGTGTCCCCCTTGCTCGATCCCTTCACCGTCGTGTTCGTCCAGCGTGCGCTGCTCACCGGTGCCCTCGTCGCGGTGATCTGCGGCGTCGTCGGCACCTGGGTCGTGCTGCGCGGCATGGCGTTCCTCGGCGAGGCCATGGCGCACGGGATGCTGCCCGGCATCGCCGTCGCGACGCTGCTGGGAATTCCACCGGTGCTCGGTGCGGCGGTGAGCGCAGCGGGGATGTCGTTCAGCATCGGCGTGCTCCAGCGCCGCGGGCGCCTTTCGGCCGACACCAGTATCGGACTGCTGTTCGTGGCCAGCCTCGCGCTCGGCGTGATCGTGATCTCCGCCTCGCGCAGCTTCGCGACGGATGCCACCGCGATCCTGTTCGGTGACATCCTCGCCGCCTCACCGGAGGACGTGCTCGTCCTCACGGTCGTCGCCGTCGTCACGATCGCCGTCGCCGTGCTCGGGCACCGTTCATTCGTCGCGGTCACCGTCGACCAGCGGCAGGCGCAGCTGCTGGGACTCCGGCCGCAGATCGCGCACGTCCTGCTGGTCGGACTCATCACACTCGCCGTGGTCGCCGCCTATCAGGCCGTCGGATCGCTGCTCGTCGTCGGGATGCTGCTGGGGCCGGCGGTCGCCGCAGGTCGCTGGGCGCGGCGCATCCCTTCGACCATGATCCTCGCGGCGCTCATCGGCACCGCCTCGGTCGCCATCGGCCTTCTCGTGTCGTGGCACGCGGGAACGGCTGCAGGCGCGACGATCGCGTTCGTCGCGATCGGATCTGCCGCGGTGTCCGCTGCGGCCCATGCGATCGTCTCCGCTTCAGGGCGTCGGCACGCCCTCACCGAAAGGACCATATGAGAACCCGTCTTGCCGCTGCGTCCGGCATCCTCCTGATCGCGCTGTCCGGCTGTGCAGTGACCCCGTCAGCCCCCGCATCCCCGACAGGGGAGGCCGTCGGCGACGGGCACGGCGAGATCGCCGGCGCGCACGAGCTCGCGGAGCCCGCTCTGCACCTGACCACCGTGGACGAGCAGGGAGCGGTGCACCACCTCGACCTGCTCGACGAAGGGTCGGAGGTGCTCGACGAGATCGAACCGATCGAGGATCTCGTCACTGACGGGCGCTATCTGTTCGGCATCAGGGACGGTTCCGTGACGGTGATCGACAGCGGAGTCTGGACGTGGAGCCACATCGACCACTTCCACTACTACGAGGCGCCGTCCCGCGTGATCGGCGACGTGGAAGGAGGCGGAGTCGCGAGGGTGGTCACCGGAGAGACCGGCACCGGCATCCTGTTCGACGACGAGGCCGTGCTGCTCGACACTCCCGCGCTCGCCGACGGCGAGGTCGTCGAGCAGTTCCGCGTCCCGGTCGAACCGCACGCCGGCCTCGTCGTGCCGTTGAATGAAGGCGCGGTCGTCACGGAGCCGGACTCCGACGGCGTCGCGCAGACACTGCGGGTGCGGGAAGCGGACGGCACCGCGGGTGAGTCCATCCCCTGTGCGCAGGCGTCCGGCACCATCACCACGGTCGTCGGCGTCGTGATCGGCTGCGCGGACGGCGCGGCACTCTCGGTCGGCGGCGACCCGGCGGAGTGGGAGCGCATCGCATACCCCTCCGGCACGTCGGCGCCGGCCACGGACTTCGCCGGTCGCGAGGGGCGTCCGAGCGCGGCCGCGCTCGCGGGGACGAACGGCGTCTGGCTGCTGGACACTCGCGCACGGAGTTGGACCTTCCAAGATCTCGGCGAGGCGATCGTGCGGGTCACCGCCGTGGGTGACGACGCGGATCGCGTGCTGGCGCTCACCGCCACCGGATCCGTGCTCGTGCTCGCCGGAGGGGAGATCGTCGCGCGGACCGAGCCGCTCGTCGCGGCATCCCTCGCCGATCCCGATCTCGCAGCCCGAGTGACGTTCGTCGTCGATCAGAACAGGGCATATCTGAACGGCCCCGCCGAGCAGGCGATGTGGGAGATCGATCCGGCCGACGATGCACGCATCGCCCGCACGTTCGAGACAGCGGCCGCACCGCTGCACCTTGCGGGGACGGGCCGATGAGCCGGGGCGGCCGGATCGCTGCGGCTCTGGTGACCGCGGCCGTCGCGGCGGGGGCGCTCGCCGGATGCGCGCCCGCAGCGGACGAGCGTCCGAGCGTGTACGTCACGACGAACATCCTCGGTGACGTGGTCGCCGAACTCGCCGGCGACCAGCTCGAAGTGGTGACGCTGATGGCGCCCGGTGCCGATCCGCATTCGTTCGAGCTCTCCGCGCAGCAGGCCGCCGGGCTGCGTGACGCCGAACTCATCGTCGCCAACGGGCTCGGACTCGAAGAGGGGCTGGCCCAGCACGTCGAGGCCGCAGCCGACGAAGGCGTTCCGGTGGTGGAGGCCGGCGCGCATGTCGAGGTGATCGAGTACGCCGAGGGCTCCGGTCCCGATCCGCACTTCTGGACTGATCCGTCGCAGATGGTCCTCGTCGTGGATGCGCTCGCTCCCGAACTGGCGGAGCTCGCAGGTGACGGTGGCGACGATGTACTCGCCGCGGCCGAGGCGTATCGGGAAGATCTGGTCGCCCTCGACGAGCACATGACGAGCGCGCTGTCGAAGATCCCCGCCGAGCACAGGGCGCTCGTCACCAACCACCACGTCTTCGGCTATCTCGCCCATCGCTACGACGTGACACTTCTCGGCGCGGCGATCCCGGGAGGCACGACTCTCGCGGCCCCGAGCCCCGCCGATCTCCAGGAGCTGGTCGACGCGATCGACACCGCCGGCGTCCGCACGATCTTCGCCGAGTCGTCGCAGCCCGATCGGCTCGTGCAGGTGCTCGCCGAGGAGGCGGACCGCGACGTCGATGTCGTCGAGCTCATCACCGAATCGCTCGCGCAGCCGGGCGAACCCGGCGACACCTACCTCGACATGATGCGCGTCAACACCGAACGCATCGCCAAGGGCCTGGACCCATGACCCCGCCCGAGAGGGCGCCACGAAAGGAAAACCCATGACACAGCTGAAACGAACCGCACGTCTGGCGGCTGCCGCCGCAGCCGCGGCACTGCTGCTGACCGGATGCGGCGCGCAGTCCGCAGCCGAGACCCCCGATGCCGCCGCGCCGAGCACGGATGCCGCCGCAGAAGGGCCGCGCGTCGCCGTGGCCTACGCCGGCGGCGTGCTGATCGTCGACGGCGAGAGCCTCGAGGTGATCGACGACCTGCCCACCGAAGACTTCGTCCGGCTCAACTCCGCCGGTGACGGGCGGCACGCCTTCGTGACGACCTCCGCGGGCTTCCAGCTGCTCGACATGCGCGAGCCAGAGCTCACCGACCAGGTCGTCGACGCCGCTGCCGCAGGGCATGTCGTCCGACACGGCGGCAAGACCGTGCTGTACGACGACGCGACCAGCGACACCACGATCTTCGACACGGACGCTCTCGCCGACGCGGACGGCAGCCTTCCCGAGGCGGAGGTCATCGAGGGAGTGGAGGCGCACCACGGCGTCTCGGTGGTGCTGGAGGACGGCACCTTCGTCACCACCGTCGGCGACGCGAACGGGCGCTCCGGCATCCGTGCGGTGGACGCGGACGGCGCCGAGATCGCGACCAGCGCCGAGTGCCCCGGTGTGCACGGTGAGGGAACCGCTGAGGGCGAGGCGGTCGTCTTCGGGTGTGAGAACGGCGCACTCGTCTTCGACGACGGCGCGATCACCAAGCTCGACTCGCCCGACGAGTTCGGCCGGATCGGCAACGCGTACGTCTCGGAGAACAGCCCCCTCGTCGTCATGGACTACAAGGACGACCCCGACATGGAGGGTTACCTCCTGACCGACATCGCGCTGGTCGACACCGAGGCGAAGACCCTCGAGAAGGTCGCTCTTCCTGAGGGCGTCAGCTACACGTTCCGCGGCGTGACCCGCGTCGAAAGCGGCGACGCCGTGCTCATCGGCTCCGACGGGAAGCTGCACGTCATCGACCCGGCGACCGGTGCCGTCACGGCATCCCACGACGCGATCGATGCGTGGGAGGGTCCGAGCGAATGGCAGCAGCCGCACCCGGCGATCGCCGCACTCGGCGACGTGGTCTACGTCACAGACGCCGCGAACAGCACGATCGTGACGCTGGATGCCACGACCGGCGAGGTCATCGCCTCCGCCGAGCTGCCGGAGGTGCCGAACGAGATGGTGGTCGTCGGCTAACGCGCCTGCGTTCCGCGGTCCGCGGGTGGATGCCGGAAGGATTTCCCGGGTTCGGTGCAATCTGAACCCGGGAAACCCTTCCGGCGACGCGCGTTCGACGGACGCTCAGACCAGCGCGAGGGTGCTGTCGTAGGCGTCCTCGGCGACGGCCGGACCCGTGCCGTCGAAGACCCGCGCGATGCCGGGCGCTGTCGACCAGGCCGGCCAGCCCGGATCCCCATCCGTGATGAAGCGCACGGCGGCCCCGTGCATCTCGTCCGCGAGCGACTGCGGCGGGTTCTCGCCCGCGAGGGCGTCCACCCGCTCCCTGTCCAGCCCGTCGAACCAGAACGGCACGTCGAGGCAGTGGCACGCCCAGCCCTTGGTGGGGGAGACCCAGCTGAACCGGTATGCCCAGGTCGCGGCATCCGCACGCAGTCGTGCCTCCGCGACGCGGGGTACGAGGATGCGGAAGATGCGATCGCTGACGTAGCGGCCCGCGATCGCGGCGGTGCCTCGCGCGCGCTGGGGCTCGTTCGCCTCGAGGTACGCGCGGCGCGCATCGCGGTCCCTGATGAAGGGGCGCAGCAGCAGCGAAGGCGGCACCAGGCGCAGCGCGGTCTCCTCCCTCTCTGCGACCATCGTGAACTCGTCGTCGGCGGCGCCCAGCAGCAGCGGCTTGTCCGCGCCGATCCCGCCGCGCAGTGCATCCACGGTCGGCTGCGCGATGAGGTCGCCGTCGACCATCGGGCCCCACGCGAGGCCGTTCACGAGCTGATCGGTCAGCGCAGCGAGTCCGTGCTTCGCACTCGCTGCCTTGTTCTGCAGGGAGTGCAGGGCCGCCTCATCGACGGATCGGAAGCCGTCCGCATCGGCGGGGACACCGGCGAGCGTGGCCAGCCGGGCCGAGCGCTCCCGCGCATCGTCGAGGGGAACACCGGCGAGAGCCCCGGAGATCGACAGCGCCCGATGGAACAGGTGCTGCACCGACGGCATCCCGAGCAGCGCCAGCACGGCTCCGCCGCCCGCGGACTGCCCGCCGATCGTCACCCGGTCAGGGTCGCCGCCGAACGCCGCGATGTTCTGCTGCACCCATTCGAGGGCGGCGATCCAATCGAGGACTCCGCGGTTATGCGGTGCGCCCTCGATGTATCCGAAGCCGTCGAAGCCGAGTCGGTACGAGATCGACACCGTCACGACGCCGTCGCGATTGAAGCGGCTGCCGTCGTACCAGGGGCTCGCGGGGGAGCCCTCGGTGTAGCCGCCGCCGTGGATCCAGACCAGTACGGGCAGAGACGCATGGAGCGAAGGGGTGAACACGTTGACGTTCAGAGTGCTGTCGCCGGCGACGGCCGGCTCCGGGATGAGGGTGTCGGTGCCGGTCGTGCGCAATGCGGTGGCCCCGTACTCGGTCGCGTCTCGTACGTCTGTCCACGACTCCGCAGGCACTGGCGCCGCATAGCGGAGGTCGCCTATGGGCGCCCTGGCGAACGGGATGCCGAGGAAGGCGGCGGATGCGGCGGGGGTTCCATGGTCCCGCCATGATCCGCGCACTGGTCCGGAAACGGTGCGTACCATGGGCGATTCGATCACGACTAGAGAGTATCGGCACGAGTGCGACGAAAAGTGTCGCACTTATGGACACTTCGTGTCATACTTACCCCCAACGATGCACGAGGAAACGTGGTGACAAAACCTCTGGCGGGTCCGCAGACCCTGCTGCGAACCCTGAACGCGAGAGCGATCCTGGAGGCCTTGGCTCGACGTGGGCCCCTGACTCGAGCGGAGTTGATGGGTGAGACCGGGTTGTCGCGGACAGCCGTCACTCAGGTCCTTCGGATGCTCGAAGCTGGGGACGCCGTAGCATCCGCTGGGGTGGACCGAGCGACGCGCGGTCCGGCGGCGACCCGGGTCTCCCTTCATCCAGGACTCGGATTCGCGGCAGCCGTGCACCTCGACCACACCACGATGCATGCCACCCTGGTCGATCCGACCGGAGCGGTGCGCGCCCAGTGCGATGCGCCGCTCGGGCACGTCGACGACCGAGCCGCTGACATCGCCGCGCTGATCGCCGAGTGCCGTCGGGCGGTGCCCGGTCCTCTGCAGCACGTCGTGGTCGCGATGCCGGGGATCGTGACGCCAGGCGGCGAGATCAGAGACGATCAGGGTCCGGACGGCGGGGCGCTGCTCGCAGCGCTCACCGCGCACGTCGAATGCCCCGTCCACATCGAGAACGACGTCAATCTGGCGGCGCTCGCCGAGTCGGAGTCCGGCGTCGGCCGTGAGCTCTCGAGCTTCACGCTGCTGATGATCGACGAGGGGCTCGGCGCCGGCACCGTGCTCGACGGCGTGCTGCACCGAGGAGCCTCCGGTGTCGCGGGCGAGGTGCAGTATCTACCCCAGCCTCCCGTGCCGATCGGCGTGCCGGTGATCAACGACGACGTCGTGGAGGATCTCGCGCTCCTGCACGGCCGTGACCCTGCCGATCCGCTGCCCGTCCACCTCGATGCGTGCGGCGACGGGGACGAAGCGGCGAAGGCGATGGTGGACGAGCTGGCGCGGCGCCTCGTGGTCGTCGCCGGCAGCGTGACCCTCGTCATCGATCCGGAGGCGTTCGTCCTGACCGGCCACGCCGCGCACCCGTGCTTCGTCGCGGCGGTGCATCGTGCGGCCGAAGCACTTTCCCACCTGCTCGCCCTGAAGTTCGTGACCTCGGCGTTCGGACGCGAGGCGACCATGGTGGGCGCGATCGGACAGGCGGCCTCAGCGCTGCGCGAGCGCTCGTTCTCCCGCTTCGTCTCGCTCGGCGGGATGCCGGCCTGATGTCCCCGCCGTCGGACCTCACCGCTCGCCTGGGGCTCGGATCCGATGCGCGTGTGATCATCCTCAACGCGGACGACTTCGGCATGTGCCACGCGGCGAACGAGGCGATCACCGACCTCCTCGCGGCCGGGCACCTCGATTCGTCGACGATCATGCTGCCGTGCGCCTGGGCGCCGGAGGCGCTCGCCTTCGCTGCCGCGCATCCTGAGATGAGCGTGGGCGTGCATCTCGTGCTCACGAGCGAGTGGAGCCGCTATCGGTGGCGGCCGCTGACCGGTGGGGGGACGAGCCTCGTCGACCGTGCCGGCTTCTTCCCGGCCGATGTGCGAGCAGTGGAGGAGAATGCGGCGATCGGAGACGTGTCGGCCGAACTCGCGGCGCAGTTGGGTGCGGCACTCGCTGCCGGCGTCGATGTCACGCATCTCGACAATCACATGGGCTCGGTATACGGGTTGCACACCGGCCGCGACCTGCTCGAGCCGGTGTTCGCGCTCGCCGCACGGCACGGACTCCCGTTCCGGCTGCCGAGGATCGTCGACGGCCTCCAGCTCGGTGAAGCGATGCAGCCGGCGCTCGACAGGGCCACGGCGGCCGCGGATGCTGCGGGGATCGTCATCCTCGACCGGCTCTGGACGCATCCGTTCGAGCTGGCCGGTGAGGGCACCGATCGGGAGGAGACGTACGAGCAGATCCGCGAGGGCTTCCTCGGACTGCTGCGCGCGGTGCCGGCCGGGGTGACTGAGATCTACCTGCACCCGATGGTCGACGGGCACGAGCTGCGGGCGGCCGTGGACTACGGCGCGGCCAAGCGCGGGTACGAGCGGCGGCTGCTCGCCGATCCTCTCGTGCACGAGACCATCGAGAAGGAGGGACTCATCCGGATAAGCTGGCGTGCGCTGCGCGAAGTGCAGCGCCGACAGGAGCCACAGCGATGAGCCTTGCAGCGCGTATCCGTGATCGTCGCCTGGATGCAGCGCCCTCTCGCGCCCAGTCCGTCGCCTTCGGGGCCTCCGGGTTCCCGATCCAATTGATGGCCCAGACCTTCTCCGCGTTCGTGGTGTACTTCTACGTCGCCCACCTCGCGGTGCCGGCGGAGTGGGTGGCCGCGGCGATGATCGCCCACGGCATCCTGAACGCCCTGCTCAACCCGCTCGTGGGCGCACTCTCCGACCGGATCCGCACACCCTGGGGCCGGCGGATCCCGTGGATCGGGCTCGGCATCGTGCCGCTCGTGGTCGCGTTCGCGCTGGTCTGGATGCCGCCCGCGCTGTCCGCCGGCGGTCTGATCGCGTGGTTCCTCGTCGTCGTCGCCGTGTACGACATCGCCTTCGTCGTGGTCGTCCTCAACATCTCCGCGCTGTTCCCTGAGATCTTCCGCACGACGGCCGAGCGCTCGAGGGGCAACGTGCCGCGGCAGGTGTTCGCGATCGTCGGGATGATCCTCGGCACGGCCGGTGCGCCGCTGCTGTACGACAGCATCGGCTGGCCGGGCATGGCGATCGCGTTGGGCCTCGTGTGCCTGGTGCTGTTCGTGTGGTCGTTCGCCGGCGGGATGCTGGAGCGGCGGGGCGAGGTCGTCGCCGGCGAGGATGCCATGCGGTGGACCGAGCAGTTGCGATACACCTTCGCCAATCGCGCGTTCGTGCCCTACGTGCTCGGGTCGTTGTTCGTGCAGACCGCGATCGCGGTGATCCTCGCGGCCATCCCGTTCTATGTGCGGTACTCGCTGCACGCCACCGAAGGAGAGAGCAGCATCCTGCTCGGCGTGATATTCGTGGTGGCGATCCCGGCGATCCTGCTGTGGAGCAAGGTGGTGCAGGTCACGTCGCCGCGGACGGCGGTGCTGTGGGCGGTCGGCGTGTTCGCGGTCGCCGTGCTCGGATATCTGGTGCCGGCCTCCGTGCTCGGGGCGGCGCTCGTCGGGATCGCGGTCGGCGTCGGCGTCGGGGGACTGCTGCAACTGCTCGAGGTCATGCTCGCGCAGATCATCGACGACGACGCCGCACGCACAGGGCATCGGCGCGAAGGCGTGTACTTCGGTGTGAACGGCTTCGTCGTGCGCGGGTCGGTGGTGCTGCAGGCGGTCGTCGCCGCGTGGGTGCTGAACGCGAGCGGCTTCGACGCTTCTCTCGGCGACGCGCAGCCGGATGCCGTGGACGGCGGCATCCGGATCATGCTGGCCGTCGTGCCGATGGTCTTCACAGCCCTGGCGTGGGTGTGCTTCTTCCTCTACCCGATCCGCGCGCGCGATCTCGTCGCAGCGCCTTGACGTGCCGTCGCTCGTCGAGCATGAGACCGGGCCGTTCCTCGACCTTCGTGCCACCGTCGTCGATCCATCCGTGCCTCGTGTAGAACGTCGCCGCGCGCTCATTGCCGGCGAGCACCCACAAGTACGCCGTGGAGTGCCCGTCATCCGCGAGGCCCTGTTCCACAGCCTCCAGCAGTGCGTGCCCGACACCGGACGACCATGCGGACGGCAGGACGTATACGCCCCAGAGCTCGCCGGAGCCAGGGCCGTCGTTCTCACGCGCGGCTCCGAAGCTCGCCCACCCGACCACTTCGCCGTCACGCTCCGCGACGAGTGTGCGCGATCCGCGCCCGGGCGCTGCGATGATGTGCGCCCATCGCTCGGCGCGATCGTCGATCGACAGATCGTCGAGAACGCTCTGCGGCATGAGACCGGCGTAAGCCGCCTGCCACGATGTGACGTGCACGACAGCGATGCCGTGTGCGTCGGCGGTGGTCGCCCCTCGGATCAGCATTCCGTCATCTTCGCACCGGATCGAGAGGAGTGCGTTGGGTGCCGGCGATGAGTCGTCGACCCCATTGGCGCATGTGATCGACGGCTTCGGGCGGCCCATGGACGACGAAGGGGGCTCCGATGGCTCCGAGGCAGAACGTGGCCCAGTCGAGTGAGTCGGCAGGAAGGTGCACCTCGCACGAAGCGTCGTCGATCGGGTCGACGACACCGTAGTGCGCGATCTCCTGCGTGACCCGCTGCGCCGGTGCCTGCACCGTCGCATGGATCGCGTATCTCGCCGGCGTCGACCTGATCTGATCCCGCACGTACGCCACCGGGTCGGTGAACGGGACCGTTCGCGGAGTGAACTTCTGGCGGGTTCGCGTCGGATCGTCGATGCGGTCGATGCGGAAGGTGCGCCAGTCGGCTCGGTCGAGATCCCAGGCGATGAGGTAGAGGAGGGCGTCCGTGCTGACCGTCCGGTGGGGATGGACGTTGCGCTCGGTGACCTCCCCGTTGCGCGCTCGGTAAGTGAACCTCAACGCGTCGTGGTCTCTGCAGGCGAGCGCGACGGTCGTCAACGCCACGACGTCGGTGATACTCGCGCGGGGATCCCCTGCGGGAGCGATCGACAGGCTCCGCAGGCTGTCGATGCGACGGCGGATGCGCTCGGGAAGCACCTGGACGATCTTCGCCATAGCGCTGATCGCCGCATCCCCTGACGTCGCAGATGCACCAGAGGCGATCTCCTTGAGGCCCATGATGACCGCAGCCGCTTCCTCCTCGCTGAGGGTCAGCGGAGGAAGTGAACCACCAGGGCCGAGCTGGTACCCGCCGCCGGTTCCGCGCGTCGAGACGATCGGGTAGCCCAGCTCCTGCAGATCGTCGATGTCGCGGCGGAGCGTGCGCTGACTCACCTCGAGACGCCGAGCGAGCTCGTCGCTCGGCCAGTGGCGACGCGACTGCAGGAGCCCGAGAAGCTCGAGCGCCCTGGTTCCGGTTGACATGCCGTCCAATGTACTTCTTCTTGTGGACATATATCGGCCACAAGGCCGGGAAGAGTGGAGAGCGCACGTCAGCAGGAATCCCCTCGCCTTCGGAAGGAACCACCATGACCACCACTCCCGCTCGGCCCGCCGGGTCGAACACTGTGAACCCGTTCATCATGACCGACGACGCGAGTACGTTGATCGAATTCGTCATCGAGGTCTTCGGCGCCGTCGATGTCGCGGAGGCGCGCACCGTCGACACCGATGGGCTGATCCTGCACTCCGAGCTACTGATCGGAGACTCGATGATCACGATCGCGGACCGGAAGCCCGGCTGGCCCTTCACTCCTGCATTCATCCGGGTCTATGTCGACGACGTCCCGGCGACCCTCGCGCGCGCCGAGCAGCTCGGCGGCAACGTCGTCACGCAACCGACGGATTTCTTCGGAGACGAGTTCGCGCGGATCCAGGACCCGCAGGCGAACCTGTGGTGGATCTATCGCCACGATCCAGCGACCGATGAACAGAGCTGGGAGCAGACGGATGCGGTCGACGACGGCGCGAGTTGGGAGTCGTTCACCAGCCCCGAGCTGGAGTACATCCACTCGACCCTGGTCGACGCGATGACGGCCCTCACCGATCCGCGCAAGTCCCAGGAGCAGTAGGAGAAGAGGGCCACTACGAGGCGCGGCGTCCGGCTACTCGGCTGCGCGTCGCGCCTCCCAGCCGGTGCGCACCATCTCGTCGACCGTATAGCGCATCTTCCAGTCCAGGTCGCGGGCGGCGAGTTCGCCGGTCGCCACGATGCGATCGGGGTCGCCGGCGCGGCGAGGGCCGATCTCCGGCGTGAAGTCGATGCCGGTGACGCGGACGACGGCATCCATGATCTGCTTCACGCTCAGGCCGTCGCCGGAGCCGAGGTTGTACGCCGGCTCGATGCTCTCACCGCCGGCGAGGCGCTTCGCCGCCGCGACGTGCGCGGCCGCGATGTCGCCGACGTGCACGTAGTCGCGCACGTTCGTGCCGTCCTCCGTGGCGTAGTCGTCGCCGAAGATCTTGGGCGTCTTGCCCGCGAGCAGCGCCTCGAACACGATCGGGAAGAGGTTGTGCGGGCTGACGTCGTAGACGGTCTCATCTGCCGAGCCGACGACGTTGAAGTAGCGCAGCGAGGTGTGGCGCAGCGGATGCGCGGACTCGGCCGTCGCGATCGCCTGATCGCGCAGCATCCACTCGCCGATCAGCTTGGACTCGCCGTACGGGCTCGCGGGCCTCTTCGCGGTCTCCTCGACCACGAGCGGCACGTCAGGGGTGCCGAAGACCGCGGCGGAGGACGAGAAGACGATGTTACTGACCCCCGCGGCATCCATCGCCTCGAGGATCACGCGCGTGCCCTCGACGTTGTGCGCGTAGGTGTGCAGCGGCCGCTGCACCGAGACGCCGGCGTACTTGAAGCCCGCGACGTGGATGACGCCATCTGCCCGATGCTCGCGAAGCGTCGTCTCGACGAGCTCACGATCGAGGATGCTGCCCTGCACGAACGGCACGCCCTCCGGAACGAACGACGCGACACCGCTGGACAGGTCATCCAGCACGACCGGGATGAGCCCGGCATCCGCGAGTGCACGCACGACGTGCGCTCCGATGTAGCCGGCTCCGCCGGTGACGATCCAGGACATGGGGCTCCTTCTCCTCGAAGCTCTCATTCTTTCAGGCCCGAGACCAGGTCGCGGGCGGCGCGGCTGTGCTCGGCGATCAGCGCGTCCACGTCGAGCCCGACGACCTCTCCGTCGCGCACGCGCCACTCGCCGCCGACCATGACGCGGTCGGCGCGTTCGGCACCGCACAGCACGAGAGCGGCGATCGGGTCGTGCGAACCGGAGAACGCGAGGCCGTCGAGCCGGAACATCGCGAGATCGGCCTGCATTCCGATGTCGATCCGGCCGATGTCCGTGCGACCGAGTGCGGCGGCGGAACCACGCGTCGCCCAGTCCAGCACGCGTGCACTCGTGACCTGCTCGGTGCCGTATCGCAGCCGCTGCAGGTACAGGGCCTGGCGCACTTCGCGGATCATGTTGGAGGCGTCGTTGGACGCGGAGCCGTCGACCCCGAGCCCCACAGGCACGCCGGCATCCTCGAGCTCCACGGCGCGGGCGATGCCGCTAGCCAGGCGCATGTTGGAGGTGGGGCAGTGCGCCACCGAGGTGCCCGCCGCACCGAGCGCGGCGATCTCGTCGTCGTTGAAGTGCACGCCGTGCGCGAGCCAGGTGCGATCGGACAGCCATCCCACCGACTCCAGATACTCCACGGTGCGCAGGCCGAAGCGGTCGCGGCAGAACTGCTCCTCGTCCAGGGTCTCGGCGAGGTGAGTGTGCAGCCGCACGTCGAGGCGTTCCGCGAGCGCCGCGGAGTCCGCCATCAGCGAGGTCGTCACCGAGAACGGTGAGCACGGGGCGAGGCCGATCTGCACCTTCGCGCCCGCCCCGCGCTCGTGGTAGCGGGCCACCAACCTCTCCGAATCGGCGAGGATGACGTCCGGATCCTGCACCGTGTGCTGCGGTGGCAGCCCGCCGTCGTCCTCGCCGAGCGACATGGAGCCGCGGGTGAGCATCGCGCGCATGCCGAGTCGGCGGGCGACGTCGACCTGGACGTCGATCGCATCGTCCATGCCGGTCGGGAAGAGGTAATGGTGGTCGGCAGCCGTCGTGCATCCGGACTGCAGCAGCTCCGCCATCGCCACGGTGGTCGCGAGTTCCAGGGCGCGAGGGGTGAGGCGGGCCCACACCGGGTACAGGTTCACCAGCCATCCGAACAGCGGCAGGTCGGCCACCGGCGCCCAGGCCCTCGTGAGCGTCTGATAGAAGTGGTGATGCGTGTTGATGAGGCCCGGGGTGATCACGTGCGCGCCGGCATCGAAGACCTCGTCGACGTGCGGTCGCCCTCCGTGCCCGACGAGCTCGACGATGGTGCCGAGCTCCGTGTCGACGACGATGCCCCGCGTGGCGGTCGCGGGATCGACATCCGCTCCCAGGTGGATCGCGAGCGGGTCGCGCAGCCAGATTCTCGTCATGGTGTCGCCTTTCCTCTGGCGACACGTGGCTGGGGCTCGGGCCGCCAGCTCAGGTTTCTCGGCGTCTGCTGTTCCGCCGACCGGCCCGTGGGGGGCCGGCGCTCGTACGCTAGCACGCGCCGTGATTCGGTGCTAGCATCGCCGCTATCGCTATTGTGGAAAATGTCTTCCACGATTCGGAAGTAATGCGCGAATCCATGACAGACGCACTCAACGGAGAGATCTATGTCGAGAACGCCCAGAATCCGCCGACCCGAGGACGAGAGGCTCCGCCTCGGACCCACCTTCGCCTACGGACTGCAGCACGTGCTGACGATGTACGGCGGCATCATCGCCGTGCCGCTCATCATCGGAAACGCCGCCGGGCTCGCGCCGGCCGAGATCGGCCTCCTGATCGCGTCGTGCCTGTTCATCGGCGGCCTCGCAACGATCCTGCAGTCGTGGGGTGTGCCCTTCTTCGGATCGCAGCTCCCGCTGGTGCAGGGCGTCTCGTTCTCGGGCGTCGCGACCATGACGGCCATCCTCGCCGCAGGGGAGGGGCTGCAGGGTGTGTTCGGGGCCGTGATCGCCGCATCCGTCGCAGGACTCATCGTGGCGCCGTTCTTCGCGATGATCGTGCGGTTCTTCCCACCGGTCGTGACCGGCACCGTGATCACCACGATCGGGCTGACGCTGATGCCGGTGGCGGCGAGCTGGGCGATGGGCGGCACCTCGCCGGAGGATCCCGACTGGGGCAGCCTGCAGAACATCGGCCTCGCGATGGGGACCCTGCTGATCGTGCTCGTGCTGAGCAAGGTCGCGTCCCCCACCGTCTCGCGGTTGGCCATCCTCATCTCCATCGTCGCCGGCACGGCGTTCGCGGGCATCGTCGGCTGGGCGGACTTCTCGAACATCGCGGACGGCGGGATCGTCGCCCTTCCGCAGCCGTTCGCATTCGGCCTGCCGACGTTCGGCGTCGCCAGCATCATCTCGATGTTCATCGTGATCATCGTGACGATGACGGAGACGACGGCGGACATCATCGCGGTCGGTGAGATCGTCGGCACGAAGGTCGACTCCAAGCGCATCGCCAACGGCCTGCGCGCCGACATGATCTCGTCCGCGATCGCCCCGGTGTTCAACTCGTTCACGCAGTCCGCCTTCGCGCAGAACGTCGGGCTCGTCGCGATCACCGGCGTGAAGTCACGGTTCGTCGTGAGCGCCGGCGGTGTGATCCTCGTCGTGCTCGGACTGCTGCCGATCGTCGGCGGGCTGGTGGCCGCCGTGCCGCCGCCCGTCCTCGGCGGCGCGGGGATCGTGCTGTTCGGGTCGGTCGCTGCGGCCGGCGTCCGCACGCTCGCGAAGGTGAACTACGAGGGCAACATGAACATGGTCATCGTCGCCGTCTCACTGGGCTTCGGGGTGATCCCGGTCGTCATGCCGACGTTCTACGACGCGCTGCCGAGTTGGGTGGGGATCATCCTGCACTCCGGCATCTCCTCGGCCGCGATCATGGCCGTGCTGCTGAATCTGCTCTTCAACCACCTCGGCGGGAAGTCGGCCGAGCGGTCGGCGTTCATCCCCGGCACCGGTCGGGTCATCCGCGAACAGGATCTCGCTCGCCTGCTCGCGAACGAGACCCTGTTCGACGGCGACACGATCAAGGACGGCAAGATCCTGGATGCCGAGGGCGAAGAGGTTCCGGTGGTCACTGCCTCGCAGGAGGTCGTGATCACCGACGCGATCAAGACCGGGAAGATCCGCAGTCGGAGCGACATCCGGCGCGTCCTGGCTGAGGCCGACGCCGAGTAGCCCTCTCGAGATGCAGGCCACGTCGAGACGCAGCCGTGTCGCTGCGTCCTCGGCGTGGCCTGCCGTCGCTCAGGCGTCGCGGCGGGCGCCGGCGGCGGGAGTCACGGTGAAGAGGTGCGGCGGCGTGAAACCGGATTCCGCGAAGGCGGCGGTCACGGCATCCGACACCGACTCGACCGCGGACAGCTCGATCAACGCGATCGCCGCACCGCCGAAACCGCCACCCGTCATGCGCGCGCCGATGGCCCCCGCGGCCATCGCGGCCTCGACCGCCGTGTCGAGTTCGGGAACCGAGATCTCGAAGTCGTCGCGCATCGAGGCGTGCGAGGCGACGAGCAGATCGCCGATCGCTCTGGCGCCGCTCTCGCGCAGCGTGGTGACGGTGTCGAGCACCCTCTGGTTCTCGGTCACGATGTGACGCACCCGCCGGAAGGTCACGTCGTCCATCAACTGCTCGGCGCGGGAGAGGTCGCCCATCGACACATCGCGCAGTGACGGCACCTCCATGATCGCCGCGCCGCGCTCGCACGACTCGCGCCGCTCGCGGTAGCCGCCGGTGGCGTGCGAGTGCTGCACCCTGGTGTCCATGATGAGGATCGCGAGTCCGGCCTCGGCGACGCCGACCCGAACGAGGCTCGTCTCGAGCGTGCGGCAGTCGAGGAAGATCGCGGCGTCGGGTTCGCCGAGCATCGACGCCATCTGATCCATGATCCCCGTCGGCGCGCCGACGGCCTCGTTCTCAGAACGGCGGCCGACGCGGGCGAGCGCCGTGCGGTCGAGTCCGGCGTTCCAGAGGTCGTCGAGCGCGGATGCCGTCGCCCCCTCGATCGCGGCGGACGACGACAGGCCGGCGCCGACGGGGACATCGGATGCGATCGCGATGTCGACGCCCCGGCCCGTCGCGCCGGCGAGTTGCAGCGCCCACGCGACGCCGAGCGGATACGCGGCCCACTCGGCGACCGCAGGCTCTTCCCCTTTCGGAGTCGGGAACAAGGTCGCGAGATCATCGATGGCGACCTCGACCGGCTCATCACCGGCGAACGTGGAGGTGACACGGATGCGCCCGTCTTGGCGCATGCCCGCTGCGGCATATGTGCGGTGAGGGATCGCGAAGGGCAGCACGAAGCCGTCGTTGTAGTCGGTGTGCTCGCCGATCAGGTTGACGCGGCCGGGAGCCGACCAGACGCCGTCTGGGGCACGACCGGTCAGTTGCTCGAACAGGGCGTTCGCGTCGTCCCGAGCCGTCATGCGCCGGCCCCTTCCGCGCGCGCGATCGCCTCGCGGATCCGTGCGGCGGACTGCTCCGGCGGGATCTCGGCGGTCCACGCCCACATCGCGGCCTCTGATCCGGCGAGGAACTTCAGCTTGTCGGCGCCGCGCCGCGGGCTCGTGAGCTCGAGGTGCAGGCG
Source organism: Microbacterium shaanxiense (assembly GCF_054779995.1). NCBI lineage: Bacteria > Bacillati > Actinomycetota > Actinomycetes > Micrococcales > Microbacteriaceae > Microbacterium > Microbacterium shaanxiense. Next base: position 289,163 of record NZ_BAAGXE010000003.1, on the reverse strand, counting down.
TACCGAGTCGCGTGCGAGGCTCACGGGAGCCTGGTGCCATGCGGCGATGTAGGGGGTCGGCGTCTCGTAGAGCGCGTCGATGCCGCGCAGCAGGCGCAGGTAGAGCGGGGCGAGCTCATCGCGCTCGGCCTCGCTCGTCTCGGCGAAATCGGCGACGTGGCGGTTGGGCATGAGGTGCACTTCGACGGGCCAGCGGGCGGCGAACGGCACGAACGCCGTCCAGTGCTCGCCCTGGAGCACTATGCGCTCGGAGCCCTGCTCGAACTCGAGGATGCGCTGGAACAGATCGGGCGCGGTGCGGTCGATGCTCTCGAGCAGCCGCTGGGTGCGCGGCGTGATGTAGGGGTAGGCGTAGATCTGCCCGTGCGGATGCGGCAGCGTGACGCCGATCGCCTCTCCGCGGTTCTCGAACGGGAAGATCTGCTGGACGCCAGGCAGCTGCGAGAGCGCGGCGGTGCGATCGGCCCAGGCCTCGATCACGGTGCGCGCGCGCGTCACGGACTGCGTGCCGAAGGAGCCTGCGTGGTCGGGGCTGAAGCACACGACTTCGCAGCGGCCGACCGACGTGCGGGTGCGGCCGAGGCCGAGCGCGTCGAGGTCATCGAGTCCGCGCGGCGGGTTGGCCGCGGCCGGGGCGGTGCCGAGCGCCTCGGCGAGCGCGGGGCCGAAGGCGGGCGAGCGGTTCTCGAACACCGCGACGTCGTAGAGCGCAGGAACCTCTGACGGATTCGTCGGCGTCTGCGGAGCGAGCGGGTCGGCGTCGGGGCTGGGCATCATGACGCGGTTCTGGCGGTTCGCGGCGACCGTGATCCAGTCGCCGGTGAGAACGTCGAGGCGCATCGTGGCGGTGTCGGGGCGCGGGTCGAGTGCGCGTGCGTCGACGGCGCGCTCGGCGCCGAGCGCGGTTCCGGGGTCGTCGTAGTAGATGAGGTCGCGGCCGTCGGCAAGCACGGTGGCGCGTTTCGTGACGCCGCCACTCAACTCGGTCGCGCGCAACTCCGGGGAATCTTCGATGTTCACGTAAACACGGTACCTCTCCGGCGGTGGTAACGTCAACATTGAGGAGTTGTGCACCGGGGTGCCGGGAGGGGCAGGCAGATGGACGAGTGGGATGAGCTGAATCGCCTCGCGAAGGCCGGGGCGCGCGGCACGGGCCGTGCATCGTCAGCCCGTGCGTCGACGGGGCGTGCGGACTCATCCCGTACGGGCTCTGGCCGCTCATCGTCCGGGCGCGTCTCGATGGCCATGGTCGCAGGACGCGCCGGCGTCTCGGGGCAGACCGTGTCGAGGGTCGTGAACGGCAGCCCTCGTGTGGACCCAGCCACACGTGCACGGGTCGAGAAGGCGATGGCCGAGCTCGGCTACCGCCCGCATCGAGCAGCTCGGGCGCTGCGCACCGGGCGCACGCAGACGATCGGCCTCGTCGTGACGACGCTCGCAACGGTGGGCAACTCCCGGATGCTGCAGGCCGCCGCCGAAGCGGCCGAGGATCGTGGCTACGCCCTGCTGCTCGTCACCGCGGGCGATGCCGTCGCCGACGCGTTCGAGCGCCTGCGCGAGCAGGGCGTCGACGGCGCGATCGTGCTGAACGAGGCGTCCGCGCTCACCAGGGCCGAGGATCGTCCGGACGGGCTGCGGCTCGTGGTGGTGGACGCCCCCGCGGAGTCCGGATTGCGCGTGGTGCACAGCGACCATGCGGGCGGAGCGGCGGCGGCGACGAGGCGGCTCCTCGAACTCGGCCACGAGACCGTCTGGCACCTCGCCGGCCCCGCGGATTCGTTCGCCGCCGCAGAGCGCGAGCGAGGGTGGCGCGAGACGCTCGAGTCCGCGGGGATCACACCTGTTCCGCCGGTGCGCGGCGACTGGTCCGCCGAGTCGGGCCACGGCGCGTCGGCCGTGCTGATGCCGGCGACGGCGGTCTTGAGTGCGAACGATCAGATGGCCCTCGGACTCATGCGAGGCCTGGCCGAGCGGGGACGCTCCGTGCCAGATCAGGTCAGCGTGATCGGATTCGACGATGTGCCGGACGCCGCGAACTACCGCCCACCGCTGACGACGGTGCGCCAGGACTTCACGGCCTTGGCCGATGCGGCGGTCGGTGCGCTGGTCGCCGAGATCGAGGGAGCGGAGGCCGCCGCGACAGAGCAAGGCGCCGCCCTCCAGGACATCATTCGCACGACTCTGATCGAGCGCGACAGCGCGGTCCGCGCCTGAGGTCCCTGCTCGCCGCCTGACGCGGCCATCGCCACGATGCGTGCGCGGTGGTTGCGTCGATCGACCCGAACGTGCCATCATGTCGGAAAGCGCTTACCCACAGCGTGAGACGGCGGACTTCACAGAACGGACCACACATGTCACAGGCGACGACCCGCGAGATCGGCATCATCATGAACGGCGTCTCCGGACGCATGGGCTACCGGCAGCACCTGGTGCGCAGCATCCTCGCCATCCGTGATCAGGGCGGGATCGAGCTCGCAGACGGCACGAAGGTCACGGTCAAGCCGATCCTCGTCGGCCGCAACGAGGCCAAGCTCGCCGAGCTCGCCGCCCTGCACGGCATCGACGACTACACGACCGACCTCGACGCGGCGCTGGCCGACCCGCAGTGGGAGATCTACGCCGACTTCCTCGTGACGAAGGCGCGCGCATCCGCCATCCGCAAGGCCATCGCAGCAGGCAAGGCCATCTACACCGAGAAGCCGACCGCCGAATCACTGGAGGAGGCACTGGAACTCGCACGTCTCGCGAAGGATGCCGGGGTCAAGACCGGCGTCGTGCACGACAAGCTCTACCTCCCAGGTCTGCAGAAGCTCAAGCGCCTGATCGATTCCGGATTCTTCGGCCGCATCCTCTCGGTGCGCGGAGAGTTCGGCTACTGGGTGTTCGAGGGCGACTGGCAGCCGGCGCAGCGCCCGAGCTGGAACTACCGCACCGAAGACGGCGGCGGCATCATCACCGACATGTTCCCGCACTGGAACTACGTGCTCGAGAACCTCTTCGGCGAGGTCAAGAGCGTCTACGCGCAGGCTGCGATCCACATCCCCGAGCGCTGGGACGAGAAGGGCGAGAAGTACGTCGCGACAGCTGAGGACGCCGCGTACGGCATCTTCGAGCTCGAGGGCGGCATCGTCGCCGAGATCAACTCGAGCTGGACGGTGCGCGTCAACCGCGACGAGCTCGTCGAGTTCCAGGTCGACGGGACGCACGGCTCGGCCGTGGTCGGGTTGTTCGGCGCGAAGATCCAGCCGCGCAATGCCACGCCCAAGCCGGTGTGGAACCCCGATCTGGAGGACACCCGCGACTACGACGCCGACTGGCAGAGCGTGCCCGCCAACGACGTGTTCCTCAACGGCTTCCGCCAGCAGTGGGAGGAGTACCTGACGTCGTACGCGCTCGGCACCGACTACCCGTTCGATCTGCTCGCCGGCGCGAAGGGCGTGCAGTTCGCCGAGGCGGGACTGACCTCGAGCGCTGAGGGCCGCAAGGTCGCGATCGAGCCGCTGAGCCTGTGATGCCGACTCTGAGACTGCTTGCTCCCGACGGCACCACTTCGGATGCCGCGTTGAACGACTCCGGCATCTACACGCGGCCGACCACACCGCTCAAGAGCCGCGTCGCCTACGCCGCCGCGCACGTCGTGCCGCGGGTGCACGCCGACAACACCCCGGGACGACCGGCTGACATCGACTGGGATGCGACCCTCGCGTTCCGCCGCAACGTCTACTCCTGGGGTCTCGGCGTCGCCGACGCCATGGACACCGCACAGCGCAACATGGGCCTGGACGCCGCAGCGACCCGGGAGCTCATCGCCCGCAGCGCTGAAGTCGCCCGGGAAGAGGGCGGATCGGTCGTGGTCGGCGTCAACACCGATCACATCGACGACACGCACATCACCCTTGAGCAGGTGATCGGCGCGTACAAGGAGCAGCTGCACTTCACTGAGGAGCAGGAGGGGGCGGGGCCGGTCCTCATGGCGTCGCGTCACCTCGCCAGGGCGGCGAAGGATGCCGAGGACTACCGCCGCGTGTACCGCGAGGTTCTGCAGTCGGCCACCGTACCGGTCGTGCTGCACTGGCTCGGCACCGCATTCGACCCTGAGCTGGAAGGCTATTTCGGAGCGAACGATTGGCAGACGGCATCCGAACTCCTTCTGCAGATCATCGCCGAGAACCAGGACAAGATCGTCGGCGTGAAGATGAGCCTTCTGAACGCCGAGTCGGAGATCTCGGTGCGCGAACGTCTGCCGCACGGCGTGCGCATGTTCACCGGCGACGACTTCAACTATGTCGGCCTGATCGGCGGAGACACCATCGGCGAGGGCGAAGGGCACTCCGACGCGCTGCTGGGTGCGTTCGCGGCGATCACGCCCGTGGCATCCGCCGCCATCCAGGCGCTCGACGCCGGAGACCCAGAGGCGTACCGACGCATCCTCGGTCCCACCGAGGAGCTCAGCCGCCAGGTGTTCGCCGCGCCGACGTTCTACTACAAGACCGGTGTCGCGTTCCTCTCCTGGCTCAACGGCCATCAGCCCGCATTCCAGATGATCGGGGGGCTGCACTCGGCCAGGAGCCTGCCGCACCTCAGCCGCATCGTCGAGCTCGCGAACGCCTCGCTCGCGCTCGAAAACCCTGAACTCGCCCGCGAGCGTTGGCACGGGATGCTGCGACTGAACGGTATCGATACAGGAAGTGCGGACGCATGAGCACCCCGGACCCGACACAGTTGTCAGTCGAAAACACACTTGTCAGCAGAAATCCCGCGATATCGACTGACATCCGTGATCCAGACCGACAAGTGTCCCCTGACCCCCGTCTCTCGATCAACCAGGCGACCATCAAGCACGCGGACCTCGCGACGGCTCTCCGTGTGACGGCAGGCGCCGGCATCCAGGCGATCGGCCTGTGGCGTGAACCGGTGAACGAGGTCGGCCTCGACGTGGCTGCACGGATGCTGGCCGACTCGGGCCTGCGATTCTCCACGCACTGCCGCGGCGGGTTCATCACACTGCCGGACGGCCCAGAGCGCACCACCGCACTCGAGAACAACCGCAGAGCGATCGAGGAGACCGCGACGCTCGCCGCATCCGGCGCTGAGGGCTCGACCGCGGTGCTCGTGCTCGTCGCCGGCGGTCTGCCCGAAGGCGACCGTGACCTCATCGGCGCGCGGGAACGGGTGCGCGACGCGATCGGCGCGCTCGCACCCGACGCGAAGGCGGCGGGGGTGACGCTGGCGATCGAGCCGTTGCATCCGATGTACGCCTCGGATCGCGCCGTCGTCTCGACGCTCGGACAGGCGCTCGACATCGCCGCCGACTTCGATGCCGCCGTGGTGGGTGCGGCGGTCGACACGTTCCATGTCTGGTGGGATCCGCAGGTGCTCGACCAGATCGCCAGGGCGGGCCGTGAAGGACGCATCGCGACGTATCAGGTGTGCGACTGGAAGACACCGCTGCCCGCCGACGTGCTGCTCGGGCGGCACTACACGGGCGACGGTGTGATCGACTTCGCATCGCTCACCGAGGCCGTGATCGCGACCGGTTACGACCGCGACATCGAAGTGGAGATCTTCAACGCCGACATCTGGGCGGATGCGCCCGAGAACGTGGTCAGGCGCACGGCCGAGGCGTTCACCGCCGCCGTGTCGCCGCATCTGCGCTGATCCTGCCGCTCGTTAGGATCAACGCATGACCCCTCGTGAATCGCGTCCGCGCTCCGATACGCCGACGCTGCACGATGTCGCACGTGAGGCAGGGGTGTCGCTCGCGACGGCTTCACGGGTGCTGAACGGCTCGACGCGCAAGGTCGCCGAGTCGTTCCGCGAACGCGTCGAGGAAGCCGCCGAACGGCTCGGCTACACCGCGAACGCATCGGCTCAGGCCACTGCGCGCGGAACCTCCGCGGTGATCGCACTGCTCGTCGCAGACATCGCCGACCCGTACTTCGGACTCATCGCCTCAGGGGTCGCCCGCGGCGCCGACGAGGAGGGGCTGATCGTCACCGTGGCCATCACCGAGCGCGACGACGCGCGTGAGCGGAAGATCCTCCGTGCGTTGCGCGGGCAGCATCCTCGCGGCGTGATCCTGGCGGCATCTCGCACCGATGACGGTGAGAGCGCCACCGCCGAGGAGCTGGCGGCTTTCCGGTCGCTGGGCGCCCGCACAGTGACGTTCGGGCCCGGAGGGGATCGCAGCATCCGGATCGACAACCGCGGCGGCGCCGAACGCCTGGGTCGTGAGATGGCGCGCGTCGGCTATCGCCGGGCGATCGCGATCGGGGCGGCGGAGGGCGTGCGCACATCGGACGACCGTCTCCGCGGCTTCAGGGACGGTTTCGCCGAAGGCGGCGGCACGATCCTCAGGGAATACCGGGGCAGCTTCGCGCGTGAATCAGGTGTCTCCTCGATGGCGGCCGCGCTCGCCGACGGCGTGGAACCGGGCACGCTTGTGTTCGCACTCAGCGACGTGATCGCGATCGGGGCGATGACCGCGATCCGGGATGCGGGCAGGGCGGTGGGTGACGACATCGCGATGTGCGGGTTCGACGACACCCCCGCGAGTCGCGACGTCACGCCTCAGCTCACCACCGTCCGCGTGCCGCTGAGCGAGTTCGGGTATCAGGCGTTCAGGGCGACCGTCGACGAGGACTGGCAGCAGGCCGAGGCGCCGCTCGAGGTGCTCGTGCGCGCCAGCACACCGGCGGTCTCGACCGTGCCGGCGCGCGGCACCGAGCACGGAGTCGGGCGATGACCCGCGTCGTCGTCGCGCCGGACAGTTTCAAGGGCACCATCACGGCAGCGGATGCCGCGGCGGCGATCGCGCGCGGATGGCTGTCGGTGGACCCGGGCGCTGAGATCGTGCTCAGGCCGATGGCTGACGGGGGAGAGGGTACCGTCTCGGCGTTCGCCGCCGCCGTCGAGGGGTCTCGGAGGATGCCGCTCACGGTCGACGGCCCGGCGGGAGTGCCGGTCGCGACGGACTGGCTCCTGCTTCCGGCGTCCGACGACGCGCCGAACGGCACCGCGGTGATCGATGTCGCCTCGACATCGGGGATCGAGCTTCTCGACGAGCTGCGCCCCTTCGAAGCGCACTCCCGCGGATTCGGCCAGGCCATCGCCGCGGCCCTCGATCACGGGGTCTCGCGCCTCGTGCTCGGGATCGGTTCGAGCGCCTCGACCGACGGCGGCATCGGGATGCTGTCGGCGCTGGGTGCACGCTTCCTCGATCGCGACGGCGCCGAGGTCGGGACCGGCGCAGGTGGTCTGCTGGGCGTCGCGTCTGCAGACCTGTCGGGGCTGCGCACGGCGCCCGAGGTCCTGGTGCTCTCCGATGTGACCAACCCGCTCACCGGTCCGCGCGGTGCAGCCCACGTATTCGGCCCGCAGAAGGGTCTGACCGACGTCGCAGATCGCGACGGCGTCGATGCCGCCCTCGCGCGCCTCGCCGCACTGCTCGAGTTGGATGCCGCGATCAGCGGCGCGGGTGCGGCCGGTGGCGTCGGTGGTGCGCTCGTCGCCTGGGGTGCACGACTCGTGCCGGGCGCAGAAGAGGTCGCGCGGCTGATCTCCCTGAGCGCCGAGGTGAGCGCCGCTGATGTCGTCGTCACCGGCGAAGGGTCCTACGACGGGCAGTCCGGCGACGGCAAGGTCCCCTCGTTCGTGGCCGCTGTCGCAGCCGCTGCGGGTGTGCCGGCGCTGGTCGTCGCCGGTCGCATCACCGATGACGCTGACCGTTCCCTGTTCGCCGCATCCGCATCACTGACCGTGCTGGCGGGCTCCGCGGATGCGGCGCTCGCCGAGCCCGCCCGCTGGCTCACCGCCGCGGGAGTCGTTCTCGCGGAGAGCGGTTTCCGCGCGGATTGACACGGCCGTACCGGCGGCATAAACTCGCACCAAGACCACTGGGAATACGCTTTCCCATTTCCCTTCACCCACAGACGAAGATGTCGAGGATTCCATGTCGTCACCTCAGAACGCCACCATGACGCTCGCCGTCGCGCAGGGCAAGGATCGTGATCAGCGCGAGCCGAACGCGATCGTCGGCTGGTGGTCGCGCAACTGGCACCCCGTGGTCTTCGTGATCGCCGTGCTCGCGCTGTGGTGGGTCGCCACGGAGCTGAAGTGGGTGCAGCCGTTCATCATCCCGTCGCCCTCCGACACGTGGAACGCCTTCGCCGACAACTTCGCGTACCTGATGCAGCACACCTGGGTCACGACGTACGAGACCGTGATCGGCTTCATCATCGCCGTCGCGGTCGGACTCTTCGTCGCCGTCGTCATGGTCTACTCCAAGGGGCTGGAGCAGACGCTCTACCCGGTGATCCTGTTCGCTCAGGTCATCCCCAAGATCGCGATCGCCCCGCTGTTCGTCGTATGGCTCGGGTTCGGGGCGGAGCCGAAGATCCTCGTCGCCGTCCTGATGGCGTTCTTCCCGGTCGTCATCTCCGGTCTGGCCGGGCTGCGCACCGTCGACCCGGAGATCCTCCAGCTCGCCTCCACGATGGGTGCGGGCAAGTTCAAGACGTTCCTGAAGGTGCGACTGCCCGCATCGCTGCCAGAGCTGCTCTCCGGGCTCAAGGTCGCCGCAACACTGGCCGTCACCGGTGCGGTCGTCGGCGAGTTCGTCGGGGCGAACGAGGGCCTGGGATACGTCATCCTCCAAGCCAACGGAAACCTCGACACGGCGATGCTCTTCGCCGCACTCATCATCATGTCGCTCATGGGCGTCATCCTCTTCGGGATCATCCAGATCGCGGAGAAGTTCCTCATCCCGTGGCACGCGTCCAAGCGCGACGTCGCCTCGGCCACCGTGCGGCTCTGACCGCGCACCGTATCCACCCCAGAAGCATCCACTGCACCCCAAGGAAAGCAGGAAACTGATGAAGAAGTCAGGAACCGTCCTCAGCTCGATCGCGCTGATCGCCGCCTCCGCACTCGCACTCACCGGGTGCGGCGGAGCGAGCGAGGCACCGGCCGGAGACGGAGGTGAGGCGTCGGGCGAGATGACCGACGTGACCGTCATGCTCAACTGGTACCCGTACGGCGAGCACGCCGCGTTCTACTACGGCGTGGAGCAGGGCATCTTCGAAGAGCACGGCATCAACCTGACGATCAAGGCCGGTCAGGGGTCCACCAAGACCGCGCAGGCCGTCGGCCAGGGACAGGTCGACTTCGGTTGGGCCGACACCCCGGCCGTGCTCGCGAACATCGACAAGGGCGTCGCGATCAAGAGCGTCGGCGTCTTCCTGCAGACGACTCCTTCGGCCGTGCAGGTGTTCGCCGACTCCGGCATCGAGAGCCCTGAGGATCTCAAGGGCAAGACCATCGCCGTCTCGGCCGGCGATGCGCCGACCACGACGTTCCCGGTCTATCTCGAGGCCGTGGGGCTCTCCGAGTCGGACGTCACGCAGCAGAACCTGGATGCCGCGGGAAAGATCGCCGCGATGCTCTCAGGACAGGTCGACGGACTGATCGGCTTCGCGCACGACCAGGGTCCGACGATCGCCGCGAAGAGCGGCAAGGACGTCGAGTACCTCCGCTACTCGGACGCAGGACTCAACTTCTTCAGCAACGGCCTCGTCGCCCCGACCTCGACGATCGAGAGCGATCCCGAGCTCGTGTCGGCGCTCGTCGCGGCCACGTCCGAGGCGTTCACCGCGGCGCAGGAGGACCCGGAGGCCGCCGTCGCCGCCATGGACGGCAAGGACCCGCAGATGCCGGAGAAGGACGTCCTGCTCGATCAGTGGGAAGAGACGATCAAGCTGCTGACGACGGAGGCGACCGAAGGGCAGGCGCCCGGCGTCAACGCCACCGAGGACTGGGAATCGACCCTCGCCGTGCTGTCGGAAGCCGGCCTCATCTCGGGCGAGGGAGACGTCGACACGTACTTCGACGCGACCTTCGCGCCCGGCGAGTAGCGAGGCATCGGATGCCGACGACGCAGATTCAGGAAAGAGCAGACATGATGGCGACACCCAGCGGAGACTCCGTACTGGAGATCACGGACCTCGCGATCACGTTCGCGTCCAAGCGCGGACAGGTCACAGCGCTCGAGGGCGTCGATCTCGATGTGAAGGCGGGGGAGTTCATCACGATCGCCGGACCGTCGGGGTGCGGAAAGTCGACGCTCCTGAAGGCCGTCGCCGGTCTCACCACTCCCAGCGGCGGCTCGATCAAGCTCAAGGGCGACGAGGTGCGGGGCCCGAGGCAAGACATCGGATTCGTGTTCCAGCGGGCGGCGCTGCTGGAGTGGCGCAGCGTGCGCGGCAACATCCTGCTGCAGGCGGAGATGCGCGGCATGAACATGCGAAAGGCGCAGGCCCGTGCCGACGAGCTGATCGAGATGACCGGACTCTCCGGTTTCGAGAAGGCTCTTCCGCATGAGCTGTCCGGTGGCATGCAGCAGCGGGTGTCGCTGTGCCGCGCGCTGCTGCACGAGCCCGGCGTGCTGCTCATGGACGAGCCGTTCGGTGCGCTGGACGCGCTGACGCGCGAGCGGATGAACGTCGAGCTGAACCGGATCACGAGCCAGACCGGCACGACCGTCCTGCTCGTGACGCACTCGGTGGCCGAGGCGGTCTACCTCGCCACCCGCGTCGTCGTCATGAGCCCGCGTCCTGGACGCATCCTCGAGGAGCACCGCGTCGACCTGCCCGCCGAGCGCGACTATGCGACGGTGCTGGAGACACCGGAGTTCCACCGCGTCTCCAGCCGCGTGCGCGAACTGCTCGGGGCGCCGGCCGTCGCGGACTGAGCACCGCCGAACGGGGCCGTCGTGTCAGCCGCCCAGAGCGGCCGCCACGACGGCTCGTGCCTCTTCCTGCACCTCGGCGAGGTGCTCAGGGCCGAGCAGGCTCTCGGCGTACAGCTTGTAGACGTCCTCCGTGCCGGAGGGGCGCGCGGCGAACCACGCGTGCTCTGTCTGCACCTTGAGCCCGCCGATCGCCGCGCCGTTGCCCGGTGCATGGGCGAGCTTGGCGGTGATCTTCTCGCCGGCGATGGCGGTCGCCGTCACAGCATCCGGCGCGAGCTTTCCGAGAGTCGCCTTCTGCTCGGGGGTCGCGGGGGCGTCGACGCGCTGATATGCGGATGCTCCGAACGCCTGCTCGAGTTCGGCGTAGCGCTCCGACGGGCTCTTGCCCGTGACGGCGATGATCTCGGCGGCGAGCAGGCACAGCAGGATGCCGTCCTTGTCGGTCGACCACGCGCTGCCGTCACGCCGCAGGAACGATGCGCCCGCCGACTCCTCGCCACCGAATGCGACGGTGCCGTCGAGCAGCCCCGGCACGAACCACTTGAATCCGACCGGCACCTCCAGCAGCCGTCGGCCCAGCGACTCCGCCACGCGATCGATGATCATCGAAGAGACGAGGGTCTTGCCGATCGCGGCATCCCGAGGCCACTGCGCACGGTGCGAGAACAGGTAGTCGATCGCGACGGCGAGGTAGTGGTTGGGGTTCATGAGGCCGGCATCCGGGGTGACGATGCCGTGCCGGTCGGCGTCGGCGTCGTTGCCGGTGAGCACGTCGAAGTCGCCCTTCTTCGCGACCAGTGACGCCATGGCGTTCGGGGAAGACGGATCCATGCGGATCTTCTCGTCCCAGTCCAGCGTCATGAACCGCCAGGTCGGATCGACCTCGGGATTGACGACGGTGAGGTCGAGGTCGTGCATCTCCTTGATCAGCTGCCAGTACTCGACGGATGCCCCGCCCAGCGGGTCGGCGCCGATGCGCACACCCGCCTTCCTGATCGCATCCACGTCGATGATGCTCGGCAGATCGCGCACGTACGCATCGCGGAAGTCGTGATTCGGGAGCGAGTCCCAGTCGATGTCGGCGAAGCTCTTGCGCTTCACCTCCGCCAGGCCGCCCTCGATCAGCGCGTTGGCGCGGTCGGCGATCCAGCCGGTCGCATCGGTGTCGGCGGGGCCGCCGTGCGGAGGGTTGTACTTGAAGCCGCCGTCGCGCGGCGGGTTGTGCGAGGGAGTGACGACGATGCCGTCGGCCCGGCCCGCAGCATCCGCAGCCATGCCGCGGTTGTGGGTGAGGATGGCGTGGCTCAGCGCGGGAGTCGGGACGTACGAATCCCGGGAGTCGACGCGCAGGTCGACATCGTTCGCGATGAGCACCTCGATCGCGCTGCGCTCGGCCGGCAGCGACAGCGCATGCGTGTCGCGGCCGAGGAACAGCGGGCCTGTGATGCCCTGCGAGCGGCGGTAATCGATGATCGCCTGCGTGGTGGCGAGGATGTGCTGCTCGTTGAAGCTCTTCGACAGGGATGAGCCGCGGTGGCCGCTGGTGCCGAACACGACCCTCTGCGCGGCGACGGACGGATCGGGCACGCGGTCGTAGTACGCGGCGATCAGTTCGTCGACATCGATGAGGTCACTTTCCTCCGCGGGGAGGCCGGCACGGCTCGTCATGAGTTCAGTCTGCCTCGATCTCGTCGTGCGCGCATCATCGCGGCCCGGTCTCACAGCCAGTGGAAGGGCTAGGGTGAAACGCGTGACTGAACGGCGCACCTACAGCTACCTCGGACCCGCAGGAACCTTCACGGAAGCCGCACTCGACCAGGTGGCAGAGGCATGGGGCCAGGAACGACGCCCCGTGCTCAACGTCGGCGAGGCGCTCGCCGACGTGCTCGAGGGCCGCAGCTACGCGGCGATGATCGCGATCGAGAACTCGATCGAGGGCGGTGTCTCCACCACTCAGGACGCTCTCGCGACGTTGCCGGGACTGCGCATCATCGGCGAGTACCTGGTGAAGGTGAACTTCGTGCTCGTCGCAGCACCGGGGACGAAACTCGAGGACGTGACGTCGATCGCTGCGCACCCCGTCGCGTACGCGCAGTGCCACGGGTGGCTCGGTGAGCATCTGCCGCGGCACTCCCACGTTCCGGCCGCGAGCAACGTGGCATCCGCCATCGGCGTGCTCGACGGCACGCTGCCCGCGCAGGCGGCCATCGCCCCTCCCGGTATCGCCGAGCACTACGACGTCGACGTGCTCGCCTCCGAGATCGGCGACAACACCTCCGCCGTCACCCGCTTCGTGCTCGTGACGCGCACGGCCACACCTCCGACGCCCACGGGGGCGGACAAGACGTCGCTGATCGTCGAACTCCCCAACGACCGCCCCGGCGCCCTGCTCGAGATGCTCGAGCAGTTCTCGACCCGCGGCATCAACCTCTCGCTGATCGAGTCCAGGCCGATCGGTGACGAGCTCGGTCGGTACCGGTTCGTGCTGGATGCCGACGGCCACGTGCACGACGAGCGGATGGCGGATGCCCTGCTCGGCATCCGCCGCTTCAGCCCCCGAGTGGTGTTCCTCGGCTCGTACCCCCGGGCAGACCGCCAGATCGTGCACTACCCCGACCGCTACGCCGACGACGTGTTCGTCGAAGCGCGCGACTGGTTGCGCGACCTGCTCTCCGGCGCTCCGGAGGAGTGAGCAGGAGTCAGTGCTCCTCGTAGCGCGGCCACCCGCTGCCGGGGATCATGTGCGAGTACAGCGCACCCTTCGCGACTTCGAGTGACGGGTAGGTGCCGGTCTCGGCATCCGCCCCGCTCATGACGACGATGTACCCGTCGTCCGAATGGCGGATGCTGCCGACGACTCCGTTCGTTCCGTATGCGACCCAGAGACCCCGGGTCTTGGTGGTGCTCATCATCGAACTCCCTTCCGACATTGCCGACACTGCCGACGGTACCCCCGGGGCGTGGATAAGGCCATACCCCGGCGGATGCCGCGACTACAGCGCTGCCGCGACCAGCTCGAGGGTCTGCGCCCGGCCCGCCGCGGAGTCCATCGCCTCGGCGTCGTACGCGCCGGCGACGGGGGAGAGCATGACCTCGTCGGCGCCATGCTTCTCGGCGAACGCGCGCACCTCAGCGGCGACCGATTCTCCGGTGCCGACGAACCAACGCTCCCGTGCGGACTGCACGACCTGCTCGGTCGCGGCATCCGCCTCGGCGATACCTGCGGCGATCGCCTCCTCGACGGTCTCGAGAGCGGTGAGCGGCTTGTTCAGGCGCAGGCGCGACATCATCCGCAGCTGGGGGAGGGCACGTGCCTCGGCCTCCTCGGCCGTGGGCGAGGCGACGGCGTTGACGGTGAGGAACGTGCGCGGCTCGGGGTGCGCCTCGCTGGGCTGGTAGCCGGTGCGGTACAGGTCGAGGGCGCGTTCGAGGCCCTGGCCGGAGAAGTGGTTCGCGAAGACGTAGGGCAGGCCCTGGGATGCTGCGAGCTGCGCGGAGTAGTCGCTCGAGCCGAGCAGCCAGACGACGGGCGCTCCAGTCGCCGCGGGCGTGGAGTGCACGGTGTACTCGCCGCCGGACGTGAACCGCACGGTCGCGCCTTCGCCCGAGAGCAGCAGCGAGATGTCCTGCACGTACCGGGGGAACTGCTCGACGTCGCTCGTGGTGCCTGACGTGCGCAGCAGCTGCGTGATCACCGGATCGCTGCCGGGTGCGCGGCCGAGGCCGAGGTCGATGCGGCCGGGCGCGATGGCCTCGAGGGCGGCGAACTGCTCGGCGACGATGAGCGGCGCGTGGTTCGGGAGCATGACGCCGCCCGAGCCCAGATGCATCTGCTCGGTGCGCGAGGCCGCGGCGGCGATCAGCACCGGCGGAGTGGTCGACGCCACCGCCGGCATGTTGTGGTGTTCGGCGAACCAGTACCGGCGGTAGCCGAGACGGTCGGCGATCTCAGCGAGGCTGAGGGAGGCCGCGATGGCCTCCGCACTTGTCTGGCCGGTACGCACCGGGACGAGGTCGAGTACGGACAGGGCGGGGGCTGCGGAAGTCATCACGGAAGGCAACCGAAGAGGAGGGCGGGGAATTCCCCGCCCTCCCATCCGGTTGCGGGACGCTCGTCAGGCGAGCGCCGGCCGGACCGCCGTCAGGGCGTCCGACAGGGCACGCGATCCGAGTCGATACCTGATGTGCCAGCCGGCACTGTAGCTCTGCTCGGGAAGGTCTTCGAGCAGGGCGACGTCGGCCGGACCGAGCCCGTCCCTCATCGCCTCGCGCAGAAGGTCGTCCTTCGTCGCGGGATACTCCATATCTGCGAGGAACCGACTCATCTCGTGGGTGATGCGCATGCTGATACTCCTCTCTGTGGTGAACGAGTTCCTGTGCTGAACGAGCCGGGATCAGGCGTCGATGGCCTGTCGGCGCTCACTGGATTCGACCTCGATCTTGCGGGGCTTCGCGCGTTCGCTGACCGGGATGATCACGGAGAGCACACCGCTCTCGTAGGAGGCGCTGATCCCATCGAGATCGACTCCGTCACCGAGTGTGAACTGGCGCAGGAACGAGCCGGAGCCCCTTTCGCGTGCGAGCCAGCGCACGCCTTCCTGGTTGTCGGCGGTGCGCTGTGCGCGGAGGGTGAGCTGGCCGCCGTCCAGGTCGACGTCGATCGAACCGGGATCGACCCCGGGGAGGTCGGCGTGCAGGACGTACCTCTCCCCGTCGCGGAAGAGATCCACCGGCATCAGCCGAGGCGCGCGAACGGAGTCCAGCACGCTCGCGGCGAAGCGATCGAGCTGACTGAACGGATCGAATGACAGTGCCATGAGTTGTCTCCTTTCATGCGGCCCATGCGGGCGGTTCGCGGGTACTTATCTGTACCTCGTGCTATAGATTTGTTATAGAACATGATCGCGAAAATATGCAAGTATCTAAGGAATCTCTCAGGATGACGGAACGAAAGTCCCACATGCCGGTCTACGGCATCGCGGTGGCGGCCGAGTTGGTCGGACTGCCCGAGGCCACTCTGCGTCTCTTCGAGAGCAGAGGTCTGCTGACTCCGTCGCGGAGCGATGGCGGCACGCGACGTTACAGCGATGACGACATAGAACGGCTTCAGCGCGCGGTCAGGCTGCGCGGTGACGGTATGAACATCGCCGCGATCGCACGGGTCCTCGAGCTGGAGGATGAGAACGCCCGGCTGCGCGGGCGCCTCGACGAATCGTCTTCGTGAATCGCGAGGCGGCTCTCGCAGCGCACCGGAATCGCGAGCGCCTCCACTGGCGGCGTCGCTAGCATTCACTCATGGACGCCACCGTTTTCTACGTGCTTGTCGGAGCCGTCGCAGTGGCGGCGGTCGCACGCTGGCGCGGATGGCCGGCTCCTCTGCTCGTCACGGTCGTCGCGCTCGCGGCATCCTTCCTCCCCTTCATGCCCGAGATGGCGATCGACGGGCACGTGCTGCTGAGCCTCGTGCTGCCTCCGCTGCTGTATTCGGCGGCGCTGGATGTGTCGTTCGTCGGGTTCAAGCGCAGCCTTCCGCAGATCCGCAGGCTCGGTATCTGGCTGGTGCTGCTCACTGCGCTCGTCGCCGGACTGGTCGCCTGGCTCATCTTCCCTGCCCTGACTCTTCCCGGGGCGTTGCTGCTCGGTGCGATCGTCGCGCCGCCGGATGCCGTGTCCGCCGCTGCGATCGGACGCAAGCTCGGGCTGCCGCGGCGGGTCATGACGGTGCTGTCGGGGGAGAGCCTGATCAACGATGCGACCTCGCTGACGCTGTACCGGGTGTTCGCGGCGATCATCGCTGGTGCGACCATCGGAGTGTGGGACGGGGTATGGCAGTTCATCGTCGCCGTTGTGGTGGGCGTCGTGGTCGGGCTCGTCTTCGGGATCCTCCTGCATCAGCTGCGCATGCGCGTCGCCGACCCCGTCGTGATCGGCACGTTCGGGCTGCTGGTGCCGTTCGGCGCGTACGCCATCGCCGAGCACCTCGGTGGATCAGGCGTGCTCGCGGTCGTCGCGATGGGCCTGTACGTCGGATACAACGCTCCGCGCACCGACTACACGACCCGGCAGCAGGAGACGCCGCTGTGGCTGTCGGCCGACCTTCTGCTGGAGAGCTTCGTGTTCGCCTACATCGGCCTGCAGTTCCCGCGGGTGCTCGATGATCTCGGCGACGAGTCGGTCGAGCACATCATGTGGCTCTCGGGTGCCGTGCTGCTCGTGGTACTCGTGGTGCGCCCGCTGTACATCTACCCGGCGCACGCGTTCGCGGTGTGGATGCAGCGACTGCGGCTGAAGCGTTGGGAGCGAGCGATCGCGTCGGGGGAATGGGCGCGCCGCGAACGACTCGACGACGAGCGGCGAGCACGGTTCGCCGCCACGCACCCGGATCGGGCGGCGCGGCCGCAACGCAGACGGCAGACGGCCGACGAGATCCGCGACAGGCTGACCGAGCCCGCACTCGATTGGAAGGACAACGCCGTGATCTCCTGGGCGGGCATGCGCGGCGTCGTGACCCTGGCGACCGCGATCGCCGCCGCCGACATCGCCGAGCTCCCCACCGGTCCGTCGCACGCGATCGTGATCGTCGCGTTCATCGTCACAGTCGGAACCCTGCTGCTGCAGGGGCTCACGCTGCCGCTGCTGATCCGTCGTCTCGGTGTGGCGAGCGACGTCGATCACGAGGCAGACGTGCAGGCGCTCGCCTCTGTGCGCGCACGCAGCAGACAGGCAGGCAAGGCGTTCCTCGCCGAGCAGCGCAAGGTGTGGGAGCAGAAGTACGGCGAGATCGATCTGCGCACGTTCGACGCCTTCGCGAATCGGATGACCAGGGTCGAGACCGACACCGATCAGGCGCAGGAGGCGGAAGAGGCGGCTGCTCGTCCCTCGACCGAGGATCTGGTGGCGCTGTCACGCGGCTGGCTGCAGGTGCGGCGCGAGGTGCTCCTGGCGGAGCGCGATGCGGGCAACCTCGACGAAGAGGTGATGCGCGAGCTGATCACGGCGATGGATGCTGAGGAACTGGCGCTCGACACGAGAGGGGCCGTGCGCCTTCCTGGGCGGGCGTGAGCGAGAAGGGGTTCCTCGCATGAGAAGGGACTTCCTGCATGAGACTGGGCGTGGGAACGCGCGTCTCATGCAGGAAGTCCCTTTCGCTGTGGAGTCAGCGGGTGGAAGCGGACTCCGTCTTTGATGCGTCCTCGTCCACGGCATCCTCGTCCGAGTCGTCCGCGAACGGCAGGCCCTCGCGACGAGCGTTGTAGAGCTCCTCGTCGAGGATGCCCTCGCGCTTCGCGACGATGGCCGGCACGAGCGCCTGACCGGCGACGTTGACCGCGGTGCGGCCCATGTCGAGGATCGGGTCGATCGCGAGCAGCAGACCGACGCCCTCGAGCGGCAGGCCGAGTGTCGACAGCGTGAGCGTGAGCATGACGGTCGCGCCGGTCGTGCCGGCGGTGGCGGCGGAGCCGACGACCGAGACCAGGACGATCAGCAGGTACTGGATGAAGCTCAGCTCGATGCCGAAGAACTGTGCGACGAAGATCGCGGCGATGGCCGGGTAGATGGCGGCGCAGCCGTCCATCTTGGTGGTCGACCCGAACGGCACGGCGAAGGACGCGTACGAGCTGGGCACGCCGAGGTTGCGCTCGGTGACGCGCTGCGTGAGCGGGAGGGTGCCCAGGGAGGAACGGCTGACGAAGCCCAGCTGCACTGCCGGCCACACGCCGGAGAAGTACTGCTTGATCGACAGTCCGTGGGTCTTCACGAGGATCGGGTACACCACGAACAGCACCAGTGCGAGGCCGATGTAGACGGCGGCCACGAACCAGATGAGCGAGGCGAGCTTGTCGGTCCCGTACTGGATGACGGCGTTCCCGATCAGGCCGAAGGTGCCGATGGGGGCGATGCGGATGATCCACCACAGCACGCGTTGGATGACCTTGAGGAACGACTCGGTGAAGGCGAGGAACGGCTCGGCCTTGCGTCCGGCCTTCAGCGCCGCGATGCCGACGACGGCGGAGATCACGATGATCTGGAGGATGTTGAAGTCGACGCTGGAGGATGCCGCGCCGGTCGCCGGATCCACAGACGTTCCGACCTCGAGGCCGAGGAAGTTCTGCGGGATGAGACCGATCAGGAAGTTCCACCAGGAGCCGACGTTGCGCGGCTCACCGGTCTCGAGGCCCTCGCCGGCGCGCGCGCCGGGCTGGATGACGAGCCCGAGTACGATCCCGATCGTCACGGCGATGAAGGCGGTGATCGCGAACCACAGCAGGGTCTGCCCGGCGAGGCGCGCGGCGTTCTGAACACGGCGGAGGTTCGAGATGCTCGCGACGATCGCGGCGAACACGAGCGGCACGACGGCGGTGCGCAGCAACGTGACGTACGAGCTGCCGATCGTGCCGAGGGTGTCCGACAGGACAGTCGGGTTGTCCTTGCTGGCACCGAGCTGCACGGCGATGAGTCCGGCGGCGATGCCGAGGACCAGGGCCGCGAGGATCTGGAACCCGAACGATGTCAGAAGCTTCCGTGCGGGGCTACGGGTGTCAGGCGCTTTCTGGGCGCGTGTTGTGCTGCTCATGAGACTCCAAGTCGAGGGGCGCGGGGATGAGCGCCTTAGGGATCAACGTTAGGAGTGTTCGTTCATTCCCATGCATAGATGACGAAGGATGACGGATGCCGAAGCATCCGCCATCCTCGGAATTCGTAGGCGCCGTCCTCAGGCGTGAAAGATCACTCGGCGGGTGCGCAGACGCTGACGGCCTCCTGCATGGTCGAGGTCACGAGGTCCTTCGCCTCCTGCGAAGTCTGCAGGTCTTCGCCGCCGGCCATGTTCTTGAGGTCCTGGTCGGAGACCTCGGAGTCGAGGAATTCTGCGGCGATGCAGTCGACCTGATCCTCGGTGAGCAGGTCGCCCTGCCCGCTGTCCTCGAGGATGGTCGTGATGCCGGAGCTGAGTTCTTCGGCCGACGGCCGATCCGAGCCGCCGGAACCGCCCGGCCCGCCGGCGCAGGCCGCGAGCGAGATGGCCAGGGCCGCGATCGGGAGGGTCATGAGGATGCGCGAGCGCAGGTTCCGGTCGATGTTCATGGTCTCGAGCCTACGCAGTCGCGCGGTCCGGGAACGCGCGCGAGGATGGGGAGGAATGCCCATGTCGCAGGTGCACTAACTGGCGCGTCGTTGGGTTGTCTGTGACGCCGCGATGAACATGTCGCGGTGGAGTGATGAGCGGTCGGCCGGTGACCGTTTCTACGCCAGCACCAGCAACTCGCCGACCTCGCACCCGAGCGCATCGCAAATCGCTCGCAACGTGGAGTACCGGATCGCCCGTGCCCGATCGTTCTTGAGCACCGACAGGTTCACGATGCTCACGCCGACCCGTGCGCTCAGCTCGGTCAATGTCATCCCCCGTTCGGCGAGCAGCTCGTCGAGGCGGCAGTGAATACCGGTGAACTCCTCGTCGCTGTCTGCCGGACTCACACCAGTCCCTCCGTCTCCTTCTGAAGCGCTACGCCTCGACGGAACACGATCACCAGCACGCCGACGGAGACTGCGGCGACCACGAGCGAGATGCTGGCGAGGTCGAGGTCGGTCCGGCCGCCGTACTCATCCAGTGCGGCGAACACACCGTTGAGTCCCATGGTCCGGAAGCAGTATTCGCCGGCCCATGCGAGAAGGAAACTCATCGAGAGCAGGAACAGCAGTCGCACATTCACGCGGTCGAAGATTCTTCCGCGAAGCATGCGAATGCAACTGCACACACCGAGCGTCGCCGCGGCGACGAGTCCCAGTGTGCTGAGAACGATGGCCAGCACGAGGCAGATCACGCTGACCGTGTTGACGTCCGCGACGACGAGGGTGCCGCTCGTGACCGTCGCCTCCGTCCCCTGGCCCAGACCTGTCATGACCTTCTGGGCGGGAATGGGAGCATCGACGGTGACGGCACCCGGCGCCGCGAAGAGGGATGCGACGGCGTTCGCGCCGCGATACAGCAGGAACGCGATCACGACCGCGCCGACGATGACGCCTGTCACGAGGTCGCTCCGGTCGCGCCGCGCCTGGAGTTCAGGAGTGCGGGCCATCATCACACCAGTCCTTCCGTCTCGCGCTGCAGCCGTCGACCGACCTCGAACGCCGTCGCCATGAGTGCCAGCGCGATGCCCCACCCGATCGACGCGGGATTCAATTCGTACAGGAACATCCAGAACCCGTCCGTGTCGGCGCCGGATGCCGTGAGCTGCTCGACTGCCTGAGCACGAGCGATCGCACCCAGAAACGGTCCGATCATCCCCGTCACGATGAGAGCGAACGCGGCTGTCGCCAGCATCGGGACCATAGACCGCCGGAAAGCCCGCTGCCGGATCAGCGACAGCCCCAGCCACCACAGCGCGGCGCACACGATCACGGTCGCCACAGCAGGAAGCGCGGCCTCTGCGAGCAGCAGCCAGCGGGTTCCGGCATCCAGCGTCTCGAACGACACGAGCGACTGCGTGTACTCCGCTGCGGCGACCCCGTCCGCATCCGCGAGCGAGGTCATCTCCGCGCCGTTCACAGGCAGGGCCACCGCAACCGGTGATCCGAAGATCTCGATCCCTGCCCCCACGGCGCCGAAGATCGACGCGATCCCGATGCTCACAGCGCCGGTGGCGACCATGCCCAACGCCACCGCTTCGCTGAAGGACGGGCGTCCGTCGCGCGTGTCCATGTGAACCTCCATATCGAATATCGTTGTTATCGACTTCCGTTAACATAACGACTGTCGATAATGCCGTCAACCCTCATCGACGCATCCGCTCGCCAGACGCCGTCGCGGGGTATGCCGACGGCGAACACGGGCTTATCGACCCCGATCGCTCGTTACTCTCGATGTACAGGCGCTGAAGAGCCGTCTGGCGTCAGTGCATTCGCCCCGTGCGAACCAAGGAGTTGACAATGTTCGAGAGATTCACAGACCGAGCCCGTCGTGTCGTCGTCCTCGCCCAAGAAGAGGCGAAGATGCTCAACCACAACTACATCGGCACCGAGCACATCCTGCTCGGCCTCATCCACGAGGGCGAAGGCGTCGCCGCCAAGGCTCTCGAGAGTCTGGGCATCTCCCTCGACGCCGTGCGCGAGCAGGTGCAGGACATCATCGGTCAGGGTCAGCAGCAGCCGACCGGCCACATCCCGTTCACGCCGCGCGCCAAGAAGGTGCTCGAGCTGAGCCTGCGCGAAGCGCTGCAGCTCGGCCACAACTACATCGGCACCGAGCACATCCTGCTCGGCCTCATCCGCGAGGGCGAAGGCGTCGCCGCCCAGGTGCTCGTCAAGCTCGGTGCAGATCTCAACAAGGTGCGCCAGCAGGTCATCCAGCTGCTCTCCGGTGCCCCCGGCCGCGAGCCCGCCGCCGTCGGCGCGACCACGAATGACAGCCAGCAGGCCGCCCAGGGCGGATCCGCCG
The DNA here is from genome assembly GCF_054779995.1 of Microbacterium shaanxiense. NCBI lineage: Bacteria > Bacillati > Actinomycetota > Actinomycetes > Micrococcales > Microbacteriaceae > Microbacterium > Microbacterium shaanxiense. Next base: position 266,982 of record NZ_BAAGXE010000003.1, on the reverse strand, counting down.
TGCTCGACCAGTTCGGCCGCAACCTCACCCAGGCCGCCCGCGACAACAAGCTCGACCCGGTGATCGGGCGCGAGAAGGAGATCGAGCGGGTCATGCAGATCCTCTCCCGCCGCTCCAAGAACAATCCCGTCCTGATCGGCGAGCCCGGCGTCGGCAAGACGGCCGTCGTCGAGGGCCTCGCCCAGGCGATCGTCAAGGGCGACGTGCCCGAGACGCTGAAGGACAAGCAGCTCTACTCGCTCGACCTCGGCTCGCTCATCGCCGGATCCCGCTACCGCGGTGACTTCGAGGAGCGCCTGAAGAAGGTCACGAAGGAGATCCGCACGCGCGGCGACATCATCGTCTTCATCGACGAGATCCACACCCTCGTGGGTGCGGGTGCCGCGGAGGGCGCGATCGACGCGGCCAGCATCCTGAAGCCGCTCCTCGCCCGTGGCGAGCTGCAGACGATCGGTGCGACCACGCTCGACGAGTACCGCAAGCACTTCGAGAAGGATGCTGCGCTCGAGCGCCGCTTCCAGTCGATCCAGGTCGCCGAGCCGAGCCTGCCGCACACGATCAACATCCTCAAGGGACTGCGCGATCGGTACGAGGCGCACCACAAGGTGCAGATCACCGACGGCGCGATCGTCGCGGCATCCAACCTCGCCGACCGCTACGTCGCCGACCGGTTCCTGCCGGACAAGGCCATCGACCTGATCGACGAGGCCGGCGCCCGCCTGCGCCTGTCGATCCTGTCCAGCCCGCCCGAGCTGCGCGAGTTCGACGACAAGATCGCCGCCGTGCGCGAGCAGAAGGAAGCGGCATCCGAGGAGCAGGACTTCGAGAAGGCCGCAGCCCTGCGCGATGAGGAGAAGAGCCTCCTCGCCGAGCGTCTGCGCCTCGAGAAGCAGTGGCGCTCCGGCGACGTCGCGACCGCAGCAGTGGTCGACGAGGGCCTGATCGCCGAGGTTCTCGCACAGGCCACCGGCATCCCGGTGTTCAAGCTGACGGAAGAGGAGTCGAGCAGGCTCGTCTTCATGGAGAAGGCGCTGCACCAGCGCGTCGTCGGGCAGGAAGAGGCCATCGCGGCGCTCTCCCGCACGATCCGTCGCCAGCGCGCCGGTCTGAAGGACCCGAAGCGCCCCTCTGGCTCGTTCATCTTCGCCGGCCCGACCGGTGTCGGAAAGACCGAGCTCGCCAAGGCGCTCGCCGAGTTCCTCTTCGACGACGAGGGCGCACTGATCTCGCTCGACATGAGCGAGTTCGGTGAGAAGCACACCGTCTCCAGGCTGTTCGGTGCCCCTCCAGGGTTCGTCGGCTTCGAAGAGGGCGGCCAGCTCACCGAGAAGGTGCGCCGCAAGCCGTTCTCGGTCGTGCTGTTCGACGAGATCGAGAAGGCGCACCCCGACATCTTCAACTCGCTGCTGCAGATCCTCGAAGAGGGCCGGCTCACCGACGGTCAGGGTCGCGTGGTGGACTTCAAGAACACGGTCATCATCATGACGACCAACCTCGGCTCGTCCGCGATCGCCGGAGGACCTGTCGGCTTCCAGATCGAGGGCAACGCGCAGACGAGCTACGAGCGGATGAAGGGCAAGGTCGACGAAGAGCTCAAGCGGCACTTCAAGCCCGAGTTCCTCAACCGCGTCGACGACGTCATCGTGTTCCCGCAGCTGTCGAAGGAAGAGCTCGTGCAGATCGTCGATCTGTTCGTCAAGCGCCTCAGCGACCGTCTGCTCGACCGTGACATGACCGTGGAGCTGTCGCAGTCCGCCAAGGAGCGTCTGATCGAGATCGGCTTCGACCCTGCACTCGGTGCCCGCCCACTGCGTCGTGCGATGCAGCGCGAGATCGAGGACCAGCTGTCCGAGAAGATCCTCCACGGTGAGCTCAACCCCGGCGACCACGTGAAGGTGGATGCTGCGGACGGCAAGTTCCAGTTCGAGACCAGCGCCCGCGGAGAGAAGGTCTCGGTCGGCATCAACACCGGCGGAGCGATCACCTCGAGCCCCGACCTGGCGGCGGCCTCGGGCGAGTAATCCCTGCATGTGAGAAGGGCGGATGCTTCGGCATCCGCCCTTCTTCGTGCCCAGCGCGCGAATACAGGGCATGCGGCGCCGCGAGTTTAGGCTGGACACGTGAGCGAGTACACCGTCCGCCCGGCGCGCAGCGCCGACATCCTCGGCATCCACACCCTGCTGGAGCCGCTGGTCGAGCGACGCATCCTGCTCGGCAAGGACCTCGCGGTGCTGTACGGCGCCGTGCAGGAGTTCGTCGTGGCGGAGCGCGACGGCGAACTCATCGGATGCGGTGCACTGCACGTCATGTGGGAGGACCTCGGAGAGGTGCGCACACTGATCGTGCGTGACGACTGGCTGCACCACGGCGTGGGCCGCGCCCTGGTGGAGGGACTGGAGGAGCGCGCCGTCGCGCTGGGACTTCGCCGACTGTTCTGCCTCACTTTCGAGGTCGACTTCTTCACGCGTCGCGGTTTCTCGCCGATCGGTGAGCAGGTCGTCGACCCCGACGTGTATTCGCAGCTGCTGCGCAGCCCCGACGAGGGTGTCGCGGAGTTCCTCGATCTCGCGCATGTGAAGCCGAACACGCTCGGCAACACGCGCATGCTGAAGAACCTGTGATGGCTCGTCGTCGCAGGACAGAGGCCGTGTACCGGCGGCGCAGGATCGTCTTCTTCGGCGGCCTGATCGTGGTGATCCTCGCGGTCGCCGCCGGCGTCTGGCTCGCGATCGCGCAACCGTGGACGGATGCCGGCGCCGAACCGGCACCCGCGCCCACCTCGTCGGCGCCTCCGGCGACCGACAGCCCGACTCCGACCCCGTCCGAGACGCCGGCACCCGAGCCGACCGAGGAGGAGACACCCACGGCGGTGCCGTGCCAGGCCGGTGATGTCGCGGTCGAAGCGGTCACGGATGCCGACACCTACCCCGCGGGCGCGCTGCCGCAGCTGTCGATCTCTCTGAAGAACACGGGCGCGACGGATTGCACGATCGACGTCGGATCGACCACCCAGGTGTTCACGGTGTCCAGCGGCAGCGACACCTGGTGGAGGTCCACCGACTGCCAGGAAGACCCCAGCAGCATGGTGGTGACGCTCTCGGCCGGTCAGACCGTGACGAGCGCGACCCCTGTCCAATGGGACCGCACGCGCTCGGACGTCGCGACCTGCGACCAGGAGAATCGGCCGCGCGCGCCCGGCGGTGGAGCGTCGTACCACGTCGCCGTCTCGATCGGCGGCTTCGACGGCGCGCAGACCAGGCAGATCCTGCTGTACTGAATGCGGCGGGAGGGTCTGAAGCCGCCGAATCGATACAGGTGCGTATCGATCGGGTGCTGACAGACGGAATCCTTTGGGATACCATTGAACTGCTCTCGGGATTATTCGGTGCAAGCCATCCCCAGTGGCGTCGTATTCAGCGTCCCCAGCGCTTCGACATTCACCGTTCGAGAGTTCGAGGGCCCTTTCGAGTACTCCAGTCCCCAATGGACGATTCGAGAGGGCCCCAATCGTTTCACCGCGCCGTATCTGTCCGCCGCGAACAGTCTCTAGGCTGGATGCATGGCAGCGAAGAAGTCGAAGAGTGCGGCCAAGAAGCCGGCGCCCGAGGAGTTCCGCTCCGAAGCACTCGCACAGGCGCTCGAGAAGCAGGACATGGCTGCAGTGGCTCTCGCCCTGCGCCACGGGACGACGGTCGTGCCGTTGCTGCGGTCAGGCGACCGGGACAACCCGCTCGACGGCGGCGAGGTGTGGACGTATCGCGACGCGACCACCGGCGAAGTGGCTCTCCTGCTGTTCAGCGATGCCAAGAACAAGCCGGCGAATCTGCCTCCCGGTGTCGGCATCTACTCGCCCCAGTGGCTGCGGTCGTTCCTGACGAGTCATCGGGAGACGATCACCACGGTGTTCCTCGACATCGCCGGACCGCATCCGATGCAGGCGTCGCCGGACGAGCTGCTGGCCGCCCTCGACGCCTGAGCGCGTGCTCTGCCGCGTGCTCCAGTCCGCGTGCTCTGCCGCGCTCAGTCAGAACGGCGGGGCGTCCGACTCTCGACGCGGCTTCGCAGGGTGCGACGCCCTGCTGCGCGATCTCACGTCGTTGAGCGCAGCATCCAGCGACTTCGAACGCTCGTCGATGACCTGCTCGTAGCCGAGCCGCTTCGCCTCAGACCGTCGCTGGGCCGCCTGCGTCACCGCGCGCACCTCGCCGGCAAGACTGAGCTCTCCCACCGCTGCGATCGTGCGCGGCACGGAGAACTGCTGGATGGATCCCGCGACGGCTATCGCGATCGCGAGATCGGCCGCGGGCTCGGTGAACCGAACCCCTCCGACGGTGGACACGTAGACGTCGAGCTTTCCGGTGGGGATGCGTCCGCGCTTCTCGAGGATCGCCAGCACCATGGCGACCCGCGCCGAGTCGAGCCCTGACACCACTCGTCGCGGATTCGGGGCCGTGGACTCCACCGTCAGCGCCTGCACCTCGACGGGCAGAGCGCGACGGCCCTCCATCGAGATCGCGACGCACGTGCCGGGCTCGGTCGATCCGTGGCCGAGGAACAGCCCGCTGGGGTCCGGCACCTCGGCGATGCCGTCGCCGGTCATCTCGAAGCAGCCGACCTCGTCGGTGGGGCCGAAGCGGTTCTTGAGCGCACGGATGAACCGGAGCGCGGTCTGCCGATCTCCCTCGAAATGACAGACGACGTCGACCAGGTGCTCGAGGATGCGAGGACCCGCGACCTGCCCGTCTTTCGTGACGTGACCGACGATGATGATCGGGAGGCTCCGTTCCTTCGCCACCCGGATCAGGGTGGCAGCGACCTCGCGCACCTGGCTGGGCTGGCCCGCAGCGCCGTCGGAGAGGGAGGATGCCACGGTCTGCACCGAGTCGATGATCACCAACTGGGGTTTCACCGCGTCGATGTGGCCGAGGATCGTGGCGAGATCGGTCTCGCTCGCGAGGTACAGCTCGTCGTGCAGCGCACCGGTGCGGTCGGCGCGCAGCCGTACCTGCGCCTGCGACTCCTCAGCGCTCGCGTACAGCACCCGACGACCGCCGCGCGCAGCTTGCGCGGCGACCTCGAGCAGCAGTGTCGACTTGCCGACGCCGGGCTCGCCGCTCAGCAGGATCGCCGCCCCTGGCACGATGCCGCCGCCGAGCACCCGATCGAACTCGCCGACGCCGCTGGAGCGACGAGGGGTGTCGATCGTGCTGATCTGGGTGATGGGGCGCGCAGCGCGCTCCGCTCCCGGAGCGAGCGGGGTCATCTGGCGCAGGATGCCGGTCTTCGCGGCCTGCTCCTGCACGGTGCCCCACTGCTGGCACTCGCCGCAGCGGCCGACCCACTTGGAGGTCGTCCATCCGCATTCGGTGCAGACGAATGCCGGGGGAGCGGGGCGACGGGTTGCCATGTCTACAGGCTAGCCGCGGCATCCGACAGCATCGTCCGCACCGCCATCGATGTCCGGCCGCTATCGACGGCATCCGACATCCCTATCGCACAAACCCCCGATCCGCTCACATGCCGAACGGGCTCACGGGATACTGGAATCAACGCCAACGACGTCTCGTCTGCGGGCCGATTCCGGCCCACTCCCGGGTGCACGCGATGCACCTTCGAGAGAAGGAGTCCTCTGATGGAGTGGCTTGATCCACTGGTTCTTTCCCGATGGCAGTTCGGTCTGACGACCATCTACCACTACCTGTTCGTGCCCCTCACGATCGGCATGGCCACCTCGGCCGCGATCTTCCAGACGGCGTGGGTGCGCTCCGGCAAGATCCACTATCTGCACCTCACGCGGTTCTTCGGGAAGATCTTCCTCATCAACTTCGCGATGGGCGTCGTCACCGGCATCGTGCAGGAGTTCCAGTTCGGCATGAACTGGTCGGACTACTCGCGCTTCGTCGGCGACGTCTTCGGTGCTCCGCTCGCATTCGAGGGGTTGCTGGCGTTCTTCTTCGAAGCCACCTTCATCGGTCTGTGGATCTTCGGATGGGACAAGCTGCCGCAGAAGCTGCACCTGGCCACCATCTGGTGCGTCTCGATCGGCAGCGTCCTCTCGGCGTACTTCATCATCGCCGCCAACGCGTTCATGCAGAATCCGGTCGGCTACGAGTACAACCCCGTGACGAACCGTGCAGAGCTCGTCGACATCTGGGCGCTGCTGACGAACCCGGTCGCAGTCGCCGCATTCCCGCACACGATCTTCGGCGCGTTCATGTTCGCCGCCGGAGTCATCATCTCGGTGTCCGCATGGCACCTCATGCGCGGCCAGCACGCCGACACCATGCGCATCTCGCTGAAGTTCGGACTATGGGGGATGCTGGTCTCCACCGCCGGCGTGGCGCTCACAGGCGACCAACTGGGACTGGCCATGTACGCCGCGCAGCCGATGAAGATGGCGGCGGCCGAGGCGACCTTCGACACGGTCTGCGGCGCGGACGCCTCGTTCAGCCTGTTCACGCTCGGCACGCCGGACGGCAGTTCGGAGCTGTTCTCGATCCGCGTGCCGTATCTGCTGTCGTTGCTGTCGACGCACACTCTCGACGCCTGCGTGCACGGTATCAACGATCTCAACGCCGAATACGCGGTGCAGTACGCGGACCTCGGCATCGACAACTTCGCGCCGGTGCTGTGGATCACCTACTGGGCGTTCCGCTGGATGATCGGCCTCGGCATGCTGCACGCGTTCATCGCCCTCGTCGGCCTCTGGGTCACGCGCAAGAACGCCAAGAACCCGCCCGCGAAGTGGATGTGGAAGCTCGCGATCTGGTCGTACCCGCTCGCCCTGCTCGCGAACATCGTCGGCTGGGTCTTCACCGAGATGGGGCGCCAGCCCTGGATCGTGTTCGGGCTGATGAGCACCCGCGACGGCGTCTCGCCCGGTACGTCGGGTCTCGAGGTGCTGATCTCGCTGATCGCCTTCACAGCGATCTACGCGGCGCTCGCCGTGGTCGAGGTGCGCCTGATCATCCGGGCGGCCCAGAAGGGCCCGGACACCGATGAGCAACCCCATGACGAGACTTCTCAAGTCGCGTCGGTCGTGTACTGAGAGGAAGGACGGACATCATGGATCTCGCCACACTCTGGTTCGGCATCATCGCCTTCCTCTTCGTCGGCTATTTCGTCCTCGACGGATTCGACTTCGGCGTCGGCATGTCGCTGCCGTTCCTCGGCGGCGTCGGCAAGAACAGTGACGACGTGTCGCGGCGGCAGGTCATCAACACCATCGGCCCGGTCTGGGACCTCAACGAGACCTGGCTGATCGTGGCGGGTGCCTGCCTGTTCGCCTCGTTCCCCGAGTGGTATGCCTCGCTGTTCAGCGGCTTCTACCTGCCGCTGCTGCTCATCCTGCTCACCCTCATCCTGCGCGGCGTCTCGTTCGAGTACCGGCACCAGCGAGACGATGCGCGCTGGAAGGCGCGCTTCGACCGCATGATCGTGATCGGCTCGGCCGTGCCCGCTTTCCTCTGGGGCGTCGCGTTCGCGAACATCGTGCAGGGCGTGGCCCTGGCCGAACGGCACGTGTTCATCGGGACGGTGTTCGATCTGCTGAACCCCTACGGACTGCTCGGCGGCCTCGTGACGCTGCTGCTGTTCTTCACGCACGGCGTGACCTTCGTCGCGCTCAAGACCGACGGTCAGCTGCGAGCGGATGCCAGGCGACTCGCCTTCCGCGCGGGTGTCGTGACGCTCGTGGTCGCGGCGGTGTTCCTGGCGTGGACGGTGACCGCGCACTTCTCGCTCGTGGTCCTGGTGCTCGCGGCGCTCGCCGCGGTGTCGCTGGTGCTGTCGATCGTGTCGAACCTGCGCGGACGGGAGGGCTGGGCATTCGGATTCGGTGCGGCCACCACGCTGTTCGCCGTCGTCATGCTGTTCGCCGCGCTGTTCCCGAACGTGCTGCCGTCGACGATCGACCCGGCGTACAGCCTCACGATCGCCAACGCATCGAGCACCGAGTACACGCTCACGATCATGAGTTGGACGGCCCTGGTCGCCCTGCCCCTGGTGCTGCTGTACCAGGGCTGGACATACTGGGTGTTCCGCAAGCGCGTCACTCGCGCATCGATCGAGGGGGCGCCGGCGCACGCGTGAAACCCGTCGATCCGAGGCTGCTGCGGTACGCCGGCGCCGCACGAGGGTTCTTCGTCCTCGCCGCGGTGATCGGCGTGCTGCAGACCGCGGTCGTCATCGCGTTCGCGTGGTTCCTGACGGATGCCGTCACCGGCGCCCTGGCCGGGCGTCCTGTCGTGGCGTCCCTGGTCTGGCTGCTCGGACTCGCGCTGCTGCGCGGCGCGCTGATCGCGGCATCCGACGCCGCCGGCACGGCCGCCGCGGCCCGCACCGGCATGCAGTTGAGGTCGGCGCTGATCGGAGCCATCGGACGGCTCGGACCGGGCTGGCTGGCGCAGCGCAACCAAGCCTCCCTCGCCGTCACGGCAGGGCACGGGCTGGAGGCGCTGGACACCTACTTCTCGCGGTATCTGCCGCAGCTCGTTCTGACCGTGATCGCGACGCCGGTGATCGTTCTGGTGATGTGGTGGCGGGATTGGCCCAGCGGTCTGATCGCGACGATCACTCTGCCATTGATCCCGCTGTTCCTCATCCTCATCGGCATCGCGACGCGCACGGTGCAGCGCAGGCAATGGGAGACGCTGCAGCATCTCGCCGCGCGCTTCGCAGACACCGTGCAGGGGCTCGCGACGCTGCGGCTGTTCGGGCGCGACCGGCGGGCCGCGACGCGGATCGAGGCGACGGCGGATCAGTACCGGCGCGAGACGATGAAGGTGCTGCGGTTCTCGTTCCTCTCCGGCTTCGCGATGGAGCTGCTCGCATCGCTCGCCGTCGCCCTCATCGCGGTCACCGTGGGCTTCCGGCTGCTCGCGGGGGACATGCCGCTCGAGATCGGGCTGTTCGTGCTGCTGCTCGCGCCCGAGGCGTTCCTGCCGATCCGGCAGGTCGGCGTGCAGTTCCACGCCGCCGCCGAGGGGGTGGCGGCGACCGAGGACGTGTTCGAGGTGCTGGATGCAGCGGGTGCCGGCCCGTTGTCGGTTCATAACTCCTCAAAGAATGCGCCGGATCGGGTCGATTCGACCGGTTCGGCACGGTCGGAGCCGGATTCTGAGGAGTTGTGGACGACCACCGACCCGCACAACTCCGCAGCTTCTTCGCCGGTCCCTGTTCAGCCGGCGCCGGAACCCCGTTTGGGGGCAGGATCTCCGGAACTATGCCTGGTCGACCTCCGTGTCCGCGACCTCCCACCAGTCTCATTCACCGCGCACCCGGGCTCGATCACACTGATCGAAGGCCCGAGCGGCTCCGGAAAGTCCAGCCTTCTGGCTGCTCTGCGCGGCGCAGCCGAGTTCGAGGGCACTGCCACGTTCGCGGGCGACGACATCCGCACCCTCGCCCCCTCCGACTGGGTCGCATGGGCCGGGCAGGCACCGGGACTGATGCAGGGCACGATCGCCTCGAACGTGGCGCTGGGCGACGCGGATCCGGATGCCGACGGCATCCGCCTTGCTCTCGACGCCGCGTGCGCGGCCGATCTCGACCCGGCCCAGGAACTCGGCGTGCAGGGGAGTGGGCTGTCAGGCGGGCAGGCGCAGCGCGTCGCCGTCGCGCGGGCACTGCACCGGCACGCAGCCGTCCCCGCGCGAGTGCTCGCGCTGGATGAGCCGTCGAGTGCGCTCGATGCAGACACCGAGGCGCGGCTGTGGACAGCGCTGCGCGACCGGGCGGATGCCGGAGCCACGATCCTGCTCGTCTCGCACCGCCGCACGGCTCGTGCCATCGCTGATCAGATCGTGACGCTGGGGGTGCGGGTATGACGAACGTCCGCGACATCCTCGCCCTCGCGCAGCCGCCCGTGCGCCGTTTCCTGCCCGGCGTGATCTGGGGTGTGCTCTCGGCCGCGGCCGCGGTGAGCCTGCTCGCGGTCAGCGGCTGGCTGATCGTCAGCGCCTCGATCGTCGACTCGCTGGTGCCGCTGTCCGTCGCGGTGGTCGGTGTGCGGTTCTTCGCGGTCTCGCGGGCGGTGTTCCGCTACCTGGAGCGGCTCTCCGGCCACGATGCGGCGCTGCGCCAGCTGGCCACGACGCGTTCCGACATGGTGCGCAGGCTCATCCCGCTGTCACCCGCGGGCCTGGGCAGGACGGATCGCGGACAGGTGCTCTCCGCGCTCGTCGACGATGTCGAGAACCTGCAGAACCTGCCGCTGCGCGTGGTGCAGCCGCTCGTGGTGACGGGGGTCGTCGCCGTCGGAGCAGTGGCCTTCGTCGCCTTCGTGTCGCCGCCGGCCGCCCTCACTCTGGCAGCGTGCCTCGCTGCGGCGGCTCTGGTCGCGATCGGACTCGGCTGGGTGTTCGGTTCACGGGCGGAGAAGCAGCTGTCGTCGCTGCGCGCCGAGCTCTCGGCATCCGTCGTCGACTATTTCGGCAGCCTGGACGTGCTGCTCGCCTACGGGGCTGAGCCCGAGGCCCGTTCACGCGTCGCACGGGCCGACGCGGCTCTTCGTCGCGCCGTCACCCGCGCATCACTGGCGCAGGCCGTGGCGGCCGGCGTCGTCTCGGTGCTCGCCGGGGCGGCATCGGTGTGGGCGATTGCCGTCGCAGCCCCTGGCCTGGCGTCCGGCGCGATCGACGGGCCGTGGCTCGCGGTCGTCGTGCTCGTGCCGATGGTGGTCTTCGAGGTGTTCGGCGCCGTGCCGATCGCGGCGTCGTCGTGGCGCAGCGTACGGACGAGCGCGCAGCGCATCGTCGACGTACTGCCTTCCGCTGTGCCGATGGAATTGCGATCGGATGCCGGGACCGACGAGTCCCCGACAGGTGCTGCGCTGCATCTGCGCGATGTGACCGCGTCATGGCCCGGTGGCGCGCCGGCGCTGCGCGGCGTGACGTTCGATCTCGCCCCCGGTGAGCGGGTGCTCGTGTCGGGGCCGAGCGGGGCGGGCAAGAGCTCACTGGCTTCGGTGCTGGTCGGTTTTCTCCGCGCGGACGGCGAATACACGATCGGCGGGACGGACGCCGCGACGCTGTCCGGGCCGGCCCTTCGGCGCATCGTCGGGCTGTGCGAGCAGAGCCCGCAGCTGTTCGACGAGGACATCCGTCAGAACCTGCTCTTCGCGCGCGACACCGCGACCGATGATGAGCTGCTCGCCGCGCTCGATCGGGTCGGGCTCGGCACATGGGTGCGCGACCGCGGCGGACTGGATGCACGCGTCGGCGATCGCGGCGCGCTGGTGTCGGGCGGTCAGGCCCAGCGGATCGCACTCGCGCGGGCGCTGCTGCGCGGATTCCCCGTGCTCGTGCTGGATGAGCCGACCGCAGGGGTCGATCCCGAAGCATCCGATGCCCTGCTGCGTGATCTGCTGGGCGCGGCAGGGGAGCAGTCCGTGCTGCTCATCTCCCACGTCGAGCCGCCGGCGGGAACCGTCGACCGAGTCGTGCGGATCGAGGGCGGCCGCACGGTCTGAGGGGAGGCCTCAGCTGTACAGGTCGGCGGGCGGCTCCATCACGATGCCCTGCGCCTCGAACGTCTTGCGGCGCTCCTCGATGCGGCGGTGCATCTCGACCTGAGCCGCATCGATCATCTCCGGATCGAGCGCGACGCTCTGCGGATGCTGATCGCCATGGTTCTGCTCGATGTACGCGTCGAGCTGCGGACCGGACGTCCACGAGGTGATGAGCGAGTATCTCGGCGCGGGGCCGCGGTGCCAGACGGCGTGCCAGAAGCGCTGCGTGTCGACGATGATGCGGCTGCCGGCGGGCAGCGGCAGTCGCACTTCGGTGCCGGGGTCGAAACGGTCTTCGCGCAGGATGAGGAGCGAGTCCGGGTCGTCGGTGAGGTTGAACCAGGCGCGCACGACCCAGCCGCCGCCGTCCTCGTTCATGCGGTTGTTGTCGTCCTGGTGCAGGTTGTAGATCGCGTCGGCGTAGGAGTTCGGCTGGAGCTCGATCACGCGGCAGCGTCCGACGTTGGCGCCGGGCTCCTGCGCGCGTCGGGCGAGGTTGGGCGCCTTCTCGACCTGCGACGGGATCCAGACGCCGTCCTTGTCGGTGCGCGGGGGCGTGTGGTTCCAGAAGCCGTTGCACTCGATGTCACCCGCGTAGCTCGCGAGGGGCGCGAAGCGGGTGATGCCGGAAGAGCGCCAGCCGACGTACTCGAGGTCCAGCCACTCGGCGGGGTCGGCCGCCTGGTCGTACCGGTCGAGGGCGACGTAACCCGTCTCCTGCAGCGCCGATGACGTGATGAAGCTCATGTGGTGAACCTTTCCGGGCCGGCGTCTCCGTCCGCTCGTAAGGCCATCCTAACCAGCGGGCGTCGAAGGCGCAGGATGCCGCGACCGAGGTCGCGTCGGCGGATAGCCTTGAAGCATGAATCAGCCGCAGGGCGCCCTTCTCGTGGGCAGTATGAACTACGACGATGCCGAGACGACGATGCGCACAGTCGCCGAGCTGCTGGGCGATCGGCTGAAGCGCATTCCTGACGGCGAGGTCGGCAAGAGGTTCCACTGGATCATGTTCCAGCCCGACGTGCTCGGCCGGGCAGACGGCATCGAGCGCGTGGGCGATGAGCCGATCCCGTTCAAGGCCGGACTGGATGCGCGGCCGCTGCGCATCGCGGACGGCGTGGACGCGGCGGGCATCGTGCTGCCTCCGCTGGGTTACGCGGATGCCGCGATCGAGTCGTACGCGGTGTTCACGCGGTTGCGCGACGAAGGGGCGGTGCCCGCCGGCATCCGCTTCCAGGTGTCGCTGCCGACACCGGTCGCCGTCATCTCGTCGTACTTCTCCGGCGATGACCGTGCGGCGTTCGAGCCGGTGTACACGGCGGCGATGCTGCGCGAGTTGGACGAGATCCTCGCCGCGGTTCCGCACGAGGACCTCGCCGTGCAGTGGGACGTCGCGAGCGAGATGGGCATCATCGAGCGCGCCGCCGGATACGGCAGGGTGATGGAGGGCTGGTGGGAGGGCGACCCGTTCGACGGACTGGTCTCGCGGCTCGCTTCCCTCGTCGACGCCGTGCCCGCCGGCGTCGAGGTGGGCGTGCACCTCTGCTACGGCGATGCCGGCGAGAAGCACTTCTTCGAGCCGAAGGATGCCGGGACCCTCGTCCGCTACGCGAACGCCGTGGTCGCAGCAGCGGATCGTGACTTGAGCTGGCTCCACCTGCCGGTGCCGATCGCGCGCGACGACGCGGAGTACTTCGCGCCGCTCGCCTCGCTCGCACCGGTCGCGGAGCTGTACCTGGGGCTCGTGCACCGGGAGGACGGCGCTGAAGGGGCGCAGCGGCGGATCGCCGCGGCATCCGCCGTCGCCCCGGCATTCGGCGTGGCGACGGAGTGCGGCATCGGGCGGGCTCCGGAGGGCAGCACCGAGGGGATCCTGCGCACGCACGCGGAGGTCGCCGCGGCCTGGTGAGCGCCGGCCGCTCCGCGAAACCGAGTTTGCGGCACGAGACCGAGCCGCGCACGCCACGCCTCGTGCCGCAGACTCGGTCTCGTGCCCCGAACGCGCCGATTCGCGCGGCGGCCCGTCGTCGCGTAAACTCTTCCGCGGTGACGTGTCCGAGCGGCCGAAGGTGCAACACTCGAAATGTTGTGTAGGTTCACCCCTACCGTGGGTTCAAATCCCACCGTCACCGCCATGGAAACCCCCTCCTCGTGAGGGGGTTTCGTCGTGTTCCGGGCGTCCGCGCAACGGACGAGCACTCGGGCACGCAGAGCGCGGCGGTTTCTCAGAAAGTCGATAGCCAGGTCCCTTAGGCTTTGAAGTCCAAGGGGAGTACTCCGGCACGGTCGGCTCGTCACTACGGATGCAGGGCGCATCCCGGGCCGCCGGTCTCCGATCAGGAGATGGAGAAGACCTTGGCTGTGATCAGTCACGCCAGGTTTGGAGCTCTCCTTGGAAATCACCCCTCTCGTGTGGGGCGTCACGATCGCGATCACGATCGCGTTCTTCGTCTACGAATTCTTCGCTCATGTCCGTACACCCCACGAGCCGACGATCGGTGAGTCCGCGCGCTGGTCGGCGTTCTACATCGGCCTCGCGCTGGTGTTCGGCGTGGGCATCGGGATGGTGTCCGGTTGGGACTACGGGGGCGAGTACTTCGCCGGCTATCTGACGGAGAAGGCGCTGTCGATTGACAACCTGTTCGTGTTCCTCATCGTCATGACCGGCTTCGCGGTGCCGAGGATCTACCAGCAGAAGGTGCTGATGATCGGCATCATCATCGGCCTCGTGCTGCGCGGTGTCTTCATCGCCGTCGGGGCGGCTCTGATCGAGAACTTCTCGTGGGTGTTCTATCTCTTCGGAGCGCTGCTGCTCTTCCTCGCATATCGACAGGCGTTCGCACACAGCGACTCCAACCCCGCCGACGGCAGGTTCATGCGATTCATCCGCCGCCATCTTCCGGTCAGCGACACCTACGATCGTGACCGCTTGACCGTCAAGAGGGACGGCAAGCGCTTCGTGACACCGATGCTCCTGGTGATCGTCACGATCGGCTTCGTCGATCTGATCTTCGCGGTCGACTCGATCCCCGCCATCTACGGACTCACTGAGCAGGCGTACATCGTCTTCACCGCGAACGCGTTCGCTCTCATGGGGCTGCGCCAGCTGTACTTCCTCATCGGCGGGCTGCTCGAGCGGCTGGTGTACCTCGCACAGGGGTTGGCTGTCATCCTCGCGTTCATCGGTGTCAAGCTGGTCCTGCACGCCATGCACGTGAACGAGTTGCCGTTCATCAACGGCGGCCGGCCTTTCGAATGGGCGCCGGAGATCCCCATCTGGTTCTCTCTGCTGTTCATCGCGCTGACGATCACCGTGGCCACCGTGGCCAGCCTGATCAAGACACGGGGCGACCGACCGCACGCCGCACCCGATTCGCATGCCCACGAACCAACCACGATCACGACCACGACAAAGAAGGAACTCTCGTGAGATCTGCCCATCGTTCTGAAAGATCAACTGACTCCGATTGTCCCGGCGCCCGGGTGACCCCGGGCGCACCCTCCATGAGGCCGGACGGTTCGGCCCGCTGATGGGCGACCTCGCCTGGAACATCGCCCTCGTCATCATCTTCGTTCTCGTCGGCGGTGTGTTCGCCGCCACCGAGATGGCGCTCGTCACGCTTCGTGAGAGCCAGGTCAACATGATCGCCGCCCGCGGCAAACGGGGCATGAAGGTCGCCGGCCTGGCACGCAACCCCAACACGTTCCTCTCCGCCGTCCAGATCGGCGTCACGGTCGCGGGCTTCGCGTCGGCCGCATACGGAGCCACCTCGATCGCCCCCTCGGTCGCGCCCCTCTTCGAGCTCTGGGGTGCGCCGGCACCGCTCGCGATGACACTCGCGACGGTACTCCTCACGCTGATCATCGCGTACCTCTCGCTTGTGCTGGGCGAACTGGCGCCCAAGCGTCTCGCGATTCAGCGCAACGCGCAGTTCGCTTACGCTGTCGCGCCCATCCTCGATGTGTTCGCGACGATCATGCGGCCCGTGATCTGGCTGCTGTCGATCTCCACGAACGCGCTCGTGAGACTGCTCGGAGGCGACCCTCACAAGACTGCCGACGAGCTCAGCGAAGAGGAATTCCGAGACATCGTGGCCTCGCACCAGGGTCTGCCCGACGACGAACGACGGATTCTCGACGATGTTCTCTCACTCCGCGATCGTCAGATCAGCGAGGTCATGCGTCCTCGTCCGGAGGTCGTGGCTCTCGACGCGACGGGGATCATCGGCGACGCCGTCGACCAGGTCCGAGAGCTGCCGTTCTCGCGGTACCCGGTCTCCGACAAGTCCATCGACGACATCATCGGCTTCATCCACGTCCGTGACCTCTTCGAAGCCGTCGCCGACGACCCCGGTCGGACCATGGAACCCCTCATCCGCCCGATCCCCTACCTGCCCTCGACCGCGCGGGTGCTGCCGACCCTGACTCGAATGCGAGCCGAAGGGCAGCAGATCGCGGTCGTGGTCGATGAGTACGGCGGCACCGACGGGATCGTCACGCTGGAGGACCTCGTCGAAGAAGTCGTCGGGGAGATCTTCGACGAGTACGACACCGCCGCGCACCCCGCCACGACCGGTGGCGTCGTGGACGGGCGGCTCAATCTGCAGGACTTCGAGGAAGCCACGGGTCTCGCATTGGCACGCGGGTCTTCCGACACCATCGCCGGCTATGTGACCGAACGTCTGGGCCGCCTGGCCGGTATCGGCGACGCCATCGAGGTTCCTGGAGCGACGATCCAGGTCGTCGCCATGGATCGCCGACGCATCGCAGGGATCCGAGTGATCCCGCGAGCAAGCGCGGAAGACAACCGGCAGGTGGATGATCCGCCTGAGGATTGAAGCCGCCAGCGACTAACGTGAGCCCATGCCACCATTCGGGAAGTTCGAAGGTCGCCTCGCTGTCGTGACCGGGGCGGCATCGGGTATCGGGCAAGCGCTGGTGCATCAACTGGTGCGCAGAGGCGTGCACGTCGCCGCGATCGATCTGAACAGTGCTGCACTGGATGCTGCGGTGCGTGATGCGCAGCACCTCGACCCCGCGATCCGTGTCACCGGTCATGTCTGCGACGTCGCGGATCGTGATGCAGTACGCCGGGCGCAGCGCGAGGTCGCCGGGGCGCACGACACCGACGCCGTGCACCTCTTGTTCAACAACGCCGGCGCCGTCGGCGGGATGTCCTTCGTCACCTCGCCCGAGGAAGAATGGGAGCGCACATTCGAGGTGTCCTGGGACGGCACCTACAACTGCACTCGCGCGTTCCTCCCGATGCTGATGGTCGCCGATCGAGGAGCCGTCGTGAACACGGCGTCCGTGAACGCGCTCTGGGCCAGCCTCGGGTCGCGGACGCCGCACTCGGCGTATTCGTCGGCGAAGTTCGCGGTACGCGGCTTCACGGAGTCCCTCGTGGTCGACTTCCAACGGAATGCTCCGCACCTCTCGGCTGTCCTGGTCCTTCCGGGTCACGTTCGCACGGGGATGCCCGCACCGCCGCGCAGCTGGCGCCGCGCACTCGGCTCGCTGTTCGCCGACTACGAACCGGTCTCGAGCGCATCAGCTGCGGAGGCCATCCTGAACGCCGTCGAACAGGGCGAGTGGCGCGTCATCGTCGGAGACGACGCGGTCGCCGTCGACGAGCGCGTCCGCGACGATCCATGGACGTCGTACCGCTGAGGGGCTGAAGCGGTATCGGTACCGACTACGCGAGCAACCGCTCCCGCACCTCGCGGCGGAGCACCTTGCCGATGAGCGAGCGAGGCAGATCCTCCACGACGACGATGCGCCGGGGCACCTTGTACGGAGTGAGGCGGGTGCGACAGAAATCACGCAGGGCATCCGTGTCGAGCGCGGCGCCCTCGCGCAGCACGACGGCAGCGGCGACCTCCTCGCCCCCGCTCGATCTCGGAAGCCCCACGACTGCGGCAGCGGTGATGTCCGGATGCGCCTCCAGCGCGTTCTCCACCTCGCTGGGCGACACGTTGAATCCGCCGG
Organism: Microbacterium shaanxiense; assembly: GCF_054779995.1. NCBI lineage: Bacteria > Bacillati > Actinomycetota > Actinomycetes > Micrococcales > Microbacteriaceae > Microbacterium > Microbacterium shaanxiense. The sequence goes on along the minus strand of NZ_BAAGXE010000003.1, from coordinate 249,485 downwards.
TGATGATGAGTTCCTTCAGTCGGTCGACGATGGTCACGAACCCGTCGGCCGAGACTTCGACGATGTCTCCCGTGCGGAGCCAGCCGTCCGGGAGCAGAGCGTCGGCGGTGTCGCTCGGTCGCGCCCAGTAGCCCTGGAAGACCTGCGGGCCGCGGACGAGGAGCTCGCCGCGCTCGCCGGTCGGCATGTCGACGGCCGGGTCGGCGGGATCCACGACGCGGATCTCCGTGCTCGGGAACGGCACACCGACCGTGCCGGGACGGCGGGTCGGACCCATCGGATTGCCGAGTGCGACCGGCGAGCTCTCGGTCATCCCGTAACCCTCGACGAGGAGACCTCCCGTCGCCTCCTCCCAGCGCTGCACCGTGGCGACAGGAAGGCTCATCGCTCCCGATATCGCGAACCGGACCGTGGACAGATCGATGGTTCCGCGGGATGCCGCGCGCGCGAGTGCGTCGTAGATCGGCGGCACGGCGGGGAGGAAGGTGGGCGGGCTCGACCGCGACGCCTCGGTGACCAGCCCCAGATCGAACGCCGGGAAGAGCACCAGCTTCGCCCCGATGCTCATCGCGAAGGTGAGGCAGAGCGTCATGCCGTAGGCATGGAACAGCGGCAGCACCGCGTAGAACGTCTCCTGGCCGTCGACGAGCCCCGGCACCCATGCTCGACCCTGCATCGCGTTCGCGCGCAGGTTCGAATGCGTGAGGATCGCTCCCTTTGGCGTGCCTGTCGTTCCGCTCGTGTACTGCAGCAGCGCCGTGTCGTGCAGCGCGGGCCCGGCGGTGCGCCGTGCGAGCCGCCGGTGCGATACGAGGCTCTTCCACGCGACGACGCGCCGCGCCTTCGGAGTACTGGTCAACTTCGCCCTGGCCGCGCGGGCCTTCGGCACCGGCAGACGCAGCGCCAGACGCTTCGAGAAGGGCATCGCCTCAGTGATGTCGACGCTGATGATGTGGTCGATCCTGAGATCCGCCGGGAAATCGGCAACTTTGTCGACCGCCTTGTCCCAGACGATCGCGACGCGGGCACCATGATCTTCGAACTGGTGCCTGAGCTCGCGCGGCGTGTAGAGCGGGTTGTGCTCGACCACGATCGCGCCGAGGCGGAGCGCCGCATAGAAGGCGACGACGTGCTGCGGAGAGTTGGGCAGCACCAGGGCGACGCGGTCGCCCTGGCCGACGCCGAGCCGTCGAAGGCCCTCCGCCGCGCGGTCGATCTGCTCGCCGAGCCGGCGATACGACGTGACGGCGCCGAAGAACTCGAGCGCCGGACGCTTCCCGAAGGACTTCACGCTCTCCGCCATCATCTGGGGCAGCGTCTGCGTCGGCTCCCCGATCTCGGCGGGGACGTCCTCCGGATAGGAATCGAGCCATGGGCGGGCTTCGAGGGGCTGGACGGTCATGACTCCATCCTCCCTCGAACCCCGCCGCCTGTCAGCCGCTGTGGGCGAGCGCTCAGGACTCTTCGCCGGTCGCGCCCTGGCCCCAGAACGCGTCTTCGGTCGTGGCATCCTCGGAGAACAGGTGCACCTCGACGATCTTTCCGTCGCGGACGGTGAGCAGATCGACGCCGGCCATGTCCATCGCGGCATCCGCCCGGCTCCCTGAGAAGCGGACGGGTACGGCGACCAACTCACCGTTGACCATGGCCGGACCGGTGACGGCGAGCGCGAAGGTGCCTTCGCTGGCCTCGGTCATTCCGCCGAGGAGGGCGCCGACGCCGTGCGGGCCCGTGTGCGTGCCGGAGAAGCGGTGCGCGCCCGGCTGATGCCAGACCACGTCCTCGCCGAACTGCGCCATGACGGTGGGGAAATCGCCCCGGCCGAGTGCGTCGAAGTAGGTGGCCGCAACGGTCGCGGGTGTGGGACTGATCATGGGTTCTCCTTCATCGTGGGTGAGACTTCATGATTACATTTGGTAACCTGTTACCTCAACGTAACTATGAAAAGAGATCCTGATGTCCGATCCGGTGTGGAACGTCATGTTGGCCAGCTGCCCTTCGCGCACCTCTCTGGCGAGGGTCGCGAACAAATGGACCGCCATGATCGTGATCGCGCTGAGCGATGGTCCGGCGCGGTTCGGCGCCATCCGCGAACGGGTGGGCGGCATCAGTGCCAAGGTGCTCGCCGACACTCTTCGGGACCTCGAGCGCGACGGACTGCTGACGCGCACCGCGTACGACCAGATGCCTCCTCGGGTCGAGTACGAACTCACACCGCTCGGCCTCACTCTTCGCGAGCCGCTCACCGCCCTCGGGCGGTGGGCCGAGCACCACATCGAGGAAGTGCTCGTCGCGCGAGATGCCTACGACCTGCGATCGGTGGACGCCGACAACGGCTGAGCGGCCCGCAAGAGGGCGCGTCAGGCGTGCGCGGCCGCACCCAGCGCGGCCGATTCGGGCAGATTCCCCCGACGAAGCACGGCGCCCGTCTCGAGGGCTTCGACCCAGGCGTCGGTCGGCGCGACGGCCGCCCAGCTCGAGTTCAGCAGTGTCATCAGCGTCGTGTGCACTGTCTCGGCGCTGGCAGATCCCGCTTCGTTGGTGATGTCGATGGCGCCGGTCGCATCCGAGATGACCTCGACGGTGAGTTCGCGGGTCTCGGCATCGGCAGCCGTGGCGAGCACGCAGTTGTTCGTCATGTATCCGACGAGGGTGATCGTGTCGACCTGATTCTCGACGAGCCACTCGTGCAGGCCGGTGCCGGGAAAGACCGAGCTGTACTGCTTGACGATCGTCTTCCACCCGGTCGAATCGCGGTTCTCGAGCGACGCGTGGAGCCGGAAGTCCGGCGTCGTCGGATTGAACACGGGGGCGTCGTCTCCTGCGGTGTGCTGCACCATGACCACCGGGATTCCCACGCGTTCCGCGGCGTCGATCGCGTCGGCGATGCGCTGGATCGATTCCTCGCGCGGCGGATGCTGGATGCGAAGGCGTCCGGTGAAGTACTCCTGCTGGGGGTCGATGACGACGAGGGCGCGGCGGGGAGCGGGCATGATTCTCCTGGGGTTGTGAGCGGATCTTGTCATCCAGATTCGCTCAGCCGACCCTGTGGGACAATTGGCACGTATGCATGGTTTCGATGAATTCACGCCAAAGCCGAAGTTGCGGATCGCTGTCTACGCCTTCGACGGTGCGACGATGTTCCATCTGTCGGTCCCGCCGATGGTGTTCGGCGAGGTCACCCGCCAGCACCTGGCGGTGTGGGACACCATCCTGTTCAACGAGCAGGGTACGGACATCACCACCGACGAGGGATATCGGATCGGCGGGATCCATGGCCTCGAGGATACCCTCGGCGCTGACGTGATCGTCATCGCTTCATGGCACAGCGACCTGAGGGCGCCGAGTGCACAGCTCGCCGAGATGATGCGGCGTGCGCACGGCGACGGCGCATCCGTCGCGGGGCTCTGTCTCGGTGCGTTCCCTGTGGCTGACAGCGGTCTGCTCGATTCCCGGCCCGCAGTGACCCACTGGCGCTCGCTGGACGAGTTCAGCTCCCGTCACCCGGGAACAGATGTCGATCGCACCGTCCTGTACATCGATCACGGCGATGTGATGACGTCTGCCGGTACCGCGGCGGCCATCGACGCATGCCTGCATCTCGTCCGTTCCCGTCTCGGGTCGGATGCGGCGAATCGGGTGGCGCGCAGCCTGGTCGTCGCACCCCACCGCAGTGGCGGACAGGCGCAGTACATCGACCGCCCCGTCCCGGAGGTGAACTCGCTGAGTCCGATATCCGAGGCGCTCGACTGGGCGACGCAGCATCTCGATGAGCGGATCGGCGTTGCCGACCTCGCGCACGCCGCCCGGATGAGCCTTCGCAGCTTCATCCGGGCTTTCAAGGAGAACACCGGCAGCACACCTGCGGCCTGGTTGCGGGAGCGCCGGCTGGACGAGGCGCGACGGCTGCTCGAGCTCACCGATCTCGGCATCGACGCCATCGCGTCGAGATGCGGCTTCGCCAGTCCGGTGACTCTGCGGCAGAACTTCCATGCCGCGTACGCGACGACTCCGTCCGCGTACCGACGCCGCTTCGATGCCCGGCGGAGAGCCGACTCCGCAGCCTGATCGCCATGAGAACTTTTTCTCCCACGATGTCGATCCGGGCCTGACCCGTTCGACGTAGTAGTGAGAGGGCGACACCCTGTGGCCCGGAACCGAGAGGATCAATCATGACTCAGTACTTCTTGACCGTGCCGCACGACTCCGCGACCGAACCGACGATGGAGTCGATGCAGGACTTCGACCCGGCGGAGCTCGCCGCGGTCATGGCGGCAGTCGACGAGTTCAACACGGCGCTGAAGGACTCCGGCGCGTTCGTGTTCGCCGGCGGCCTGCACCCGCCCTCGACCGCGAAGACCGTCGATGTCTCGTCGGGGCAGACCGCGGTGCTCGATGAGCCGTTCGTGGAAGCGCCCTCCTACGTCGGCGGTTTCTGGGTGATCGAGGCCGCTGACGCAGACGCGGCCGTCGAATGGGCGACGAAGGCGTCGGCCGCACTGCAGTGCCGCATCGAGGTCCGTGCCCTTCAGGAAGAGCCGGAAGCGTATGCCTAACGCGCCAGCGCCAGCGCCGTCAGCTCGGCCCGCGTGCTGGCCCCGACCTTGCGCAACAGGTTCGACACGTGGAACTTCACGGTGTTGGCGCTGATCCCGAGTTGGCTGGCGATCGCCTGGTTGCGCTCGCCGGCGGTGACGAGGCGCAGCACATCGTGCTCTCGCACGGTCAGCACCGCACCGCTCGCCAGAGGCCGTGTGTCGGAGCGCGGATCGAGGGGAAGCGTCACATCCACAGAGGAACCCCATCCCGGCGTGGCGTCGACGCTCAGCACACCGTCGAGCGATGTGACCCGTTCGGCGATCGGACGCAGCGACTCGTCGTGCACGCTCAGATTGCCGCGCCCGTCGTCCCGGATGCTGACGAGGAGGTTGAGTCCATCGCAGTCCCACTGCACCCGCACGCGGTTCACCTCACCACCGTCGACCAGGCCGAGGATCGTGTTGCGCACGATCGCCCGCGCGGCATGGGCCACCTCGCTGGGCAGCGCCCTTCCGGTGGCCGGCGGCTCGACGAACTGGATCTCCAGCGAGCCGAACCGCTCGAGCGGGCGCAGGTCGCTGCGCAGTCGTGCGAATGCTCCGACCACGGGTTCGAGTATCGAGCTGCGCTGCTCGTCGGCCTCGGTTCGCAACCTCACCAGCGCCGACGCCGCGGTGTCGATCGCTGACGACCGGGCAGAGCGGTCATCGAGCCGCGGCGATCTCAGGATCGCGAGCAGAGACTCGAGCTCCAGCGCGTGGCGATCGGCCTGATCCGCGACCGTGCGATCCAGATCGACCAGGAGCCTGCGTGTTCCGGGGGAAGCATCTTCGCCGTCCATGACGCCAACCTACCCGAGAGCTCCCCACCCGTCCGGGCGGGGAGCTCTCGGAAATGTCTAGAACCCTGCCACTCCTGCTTCAGCGACCGAGTGGTCCTGCTCGCCCGAACCGCCGCTGACACCCACGGCGCCCACGACCACGCCGTCGCGCACGAGCGGAATGCCGCCGGCGAAGATCGCGACCTTGCCGCCGTTCGTGTTCTGGATGCCGAAGAACTGCTGCGTCGGCTGCGAGTTGTCGCCGAGGTCCTTCGTCGAGATGTCGAAGGCCTTCGACGTCCAAGCCTTGTTGATCGAGATGTTGACGCTGCCGATCCAGGCGCCGTCCTGCCGCACATGCGCGACGAGGTTGCCGCCGGAATCGACGACCGCGATGTTCATGGGCTGTCCGATCTCGGTGGCCTTCTGCTCTGCGGCGGCGATGACGCGGCGCGCATCCTCGAGGTTCACGGTGGTCATGATCTACTCCTTCTGTTTCTGCCCGGCGCCTGCCGGGACTTGGTCAGATCTCAGGAACCGATGTATCCGTTGGGGTTCAGGACGTACTTCGTGGCGGCGCCGGCATCGAACTCGGCGTAGCCCTGCGGCGCCTCGTCCAGCGTGATCGGCTTGGCGTTGACGGCCTTGGCGATGTGCGCCCTGTCATGCAGGATCGCCATCATGAGCTGCCGGTTGTAGCGCATGACGGGGCATTGCCCTGTGGTGAACGACAGCGACTTGGCCCAGCCGGTGCCGAGGCTGATCGAGAGCGAGCCGACCTTGGCCGCCTCGTCGACGGCGCCGGGATCTCCTGTGACGTAGAGGCCGGGGATGCCGATGCCTCCGCCAGCGGCGGTCACATCCATGAGCGAGTTGAGAACGGTGGCCGGGGCCTCTTTCGCCTTGGCGCCGTGGCCCTCGCTCCGCGCCTCGAATCCGACCGCGTCCACTGCGGCATCCACCTCCGGCGCACCCAGCAGCTGGTCGAGCTGGTCGGGCACCGCGCCCTCGCCGACATTGATGGTCTCGCAGCCGAAACTGCGCGCCTGCGCCAGACGGTCCTCGTTCATGTCGCCCACGATGACGACGGCGGCACCCAGCAGCTGTGCACCGACGGCCGCCGCGAGACCCACCGGGCCGGCGCCGGCGATGTAGACGGTCGAACCCACGCCCACTCCGGCGGTGACGGCGCCGTGGAAACCGGTGGGGAAGATGTCGGAGAGCATCGTCAGATCGAGGATCTTCTCCAGCGCCTGGTCACGGTCAGGGAACTTCAGCAGGTTCCAGTCCGCGTAGGGCACCAGCACGTACTCGGCCTGGCCGCCGACCCAGCCGCCCATGTCGACGTAGCCGTAGGCGCTGCCGGGCCGATCGGGGTTCACGTTCAAGCAGATGCCCGTCTTGCCCTCCTTGCAGTTGCGGCAGCGTCCGCACGAGATGTTGAACGGCACGGAGACGATGTCGCCGACCTTGATGAACTCGACATCCGGACCGGCCTCGACGACCTCGCCGGTGATCTCGTGGCCGAGCACGAGCCCCGCAGGGGCGGTCGTGCGCCCGCGCACCATGTGCTGATCCGACCCGCAGATGTTGGTCGCGACGGTGCGGAGGATGACGCCGTGCGGGATCTTGCGGCCGACGTTCGCCGGATTCACTCCCGGACCGTCGTGAAGCTCGAAGTCGGGGTACTCGGTGTCGATCACCTTCACGACGCCAGGGCCCTCGTAGGCGACCGCTCTGTTTCCAGACATCTTCGTCCTTCCTCTCGGGCGGAGGATCTCCGCACGTCCAGACTGTCCCAGCCGCGCGGAGGGCGATACCTACTCTCGAACCGTTTGCCCCTACCCGTTCAGGCAGGTCCAGGCCCGTTCAGGCAGGTCGCGGCGGAGCCGCCTTCCATTCGGCGATCGTCGCGCGGACGTGGGTCGCGGCATCCTCGACCGTCATGCCCTGTGCGACGGCGAGGCCCACGAGGTACGTCGTCAGCGGACCCGCCGGCCGCACGACGCCGTGCGCGGCGTCACGGGTGAGGTCGAGCAGCAGGCCGATCGGATGCTGGTCGTCAGCGAGTCCCAGCGACTCGGCGAGCGTGCGCACCCAGGCGTCCAGGTCTTCGGGAGAATCAGGCATGATCGTCCTTTCGCGTGCTTCGATAGTCCTCGATGGCCGACCAGGTATCAAGGTCGACGGCGGCTCCACCATCGTCGACGGGGTGCATCCGGAGCCCATCGAACAGCTTGCGCATCGACATTCCGCTGGTTTCGGGATGCTGCGCCACGACGGCCCTCAACGCGGAGAGGCGGTAGCGGCCGGCGAGCCATTGCACCCGTCCCTCAGCATCCACGGCGACGACGGCGTCCGCACCGTCGGGGATCGGTACCGCCGCCAGCAGCGCGACGAGTTCGGGGGCGCGGGGGAGATCGCAGGCGAGCAGCCATGTCTCGACGGCATCCGTATCGGCGATCGCGAGGAGTCCGGCCGCGAATGCCGCTGCCGGGCCGCCGAAGGGAGGGGACTCCCGCACGACGCGGATGCCGGGCCGAGCGATCCCCTCAGGGCCCACGGCGATGATCGGCGTGCACCCGCGTATCGCGGCGTACACGTGGTCGATCAGCTCGATGCCGTCGATCTCCACCGTCGCCTTCTCGACCCCGCCGAGACGAGCGGATCGACCGCCGGCGAGCACGATCGCCGCCGTGGCAGGCGTCTTCCTGACAGGGATGGCGGCGCCCGTCGTGATGCGCGCGCCGTGCTCGTCGATCGTGATCATCGGGACCAACGCTAGTGGTGCGTGAGGGAAGGCGAGCATCGACGCCGTCTTCCGCTACGTGGCGTCACTCGATCTGCAGATACCCGCCCCAGCCGGAGCCGATGAGGATCCGGGCCTTGAACCGGCCAGTGCCGTCGCCCGGATACAGATAGAGCTCGCCCGTCGCGGTGCGCGCGATCAGGTCGGCCTTCCGATCGCCGTTGTAATCGACGCCGCCGGTGAGCGCCGTCATCATGCCCCAACCGCTGCCGACCGCGACTCTGGTTCCGAACCGGCCGCCGAGACCGGGATAGAAGTAGAGGGTGCCATCGCTCGCGACGGCCATGATGTCGCCGAGTCGATCGCCGTTGAACTCGCCGCCGACGATGTAGCGGATCGAGTTCCAACCGCTGCCGATCACCGAGTGCGGACCGGGCAGCGCGCCGGTGCCGTTGCCGCGGTAGAGCGTGAGTACGCCCGACGCCGAAGCACCCAGCACGTCCTGGTGGCCGTCTCCGGAGAAATCAGCCCCGGACGTCACGTGCAGCATCCCGTACCACCCGGCGCCGGGCGTGCTGAATGCGCCGAATCCGCCGCTGGTGTTGCCCGCATAGAACTCGAGCGCTCCGTCGCTGCGGGCGACGAGCATGTCGGATCGGCCGTCGCCGTTGAGATCCGCGTGGGTCAGGTGGCGGTGGGCGCCCCACGCGCTGGTGATGGTCGAGCCTTTGAGGAACCCGCCGCTGCCGTTGCCCGCGAGGAAATGCAGGTCGCTGTCGGCGGCGACCCCGAGGAGATCCGCCTTGCCGTCGCCGTTGTAGTCGCCGGAGAGCACCGGCGCCGGTGCAGCCGTGCTCAGCCCGGGGAAGACCAGTGGGATCCTTCCACCCCGCGTGACGGTGGACAGGCAGACGAAGCCCTGGTTGATCGCCGTGAACACGGAACCGTTCCGCCACACCTCGAAGTGCAGGTGCGCGCCGGTCGAGTTGCCGGTGCTGCCGACGATGCCGATCTGCTGGCCTCGAACGACCTGCGCACCCGGGGCGACAGAACCCTGCGAGACCATGTGCGCGTAGCGGGTCACGTATCCGGCCGTGTGCTGGATGTCGACGTAGTAGCCGTAGCCGTTGCTCCAGGCTCGTGTCTTGATGACTCCGTCGTACGCGGCGAGGATGGGGGTGCCGCCCTGGCCGGAGATGTCGATGCCGTCATGGTTGCGGTAGTCGCCCCGGCAGCCGTCGCCGATCTTGGACTGGACGGTGCCGGATGCCGGGTAGATCATCTGGCCGTCCGTCGCCGCCGACGCAGGGGCAGCGGGTGCGAGCGAGGGCGTGATCGTCCCGACGAGCACGGCCACCGCAGCCAGCATCGCGAGGTGCGCGATGCGCCACCGTGACGTTCGCTTCATCTTGAGTTTCTCTCCAGCTCACCAGGGCCCCAGGACGCAGTGTCCACCGCCGTCACAGTATCAGCGCGGGCGCGCCAGGCAGCGCTGCGAAGCCGCTCTCGCGAGTCGGTCTGCACGAAGGACTGCTCGCGACCGATACCTTGAGTTCATGCCTCAGCCCCTCCGCACGTTCGGGCGCACCCTCGCGCGGCATTGGCCCGCGCTGATCGCGTGGTACCTCGGGGGAGAGGCGGTGCACCAACTGCTCGTCCAGCTGGCCGGATTCGTGGGCGGCTACACGACGCTCGGCGGCCTGCTGGTGCTGCCGCTCGCCGTCTCGGCAAAGCTCGTCGCATATGTCGCGATGTACCTCACCGTCCGTCGATCGCTGACGCATGTGCCCCGGCCGGAGGTCGACGGACACCGCGAGTTCGCCGTCGCCATCCTCGTGTCGATCCTGCCGTTCTTCGCCTTCTACTCGGCGTGGGGGATGCTGAACACCGATCTGATCGAGTTCTTCAACATCGCCAGTTCCATCGCCCTCTTCGACGCCAACTTCGACTCCGAGCGACTCGCGGACCGTGGCGGCCTCGTCGCGGTGGGGGCCCTCCCGATCGCCGTGCTGGTGATCGCCCTCGCGGCTCGGCTGCTGCTCGCGAAGTACAGTCACCGCCTGCCCTCTTGGACCCTCGCGCTCGCCGCGTACGCCGAGGTCCTCTGGACGTTCATGCTCTTCACGCTCGTCGCCCAGTGGTGGGCGGACGCCAAGGGGTGGTTGGAGGGAACGGTCGGCATGGGCTGGTTGCAGAGCATCGGCGACTGGTTCGCGGTGAACATCGCCCCGATCGCCGCGGTCTGGGAGGCGTTGGTGTGGCTTTCCGGACTGCTCGCCGCCGTGCTGCTCGTTCCCGCCGCATGGCTGGCCGTGGCCGGAGTCATCTACGGAACGACCTTCGACGCCGCGCCGAAGCCGGTGGAACGAGGACTCGCCGCGTTGCGCGGCACAGCCGCGACCCTGTCGCGCACGTTGCTTCAGCGCTTCGAGAGCCTGTGGGCGGCGATCGCCGTCGTCTGGAGGGGCGGTCCGGTGATCTTCGGCGCCTTCGTGCTGGCCTACGCGCTCTGGGCGATGGCGGAGCGACTGGGCACGCGCGGCCTGCTGCAGCTCATCGGCGGGCACGAGAACTGGTTCTGGTCGGCGTTCCTCCCCCTCCTGACGATCGCGGTGGCCGCGGTCGCCGAGCCGTTGCGCGTCGCGATCGTGGCCACCGCGTACGACACTGTCATCGCGCGTCCCGAGGCACGACTGGATTCGCGTGAGGCGTCAGCGCCGCTGCTCGGTGAGCATCCTTCACTCCTCGATGGTGAAGCGCGCCACTTCGGAGGTCTCGCCGGGGACGTCGAAGTGGAAGGGGCCGACGGCATCCTCGGGGACGAGGAACACCGCAAGGATGTCGTATGAGAACGGCTCCTCCCGGCACGAGGACTCGCCGGCGTCGAACGGCACGTCGAGCTCGGATCGGGCATCCAGCCACACCCGTCCGCCCTGCGCTTCCGTGAGGGTGAAGGCCTGGCACCACGTCGCATCGTCGCCGCCGCCGGCATCCAGGCGCACGCTCATCGTGCGCATCCCGGCCGGGGCCTCGAACTCGTCCCAGCGTGACGACTGCAGCGACATCGTCTGACCGGCGATCTCGACGCTCTCGCCGTCGGCCACCTGCGTCATCGTCTTCGCCTGGGTCTGCATCGCCGGCAGGACATCCAGCCAGGCATGCACGCCGACGGTCGCGACGGCGGCGACGACGAGTGCCGCCAGCGCTACCCGCTGTCTGCGCCACCAGCTCATGAGGCGCCCAAGGTCGGGTCCTCGAGATCGATGTTCTCGGCGGTGGGCAGGCCGTCCAGCGGCACCTGCAGCACGTTGACGTCTCCCAGCACTGGCGTGGCGTACGACGTGGTCAGGCGCAACTCGCCCATGCCCTCGCGCGCATCCGGCGGGAGCTCGAAGGCGAGCGTGCCCACCGTGTCGATACCGATGCGGAGATCGGCGTCTGTGATCGAGTTCCCCGGGCGTTCGCTCGACTGGAAGACGCGATCACCGATCCGGAGGGTCGCGAGCTGGATGCGGGCGTCGACCTCGGTCCGCGGTGCGGACGCGGCGACGGTGACCACGAGCCAATTGCCATCGGCGTGCCACTCGGCCGCATCCACGCTCACACGTTCGGCGAACGTGGCCTCGAGCGCCGTGGCGACCAGCGTGCTGGATCTCGCCGTCTGGGGTTCACCGGTGCCGTGAACCAGGAACGGCGCGCGGTACACCTCGTCGCCAGGCGTGACGGCCGTGACGATACCGGCGGTCAACGCGAGCGTGCCGCCCACGAGCCATGGGAGCAGTCGTCTCATTCGCGCTCCTCCGTGTCCACGGTGATCCTGGCGGCGAGGTCGCCGCGCTGCCAGCTGATCTGGTCGGCGGACAGGAGGATCCGGCCGCGCGTCTCGACGGCGTCGTAGACATCGAGGCTGATCAGACCGTCGGCGAAGGCCTCCTCTGGGGCGGTCCACGCGATGGTCACCTCGCTGGGAACGTCGGGTTGCAGGATCACGGATCCGGCGGATCCGTCGTTCCGCCACACGCCGTTGCTGTCTGCCGAAGGGGCCGCGGACAGGCTGAGGAGCGATTCGTCCACGTGGATGAGTCGTGAGGCGATCTGGTCGGCGCTGCGGCCCACTCCGATGGGACGATCGGTCAGGTTCTCCATCCGCATGCTCACGAGCACCAGCGTCTCGCCGCTGTCCGCGCTCAGCGACTGGTCCTCGACCTCGTCGGTCAGCTGCGCGTCGAGCACTGTGATCGAATACAACGGCATGCGCACCTCTTCGCCCGCACCGAGCGGAGTCGGCGCGACCTCGTCCGTCTCCAGGCCGCCCGATGCGATGACCACCACGAGAAGGACGGTGAGCGCGGCTGCCGCGACCCACGCCGGGATCGCGCGCCGACTGATCGCGGCGCGTGAGGCATGGGCGATGGCGCTTCGCATTCCGCCGGCCACGTCCGCCACCCTGATCACGGAGTCAGCCTATCCAGTGCTGCGCGCTTCGCCGGTGCGACCTTAGTTGACATCGCGCTACAGTTGACTTGGAGCAACTAAGGGTCTATCGTTGACCCAGATCAACTTTCTGACGCAGGAGCACCACACTTTGACTTCCCACACGCCACCATCCTCGGAGACGGCGCGCTCGGCGCGCGAGGTCTTCACCGCGATCTCCGGCCTCATCGTCGGCATGTTCGTGGCCGTGCTCTCCGGCACCATCGTGTCGACGTCGCTGCCGGTCATCATCGCCGACCTCGGCGGCACCCAGTCCCAGTACACCTGGGTCATCACCGCGAGCCTGCTGGCGACCGCGGTCTCCACCCCGATCTGGGGCAAGCTCGCCGACCTCATGGACCGCAAGATCCTCGTCCAGGTCTCGCTCATCCTCTTCACCGCAGGCACTGTGATCGCCGGCTTCTCGACCGACACGAACATGCTCATCGCCGTGCGCGTCATCCAGGGCATCGGCGTCGGCGGGCTGATGTCGCTCGTGATGATCGCCGTCGCGCTCATCATCTCGCCGCGCGAGCGCGGCAAGTACATGGGCGTCGTGGGCGGCATCATGGCGCTCGGCACGATCGGCGGACCGCTCCTGGGCGGGCTCATCACCGACACCCTGGGATGGCGCGCGAACTTCTTCGTCGGCGTCCCCTTCGCGATCGTCGCCCTCATCCTGTTGCAGTTCACCCTGCACCTGCCCAAGCCTCAGCGCGGCACCAAGGTGTCGATCGACTACTTCGGCATCGTCCTGCTCGCCGTCGGCGTCTCGACGCTTCTCATCTGGGTGTCGATGGGCGGCAGCCAGTTCGAGTGGGATTCGTCGACGAGCGTGATGCTCGCCGTCATCTCCGGTGTCACCATCCTCGGATTCATCGCGGTCGAGTTCTTCGTGAAGGAACCCATCGTCCCGATGTCGCTGTTCCGCAATCGCACATTCACGCTGTCGGTCATCGCCTCGATCGCCATCGGCGTCTCGATGTTCGCCACGTCCGTGTTCCTCGCGCAGTATTTCCAGCTCGCGCGGGGAGCGACGCCGACCGAGTCGGGTCTCATGACGATCCCGATGATCATCGGTCAGATGGGCGCGTCGATCATCATCGGCCAGCTAGTCAGCCGTTTCGGCAAGTGGAAGGGCTGGATGATCACGGGCGCCGTGCTCGCGACCATCGGTGTCACGCTGATGGCCACCCTCCGCTATGACACGCCGTTCGTGCTCGTCGCGACGTACATGTTCGTGCTCGGCGCCGGCCTCGGCATGGTCATGCAGAACCTCACCCTGATCGTGCAGAACGACACCCCTCCCACGCAGCTGGGTGCCGCGTCGTCGAACGTCAACTTCTTCCGCACGATCGCCGGGACCATCGGCGTCACCATCATGGGCTCGGTGCTGTCGACGAGTGTCGGCACGTACATCGCCAGCGGGCTGAAGGGCTTCACGCCCACGACCCCAGACGAGGTGGATGCTCTGAAGCATCTCGCATCGGGCGATGTGCCGAACATGTCGGAGATGCCGGACACGATCCGCACCATCGTCGAGTCCGCGTACGGCCACGGCATCGCAGAGGCGTTCATCCTCGCGATCCCGCTCGCCGTGCTGTCGATCATCGCGATCGCGTTCATCAGGAACAAGCCGCTGTCGACGAAGAACGCCGCCGAGCAGCTCCGCGATCAGGCCGAGGAGTCGGCGATCGAGGTCGCGGAGGCCGAGGTGGGGGCGAACACGTCGACGGGGACCATTCGTATCGGTGCGGGGGAGCCCTCCGCGACGACCGGATCGGTGACCGTGCTCGAGCGCGAAGATCGCGAGAGCGGGCGCTGAGATGGCCGCGGTCGACACTGCGGTGCCGAGTGACGTCGACGAGGCGCTCGCAGAGTTCCAGGGGCAGCTGAACCTGATCTTCGCGCGCGCCAGATCGCTCTGGAAGGAGTCGGCCGCGAGGATGCATCCCGAATTGCAGCCCTCCGGCTACAAGCTTCTGGGCTTCATCGCTCGTGCGGGCAGCGCGAACGCGCATCAGCTCGCCGAGAGCTTCGAGATGGACAAGTCGGTCGTCAGTCGACAGGTGCGGATGCTGGAGGAGCTGGGTCTGCTCGAATCGCGCCCCGATGACAATGACGGGCGGCTGCGGGTGCTCACGGCGACGCCGACCGCGTGCGACATGCTCGTCGAACTCCGCGCCGATCATGCGAACCGGATGCGCGAGGCGCTCGCCGTCCTCACGCCGCAGGAGATCCAGTCCGCGTCGAAGGTCTTCCGCCTGCTCGCGGAGATCTGACGTGCGATCAGCCGAGTCCCCGTCGCCGCCAGCCGCGGCGGGGACTCGCCGTAAACTGGCGAGCATGAGTGCGTCGTCCCCCGAACCCGTGGCATCCGGCGCCGCAGCATCCGACCCCGAGGCGCCCGAGGGCGCGCTCGAGGGCAGCGAGCTCGATCAGGCCGTGGGCAGGGTCGAGCACGAGCTCGGACGCCTCTTCGCGCGCATCCGGGTGAGCTGGCGGGAGGCGGCCGTCACCGTGCATCCCGACCTGCAGCCACTCGGCTACCAGGTGCTGACCTCGATCGCGAGCGGCAAGGCGACATCCGCGGGCGCGATCATCGAGCGGCTGCAGACCGACAAATCGGCCGTGAGTCGCCAGGTGCGTCAGTTGGAGGAGCTCGGCCTGGTCGAGAGCGTCCCCGACCCTGAGGACCGGCGTGCGCGTCGTCTCGTCGCGACCGATCTCGCGCAGGAGCGCATCGCGATCGCGCGCGCTCGATATGAGGGGCGCATCGGTGAGCGCCTGCGCACCTGGTCGCCCGCCGACCTCGACCACTTCGTGGAGCTGCTCGGCGCACTCGGCCGGTGATCCGAGAGTTCAGGCGCGCGGCTGGTCAACGGGTTCGCCGTGCTGCGCCGGCACCCGCCGGATCCCGATCCACGAGATGACTCCGCCGAGCGCCATCAGGCCTGCCGTCACCCAGGCGGCGTTGTGGAATCCGTCGAGGTCGAGGGTTCCGCCGACGATCGTCGACAGCATGGCGACGACGATGAGTCCGGCGACGCGGGAGATCGCGTTGTTGACGGCGGATGCGATGCCCGAGCGGTTCTCGTCGATCGCACCGAGCACGGCGGAGGTGAGTGGCGCGACGGTGAGGGACAGGCCGAGCCCGAGGATGATCATCGATGGGAGCACCTGCCACCAGTAGCTGAACTCCTGCGACACGGTGAGCAGCAGCAGCGCCCCGACGGCCATCAGCAGAGGCCCGACCGTCATGAACAGGCGAGGTCCGAGCTTGCCCGCCCACGCTCCGGCGTGCGAGCTGAGCAGGATCATCAGGATCGTGATCGGCAGGCTCGCAAGCCCGGCCACGGTGGCGGGGAGTCCCGCACCCTCCTGCAGGTAGACGCCGATGACGAAGCCGTTCAGCGACAGCGCCGCGTAGATGAACAGGGTGGCGAGGTTGCCCCAGGCGAAGTTGCGCGCGTTGAAGAGCGAGAGGGGCATCAGCGGTGCGGGTGAGCGCGGCTGGCGCAACAGGAAGGCGACGAACATCGCGACACCGATCACGCCGGGCAGCCAGATCGCGGGCGATCCCCAGCCGAGGTTCGGCTGCTCGATGAGCGCGAACACCACGGCGCCGAGGCCGACTGCGCACAGCATCCCGCTCCACCAGTCCACGCGGGCACCACGCGGCTGATCGGGCAGGTGCAGTCGAGCGAGCAGGATCAGCGTGATGCCGATCGGGATGACGTTGATGAGGAAGACGAATCGCCACGACAGCAGGTCGACGAACAATCCGCCCAGAAGCGGGCCGGCGATCTGCGCGCCGGTCGTGAAGGCGGTCCACACGCCGATCGCCCGCGACTGCAGTTCGCCGCGCATGGTCGCCATGATGAGGGCGAGCGAGCTCGGTACGAGCAGCGCGCCTGCAGCGCCCTGAAGAGCGCGGGCGATGATGAGCGTGAGCGGCTCCGGTGCTGCGGCGACCGCGACGGACGCGATGCCGAAGGCGATGAGCCCGATGCGCATGATGCGCACCCGACCGTACGCGTCGGACAGGGACCCCGCCAGCAGGATGAGGGCGCTGAGCGTGATGAGGTATGCGTCGACCACCCACTGCTGGGTCGTGATGCCGCCGCCGAGCTCGTCCTTGATCGCCGGCAGCGCGACGGTGACGACCGTGCCGTCGAGGAACGTCACGAACGAGGCGAGGACGGCGATGGTGATGACGAGCCGCTGGACGGCGGAGAACGATGGCACGCAGATGAGACTACGCCCTGGGGGCGAGGCGGGGGCGGTGTGCGGACTGAAGCACGATCGCCCGTCGACGCCGCCGCCGAACGGGATTACGCTGAGCCCCAGGCGGGTCTCCTGCCCGCTTCTCGACGGCGACAGCCATGACGAAAGCGGTGCGCGATGGATTCGATGATGATGGGTGCGATGTCGGCGGACATGAAGGCGATGCCGGGAATGCAGGTCATGGACATGGCGGTCATGCAGGCCTGTATGGATGCCTGCTCCGCATGCGAGCAGGCATGCACGGTGTGCTCCACGCAGATGATGGACTGCGCGCCGGCATGCATGAACTGCGCGGACATGTGCAACACGATGATGCGCTCGATGCTGCGGATGCAGGGGATGACACCGGCCGT
This sequence comes from Microbacterium shaanxiense, assembly GCF_054779995.1. Taxonomy (NCBI): domain Bacteria; kingdom Bacillati; phylum Actinomycetota; class Actinomycetes; order Micrococcales; family Microbacteriaceae; genus Microbacterium; species Microbacterium shaanxiense. The sequence goes on along the minus strand of NZ_BAAGXE010000003.1, from coordinate 232,264 downwards.
GCTGATGGCGATGCTGGACGCGTGCATCGCGATGTGCCAGATGTGCATGGAGGAGTGCATGGAGCACGCGGCGCACAGTGAGGTCTGCAAGATGTGCGCTCAGTCCTGCAAGGCGTGCATGGACGCCTGCATGGACGTGAAGAACATGATGATGGCGACCGCCTGACCTGACCGTCTGTCGCTGTCGCCTGGCCGCTCAGCCGAGGGCGACGTTGAACTGCACCCGGCCGACCGCGAGCACGCCGTAGCGCGAGTGCAGGGCGACGGGCGTGCCCTCCGGCGCCTCGAGCGCGGCACCGGACGCATTCCAGAGCGTGTGCTGGTCGCCGTCGAGACCGCGTACACGCAGTTCGCCGGCGACGGCATCCGCCTGTTCGACGATCCCGTCGACCCAGTCGCTCGGCGTCGCCGAAGCGAGGCGCGCCTGGATCAGGTGCAGCGCGTGTCCCGGCGCGAAGGAGGAGCAGACATCGCCGTGGTCGCACATGCACGCCGCGCGCTCCGTCACCTCGAGGGGTGAACGGCGGTGCAGCGGGGTGGACACGATGAGCTCCTGACTCTCCGGGGTGATCACGTAACAGTAGGTCGGCTGCACGCCGCAGCGAAGCGCACGCGAAACCGGGGGACACATTGGGGGTCCGAACGCGCGTGTCCTGAGGAGGTGCTCGACGTTCCATGGTTCAGAGACATACGAGCCATAGGTCAGATATGTGTGCAGCGACATATCTGGGCGCGGGGCGTCGATGCGAGTATCGACCGAGCAGTCGTCATGGTCGACGACGCGGAACGGATCAGGATGAGCACCCCAGCGGAACACGGCAGCACGGCGGAGAGACCAGCCCCCGGGATACGCACGATCGTCGCCTCGAGCGTGATCGGCACGACCGTCGAGTGGTTCGACTTCTTCGCCTATTCGACGGCGGCCGCGCTCATCCTCAACGCGCTCTTCTTCCCCGACTTCGATCCGCTCGTCGGCACGATCCTCGCGTTCGGCGGGATCGCGGTGGGGTACTTCGGCAGGCCCCTCGGGTCGATCGTGTTCGGTCACTTCGGCGATCGGATCGGGCGCAAGCGGATGCTGGTCGTCTCGCTCGTCACGATGGGGGCCGCGACCTTCGCCATCGGACTCCTGCCGACCTACGCGGTGCTCGGCGTCGCAGCGCCGTTGCTGCTGATGCTCCTGCGATTCATCCAGGGGTTCGCACTCGGCGGCGAATGGGGCGGCGCGGTGCTCCTGGTCGTCGAGCACGCCTCGCCGCGTCGACGGGCGTTCCTGGGCAGCTTCCCGCAGGTCGGTCTCGCCCTCGGGCTGACGCTGTCGACGCTGATCTTCATACCCCTGGTGGCGCTGCCCGGCGACGCGTTCCAGACCTGGGGATGGCGCGTGCCCTTCCTGATCAGCGCCGTGCTCGTGCTGGTCGGCCTGTTCATCCGCCTGCGCATAACCGAGACCCCCGAGTTCGAGGCGGTCCGCCGTGCGGGCCGCGAGGTCAAGGTGCCGCTGTGGGAGACGCTGAAGACGCACGCGGCGCAGGTCGTGCTCGCCGCGCTCAGCTTCGCCGTGATCGGCGCCGTGTTCTACATGCTGTTCACGTTCAGCCTCACCTACGGCACGCAGTTCATCGGGCACGAGCAGTCCGAGATGCTCGCGATCGCCACGGTGTGCTCCGTGCTCGCCCTCGTCGGCCTTCCTCTCGCCGGCTGGTCGGCGGACAGGCACGGCGTCTGGCGCGTCTTCGCGATCGGCACCGTGATCTCGATCGTGATGGCGTTCCCCGCGTTCTGGCTGATCGACAGCGGCAGCCTCGTCGCCGCGTACGTCGCATACATCGCGACGACGGTGGGCTTCTGCGCCACCTACGGCACGATGGGCGTGCTCTACGCTCAGGCCTTCGATGTGCGCATCCGCTACACCGGCATGTCGCTGGCCCTGGGCATCGGCACGATCGTGGGCAGCGCGTTCGTCCCGATGATCTACCTCGAACTGCTCGACGTCTTCGACGGCTCATGGGCGATCGCCCTGTACATGGTCGTCGCCGGCATCGTGACTCTCGCGGCCTCGACGCTCCTGCGGGTGGTGAACCGGCGCAGAGGCGAAGACGCCCTCCCGGTCGGCGCGGATGCGGATGCGGCCGGCGAGACAGCTGGAATCGCTGGAACAACTGGAGGAGTTCGATGATCGACGATGAGACCCGCACGCTGCTGAACAGCCTCGGCCGATTCGATGCGGCACCGGGCTCGCTGTCCGGCATCGTCGTGGTCGACGTGACCCGCGTCGTGGCGGGGCCGTACTGCTCGATGATCCTCGCCGACCTCGGCGCCACCGTGATCAAGGTCGAGCACCCCGACGACCCCGACTACACCCGCACCTTCCCGCCCATGCTGGAGCGTGAGGACGCCGATCCGATCAGCGGCTTCTTCGCCCAGTACAACCGCAACAAACTCGGTCTCACGATCAACATGCGCCATCCTGAGGGCAAGCGCGTGCTGGAGCGTCTGGTCGCGAAGGCCGATGTGCTCGTGGAGAACTTCCGACCAGGCACCATGGACCGCCTCGGACTCGGCTACGAGCGCCTGCGCGAGGTGAATCCGCGACTGGTGTACGCCGCGCTCAGCGGGTACGGGCAGTTCGGGCCGTACCGGACCAGGCCCGCGTACGACAACAGCGCCCAGGCCACGGGTGGGCTGTGGTCGATGAACGGCCCGGCCGGTGGCGCGCCGACGCGCATCGGGACGATCATCGGCGACCTGGGAGCGAGCCTCTACGGGGTGATCGGCGTGCTGGCTGCGCTGCGTCACGCCGAGCGCACCGGAGAAGGCCAGCTGGTGGACATCTCGCAGCAGGACTCGGTGCTGACCCTCACCGAGAACGCCGTCGTGTCGTACACGACAGAGGGCATCATCCCGGAGCCGCTGGGCAACCAGCATCCGTTCGTCCGCCCCTACGAGCTGTTCGCCTGCAAGGACGGCTTCGTCTTCTTCGGCGGATACACGGACAAGTTCTGGAGGATCTCCTGCGAGATCTTCGGCGAGCAGGGGGAGTACGACGAGCATCCCGACCTGCAGAGCATGGGTACGCGCTTCAGGGAGGACGTGTACCAGGAGCAGGTCAAACCCCTGGTGCAGCGCTGGTTCGCGAACCGGACCAAGGCGGAGCTGGAGGCCATCGCGGGAGACCTGGTGCCGTTGAGTGCCGTCAAGGACATCGGTGAGGTGGTCGCCGATCCTCAGATCGCGGCCCGTGACATGGTCGTGGACGTCGAATACGACGGCTACGGGATGCTGCGCACATTCGGCTCCCCGGTCAAGCTCGATCGGACGCCTCCGCGCGCTCGCGGTCTCGCACCGGACAAGGGCGAGCACAGCGCCGAGATCCTGCGCGACTTCGTGGGGCTCGCGCAGACCGAGATCGATGCCCTGCGCGAGGCGGGGACGATCTGATGGGCCGAATCGCACTGGAGCGCGACGGCACGGTCGCCGTGATCACGATCGATCGACCCGACAAGCTCAACGCGTTGACCCTGGCGATGTACGAGCAGCTCGGCGAGGCCTTCGCCGAGGTCCGCGACGATCCGCGGATCGGTGTGGCAATCCTCACCGGGGCGGGCGAACGCGCCTTCTGCGTCGGTGCGGACCTGGGGGAGTCGATCCCCGCGCTCACCGACGGCCGCTTCGACATCAGCGAATGGGATGCCGCCCATCAGAAACACTCCCGGCTGGACAAGCCGGTGATCGCCGCGATCAACGGCCTGTGCCTGGGCGGCGGGTTCGAGATCATGCTGTCCACAGACATCCGCATCGCCTCGAGCGAGGCATCCTTCGCCCTCCCTGAGACGGGCGTCGGCGTCGTCCCGGCCGGGGGCACGCTCGTGCGGCTCGTCCGCCAGATCCCGCACGCGTTCGCGATGGATCTGATGCTGCGCGGCCAACCGATCGATGCGCCCACAGCCGAACGCTACGGCCTCGTCAACCGCGTCGTCGCTCCCGCGGCGCTCTCCGGCACCGCCCACGCGGTCGCCGAACAACTGCTCGGCAGGAGCCGTGCCGCGATGGCGACGGTGAAGCGCGCGGTGCGCGAACTCGCCGATCTGCCGTACCAGGAGGCGTTCCGGCGCGAGGCCGAGCTCGGCCAGCAGGCGTTCGACAGCGACGATGCGCGCGAGGGGCTGGCGGCGTTCGCGCAGCGGCGGACACCCGCATTCCCCTCGGCGACGATCTAGAATCCGAACAGCGCGCCCGCATCGCCGCGGTCGCCGAGGGCGGAGAGGATGAGTCCGTGGACGCGCAGATCACCGGCGACTCGATCGAGGTCGCCGCGGCAGTGCTGTCGGCGGCGACCGCGGAGCCCGGGCAGATCCCGGACGACCTGCGACGGATGCTCGCGGACGGCGACGGCCGGGCACTGCTCGGCCGCCTTCGCGACGCGCAGCTGATGCAGGCTCGACTGCGGCGTCGCGCCGCAGAGCTCGAGGCGCTGTTCTCCACAGCCCGCGAGCTGGTGCGCCTGCAGGACGTCGACGAGGTGCTGCAGCGACTGGTCGAGCGCGCGCACGAGCTGATGGGCACCGACGTCACCTACCTGTCCGAGTTCGAGACCGGATCCGGGCAGTTGCGCGTACGGCATTCGAAGGGCACCGCGACGCCGGAGTTCCGCGACCTGCTGGTCCCCGCCGGCTACGGGCTGGCGTCCCTGGTGGCGCGCACCAGGGAACCGGTCTGGGTGGCGCAGTACGAGCGGATGAGCGACGCACCCCATGATGAGCGGATCGACGCGGCAGTGCGCGCCGAGGGGCTCGTCTCGTTCCTCGGCGTCCCGCTCGCCGTCGGTGATGAGGTGCTCGGCGCCCTGTTCGCCTGCAACCGGTTCGCGCATGACTTCTCGCCCGAGCAGGTGCTGCTGCTGTCGGCGTTCGCCGACCACGCGGCATCCGTCCTGCACAGCGCCCGCGTGCTCGCCGATGCCGAGAGCGCCAAGGAGCGCACCGAGCAGGCCAATCGCGAGCTCGAGCGGAACCTCGCGGCGACCGAACTCGCGGGCGCCGTGCACGAGGAGCTGACGGGCGCGGTGATCTCGGGCGGCACCGTGATCGACATCGTCGCGACGCTCGCCCGGCGTCTGGGTGGTCGGGTGCTCGCGCTGGACGCGCAGGGACGACCGCTCGACACCGGCATGGCGTCCGGGCTCGACGACCTGCCGCCGCTGTCGGCCCTGACGGCGGCGATCGGGCGGAGCCACGAGAGCGGTCATGCGTCGGAGGTGAGCACGGCGGGCAGCGAATGGCTGGTCACCGCGATCATCGGCGCCGACCGGGTGCTCGGAGCCATCGTCGCCGAGGATCCGCAGGGGCTGCCGGAGGACGTCGCGCGGCGCACGCTCGAACGTGCGGCCCACGTGGCGGCTCTGGTGTCGTTCAAGCAGGATGCCGTCGCCGCGATCCGTGCAGAGCACAGGGCGCGGTGGCTGCTGTCGATCCTCAGCGGAGATGCGCGGGCCGCCGCCGACGACGTGCTGATCGCACCGCCGACGCAGCTGAGCGGGTGCACGCTCATCGAGCTCGGCGGTCTCGGCGGGAGCTCGGCGGCCACGATCGCGGAACGCGCGGTCGGTGATGACGGACTGGTCGCGCAGCTCGACCGGAGGATCGTCGTGGCGTGGACCGCGCCGGATGTCATGGCGGCCAGCGAGCGCGTACGACGTGTCGTGGCCGACGCGGTGCGCGAACCCGGCATCTTCGCCGTCGCCGCGGTCCGCGATCTCGTCCCGACCGGGCTGCCGACGATCGTGCGGCGATTGACCGCCGACGCGGACTTCCTGCCGGCGCTCGGAGTGGAGGGCACGACGGTGTCATCCGACGCGTTCGCCCCGTATCACGCGCTCGTCCCGCACGATCCGCAGACCGTCTCCCGGTTCATCACCGATGTCGTCGGGCCCGTGGTCTCGTGGGACGAGCGTCGCGGAACCGCGCTGTTCGACACGCTCGCGTCGTACTTCGACAGCGGTGAGAACAGGGCCGTCGTCGCCGATCAGATGCACATCCACGCCAACACGGTGCAGCAGCGCCTGGAGCGCGTGCGTGCACTGCTGCACGGCGACATGGGCGATCCCGAGTTCCGCTTCCGGCTGCAGTCGGCCGTCCGACTCGAGCGGCTCAGGCGCAGCATCCGGGAACCCGCCGGCGGCTGAGCCGCCGGCTCTCCGTGACATCGTCGACTATGGAGCGCGTGACATCGAACGGGCGCTGACTGTGGTCGCTCAGACATGTCTGCGGACGTTTCCCCGCGGCTAACCTCACAGGGAACCAGGGGTCGGCAGAGTGGCCACCCCGCCTAGGAGAGATCGCGATGAAACGTCACCTGCGCCTGCCCCTGCTCGGCATCGCCCTGGCCCTGACCCTGGCGGCGACGGCCTGCAGCGGCCCATCCGGAACGGCTGCGGACGGAGCCGGCGGTGCCGGTGAGCCGGTCGCCGGTGGTACGGCGACCTATGCGATCGACATCCAGCCGCTCGGCGGCGGCGTCGACCCCATGGTCGCGACCGCCCTCGCGGCCCAGACGATCATGGACCAGGCGTACGAGAGTCTGCTCACGAAGGACGAGAACGGGGAGATCCAGCCCGGCCTCGCCCTCGAGTACGACCAGCCGGATGAATTGACCTACGTGTTCACCCTCCGTGAGGGGGTGAAGTTCGCGGACGGTTCGGACTTCACCGCCGACGACGTCGTGTACACGTTCGAGACGTACCAGACGGCGACCACGAGCAAGAAGTCCTACCTGCTCGGCCTGTCGTCGGTGACCGCGGACGACGACCACACCGTGACGTTCACCTTCAGCCAGCCGAACGGTACCTTCCTCAACGCCGTGGCGCACCGCGAGACGTTCATGATCGTCGGACGCGAGGGCTACGGCAGCGCGACGGAGGAGGAACGCCAGACCCGCACCTTCGGCACAGGCCCGTTCCAGCTGACCGCGTGGGAGGACGGCGTCTCGATGACGCTGTCCAAGAACGAGCACTACTGGGAAGAGGGCAAGCCGTACCTCGACACGATCGAGATGCCGATCATCGCGGATGAGGCGACCCGGCTGGCAGCGCTGCAGCAGGGCACCGCGGATGCCGCATGGTTCGGCGACGGCAGCATCGCGGACCAGGCGGTGAGCGCCGGCTTCACCCTGGGGGACCCCGCCTTCACGCAGACGCTGCCGATCTTCATCAACCCGGAGTCGGGGCCGCTCTCGGACGTGCGCGTCCGTCAGGCGGTCTCGCTCGCGCTCGATCGGCAGGCGCTGGTGGATGTCGCCATGCTCGGCCACGGCGAGGTGTCTCTCGTCGTCCCCGCCGGAGACCCCGCGACTCCCGGCGTCGACGAGGACACCCCGAACCACACCCGCGACGTGGATGCGGCCAAAGAGCTGCTCGAGGATGCCGGTCAGCCGAACCCGACGATCGTGCTGTCGTACTTCTCGGACGCCGTGCAGTCGCAGCATCCCATCTACGAGCAGATGCAGCAGCAACTCGCCGAGGCCGGCATCGCACTCGAGCTGAAGGCCACGCCCGCCTCGGAGCTCTCGCCGATCTTCACCGCGGGGGAGACCTTCACCGATCTCGTCTCGCTGCCGTGGAGCTACCGTGCAGACCCGACCTTCTACTTCGATCCTTTCCTGTCCGACTCAGGGGCGATGAACCACTGGAACGGCAACGCCGATGCCGACGCCGCGAAGGCTCTGCTCGCCGAGGCGAAGGCCACCTCCGATGCCGAGGCCAAGGCCGACCTGATCGAGCAGTTGACGACCGAGGTCGCCGATCAGATGCTCATCCTCATCCCGATGGCCGTTCCGCAGAAGTTCGAGATCTGGAACGACGACACCTTCAAGGGGTACACCACCGACCCGTACGGGTCGCGTTACAACCTCAAGGACGCCTGGGTCGTGCACTAGACGTCGCCGCGGCATCCCGGTGTCAGCGGGCGATCGGAAACCTCGACGAAACAGCACGGATCCACGTGCGTCATCTTCGCTCCCGGACAGTGCATCCGCCCTATCGGGGCCGACTCAGCATGGGTCTTCGATCCATATCCGACGGCCGGTGCGCTGCCCCACACTGGCGTGAATCCAACAGCAGAAGGAGCAGTGAAGCGCCATGGAGTCATTCGAAGTCGCCGTCGTCGGCATGGGAGCGCTCGGCAGTGCAGCCGCGTACCAGCTCGCCCGTCGAGGGGCGAAGGTCGTCGCCTTCGAGCAGTACGACCTCGGCCACGTCCGTGGCGCGTCGCACGACACCTCCCGCATCGTCCGGACCTCTTACGGGGCATCGCAGTACGTCCGCCTCGCCCAGTCCGCATACCGGGACTGGGCCGACCTCGAAGCCGAGTCCGGCGAGCGGCTGCTGACGATCACGGGCGGAGTGATCTTCCTCCCGACCGCCGGTCCGTACTCGGCATCCGACTTCACCTCGGCGCTCGAGGAATGCGATGTGCCGCACGAGCTGCTCACCCCCGCCGAGGTCCAGGAGCGTTGGCCGCAGTTCCGGGTTCCCGAAGGCGTCGAGACCGTGTACACCGCCGACACCGGCATCGCGCACGCCGCCCGCACGGTCGCCACGCTGCAGATGCGTGCCCGCGTGCACGGCGCGGACATCCGTGATCGCACCCGCGTCGATGCCGTGGTTCCCGACGGCGACGGCGTGATCGTGCGCACCGCGAACGGCGACGTCAGGGCGGCCAAGGTGATCATCGCGGCGGATGCCTGGGCCAACGCGCTCCTCGAGCCCCTCGGCGCGGCCATACCGCTGGACGTCATGCAGGAGCAGGTCACGTACTTCCAGTCGTCCAGGCCCGAGGAGCACGGCGGCGACCGATTCCCGGTGTGGATCTGGGAGGACGAGGAGTGCTACTACGGCTTCCCGACCTACGGCGAGCCCACGATCAAGGCGGCGCGCGACGTCTCGTTCAACCGGATGACGCCGCAGGAGCGCACCTTCACTCCTTCGCCTGAGCTCACCGCGCAGCTGGGCGACTTCGTGCACGGACTGATCCCCGACGCGGGATCGGAGCTGCGTACCGTGACGTGCCAGTACGCGCTGACGCCGGACAGGCGATTCATCCTCAGCCCCCTGCAGGATCACCCCGACATCATCGTCGCGCTCGCCGCAGGTCACGGGTTCAAGTTCACCCCGGCCATCGGACGGATCCTCGCCGAGCTCGCGCTCGACGGGGAGTCCACCGACGACATCTCGATGTTCGCGGCGCCGGCCGCGGCGGGGTGAACCGCCCATGGAGGTTTCGCCCATGATGCGCCCGGCTCCGTGGGCCGACGCACCGTTATCGTCCCTCGGATGCGGCAGTACGGTGACGGCTATGTCACCGGAGACAGAGAAGAGCTGCTGAATGGCGCGCTACATCCTCACGCGAATACTCTCGTCGCTGTTCGTGCTGTTCGTGCTGTCGGTGCTCGTCTTCTCGATGGTGCGCATCATCCCCGGCGACCCGCTGGCCGCCTTCGCGGATCCGGCGAACCCCGATCCGGCGGCCCTGGACGCCCTCCGCACCAAGCTCGGTCTGGATCGCCCGTGGATCACGCAGTACTTCGTCTGGCTGTTCGGCGTGCTGCGCGGCGACTTCGGTGCCGCCATCACCGTTCCCGGGTCCGTGTCGAGCCTGCTCGCGGCCCGCCTGCCCATCAGTCTCATGCTCGCCGTCATGGCGACGGTGTTCGGGGTGGTCATGGGAATCCCCGCGGGCATCCTCGCCGCGACCCGCTGGCGCAAGCCGAGTGACAACATCGTCCGGGGGGCATCGTTCGTGCTCCTGGCAACCCCGCCGTTCGTCCTCGGCACCGTGCTGATCCTCATCAACTCGCTGACGCTGAAACTGCCGCTGGTCGGCTTCGCCGGAGCGGCGAACGATCCGCTGCGTGCGATCGGCGTGCTGATCCTTCCATCACTGCTCATCGGCCTGGTGCTCGCCGCGATCATCGCCCGATACACGCGAGGGACGCTGCTGGACACTCTGGGCCAGGACTTCGTGCGTACCGCTCGCGCGAAGGGTGCCTCCCCTGGCCGGCTCGTCGGGCGTCATGCCCTGCGCAACGCGCTGATCCCGGTGACGACGGTGGTCGGTATCGAGCTGGCGGCGCTCGTCGGCGGCACGGTCGTGATCGAGGCGGTGTTCGCGATCCCCGGTGTCGGTTCGCTGCTGCTCACCGGCATCCGCTCGTCCGATTACCCCATAATCCAGGCCACTGTCCTCCTGATCGGAGCCGTCTACGTGCTCATCAACTTCATCGTCGATCTGATCTATCCACTGATCGACCCGCGAGTGAGGGTGCACGCACGATGACTGTCACCCGTGAACTCGCCATGGTCAAAGCCGCAGGCACCCGCCGTCGCCGGGTGAAGCTCGGCCCCTCGTTCTGGAGCGGTGCCGGCATCCTCACGGTGATCCTCGTCCTCGCAGGGTGGATGAGCTTCTGGCCGCCGCACGATCCGTTCGTCGCAGCGGGAACACCGCTGTCGGGACCGAGTGGATCGAACCTCCTCGGCACCGACAATCTCGCCAGGGACACCTTCACGCGTCTCGCACTCGCCGCGCGAACCAGCCTGTTCATCTCCGGCGCCGGCGCGCTGCTCGGCGCTGTCGTCGGCACGACGTTCGGGCTCATAGCGGGATACGTCGGCGGATGGGTGGATGCCGTCATCATGCGCATCGTGGACGCCATGCTCGCGCTGCCGGCGATCCTCGTCGCCCTCGTCGTCGGCGTGGTCATCGGCAACGGTCCGCTCCCGCTGATCTTCGCGCTGGGTCTCGTCTTCGCTCCTGGGTTCGCCCGCGTCATGCGAGCACCGGTCATCGCCATGCGAGAGCGGGACTTCGTCCTGGCGGCGAAGCTCAGCGGCGTCCGCGGCTCTCGCGTCATCGTGGAGCACCTGCTGCCCAACGTGCTCACACCGCTGTTCGTGCAGTTCGCCTCGGTGGCCTCGCAGATCGTGCTCATCGAGGCGGCGCTGAGCTATCTCGGTCAGGGCGTGCAGGCGCCGGAGCCGTCCGCCGGTCGCATGATCAGCGAGTTCACGAGATTCATGCAGATCCAGCCGCTGCTGATCATCCTGCCCTCCCTCGTGATCATCCTGCTCTCGGCGGCCTGGAACCTGCTGGCCGACGGACTGCAGGACTGGCTCGCCCCGCGCCGCGAACCCGCCTTCTCCCTCACCGGCGTGAAGAAGCGCCGCTCATCGCGCAAGACGTCTGTCCGCACCGAAGAGACAGCACCCACCCGAAACACCGACACAGAAGAGAGTCAGCAATGAACAAGAGATTCCTGACGGGAGTGGCGACCGCCGCCGTGGCCGTCCTGGTGCTCACCGGCTGCACCTCCGGAACCGGCGACGCCGCCGGCCCAGCAGAACCCGCGGGCGACCCCGTCGCCGGCGGCACCCTCACCTGGGGCGTGCCAGCTGAACCGTCGGCCGGGGGCATCGATCCGATGGTCGCCTCCGCCATCGCGGCCGAGGTCATCGACTCGATCGCCTACGACACCCTTCTCACGCGCGACGACGACGGCACGATCCAGCCGGCACTCGCCACGGAGTGGGAGCAGGTCGACGAGCTGACCTGGGTCTTCCAGCTCCGTGACGACGTGACCTTCGCCGACGGCACCCCGTTCGACGCGGGTGACGTGGTCTACTCCTTCGAGGCCCTCAAGGACGGCAGCCGCAACGCCACCTATCTCAGCAGCATGGAGAGCGTGGAGGCGACCGGCGACCACGAGGTGACGTTCCACTTCAGCCAGCCGGACGGCACCTTCCTCGATGCGGTCTCTGCTCGCCAGACGTTCCTCATCGTCGGCGAGGAGGCGTACGGCGGAGCCACGGAGGAGGAGCGCCAGACCCTCAGCCTCGGCACCGGCGCCTACCAGGTGACGGAGTGGAAGCAGGGCGTGTCGATCACGATGGAGAAGAACGAGGAGTACTGGGGCGAGGAGCCCTACCTCGACTCCATCGTGTTCGAGTTCTACCCGGATGAGAACACGCTGCTCGCCGCGGTCCAGCAGGGCAGCGTGCAGGCGGCGTCGTTCATCGACGGCAGCCTCGCCCAGCAGGCTGAGACCGCCGGATTCACGCTCGGAGAGGCCGCCTTCCGTCAGAACCTCGCGATCTACATCAACCCGGAGGCCGGTCCGCTCGCCGACATCAACGTGCGCCGCGCGTTCGCGCTGGCGCTCGATCGCCAGGCACTCGTCGACACCGCGATGCTCGGCAACGCCGGGGTCTCGTTCGTGCCGCCTGCAGGCGACCCCGGTGCTCCGGACGCCGCGGATCTGCCGTACTACACGCGTGATGTCGATGAGGCCAAGAAGCTCCTCGAGGAGGCCGGCCAGCCGAACCCCGAGATAACCCTGAGCTACATGGGCGACGTCGCCGCCGCGCACCACCCGGTCTACGAGATGATGCAGCAGCAACTCGAAGAAGCCGGCATCACCTTGAATCTCGAGTCGACCCCGCTGTCGGAGATCGCCCCGATCTTCACGTCGGGCGAGACCTGGACGGATCTCGTCGCGATTCCCGGCAGCCCTCGCGCGTCCGCGGTGTTCTACCTGGAGCCGGTGCTTCTGCCAGGGGGCGTGTACAACCACTGGGACGGCAACCCGGATGCGGAGAAGGCGCGCGAGCTGCTGATCGAGGCGAAGGCCGCGGCGACTCCCGAGGAGTACGCGGACCTCGTCGACCAGCTCGCGACGGAAGCGGCCGAGCAGGTGCTCGAGATCGTGCCCGCCGCGGTCCCGGTGTACTTCGAGGTCTGGGACAGTACGAAGCTGCAGGGCTACGAGAACGACGCGTTCTACTCGCGCTCCGGCCTCGACACCGCCTGGTTGGTGCAATGAGCACCGACACCGACGCCCTCCGCGTGGAGGGTCTGACCATCGCCTACGGCAGCGCTCCGCCGTCGGTGACCGACGTCTCACTGCGCGTGCGCAAGGGCGAGATCGTCGGGGTCATCGGCGAGTCGGGCAGCGGCAAGTCCAGCGTTGCCCTGGCGATGATGGGGCTGCTGCCCGACTCCGCGACGGTCACCGCCGATACCATGTCGGTCGCGGGTTCGGAGATGAGCGATGCGACCGAGGGGGACTGGGGTCAGGTGCGCGGCGTGCGCGCCTCGATGGTGTTCCAGGAGCCCATGTCCGCGCTCAATCCGTGCATGCGCATCGGCGCGCAGATCGCCGAGGTGCTGCTGATCCACGGCGTCGCCGACAAGAGCACGGCTCGCACGAAGGCGCTCGACATCCTCCGGCTCGTGCAGATGCCCGACGCCGAACGCCGTATGAGCTACTACCCGCATCAGCTCTCCGGCGGACAGCGCCAGCGCGTGGTCATCGCGATCGCCGTCGCCGCCGATCCGACCCTCCTGGTGGCCGATGAGCCGACCACGGCGCTCGACGTCACGGTGCAGGCGCAGATCCTCGATCTCATCCGCTCACTGCGCGATGAGACGGGGATGGGCGTGCTGTTCATCAGCCACGACCTCGGCGTGATCGGCCAGCTCTGCGAACGCATCGCGGTGATGTACCGGGGGCGCATCGTGGAGTACGGATCCGCGCAGCGGATCCTCGACGATCCGCAGCATCCGTACACCAGGGCGCTGCTCGAGAGCATCCCGCGTCCGTCCGTGCCGGTGCGCTCGCCGCTGGCGGTCATCCCCGCCGACAACGACTTCGATGACGTTCCGGCCGTACTGGAGGAGGCATCGTGACAGACGACGTGCTGCGGGTGAGGAACCTCACCCAGCGCTTCGGCCATGGTGAGCACGCCATGACCGCTCTGGACGACGTGAGCCTTGAGGTGCGCCGCGGTGAGACCCTCGGTCTGGTCGGTGAATCAGGCTCGGGCAAGAGCACGCTCGCCCGCGCCATCCTGCTCATGCGGCGGCCGACGGCCGGCAGCATCGAGTTCGACGGCGACGACGTCACCGGACTGCGCGGTCGTGCGCTGCGTCGCCATCGTCGGCGGATCCAGATGGTCTTCCAGGATCCGAACGACTCTCTCGATCCTCGTTTCTCGATCGGACGCTCCGTCGCCGAACCGCTCGTGGCGGGCGGAATGGCCGGGGATGAGCGGCGGATGCGGGTGTACGAGGCGCTGGATCAGGTCGGCATCCCGACGGATGCCGTGAACCGGTATCCGCACGAGTTCTCCGGCGGTCAACGGCAGCGCATCGCGATCGCGCGCGCCATGGCTGCCGAACCCGAGTTCATCGTGCTCGACGAGCCCACCTCCGCACTCGACGTCTCGGTGCAGGCCCAGGTGCTGAACCTGCTCGTGCGCCTGCAGGAGCAGACCGGGGTCACCTACCTGTTCATCACCCACAACCTCGCGGTCGTGCACCACATCGCCCATCGCGTCGCGGTCATGCATGGCGGCCGGGTCGTAGAGGAGGGGACCGGCGCGCAGGTGATGACCGCTCCGCAGCACCCGTACACGCAGGACCTGCTCGCCTCTATGCCGGTGCTGTACCGGACCTGAGCGATCCCGTGCGCGTGCAGAGGCGGGGCGACAACGCCCACGAATGGGAGCTGTACCGCGGTACGGGACGCATCGGCATCGAGTGGTACTTCAAGGAGACCACGAGCCTGCCCGTCTCCGTGATGCGCTACCGCCTCGAGCCCGGCGCGGAGGAGGGGCAGCACTTCCACCTCGAGGGGGCCGGCGACAGTTGCTCGCCGGGCAGCTCCGACGAGATGTACGTGGTCACAGCCGGGGAGGTCGTGATCAGCTCCGATGAGCGACGGCGCGTCCTGCGCGCCGGCGATGCGTTCTATGCCGCGCAGGGTGTGCGTCACGGTGTGCGAAACGAATCGGATGCTCCCGCCGAGCTCATCCTCGTCTTCGGCCCGCGCGGCCCGCATCCGTTCACGCAGACCGGCCAGGAGGCGTTCGACGCGGACGCCGACCGCTGAACCGGGCTATCCCCGCCGTGACTGCAGCCGCTCCCGCAGCTCGTCAAGGCGCACGGCGATGCCGAGGCGGAACATCCGCTCGTCCTCGCGCCACGATGCGCCGAGAACGTGATCGAGGCGGTCGAGCCGCTGGAGGATCGTGTTCGTGTGGAAGTTCAGCGCCCTGGCCGTGCGCGTCGGGCTGGCGTTGTTGCGCATGAACGCGCGCAGCGTGCCGAGCAGATCGGCGCCTCGCTCCGCGTCGTAGTCGCGCACGGCCCCGATCGTGTCACGAAGGAACGCGCTGAGCGCCTGCGAGTCGGTGTCGAGAATCGCCGAGTAGGGGAGGAAGTCGTCCACGTCGGCCGTGATCCCGGTGACCTCCAACGCGGTCAGCAGCCGTGCCGTGCGCATCGCCGTCTCGAACGCGGCGGTGAGGGCGTCGGGTGACCTGCGGGGCACGACCGCGGCGACGGGATGCTCGATCGCCGAGGCCACCTGAGCTCTCAGCCGCTCAGGGTCGAACGCGTCATCGCGCGCGGAGGAATGCGCGGCCACGACGAAACCGCGGTACTCGCCGACGAGAGCGCGGTCATCGAGCTGACGCCCGAGAGCCCGCGCGGCGGCGGTCTGCTGATCCCCGGGAACCGAAAGCAGCAGCAGCGAATCCAGCGCGCGCAGATCCACTCCCAGTCGTCTGGCGCGGCGCTCGACATCCGGACGGCGCTCAGGCACATCGTCGAGGAGGTCGGCGATCAGCTCGCTGCGCACCCGGTGGTCGGCGCCGGAGGCCGCCTCCTGCTGAAGCTCGAGCAGAGCGCCGACCTGAGCAGCGCGCTCCACGGTGCGGAAATCGACCGCGCCGAGTTCGAAGTCTCCGTCGCCGAGCAGCAGCGCCCCGAAATGCCGGGTTCCGGCGGTGAGGGCGGCGACCGCCCGGACACCAGGGCCTGCGACG
The DNA here is from genome assembly GCF_054779995.1 of Microbacterium shaanxiense. NCBI lineage: Bacteria > Bacillati > Actinomycetota > Actinomycetes > Micrococcales > Microbacteriaceae > Microbacterium > Microbacterium shaanxiense. Next base: position 216,384 of record NZ_BAAGXE010000003.1, on the reverse strand, counting down.
GCGACGCAGTGCCCCGAGCGACGACTCTCCGCTATCGCCTCACGCGTCGCGTCGTCGGGGGCCAGCATCCTCGGAGCGAGCGGAAGACCCGCGGCGGCGATCACGTGCTCCTGCGCATCGAGGATCGCGACGGCCCTTCCGAGAGCCGACGCCAGGGTCTCGGCGACGGGTGCGAAGCCGCCGCCCGCGAGCACCGCCTGGACGAGCTCCTGGTGCACGGTGTTCGCGCGGTCGCGCTCGACGAGGTGGGCCGTGAGGCTCGCGAGCGTCCTGCGGCTGGCGTCCTCCGACTCCTGCAGGCTGCGCAGCGTCTGCGTGGTCTGCAGGATGATCGAGGCGTGGTCCGCGACGGCGGACAACAGAGCGACTTCCTCCTGGCTGAAGTGCGTGGCGGCGCGGTTCGCGACGAAGAGGACGCCGAGCACGTCGTCGCTCGTGAGCATGGGCACTCCGAGCAGCGCGACGAGTCCCTCCGAGGACACGGCGTCGTCGATGCCGGAATCGTGCCGTTCCGCGGCGTATGCCGAGTAGTCGGACACCCACTGCGCTGTGCGCGATTCGACCACGACGCTCGCGAGTCCCCGTCCGGGCGGGACCCGCAGGGACTGGAACGAGGCGCTCACGGATCCGCTCGTCTCCCTGACCCGCAGCTCGCGCGTCTCCGGGTCGAACTCGGACAGATACGCGAGGTCGACGCCCATCATCTCGTGCGCGCGCTGCACGAGCCGGGCGAGTACGGCGTCGCTGTCGCGGAGCTCCGCGAGCTCGCGCGCGCTGGAGAAGAGCGCCGACAGCTCGTGCTCCCTGCGGCGCAACCTCGACAGCTCACGCTGAGACCGGCCGACGCGCGCCGCCAGATCCGAGGCGTCGTCGTCGGATGCGCCGATCGCGCGCAGAGCATCGCTGACAGCGGTGGGGCCGACCAGGTCGGGGTCGTACGCGGCATCGAGCAGCACCGCGATCGCTGCGGAATCCTCACTCATCCGGACTCCTTCCTCGCCGGGCGACGCCGCCCGGCGCACCACTTCAGTGTCGAGCATCCCAGGTCTTGGGAGCAATGCGGGCATGCGGATCAGCGCCGTTCCCGAGTGCGTCGCTCCTCAGCGCGATGGGCTGTGCGCAGCAGGGCCGAGGCGAGATCCGGCCACAGCTCGTGGGGGATGAGGTGGCCCATGTCGGGCTGCACCTGCAGTTCGGAGCCCGTGATCGCCTCGGCCATGTCGACCGCCGAGAGCCAGCTCAGCACATCGTCATCGCGTCCGTGGAACACCAGGGTCGGCACGGTGACCGCCCGGAGGTCGTCGAGGCGCTCCGGGGCGCGGCGCAGCGCCGCCCATTGCCGGGAGAAGCCCTCCGGTGCATAGCCGCGGTCGTACGCCTCCCCGGCCTTCGCCACGTGCCAGGCCGCCTGCGGGTCATAGCGTGTGGGAGGTGCGGACGCGACGGCGTGCTCGGCGAAGGCCACGGCCTGCTCGCGCGTCACGCGTACCGGCGGCTCGAGCAGTTCCGGCCGTTCGCCGTGCAGGACGTAACGAGGGCTCCGTCCGGGGATCGTGGAGAGCAGGCCGAGGCTGCCCACGCGCTCCGGATGCTGGATCGCCACCATCTGCGCCATCATCCCGCCCATCGAGTGGCCGGCGATGTGCGCCGAATCGACTCCGAGGTGATCGAGGATGCGCACGATGTCGTCGCCCATGTCGGCGAGGTCGTAGCCGCCGTCGATCTCGTCCTCGCCGCCGAAGCGCTCGGAGAAGCCGGTGTCGCGGTTGTCGAAGCGCACCACCCGCAGCCCGCCCGCAGTGAGGTGGGCGATGAACTCCTCGTCCCAGCTCAGCAGCTGCGCACCGCCACCCGAGACCAGCACCAGCAGCGGGTCGGTCTCAGAACCGAACACCTCGTAGTAGAGCCGGACTCCGGTGGAATCGGTGTAGGGCATCGGGTCTCCTCGGGGGCTCACATCGTCGGGTCCTGTGACTCTAGGTGTGCACGCCCGTACGGAGAATGGGCGAGTGGTACATATCGGGGGCGATTCGATGAGCACTTCACCTACAGTCTGCCCGCCCGTCCGCCCGCTCGCCTCTCACGCGCCGATCGCAGGACGGCGCCCGTGGTGACCGGTGAGTTCCTCGAAGCCCTGAGCGGCGAGCAGCAGCTCGACGTCCTTGCCCGGTGCCGCGACGAGTTGGATGCCGACGGGCAGCCCATCCGGTGTGAAGCCGCCGGGCACGGAGACGGCGGGGCAACCGGTCGCGGAGATGATCGTCGCGGCCCGCATCCAGTCGAGGTAGTCGCGCGTGGGCGTGCCGTCGATCTCGCCCGGATACTCGATGCGCGCATCGAACGGCGCCACCTGACTCGACGTCAGCACAAGCAGATCGTGATGGGCGAAGTAGGACTCGATCGCGGACTGCAGACGCACGCGCGCCTGCTCGGCGGAGACGATCTCGTCCACCGTGAGAGCCAGCCCCAGCTCCGTGTTCCAGACGACGGTGTCCTTGACCTGCTCGCGATGGTCGCGGACCACATCGCGATAGTCGCTCACGAAATCGAGAGCGCGGACCACGCGGAAGACCTCGTCCGCGTCGCGCATATCAGGCAGCACGTCGTCGATCTCTGCGCCGGCCCCGGCGAACACGTCCGCGGCGGTGCCGACGACCTCGGCGACCGCGGACTCGACGGGAAACATTCCGTTCAGATCCACTGAGAAGCCGATCCGCAGCGAGGCGAGCGCCGCGCCGGGCTCGTGGCCGTGGGGCGCCGAGAACTCCGCTCGCTCGAACACTGATCCCGGCTCGTGAATGGCCTGCGGCGCACCGGCGACGGGACCGGATGCCGCGGCCATGAGGAGTGCGACATCGCTGACCGTACGCGCCATGAACCCCGGTTGCGCAAGCCATTTCCAGGGGTCGGAGGGCAACGCGTGCGGGATACGACCGTTGGACGGCCGCATCCCGACGATGTTGTTGAACGAGCCGGGCGTACGCAGTGATCCGCCCATGTCGGATCCGTCTCCGGAGGCCTGGATGCCTGCCGCGATCGCGGCGGCGGCACCGCCCGACGATCCGGCGGCGGACTTCGTGGTGTCGTAGGGATTGACGGTCGTCCCGAACACCGGATTGAACGTGTGCGAACCGGCGGTGAACTCGGGGACGTTCGACTTGCCGCTCGTGATGACCCCTGCGGCATGCAGGCGCGCGATGATCAGCGCATCCTCGGCCGGCACGTTGTCCACGAGAAGCGGTGAACCGCGGGTCGTCCGCAGTCCTGCGGTGTCGGTGGACTCCTTGTGCGTCAACGGCACTCCGTGCAGCAGGCCGAGAGGTTCGCCGCGCGCGTACGCCTCGTCGGCGCGCTCAGCCCGTTCGAAGGCGCGCTCGTCATCCCGCGTCACGATCGCGTTCAGCGCGGGATTGACGGAATCGATGCGCGCCAGGTGGTCCGACAGCGCCTCCCGCGCCGAGACCTGGCCTGACGCGATCCGTGCCGCGAGCTCCCGGGTGCTCAGCCATGTGAGCTCGGATTCGTACACCGTCATCTGCTGCTCCTCCAGTCATCGATCCTGAACGGACTTCGTTACGAACGCATTACAGTTTTTAGAATTTATTAAAAGTTAAGCAACCATAGCTCAACCGCACTCCCACCCACACGCTCTAGGAGGACTTCATGCGAGGTCTGTTGAAAGGCGCACTTGCTGCATCGGTGCTGGTCACTCTCGTCCTGACGGGATGCAGCAGCCCAGGTCCGGAGGACGCCGGGGGCGCACCGGCCGAACTCGTGGTCGGATCCACCGACCCGGTCCCGAACCTCACCCCTGGCCGTCAGAGCAACGCGTTCGGCCTCACCCTGTCGGTCTTCAGTCCGCTCACGTTCCTGGATGGCGAGGGCGAGCTCACCTACATGGCGGCCGAGTCCGTCGAGAGCGAGGACCAGACCAACTGGACCATCACCCTCCGCGACGGCTGGACGTTCCACGACGGCACGCCGGTGACGGCGCAGGACTATGTGGACACCTGGAACACCGTCGCCTACGGCCCGAACGCGTTCGAGAATTCCGGCCAGCTGTCCGTGATCGAGGGGTACGGCGACCTCAACCCCGCCGAGGGCGAACCGACGACCGACGAGCTCTCCGGGCTGGAGGTCGTCGACGATCTCACGTTCACCGTCGCCCTCGAACGCGCCGACAGCCAGTTCCCGATCGAACTCTCCCAGGCGCAGACCGCCTTCTACCCGATGCCCCAGAGCGCGTTCGACGATCTGGAGGCGTACGGCAAGCAGCCGATCGGCAACGGCCCGCTCGCCCTCACGGCCGCATGGACGGAAGGCGAGCCGATCGTCGCCGAGCGCTACGAGGACTACGCCGGCGAGGAGCCGACGGTCGACAAGATCACGTGGGTTCCCTACGCGGATCGGCTCACGGCGTACACAGACGCGCTCGCTGGGAACGTCGACATCACCTGGCTGCCGGCCACGCGCATGCGTCAGGTGACCGACGACTTCGACGAGGACAACATCTTCAGCTTCGCGGCACCGGGCATCAGCTACCTGGGCATCCCGTACTGGGACGCACGGTTCGACGACATCCGCGTCCGTCAGGCGATCTCGATGGCCATCGACCGGGAGGCGATCAACGGCGCGCTCTTCGGCGATCTGAACGCACCAGCCACGGCGTGGACCCCGTCGATCATGCCGGGCAACCCGGACGGCATCTGCGGGGAGTACTGCGAGTACGACCCGGAGGCCGCAGCAGCGCTGCTCGAGGAGGCGGGCGGGTTCGAAGGACAGCTCACGCTGCACTTCCCCGGTGGGGCAGGCCATGACGACCTCTACAACGCCATGGCGAACTCGCTGCGCCAGAACCTGGGCATCGACGCCATCGCCAAGCCCTCGGTCGGATGGGCGGAGTTCGGACAGGACCGCAACAACAAGGTTCTCGACGGTCCGTTCTTCTCCCGCTGGGGCGCGCTGTACCCCAGCCAGCAGTCCACGCTGCGCGCGATGTTCTCCGCGGCACCCAACTGCACCAACTGCGGAGGTGAGCCGATTCCCGCGGTGGATGCGGCCCTGAACGACGCCGACGCCGCAGGCAGCGAGGACGGAACCGCCTACGCGAAAGCGCAGGAGCTGATCGCCGAGCAGTTCCCGATCATCCCGCTGTTCGAGGAGTCGTACAACTACGTCACCTCCGACCGGATCGTGGGGTTGAAGGCGTCCGCCGTGGGAGAGCCGATCCTCACCCAAGTGGTCCTCGCACAGGACTGAGCGGCACGCTGCACCATGATCCGATTCATCTCACGCCGGCTCCTCGAACTCGTCATCGTCTTCTTCGGTGTCACGTTCGTCATCTACTGCGCGGTGTTCGTGCTCCCCGGAGACCCGATCGCCGCGCTGGGAGGGGAGCGCCCGCTGCCCGAGTCGGTGCAGCAGCAGTTGAGAACGCAGTACGGATTGGATCTGCCGCTGTGGCAGCAGTACCTCAACTATCTCGGCGGGCTCGCTCACGGCGACCTCGGAACGACCTTCACAGGTCAGTCCGTGAGCGAGCAGATGGCCAGCCGCTGGCCCACGACCATCACGCTCGCGCTGACGGCATGGACGCTGACCGTGGTCATCAGCATCGTGCTGGGGCTGGCGGCCGGACTGCGGCAGGGTTCGGTCGTCGACAGGACGGTGCTGCTGGGGACGATCATCGCGGAGTCCGTGCCGATCTTCGTGATGGGCATCACTGCGCAGTACATCTTCGGGATCAATCTCGGCTGGACGCCCATCGCCGGAGTAGCGGACGGGTGGCCGCGTGCGTACATCCTTCCCGCGCTCATCATCGCGATCTACGGATTGGCGGGGGTGTCCAGGCTCATGCGCGGAAGCGTCGTCGACACCATGCAGTCGGATTTCGTGCGCACGCTCAAGGCGAAGGGCATGTCCAGGCGCAACATCGTCGGAGTGCATGTGATGCGCAACGCCGCGGCACCCGTCGTGAACGTGCTGGCGATCCAGCTCGGGGGACTACTGGGAGGGACCGTGGTGATCGAGGCCATCTTCAATCTCAACGGCGTGGGGCAGCTGCTGTACAAGGCCATCCAGGATCAGCAGGGAACGCTGGTGGTGGGCGTCGCCACCACGCTGGTGTTCATCTTCCTGATCACCAACGTCATCGTCGATGTCGTCACCTCCGTTCTCGACCCGAGGATCCGAAATGACTGAGCCGGCCACGGTCGCCATCGACGGCAACCTCGACAGGGCGACCACCCAGGGCCTGTGGGCCACACTGCGCGGGCGCATCCAGTTCTGGGTGAGCATCGTGCTGCTGGCCATCCTCGCGGTCATCGCGGCGATCCCAGGGGTGATCTCCGGCTTCTTCGGCGAGAGCGACCCTCGCGCGTGCGACCTGCTGGATTCGAACCGCCCGCCCGGGCCGGGACATCCCTTCGGCACGGACGTGCAGGGGTGCGACGTGCTGGCCAACGTCCTGTTCGGCACGCGCACGTCGCTGTTCATCGGCCTGGCGACGACCGTGATGTGCCTGGTCATCGCCATCGCGCTGGGCACGCTGGCCGGCTACCTCGGCAAGTGGGTCGACGCCCTGATCGCGCGCAGCGCGGACATCGTGCTGGGATTCCCGTTCCTGCTCGGTGCCATCATCGTGCTCAACACCGCGCCTGACCGGTCGCCGCTGCTGCTCTCGGCCGTGCTGGCGTTCTTCTCCTGGCCGACCTTCGCCCGGCTCATCCGCAGCTCCGTGAAAGAAGTGCGCGAGCGCGAGTTCGTGCAGGCGGCGCACGCCATGGGCTTCTCGCAGATCCGAGTGGTGCTCAGTCATGTGCTGCCCAACTCGTTGGCGCCGACGCTGGCGATCGCGGCGACCATGGTGGGCGGCGTCATCGGTGCTGAGGCCACGCTGACCTTCCTCGGCGTCGGCCTCGTGCCGCCGACGATCTCCTGGGGCGTGCAGCTCTCGACGGCGCAGTCGTACTTCCAGCTCGCCCCGAACACGGTCGTGTTCCCGAGCATCTTCCTCACGATCACCGTGATCAGCCTCATCATGCTCGGCGACGCCCTGCGCGACGCGCTCGATCCCCGGGGGCGCTCATGAGCGTCGATGTCTTCGTCCGGTACGAGGATCTAGCCTTTGAGGATGCGGACGGCGTCCGCATCCGAACACGATCCGCGGTCCACGTGGACGAACGCATGAGGAGTGCTGCCCCATGGATATGAACGAACTGAGCGACGAGATCCGCACCTTCATCGACCGGTTCACCGATGCGTGGGAGTTGATGCGGGGCAAGCGGATGACCGGACGCGTCCTCGCGCTGCTCATCATCACGGATGAGCCCTACCTGTCCTCCGTCGACCTCGGCCGGCTGCTGGACACGAGTCCGGGGACGATCTCGACCGCGACGCGCGCGCTGCTCGGTTCCGGCTACATCACCAAGGTCTCGAAGCCGAACAGCCGCGTCATCCACTTCCGTGCGGAGGACGACGTGTGGGGAGCGTTCCTCAGCCGCGAGAAGCTCGGCCTTCAGCGCATGGAGGAGGTGCTGCGAGCGGCCCGTTCCACCCCGGCCGGGTCGGAGCCGGCACCGGCTCGACGCCTTCGCAACGGCAACCGGTACATGGCGTGGGTCGACCAGCACCATCGCAACGTGCTGAAGCAGTGGCACATGTACCGCGATCAGGAGGAGGATGCGCCGCCGCCGCAGGAGCTCCCCGAGGAGATGAAGGCCGCGATCAGGCGCGCGGACCCGGAGGAGAACCCTTGAGCGATGCACCTCTGCTGGCTGTCGACGACCTGACGGTCGATTTCCACTCCCGGAGGGGGGACACCGTCCGGGCGGTCAACGGCGTGACGTTCGACATCTTCGAGAGCGAGATCGTCGCCGTCGTCGGCGAGTCCGGTTCGGGCAAGTCCGTCACCGCGATGAGCATTCTGGGTCTGCTGCCGGGCAACGCGCACGTCACCGGCAGCATCCGGCTCACCGGTGACGAACTGCTGACTGCGGACGGGAAGGAACAGGAGGGCGTCAGGGGCAGGCGCATCGCGATGATCTTCCAGGATCCGTTCGGCGCGCTGGACCCGGTGTTCACGATCGGGTTCCAGATCAGGGAGGTCCTCCGGCGCCACTTCCCCGAGCTGAGCGCGCAGGAGCGCAAGCGGAGGGCGATCGAACTGCTCACCGCAGTCGAACTGCGCGAGCCGCACAAGCGCGTGCGCTCGTATCCGCATCAGCTCTCGGGCGGACAGGCGCAACGGGTCGTGATCGCGATGGCCCTCGCCTGCGACCCGGAGATACTCATCGCCGACGAACCGACCACCGCCCTCGACGTGACGGTGCAGAGGGAGATCCTGGATCTGCTGACGCGCGTGCGCCGGAAGGCGGGTACGGCGGTGCTCATCATCACGCACGACATGGGCGTCGTGGCGGATGTGGCCGATCGCGTCGTGGTGATGAGGAACGGCCAGATCGAGGAGACCCAGAAGGTCGAACGGCTCTTCAGCGCTCCCGAGGCGGCGTACACCCGGAAGCTGCTGCAGTCCGTGCCCCGCCTCGACGTGGCCGACCGCGCATCGACCGCCGGAACCGACCCCGTCCTCGCGCTCGATGATCTGACCGTCGAGTACCGGCAGCGATTCCAGTCCGTGACGGCGGTGTCCGGCGCGAGCCTCGCCGTCGCTCGCGGTGAGGTGGTCGCGCTCGTCGGCGAATCGGGATCGGGGAAGTCGACGATCGGGAAGGCCATCACCGGGCTCGCGCCGGTCAAGAGCGGGACGATCGTCGTGGACGGCGTCGACGCGGTGAACGCGAGCCGCAGGCAGAGGATCGAGTTGAAGAAGCGGATCGGCATCGTCTTCCAGAACCCGATGGGAGCGCTGGATCCGCGGTGGACCATGGGTGAGTCGATCGGCGAGTCGCTCCGCATCCATGAGGGTCTGCGGGGAGTCGCACTCAAGAAGCGGGTCGACGAGTTGCTGGATGCCGTCGGCCTCTCCCGCTCGTGGGCGACGAGGTACGCCCACGAGCTGTCCGGCGGCCAGCGCCAGCGGGTCGCGATCGCCCGTGCGCTCGCCCTCGACCCCGTGCTGCTGATCGCTGATGAGCCGACGTCGGCGCTGGATGTCTCCGTGCAGGCGACCGTGCTCGAACTGTTCCGGACGCTGCAGAAGGAACTGCAGTTCGCGTGCCTGTTCATCAGTCACGACCTGGCGGTGGTCGACAGCCTCGCCGACCGGATCGTGGTCATGAGCAATGCCCGCGTCGTCGAGCAGGGCGTGCGCCGCCAGATCCTCCTGCATCCGCAGGAGGAGTACACCAGACGCCTCCTGGATGCCGCTCCGGTGCCGGATCCGGATCAGCAGCGCAAGCGAAGGGAAGAACGAGTAAGGGTATGACCAGAATCAAGAGTCTGCAGGTCGTGACGGACGACGAGATCGTGGAGAGGGCGGCAGCCCTTCCGGACCTCGCCGGCTATCCCGGCGTCGACGAGCTGCTCGAGCAGGTCGAGGAGATCGCGCGGGAGTTCCCCGAACTGGTGTCGGCCGAGCGGATCGGCACCTCACGTCTGGGTGAACCCCTCACGATGTACACGGTCGGCGTGCACAGCGCGCAGGACGCCGACCCCGCTGATGCCGTGGCGAAGCACTGCCTCGTGGTCGGCGGCGTGCACCCGAACGAGCCGATCGGCTCTCACACGATCCTCCTCCTGCTGCGCGATCTGCTCGATGACGACTCCCTGCGGGAGCGACTGGACACCGTCTGGCACTTCATCCCGTGCGTGGACCCCGACGGCATGCGACTCAACGAGGGCTGGTTCGACAACCCCTCCGACAGCGAGACCTACTTCCGTCACTTCTACCGTCCGCCCGGCGACGAGCAGGTGGAATGGACCTTCCCGATCAACTACAAGTCGAAGTACTTCGACGCCATGCTCCCCGAGACCCAGGCGCTGCAGCGCGTGATCGACGAGATCCGCCCCGACTTCTACGTGCCGCTTCACAATTCCGAGAGCGGTGGGGCGTACTTCTACGTCTCCGAGCCGATCAGTGAACTCGTGCCCCTGCTGCATCGGCTGCCCGCCGAGTTCGGCATCCCGCTGCACAGGGGAGAACCTGAGGCCGCGCACTTCACGGAGCTGGCCCCCGCGATCTTCGAGTCCGGGACGTCTCAGGACGTGTACGAGTGGCGCGAGGCGAACGGGCTCGATCCGGTTCCCAGTGGCGCCGCCGGGCAGTCGTCCACGAGCTACGCCCGAAAGCACGGCACGATCTCGTTGATCGCCGAACTCCCCATCTGGCGCACGTTCGGTGCCGATGACACGAGCCCGTCGACGTCGAGCTATGCGGCGCTGCTGTGTGAGGCAGGAGAGGCGCTGCAGGCGACCGGAACGCGGCTGAGCGCACTCCTCGCCGAGGTCGAGCCGCACCTGACGCTGGACTCGCCGTTCCTGCGCAGCGCCAGAGTGTTCGTCCCTGGCATGACGAGGGCCGGCGAGCTGATGATCGCGCGGTCGGCGATGGAGGAGAACCAGCGCATCGCCTCGGTGGCGGAGCGGCCGATGTCGGTCGTGTGGATGTACCGGTTGCGGTTCGGGGGCGCTCTGCGCCGTGCGCTGAGAGCCGAGGTGACTGCAGGATCCGCCGGGGTGCAGGTGCGGCACGCAGAGCGGAAGCTCGAGCGGGAGTGGAGCGGCTGGCTGGGGCAGCGGCTCATGGACGAGAAGGCGCAGGGCATCCCTGTCCGAGATGTGGTCGGCGTGCAGTACGGCGCCGTGCTCGGGCTGGTGGCGCATGCGCCGTACTTCGACGCGTCCGACGCCTCATGACCACCGCGCTGCCTGAGGTCCTGCTCGAATCCGCAGACCCCGCAGAACTCGTCGTCGACGTCCTCGTCGTCGCTCTCGAGAGCCGCGCGGGCTCGATCGAGGTGTGCGCGCCGTTGCTCGCGGAGAGTGCCAGGCACTCGCTGCAGGCGGCGGCGGTGGCCGTCGGGCACGGGGCGAAGAGGGAGGCCGCATCCCGCATCCCCGCCCCGCCGGGGATCTCGGCGACCTCCGTGCTCCTCGTCGGGCTCGGTGACACCGCGGCGGTGGATCCAGGCGCCGACTTCCGCGCCCTGCTGCGTCGCGCCGCCGGGTCGGCGCTGCGCTCCCTCAACGGGGTCGAGTCCGTGGCGCTCGCCTTTCCCGTCAGCGACGCCGAAGAAGCAGAGGCGGTCGCGACCGGAGCCCTGCTCGGCGCGTACCGGTACACCGCCTATCGGACGGGTGCATCGGGCACGACGATTCCGAAGACACTCGCGGTCGCCGCCGATGAGTCCGCGCGATCGCGTCTGAGCAGGGGCGCCGTCATCGCGGCGGCCGTCGCCGCCGGGCGCGACCTCGTGAACAGCCCGCCGTCCGATCTGTTCCCCGAGTCCTTCGCGGATGCCGTCGTCAGTCAGGCAGACGCAGATGATCTGAAGGGCACGGTCACCGTCGAGGTCATGGACGACACCGAACTGGAGGAGCGCGGCTTCGGCGGCTTGATCGGCGTCGGGCGCGGCTCGGCCCGTGGCCCGCGCCTCGTCAAGGTCTCGTACGCGCCCGATGCGTCGGCGCCTCTGCTCTCGCTGGTCGGCAAGGGCATCACCTTCGACTCCGGAGGCATCTCGCTCAAGCCCGCAGCGAAGATGGAGAACATGAAGTCGGACATGGCGGGCGCCGCCGCCGCCGTGCAGTCCCTGTTCGCGATCGCCCGCCTGGAGTTGCCGGTGCGCGTCACGGCCTGGCTCGCCCTCGCCGAGAACATGCCATCGGGCTCTGCAGTCCGCCCGGCGGATGTGCTCCGCATCTACGGCGGCAAGACCGTCGAGGTGACGAACACGGACGCCGAGGGGCGTCTCGTGCTCGCTGATGCGCTCGTCGCCGCGCAGGAGGACGCCCCGGATCTCCTCGTGGACCTCGCCACTCTCACTGGCGCGCAGGTCTCGGCCCTCGGGCGCCGGACGTCCGGCGTCATGGGCACCCCGTCCGCTCGGGATCGGGTGACCGCTGCCGCGGACGTTGCCGGGGAGCCGATGTGGGCGATGCCGATCCCCGAAGAGATGATCGGGTACTTCGACTCGCACACCGCGGATCTCAAGAACGCCGGGGCGCCGGCGGGCGGCATGCTGGCCGCGGCGGCATTCCTTCGCGAGTTCGTGGACGACGGCGTCGAATGGGCGCACCTGGACATCGCGGGTCCCGCGTACAACTCGGACTCGCCGCACGGTCACACCGTCGTCGGCGGAACCGGGGTGCCGGTGCGGACGATCGTAGAACTCGCCGAGTCGATGACGAGATGACCCGGACGATGCCCTGAGCACCGAGGGGAAAGTGAGTGGGTCGACCCTACAGAGATCTCCGTCAGTGGTGGGCGACGTGCACATACAACCCCGGTGGCGGCGTTCGTAGTCTGACTTCGATGCGACCGGCGAATCTGCAGGCCCGCAGAGACTCACCGAGGAGAACCACGTGCCGATCAACAGCCGCATCTCAGGACTGCGCGATCATGCCCCCGCTGAGCGTCTCGCGCTCGTGGCCGAGGGTGCGGGCATCGATCAGTCCGATCTCGATGCGCTCCGCCAGGACGGCGGCCTGAGCGTCGCCCAGGCCGATCACATGATCGAGAACGTCGTCGGACTGCTCTCGATCCCGGTCGGCGTCGCGACGAACTTCACGATCGACGGCCGGGATCGGCTCATCCCGATGGCCACGGAGGAGCCCAGTGTGGTCGCGGCCGCCTCGAATGCGGCCCGCATCGCACGCGGCCACGGCGGCTTCACCACCTCGTACATGGGCGACGTCATGATCGCGCAGATCCAGGTGCTCGACTCCGTCGATCCGCACGGGTCGCGCTTCGCCCTCCTCGAGGCGAAGGACGAGCTGCTCGCGCTCGCCAACGAGCAGGATCCGATGCTGGTCTCGCTCGGCGGGGGAGCCTTCGACATCTCCGTGCGCGTGCTGCCCACCCGTGTCGGCATCCAGGTCATCCTGCACCTGCACGTCGACGTCCGCGACGCGATGGGAGCCAACGCCGTCAACACCATGGCCGAGGCCATCGCGCCGCGCATCGCGGAGATCGCCGGCAGCCGCACTCTGCTGCGCATCCTCACGAACAAGGCGGAGCTGCGCGTCACCCGCGCACGCGCGGTGTTCGACGCCGAACTCCTCGGCGGCGCGCAGGTGGTCGACGACATCGTCGCCGCGAGCGCCTTCGCCGAGGCCGACCCCTACCGTGCGGCCACGCACAACAAGGGCATCATGAACGGCATCACCGCCGTCGTGCTCGCCACCGGCAACGACACCAGGGCCGTCGAGTCAGGATGCCACTCGCACGCGGCGCGCAGCGGGCAGTACTCGGCGCTGTCGCAGTTCGAGAAGGATGCCGACGGCAACCTCGTCGGCACTCTCGAAGTGCCGCTCGCGGTCGGGCTCGTCGGTGGCGCGACCCGCGCGCACCCGACCGCGCAGGCCGCGGTGAGGATGCTCGGCGTCGAGACGGCCAGAGAGCTGGCGAGCATCATCGCCGCGGTCGGCCTCGCACAGAACCTCGCGGCGTGCCGCGCGCTCGCCGCCGAAGGCATCCAGCGCGGGCACATGACCCTGCACGCGCGCACGATCGCCGCGAGCGCCGGCGCAGAGGTCGATGAGATCGGCGCCGTCGCCGCGCGCATCGTGGCCGACCGTCGCATCAGGGTCGAGTACGCACGCGAGGTTCTGGCCGAACTGCGAGCCGCGCGATGAGCGCCCTTCCGTCGCCGCGCGTGCAGCCGGAGCCGGGCCTGCCCCAGCGGGTGACCGTGTACGAGGTCGGGCCCCGCGACGGGTTGCAGGCCGAGGCCGACATCATCCCCGCGGCCGTCAAGGCCGAGCTGTGCCGCCGGCTGTACGCGGCCGGCACCCGCGACCTCGAGATCACGAGCTTCGTACCGCCGGCGTGGATCCCCCAGCTCGCTGATGCGGCCGAGGTCGTGGCATCCGTCGACGTCCCGGCGGGAGCGCGCGCCGTCGCCCTCGTGCCGAATCTGAAGGGCCTGCAGCGGGCGATCGACTCCGGCATCCGCGAAGTCGCGGTCGTCGTCAGCGCCACCGAATCGTTCGCGAAGGCCAACCTGAACAACACGCGCACCGGTGCGATCGACCGGGCGATCGAGGTGGTCGCTGCTGCGACCGCCGACGGCATCCCGGTGCGAGGGTACGTCTCGATGGCGTTCGGCGACCCGTGGGAGGGCGAGGTCGACACCGACGTCGTCATCCGCACCGCTGCGGCGCTCCACGAGGCCGGTTGTCGCACCGTCGCACTCGGCGACACGATCGGCGTCGCCACCCCCGGTCTCACGACGCGCGTCGTCGAGCAGACCCTCGCCGCCGGCGTGCCCGTCGCCGCCCTGGCGCTGCACCTTCACGACACCTACGGCCAGTCGCTGGCGAACGTGCTCGCCGCTCTCCGCCTCGGCGTCGCCGAGTTCGACGCCTCGGTGGGCGGACTCGGCCGATGCCCGTACGCGAAGGGTGCGACCGGTAACCTCGCGACAGAGGATCTCGTATGGATGCTGCACGGACTCGGCATCGACACCGGGCTCGACCTCACGGCTCTCGCGGCGACGACGCTCTGGCTGTCGCGCGTGCGCGGCATCAAGGCGCCGTCGAACGTCGCCGCCGCACTCGCCGCAGCCGGAGCAGGCAAAGACACTCGCACCCAGGAGGCGACGAACGCATGATCGACACCACACTCCCCGCTCCCGGTTCACTCAAGGGCGTGACAGTGCTCGACCTGTCGCGCGTGCTCGCGGGCCCGTACGCCGCGCAGATGCTCGCAGATCTGGGCGCCACGGTGATAAAGATCGAGAACCCCCGTGACCCCGATGTGTCGCGCGGATTCCCGCCGTACCTGACCGACGGCGACGAGGAGTTCAGCGCCTATTACGCGCAGTACAACCGCGGCAAGCTCGGCGTCGGCCTCGACCTCGCGAAGGACGAGGGCAAGGAGGTCCTGAAGGACCTGGTGCGCAAGGCCGACATCCTCGTCGAGAACTTCCGCCCCGGCACCATGGACAAGCTCGGCGTCGGCTACGACGTGCTGCACGAGATCAATCCGAAGCTCGTGTACACGGCGATCTCCGGCTACGGCCAGACCGGCTCGCGCAGTCGCCGTCCCGCCTTCGACAACACGGCGCAGGCGGCCGGCGGGCTCTGGTCGATGAGCGGCTATCCTGGCCAGCCTCCGGTGCGCGTGGGCGTGACGATCGGCGACCTGTCCGCGACGCTGTTCGCCGTGATCGGCACGCTGGCTGCGCTCCGCCATGCAGAGGCGACCGGGCAGGGGCAGCTCGTCGACGTCGCCCAGGTCGACAGCATCATGGCGCTCACCGAGACCGCGGTGGTCGACTACACGGTCGACGGCAAGGTCGCTGAGCCCGCGGGCAACCAGCACTCCTGGGTCAAGCCCTACGAGCTGTTCGACTGCGCGGACGGGCAGGTGTTCTTCGGCGCCTACACCGACAAGCTCTGGAACGCGGCATGCGACCTGTTCGGCACCCCGGAGGTCAAGGACGACCCCGAGATCGACACGATGCGCAAGCGCCTCGACCCTGAGGTCTACGAGCGCAAGGTCAAGCCGATCGTGGTCGACTGGCTCGCCGGATACTCGAAGGCCGAGCTGGAGGACATGGCCGGCGACGTCGTGCCGCTGACGGCCATCAAGACGATCGGCGAGGTCGTCGATGATCCGGGCACCGCCGAACGGGACATGATCGTCGAGGCGGACTACGGCGACCTCGGGCGACTGCGCATGTTCGGGCAGCCCATCAAGTTGTCGGCGACGCCGGCGACGCCGGCGAGGACCGCCAACCGCCTCGCCGAGCACGCCGATCAGGTGCTGGCGGATCTCGCCGGGTACGACGAGGACCGCATCGCCGCGCTGCGGGCGGCGGGAGTGCTGCCGTGAGCGTCGTGCGCACCGAGCGCATCGCCGCCGAGAAGGCGGAGGCGTACCGCGGCACGTTCGCCGCGGCGGAGGAGCCGCGCGACGACGGCGCCGCGCTGCCGCCCGCATGGGAGGGCGTGTACTTCCCGTTCACCGCTGCCCTGGCCGATCTGCGCCCGGACGGGACCCCGGCGCGTGACGGGGTGGTGCCGGAGATCGACCTGCCGCGCCGCATGTACGCGGGGGAGACGACCGAGTTCGTCCGGCCCATCGCGTTCGGTGACGACGTGACGCAGTTCACGAGCCTGGGCAGTGTTGTGGAGAAGACCGGATCGAGCGGCCGGCTCTCATTCGTCGACATCGAACGCGAGTACCGGATCGGCGATGAGGTCGCGATCCGCAGCGTGTGGCACGACGTCTTCCTCGACAACGCCGATCCGGATGCGCCGGTGCGGCCGGCGAAGAAGGATCCGGACGCCGCGGCATCCGCCGACTGGATCGACGAGGTCACCCTCGACGCCCGGCAGCTGTTCCGCTTCTCCGCGTTGACGTTCAACACGCACCTCATCCACTACGACCGTGCGTGGGCGCGTGAGGTGGAAGGACTGGCGGACCTTCTCGTGCACGGTCCGCTCACGCGCATCCTGCTGATGGATGCCGCGCGGCGGCATGCTCCCGACCGTCTCGCCCGCACGCTGAACGTGCGCGCGATCGCGCCGGTGCTGGTCGACCGCGTGCTCCGTCTGGCCGGACGCACCCGGGGCGCCGTCACGACCGTCACCGCGCTGGACGCCGACGACACGGTGCTCGCCGTGGCCGAGGTCGCCTGGGTGTGATGTCGTCGATGTGCCGAGCCTCAGCGCGGCCGATGCGCGATCAGCGCGTCGGCCAATGCCGCGAGCACGGCGCCGACTGCGGCACCGTCGCGCGACGACGAGCGCGTCGCGGCGAAGATCTCGCGCACAGGGCTCCCCGGCAGCTCGAGCAGTCGCACCGAGGAGCGATCGCCCGTCCAGATCAGATCGGGCAGCATGGCGGCTGCGTGCCCGGCGGCGGCCAGACGGGCGTGAGCGGTGAGGTCGGTCGACTCGAACCGCACGTCCGGTTCGAACCCCGCCGCCCGGCACTGCTGCACGGCCCACTGCCGCACGGCGGCGCCCTGCGGCTCCATCGCCCACGCCGCATCGCGCAGGTCGGCCAGCGCGGTCGCGGGGGAATCGGGCGGGACGACGAGGCGCACCGGGTCGCGTCCGAGCAGGGTGCGCTCGATCCCGGGATGGAGCTCTCTCGTGTAACCGGGGTACTGCTCGGCGACGACGAGATCGAAGGCGTGCGCCTGCAGCTCGAACAGGCCCTCCTCCGGCGGCATCTCGACCATCTCGAGCCGGAGCCGCGGCTCGCGCTCGGCCAGCAGGGTGAGCGCGGCCGGCACGAGAGCCTCCGCCGCGGTCGGCATCACGGCGATCCTCACCACGGCAGCGGCGTCCTGCGAGACCGAGAGCTCGGCGCGGGCCGACTCGTCGAGCTCGAGAGCCCGTGCGGCGTGCGCCGCCAGCAGCCGCCCCTGCGCCGTCAGACGCACGCGGCGACCATCCGGTTCGAGCAGTGCGACTCCGGCTTCGCGCTCCAGCAGGGCGAGCTGCTGGGACACCGTCGACGGGCTGTACGAGAGTGCGCGGGCGACGTCGGAGATCGTGCCGCGCAGCGCGAGTTCGTGCAGGAGGCGCAGTCTTCTCAGTTCGAACATCGCCCGGCTCCTATTCATCATCAAATCCGAATGATACCCATCGTAAATGCTCGCTTTTCACGAATGGAAGCGGGGCTCCACACTGAGAGCAGGTCGCGCGGCTCCGCCGCGCTCTCGAGTGAGGAAGCACGATGACCCAGACCACTGACGCCGCCACCGGCCACGCCGAGATCGCGGAACTCGCCGACGATGCGATCGCCCTGGTGCAGCGCTGGCTCGTGGAGAGCCGCGAGGTGCCGACAGACACGTCGGCGGCGCGCCTCGCGGGTGTGCTCAGCGATCCGAACGGCCTCGACTTCACGGTCGGCTTCGTCGACGGCGTCGTCCGTCCCGAAGACCTGAAGGTCGCCGCACGCAACCTGCACGACCTGGTGCCGCTGACCCCGAAGTTCCTGCCCGCCGCGCTGCGGGGCCTGATCGGCCTCGGCGGGGCGCTCGCTCCCGCGTTCCCCGGAATCGTCGTGCCGATCAGCCGCCGCGTGCTGCGCGGCATGGTGCGGCACCTGATCGTCGACGCGACCGACGCCAAGCTCGGCAAGGCGATCCGCCGCATCCGTTCCGACGACGGCGTGCATCTGAACATCAATCTCCTCGGCGAGGCGATCCTCGGCGAGGAGGAGGCGGCGCGGCGCCTGGCCGGTACCCGGCGCCTCCTTGAGCGCGACGACGTCGACTACGTCTCGATCAAGGTGTCGTCCACGGTCGCACCGCACAGCCCCTGGGCGTTCGACGAGGCCGTCGAGCATGCGGCGGAGGCGCTCATCCCGCTGTTCCGGATCGCCGCTGCCAGAGGCGGGAAGTTCATCAACCTCGACATGGAGGAGTTCAAGGACCTCGACCTGACGATCGCGGTCTTCACCTCGATCCTCGACCGCGAGGAGTTCCGCGGTCTCGAGGCCGGCATCGTGCTGCAGGCGTACCTGCCGGATGCGCTCGGAGCCATGATCCGGCTGCAGGAGTGGTCCGCGGTGCGCGTCGCCGATGGCGGTGCTCCGATCAAGGTGCGGGTCGTGAAGGGTGCCAACCTGCCCATGGAGCGGGTGGATGCCGAGACCCACGACTGGCCGCTCGCCACCTGGGACAGCAAGCAGGCGTCTGACGCGTCGTACAAGGCCGTGCTCGACTACGCGCTGCGTCCTGAGCATGTGAAGAACGTGCGCATCGGCATCGCCGGCCACAACCTGTTCGACATCGCGCTCGCCTGGTTGCTGGCCGGGCGCCGCGAGGTCACCGGCGGCATCGAGTTCGAGATGCTGCTGGGCATGGCCACCGCCCAGGCATCGGTCGTGCGCCGCACCGTCGGTTCGCTGCTGCTGTACACGCCGGTCGTGCACCCGGCGGAGTTCGACGTCGCCATCGCGTATCTGATCCGCCGGCTCGAAGAGGGCGCGTCGACAGACAACTTCATGTCGGCCGTGTTCGAGCTCGACGATGAGCCCGCACTGTTCGCACGTGAGCGCGATCGGTTCCTGGCGTCGATCCGGTCGATGCCCACCGACGTCCCCGCGTCCAACCGCACGCAGGACCGCACAGCCGAGCAGCCGGCGGCCGCGCGCGACTCGTTCACGAACACCCCCGACACCGATCCGAGCCTGGCAGCCAACCGCGCCTGGGGCGACGCCATCCGCTCACGCATGCAGTCGTCCACGCTCGGCGACGAGACGGTCAGGGCGAACACGCTGGCGGACGCCGATGCATTGGAGAAGGTCATCTCCACAGCAGTCGCGGCCGGTGAGAGCTGGCGCGCGCTCGGCGCCGCCGGCCGGGCGGAGATCCTGCACCGCGCCGGCGACATCCTTCAGGCGCGTCGCGCAGAGCTGCTCGAGGTCATGGGATCGGAGTGCGGCAAGGTGCTCGAGCAGGGCGACCCAGAGGTCTCGGAGGCTATCGACTTCGCGCACTACTACGCGGAGAGCGCGAAGCGCATCGAGAGCATCGAAGGCGCCGTCCACAAGCCGGTCGGCCTCACCGTCGTGACGCCGCCGTGGAACTTCCCGGTGGCCATCCCCGCCGGCTCCACGCTGTCCGCGCTCGCCGCCGGTTCGCCCGTGATCATCAAGCCCGCTCGTCAGGCGCGTCGCTCCGGCGCCGTCATGATCGAGGCGTTGTGGGAGGCCGGCGTGCCGCGGGACGTGCTGCAGTACGTGCAGCTCGACGGCCGCGAACTCGGCACGCAGCTCATCAGCAGCCCCGCGGTCGAGCGCGTGATCCTCACCGGCGGATACGAGACGGCCGAACTGTTCCGCAGCTTCCGCCCCGATCTCCCGCTGCTCGCGGAGACGAGCGGCAAGAACGCCATCATCGTCACGCCGAGCGCCGATCTCGACCTCGCCGCGAAGGACGTCGCCTACTCCGCGTTCGGGCACGCGGGCCAGAAGTGCTCCGCGGCCTCGCTCGTGATCCTCGTCGGCTCCGTCGCGCGCAGCGAGCGGTTCCGCCGCCAGCTCGTCGACGCGGTCGGCTCGTACCGCGTGGGCCGGCCGTGGGAGGGCTCGACGCGCATCGGTCCGCTCATCGGACCGGCCGAGGGCAAGCTCCTGCACGCGCTCACCACGCTCGAGCCGGGCGAGAGCTGGATCGTCGAACCCGAGAAGCTCGACGACGAGGGTGCACTGTGGCGTCCTGGCATCCGTGAGGGCGTCGCGTCAGGAAGCCCGTTCCACCTCACCGAGTACTTCGGCCCCGTGCTGGGCGTCATGACTGCCGGGTCGCTCGAGGAGGCGACCGCCATGGTCAACGCGATCGACTACGGGCTCACCAGCGGGCTGCACTCGCTCGACGACGATGAGATCGCGCAGTGGCTCGCGAGCGTGCAGGCCGGAAACCTCTACGTCAATCGCGGCACAACGGGCGCCATCGTGCAGCGGCAGCCGTTCGGCGGGTGGAAGAAGGCCGCGGTGGGCGCTGGCACCAAGGCCGGAGGACCGAGCTACCTGATCGGGCTCTCCGATTGGGAGGACGCCCCGGTCACCGCCGAGGCGCCGAAGGACGCCGTCTCCCGTGCGTCGCTCGACGCCCTCGGAGACCACAAGGCTGCGGCCTGGCTGCAGGGCGCCCTCTCGACCGATGCCGCCGCCTGGCAGGACGAGTTCGGCGCCGTGCGCGACGTGACCGCCCTGACCACAGAGCAGAACGCGCTGCGCTACGACGTCGTGCCCGTCACGATCCGTCTGGAGCAGGCGAGCGACGCCGAGGCCGTGCGAGTGATCGCCGCCGGCGTCCGCGCCGGCGGGCGCGTCAACGTCAGCACGGCATCCGCGCTTCCCGCCTCGATCACGCGATGGGCTGAGGGCGCCGGCATCGTCGTCGCCGTCGAGGACGCCTCCGCATGGGACGCACGCGCGGCACGTCTCGCCTCGAGCGGCGGCGGCCGCATCCGCCTCGTCGGCGGGGATGCTGCGGCCACCGCTGCGGCGACGGGCGGCTCGCCCGCTGTCGCCGTGTACGCGGGGCCCGTGCTCTCCGCAGGCAGGATCGAGCTGCTCCCGTTCCTGCGCGAGCAGGCCGTGTCGATCTCGTCGCACCGCTTCGGCACCCCGCACCGTCACGACATCGCCGCGCTCGTCGCGCACCCCGCCTGAGGAGATCACCGATGAGGCCCAACCCCGACTACGCGCTCGACGACGTCGAGGCGATCCGCGAGCTCATCCGTGAGAACCCGTGGGCGAGCATCGTCAGCTTCGTGCCGGGCAGGGGCCTCATCGCCTCGCACTACCCGATCCTGCTCGACGACGAGGCCGACGGCATCGTGCTGCTCAGCCACGTCGGCCGCCCAGACGAGCGGCTGCACGAGCTCGGCGGACATGAGGCGATGGTGATCATCTACGGTCCCCAGGGGTACGTCTCGCCGAGCTGGTACGACGCATCACCTGCCGTGCCGACCTGGAACTTCGTGGTCGCGCACCTGTACGGCACGCCGGAGGTCCTCTCCGATGAGGAGAACCTGCGCGTGCTGGAGCGTCTCGTCGAGCATTTCGAGGATCCGCTGCCTGAGCCGTATCTGATGAACAGGACTCTGGAGAACGCCGACTACGCGGCACGCATCGTGCACGGCACCGTCGGTTTCCGCATGAGGGTCACCCGCTTCGAAGCGAAGGACAAGATGAGCCAGGACAAGCCCGCAGAGGTCGTCAGCCGCGTGATCGACGCGCTCGGCGAACCGGGACCGTACCGCAACCCCGCCCTCGCGGCCCGCATGGCCGCCGTTCACCAGGAGGTGCAGGCGTGACCGCGTTCGTCGGCGTCGCCGACATGGTGCGCTGGATCGCTCAGCACGGCGCGGCCGAGATCATGGCCGGCATGGCGGATGCCGTCGAGGAGGACTTCCGCCGATGGGAGTCGTTCGACAAGTCGGCCAGGGTGGCCAGCCACACGCCGTTCGGCGTGATCGAGCTGATGCCGATCAGCGACCCGGACCTCTACGCGTTCAAGTATGTCAACGGGCACCCGTTCAACCCGGCGCGCGGTTACCAGACGGTCACGGCGTTCGGCGTGCTCGCCGACGTGCACAACGGGTACCCGGTGTTCCTCGCCGAGATGACCGTTCTGACGGCGCTGCGCACTGCGGCGACCTCGGCGATGGTCGCCCGCCACCTCGCCAGGGAGGACTCGCAGGTGATGGCGATGATCGGCGCGGGCAGCCAGGCCGAGTTCCAGGCGATGGCGTTCCGCGCGGTGCTGGGCATCGAGCGACTGCGCATCTTCGACGTCGACCCCGCTGCGACCGCCAAATTCGTCCGCAATCTGGGCTCACGAGGCTTCGACATCACGGTGTGCTCCTCGGCATCCGAGGCGGCGGCAGGTGCTGACATCGTCACCACCTGCACGGCCGACAAGGCCGTGGCGCAAGTGCTGACAGACGCCGATGTCGCGCCCGGCATGCACATCAACACGATCGGGGGAGACTGCCCCGGCAAGACCGAGCTCGACCCGCGCATCCTCGAGCGGGGGCCCGTGTTCGTCGAGTACCCGCCGCAGACCAGGATCGAGGGTGAGATCCAGAACGTCGCCGCCGACTTCCCCGTGACCGAGTTCTGGAAGGTGCTCGGCGGCACGGCGGCCGGGCGCACCTCACCCGAGCAGGTCACCATCTTCGACTCCGTCGGCTTCGCGATCGAGGATTTCTCCGCGCTGCGGTATCTGCGAGAGAGTGTCGCGGGTACATCGCTCGCTCACGAGATCGATCTCGTGGCCGCGCCGGAGGATCCGAAGGATCTGTTCGGGTTCACCACCGCTCCCGTGCCCGTCGCCTGATCGAACCCGCCTGATCGCCCAGAATCGGAGAACCATGTCACTCACCCTCCTCGGTGCACGCGCCTTCGGCGGGGATCCCGTCGACATCGTCGTCCGTGACGGTCTGATCGCGGAGATCGCCGCCGCGGGCACGCTCTCCGGAGAGGGCGCCGCCGCCGAGGGTGAGATCGTCGACGTGTCCGGACGCTGGATCGGGCCGGGCATGTGGGATTCGCACGTGCACTTCACCCAGCATGTGATCCGGCGCAGCCGGGTCGATCTCACCGGCACGACCAGTGCGGAAGACGTCCTCGCCACGGCGCGCCGGGCGCTCGACACTGGCCACCCGCTGCTGAACGGCATGCTCATGGGCTACGGCTTCCGCGACGGGCTGTGGGACGAGCCCGCGTCCCTCGCCGCGATCGAGGCGGCGATTCCGGAAGTGCCGGTCATCCTCGTCAGCGGCGACCTGCACTGCGGCTGGATGAACCGCGCCGCCGCGGCGCGGCTGGGCGTCGAGTTGGACGAGACCGGCCTGCTGCGGGAAGGACCGTGGATCGAGCTGCATCACTCGCTCGACCAGACCGATGCCCTGCCGCTGTCCGTGTACCGCGAAGCGGCGGATGCCGCTGCATCCCGCGGCGTCGTCGGGGTCGTCGAGTTCGAGAGCGCCGACAACGTCACCGGATGGCGCGCGCGCGTGGAGGGCGGGATCACCAGCCTGCGGGTGGAGGCGGCCGTCTGGCCCGACCGGCTCGAACAGGTCATCACGGACGGCTGGCGCACTGGCGACCCGATCGACGCTCAGGGCCTGGTGCGCTTCGGCCGGCTCAAGGTCGTCGTCGACGGATCGCTCAACACGCGCACCGCGTGGTGCTGGGATCCGTACCCGGGCATGGACCCGTCGCATCCGCTCGCATGCGGCATGGAGAGCGTGCCGATCTCCGAGCTGCGGGCACTGCTCGAGCGTGCGCGCGATGCCGGGATCGACGCCGCCGTCCACGCGATCGGCGACCGGGCGAACAGCGAGGTGCTGGACACGTTCGCCGCGCTCGGCATGCCGGGGGTGATCGAGCACGCCCAGCTGGTGCGTGAGGACGACTTCGCGCGCTTCGCCGAGCTGGGCCTCGTCGCGAGCGTGCAGCCGGAGCACGCCATGGACGACCGCGACGTCGCCGATCATCACTGGGCGGGTCGCACCGACCGCGCGTTCGCGTTCGGCTCGCTGCACCGCGCCGGAGCCGAGCTGCGGCTCGGCTCGGACGCCCCTGTCGCACCCCTGGATCCATGGATCTCGATCAGTGCGGCCACCGCGCGCAGCAGGGGCGAGCGCGAAGCGTGGCACCCGGAGCAGCAGGTACCGATGGACGTCGCGCTCGCGGCATCCGCGCGCTCGACGCTCGAGGTCGGGCAGCCCGCCGATCTCGTGATCACCGATCTCGACCCGTACGCGGCAGGTCGTGACGAGCTGCGCGACATGCCGGTCGCTGCCACGCTGCTGGGCGGACGTTTCACTTGGCGCACGATCTGAAGGACGGATGACGATGGAGCAGCTCTTCACGAACGCGAAGGTGTTCACAGGAACGGGGGAGGACGACTTCTCCTCGGCCTTCCGCATCAGGGACGGCGTCTTCGAGTGGGTAGGGGATGCCGCCGAGATCGAAGGGCAGGATGCCGTCGACCTCGGCGGTCGCACCGTGCTCCCCGGCCTCATCGACAGTCACACCCACCCTGCGCTGATGGCGGGCACCGCCGCGGCGGCCGAGTGCTTCCCGCCGGCGGTGACCTCAGTCGACGGACTGGTCGACGTCATGCGCGCGCACGCGCAGACCGTGACCGCTGAGGGCGCGTGGATCCTGGGCCGCGGCTTCGACGACACGAAGTTCCCCGATCAGCGCATGCCGACGGCCGCCGACCTCGACAGGGTGTCGACCGACCGACCCGTCCTGGTCTGGCGCTGCGACGCGCACTCCGCGGTGTGCAACTCGAAGGCCCTCGAGGTCGCGGGCATCACGGCGGACACACCGGACCCCGTCGGGGCGCGGTTCGAGCGCCATCCTGACGGATCTCCCGACGGTGTGCTCACCGAGATCGCGGCCGTGGGGCATGTGGCGGCGTTCATCCCCGCTCCGAGCCGGGACGAGCAGATCGATGCGCTGATCGCGCTCGGCGAGGAGCTGGCATCGCGCGGCATCGTCGCCGTATGCGATCTGCTCTCCAGCCGTCTCGCCGACCCGCTCGCCACGTTCCGCGCCGCGGCCGAGCGCGGCCTCGGGCTCAGGGTCGCCCTGTACCCGGGGTGGGATCCGGAGCAGCCTCTCGCCGATCTCGGCGACGACGACCGCGACGGACGGATCCGCATCGCCGGTGTCAAGGTCGTGCTCGACGGGGCGTACTCGAACCGCACGGCATGGGTGCATGAGCCCTACCCTGACTCGTGCGATCACGGCCTGCGCCTGGTCGCAGACGAAGACGTGCGTGCGGCGGCGGACTGGGCGCGTCGCAACGGCGTGCAGCTGGCCGTGCACGCGATGGGCGATCAGGCGCTCGACCGTGTCGTCGAGCTGTTCGCCGACGACGAGCCCTGGCTCACCGGCATCCCCTCCGTGCGCATCGAGCACGCGACGATCGTGAGCGACGACTACGTTCGCAGGCTTCGCGACGCCCGCATGAGCTTCGGCATCGCCACGCACACGGTGTTCTTCTTCGCCGAGTACGACGGCTACGAGAAGGCGCTGCGCGCCGAGCAGGTTCCTGATGCCTATCCCATCGCGCGGCTGTACGCCGGCGTCGAGGCGCTCGCGCTGTCGTCGGATCGGCCGGCCACGGCATGGAGCGGAGCGGACGACGTCATGCTCTCGGTGGAGGCCGCGGTGCGCCGGCGCACCTACAACGGCGTCGACTTCGGCGCGGCGGCGGCGATCACGGTCGCACAGGCGCTGATGCTGTACACCGGCAGGGCGCGGATGCTGTCGCCGCTCGAGAAGGTGGGGGAGATCACGCCCGGGTTCGACGGTAGCTTCGCCGTGCTCGATCGCGACGTGTTCACCGTGCCGGCCGAGGAGATCTCCGACGTGCGCGTCGCGGAGACGTGGATCCGTGGGGAGCGGGTGTTCGCACGCTGAGGTGAGCGGGACGCGCTCCCCGTCCCCGACCTCCTGTCGTCGACGCCCCCTCCCGTCGTCCACGCCCCCTCTGGGATGCGTGGATAACAGGGGGCGCGGACGAGAAACGGGGGCGCGGATGCTGGATCACGCGGATGCTGGACCACGCGCGGGAGCCAGCCTCGCGGAGTCAGCCGAGGAGCTCCGCGTTGTGCTCGCCGAGCCGCGGTGCGCGGCCGAGCGTCGCGGTGCTGTTCGTGCCGAGAGCGGAGCGGGCGATGAGCACCCCGTCCTCCTCGATCATCATGCCCATCGCGGTGGCCTGGGCGCCGATGGCCGCCTCATCCGCACGGCGCACGCGGGCGATCAGCACGCGGTGCCGTTGCAGACGCTCGGCGATCTCGTCGACCGTGAGACGCGCCAGGCGCTCAGCGAGCACGGCCTCGAGCGCGTCGCGGTCACGCACTCGCCCCTCATTGCGCCGCCACTGCTCGCGGCCGAGTTCGTCCTCCATGTCCAGTGCAGTGGCGAGGCGGGCGAACATGGGATCGTTGGTCGCTCCGAGCACGGCATGGCCGTCGGCGGCGGCGAAGGCGCGGTACGGCACGATCGACGGGTGCCCGCTGCCCAGAGGCCGAGGCGCCGGTCCGCCCGCCGAGGCGCTCGCGATCACGGTGCCGAGCGACGACAGCGCCGTCGCGAACAGCGAGACCTCGATACGGCGCCCTCGGCCGGTACGGGTGCGCTCCAGGAGCGCTGCGAGCACGCCGTTGATCATCGACATGCCGGTGGCGATGTCGACCATGGCGACGCCGGAGCGCACGGGCCCGCTGTCCTCGTATCCGGTCAATTGCATGAGACCGGACTCGGCTTCGACGGTCACCGCCGTCCCCGGCTCCGCCCACATGGGGCCTGCGGGGGAGAAGCCGCTGATCGACGCATAGATCAGATCGGGGAAGCGCTCGGTCAGCGCGTCGGGCCCGACGCCGAGTCGCTCCGCCACACCGGGGCGGAAGCTCTCGACGACGACATCGGCGTCGGCGATCAGCGCGATCGCCTTCTCCCGATCCCCGTCGACGGTGAGATCGAGCGCGACGCTGCGCTTGCCGCGGTTGATCGCGTGGAAGTAGGCGCTGTCCTCGCCCACGAAGGGCGGACCCCATGCGCGGGTGTCGTCCCCGGCATCCGGCTTCTCGATCTTGATCACGTCGGCGCCGAGCTC
The DNA here is from genome assembly GCF_054779995.1 of Microbacterium shaanxiense. NCBI lineage: Bacteria > Bacillati > Actinomycetota > Actinomycetes > Micrococcales > Microbacteriaceae > Microbacterium > Microbacterium shaanxiense. The sequence goes on along the minus strand of NZ_BAAGXE010000003.1, from coordinate 189,142 downwards.
CGCGAGCGTCATGGTCGCGTAGGGGCCGGCGAGCAGCCGGGTGAAGTCGATGACGCGGATGCCGCGCAGCGGCTGGAACGTCGCCGAAGCGGTCGCATCTTCTGCCATGCCGGTCACGCTACCGACTCCGATGGGGCCGGATCATGGGCGAACGGCACATGTCCTGATGCTGGCACTGGTCGGCGGACCCATGCGCGTGCCGTGACGCGTTCCCGCTCCGTTCACCGGGGCACCGCGGCGAGCAGCCGCACGCGGCACGCCAGCTCGACGGCGAAGCGCACATCAGGATCGTCCAGGTCGACGTCGAGCCGCTCCCGGATCTGCCGCATCCGGTAGCCGACGCCGTTCGGATGCAGCATGAGCTCCTGGCCTGCATGCACGAGCGAGCTGTCATGCGCGAGATACGACAGCAGCGTGCGCACGGCCGTGAGTGCGCGCTCCTGGCCGAGCGCGTCGAGCGGGCGGAGGATGTCGTGCAGCAGATCCCTGCTGATCGGAGACGCGTACACGTCCAGCAGCACGCGTCGCAGTCCGGTGACGTCCGTGAGCTCCACCCCGCCCAGGCGTCCGGCCGCGATCGCCGATTCCGCGGCGATCCGGGCCTCCGCGGCCGACTGTCGCACCCCGATCGCGCCGAGTTGCGGCGTGCCGAGGCCCAGCGTGTACGCCCACCCCGGCCCGCTGAGCAGATGCGCCTGCTCCTGGATGCGCATGGCCACCTCGCGTACGCGCCGCTGATGATCGGGGGCGCCGTGCTCCTCGGTGCACACGAGCATGAGGTCGTCCTGCAGGAAGGCGAGGTGCCACATCTCCTCGCGCGATTCGACGAGCTGCAGTGCGAAGAGCTCGAGCGCCGGCTGCACGGTCCGCGGCGCGCGGGCGTGCGGATCCGCTGCGCTGGTCGGCGCCAGCCAGGCGGCGACGTGCGACTGCTGCAGCGGCAGCCCCAGCCGTGCCGCCTGCCCGACGAACCCCTCGACACGGGACGATTCCGCCAGGACCAGTTCGATCAGCAGGTCGGCGCGGGACTGGGTGGAGGCGTAGCGGTCACGGGTGCTGCGCTGCACCGCGCGCGACAGCAGCGCAGCGATCACGGGCACAGCGACCCCTGTCGCGGCATCCGGAGACGACGCGACGACCCGACCGATCGGCACCTCGCCGATGCACACGGCATCGCTCTCGGACCACGAGGCGGAAGCGTCCTCGACGAGTTCGACGCGGATGCCGAGGGCCGCCGATGCCGCCTCGAGGATCGTCTCGATCGTGGCGTCGCCGGATGCCGCGACCGCCGTGGCCCGCTCCACGGCCAGCGCTCCGCGCATCATCGCCTCGGATGCGCCGCCCGCGATCGCCCTGTCGATCGCCTTGGCGAGGTCGGCGGGCTTCATACCCGGAGCCGCGAAGACCGGGACGCCCGCCCGGCCGGCGAGGACGGCGGCCGTCTCGGGCAGGACGAGATCGGAGGCGAAGACGACACCGGCGAGACGCCTGGCGCTCGCCTGGCGCAGCGCGACGTCGATGCGGAACGGAGGGGGCTGCTCCTCGCCGGTGATGATGACGAGCGTCCCGGCCGCGACGGTCCCCAGCGCATCCACGGCGATGAGGTCCACGCGTTCGATCGCGCGGTCGTCGGCGGGGCCGGCTCGATGGCTGAGCCCCAGGCGCTCGGCGTCCGTTCGAAGGTCTTCGATCGAGTACTGTGCCATCGCCACAGTCTGACAGGAATCACTGGATGCTCAAGACATTGTCGACCCGCAACGCCCTCCGTACGGTGGGGACATGGCTCAGACATCCCCCGCTTCGCACGTCGCGGAACGCATCACCGAGGTCACCGCGGACGACATCGCCGCCCTCGGCATCGGCACCGCGATCTTCGGCACCGGCGGAGGCGGCGAGGTGTACGGCGCGCAGACCATGGTCGAACGCGAGCTCACCACGCACGGACCCGTCCGTCTGGTGAGCGTGGACGAGCTCGGACCCGACGACGTCGTGATGCTCATGTCCGGCATCGGGGCGCCGACCGTCGGCATCGAGATGCTGTCGTCCAAGGGGCAGATCCACGCCCTCCTCGAGGAGGCGGAGCGCCTTCTCGGTCGTCCGGTCACAACGCTCATGGCAGCCGAGATCGGCGGCAGCAACGGCGTCCGTCCGATCGGCTGGGCGGCCCAGCTGGGGCTGCAGGTGCTGGATGCCGACGGCATGGGCCGCGCGTTCCCCGATGCGGCGATGGTGGCGATGAACGCCGCGGGCGTGCACTGCGACTGGGCGGTGCAGAGCGACGTCGTCGGCAACATCACGGTCATGAAGACCGTCGACCTGCACTGGCTCGAGCGCCACGCGAGGGCGCTCACGGTGGCGAGCGGATCGATCTGCATCGGAGCCCACTACCCGATGACGGCGGAGACCGTGCGCGGTGCTGTGATCGAAGGCACTGTGAGTGCCGCGATCAGGGTGGGGCATGCGCTCCTGAACGCGTCCGACCCCGTGTCGGCCATCGCCGCCGAGCTCGATGCCAGGGTGCTGATGAGCGGGAAGATCACGGATCTCGATCGTCGCACCGTCGGCGGCTTCGTCCGCGGATCGGTCACGATCTCCGGCATCGGAGAGGACCGCGGCCGACTGCAGCGACTGGAGCTGCAGAACGAGAACCTGCTGGTCCTGGAGGACGGCGAGGTGCTCGTCAGCGTGCCGGATCTCATCACCATCATCGACACGGAGACCGGGCACGCGATCACGACCGAGATGCTCCGCTTCGGTCAGCGGGTCTCGGTGCTCGCGTGGCCGTGCGATCCGGTGTGGCGCACACCGCGCGGCCTCGAACTCGCCGGTCCCGCAGCATTCGGCTACGACCTCCCCTACATCCCTTTCGAAGGAGCAGCCCGATGACCGCCCGTGACCTCGCACTCGGCGTCGATGTCGGCGGAACCAACACAGACGCCGTCATCCTCGACGGCCTCGGCACCGTCATCGCCCACACGAAGCGGCCGACGACGGATGACGTCACCGGCGGCATCCGTGCGGGCATCGCCGACGTGCTGGCCTCGATCGGTCCCGACCGCAGCCGTGTCTCCCGCGTGATGCTCGGGACCACGCACGCCACGAACGCGATCGTCCAACGACGAGGGCTGGACAGGGTCGCGATGATCCGGCTCGGCGCGCCGGCCGCGACGGAGTTCCCGCCGCTCACCGGCTGGCCGCAGGACCTCGCGGGGATCGTGCTCGCCGGCTCCGCGATGCTCGGCGGCGGCCACATGGTCGACGGCACGCCGATCTCGCCGCTGGATCGCGACGGCATCCGCCGATTCGTCGACGGCCTGGACGCCTTCGACGCGATCGCTGTTGCGGGGATCTTCAGCCCCTCCTCTCCCGAGCAGGAGCTCGAGGTCGCTGAGCTGCTGCGCGGCCACCTCGGCCAGGACACCCGTGTGTTCCTGAGCCAGGACATCGGGCCGACGGGACTTCTCGAACGGGAGAACGCCACGGTTCTCAACGCCGCGCTGTACAGTGTCGCGCTCGCCGTCACCGACGCCCTCGTCACCGTCGTGGCCGAGGAGGGGCTGGACGCGCAGACGTTCTTCGCCCAGAACGACGGCACGCTCATGTCGCTCGACTACGCCGCCCAGTACCCGGTGCTGACGATCGGCTCGGGGCCCGCGAACTCCATCCGCGGTGCGGCGTACCTCTCCGGGCACGACAACGCGATCGTCGTCGACGTGGGCGGCACGACCAGCGATCTCGGCGTCGTCGTCGGCGGATTCCCCCGCGAATCGACGCTGCCCCGTGAGATCGGCGGCGTGCGCACGAACTTCCGGATGCCGGACGTGCTGTCGGTCGGCATCGGCGGCGGCACGGTGGTCGACGTGGTCAGCGGGCGGGTCGGACCGGAGTCGGTGGGCTACCGGATCGACCGTGAGGGTCTGCTGTTCGGCGGTTCGACGCCGACGCTGACGGATGCCGCGGCGATCGCCGGCAGCCCCGTGGCCGGACGCCGGCTTCCGGCGTTGCCCTCCGCGACGGCCTCGGCCCTCAGAGACGCGCTCGCGGTGGTCACCGACCGGCTGGATGCCGCCGTCGAGCGGCTCTCGCTCGGGCGGGCCGACATCCCTCTCGTCGTGGTCGGCGGCGGCGGATTCCTCGTTCCCGATCGGCTCCCCAGCGCCGGTGAGATCCTGCGCCCTGATCACGGCGGCGTCGCGAACGCCGTGGGCGCGGCCATCTCGCTCGCCGGAGGGCGGGCGGATCAGATGGCGCCGATGGGGGACCGCGAATCGGCGATCGAGCAGGCGTCCGAGGCCGCGATCGCCAAGGCCATCCAGGCCGGAGCCGATCCGCTCGATGTGTCGATCGTCGAGATCCTCGAGACCCACGTGCCCTACACGGCGCAACCGACCGTCAACGTGTCCGTGAAGGCCGCAGGCCCGCTCGCCCGACTCACAGCCGGAGCCGTCTCCGGCTGACACCTCAGCCCTGCACCAGCACTACCCGATGAACATCACCCGAAAGAGGAGATTGCAATGAAACGCAGTATCGCAGTACCGGCCGGAGCCGGACTCGTCGTCCTCGCCATGACACTGGCGTCATGCTCGGGTTCCGCAGGCGGCCAAGGGTCGCCGGAGGGAGACTACGTCTCCGGCGGGACCTTCACGCACGCGGTCTTCCCCGAGGTCGGCAGCATCATCCCGATGAGCGCCACCCAGCCGCAGGAGATCCAGGTCATCACGTACGCGTACGAGACCCTGATCTACACGGATGCGGAGGGCGAGGAGACGCCCTGGCTCGCCGAGTCCTGGGAGCTCGGCGACGACGGCAAGTCCGTGACGTTCGAGCTCAAGGACGGCGTCACGTTCCACGACGGCACCGAGTTCACCGCTGAGGTCGCCGCTGCGAACATCAACTTCCACGCCGACCCGGCGAACACCACGGTGCTCGCCGACGTCCTGCCCGAAGGCCTTCGGGCCACCGGCAGCGGCTCGACGCTCGAGGTCGCGGCGACAGCGTCCGACCCGTTCATGGCGAGCATCATCGGCAGCATCAAGATGGTCGCGGAAGCCGGGCTCGAGAACCCGGCGAGTCTCGAGGAGGGCTCGAACGGCACCGGCCTCTACGAGCTCACCGACGTGAAGGCGGACCGCTACGTCTTCGAGGCCAGGGACGACTACACGTGGGGGCCGGACGACGTCACCTCCGAGACCGAGGGGCTGCCGGACACTCTCGAGGTCAGCGTCGTGACCGACACGTCCACCCGTGCGAACCTGCTGCTCTCCGGCGAGCTCAACGCGGCTGCCGTCGAGGGGCCGGATCAGGACCGCATCGAAGGCGCCGGTCACGAATTCGCCGGGATCATCAACCCCATCGGCCAGATGCTCTTCAACGAACGCCCTGATCGTCCCACGCACGACCCGCTGGTCCGCGAGGCCCTGGTCCTCGGTTTCAACCACGAGGACACGGCCGAGGTCGTCAGCGGCGGGCGTCCCGTCGATCTCACCTCATGGATCACCGATTCCCCGTTCACCTGCTTCAACGAGGAGCCGGTCTGGGATCGCCCGGCGTCCGACCCGGAACGCGCGGCCGAGCTCCTCGATGAGGCGGGATGGGCCGAGGGCTCGGACGGTCTGCGCAGCAAGGACGGCGAACCGCTGACCATCAACTTCATCTACGACGCCACGTCCACCGCTCACGCATCGGCTGCCGAGCTGGTCGCCGAGGACTGGGAAGAGCTGGGCATCACGACCGAACTGATCGCGATGGACGGTGCAGGCTGGTCGGAGTACCTCTACGAGACCTTCGACTACGACACGGGCTGGATCCAGATCGGTGTCGGAAGCCCCGTCACGCAGGACCTCTTCTACGGCGGCGCGTTCCCCGAGGAGGGCGGCCTGAACTTCATGGGCGTCGACGACGAGGAGTACAACGCGATCGCCGATCAGGCCCGCGCAGCATCCGACGCCGAAGAGGCGTGCGGATACTGGGAGCAGGCGGAGAAGGTGGTGGTGGAGAAGTTCCACACGCTGCTGCTGACCGGCACGATCCGCCCGACCTACATGTCCGGTGCGGAGTTCGAGATCACCGACTACCTTCAGCCGGTCACGATCCGCATGACCGAGTGAGCGGCAGGCGATGACCACGACACAGCCCCGACAGGGCGCACCCGCCACCGGCCGGCTGCTGCAACTGCGAGAGATGCAGCAGCGGCGCTCGCCGCGCGCCGACTTCGCCATCCGGCGGATCGGCCGGTTGATCGTCAGTCTGCTGGTCGTGGTCCTCGCCGCCTTCTTCCTCATCCACTTCGTGCCTGGCGACCCGGTCAGGGCGGCGCTGGGGCCCACGGCCCCCGCCGGCCTGGTCGAGAGCACCAGGGCCGAGCTGGGTCTGGACAAGCCGATCCCGCAGCAGCTGATGGACTACCTCGCGGCGCTGCTGCAGGGCGACCTCGGCACCTCCATACAGTCGGGTCTCTCGGTCACCGGCACGATCGCATCGCGCTTCCCGACGACCCTGAGCCTCGCCGCCCTGGGATTCATCGTCGCCGTGATCGGTGCGCTGCCGATCGGCATGGGGGCGGCGCTGCTGGCTCGCACCGGTCGCGGTCGTTCCCTCAACAGCGGGGTCTCCGGACTGCTGGGCATCCTCATCGCGGTGCCCGACTTCCTGCTCTCGGTCGGCCTGATCGCCCTGTTCAGCATGTGGCTGGGCCTGTTCCCTCCCGCCGGATGGGGTGCAGCGCAGAACGCCGTGCTCCCCGTGCTCGGCCTCGCGCTCGGTCCGATGGCGTATCTCGCACGGATCGTGCAGGTGGAGATGATCAAGGTCCTCGACTCGACGTACATCGCCACGGCCAGGGCCAAGCGCCTGCCGCAGCGACTGATCCTGCTGCGCCATGCGCTGCCGAACATCATCACGGCGACCCTGACGGTGGGAGGACTCCTGCTGTCCGGGCTCGTCGCCGGCACCGTGATCATCGAGACCGTGTTCGCGATCCCGGGAACGGGCAGCACACTGGTCTCCGCCGTCGGGACGAAGGACTATCCGATGGTGCAGGGCATGGTGCTCGTCTACGCGGCCATGGTCCTCGCCGTGAACCTCGTCGTCGATCTGATCCTCATCACGATCGATCCGCGCACCACGATCGCAGAAGGGTGAGTGCGGAGATGGCGACGATCATTCCCCGGAATCCGGCTGCCGGTTCCACCGGTTCGGCCTCGACGAGAACGCGGCGCAGGTCGCGCTGGCTCAGTGCGCCGGGCATCGCCGCGATGATCGGCATCGCGGTGCTGCTCGTGATCGCGGTCATCGGACCCGACGCGTGGATGACCGCGGCAACCGAACGCAACATCGCCGAGCGCTGGTCGGGTGCGAGCGCGCAGCATCCGTTCGGCACCGATGACATCGGACGCGACATCTTCGCCAGAGTCATGGTCGCGGCACGTCTGTCCCTGCTGCTGACGCTCGGCGCCACGGCGATGCTCATCGGAGGCGGCCTCATCATCGGGCTCACCGCCGCTATCCTGCCCAAGCACGCCAGGCGGGCGCTGATCTGGGTGATGGACATGCTGCTGGCGTTCCCCTGGCTGCTGCTGGTGCTGTTCTTCACGGTGATCTGGGACGCCTCGGCGACGGGAGCGATGCTGGCGATCGGGCTGGCCGGCATCCCGAGCATCACGCGCCTGGTGTACAACATGGCCTCCTCCGTCGCCGATCAGGACTACGTGCGCGCGGCACGGGTCGTCGGCGTCGGGCCGGTGGGCATCCTGTTCAAGCACGTGCTACCGAACATCGCGAACCCGCTGCTCGTGCAGTCCGCGGCATCCGCCAGCGTCACTCTGCTCGCCTTCGCGGGCCTCTCGTTCCTGGGCCTCGGTGTGCAGGCGCCGGAGTACGACTGGGGGCGACTGCTCAACGAAGGACTCGGGCACCTGTACACCAACCCGATGGCCGCGATCGGCCCCGGGATAGCGATCGTCTTCTCCGGACTCGTGTTCACGATGGTCGCCGAGGCCATCGCCGAGCAGCCGGGCGGGGGACTGCGGGCCGTCGCCAAGGCGAGCCGCGTGGCCGCCATGGCACGGGTCGCCTCTCGATCCGCGGCCGCAGTGCCGGGATCGCCGGCTGACGAGGACGCGCCTCTTGCCGAGGTCAAGGACCTGCACGTGTCCTATCCCGATCGCGATGGCCGTCCCGTAGAGCGCGTCCGCGGCGTGGATCTCAACGTGCGCTCGGGCGAGGTGGTCGGGATCGTCGGCGAGTCGGGCTCAGGCAAGTCGCTGACCGCGATGGCTCTGGCAGGACTCCTCGACGCCCCCGCGATCGTGGAGGCCGAGGTGCGCCGGTTCGACGGCGTCGACCTCTCCGCGAAGCTCACGGCAGCCGACCGGAAGCGGCTCGGCGTGGAGCTCGGCGTCATCTTCCAGGACCCGCTCACCTCGCTCAACCCCGCCCTCACGATCGGAAGGCAGCTGACCGAGGTCCCTCAGCAGCACCTGGGCATGAGCAGGGCGCAGGCGCGGGCTCGTGCCGTCGACGGGCTCGAGGCGGTCGGCATCCCGAAACCGTCCGAGCGACTCGGCGACTACCCGCACCAGTTCTCCGGAGGCATGCGGCAGCGGGCGATGATCGGCATGGCTCTGACGGGGCACCCGCGTCTGATCATCGCCGACGAGCCGACGACCGCCCTGGATGTCACGGTGCAGCGTCAGGTGCTCAGTGTGCTCCGCCGTGCGCAGCGCGCGACGGGTGCCGGCATCGTGTTCATCTCGCACGACATCGCGCTCGTGTCGGGATTCTGCGATCGGGTCGTCGTCATGAAGGACGGCGAGATCGTGGAGGAGCTGGATGCCGCGCGCATCAAGGAGCAGGCCACCCATCCGTACACGCGAGGGTTGATCGCGTGCCTGCCTGACATGAACTCGGATCGCACGCGGCCGCTGCCCGTCATCGGCGACCAGTCGAACGAGTACGCGGAGGTGACGGCGTGAACGCACTGGAGATCCAGGATCTGCAGGTCCGCTACGGTCGGCGGGAGGTCGTGTCGGGGGTGTCCCTCGAGGTGCCGGCCGGCCGCACCCTCGGGCTGGTGGGGGAGTCGGGGTCTGGCAAGTCAACGATCGCCAACGCCGCGGTCGGGCTGGCGCCGATACACTCCGGCGACATCCGCGTGCACGGCGTGAGCTCGGTCGGGCGTCGGCGCGAGGCGAGGACCGCTCGCCGCCGCATCCAGATGGTCTTCCAGGACCCGTTCTCCGCTCTCGATCCGAGGATGCCGATCGGCGAGTCCATCGCAGAAGGGCTGAGAGCGACGGGCCGGGAGCTCAGCCGGCCGGCCCGCCGCGATCGCGTCGCCGAGCTGCTGCGGCAGGTCGATCTCGACCCCGACAGGGCGGGAGAGCTGCCGAAGTCGTTCTCTGGCGGACAGCGTCAGCGGATCACGATCGCCAGGGCGCTCGCCGGCGATCCAGAGATCCTCATCGCCGACGAGGTCACCAGCGCTCTGGATGTCTCCGTGCAGTCGACGGTTCTGAATCTGCTGCGCGAGCTTCAGCAGCGGTTGGGCCTGACCATGCTCTTCATCTCGCACAACCTCGCGGTCGTGCGCTACGTCAGCGACGAGATCGCCGTGATGCGCGACGGTCGGATCGTCGAGCGCGGCGAGACCGAGTCGCTGCTGAGCGCGCCTTCCGAGGCGTACACCCAGGAGCTGCTGACCGCGGTGCCGATCCTCGGTCAGCGGATGGAGCTCGAGGACGTGTGAGCCCGGCGTGAGTCGTGGGCGCTGGACGAATCGTCCAGCGATGTCGGTCGTCCGTATGATCGGTGCACATTCTGCGGCGTCGTCGCCCTGAATACGCTCGGACCACCGGGACGCGGTTCCGGTGGCCGGCGAGAGGATGCAACTGCGATGACGCGATTCGAGGCGGATGCGAGAGCGCTGCAGGACAGCCTGATCGAGGTCAGGCGGGAGCTTCATCGAGTCGTCGAGCTCGGGCTCGACCTGCCGCGCACGCAGGAGGTCGTCCTGCGCGAGCTCTCCGACCTCGGGCTGGAGATCACGACCGGCACCGCGCTCACGTCGGTGACCGCGGTCCTCCGCGGCGGCCGTCCTGGGCCCGTCGTGCTGCTGCGGGCCGACATGGACGGTCTGCCGGTGCACGAGGCCACCGGCCTGGACTTCGCCTCGACGTCCGGCCGCATGCACGCGTGCGGGCACGACCTGCACATGGCGGGTCTTCTGGGAGCGGTGCGCCTGCTCGTCGCGCGCCGCGACGAACTCCCCGGCACCGTGGTCTTCATGTTCCAACCGGGCGAAGAGGGGCAGGCCGGCGGGCGGATCATGCTCGAGGAGGGCGTGCTGGATGCCGCGGGCGAACGCCCTGTCGCGGCCTACGCGATCCACGTCGAATGCACGCTCGAGCGCGGCCGGCTCGTCACCAGGCAGGGATCGATGATGGCCAGTGCGAGCGCGCTGCGCATGACGCTGCGCGGCACCGGCGGGCACGCCGCCTTCCCGCAGAACGGCATCGACCCCGTCCCCGTCGCCGCGCAGCTCATCCTCGCGGTGCAGACGTTCGCCGCACGCCGCCTGCCGGCCACCGACCAGGCGGTGATCTCGATCACCCGACTGAGCAGCGACTCGGCAGCGAGCAACGTGCTGGCGGTCGAGGTGCGACTGGAGGCGAACATCAGGACTCTCTCGAAGGCGACGCTGGAGACGGTGCGTGAGCAGCTGCCGCGCATGCTCGAGGGCATCGCCGCCGCGAACGGCTGCACCCTGGAGAGCGAGTTCATCTTCTCGTACCCGGTGACCTACAACGATCCCGCCGAGACCGCCTTCGTGATCGACGCCCTCGACGACCTGGTCGGTGCAGAACGCGTCACCCGCCTCGAGGCGCCGTCGATGGCTTCGGAGGACTTCGCGTACGTGCTCGAAGAGGTGCCTGGCACCCTCGTCTTCCTCGGTGCCGCACCGGACGAGGACTCCGGGCCGCTGCACTCCGAGCGCGCGGTGTTCGACGACTCGGTTCTCGGTCTGCAGGCATCCGTGCTGGCCGAACTCGCATGGCGGCGTCTGGAACGCGCATGATGCGCTCGTGGTCGACCGCGCCACCAGTGGCGGCGCGCGCACGGATCTCCGCGCGCTCGGCCTATCAGCAGGGCGCCCAGGCAGGACCGGACGCCTTCAAGCTCTCCAGCAACGAGAATCCGTTCGGACCGTTGCCGGGAGTCGTGGAAGCCGCGCACCGAGCCGTCTCGTTCAATCGCTACCCTGATGCGTCGGCGCCCCGGCTGCGCGCACGGATCGCCGAGCGCTTCGGCGTCGGGGGGGATGCTGTGCACGTCGCTGCGGGTTCCACGTCGCTGCTGCAGCAGTTCGCCGTGGCGCTGTGCGAGCCGGGCGATGAGCTGCTCTTCGCCTGGCGCTCCTTCGACGGCTACCCGTGGATGGCCGACGTCTCCGGTGCCGTCCCGGTCACGGTGGCGCTGGATGCGGACGAGGGTCACGACCTCGACGCCATGGCGGACGCCATCACCGACCGCACGCGGATCGTCGTCGTGTGCAGCCCCAACAACCCCTCGGGAACAGCGGTGACCCAGGCGGCGTTCGACGCGTTCCTCGCGCGGGTGCCGACCGGTGTGCTCGTTCTGCTCGACGAGGCCTACGCCGAGTTCGTGACGGATGACGGCGTCGTCGACGGACGACGCGTCATCGCCGCGGGCCACGAGAACGTGGTCGTGCTGCGCACGTTCTCCAAGGCGTACGGACTGGCGGGCCTGCGGGTGGGCTACGCCGTCGGGCATCCCGCAGTGCTCGAGGCCGCACGCATCGCCGGCATCCCGCTCTCGGTGACCGCCCAGGGCGAGGAGGCGGCCCTGGCCAGCCTCGACGCCGAGCCCTCCCTGCTCGAGCGGGTGCGCGTGATCACCGAGCGGCGCGACCGGCTCGCGCGGATGCTCTGTGAAGACGGATGGTCGATCCCGCGATCGCAGGCGAACTTCGTGTGGCTGCCCACCGGCGCCGGCACTGCCGCGGCGCTGGCGGCATTCGCGGATGCGGGGCTGATCGTCCGTGCGTACGGTGCGGACGGCATCCGCATCACGGTCGGCGAGGAGGAATCCCTCGAGCCGGTCATCCGGGTCGCGGCCTCCCTCGCCTCGATCGTCGAGCGGGTGTAAACTCGCCGGGTGCTGTTCTCGATGTGCGCCCTGAGGGCGCGGAAGGCGGTTGCAGGCGCGTCGAGCGCCGGCGGCAGAGGCTGAGTGCGAGCCGGAGGCGGAACCCCCGTCGCCGGTGACTCGTCATACCCGGCATCCATCTGACGGATGCTGTGACCTTCTCACCTCACATCAGAAAGCAGTTCTTCCCATGCGTCCCATCGACGAGCGCGCCATCCGCGCCTCTTTCATCAACGCCTCCCGCAAAGAGGTCTCCTCCGTGTCGCTGCCTCAGGGCTTCGCCGAGGTCGACTTCGACAAGATCGACTACCTCGGCTGGTCCGACCCGAAGTTCCCGCGGCGTGCCTACGTCATCGCCGAGGTCGACGACACCCTCACCGGTGTGCTGCTGCAGCGCGCCGAGCAGCGCGTGCTCTCGCGAGCGCAGTGCTCGTGGTGCGAAGACGTCACCCTGCGCAATGACGTGCAGCTGTACTCGGCCCGCAAGGCCGGGGCCGCCGGGCGCAAGGGCGACACGATCGGCACTCTGGTCTGCGCGGAGTTCGGCTGCTCGCACAACGTGCGACGCCTTCCGCCGCTCGCCTACGAGGGGTACGACCGCGAGACGGCGCGCGACCTGCGCATCCTGCGGATGCAGGAGAACGTGACGGCGTTCCTGCGGGGCGTCGCGGACTGACCGCTCGCGCGTTCAGGGTTCCAGCGCGTCGCGTACGGCCCGCACGCCGCTGAGCACCTCCGCATGCGAGGTGCTCAGCGGCGACAGGCCGAGGCGGATGCCGTCGGGAAAACGGAAGTCGGGGATCACGCCGTCGGCCCACAGCGTCGCGGTCACCCTGGCGAAGTCCGGATGCCCGATCGTCACGTGGCCGCCGCGCCCATCGGCGTCGCGCGGGCTCAGCAGGCGCACCCCGAGCGGCACGAGAAGCTCATCGAACGCCCGCACGGCGAAGTCGGTGAGGGTCTTCGACTTCTCACGAACGGCGTCGATCGTCGCGGCTTCGATCAGGTCGAGCATGCCCTGCATCGCCAGCATCCCGAGCACCGGCGGCGTACCGCTGATGAACTGCCGGATGCCGTCCGACGGTGCATAGGCGGACGCCATCGCGAACACGTCGCCCGCGCCCATCCAGCCCTGGATGGGCTGGCGCACCGTGCCGTGATGTCGCGCGTTCACATACGCGAAGGCGGGGGAGCCCGGCCCGCCGTTGAGGTACTTGTACGTGCAGCCGACCGCGAGGTCGACGTCGCAGGCATCGAGCTCGATAGGGATCACTCCGGCCGAGTGGCATAGGTCCCACAGCATCAGCGCGCCCGCCTCATGCGCGGCATCCGTGATCGCCCTCATGTCGGCCAGTGCGCCCGAGCGGTAGTCGACGTGGCTGAGCACGACGAGCGCGGTCTGCTCCGACACCGCTGCTGCGACGTCCTCGGCCTGCACGCCGTGGACAGGGTCTGCGGTGAGCCAGCGCACCGTCATCCCGCGCTCGGCGGCGATGCCCTCCGCCACGAACCGGTCGGTGGGGAAGTTCCCCTCCTCGATGAGGATCTCCGAACGGTGTGGAAGAGCCGCCACGGCGGCCCGCATGAGCTTGTAGAGCAGCACGGTCGTCGAGTCGGCGACGACCGTCTGGCCGGGCGCGGCACCGATCGTGATCCGGCCGATGCGGTCGCCGAGCTCGGTCGGCAGGTCCATCCACTGCTCGTCCCACGAGCGGATGAGGCGCGTGCCCCAGTCCTCGCGCACGAATGCGGCCAGTTGCTCGGGCAGCGATCGCAGCGGCCGGCCGAGAGAGTTGCCGTCGAGGTAGGCGCTGACGCCCCGTGCCTCGACGAAGGCATCCAGATGCGTGGCGAGCGGGTCGCGAGCGTCGAGGCTTCGGGCTTCGGCGAGCAGATCGGTCATGTCAGGCCTCCAGATCGGCGGGGGTGAGCGGGCGCGCGAGGAGAGGATCGAGCACGCCGCCGGGAACGAACAGCTGCCGAGACTCGACCGGGCTGAGTGCTCGGATCAGATCGTCGCCGTCGATACCCGCCTCGCGGAGCGCGCGGATCTCCCGCGGGTGCAGGCCGACGGCGGCCGGGCCGTTGCCGAGGTCCGTCCCGTAGAGCACCGTGCCGCCCGCAGCGTGAAAACGGCGTACGTTATCGACCGCAGTCGCGTAGGTCGGACCCGAGTGGATGGCCAGCGTCGAGATCCATTGCACGGATGCCGCCTGCGCCTCGATATCGTCGTCGGACAGGCGCTCCGAGAACGGCGCATGCGCGAGCAGGGTCGCCCCGAGGGCGGCGGCGCGTTGCGCCTCGCCGGGGCCTTCGGCGTGCGCGATGACCGGGAGGCCCGCGTCGGAGGCGAGTTCGACGATGCGTGCGAACATCTGGTCGGAGAACACCGACCCGGCGAAGCTGTTGCTGGCGATCTTGATGCAGACGGCGCCGGCGTCCTTCATCTCGGTGATGGCGGCTGCCGCGGCATCCGCATCTGCGATCTCGCGCACCGAGCCTTCCGGCGCCCAGGGGCGGGTGGACGGGTAGCCGCCCGGCGGCGTGAGGAACGCTCCGGCGAACGCGACCTCGACACCGAGATCGGTTCGCAACTCCTCAAAGAATGCAGAGTCATGGCCAGGATCGCCCTCGGTGGCAGGTGTTCGCGTTGACATCGAGGAGTTGTGAACGCGTGCGAGCACTGCCGGGTTGCCGCCGAGATCGACGACGCGCCCCAGCACGGACGACGCCAGTTGAGATGTGTCGACGAGCTGCAGGTGCACGTGGTGGTCCGTGAAACCACCGACGACGAATCCTCCGTCGACGCGCCGCATCACGCCCCGATCTCGGTGCGCACCGTGTAGAGCTCGGGGAAGAAGGTCAGCTCCAGTGCGCGCTGCAGGAACCCCACGCCGCTCGAGCCGCCGGTGCCGGGCTTCATCCCGATCGTGCGCGTGACGGTCTTCAGATGCCGGAAGCGCCAGAACTGGAAGTTGTCCTCGAGGTCGACCAGGTCTTCGCACGCCTCGTAGAGGTCCCAGTAGGTCTGCGGGTTCTCGTAGATCTCGCGGATCGCCGGCACGAGCGATGGGTGCGGGCGGTACGGCTCGCGCACGTCGCGCTCGAGGATCTCGGTCGGGATCGGCAGCCCCCGGCGGGCGGCGAAGCGCAGGAACTCGTCGTACAGCGTCGGTCGCTCGAACTCGGTCGTCAGCATCGCGAGGTTCGCCGGGTGATCGCGGAAGACCTGCAGCATCCGCTCGTTCTTGTTGCCCAGCGCGAACTCCACCGCCCGGTACTGCACGGACTGGAAGCCGGACGAGTTGCCCAGTGCCCCGCGGAACTGCGCGTATTCGGTCGGCGTGAGCGTCGCCAGCACCGACCACTGCTGGGTCATCACGTCCTGGATGCGCTTGACCCGCGCGACCCGTTTCAGCGCCTCGCGCAGGTCGTCGCTCGCGAGCAGGGTTCGCGCCGAGCTCAGCTCGTGCAGCAGCTGCTTCAGCCAGAGTTCGGTGGTCTGGTGCTGGATGATGAACAGCAGTTCGTCGTGATGCTCCGGAGTGCTGACCGGATGCTGCGCGTTCAGCAGCTCGTCCAGTCCGAGGTACGACCCGTACGTCATTCGTCCCGTCAGATCGGTGACGATCGTGTCCTCCAGGGGCCTCTCGTTCCCGCGGGGATCGGTGTTGCCTGCGGAGTCGATCGAGTCTGTGCCCATGATCCCCGAGGATATCCCGAACGATCGGTCAGGCGTCAGTGCCGGGTGCGCATCGGCATGGTCGGACTCACGGCTGCGTGGTGTGCGCGTCCAGGAAGTCGATCGTCTTCTGCAGGGCGGTCTGCGCATCGGGCATGTCGAGGTGGAACTGATACTCGTGCGGAAGCTGCGGCTCGTGCGGCGCAGGCCAGAACAGCGTCGTCACGTCGACGCCGAGCTCGTTCAGCCGGTCGGCCATCGGAATCGACTGCAGCCAGGTGAGCCCATCGCCGTTGCCGCCGGAGATGTAGGTGGTGGGGAAGTCTTCGGTGACCCAGTTCACGGTCGACATCGTCGCGCCAGAAGAGTCCTCGGCCCAGGTCTTGGTCCCGGCATAGGCCCACATCGACGACTTGAAGCCCCAGCCGACGATGCCGTCGAGCTGGGCGAGGGCGGCGAGGTCGTAGACGCCGCAGTTCAGCACGGTGGCGACGACCTGGTCGGCCGACATCTTCGGGGTGATGTCCATGATCGTGGCGTACTCGGGGTTCGTGATGAGCGTCGCCATCTGGCTGGCCAGCTGGCCGCCGGCGGAGTCGCCCGCGAGCACGATCTGGGTGGGGTCGACGCCCAGGTCCGCGGCGTGCTCGTCGATGTATCCGAGAGCGTCGTTGATCTGATGCACGGCCTTCGGGTAGAAGCCCTCCGGCCCGAGCGTGTAGTTCACGGCGATGGTCGTGTACCCCTCTGCGGCGAGGATGCGCATGTACGGGTCGACGTTCTCCTTCGATCCCGAGATCCATGCTCCGCCGTGGATCCACACGATCGTGGGCAGCGGGCCGGTGGCGGATGCCGGAGTGAAGACGTCCATCGTCGTGTCGACGCCCTCATCGGCATACGCGACATCGAGTGTCTCGGTGAGCTTCGTGTCGGGGACGTGCTTGTCCATCTCGGCGGCGGTGGCGTCTCCGCCCTGCGTGAAGACGGCGCGGATCACCATGGCGGACGGCCACGGGGTGATCGCCCCGATGATCGCGACCACCAGTGCGACGGCAATGATGATGGCGAGGGTGACTCGGGTCTTGAACCAGCGGCGATGCGCCTTCTTCGGGCGGTCGTCGCCGTCGTGGGTGCGGTCTTCGTGCGCGTCGTTCGCAGGCGCGGTCGTGGTCATGGGGATCCCCTCCACGGCTCAGTGTGGCAGAAACTGCGACCCGAACAGCGGAGCCGAACCGCGGTGCTCAGCCGTCGACGCCTGCCAGCAGGTGACGCAGGCCGTAGTCGAACGCCTGATCGACGTCGCCGCCGAGCCTGAACGCGCCCGCGAGCTCCATCTGCAGGAATCCGGTCAGCCATGCCGTGAAGAGGCGGGCGGCATCGAGGGCGTCGTCTTCGCCGACGAGCGCGGCGCTCGCGCGCAGCACCGGTCCGGCCGCGCGATCGAGCGACACCAGCGGAGCAGATGCGGTGAACATCAGCCGGAATCCCTCCGGATGCGCGTGTGCGAAGGCGCGGTAGGTCGTGGCCAGCCCCGTCAGCAGCTCGGGTGTCACGTCGGGCCTTGTCCCGTTCGCGCCGGGTGCGCTGCGCTCGACCCGTTCGAGTTCGATCGAAAGATCGTCGATGACGGATGCGGTGACGGCGGCGATCAGTGCTTCCCTGTCCCTCACCCGTTTGTACAGCGAGGGCGCCCGCACGCCGACGCGCTCCGCGATGGCCTGCATCGTGAGTCCGGACAGGCCTGCGGACTCGAGGATCTCGCGTCCCGCAGCGATGATCGCCGCGGTCGAAGTGCGTTCTGGCGTCGGCATGGCGGTTCTCCGGTCGTGTGTCACTGTGTGGTGCATCCGAGGCTATTGACATTAGCCATGATAGCTACGTAGTGTAGCCAACGCAAGATCATCCACACGGATCGGTAGGACACATCATGAAGCTGGCACCGCACCTGCATCGCCTGGGCAACGACATCGTTGCCTCGTACTTGATCGACGCCCCGCAGGGCGTCACGCTGATCGACGCGGGGATGCCTGGTCACTGGCGTGATCTGCAGAATGAGATGGCGAGTCTCGGCCGACCGCTCTCCGACATCAGAGGCCTCATCCTCACGCACGGTGACAGCGACCACATCGGCTTCGCCGAACGGTTGCGCGCCGAGTACGGCGTTCCCGTCTTCGTGCACGCGGCCGATGCCGAGCGCACACGGACGGGGGAGAAGCCGAAGACGCCGATGGGTCCGTCGAAACTCGGACCGATGCTGGGGTTCTTCGCCTACGGCATCCGCAAGAGCGCGTTGCGGCCGATCTACGTGAAGGAGGTGTCGGAGGTGTCCGACGCCGACGTGCTCGACCTGCCTGGCGCGCCCGTGATCATCGGGCTGCCGGGGCACTCACCCGGCAGCATCGCGGTGCACGTCCCGATGGCGGATGCCGTGTTCGTCGGCGACGCGCTCACCACCCGGCACGTGCTCACCGGTGCGCAGCATCCGCAGCCCGCGCCGTTCACCGACGAGCCCGCCCAGGCGGACGCATCCCTCGACCGGCTCGCCGAGGTCACGGCATCCTGGGTGCTGCCCGGCCATGGTGCGCCCTGGCACGGTTCGCCGGCCGACATCGTCGCGGCCGTCCGGTCCGCGCGCTGAGCAGCCGCCGAGTGGAGGGCTCAGCGCGCGGCGAGCACTTCGGCGGTCGTCGACATCGTGATCTGCGGCGGATACAGGCCCATCACCGCGAGCGCCGCGGCGTGATTCTCGGCCGTCGAACCGGCGCAGGCATCGGCGACGACCGTGACGCGCGCGCCGGCGTCAGCGGCGGCCAGCGCCGTCGAGATCACGCAGCAGTCGGTCGAGACGCCGGCGATCACGACGGATGCACCGCGCCCGACGATCTGCTCGATGTCCGCTCCCCATTTTCCGAAGGTCGGCAGGTCGAGGGTGCGGCGGCTCGAGAGACCGGTTGCATCCGGAACCAGGTCGAACAGCGGATCGGTCGGCGGCTGGTCGGCGAACGGCCACGCCGCGAAGTACTCGCCCCATGACGTCGAGCGGTCGGCCGTCGGCATCCATCTGGTGACGAGCACGCGCTCGCCGAAAGCATCCGCCAGCGCACGGATGCGCGGCATCGTCTCGCCGAAGAACGGCGACCCCCAGGCGGAGTCGGGCGACGCGAAGATGTTCTGCGGGTCGATGACGACGAGCCAGGTGCCGCTCGGTGAGTCTGCGGAGAGGCTCACGCCTGCTCCTGCCGACGGATCTTCCCCGCCCGCGCGAAGTAGGTGACCACGAACGAGATCACCAGGGCGAAGAACACGCCGAGGTTGGCGTAGGCGAAGTCGCCGTCAGCGCCGCCGACGAGGAACAGGAGGTAGCCCTGCCAGTTGTTCCACGGTGCGGCTTCGGCGAAGTTGTTGAGCACCAGACCCCATCCGATCACGCTGGTGACCACCATGGTGATGATCGAGGTCCAGTCCCACGCGCCGTAGCGGCCGTTCGAATCGAACAGCGCCTCGTCGTCGTAGTCCTTCTTCCGCCGAAGGATGTCGGCGATGAGGATGCCTGCCCATGACGCCAGCGGCACGCCGAGGGTGATGAGGAAGCTCTGGAACGGACCGAGGAAGTCTGTCGCGAAGAACACGACGAAGATCGTGCCGATCGTGAGGATGATGCCGTCGATCGCAGCCGCCGAAGGACGGGGGATGCGGATGCCGAGGCTCAGCAGCGTGAGCCCGGACGAATAGATGCCGAGCACGGCGCCCGAGACGAGCGCGAGCACCGCAGTGAGCAGGAAGGGCACGAGCACCCAGATCGGCAGGATCGTCGCGAGGGCTCCGACCGGATCGGCGGCGATCGCGTTCAGCAGGTCCTCATCCGACGCTCCGAGCAGCAGACCGAACACCACGAGGATCACTGGTGCGACCGATCCGCCGACGGTGTTCCAGAACACGATCGCACCGTCGGAGGTGGTGCGCTTCTGGTAGCGCGACCAGTCCGCGGCGATGTTGATCCAGCCGAGACCGAACCCGGTCATCACCATGACGAGGGCACCGATGAGCTGGCCGATGGTGCCGTCGGGGCGCGACAGCACGGCGCCGAAGTCGATGTGCGAGAACGCGAGGATCACGTAGAGGACCGTCACGATGCCGGTGATCCAGGTGAGAACCGACTGCAGCTTCATGATCGTGTGATAGCCGAGAACGGATGCCACGACGATGAGCGCGGCGACGATCACGGTCGCGATGATCCGCAGCGCGATGCTCTCGCCGTCGCCGCCGAGCTGCGTGATGACGGTCGCGGTGGCGAGCACGGCCAGGATCGCGAGGAACGTCTCCCAGCCGATCGAGGTCAGCCACGAGATGATTCCGGGCACCTTCTGCCCCTGCACGCCGAACGCGGCACGGGAGAGCACCATGGTCGGCGCGGAGCCGCGCTTTCCGGCGATCGCGATGAGGCCGCAGAGCAGGAACGACACCACGATGCCGATGATCGAGACGATCGTCGCCTGCCAGAACGAGATGCCGAAGCCGAGCACGAACGATCCGTACGACATGCCGAACACCGACACGTTCGCGGCGAACCAGGGCCAGAACAGGTCACGCGGCTTCGCGGTGCGCTCCGACTCGGGGATGATCTCGATGCCGGCCCGCTCGATCAGCGCGGGCGCCGCTGCAATCTTCTCTGACATGACCCCATATTGGCACTGCGCCGATACGTGCGGGGTCAGGCGGCGAAGAACGCCTTCGCGACCTGCGCGAGCGCATGCAGATCCGACACGCCGGCGAGCTCGCGCGCGGAGTGCATCGAGAGGATCGGGATGCCGACGTCGACGGTGCGGATGCCGAGGCGGGTGGCCGTGATCGGACCGATCGTCGAGCCGCACGGCACCGCGTTGTTGGAGACGAACTCCTGCGATGCGATGCCGGCGCTCTCGCACCAGCGCGCCCAGGCGGCGGTGCCGATGGCGTCGGTCGCGTAGCGCTGGTTGGCGTTGATCTTCAGGATCGGCCCCGACCCGAGCAGAGGCTGCACCACCGGATCGTGCTTGTGCGCGTAGTTCGGATGCACCGAGTGCCCGACATCGCTGGAGAGGTGCCAGGATGCCGCGAACGCGCGGCGCTGATCGGTGTCGTCGGCGCCGAGCCCGGTGTACACCCGCGCCAGGACGTCTTCCAGGAAGGGGCCGGCGGCGCCCGAGCGCGATTCTGAGCCGAGCTCTTCGTGGTCGAACGCGGCGAGCACGGCGATGCCGCGTTGCCCGGATGCGCCATCAGCAGCGAGTGCCGAGAGGGCGACGACGCCGGCGTGCACCGATGCCAGGTCGTCCAAGCGTCCGCTCGCGAAGAACGCGTCGTCCTTGCCGAAGACCGCGCCGCGCGCGGAGTCCGCCACGACGGCGTCGAAACCGCGGACGTCGGCGGCGTTCACTCCGGCCGACGATGCCAGTTCGCCCAGCAGGTCTTCCTCGCTCGGATCGCCCAGGCCCCAGACGGGCTGCGTCTCGCTCTGCTTGTCCAAGGCCAGTCCGTTGTTGACTCCGCGATCGAGATGCACGGCGAGCTGCGGCAGTCGCAGCAGCGGTCCGGTGTCGGCGAGCACGACGCGGCCGTCGGCGAGGGCGAGGCGTCCGGCGAGGCGGAGCTCACGGTCGAGCCAGGAGTTCAGCAGCGGTCCGCCGTAGACCTCGACGCCGGCCTGCAACCATCCCCGCGAGCCGGTGGTCGGCTGCGGCTTGAGCTTGAATCCGGGGGAGTCCGTATGCGCCCCGAAGATCTGTGCCGGCGTCGTGGGTGCGGCATCCGCCGGCACGGCCCACGCGATCGCGGCGCCGTCGCGCACCACGACGAAGCGGCCCCCGGCCTGGGCGGGCCACGCGTCCTCCTCGCTCAGGCGGACGAACCCGAGCGACTCGAGGCGCCCGGCCACTTCCTCGGCGGCGTGATAGCTCGAGGGGGAAGCGGCGACGAAGTCGGCGAGATCCTCGGCGTGAGAGAGGGCGTGCGACGTGACGGGCATGCTTCGATCGTAGACGCGAGGCCGCGTGCCCTCGAATCCGTGCCGGATCAGGCGGCTTCGTGCTTGATCTCGAGCACGCGGTACTTGCCCTTGCCGTCGGGGCCAGGGGGCACGACGGCAGCGAACTCGCTCGAGCCCCGCACCGTGGCGACCGTGATCGCCGCGGGCAGTTCAGGGGAGAGCACCGCCGCGCTGAGGCCGGTCAGCGCGCCGGCCTTCGTGACAGCGGCGATCGTCTTCTTCAGGGACTTCTTGTCGAGCGACGCCACCCAGGCCGAGTACTGCTGCACGGTGGCGTCGAACGTCTCGTCGGGGATGCTCGGGTGCGAGATGAACACGACCTCTACCTGTGCGCGCCCGTTCTGCGCCTTCATGCCGGTGTAGCGCTGGCGTCCGACCCAGCCACGGGACTGGAAATCTTCGAACAGTGTCCGGCCGTTCCGACTGCGTGTGCTGAAGTGCACGATGAGCAGGATGATGCCGAGCGGGATGAGCACGATCGGCGCGTACACGTAGAGGAAGCGCCAGATCTCTGCACGGCCCGAGCGGCTGCCGGTGAACTCGATCACATCGGCGGTGAGGAAGTAGCGCTCGATCAGCCGCCAGTTCCAGTCGCTGGCAGAGCCGAGCTGGAAGGTGTTCATGCCGAGGCAGAAGACAGCGGCGGCGAGGCTGATCAGGCCGGCGACCAGCGTCGAGCTGGTCGACTTCACGGCCTTGGCGAAACCGGGCGGAGTGGACAGCTGCTGCTGGATGGTCGCGATGCTCATAGCCGAATCATAGCCAGAGCCGCGCGTGACCGATCACCGGCCCGTTCCGCTCGCGTTCATGCGGGCGAAGAGCCGGTTAACGCGAGGCAAACACTTCCGGGAACGGCGGGGTGCGAGCACTGCCGGGTGACACAGTTGTTGACGATACTCATACTCGGAAAGGCCATCATGACGAGTCATCCTGTGGCCTCCGAAACGGCGGACCTCGTCGTCGTCGGGTCCGGAATCGTCGGGCTCGGCGCCGCGTACGCCGGCGCGCGCCGCGGGCTCCGCGTCATCGTCGTCGACCGCACCGATGCTCCGGTGGGCGCGACGATCCGCAACTTCGGGCACATCTGCATCGGGTCGCAGACGGGGCTCGCCCGCGAGTTCGCCGATGCCTCACGCGACATCTGGCTGCGCCTCGCGACGGACGCCGGCTTCTGGCTGCGGGAGTCCGGCACTCTGATCGCCGCACGTCAGGCGGACGAGCTCGCTGTGTTGGAACGAGCAGCCGGAGAACACGACGCGGGCATCCGGATGCTGGACACCGATGACCTGCTGCGTCGAGCGCCGCTGCGCCGTGACGCCGTGATCGGCGGCGCCTTCGTGGCGACCGACCTGCAGACCGACCCGCGGGAAGCGGCCGGGGCGATCGTCCGTCACCTCGCATCCCTGGGCGTGGAGTTCCGCTTCCGCACCGCGACGACCACCGTGGCATCCGGTCGTGTGCAGACCACGCGCGGCGCGATCGATGCCGGTCTCGTCGTCGTCGCCACCGGCCACGACGTCGACCAGTTGCTGCCCGACCTCGCGGAGAGCGCGGGCGTCGTGCGCTGCGCACTCGACATGATGCGCGTGACGGCACCGTTGCCTCGCGCGCTCGACGCACCGCTGCTGACGGGTTGGTCGCTGTTGCGCTACGGACGATTCGCCGCCTTCTCCGAGACGGACGCGCTGCGCGAACGGCTGCATGCCGAGCGCCCCGACCTCGCAGCCCTCGATCTCAACCAGATGTACACGCAGCTGCCCGACGGCTCGCTCATCCTGGGCGATTCGCACGTGAAAGCCGTGCAGCCCGGTCCGTTCCAGCCGGAGGGGGCCTTCGAGGCGTTCCTCGAGGAGGCCTCGGCGTTGTTCGAGACCGACGGCATGCGGGTGCTCGAGCGCTGGCAGGGCGTCTACGCATCCGCGGCCTCCGATTTCCTCATCGAGGAGCCGGAGCCCGGACTGCACGTGATCGCCGCGACCACCGGGATCGGCATGACGACCGGGCTGGGTCTCGCCGAGCGCACGCTTCAGATTGCATTCGACCGGGCACCGCAGCCCGCACAGGGAGGAACCCCATGACCGCCATCGAACTCGTCGTCCTCGACATGGCAGGAACGACCGTCCGAGACGACGGCGTCGTCGAGCAGGCCTTCCAGCGCGCCGCCGAGCGCACGGGTGTCGCCGAACGGATGCCGTGGGCGGATGCCCTGCAATACGTCCGCGACACCATGGGCATGTCGAAGATCGATGTCTTCACCCATCTCGCCGGCGGCGACGTGGCCGCGGCCGCCGCGGCCACTGCGGCGTTCGAGGGCGCGTACTCGGAGATCGTCGCCGAGCAGGGTGTGCAGGAGATCGCGGGTGCGGCAGAGGCGATCGCGCAGATGCGCGACGCAGGGCTCAAGGTCGCGCTCACGACGGGCTTCGCCCCCGTCACCAGGGATGCACTGCTCGACGGCCTCGGGTGGCGCGATCTCGTCGACCTCGCGCTGTCTCCCGTGGACGCCGGTCGCGGACGTCCCGCTCCCGATCTCGTGCTCACTGCGCTGCTGCGGGCCGGGGCGTCCTCAGTGTCGGCCGTAGCGGTCGCCGGCGACACGAGCAGCGATGTGCAGTCGGGCAGGCGTGCCGGCGCCGGTTTCGTCGCCGGCGTGCTCAGCGGTGCGCACGATCGCGCGACGCTGGACAGCGCTGGAGCGGATGCGGTGCTCGACGATGTCACGGCACTGCTGCCTGCCCTTCGAGAGCGTGCTCTTCTCGGCACTGCGCTGGCCCGGAGCTCCTGACATGCGCACTCTGCTGCCGCACGATGAGCGCCAGGACGTGACGCTCAGACCCGCGGCGACGGCGAAGGTGTGGCTCGGTGTCGGTCAGGAGCACGAGACGGTCGCGGTGCCGGGGGTGGGCCTCGGCCACGGCGATGTGCTGATCGCCATCGAGCTCTCGACCATCTGCGGCTCGGACGTTCACACCGTGCAGGGGCACCGTGCGGCACCGATTCCGCTCGTGCTGGGGCACGAGAGCGTCGGGCGGGTCATCGCGATCGGTGATGGCGGCACGACAGCCGCGGACGGTGCGCCGCTGCGCATCGGCGACCGCGTCGTGTGGTCGGTGACGGTGTCGTGCGGCACGTGCGATCGATGCGCGGCCGGCGTGACGCAGAAGTGCCGCGCACTGGTGAAGTACGGTCACGAGCGGATCGGTCCGCGCTGGGAGCTGACCGGCGGATTCGCGAGCCACGTGCATCTGCGTGCGGGCACCACCATCGTGCGGGTGCCGGAGGCTCTGCCGGCCGCGGTGCTGGCGCCGGCCTCATGCGCCACAGCCACGGCGTGGGCGGCGGTCGCCCGAGGTGCGGCGGGGCGCAGCCTCGAGGGCAGGCGGGTGCTCGTGTACGGAGCCGGCCTGGTCGGACTCTCGGCCGTGGCGATCGCCGCCGACGAGGGCGCGGAGGTCACGGTCATCGACCCCTCCGTGTCCAGGCGCACTTTCGCGGAGAGGTTCGGGGGGACCGCGGCGTCTGCGGTGAGCGAGCCGGCCGACATCGTGATCGAGGCATCCGGTCATGCCGTGGGCGACGCGATCGCGGCCGCCGACGTCGGCGCAACGGTGGTGCTGGTGGGCAGCGTCTTCCCCGCGGAGCCGGTGCCGCTCGACGCGGAGAGCGTCGTGCGGCGGCTGCTGACGGTGACCGGCGTGCACAACTACTCCGGCGCCGAGCTCGCTGCTGCCGTCGGGTTCCTCGCCGGGCGAGGCCGCGCCTATCCGTTCGCGGACGTGGTCGGGGCCGTGCACCAGCTGGATGACGTGGATGCCGCGCTCGCCGCGGCGTCCGCTCCCGACGCTCCGCTGCGCATCGCCCTCAGCCCGCGGTGACCCGCAGCGGGCGTAGCCTCGGAGGCATGAGCGAACTGAGCGAGATCCTCGGCGTACGGCATCCGATCCTTCTGGGACCGTTCGGTGGATTGTCGTCCGTCGCGCTGGCCGCCGCGGTGAGCGACGCGGGCGGTCTGGGTGCCTACGGGCTCTACGGATACGACGGCGACCGCATCCGTTCCACGGCGGCGGCGATGCGGGAGGCGACGGATCAGCCGTTCGCGCTCAACATCTGGTTGCCCACCGGTGACGAGGTCGAACCGGGCCCGCAGCACACGGTGTTCGCGCAGGCGCTCGAGCCGTTCTACGAGGCGGTGGGCGTCGACGTCCCCGCACGCCCCGAGGCGTATCTGCCGCCCCTCGACGAGCAGCTCGGAGCGATCTGGGATGCCGCTCCCGCGGTGCTGAGCGTGGTGTTCGGAGTGCCGTCGGCCGAGATCGTCGAACAGGCGCACACCCGCGGCATCCGCGTCGTCGGCACCGCGACGACGGTCGCAGAGGCGATCGCGCTGGATGCCGGTGGAGTCGATGCGATCATCGCCTCGGGCTCCGAGGCGGCCGGGCATCGTGTCTCGTTCCTGCGTTCGGCCGAGGAGTCGCTGGTCGGCACCTTCGCGCTCGTGCCGCAGGTGGTGGACGCCGTGTCCGTGCCGGTGATCGCTGCCGGCGCCATCGCGGACCGGCGTGGAGTGGCCGCGGCATTCGCGCTCGGCGCGCAGGGGGTGCAGGTCGGCACGGCGTTCCTGCGCACGACGCAGTCGGCCGCGACCGACGCGCACCGGGTGGCCATTCGCGAGACCGCCGCCGACGCCAGCGTGCTGACCAGGGCGATGAGCGGCCGTCTGGCCCGCGGTGCACGCAACCGCGCTGTGAGGGCGATCGAGGCCAGCGGCACGATCGCGCCGTTCCCGATGCAGAACTGGCTCACGGGCAAGTTCCGTGCCGCGGCGGGGCAGCAGAACCTCGGAGAGCTGCAGTCGCTGTGGCTCGGGCAGGCCGCGCCTCTCGCCCGGTTCGATGACGCGGTCGAGGTGTTCGAAGAGCTCATCTCGGGGCTGCCCGCGCGGGGCGGTCGACCTAGAGGATGACGGTCGAGCGCCCGTGCACGATCACGCGGTCCTCTGCGTGCCACTGCACGGCGCGGGCGAGGACCTGGCGCTCGACGTCGGCGCCGCGGCTCTGCAGATCGGCGGCCGAGTCCGAGTGCGAGGCGCGCGTGACGTCCTGCTCGATGATCGGTCCCTCGTCGAGGTCGACCGTCGCGTAGTGCGCCGTGGCGCCGATGAGCTTCACGCCGCGCTCCTTCGCCCGTGCGTACGGGTTCGCGCCGATGAACGCCGGCAGGAACGAGTGGTGGATGTTGATGATCGGCGCCCCGACGTTCTCGATGAAGTCGTCGGTGAGGATCTGCATGTAGCGTGCGAGCACCACGAGGTCGACGTTGCCCTGCAGGAGGTCGAGCTGACGCTGCTCCATCGCGGCCTTGTCGGTGGAAGGGATGTGCACGAACGGCACCCCGAACGTGCGCACCGATTCGGCGAGATCGGGGTGGTTGGAGATCACCATCGTGATGTCGATGTCGAGCTGGCCGCGCTGCGTGCGCCAGAGGAGCTCCATCAGGCAGTGGTCGTACTTGGATACGAAGATCGCCACGCGCTTGCGCTTGGCGACGTCGTGCAGGGACCACTCCATCCCGAACCGCCCTGCGACCTTCTCGATCGAGGCCTCGAGCGCAGGACGCGCGGCGGCGAGGCCCGCCAGCTGGATGACCGTGCGCTGGAAGAAACGTCCGACATCCGTCGAGTGCTGATCGAGCGAGACGATGTTCGCGCCGTGCTCGGCGAGGACGCCGGCGACGGCGGCGACGATTCCGGGCTGGTCATCGCAGGCGATGAGCAGGCGTGCGGTGTCGGTCTGGGACATGGATGCTCCTTGCAGGGTGTTCGTAGATTCTCTCGTGTGTGCGCCCGCGGTGACGAATCCGCATGAGGAAGGGCACGGTGTCGATACTCTGAGCGGGTGACTGCGAGCGAGATCGGGCTTGTGCTGCTGCCGCTGCTCGCGGTGGCCGCTCCCTTGCTGGCTCGCGGTGTCCGCCCTGTGCTGAGGGTGCCGATCATCGTCTTCGAACTGGTGCTCGGCATCATCGTCGGGCCGGCCGTGCTCGGCTGGGTCGCACCGGGGGAGGTGCTCGACAAGCTCAGCGACCTCGGGCTGGCGATGCTGTTCTTCATGGCGGGCAGTGAGATCGACTTCCGGGCGATCGCCGGTCGGCCGCTCGTGCGGGCCTCGCTCGGGTGGCTGCTCGGCCTGGCGCTGGGCGTCGGCGTCGGATTCCT
This sequence comes from Microbacterium shaanxiense, assembly GCF_054779995.1. Taxonomy (NCBI): domain Bacteria; kingdom Bacillati; phylum Actinomycetota; class Actinomycetes; order Micrococcales; family Microbacteriaceae; genus Microbacterium; species Microbacterium shaanxiense. Next base: position 161,056 of record NZ_BAAGXE010000003.1, on the reverse strand, counting down.
GATCGCACCGGGCGAGGGCATGATCGTGATCGGGATCGCGCTGAGCTCGACCGCGCTGGGCACCCTGATGCCGATCCTGCGCGATGCGCGCGAACTGGACTCGCCGTTCGGGAAGATCGTCACCGCGATCGGTGCGGCGGGCGAGTTCCTGCCGCTGATCGCGATCTCGGTCTTCCTCAGCACACGCCGCCCACCGGTCGCTGCGGCGATCCTGCTCATGTTCGTCGTGCTCGCCGCACTCGTGATCCTCATCGCGCGTCGCGCACCGCACGGCAGGCTGCACACGTTCGTCGCCGCCACTCTGCACACGTCCGACCAGTTCGGGGTGCGGTTCGTGCTGATGCTCATCGCGGGGCTGGTCGGGCTCAGCGTGCTGTTCGACCTGGACATGCTGCTGGGCGCCTTCGTCGCGGGCGCCGTGTGGCGCATCATCATGGCCCGCGCACCGGAGCCGGATGCCGCGGCAGTGGAGAGCAAGCTCGAGGCGATCGCGTTCGGATTCCTGGTGCCGATCTTCTTCCTGTACACCGGCGTCACATTCGACCTCGGCCGGCTCGCCTCCTCTCCGCTCGCGCTCTCACTGGTGCCGCTGTTCCTGATCTCGCTGCTCGTGATCCGCGGTGCCGCTGCCCAGATCTCGGCTTCACGCGGGGCGGGTCTGCGCGAACGCACTGCGCTCGGGATGCTCGCGGCGACCGGCCTGCCCATCATCGTCGCCGTCACGGCGATCGGCGTGGACGAGGGCGTCCTCGATCCCGCGATCGCGGCCGCGCTGGTCGGAGCAGGCATGTTGTCGGTGCTGGTCTATCCGCTCGTCGCGATGATCCTGCGCGGCGACCGGGAGCGACTGGATGCCGAGGAGCAGATGCTGCCGCAGGGGGAACTGTGACGACGACGACCGAGATCCTGCATGCCGCGCGAACGTCGCTGGTGGGGATACCGAAAGAGGGGCTCGGCGAGGAGCGCTCCTCGCGCTGGCGCGGTGAGCGGATCGTGCGCGTGGGGGAGGCGTGGCACGTCGGAGTGCTGCTGCTCACCGACACCGGTGTGCTCGCGACCGCTGAGGTGCTGCGCGCCGCCGACCAGGGGTGCCGCGGGTACACGGCCGAGTCGGCGAGGGCGAGGGCGGCGCGTCGACAGCTGGCCTTGAGGGGCGGGTTCGGCGAGGGCGAGGTCGTCCATGTCAGCTGGTCGGTCATCGATGCGGATGCTGTGGATGCCGGCGAGGCGTCCGGGCCGCTCGCACTGCGCGACGGCGTGCCGTCCGTGCGGTGGTCGGGGGCCGGCGCGTACATGCCGCTCGAGGCCTATCTGCGTGAGCGGATCGATCTGATGCGCGGGATCTGAGACACCGGGAATACTCCGATACGTCGTGCGTTGAAGTTGAGTGAAGCACGCTCAACTTTAGGAGAACGCAATGCCCAACGACTTCAGCGACAACGGCGCGAACTCGTTCGATGAGTTCCTCGCCCGCTATCTGGCAGGCGAGCGAGCCCGGCAGACCCGGTCGATCGACCTCAGCCGATTCCTCACCGCGCGCACGCAGGAGATCCTGCAGAACGCCGGCCGTCTCGCGCTCGAACGCGGCCAGACCGAGCTCGACGCGCTGCACGTGCTGCGCGCGATCGTCGAGGACGCCACCGTCGCGCAGGCGATCGAGCGCATCGGCGTGACACCGCAGCAGATCGTCGACGCGGTCGAGACGCGGCTGCCCGCCCCCGGTCCCCGCGCCGAGGCCGATGCGGCGACGATCACGCCGAGCGCCAGTCGCGCGCTGTTCCACGCCTATCAGGTGGCCCGTTCGTCCGGTGCGACGTACATCGAGCCCGCGCACGTCTTCTTCGCCCTCGTGCTCGGACAGGATGTCCCGGCGGGCCAGGTGCTCGCGCAGATGGGTGTGACGGCCGATGCGCTCACCGACGCCGCGCGCGAGCACGTCGATGCGCCGGTCGGCGCTGATGCCCCCGACGCGGGAGCTGCGGCATCCGGTTCCACCATGCTCGACAAGTACGGCATCGACCTGACCGCGCGGGCGCGTGCCGGCGAGCTCGACCCCGTGATCGGTCGCAGCGATGAGATCGAGCAGACCATCGAGATCCTCAGCCGCCGCACGAAGAACAACCCTGTTCTGATCGGCGAGGCCGGTGTCGGAAAGACCGCGATCGTCGACGGCATCGCGCAGGCGATCGTCGACGGCACTGTCCCCGCCCAGCTCGAGGGACGCAGGGTCATCGCGCTCGATCTGCCGGCCATGCTCGCCGGTACCCGCTACCGCGGTGACTTCGAGGAGCGTCTGACCAAGACGATGGACGAGATCGCCGCGCACAAGGACGAGGTCATCGTGTTCATCGACGAGGCGCACACGGTCGTGGGTGCCGGCGGATCCGGCGAGGGCGGCATGGACGCGGGCAACATCCTGAAGCCCCGTCTCGCACGCGGCGACCTGCACATGGTCGGCGCGACGACGCTCAAGGAGTACCGCCAGATCGAGAAGGACCCTGCGCTGGAGCGCCGTTTCCAGCCGGTGAAGGTCGACGAACCGAGCATCGACGACGCCGTGCTCATCCTCGAGGGGCTGGCGGACGCCTACCAGGACCACCACCGGGTGACCTACACGGATGCAGCGCTGCGTGCAGCCGTGACGATGAGTGCCCGCTACCTGCCGGACCGCGTGCTGCCGGACAAGGCGATCGACCTGATCGACCAGGCCGGCGCCCGGTTGCGCCTGAAGCTCGGCCTGCCCGCCGACACGTCTGCGCTCATGACGGAGCTCGCTGATCTCGAGTCCCGGAAGAACGCCGCAGTCAGCGCCGAGCACTACGAGGAGGCGTCGCGCCTGCGTGACGAGATCGTCCGGACTCAGGCACGGATCGACGCGGTGACCTCCGGCGAGCACGCCGGCGCACCGGCGGTCGTCGATGAGCGCGAGATCGCCGAGGTGATCGCGCGAGCCACCGGCATCCCCGCCAGCCGCCTCACCGAAGGCGAGCGCGAACGCCTGGGCGACCTGGAGAACGACCTGCACGCGCGGGTGATCGGTCAGGAGGACGCCGTGACCGCAGTGGCGCGCGCCGTCCGGCGCAGCCGCACCGGAATGGGTGATGCACGTCGCCCCGTCGGCTCGTTCCTCTTCCTCGGGCCCACCGGCGTCGGCAAGACCGAGCTGGCCAAGGCGCTGGCCGACCGGCTCTTCGACGACGAGAACGCCGTGATCCGCTTCGACATGAGCGAGTTCGGCGAGCGGCACACCGTGTCGCGTCTCGTCGGTGCCCCTCCGGGATACGTCGGTTACGACGAGGCGGGTCAGCTCACCGAGCGCGTGCGGCGCAACCCGTACTCGATCGTGCTGTTCGACGAGATCGAGAAGGCGCACCCCGACGTGTTCAACCTGCTGCTGCAGGTGCTCGACGACGGGCGTCTCACCGACGGTCAGGGCCGCACGGTCGACTTCCGCAACACGGTGATCGTGATGACCTCTAACGTCGGCAGCGAGTTCCTCGCTTCGCGCTCCGGGGCGCTCGGCTTCGTGTCATCGCAGGATGCTTCGGCGAACGGCTTCTCGTCGATGAAGGACCTGCGCGACCGGGTGATGGGCAAGCTGCGCGAGGCGATGCGGCCGGAGTTCCTCAACCGCATCGACGAGATCGTGCTGTTCCAGAAGCTCACCAAGGATGAGCTGGCGCGCATCGTGCGTCTCATGCTGGCGGCGACCTCGGCACGTCTCGCGGAGCGCGACATGCGCCTGGACGTGTCGGATGCCGCAGTCGCATGGCTCGGCGAGCACGGCTACGAGCCCGAGTTCGGTGCCCGTCCGCTGCGCCGGCTGATCCAGCGCGAGGTGGACGACCGCATCGCGGACCTGCTGGTCGCAGGTAGCCTCGAGGACGGTGGCATCGTGCGCGTGGACGCCGATGACGACGCACTGGTCGTGGAGTCGGCGGTGCACGCCGTCGCCTAGCGCCTCTCGCTCAGGCGAAGTTCTCAGCGAACCTGCGCAGCAGGTCCTCGCCGCCCACACCCTGGGCGGCGAGGATCTCTGCTTCCACGGCGTCGAAGGCCTCTGGGTCGAAGTATCCGTTGCCGCGGTAGAAGGTCATGCGGTCGGCGAAGTCGCGCGGGCTCGGCTCAGGGTGGAACTGCGTCGCATACAACTGCGTGCCCACGCGGTACGCCTGCACGGGGCAGTCGTCGTTCGTCGCGAGCAGCACGGCATCGGGCGGGACGGCCGCTGCGCTCTCCTTGTGAGCCGTGAACACGTTCAGCGCCGGGGCGCTGGGACCGAAGACGGGGTCGGCGGCCCCGGCATCCGTCGTCCTGATCCCGGTCGAGCGGGTGGCCTCGGGATGGGCGAGGGTCAGCGCGCCGCCCAGCATCCGAGTGACCACACCGATGCCGAAGCAGGTGAACAGGGCGGCGGCGTCGTTCTCGAGCGCGCGAGCGGCGATGCGTTCGAGGTCGGACTCGATGCGCTGCTGCAGCGGCGACTTCACGGCATCCGTCACGTTGAACGGCGAGCCGCCGATGACGAAGCCGTCGTGGCGCGCGAGCACATCATCGGGGAGCGGGCCGGAGAGCAGATCGAACTGGTCCAGCTCCGGGACGGCGAGCCCTCGCTGGAACGAGACGTGCTCGGCGTCGGCCGCTCCGCGTTCCGGCCGCACGCAGACGTAGAGAAGCGAAGCCATGACGATAACCTACCTTCGCTCAGCGCGAGGAGTTGGCGGTGCGCCCGCGGACGATGCCGACGAATGCGTCGACGTCTGCCGTCGTGCGCTCCCTGGGCCACGCGAGGGCGACCGTCGAGGTCGGGCCTCCACGCAGGGGCCGGTGGCCGACGTCCTTGCGCTGATGCAGCCTGGCCAGGGACATCGGCACGATCACGATCCCGACGCCCGTGGCGGCGGTGGCGATCGCGTCGGCCGTGGTCGCGAGCGGAGGGAATGCCGGCGCCAGGACGCCGGGGATGTCGAGGGGGCCGAGCACGTCGTCGAGCGGGGTGATGAGCACCTCGCCCTCGAGATCTGCCGGGTCGAGCTCGTCGACGGCCAGCAGATGCGATTCCGCGGACGCCACGACCACGGGGATCTCATCGTAGAGCGCGACGATGTGGAGCGTGTCGTCATTCAACGGAAGGCGGATGAGGGCGGCATCGAGCTCGTCGATCGCGGAGCGCTGCGAATCCGCCTCGATCGGCACGAGCTCCAGGGCGACCTGCGGCATGCGCTGCTTCCACGTGTCGATCCACTTGCCCGGTGTGGCTCCGGGGACGGCGCCGAGGCGGAAGCTCCGCGTCTCCTCCACGACGCGTGGAGTGTCGAAGACGACCTTCTTGGCGGATGCGCCGGGCTTCCGCGACGGCGCCGGTGTGCGCGCAGGGGCTCTCCCCGTCGAGGGACGCTTCGCCGCGCCTCCGCGTCCGCGTTGTCTCGCCATGGATTCAGGCTACCCGTGCGCCACGGGCCGCTGCGCCACAGCGAATTCATTTCTCGTTCACACGACCTTTGCGTTCTCGATCCGCAGGTGTCTCATCCCGCGCCTTGACTGTCGCAGTCGGCCGTCCCGCCGATCCTCACCCTGCACTGTCACCGAAAGGTCCACCCCATGCAGTCCACCTTCACGCGCGGCCTCGCCGTCGCCGCCGGCCTCACGCTCGCGTTCGGCCTCGCCGCCTGTGCTCCCACACCTGCGTCCTCCGAGACGGAGGGCGACGCACCTGCATCCGAGGGCACGTTCGCATCGGGCGACTCGGAGACGCTCGTCTTCGCCGTGCTTCCCGACCACGAGGGCGCAGACCAGGACGCCCAGCCGATCGCCGACTGGATCGCCGAGATCACGGGCAAGAAGGTCGAGCTCTTCCAGGCCACCGACTACACCGCCGTCGTGCAGGGCCTCGCAGCCGACCAGATCGACATCGCGCAGATCTCGGCCTTCACCTACTTCCAGTCGCAGAACGCCGGCGCGGACATCATTCCGATCGGCGCGCAGATCACTCAGGAGGGTGCCGAGCCCGGCTACTTCTCCGTCGCCGTCAAGAACCCGGCAGCCACCGACGTGACCTCGCTCGAGGACTTCGCCGATCAGCCCGTGTGCTTCGTGAACCCGACGTCGACCTCCGGGTTCGCCGTTCCGATGGGCGGACTGCTCGAGGCCGGCGTCACGGTCGCCGACGACAACCGCCTGTTCGGTGAGGAGCACGACCTCAACGCCAAGAAGGTCGCCGAGGGCACCGACTGCCAGGTCGGCTTCGCACAGGACATCGACGCCGACCCGCTGATCGAGTCGGGTGAGCTCGAAGAGGTCACCCGCGTTCAGGTTCCCGCTGCTCCGATCGTGATGCAGGCCGCGCTGCCCCAGGACGTCCAGGACCAGCTCGTCGAGGCGCTCGCCGACAGCACGCAGTCCGACCTGACCGACGCGGGTGTCGAGCTCAACGAGTTCCTCACCGAGGGCTGGTTCGGCTTCGGTGCGGTCGACGACGCGTACTACGACCTCATCCGCACCCTGTGCACCGAGATCGCCGACGAGGTCGAGGCCTGCCAGGCCTGACCCGTTCAGCCCACTCGCACGCACCGTAGGAGAGATGACATGACGAACAGCGACGCCCCCGCAGTCCGGATCACCGATCTGGGGAAGACATATCCAGGAGCCGCCGGTCCGGCTCTGGAGGGGGTGTCGCTGTCCGTCGTCCCGGGCGAGATCGTCGTCCTGCTCGGCCTCTCCGGCTCCGGCAAGTCGACCTTGCTGCGCCACGTCAACGGACTGGAGACGCCGTCGACCGGCTCGGTGGTCTCCCTCGGCCAGGCCGTGCCGGAACTGCGGGGCCCGGCGCTTCGCGCCCTGCGCGGGCGGATCGGCTTCATCTTCCAGCAGTTCGAGCTGGTCGGCGCTCTGACGGTGATCGAGAACGTGCTCACCGGCGGCCTGTCCACCCTTCGCGGCCCGCGGGTCGGCAGCCTGAGCTACCCCCGCCGCATGCGCGAGAAGGCGCTCGGTCATCTCGACCGCGTCGGACTGCTCGATTTCGCCTACCAGCGCGCCGACAACCTCTCCGGCGGGCAGCAGCAGCGCGTGGCGATCGCCCGTGCCCTCATGCAGGATCCGGAGATCCTGCTCGCTGACGAGCCGGTCGCCTCGCTCGACCCGGAGTCGAGCAGCCAGGTGATGTCGCTCATCCGGGAGATCGCCGCCGAGCGCTCGCTCACGGTCATCTGCTCGCTGCACCAGGTCGATCTCGCGTTGAGCTGGGCGGACCGCATCATCGGCCTCCGTGCAGGGAGCGTCGTGCTCGACACCCGCACCGACGATCTGACCCGCGAAGAGGTCATGGAGATCTACGGGCGCGTCGCCACCAGCACGAGCGAGATCGCAGCGCTCGAGAGCGAGCTCGCCGAGGCGCGCGAGCAGGTTCTCGCGCAGGAGATCCAGCGCTCCGCGGCTCGCGAGCGTCTCGCAGAGGACTTCGCGAACGAGGAACCGGCGTGACCACCCTCGCAGAGCGCCCCGCAGCCCTCGCCGATCGCATATCGCGGCTTCCGCGCCCCGCCCCGCGGCTGTCTTCGGTTGTCTCGTACGGCGTCATCATCGCCATTCTCGGCCTGGGCGTCTGGTCGTTCATCGGACTCGACTACAGCCTGAAGAGCCTCGAGACCACCGGTGCCAATCTCTCCAGGTTCCTCAGCATGGCGACGCCGATGCAGTGGCCGGGATGGGATGTCACGGCCGAGGTCCGGGGCGGTGGCGAGAAGGTCTTCGTCACGACGTGGGTCGGCTTCGAGCCGATCTGGGAGATGTTCCTCACGATCGTCATCACCCTCGCGCTGGTCATCGCGGGTACGGCGCTCGCGGCCGTGCTCTCCATCCCGGTCGCATACGGGGCGGCGCGCAACACGACCCCCAACACCGCCGTCATGGCGCTGTGCCGCGGGATCGGTGTCGTCGCCCGCGCGATTCCCGATGTCGTGTTCGTGGTCGTGCTCGCCTTCCTGTGGTTCAACTCAGGGACGCTTCCCGCGATCGTGGCGATCGGAATCCACTCGGTCGGCATGATCTCGAAGATGTTCGCCGACGCGATCGAGCAGATCGACGAGGGCCCGCGCCTCGCGATCCGCTCCGCCGGCGGCACGAAGGCGCAGCAGTTCTGGTCGGGCATCGTTCCGCAGGTGCTGCCTGCATGGGTCGCGGTGACGCTGCACCGTGCAGACATCAACCTCCGCGGCACGGTCATCCTGGGCGTCGTGGGTGTCGTCGGCATCGGCTACGAACTGGATGACGCACTGCACGGCGGGCCGGCAGGCATGCGCCGCGTCATCCCGCTCGTCGTGATCATCATCGTGCTCTGCGTACTGTTCGAGATCGTCTCGTCACTGCTGCGCACCCGACTCCTGAACGTCAGGCCGACCGGCAAGAGCGTCGGTGACACCGTGGCCCGCGCGGTCGCGCGCAGGAGCGCACGCGCCGGTGAGGCCGCAGCCGCCCAGTCGGCGACGACGCAGGATCGCCACACGAGGATCGAGGCGGCCATGCACCGCCCGTGGGATCGCACCCGAGTCGGTAACACTCTGTGGATCTGGCTCGGCGTCGCCGCGGTCGTCGGAGCGTTCCTCTACACCGCGCCCGATGTCACCAAGATGTTCGCGCCGGCATGGAACGAGATCGTGGACCCCACGCGCGACCGTGCGATCTGGCCGCCGCACTTCGGCAGCAGGGACTGGTCGGATGTGCTCGCAGCGGTCGTGACGACCATCCAGATCGCTTTCGCCGCGACGCTGATGGCGACGATCATCTCGGCCGTCGTCGGGCCTCTGTCGGCGCGGAACGTGGCGCCCAACAGCACGGTGCGCAACCTGTTCCGCGGCATCGCCCTCGTCATCCGTGCGATCCCCGACCTCGTCGTCGCGATCCTGTTCATCATCGCCGCGGGCATCGGTCCGCAGGCCGGTGCGCTGGCTCTCGGCATCGGCGGTGTCGGGCTGCTCGCGAAGCTCATCGGCGATTCGATGGAGGAGGTGCCCAACGGCCCCGAGCGTGCACTGGCCGCAGCGGGGGGCACCCGTGCGCAGGTGTTCTTCTCCTCCACCGTGCCGATGTCGGTGCCGGCTCTCGTCAGCCATCTGATGTACCTGCTCGAGCAGAACATCCGCTCAGCGACCCTGCTCGGCATCGTCGGGGCAGGCGGTATCGGATTCCTGCTGCTCAACGCACTGCAGGGGCGCCACTTCGACGAAGTGCTCGCCTACGTGCTCGTGATCATCGGCATGGTCGTGATCGTCGAAGCGGCCTCCATCCTCATCCGGCGCGCGCTGAAGTAGCGCTGCCTGCTGAGGCGGGAGCGGGCTCAGGCCGCCAGCCAGAGCCCTTTGCGGTCGGTGGCGATCCGCAGACCGGCGGCGACGATCTCGTCTGCGCCGATACGGGCACCGCGGGCGATGCGTGCGCCGGCGCCGATCTCGGTGCGCACACCGATGTGTGCGCCGTCTCCGACGGCTGCGCCCTGTCCGATGTGCGCGTGCGCGTCGATGTACGCGTTGTCACCGATCACGGCATCCGGTTCGACCCACGCACCGCGGGCGACCTTCGCTCCCGCGCCGATGCGCGCTCCTGGTTCGATATAGGCGCCGGCTTCGACAACAGCCTTCGGGTGCACCTTCGCGCCATGCGCGACGAGGCCGCGACCGTTGACGTGCTTGCGATAACGCAGCGCCTTGCCCTGGTCGTCTTCGATATCGATGTAGTTCTTACCCAAGATTCCTCCCGTGTCCGGACATCTCCGGATATATGAACAACCACGAGAGGGGCGGATTCATTCCCGAACGGGGATGGCGGTTCCCTGAACCCGCCACCGCTTCAGCGCTGGCAGTTCGGGCACCAGAACGTGATGCGTTCACGGGTGGGATCCGCACCCTGGGCGCCGCGGAGGATGCGCGTCCCGCACCGCCGACACGGCCGGTTCGCGCGGCCGTAGACCCAGGTGCTCCGTCCAGGGCGATCGACGCCGGTGAAGGTCCGGTTCACCCGCAGACGGTTGGCGCGGATCGTGCGTGCACCGAGGTCGAGGAGGGCGGGGACGTCGACGTCGAGTGAGGGCGTGGTCGGCAGGATTCCGCGGAGGAACAGCAGCTCGGCGGCGTACTCGTTGCCGAAGCCCGCGACATTGCGCTGATCGAGCAGGGCGACGTGGATGCTGCGCTGATCGGCGCCGAGACGCCGTGCCGCCTCTGCAGGATCCCAGTCGTCTGCGAGGGGATCGGGGCCGAGGTGGGCGAGGAGCTGCTCCTCGGCGGAGGTGGGTAGCAGTTCGACCTCGGCGATGTCGACGCCGACGGCTTCGTGTACCGCAGTGCCGACGATCGCGCGCACTTTGAAGTCCGGATGCCGCCACTTCTCGCCTGGTCGGTATAGGAGCCATGCGCCGTCCATGCGCAGATGGGAATGCAAGGTCATCTCACCGATGCGCAGCAGCAGGTGCTTGCCCCGCGCGGCGCAGCCGTGCACGGTGTCGCCGGTCAGGTCGGCGGTGGCGAAGGCGGGAACGCGCAGGTCGAAGCGGGTCGTGGTTCTGCCCGCCAGCGCTTCGTCGAGTCGCAGGGCGGTGCGGAAGACGGTGTCGCCTTCAGGCATGTGACGGTGCCGCGCGCTCGGTGAGCGACCGCGCGAGGATGGTGGATCCTGCCACGGCGGCCGGCATCGTGACGATGGCGCCGAGTGGGACGAGGAAGCACAGCTGCGTCGCGACGCCGAACCCGATGACTCGGGCCCGGCCGGAACCGAGCAGTTCTGAGCGTGAGAGGGTGGTGAGGCCACGTGCGTCGAAGGCGCGGCCGGTGAGCTCGCGTGCGACCAGGCGCCCCGACAGGATCACACCGATGACCGAGGCGAGCACGCCGCCGACGACGGGGATGAAGCCGATCACGAGGGTGAGCAGCGCGACCAGGATGCCGAGGACGACCAGGCGGATGCCCTCGCCGATCGTCGTGAGCATTCCGGTGTCGCCGGCCGGCTCCGGGCCGCCGAGCGAGCGTTCGATGCCGCGCCAGATGCGCTGGTAGAAGGGGTCGCCGATCGTCAGGGTGAGGGCGGTGAACACGGCGCCGGCGAGCGCGAGCGCAGCGATGAGGAGGACGGCGCCGAGGCTGAAGCGCAGCACTTCCCGCCATGGGCTGACCCAGCCGTCGGCGAACGGCGTGATCCAGTCGGTGATCGATCCGAGTGTGAGCGCGAGGGGGATCAGTGCGGCTGCGAGAAGCAGGAATGCGATGACTGCGGGGACGAGGCCGAGCGCGAGCAGCTTCGGATGCGTGCGCCACATCCCGAATCCTCGTCCGAGGATCCTGACGCCGGTGAAGAACTCGCGGATCATGGCTATATCGTACGGGCGCTAGATCGCCTTGCGCAGCGAGAAGCCGCGCGGGGTGGCCACGAATCCGGCCTCCTGCAGGGCCATCGCGAAGTCGGTGCCGTAGATCGCCTCGCCGTTGATCTTCTCGACGGTGAGCGTCTCGAGGCGACGGGCGCGCGATGTTGAGACGAGATCGGATGCCGCGGCACGCAGCAGCTCCGGATCGTCGTCGAACGCGAGTACGGTGCGTCCGCCGCGCTCGAGGTAGAGCACGAGCGACCCGTCGACGAGCACGACCAGGCCACCTGCCTTGCGGCCGGGGCGGTGCGACACGCCCTCGCGGCGCGGCCAGGCGAGCGCGGCTCCGTACGGATTGGCGGGGTCGGTCGCGGCGAGGGTGACCGCCCTGCGGGGCGGCGGGTCGGCCAGCGCCGCGAACGTGCGGAGGCGGTCGACCGTGGCGGAGGCGGCGAACTGCGCGGCGCCGAGCTTCTCGATGACATATCCGCGTCGGCAGTGCCCTGCCTCCTCGAACCCCGCGAGCACCCGGTACGCCTGGGCGAATCCGCCGGGCAGTCCCTCGGCCTGCACGGCGCCGCGCGTGACGACGCCGTACCGGTCGAGCAGCAGTCCTGCGCTCACGGTGGCGCGGCGCGCGGCATCCGTCTCGGCCGACGGGAGCAGTGACCATCGACCGCCGACGGCCGTCGGTCGGGCGGGTGTGCGCGAGAGCGACATGCCGCGGTAGGTGCGCGTGCGAGGCGCACGGCGGGTCACCCGGTGCGCCTGCGATCCGCCGGCGAGCAGCGATCGGATCGGCGCGAACGTGTCGTTGGTGACCCGGCTCGACCACGTGAGGTTCCACAGGGCCTCGAGCACCGACTGCTCGTTCTCGGCACCGGTCATCTCACGCAGCTGCATCGCGAAGTACGCGCCTCCGGCGCTCAGGGCGTCGAGCAGCCGGGCTTCGAGGGAGTCGGGAGCGACCTCGTCCTCCGGTTCGGGCAGGGTGAACGGTGCGAGGTCGGCGGGATGCAGCGACACCCACCCGTCGCGACCGGGCAGCGTGCCGTGGCCCGACCAGATGACCTCTCCGCTCGCGGTGAGCTCGTCGAGCAGGGCAGGTGTGTAGTCGCGGACTCGGGACGGGAGGATCAGCGATTCCCATGCGCTCGCAGGGATCGGCACGCCGGCGAACTGCTCGATCGCCGATACGACGCCGTCGAGCCCTTCCAGAGGGCGGCCGAGGTGCTGCCATTCGGGAAGGAACCTGGCGTACGCCTCTGGCGGGACCGGTTCGACGCTGCCGCGGATGGCCGCGAGCGACCGCATCCGCAGGCGGCGCAGCACCTCGGTGTCGCACCATTCGATCTCCGATCCGCTTCCCGCCGCTTCCGGCAGGAAGTACCCGCTGGTGAGGCGGCCGGCGTTCTCGAGGCGTTGCAGCGTGTGGCGCGCGACGGCGGAGCCGATGCCGAAGCGGCCCGATACGGCATCCGTCGTGAACGGGCCGTGCGTGCGTGCGAAGCGGGCGACGAGGTCGCCGAGTGGATCGGTGAACGGCTCGAGGAAGGCGACCGGGATGCCGGTGGGCAGGGCCACACCCAGCGCGTCGCGCAGTCGCCCGGCGTCTTCGATCGCGGCCACGCGGACGGTGCCGGCGATCGTGACGGGGATCGCCCGCCGGGCGGTGACGAGGTCGTCGAGGTGCTGTTGCGCTGTGCCGCTCTCGTCTTCGAGACGGGCCGCCACTTCTTCCGCGTCGAGCGGTCCCAGCATCCGCAGCAGGTCGGCGACGCCCTCGAGCCCGCGTACGCGGCGTTCGGGGTCGAGCCGCTGCGCCTCGCGCTCCCACTGGGCGAGTACGTCGGGGTCGAGCAGCTCGCGCAGTTCGACGGTGCCGAGGAGCTCGCCGAGGAGCGCCGGATCGACCGACAGCGCGGCCGCGCGACGCTCGGCGAGCGGGGAGTCGCCCTCGTACATGAACGCGCCGACGTAGCCGAACAGCAGATCGCGCGCGTACGGCGACGGCTGTGCGGGTTCCGTCTCGACCAGGCGCACCTTCCGCTCGGCGATGGCGTTCGTGAGCCGGCGCAGCGATGGGAGGTCGTAGACGTCCTGCAGCACTTCGCGCAGCGTCTCGAGGATGACCGGGAACGTGGGGTGGCGCCGTGCGACCTCGAGCAGCTGCGCCGAGCGCTGGCGCTGCTGCCACAGGGGCGTGCGCTTGTTCGGGTTCATGCGCGGCATCAGCAGAGCGCGCGCCGCGCACTCGCGGAATCTCGAGGCGAACAGGGCTGAGCCGCCGACCTCCTCGGTGACGACGTGTTCGAGTTCGTCGGGGTCGAACACGAACAGTTCTGCACCGGGCGGCTCGGCGTCGGCATCCGGAACCCGCACGATGATGCCGTCGTCGCTCGCGACCGCCGACCCCTCGACCCCGAGTCGTTCCCTGATGCGCGCGTTGATCGCGAGCGCCCAGGGCGCGTGCACCTTCATGCCGTAGGGGGAGTGCAGGATGACGCGCCAGTCGCCGACTTCGTCGCGTCCGCGTTCGACCGTGAGCGTGCGGTCCGTCGGCAGCGTGCCGGTGGCCTCGCGCTGTTCGCTGAGGTGCGCCATGAGGTTCGTGCGTGCCTGTTCGTCGAGGCCGGCTTCGATCAGGCGCTGCGCCGCCTTCTCGGGGGCAGCTGCAGAGACCTCGCGGGAGAACTTCCCCAGCGCCTCGCCGAGTTCGTAGGGTCGGCCGATGCCGTCGCCGTGCCAGAACGGAACCTTACCCGGCTGCCCGTACGCGGGCAGCACGTTGACGCGGTCGTGGGTGATCTCAGCGATCCGCCAGCTGGTCGTGCCGAGGGTGAACACATCGCCGACGCGGGATTCATAGACCATCTCCTCGTCGAGCTCGCCGACGCGCCTACCGGCGCCTTCGCCGGCGACGAACACGCCGAACAGGCCGCGGTCGGGGATCGTGCCGCCGCTGGTGACGGCGATGCGCTGCGCCCCGGGCCGTCCGGTGAGGGTGCCGGCATCCCGATCCCAGATGAGTCGTGGGCGGAGCTCGGCGAACTCGTCGGACGGGAAGCGGCCCGCGAGCAGGTCGAGCGTCGCCTCGTAGGCGGAGCGGGGGAGCGATTGGAAGGGTGCGCTGCGTCTGACGGTCTCGAACCATTCCTCGACGCTGATCGGCGCCAGCGCGCAGGCGGCGACGGTCTGCTGCGCAAGGATGTCGAGCGGGTTGCGCGGCACGGCGATGGCTTCGATCTTGCCCGCCAGCATCCGCTCGGTGACGATCGCGGTGTGCAGCACGTCGCCGCGGTGCTTGGGGAAGAGCGCGGCGCGGCTGATCTCGCCGACCTGGTGTCCTGCGCGTCCGACGCGCTGCAGGCCGGATGCCGCGGACGGCGGCGCTTCTACCTGGATGACGAGGTCGACGGCTCCCATGTCGATGCCGAGCTCGAGGCTGCTGGTCGCGACGACGCAGCGCAGGATGCCGGATTTCAGCTCCTCCTCGACGAGGGCGCGCTGCTCCTTCGAGACGGAGCCGTGGTGCGCCTTGGCGAGCACCGCGTCCGCACCCGCGGTGGATCCGGCCTGGGCCATCATCGCGGCGGGCGGTCCCGCCGGCTCCGGGACGGGCACGCCGATGCGCTCGGCGTAGATCTCGTTGAGCCGGCCGGTGAGGCGCTCGGCGAGGCGACGCGAGTTGGAGAAGACGATCGTGGACTTGTTCTCGAGGATGCGGTCGACGATCGCCTCTTCGACGTGCGGCCACACGGATCCGGTGACCTCGGTGTATTCGGCGGGGTCGTCGCCCGTGGGCGGTGCTCCGGGTGGGGGAGGCGGGTTGGTCATGTCGTCCATCGGCACGACGACCGAGAGGTCGAACGTCTTGGATGCCTTCGGGGCGACGATCTCGACCGGCTCGGATCCGCCGAGGAAGCGGGCCACCTCGTCGATCGGGCGGACGGTGGCGGAGAGGCCGATGCGCTGTGCGGGTGGCGTGTCTTCTCGGCCTGCTCGGCGGAGGGCATCCAGTCTCTCCAGGCTCACGGCCAGGTGTGCGCCGCGCTTGGTCGCGGCGACCGCGTGCACCTCGTCGATGATGACGGTGTGAACGTCGCGCAAGGTCTCGCCCGCTCGGCTGGTGAGCATCAGGTAGAGGGACTCGGGAGTGGTGATGAGGATGTCGGGCGGGTCGGAGACGAGCTTGCGTCGGTCGCTCGAGGTGGTGTCTCCGGAGCGGACGCCGACGCTCACTGACGGGGCTGCCATGCCCAGTCGGCGCGCGGACTGGCCGATTCCCACGAGCGGAGAGCGCAGGTTGCGTTCGACGTCGACGCCGAGGGCCTTGAGCGGTGAGATGTAGAGGATGCGTGTGCGGGCGGTGCCCTTCGCGGGGGCTGCATCTCCAGCCTCCGTCCGCTCGCGGAAGACGCGGTCGATCGCCCAGAGGAACGCCGAGAGCGTCTTTCCCGATCCGGTCGGGGCGACTACGAGAGCGTGCCTGCCGGCCGAGATCGCGTCCCATGCTCCCGCCTGTGCGGATGTGGGCGCGCTGAACGCACCCCGGAACCAGTCCTGTGTGGCAGGGGTGAAGCGTTCGAGCACATCGCTCATCCCTCCATCATCGTCTCTGGGTGGGACATTCGGTCCGTCGGCCGAGCACGATCGCAACCTGTGATCGGGAGAGCACGTGAATCGTGATGCTGGAAGGGTCGGAGGGGAGCCGCGATGGGTACGACGAGAGTACGGCCCATCGCAGTCCTCTGACTGCTGCTCGTCGCCGTCCGATTCGCGGGATCGCTACTGTGGAGATCGTGAACTCTACCGCTGTCGCAAACACTTACGTCGGTGTCCTGCTCGTCGCCGGCGCAGTGATGACCGTATGGGGGTCGTTCACAGCGGCGTCGATCGGAGGCCTCGCGATTCTCGGGTTCGGCGCTGCAGCGGTCGCCGCAGCGCTTGTCCTCATCGGGTTCCGGATGATGGGCTCAAGTCGATAGGGATGTTGGCGACCATCACCAAGTTCGAGCGACGACTTTCGCGGCGGCGATCGTAAGTGAGCCGGAGCCCAGCGATGTCGGCGACTTGGACCCGGATTTAAAGCAACACTTCCCGCTCATCAGTTCGAATGTCTGAGGCCAGTAGTTCAATGTATATATGAACATTTCGACGATGACTTCACCGGTGCTGAACGCACTGCTCGAAGATGTCGTCACGACGCTCTCATCCGTGGACCAGACGATCAATCAGTTGATGGCGACGAAGTCGGCGTTGTTGGCGACGGCCTCGCGCATCGCCGATGATGAGCCGTTCGACTCTGTCGATTCGCGGGAGATGTCGCAGCGCGCGATCGCGACCGAGATCGGTGCCGCGCTGCGGTTGAGCGATCGCACGATCGAGTCCCACATGGGGACCGCCGCGATGCTTCAGGAGCGCTTCCCTGCGACGGCGGCATCGTTCGGCGCGGGTCACATCTCGCAGGCGCATGTGCGGGTCATCATGGATGCCGGTGAGCAGATCGAGGATGCGGAGAACAGGGCGCGTTACGAAGCGGTGGTGGTCGCGCGCGCCGAGGCTGAGTCCCCGAACAGGTTGCGTCCGTTCGCCGTGCAGACGGCCGAACTCTTCCGGGAGACGTCTTTCACCGAGCGGCATCGCGAAGCGCGTGAGAAGCGCGGAGCGTGGGTGCGCGGGCGCGACGACGGCATGAGCGAACTCACCCTGTTCGGACCGAGCGCGATCGTCAACGGCATGCACGACAGGGCGACGCAGATGGGCTTGAAGGTCAAGGCGGAGAACGCGCGGCTCGCGAAGGAGTGCGGTGGTGGTGCGGCGGATGCGGGGGCAGACGATTTCGCGGACGAGAGGTCGATGAATCAGCTGCGGTTCGATCTGCTCGCCGATCTGATCCTCACGGGCACCCCGACCGGGCATGAGACCGAGGACGGGTTGCTTGGAGAGATCCGTGCGCATATCGACATCACGGTCCCGGCGTTGAGTCTGACCGACGCCGACGAGATCGCTTCTCCTGCGCATCTGGAGGGCGTCGGCCCGGTCGATCCTGCGACCGCGCGGATCCTGGTCGGCAACGCTTCCGGTTTCGATCGTGTCTTCACGCATCCGGCGTCGGGGATGGTGCTCGGAGTCGACAGGTATCGTCCCTCGTCCGAGATGCGTCGGTATCTGCGAGCCAGAGATCGGCGCTGCAGGTTTCCCGGATGCCGACTGGTGGCAAGGCTGTGCGACGACGATCACACGATCGATCACGCGCACGGTGGTGCGACGACCGTCGCCAATCTGGCCGATTTCTGCCGCCGACATCATGTGACGAAGCATCAGACGCCCTGGAAAGTCCGACAACTCGGCGGTGGCGTGCTGGAATGGACCAGCCCCACCGGCAGGATCTACGTCGATCGCCCACCCGGCGTCGCCACCTATGTCACCTTCGACGACGTCACCGACCGTATGCCGTCCGAAGCGCCGTTCTGAGCAGTGATCTCGCACTCGACACCGCGCCGTTCGCGCTCTGCCATGGACGACGTGCGCGCGGGATGCGCGAGCACCGGATGCAGTACCTGCTGCACCTCGCGCAGCATCCGCCACAGCCGAGGAGACGTGAGGAGCGTGTACCTGGTCGTCACCAGGAACAACTCTGATCCGACGACCTCGACGCTCCAGCGGCGCGGCAGCATCGACCAGACTCCCGCCGCCGTCGCGTCGGCGATGCGTCCGGATTGACGCAGGGTGAACACCGCCCAGGTCCAGCGGGTCTTCATCTCCTTGTTGTCCGCTCCGCCGATGTCGACTCGTTCGATGTGCTGCGCGACCTCGAACCCCCTCGTCCCGGGAACGCCGAACCATGCGACGGCATCCTGATGGTCGGATCGCACGAAGAAGCTCGCTGCGCGGCGCTCTCCCGCGGGCTCGACCGCGAAATGCATCCCGTATGCGAACGCGAACCGCTCCAGCCGTCGCATCCGCCGACCGCTCACCATGAAGATCACCGCCTCCTGCCAGACCCGCCGCTGCGGGTTCGCCACGGCTTCAGGATGGGTCAACGCATCGGGCCTCCCGATCACGCATTCCCGACGAAGCGCGATTCAGAACGACACGGGCGCTGGCGCCCATGACGTCGTCAAAGTCCCCCAGATGATGGGGGAGTGGCGAAGATCGCCGGTCGAGGTCCACAAGCGACGCTTCTCACGTTGCCACGCACCCAGCGCCGCGACCGGGTCGGGAGTCTCATGCGCGGCGTTCACCGCGATGATCGCCTCAGCCAGCGTCCCTTCCGCCCGGTCGCCGAGAGCCGAGACGAAGCGGCGCAGACCGGCATCCGTAGGAAGCGTCCAACGGGTCGCCGTCACGTACTCCGCACCGCGCGAAGTGAACGCCGCCACGAGCCCGGTCGGTTCCGCGAAGCGCATGTCGCTCCCGGAGTCGCACGCGACCAGTGCGACACGGTTCGGTGCGCGCAGCGGCTCGAGGCCGGGCGTTCCCAGAGCGATGTCCGCCGCAGAATACGGGCGATGCGGTCCGGTCGGAGACGTCGACCCTGGCGCATCCGCCCGATCCGACAGATGCATGCGCGCATCCAGTGCATGAGTGGAGGAGGTGACGTGTCCCACGTACATCAGACGCCCTGCATCCCGCACAGCCTCGACGAGCTCCACCCGGCCCACATCACGACGCCGGAACGCGGACTCGGGGGCGCCCACCGACGGGAGCACGCGACCTCCGAGATCGCGCACCATCTCGGCCAGCGGTGAGCCGGCGTCGACGGGCCCGAGCACGCTGCCCAGTTCGCTCGCCGCCGCGAAGCCGGGAACGACCGGGTCCAGCACCGTAACGACGGGGGATTCGGGATGCCAGGGTGAGACCACCCGCGACGGATCGTTGCGCAGCGACGCCGGCAACAGCACAGACGCGTCGACCATGTCGATGCCGCGCTCGCCGTTGGAGGTGCTCATCAGCTCCCACGGCAGTTGGGCCGTCGACGGGGACAGCTGGATGCGCAGGTGCGGGCGTCTTCCCGCGATCTCGAGGGCGTTCAGCTCGACCCCGAGCCAGCCAGGGATCAGCGCTGAGGTGAGCAGCTCGGCGAGGCGCTGCTCGCGTTCGAGATCGAGCAGGACGCCGTCGGTCAGCGCCCGCTTCAGCGCCTGCTCTCCGGTCTCTCCCGGCATCGGCGTGGGCAACGCTCGTGCCAGCTCCTCGAGCGCGGGTGCGACCAGATGCCTTTCGATCGCCGTCATACGCGGCGAATCGAGCTGGTGATCCCAGATCCAACTGACGAACAGATCCTCGCCGTCGACGTAGCGCAGCCGGGCGACGGGCTGCACATCGTCCGGCAGGTCGGCCAGCACCGCGGATCCGTCGACCTGCACCCTCTGGGCGGCGGGCCCGAGATGCTTCGCCTCGCGCCAGTTCTTCGGAGTCAGACCTCTCACCACGCCGCGACGACCGTCTCAGAGCGCACGGCGACGCCGTATTCGGCCTCGGCGATGCGGATCCACTTCTCAAGCGCGGGCTCGGCCCCGGGCTGCGCCACCACCCGTGGCGGAGGGGCGAAGCGCAGCGGCGGTGACGAGGCCGCGGCCCCGGCGAATCCGGATGCGGCTGCGGGGAGCTCGATGTCCGAGTCGATCGCCTCATCGGCGAACAGATCGACGATGGGAGCCACCGCCGCGTCGTCCGGCACCTCGCTCGTCAGCTGAGCTTCTATCGCCTCTGCCTGCAGGGTCGCCGACGCTGCGGCATTCTCGATCAACTCGAACAGCACCTGTCCATCGCCCAGCGTCATCGCCAGCCGGAACGCGAGCTCTCGTGCGGGCGCCGCGACCTGAAGGCTCCAGCGCTCGCGGATCGCTCCGGGCCCGAAGTCGCCGCGCAGCGCTTCGGTCGCCAGCAGGACGGGGATCGCCATGTCGAGCCCCGCGCGCAGCCGCGCCATGCGCTTGCCCGGCAGTGGGGTGAAACTCGCCCACTCCGCTTGCATCTCGGCCCGACGAAGGTCGACGCGGCAGCGTTCGTACGCGGAGCGCGTCAGGTCGCGGGCCGCGAGATACGCCTCATCGGCCCGAACGAACTTGCCGCGCTTCGACTCCGCATCACCGAGGTGACTGTACGCCTCGAACCGATCGTGCACCGCGCCATCGGTTCCGAGCGCAGTGATGAGCGTGCGCAGAACCTTCGCCGCCAGCGCCGGATTCCCGGTCTGCAGATAGGCCGCCGCGACACCCATGCGACTGGCGGTCTCGCGTGTGACGAGCCCGGCATCGTGGGCGAGCACGGTCGCCTGCCGGAACAGCTCACCGGCATCGTCGTACCGCCCCTGCTGCATCGCGGCTCTCGCGCGGTTCTCCAGGGTGATCTGCCGGGTGACGGCGTCGCTGTCCTCGCCCTGCACCTCGTGTGCGAGCTCGATGTACTCGTTCGCGGCGACCAGGTCGCCGGTGCGCTGCGAGACGGCCGCAAGGGTGAGGTAAGCGTGCGAGGCGAGGCGCGGATCCACGCGAACGGCGAGATCCAGTGCGCGCCGAGCCTCGGACGCTGCCTCCTCCAACCGACCGACGAACAGCAGCAGCGAGGACCGGAGATGGTGGGCCTGGAAGCGCATGAGGTCTCCCTGGACGACCTCATGCGCGTCGAGCGTCGCCAGCGCCTCGTCGATCTGGGCGAGCGCCTCGGGCAGATGGTCGCTCTGAGCGAGGATCTGCGTGCGCGAGACCATGGCGTTCACGAGCACGGTGCGTGTGCCGCGTTCATCACCGATCTGTTCCATGAGCGCGGTGCCGACCGCCATCGCCTCATCCACCAGGCGCAGTGCCTCGTCGAGCTCGGCACGGTGGTCGTGGACCCCGGAGAGATTGAGCAGCGCCCGTGAACGCAGATCCCGAGCATCGATCTCGTCGCTGCCCTCCGTGCGTGCAACCGCCTCACCCAGCTTCTGCGCCGCTTCGTCGAGCAGGCCCCGACTGAGCAGATTCGCGCCGTCGTTGTTGAGATCGCGCACCGGGATCCATGGCTCGCTGGTCGGCACCCGCCCCCGGATGGCGCGCGGATCGTCGCGGTCGGTCATTCCGCCGCCGCCCGCTCCGCGAGGCTCGACTGCGGATCATCCAGCCGTGCGACGGCGTGCTCGCGCACCGCATCGCGGTCGTCTTCGGCCTCGGGCGGGCCCGGCACCGGCGCAAGGATCGGGTCGCGCACCCAGAGCGTGCGGTCATCGAGAGGCAGGAGGGCGACGGATGCGGCGACTCGGGCGTGGCCGGTGAACAGGTTGCCGTCGCCGTGCAGCGGGACGTCGATATCGAGCGATTCCGGGCCGAATCGGGCCCAGAGGTCGGCCGACGAACCAGGGACGGCGGGCACCGATATGTGCAGGTGCGGGACGCCATCGACGTGTCGCAGCGACCACTGCGCGTCGCTGTCGGCCGCGACGGTCTGGGCGGGGACGTCGGCCCAGCGCACCGGAGACGTGCCGTGGCTGATCTCGATGCCGTCGTCGAGTCGCGTACGCGCACCGGCGGCGAGCGCGCAGCCCTCGGGCTGGGAGATCACCGCGGGATCCAGTACGACGCCATGGTCGTCGGCGAGGGACGCGAGGGCGTCCACGAGGGAAGCGGCGTCGGCTCGCAATCGCGGCGGCACCATGGCGAGCGCGGATGGAGCACCCGCCGCATCGTGCAGTGCGCGTTCGACGGCATCCTCGTCATCGAGCAGGTGCTCCACAGCATGGGCGGCGAGCACCGTCTCGGCGGCGAGGATCGCACCGTTCAACGCCGGGGTGTAGATCCCCGCCGGCCACCAGTGACGCGCCCAGCTCAGAGTCGCGAGACGACGCGCGGCATCGACGAGCTCGGCGTTCTGCGGCAGGGGCAGCGAAGCGTCGACAGCGGCGCGGACAGCGGCGGCGATGTCGACGCCGTAGATCTCGGCGAGCCACGCCAGAGCCTGCACGGGGTCGTGGATCTCCGCATCCGGAAAACGCTCGTCAGAGGCGGCATCCCATGAGAGAAGCGCCCCGCGCGCTTCGACCAACGCAGTGCGGATGGCTGCGCGCTCGACGGCCGGTGCCGAGTGCGAGATGAGCGCCGAGCCGTCGGAGATGCGGATCCAGATGCTCATGCCACGCCCTCCACATCACGGCCGATCGCGAGTTTCAGCCGCTGTCGCTGATCCATCACGACAGAGCGGAGCACGCCGTCGAGGGTGTCCCACAGCTCGGCGCCGGTCGTCTGCTGGTCGCGCAGTTCGCGTCCGTGCAGGCGCACCCACAGCCTGCGCAGATAGCCCAGACGAACCGTGCGGATGTCATCGCGCACAACTTCAGGGACCCCGCTCAGCTCACCGGGCAGACGCAGCGCGCGGCGCACGTAGGCCTCGCGCTCCCACCGCCCGCTGAGAAGCCGATGGGCGTTCGTCGGATGCAGCAACTCGGTGGGCTCCAGCGCGTGACTGGCCTCCACACCCAGCAGCATGACGACGCGGCTCTGCTCGTTCGCGAGTTCCCACGCGCTCGCCGTGCGTGCGATCTCGTCCTCCACGACCTCGTCCGCTCCGATGGCCGTGTCGAGCGGAGCGCCGCCCGAGAGCGCGGCGAACAGACGCTCGAACACCGATCGATCGAACGGACGGGGCAGCGCGCGCTTGGACGCCGTTGCACCGAGCGCCGGAGCCGCCGGGCGCTCGAGTTCAGTGAGGCCGAGCCGGCGCGCGACGTCGGCGGATTCCAGCTGCGCCGCCGCCGCACTGCCGGCGCGTGAGCCCATCAGCTCATCGAGCTCGGGAATGCGCGCACCGCCGCAGTCGTCGAGCACAGCGGTGAGCATCTCTCGAGCGTCCGGTCCAGGCGCGTGCCGCTGGCGCGTCCTCCACGCCTCTTCGAGCGCGCCCTCGAGACGTTCGACCTCGTCGGCATCCTGCAGCAGCGCGCGGATGCGACTCATGAGAGCGTCGCCGCCGGCGTGCGCGATCTCCGACACGATCTCGGACGCGGTCTCGTCGGCGGTAGCGGCCGCGGGACGGCCCAGGGTGCGCGCCAGCTCGAAGCACCGTTGGAAGTACTTCTCCTGCGGGTTGCCATCGGTGATGCGCAGAACGCGCCTGGCCCTCTTCAGCACGAGGAACCATTCCGCCGTCGCCAGAAGATCGTCGCCGGCGGATGCGATGCGCGCGGCCAGCTCGGTCGCGGCATCCGGCGCGAGAGAGAATCCCGCGAGCTGCGGATTCTGCACGGGGCGGATGATCAGCGGCTCGAGGATGAGCTTCACCGTACGTGCGAGCGGACGTCCGGAGCCGTTGCTGAGTGGTGCGACCCCGTCGCCGAGGGCGAGCCACGCCTCCGAGATCACCAGGGCGCGCGGGCGCGGCGCACCCGGTTCAGAGGGTGCTGCATTCGCTGGAGTGAGCTTCGTGGACGGGCTCATATGCGTCAACCTTAGCCAGGCGCGGCGACGCCGGCACAACCCGTGATCGGGAGCGGAGCCGTCGTGCGATCCTGACAGTGAAAGGAGGAGCAGCCCATGGACATCACGGTGCAATCGCTTCCGGATCGCTCGTCGAAGAAGCATCGATGGATCTTCGCCCTGATCATCCTGTCACCGTTCATCGTCGTCGGTGCGATCCTCATCGCTGTCCTCGTCTCGACTCCGTCGTCACGGGACGTCGAGGTCACCGCGACATCCGCCGTCATCGCGATGGGCGAAGAAGAGGTCGCGGTCGTCACGTACCTGGACACGTCGCGGCCCGGGTTCTTCGAACCGGCGTTCCAGATGCGGGCCGCGGCCATCCGCCTGAGCGACGGTGAACAGCTGTGGGACACGCATCTCAACGACGATCTCGCCGGCGACGCGGTCGTGCTCGCCGGTGACACCGACTGGGTCTACGTCGGCACGGATCACGGACTCGTCATCCTCGATTCCTCATCCGGTGAGGTGCACGCCGAAGGCGCGGACGTCGACGGACTCGGGTCGGACGCGGTGTTCGCCGCCAGCGCCTGCGGGTACGACCTCGACGCCGATGTCGTGACTGTTCTGAGCGGCACGGGCGAGATCCTGCAGATTCCGGTCGGGCGGACGCAGGCGGAGCAGGCGGGCCTGATGACCGTGCGCGCCTGGCGGGACGTGCTGAGCACGTCATCGCACTTCGACGACAGCGCCCTGACGCAGACCGTCGACGTCGCAGAGGGATCTGACGGAACGGTCTACACGATCGAATCCGTTTCGGAAGCGGTGCAGCGGAGCATCCTGGAGATCACGCCGCCGGGAGGACCGCCGTCGGCGTCCACGGAGTTCGTGGACGCCGCGATCCTCCCCGGCGACCTCTCGGAGGTACCGGAACCCGCCGGCATCGAGCAGGGCTTCCTGCTCGTGCAGCATCGGGAATCGATCAACGCCGAGCAGACACTGCTGAGCGCAGTGGATGCCGTGACCGGCGAGATCGTCTCATCCAGCGAGATGCCCTATGAAGCGGTTCGTGCGATCACCGGCGGCGGTGCGACGGCGGTCATCTCCACCGCGACGGGAACCTGGTACGCGAACCAGCTCCTCATCCTCGGCGAAGACGGTGCCTTCACAGCCGTGCCCATCGGCGAGATGCCGTGGTGGATGACGATCCTCTGACGTCGCCGGCGCCCAGGCGTCGAGCCCCACGGCGTCTCACATCGGCACCTCCTGCATCCGCCCGTCCTCGACGATCTCGAGCGTCAGATCCAGGTCGAGCCGATCCAGGAACACGTCGTCGTGACTGACGATCAGTACAGCGCCGCCGTACGCGCGCAGCGCCTCGACGAGCTGGTCGACGGTGTCGAGGTCGAGGTTGTTCGTCGGCTCGTCCAGCACCACGAGGTGCGGTGCCGGGTCGGCGAGCAGAACCTTCGCGAGCGCGACGCGGAAGCGCTCGCCGCCCGACAGCGTGCCGACGGGCCTGTCCGTCGTGTCACCGCGGATGAGGAATCGCGCGAGCCTGTTGCGCAACTCCTTCTCCGGGATCGTGGGCGCGGCCGCCGCGACGTTTTCGAGCACCGAGCGCGCATCGTCGAGCCCGTCGATGCGTTGCGGCAGGTAGCCGATGCGATCGGTGTGGGCGGTCGCGGCGGGCGAGCCGTCCGCGATGCCGTCGACCAGCCGCTCCAGCAGCGTCGTCTTGCCGACGCCGTTGCGACCGATCAGCGCCACCCGCTCCGGTCCCTGGATGATCCAGGACCGTTCGCCGTCGCCGAGGGTGGCGATGCGCCGTGCGCTCGACACTTCCGGATCCGGCAGCTCGATCTTCATCGAGGCGTCACCGCGCACCCGCCGCCCGGCCTCATCGAGCGCGGCCCTCGCCTCGCTCTCCTTCTCGGCGACCTCGGTGCGCAGTCGTCCGGCCGACACCTGAGCGGCCATCTTCCTGCCGTTCGCGATGATCTTCGGGACGCGCTTCTCGACGAACGCCTTGTTCGCCATGCGGGCCCTGCCCGCCAGCTTGGTCTCGGCCTCGATGCGCTGGCGCTTCTCCTTCTTGAGCGACTGCTTCGCATCGCGTTCGGCCTGGCGCGCGGCATCCTGCTCGCCGTCCAGCCACGCACGCCATTCGGAGTACGGGCCGCCGAACGTGCTGAGCGCGTGCGCATAGAGCTCAGCCGTGTCGTCCATCAACTCGAGCAGCGACACGTCATGACTGACGACCACGAGCGTCCCCTTCCACGAGCGCACCATGTCGCCCAGACGAGCCCTGGCGTCGCGGTCGAGATTGTTGGTCGGCTCGTCGAGCAGCGTGATCGGCGCGCGCCGCAGACGGATGCCGGAGATCGCGACGAGCACGGCCTCCCCGCCGGAGAGCTCACCGACGCGGCGATCGAGGAACGACGGATCGAGCCCGGCCTCGGCCAGCGACGCCTCGGCTCGGGCCTCGATGTCCCAGTCGTCGTCGACCGCGTCGAAGTGCGCAGGGTCGACGTCGCCCGCGGAGATGGCGCGCACGGCATCCAGCGGTTCCGCGACGCCGAGCAGTTCGGCGACGCGGCGATCGACATCGAGCGTCAGCCTCTGGGGAAGGTAGGCGACGTCGCCGGTGGTGTGGATCGCGCCCGCCGTCGGAGGCAGCTCTCCGGCGATCAGGCGCAGCAGCGTCGACTTGCCTGAGCCGTTGCGGCCGACGAGGCCGGTGCGGCCGGTGCCGAACGAGCCGGTGACGCCGTCGAGGGCCGTCGAGCCATCCGGCCAGGTGAAAGTGAGCCGGTCGAGGGTGACCGATGCGTGGGTGTTCTGCAATGACATGGGGTGTCTCCCGGGATGTGCGGATGCACCGACACGGGTCGCTGGTCCCTGAGCCCGTCGAAGGGCGTCGCCGAGAGAGGCGGAGATGAACCGGAGGAAGGATCCGTGTCAGCGCGCGGAAAGAAGAGCGCGGAGGCGACGGATCAGATCAATGAACTTCCAAACACGGCGGACAGGACGTGACGACGATACCCGGGCGTGTCGCTCCATGCAACCCCCGGGCGTGTCGTGGTCGTCATCCGTTCATCGATCGGTCTTCTCGGCGTCATCGTGGCGGGCTAGCGTTGCTCGCATGAACACGCATCGTCGCGCCCGAGCCGCAGCTCTCGCCGCCTTACTGGTCGTCGGGGCCGCCGTCTCGACCGCAGCGCCGGCCGTCGCCGCGCCTCCGCACGAAGCAGGCGACCGATCGGATCTGCGCTTCGCCACCTTCAACGCCTCCCTCAACCGCGGCACCGAGGGGGCGCTCGTCGCAGACCTCTCCGCCCCCGGCAACCCGCAGGCCGACGTCATCGCCGAGGTCATCCAGCGCGCGAACCCCGACGTGCTGCTGATCAACGAGTTCGACTACGACGCGGCAGGCGAGGCGCTGCGACTGTTCCAGGAGAACTACCTGTCTGTGGCGCACGGCGACGCCGAGCCCGTCGAGTACGCCTACCGCTACTCCGCGCCCGTCAACACCGGTGTGCAGAGCGGTTTCGACTTGAACAACGACGGCGCGATCTCCGGAGGTGACGACGCCTGGGGCTTCGGTCTGTTCCCCGGGCAGTACGGCATGGCCGTGTACTCGAAGCATCCGATCGACCAGGACGCCGTCCGCACGTTCCAGAACCTCCTCTGGGCGGACATGCCGGGCGCGCTCCTGCCAGACGACCCCGCGACCGAGGAACCCGCGGACTTCTACTCGCCGGAGGAGCTCGCGCAGTTCCCGCTCTCGAGCAAGTCGCACTGGGACGTGCCGATCCAGGTGTCGAAGAACAAGACCGTGCACTTCCTCGTGTCGCACCCGACCCCGCCCACCTTCGACGGTGCGGAGGACCGCAACGGCCGCCGCAATCACGACGAGATCCGCCTCTGGGCCGACTACGTCGCCGGGGGCCGCACCGGGTCGTACATCACCGACGATCAGGGGCGCAGCGGAGGCCTCGGACGAGGCGAGCTGTTCGTGATCGCCGGAGACCAGAACGCCGACCCCAACGACGGGGACTCCACCGGCGGCGCCATCCAGCAGCTGCTCGAAAGCCCCCGTGTCAACACGGCATCCGTGCCGGAGAGCGAAGGGGCCGCTGAGGCGGCCGACCTGCAGGGCGGAATCAACCTCGAGCACGTGGGCGACCCGGCACAGGACACCGCCGATTTCGCCGAGCCGCCGGGGAACATCCGCGTCGACTACGTGCTGCCGAGCCGGCAGATCCGCATCATCGACTCCGGCGTGTTCTGGCCGGCGTCGGACGACCCGCTCTCGCGCCTGACCGGCGTCTATCCGTTCCCCTCCAGTGACCACCGGCTCGTCTGGGCGGACGTCGACGTCCCCGGGGGCGGCAAGAAGCACTGAGGCGCGGCCACGGCGCGGAATCCGTCTCACGGGGGATGCCGCGAGGTTCGGCACTGGCTAGCGTGGAGCCATGCCTGACGAGCGGATGAGTGGCCACGAAGCGCGTCAGCGGATGACCTGGGGCGCGGGGATCGCGATCGGCATGGGAGTCGGCGTCGCCTTGGGCGCTGCACTGGATGACATGGGCCGCGGCATCACGCTCGGCATCGCCATCGGAGTCGCGTTCGCGGTGGTGATGGCAATGGTCGGACGCCGTGCGGATGCTGCGCGCGAGCATGCCGTGGACGATGGGGCGCAACCGGACATCGAAGGCGATGCGCCCGACGAGGAACCAGGTTCAGCCGGCTGAGGCGTCGCGCCATTTCTCGAGGAAGATGCGCACATCCGCCAGCTCGTCCTCGGAGATGCTGTGCGTCAGCCCGGGGTAGACGCGACCGGTGAGTTCGGAGTGCTCGGGGAGCCACTGCGACGTATGGGCGATGAGGGCGCCGGGGATGACGTCGTCGTGCGTACCGCGACCCCAGAAGACCTTGGGGCGCCGTTCGCGCAGCGCCTCGTCATCGGGCAGATCTCCCGGCGACGCGTAACCGCTGAGGGCGACCACGGCATCGAAGCGGGCGGCGTCGAGGCGCAGCGCCTGCAGCGCCACGGCGGCACCCTGCGAGAACCCGAGCAGCGCCACCGACGGCGCGTCGCCTGCTGCGTCGTCGAGCCAGCGCAGGAACGCGTGCGCCGCGGTGGTCACGCCGTCCGGGCTGCGGCCGTCCAGACCGTCGATCGCGTACCACGACCTGCCCGGCATGGGCCAGGGCGGAGCCAGGGGCGCGGCTACGGATGCGACGGCGATGCCATCCGGAAGGAAGGGCGCGAGGCCGAACAGGTCGTGCTCGTCAGCGCCGTACCCGTGCAGCAGCACGACCAGCGGCAGCCCTGCGCGCTCGCCGGGTGACCATCTGGTGGCGTCGACGTCGATCCGGAGTTCATCGCTCACACGTCCATCCTGCCAGCAGGCGAAGACACTGATAGAAATGAGGCATGTCGGTGCGCACACCTGATCCTGACCCCGAGGGGGGCGACGACGACCTCTCCCGGTTCAGCGAGCTGCCCGCAGACGCGAACAACCCGGCGTGGCTGAGCGAGTTCGAACTCGCCGAAGCGCGCCGTCGCCTGCCGATGCTGTACGTCGAGGCGATCCCCGTGCGCGCCGACGGCTCCGGGCTGGTGACCGAGCTCGGCATCCTGCTGCGTTCCACACCCCTCGGCGAGATGACGCGGACGATCGTCTCCGGCCGAGTGCGCTACGGCGAGACCGTGCGCGATGCACTGTTCCGTCACATCGAGAACGACCTCGGACCCATGGCCTTCCCCCAACTGCCGTTGCAGCCGCTGCCGTTCACAGTGGCCGAGTACTTCCCGCTGCCCGGCGTCAGCGCGTATCACGACGATCGGCAGCACGCCGTGTCGCTCGCTTTCGTCGTCCCCGTCACCGGCACCTGCGAGCCCCGCCAGGACGCGCTGGAGATCACCTGGTTCACGCCGGAGGACGCGGCATCCGACGCGGTGTCCGCCGAGATGGAGGGCGGCCGCGGCACCCTCGTGAGGATGGCGCTGGCGAGTCTCGGACTGCTGCGCTGACCTCTTCGAGCGACGGATCGACTGGTTCCATTTGATCCAATTTCCTATAGGATCGAGCGTGTGGGTGCGTATGCGCCCCCCTTTCGCCTAGAGGAGACCGCAATGACGCGCTTGTTCAACGATCCGGATGACTTCGCCGCCGAGTCCGCGGCGGGCTTCGCCGCGGCGTCCGCTCGCTGGGTGCGTCCGGTCACTGGCGGAGTCGTGCGTTCGACGCGAGGCGCAGAGCCGACCGTCTCGGTCGTGATCGGCGGCGGGAGCGGCCACTACCCGGCGTTCGCAGGCCTGGTGGGCCCCGGGCTCGCGCACGGCGCCGCCATGGGCAACCTCTTCGCGTCTCCGTCCGCCCACCAGGTGCACAGCGTCGCCACGGCGGCGCACGAGGGTCGCGGCGTCCTGCTGAGCTACGGGAACTACGCCGGTGACGTGCTGCACTTCACCCAGGCGCAGGAGCGCATGCGTGGGGCGGGGATCGACTGCCGCACGGTCGTGGTGACCGACGACATCTCCAGTGCACCGGCGACCGAGATCGACAAGCGCCGCGGTATCGCCGGCGACCTCGTCGTCTTCAAGATCGCGGGTGCCGCCGCAGAGTCCGGTCTCGATCTCGACGAGGTCGAGAGGTTGGCTGCGCTGTCCAATGCACGCACCAGGACGCTCGGCGTGGCCTTCGGCGGCTGCACGCTCCCCGGTGCCGACGAGCCGCTGTTCACCGTTCCCGAAGGCCGGATGGCCGTCGGCCTCGGCATCCACGGGGAGCCGGGCATCGACGAGGTCGCCGTGCCGACGGCGGCCGGTCTGGCTGAGCTGTTCGTGTCGTCGCTCCTGGCCGAGATCCCGGATGGCATCGCCCAGGAGGGCGCGTGCGTCGTGCCGATCCTCAACGGCCTCGGCAGCGTCAAGTACGAAGAGCTCTACGTGGTGTACGCCGAGGTGGACCGCCTGCTCACGGAAGCAGGAGTCGTCGTCGTGTCACCCGAGGTGGGGGAGTTCTGCACGAGCTTCGACATGGCGGGCGCCTCCCTCACGCTGCTGTGGCTCGATGACGAGCTCGAGCCGCTCTGGCACGCATCGTGCGACACCGCGGCCTTCCGGCGCGGCGCTGTCGAAGGGCGCGTGATGGTCGACGCGGTCGAGGTCGTCGAGGAGGAGGTCGTGATCGGGCCTGCGAGCGATGACTCTCGCCGTGCGGCCGCGACGATCGATCGCGCGCTGACGGCGATCGCGACCATGCTGGATGCCGAAGCCGATGAACTCGGCCGGATCGACCGCATCGCCGGAGACGGCGATCACGGGATAGGGATGCAGCGCGGAAGCCGTGCGGCCGCTGCCGCGGCATCCGCCGTCGTGGCCGAAGGCGCCGGTGCCCGCACCGCGCTGCAGCACGCCGGCGACGCGTGGGCTGACAAGGGCGGCGGAACCTCCGGCGCCATCTGGGGCGAGATGCTCGTCGCGCTCGGCGCCACGCTGGGTGACGACGCCGACGTCGGCCCGGTGCGCGCGGCCGCCGGCGTCACGGCCATGAAGGACGCCGTGATGTCATTCGGCAAGGCCAAGGTCGGCGACAAGACCATGATCGACGCGATCGTCCCGTTCGCCGATCGTCTCGATGAGCTCGTCGGCTCAGGTACCGAGCTCATCGCCGCCTGGTCCGACGCCGCCGCGGCCGCTGACCGAGCCGCCAAGGACACCGCAGACCTCACCGCCAAGCTCGGACGTGCCCGCTCGCACGGCGACAAGAGTCTCGGCACCCCCGATCCCGGCGCGGTCTCGTTCGCGCTCATCGCACACACGGTTCTCGACATCCTGAAGGGGAATGACTGACATGGCACTTCGACTGGTGATCGGCTCGGACGACGCGGGCTTCGACTACAAGGAACGCATCAAGGCGGACCTGCTCGCCAACCCCCTCGTCGAATCCGTCGTGGACGTCGGCGTCGATGCGGACGGGCACACGAACTATCCGCGGATCGCGACGAACGCGGCGGAGAAGGTCGCGGCCGGCGACGCCGACCGCGCGATCCTGATCTGCGGCACCGGCCTCGGCGTCGCGATCGCCGCGAACAAGGTCACGGGCATCCGCGCTGTCACGGCGCACGACTCGTTCAGCGTCGAGCGCTCAGTGCTCTCCAACGACGCGCAGGTGCTCTGCATGGGTCAGCGGGTCATCGGCGTCGAATTGGCCAGGCGCCTCGCCGGCGAGTGGCTGACGTACACCTTCGATCCGAGCAGTGCCTCGGCCGAGAAGGTGCAGGAGATCTGCGCCTACGAAGGCGCCTGAGAACCGACGCGTCCATGCTCATCGGCGTGAGCCTGAAGATGGAGGTTCGCGCACGATCCGACGGCCATCCGTGACATTCTCGATGAAGCCGCACTGTTGGGCGCCTGAGAAGCCGACGGCGAGGGAGAAGCACACATGACGATCGAATTCGAGGGCCGTCTGTCGGGCCTGGACGCGACGATCGAGCGCCGCGGCCTGCGCGATCACGTATACGACCGCATCCTGCAGCTGCTGCTGAGCGGCGACGCTTCGCCCGGTGCGAGGCTGTCGATCGACACGATCGCCCGTCAACTCGATGTCTCGCCGACACCCGTGCGCGAGGCGATGGTGCTGCTGGAGCGCACGGGCCTCGTCACCCGCGAGGCTCTCAAGGGGTACCGTGTCGCTCCGCCGCTCGACGCGGGCCAGCTCGCCGAACTCTTCGAGGCGCGCATCATGCTCGAGTCGACGGCTGCTCGGCTCGCCACGCCGGCCGCACCGCTGATGCTCGAGGAGCTGCGCGCAGCGGAGGAGGCGCATCGCGCCGCAGGGGAGCAGGTGATCACTTCGATGCGCTCTGGTGCTCCGGCCGTCGAGCTCACCACTGCCTACTTCACCGCGGATGCCGATTTCCATCGTGTCGTCTTCCAGCACTGCGGCAACAGCTATCTCGACGCCATGTCCGAGTCGCTCGGCGCGCAGTTGCACCGCATGCGGCAGTCGGTGCTGCACGGCGTCACGGATGTGCGAGAGGCGATCGCGGAGCACGAGGCCATCGTGGACGCGTTCGCGAGCGGTGACCACGATGCGCCTGAGCGTCAGATGCGCCGGCACATCGAGCAGGTGCGATCGCGTTCTCTCGATCTCGAACGCGGCTGATCCCGCCGGCGGGCCACGCCCGTGGCGGCGCCGGATTCGCACGCCTTGACGCGTGGCCTATTTCCTATAGGATCTAGGAAGCTTAGATCTTCTTTCGGAATGAACACGTCAATGGAGTCGTCATGACCGCAACGCCGCACCCTCTCAACAGCGACAACTGGCCGATCGCGGTCTGCATGCACGGGTTCTCTCCCGTCACCGCCGACGGCACACGCCTGCACGATGCACCGGCTGAGGTCTGGGACGGCGTCTTCCGCCGCGTGGCCGGACTCGGCTTCAGCGCGATCGAGATCGCGGACAGCCACATCCGCCCGTCCGAGCTCACCCCGGAGCGGCGCGACGAGCTCAAGTCGATCGCTGCATCTCACGCTGTGCAGCTCGTCTCGGTGCACGTGCAGCGCCAGAGCGTGATCGAGCCGGGCAAGGGCGAGCAGAACCTCGCGTATGCGCACCAGGCCATCGACGCCGCCGCCGAGCTCGGCATGCAGGTGTTCTCGACCGGTCTGCACCAGCCGTTCAGCGCCGCGCAGCGCAAGGCGCTGTGGTTCTGGACCGCGCAGGGCCCTGTCGACCCCGACGACGCGGAGACCCGTGCGCTCGCCGTGAAGCGACTGCGCGAACTCGGTGAGCACGCGGCATCCGTCGGGCTGCCCATGGCGCTGGAGATGTACGAGGACACCTACCTCGGCACCGCGGACAGCGCGGTCCGGCTGATCGAGGAGATCGGTCTGGACAACGTCGGCCTCAACCCCGACATCGGCAACCTCGTGCGCCTGCACCGTCCGATCGAGGACTGGCGCGAGATGCACGAGAAGACCCTCCCGTACGCGAACTACTGGCACGTCAAGAACTACATCCGCGATGAGGCCGGCGACGGCAGCTGGCAGACCGCCGTGCCCACCAGCATGGAACTCGGCCTGATCAACTACCGCGACATGGTGGCGCGTGCCGTGGAACTCGGCTTCACGGGTCCGTTCCTCATGGAGCAGTACGGCGGCGACAGCCTCGGCGTCTGCGCTACCAACCGCGACTACCTGCGCACGCTTCTGCCAGAGCCCGCTCGCGCCTGAGCCGCACCCGCTACTCGACGCATCCGAAATTCGATCCAGGAGAAGACCATGACCGATCAGGAACGCCCCGTCTACGCCGTCATCGGCAGCGGATACATGGGCGGCGGCATCGCCCAGTGCCTCGCGATGTCCGGCGCCGATGTGCGCATCGCGGACGTCGACATCGAGATCGCGACGCAGAACCGCGCCCGCCTCATCGCCGAGGCCGAACAGTTCGTCGCCGACGATCTGTTCCCCGCTGGCGCAGCCGAGATCATCGCGGAGCGCGTGACGGCCGCCACGATCGAGGATGCCGTCGCCGGCGCCTCGTTCATCGAGGAGGCCGTGCCGGAGAAGATCGAGATCAAGCACGCGACACTGCGGCGCATCTCGGAGGCGGCGGCGCCGGATGCGATCATCGGCAGCAACACCTCGACCATCCTGATCGGAAAGCTCGCCGAAGCGGTCGTGAACCCCGAGCGCTTCCTCGGTGTGCACTTCTCCAACCCCGCACCGTTCATCCCGGGTGTGGAGTTGATCCCGCACGCCGCGACCGATGAGGCGATCCTCCCAGTGGTCGAGGCGATCGTGGCGGCGACAGGCAAGGAGACGGCGCGGGTCAAGGACGCCACAGGCTTCGTGCTGAACCGTCTGCAGTACGCGCTCTTCCACGAGGCGACCCAGTTGGTCGAGGAGGGCGTCGCGACCGCGGAGGACATCGACACGATCGTGCGCACGACGTTCGGTTTCCGCCTGCCGGTGTTCGGCCCGTTCGCGATCGCCGACATGGCAGGACTCGACGTCTACTCGTTCTGCTACGCCTCGCTGCAGACCGAGTTCCCCGAGCGCTTCGCCACGCCGAAGGTGCTCTCCGACCTCGTCTCGGCCGGGAAGCTCGGCACCAAGTCCGGGGCCGGGTTCCTCGACGTGCCGGCGGAGCGGACGCCGGAGCTCATCGCGTACCGCAACAAGGCGTACGTCGCGATCAAGAAGCTCATGGACGAGCTCGGCCCCGCGCCCATCCACCCCTCGAACTGAGAGCACCATCGATGTCCACGACATTCCCCGCTGAACGAACCGTCATCCTGACCGGCGCCGCGAGCCCCCGAGGGATCGGCCGCGCCACGGCGTTCCACCTCGCCGAGCTCGGCTGGAGCATCGGGATCATCGACGTCGACGCTGCGGCGGCGGCGCAGACAGCCGCCGAGGTCGCCGAGGCGCACGGCGTGCACGCGGTGGGCGTCGGCGCGAACGTCGCCGATCGCGAGCAGGCGGTCGCAGCCGTCGATGCTCTCGAGGCCCAGCTTCCGCAGATCGTCGCCGTGGTGAACTTCGCCGGTGTGTCATCGCCCGTGCCGTACCTCGAGGTCACCCCTGAGGAATGGCACCGCGTGGAGTCGATCAATCTCGACGGCGTGCACTGGATCACCCAGCGCGTCGCCCGCACCCTCGCCGAGAACGGCCTCGGCCGCATCGTCGGCATCTCATCCGTGTCCGCGCAGCGCGGTGGCGGCACGTTCTCCAAGACGCCCTACTCGGCGTCGAAGGCCGGCGTCATCGGCCTCATGCGCTCGATCGCCCGCGAGCTCGGCCCGCTCGGCGTGACAGCCAACGTCATCTCGCCCGGTCCGATCGACACCGACATCATGGGCGGCACCCTCACGGAGGAGCGCAAGACGGCGATGGCGGCAGACGGTGTGCTGCCGCGCATAGGCACACCGACGGACATCGCCGCAGCGGTGGCCTTCCTCATCAGCGAGAACGCCGGCTTCGTGACGGGTCAGACCCTGAACGTCGACGGCGGTCTCTACATGCACTGAAGGGTTTCATCATGACTCGACCATGGTCCAAGAGCCGCATCGCCTTCCTGGTGCTCGGAGTGATCTGCGTGGCCGCCGGCCTCTTCATGATCATCCCCGCGCTGGGCAGCTGACGCCGTACAACCGAACCCCGCTCAAAGGAGAGTTCTTCGTGTCCGAATCCACTCCCGGCGCCACCGCGCCGTCCCTGCTGGCGAGTCCTCATCTCGCCAGCGGCATCAAGAAGGCGACCTTCCGCCTGATGCCGATGCTCATCATCCTGTACTTCGTCGCCTTCCTCGACCGCACGAACGTCGGCTTCGCCGAAGCGGCGCTGGAGACCGACCGGGGGATCTCCGCCGGTGCGTACGCGCTCGGCGCCGGTATCTTCTTCATCGGCTATGCGCTCTTCGAGATCCCCTCGAACCTGTTGCTGAACAGGTTCGGCGCACGGTTCTGGCTCGCCCGCATCGCCATCACGTGGGGCATCGTCGCGGCGGCGTTCGCGTTCGTCAACGGCGAGACGATGTTCATCATCCTGCGCTTCCTGCTGGGTGTGACCGAGGCCGGGCTCTTCCCCGGCGTGATCATGTTCCTCTCGCAGTGGTTCCCCAACAAGCGGCGCGTGCAGATGTTCGCCCTGTTCTACCTCGCGCAGCCCTTCTCGCAGATGCTGGGCGCTCCGCTCTCCGGCGGACTGATCAGCTTCGGCGAGCAGGTCACGCCATGGGCCGGATGGCAGGTGATGTTCTTCGTGGAGGGCATGCTGGCCGTGGTGGCAGGAATCGCGGCGTTCTTCTTCCTGGTGGACTCGCCGCAGAAGGCGAAGTTCCTCACCGACGACGAGAAGCACGCGCTGCGGGTCGTGATGGAGCACGAGGACGCCGTCAAGGAGACCGACGGCCCCCGTGGCATCGGCGCGGCGATGGTGAACTGGAAGGTCTGGTACTTCACCATCATCTACTTCTGCCTGCAGATCGCCGTCTACGGCACGACGTTCTACCTGCCGCAGCAGGTCTCGGGCCTGATCGGGCAGGATGTCGGCTGGCAGGTCGGCCTCGTCTCCGCCATCCCGTGGGCGGTGGGCCTGTTCGCCTGCTACTACGCCGGCAAGCACGCCGACACGATCAAGCGCCGCCGGGAATGGGGCGCCTGGTTCTTCGTCATCACGGGCGTCGCGATCCTCGTCTCGGCGTGGGCGGGTGCGAACGGTCAGGGACTGATCGGTCTGCTCGCGATCACGATCGCCGTGTCCGCGTTCCTCGCTGCAGGACCCATCACATGGTCGTTCCCGACGTCGTTCCTCACCGGTGCGGCCGCGGCGACCGGGATCGGCCTGATCAACTCGCTGGGCAACCTCGGCGGCTTCGTGGCGCCCATCATGCGCACGGGCTTCAACGAGGCCGTCCCCACCGAGAGCGGCGCATGGGGTGTGGTCTCGCTCGGCGTGTTCGCGTTCCTCGCCGCCGCTATGATGTGGGCGACGCGCTTCTTCAGCGCGAAGGCGGACGCCCTGCTCGACGACAAGGCCCCGACACCGGGACACTGACCGCCGGCCATCTCTCCCATCGCCGACGCCCCCTCTTGTCGCCGACGCCCCCTCGGGCTGACGTGGACAGGAGGGGGCGTCGGCGTTCAGAGGGGGCCTCGGCGAGGAGGATCGGGTCACAAAGTCGTGAGGCGTCCGAGCTCCGCGATGAACGCGTCGACGTCGGCTTCCTGCGTGTCGAAGCTGCACATCCAGCGCACCTCGTTGCGCGCGGCATCCCAGTCGTAGAAGCGGAACGACTCGCGCAGCCGGTCGGCGACGCCCTCGGGCAGCGTCGCGAAAACGCCGTTCGACTGGGTCGGCTGCGTGAACCCGACACCCCGGATGGAGCCGTTCGCGAGACCGGCCTCGATGCCCGCGCGCAGTCGCGCCGCCATCGCGTTCGAGTGCCGAGCGTTACGCAGCCAGAGGTCGCCCTCGAGCAGCGCGATGAGCTGCGCGGAGACGAAACGCATCTTGGACGACAGCTGCATGTTGTACTTGCGGCCGAAGATCAGCCCGGTCGATGCCTCCGGGTTGAGCACCACGATCGCCTCGCCGAGCATCGCGCCGTTCTTGGTGCCGCCGAAACTCAGCACATCGACGCCGGCGTCGCGGGTGAATGCGCGCAGCGGAGCATCGAGTGCGGCAGCGGCGTTGGAGATGCGCGCGCCGTCCATGTGCAGGTGCATGCCGTGGCCGTGCGCGTGGTCCGCGAGCGCGCGGATCTCGTCGGCCGTGTAGAGGGTTCCGAGTTCGGTGGACTGGGTGATCGAGACGACCAGCGGCTGCGCGCGGTGCTCATCGCCCCATCCCCACGCCTCGCGGTCGACGAGCTCAGGGGTGAGCTTGCCGTCGTCCGTCGGCACCGTGAGCAGCTTCATGCCGCCGATCCGCTCGGGAGCCCCGCCTTCATCGACATGGATGTGGGCGGTGGATGCCGCGATCACGGCGCCCCAGCGCGGAAGCATCGACTGCAGTCCGACCACGTTCGCCCCTGTGCCGTTGAAGACCGGGAAGGCCTCCACGCCGTCGCCGAGGTGGCCGCGGAAGACCTCCTGCAGGCGCTCGCTGTACTCGTCCTCGCCGTAGGCGATCTGATGGCCGTCGTTCGCCGCGGCGATCGCCGCGAGGACCTCGGGGTGGATGCCGGAGTAGTTGTCCGACGCGAATCCCCGGATCGCGGGGTCATGCAGTGTGCTCACCGCACCAGCCTATGTCGGATGTCGGCGGTGGCGAATACGCTGTGTCCCATGAAGCGCACCGCCGCAGGAACGGCTTTCGCGAACGTCCTCATCAACACGCTCATCGCCAACGTGACGACGAGCTTCCTCTGGTTCGCCCTGACCTTCTGGGTGTACATCGAGACGCAGTCCGTGCTGGCCACCGGCATCATCGGCGGCGCGTACATGCTGTTCGTGGCCTTCTTCGCGATGGTGTTCGGCACGATCGTCGACCGTCACCGCAAGCACTCGGTCATGCTGCTGTCCAGCGTCGTCTCCGCGGTCGCGTTCGCGATCGCCGGCGGGCTGTACCTCTCCTTCCCCGAGAGCGACCTGCTGAATCTGGGCGGACCCTGGTTCTGGCTCTTCTCCGGCATCATCCTCTTCGGCGGCGTGATCGAGCAGCTGCGCAACATCGCGCTCTCCACGACCGTGACGCTCCTGGTCGAGGAGGACAAGCGGGCGAACGCGAACGGCCTCGTCGGCACGGTGCAGGGCATCGCCTTCATGGTCACGAGCGTGTTCTCCGGACTCTCGATCGGGTTCCTCGGCATGGGCGGCACCCTCGTGATCGCGATCGTGGCGATGGGTGTCAGCTTCGTGCATCTGCTGTTCGTCCGCATCCCGGAGGGCACTCCCGAACCCGATCCCGATTCTCCGAGCGCTCTCGATTTTCGCGGCAGCGTGAAGGCGATCCGCCTCGCACCCGGACTGTTCGCCCTCATCATCTTCTCGACGTTCAACAACCTCATCGGCGGCGTGTACATGGCACTGATGGACCCCTACGGTCTGACCCTGTTCTCGGTCGAGATGTGGGGCATCGTGCTGGGCGTCACGTCCACCGGGTTCCTCATCGGCGGGGCGCTCATCGCGAAGTTCGGCCTGGGGAAACGGCCGATGCGCACGCTGCTGCTCGCGGTCATCGTGATGGGGCTGCTCGGCGCGGTGTTCATGATCAGGGAGTGGTGGCCCTTGTACGCGGCCGGCATCTGGCTCTACATGATGCTGATACCGCTGGTCGAGGCGTCGGAGCAGACCATCATCCAGAAGGTCGTGCCCTTCCAGCGTCAGGGGCGCGTGTTCGGCGTCGCGGCGGCCATGGAGGCCGCGGCCGCCCCTGTCACGGCGTTCCTCATCGCGCCGATCGCCGAGTTCGCGATCATCCCGTACATGGATTCGAACGCCGGGCAGCAGCAGTGGGGCTGGCTGCTGGGCGAGGGCGAGGCGCGCGGCATCGCGCTGGTCTGCCTGTTCGCGGGTCTCATCATGGTCGTCGCGGCGCTGCTGGCATTCCTCACCCGCTCGTACCGCAAGCTCACCGAGCTCTACGCGCACGCGCCGGCTCAGCCGGTCGGCGGGGCAGACGCCGGTGCTGAAAGCGGGACCGTGGTCGAGGGCGCCGAGACCGGGGCAGTGACGGACGCCCCGGGATCTCACGATGCGGGACTGGAAGCGCCGCCACCCGTGCGCGGAATCGCTCCCGAGTTCCCGAGCCCACGCGATTGAGGTCACGTGTGACGTCTTGGCCTGCGCGCCACTTTGTGACAGGCGCTACATCGATCGGTGCCGCGCGTGCTACGAACTGCAGCGCGTAGCGTCCGCATTCAATCGAGTTCGATCACCCGATCGTTGAGCGCCGCGGCATCCGCATCCCACAGCCCGACGACGGCGCGCGCGAGCGCCACTGGTTCCAATGCCTTGGCACGGAAGACGACGGATGCTGCACTCAGTGGCTCTCCGGCATCTCGCGCTGCTTTCGCGAACCCGTGCGACACGGCGCGCGCCCACGCCTCCGCCGCCGCCTTCACCGCAGCGTAGTTCGCCCCGCCAGCGAGCGGGCGCGCGACGGCGGTGGACGACACGATCGCGAAGCGCCCGGCATCCGACGCCTGCAGTGCCTGATCGAAGGCGCGGCTCGTCGCCCGCACCGCCTGCAGCGCGGGCAGAAGTGCGTCGAAATCCTCGTCCGTCTGTCCTGCGAGTCCACCGCCGCCACGCCACCCTCCGACGAGGGACACGACACCATCGACCTGGCGCAGATCCGCGGCCAGGGTCGTCATGTCTGCGAGTGAGGTCGCATCCGCCATCACGACCTCGGCTCCGGCATCCGCCAGTGCCGCCAGTCGGTCGGCCGAGCGCCCGGTCGCGATCACCCGTGCTCCGGCAGCGACCAGCGCACGCGTGACGGCGAGCCCTGAAGCACTCGTCGCCCCCGCGAGCACGACGACGCGTCCGTTCACTGTCATGGTTACTCTTCCCTCACACCAGGTCTGAGTTCGGCGTCCCCACGCACGCGCAACAATTTCGGAGAACTGCACGTGCTTCGGACGAATCGGCCCGATTCCTCCGAAGAAGCTGCAGTTCTCCGAAGAACGTGCACGCCGTGGCTACGCATCCGACGCCCTGATCCCCGCCGTCGACTCGATCACCGGACGCATCTTCTTCTCCAGCGCCTCGAAGAACATCGACAGGGGGAACTCGTCGTCCAGCACCTGGTCGGTGTACCCCTTGGGCGCTCCGGAGAGCACCTCGTCGGACAGCCCGCGCGCCCACACGGATGCCGGATGCGGCGTCAGCACCGAGCGCACCAGGTCGTATGCGGCGAGCCAGTGCGCCGACTTCGGTCGATCGATCGAACGCCAGTACAGCTCGTTCACCGCGTCGCTGAGCGCGATCACGGCATCCGGCACCTCTGCCCAGTCGAACGCGAGCTGCGTGTCGGTCCAGTGCAGCACCCCGCGCTGGTGCAGCCACGCGAACAGCAACTGCCCGCCGAGACCGTCGTAGTTGCGCACGCGCGAGCCCGTGATCGCGAAGCGGAAGATCCGGTCGAAGATCACCGCGTACTGCACGAGCCCGGCGTGCTCCAGCGTCTCCCGTTCGGTCGCGGTCAGATCGTCGCGCACGGCGAGCCGCTTCTCGATCGCGACGGACTCGCGGAAAGCCGTCAGATCGCAGCGCAGCTCTTCCAGCGAGTACAGGAAGTACGGCATCCGCTGCTTGATCATGAACGGGTCGAAGGGCAGATCGCCGCGCATGTGCGTGCGGTCGTGGATGATGTCCCACATCACGAACGTCTTCTCCGTGAGATCGTGGTCATCCAGCATCCGCGCCGCCGGCTCCGGAAGGTCCAGCTTGGTGATCTCGGCTGCCGCGCGCACCACCCGCCGATAGCGGGCGGCCTCGCGGTCCTGGAAGATGGCGCCCCAGGTGAACGTGGGGATCTCACGCATCGCGACGGTCTCAGGGAAGAGCACCGCGGAGTTCGTGTCGTACCCCGGTGTGAAATCGACCAGCCGCAGCGAGACGAACAGCTTGTTTCCGTAGTCGCCGGCCTCGAGCTCGGCGATGAACCCGGGCCAGATCGCCTCGACGATCAGCGCCTCGACGAGCCTGTCGGGCGAGCCGTTCTGCGTGTACATCGGGAAGACCACGAGGTGGCGGATGCCGTCGACGCGATGCTGCTGCGGCTGGAAGGCGACCAGCGAATCGAGGAAGTCCGGCACGCCGAATCCCTCGGATGCCCAGCGCTCGAAGTCGAGGACGGATGCTGCGAGGTACTCCGCGTCGTGCGGGAACGCCGGCGCGAGGGCCCGGATCCCGGCGACGATCGCCGCCACGTGCGCGCGGGCGTCTGCATGGTGGTCGGCGACGGGGATCGAACCGTCCTTGATCTGCAGTTCGCGCAGCGCGAGCGCGGCGCTCTTCACGCTCAGCCAGGCATCGCTCGTCTCCGCGCGAGTGGCGTCCTCGACGACCTCGGGCTCGCCGATGATGGCAGTGGTGTGAAGAGGAGTGGACATCGGGACCTCCGATCGATGGCTCAGCGGAAAATATCCGGCGAAATAGTGAGTATGCCGATATTATTCCACTATGGAGGATGCTGTCGACCGTCAGATCATCACGGAGATCTCGCGCGATGCCCGCGCGACTCTCGCCCAGCTCTCAGAGGCCGTCGGGCTCTCGAGCTCGGCGGTGCAATCGCGGCTGCGCCGGCTGGAATCCCGCGGCGTGATCAGCGGCTACCGTCCGATCCTCGACGCCGAGGCGCTGGGCAGACCGCTGTCGGCGTTCATCGAGATCACGCCGCTCGATCCGGGCCAGCCCGACAATGCCCCTGAGCTGCTCGAGCCGTTCACCGAGATCGAGGCGTGCCACTCGATAGCGGGAGACGCCAGCTACATGCTGTTCGTCCGGGTGGCATCGCCCCGCGCGCTCGAGCAGCTCGTGAACGAGGTGCGCCTGGCGGCGAACGTGCGCACCCACACCACCGTCGTGCTGCAGACGTATTACGAGAATCGCCCGATCGCGGTCGACGGCGGTCCCTGAACCCGCCGATCCTGAGCCGTCGAACGGCTCATAGTCCGGCTCATAGTCCCGCCCCGACCATCGCCTCCCCGAGCGGAGTGCGCAGATGCATCATCCGTGCGCCGTCGCGCTCGCTGGCGATCAGTCCGGCGGCACGCAGGACCGTCAGATGGTGGGACGCCGTGGAGACGGCTATGCCGGCATCCCGCGCGACCTGCGACGTCGTGCGTGCGTCGCGGGCCGCGAGCAGGATCTCTGCGCGAGCGGGTCCGAGCAGTGCACCGAGCGCGTCAGCGGTCTCGGTCGCGCTGCGCGCCCAGCCCGCCGTGACTCCGCGCGCCGGGTAGAACAGGGTCGGCTGCGCGGGCGGTTCTGTGAGCACCATGCATCCCGATGACGACATGACCGAGGGCACGAGCACGAGTCCGCTGCCCCGGCAGTCCACATGCTCGCTGTGCCTGCGCAGTCTCACTCGCACGGCTCCCTCGCCCCAGCTGACATCGGGATGCAGGCCGTCGGCCATCGCGGAGATGCCGGATGCGGCGATGGTGCGCGACCGGACGGCGATGTCGGCGCGCAGCAGTCGTTCGAGCTGCGGCCACACCGGTGCCATCACGGCATCCCAGACGTCCCGCCATGCCTCGGTGATCATCGCTCGCGCGCGCGCCGGTCGCTTCTGCATCTCCCGCAGGGCGCGCTGGCGGGATCCGGTCGATCGACGCACCATCTTCTCGAAGTCGACGCGCATCGGATCGAGGGGTGCCGACCGCAACGCGTCGAGCTCGGCCTCGGGGGTCATGTCCCAGCGCGGTGCGGCGGTGAGGAAGTCCGGCAGATATCCGTCGCGGCCGATGACTGCCGCGAGCAGTGCGAAGCTCTCGCGGGGGAGTCGATCTCGCACCTCGCGCAGCCAACCCCATTGCAACGGATGCTGCTCCGGCCGCAGCAGCACGCGCACGGCATGCGCGAGTTCGTGACCGGGCGATACGCCGAAGCGCACGGACTGGATGTCGCCAGGGCTGAGTTCGAACTCGACTCGATGCGCGGGAGACTCGACGCCCTCGATCGGACGATCGAGCGAGATGTTTCGATCCACATCGAAACTCTAGGGCGACGCCGTCGTGCTGTCGAGACTGGACGCATGAACACCGCATCAGTCGCACAAGGACTCGTCGCCGCGGGCGACATCCGCATCGGTACCGGTCGCTCGCGCCGGTTCGAGGGTGCGGAACACGGAGCAGACGTCTCATACTTCTATGTGGAGAATCAGCCCGGCGAGGGCCCCGGCCTGCACTGGCATCCCTACTCCGAGACCTGGGTCGTGCTGGAGGGCCTCGCGCGCATCACCGTCGGCGACAAGAGCTTCGTCGCCCGTGCAGGTGACACGGCCACAGGTCCT
Organism: Microbacterium shaanxiense; assembly: GCF_054779995.1. Classification (NCBI taxonomy): domain Bacteria; kingdom Bacillati; phylum Actinomycetota; class Actinomycetes; order Micrococcales; family Microbacteriaceae; genus Microbacterium; species Microbacterium shaanxiense. The sequence continues at coordinate 116,820 of NZ_BAAGXE010000003.1, read as the reverse complement.
GCGCGCGTGCCGCACTGCTTCACCAACATCGGCGAGGGCGCACTCCGCATCCTCGGCATCCACTCATCGCCCACCATCATCCAGACGTTCCTCGACTGACCAGGAGAACACGACATGTCATTTCAGGCCTACCTCGACGCCGTCGAGACCAAGACCGGGCTCACTCCCCGCCAGCTCGTCGACATCGCACGAGAGAAGGGCTTCGACGCGTCCACCAAGGCGACGCCCATCCTCGAATGGCTGAAAGCCGATTACGACCTCGGCCGCGGTCACGGCATGGCGCTCGTGCATGTGATCACGAAGGGCCCGCAGATCAGCGCCAAGCACGTCGGAAGCGGTGGCACTCACGCGGATGCCGTGGACACCCTGTGGCTGGACGGCAAGGACAGCAACCCCAACCAGTAGGCGCATCGGCGCGCCGACTAAGATCTCGAGAGTGGCAGCATCCTCGAAGCGCAAGAGATCGGCACCGAGGCGGAAGCCGGTGCGCACCAGTGGCAACCCGGCCCGCCGGCCCATCGTCGAAGCTCCGCCGATCACGGCCCGCGACTGGATCGGAGCTGCGCGACTGCGCACCCTGCCGCTCGCCGTCGCTCCAGTAGTGATCGGTACCGGCGCTGCACAGCTCGCCGACCGTGAACTGCACTGGGTCATAGCCCTCGCGTGCCTCGCCGTCGCAGTGCTTATCCAGATCGGCGTCAACTTCACGAACGACTACAGCGACGGCATCCGCGGCACCGACGACCACCGCGTCGGGCCTGCGCGACTCACCGCCTCGGGTCGTGTGCGTCCGCGCACCGTACTGATCATCGGCCTGGCGTTCTTCGCGCTTGCGGCCCTCGTGGGCCTCGCGATCGTCATCCGCACCGGTCAGTGGTGGATGCTGGCGGTCGGCGCTGTGTGCCTCGTCGCGGCCTGGTTCTACACCGGCGGCAAGCGCCCGTACGGATACTTCGGCCTCGGCGAGGTCTTCGTGTTCGTGTTCTTCGGGCTCGTGGCGACGCTCGGCACCACATGGGTGCAGGCGTTCCAGCTGCCGCAGGAGGCATGGCTCGGAGCCGTCGCCGCTGGGCTCTTCGCATGCGCGGTGCTGCTGGCCAACAACCTGCGCGACATCGACCAGGATCGTGCGGTCGGAAAGCGCACGCTCACCGTGCTCATCGGCCGCCGTGCGACGAAGATCGTCTACACGCTGTTCATGGTCGTGCCGTTCCTGATCGCCGCGTTCATCGCGCTGCTGTACCCGATCGCGTGGCTGTCGCTGATGGCCCTGCTCGCCGGCATCCCCGCGATCATCATCGTGTGGACGTATCGGCAGTCGCGCGAGCTCGTCGTCGCGCTCGGGCTCACATCGCTCACCGCGCTCGCATACGCCGGTGCGCTCTACTGGGCGTTCGTGGGCTGAGCGGTCACTCGTTCTTCGCGGCGTTGCTCGATGCAGTGCCGGATGAGTCGCCCGCAGCGTCGTCGAGCGCAGCATCCTCGGCGTCGGCATCCTGCGCGGCGGAGCTCTGCCTGCCGGGCGTCGAGCGGGCTTCGCGACGCTGGTAGATCTCGGATGACGCCCCTGAGAGAGGCTTGCGGAGGAACAGGATCGAGATGCTCATGCCGATCAACGCGGCGAAGATCGCCGTGAGCCACCAGAGCTCGCGCATGATCGGGAAGAAGAGCCACATCACCGCGAGCGGCACGAGGAACGCCAGTAGCCGCAGCACGGAGTAGACGAGGAGGGGTGGCAACTTCATCCCTCCAGTCTAGATCGCACCGAAATGCGCCGACATCCGGTGACTCATACGGTTATCTCAGGTTGGGACCCTGGTCAGAAAAGTCACGGCCGGGTAACGTCGATGACATCGCGGCGATCCGGGTGGTCCCGGGCTCCAGTTCATACCTGAGGGCGTTGCGGGTTCGACTCCCGCCGTCGCGTCTGATTCCGCGCGTGACGGTAGTGTCTGCGAGAGCGACAGTGCGCGCTCGGGAGGAACCATGAGACGCGGATCCAACATGCCCGCCGTCGGGACGTACAACCAGACCCTCGTGCTCGACATGATCCGTCGGTCGCCGTCCGGCGTGAGCAGGATCGAGCTCGCGGAGCTCACCGGCCTGTCGGCGCAGACACTCAGCAACGTCGCCCGCAGGCTCACCGACGCAGAGCTGATCGTCGAAGGCGAGCGGGTCGTCGCCGGCCCCGGCAAACCGCGGACCCTGCTCCGGTTGAACAGCAGCGCACGGTTCGCCGTCGGCATCCATCTCGACCCGTCGATGGACACGTACGTCGTGCTCGATCTCTCGGGGACGGTCGTCGCGCACATGGAGGTTCCGCCAGAGGACACGGACTCGACTCCGGACCTGATCGCCGCCCTCGCTTCGAACACGGATGCGCTCCTGAGATCAGCCGACGTGCCGCCTGAGCGGGTTCTCGGCATAGGCACCGCAGTGCCCGGCCCGATCGACGATGCGACGGGGATGCTGCTGACGCCGCCCTTGCTCCCGAACTGGCACCACACCCGGGTGCGCGATCTCCTGATCGAGGCGACGGGGCTGCCGGTCGTCGTGGAGAAGGACGTGGTCGCTGCCATGGTCGGCGAACTCTGGGCGGATGCGGACCACGCGCTCACGGATGCCGCGCTGGTGTACTACGGAGCGGGCATCGGCCTCGGAGTGGCCATCGACGGCGACGCCGTGCGAGGCCGGACGGGCAATGCGGGTGACATCGCGCATCTCGTCGTCGACCCGGACGGTCCCCTCTGCCACTGCGGCCGGCACGGCTGCCTCGGGGTCACCGTGGCCCCGGAGCGACTCCTCCTCGAAGCAGGGATGACCACCTCGCTCGATGTCCCCTGGGGAGCGAGGCGCGAAGCCATCGACGATCTCCGCTCCCGCGCACAGGGCGGGGATTCCCGCGCGCTCGCGGTCTGCGCCCATGCGGCCGAGGTGCTGGCGCGAGCGATCGTGTTGATGAACAACGTGCTCGATGCCGGCACCTTCGTGATCGGCGGCCCTGTGTGGAGCCGGCTCGGCGAACAGCTGGAACCGGTGCTGCGCGCTGTTCTGCCCACGATCCCGCAGATCACGACGACGCGTCCCCTTCGCCTCGTCGAGGCGCGATTGGGCACGGATCTGGCCGCAGCGGGAGCGGCCTGCCTCGTGCTGGATGGTGCGTTCACCGCCCGTGCATCGGGTCTGATGATCAGCGCGCGCTGACACCGGGCTGCGCACGCATGATGAGGCTTGACAGAATATATAAATATGTTTGAATAATGCAGGCGCGATGTTGCGTTCCAAGAGTGAGCAAAGGAGCTCCGATGAAGAAATCACTGACCGGACTGAGCATCCTCGCCGTCGGCGGCCTGACCATCGCCCTGGGCGGCTGCTCGGGCGGCGCGTCGAGCGGCGACGACACCCTGCGCATCGCGTACCAGAAGACCTCGTCCTTCACAGCGATGGACGACCTCATGAAGACGGTCAAGGCCGAGTACGAGAAGGAGTATCCCGACCGCAAGGTGGAGCTCGTGCCGATCGAAGCCGAGCAGGATCAGTACTTCACCAAACTCGCACTCATGAACGGCTCGCCCGACACCGCACCCGACGTCATCTACGAGGACACGTTCCAGATCCGCTCCGATGCCGCGGCCGGTTACCTCCTTCCGATCGACGACTACCTGACCGAGTGGGACGGCTGGAGTCTGTACGACGACGGCGCCAAGCAGGCCGGTGTGGGCGATGACGGCAAGACGTACGGGGTCTCTCTCGGCACCGACACCCGCGGCATCTACTTCAACAAGGATCTCTTCGAGTCCGCCGATCTCCCCACCGACTGGAAGCCCACATCCTGGGAGGACATCCTCGACGCGGCTCGCGCGATCAAGGAGAGCAATCCGGATGTCACACCGCTGAACATCTATGCATCGAAGACCCTCGGGGAGGCCACGTCGATGCAGGGGTTCGAGATGCTGATGTACGGCACCGGCGACGAACTCATGGACTCATCGTCGAACAAGTGGGTGACCGGATCGGCCGGATTCCTCGACGCCCTCGGCTTCTACCAGACCGCCTTCGACGAGGGGCTGGCTCCTGATCCCGCGGAGGCACTCGATCCCGGATGGGGATCCAAGGTCCAGAACGAGCTCATCCCGCAGGGCGAGCTGGCGATCGCGATCGACGGCTCATGGCTTCCGAGCGGATGGATCGCAGGCGACAACGCATGGCCGGAGTGGGAGGACACCATGGGGCTCGCCGCCATGCCGACCCAGGACGGCGGTGGCGACGGCTTCACCTCCATGTCAGGTGGATGGACGCTCGCCGTGGGAGCCAATGCCGACGACCCGCAGGCGGCATTCGACTTCATCGCCCAGGCGATGACGCCCGAGAACGCGCTCACCTACCACCAGGAGGCAGGACAGATCGCCGTGCGCTCCGACGTGGCCTCGAGCCAGGAGTACCTCGACTACAACCCTTCTTTCGAGTTCTTCTCGTCGCTTGTCGAGTACACGCACTTCCGGCCGGCCACGCCCGACTACTCGCAGATCTCATCGAACATCCCGGTGGCGACCGAGTCGGTCATCACGGGGCAGTCCTCACCGGAGGACGCGCAACGCGCGTACGACGAGGCGCTCATCGGGATCGTCGGCGAAGAGAACACGCAGGCGGGCTGATCGTCTCATGACCGCCGTCGCCGCTGCGCGGCCCGGGCGCAGCCCGAGCCGCGCGCTCTTCCGCCTTCTGCCGCTCGTCCCTGCGGTGCTGCTGCTGGCCGCCTTCATGCTCGGTCCGATCGTGTACTCGCTGTACGGATCGCTCACCGATCGGGCGCTCACCGGACCGCGTGCGGCGAACCCGCAGTTCGTCGGACTCGACAACTACATCGAGCTGCTGGGCTCCGCCGAGTTCTGGAACTCCGTCGTCCTCACTGTCGTCTTCGTCCTGGCGTCAGCGGTCATCGGACAGAACGTGCTCGGAATGCTCCTGGCCGTGCTCATGCGCAACTCGGCGCGGCCCGTGCGATCCTTCGTCAGCGGGATCGTCGTCCTGGCCTGGGTGCTCCCCGAGATCGTGGCGGCTTTCGCGCTCTACGCCTTCTTCGCGAAGGACGGCACGCTCAACTCAGTGCTCGGCTGGTTCGGCATGGAGCAGACCGCGTGGCTCTACTACCTTCCGATGCTGTCGGTCATCGTCGCGAACATCTGGCGCGGCACGGCCTTCTCGATGCTCGTGTACAACGCGGCGCTCGCCGAGGTGCCGCCCGACCTCATCGAGGCGGCGACGATCGACGGGGCGTCGGCCTGGCAGCGGTTCATCCAGGTGACGCTGCCCGTGATCCGACGATCGATCTCCACGAACCTGCTGCTGACGACCCTCCAGACCCTCGGGGTGTTCACGCTCATCTGGGTGATGACCGGCGGTGGGCCCGGCACGGCATCCGCGACGCTGCCCGTGCTCGCGTACCAGGAGGCCTTCAAATTCGCCCAGGTGGGCTACGGCACGGCGATCGCCACCGTGACTCTCCTGATCGGTGCGGTCTTCTCCATCATCTACATTCGTGTGCTCAAGCCGGAGGTCGACTGAGATGGCCGTTCAGACCATGACCGAGACGCGCACGCTCGTCGCCCCCGGGCGGAAGTCGCTGAGTGTGGCGGCCCCGCGCAGACGAGCCCACACGGTGACGGCATCCATCATCCTGAGCATCATCGGCGTGCTCTTCCTCGTTCCGCTCCTGTGGGTCGTGTTCGCGTCGTTCGATGCGAATGCCACGGTCTCGATGCGGGTGCCCGAGTCGTGGACGCTCGACAACTACACGGGTGTCATGACGTGGGAGCTCACCTGGCTGCCGCTGCTCAACTCGGTGCTGATATCCCTCGGGACCGCCGTCATCACCGTGCTGGTCTCGCTGTTGGCGGCCTACCCGCTGTCGCGGTACGCGGCCAGGTACCAGAAGCCGTTCATGTACGCGATCCTCTTCGGCACCGGTCTGCCGATCACGGCCATGATGGTTCCGGTGTACTCCCTGTTCGTGTCGTTCGGCCTGCTCGATTCCACGTGGGGCGTCATCGTGTTCATGTCGGCGACGTCGCTGCCGATGGCGATCTGGATGCTGAAGAACTTCATGGACTCCGTGCCGATCTCGCTCGAAGAGGCAGCCTGGGTCGACGGCGCGAGCTCGATGCAGGCGCTGGCGCGCATCGTGGTGCCGCTCATGCGGCCGGGCATCGGCGTGGTGTTCATCTTCGTCTTCACCGGCGCGTGGGGGAACTTCTTCGTCCCGTTCGTGCTCCTGTTCACGTCCGACCGCTTTCCCGCCGCCGTGTCCATCTTCAACTTCTTCGGACAGTACGGCTCGATCGCCTACGGCCAGCTCGCGGCGTACTCGGTGCTCTACGCGGCACCGATGGTCGTCCTGTACGTCATCGTCCAGAAGCTCTCCGGCTCGTCATTCGCGCTCGCCGGTTCTGTCAAGGGCTGACCCCGACCCCTCACCTCCTTAAGGAGCCTCCATGCACGACCGTTCCCGACTCGCCCTCCTCCGCGTCGATCGCTTCATCCGCGAGCGCCTGCGCACTCGCATCCACCGTGCATCCGCGCCGATCGCAACCGCACGCTGGGACGCCGCCGGCGAGCCGGTGCCGTTCGCGGAGGCTGCGGCCAGCGAGTACACGCCGATCGCTCCCGGCGACCTGTGGGGGCGCCCGTGGGGGACGACGTGGTTCCGCCTGCAGGGCGTCGTCCCCGCGTCGTGGCGGGATGCCGAGGGCTCTCTGCCGTCGCGCACGCGCGCCGAGCTCGTGGTCGATCTCGGTTTCACCGAGGGACAGCCGGGATTCCAGTGCGAGGCGATGGTGTGGGATGCGGCCGGCAGACCCGTTCGAGGGATCGCCCCGCTCAACAACGCCGTCGCCGAGGCGGTGGACCACGACGGCCACGTGGACGTCTACATCGAGGCGGCGTCCAATCCGGACGTCGGAAGCCTCTTCTCGTTCGACCCGACACCCGTCGGCGATCTCGCGACGGCGGGCGGCGACCCGATCTACACGCTGCGCCATATCGACGTGCGCCTCCGCGACCTCGAGGTCGCGGATCTGCTGGCCGACACGCTCGCACTGCGCGGCCTCGCCGAGGAGCTCGACGAGGGATCTCCGCGGCGTGCCGAGATACTCGTCGCCCTGGAGCGGATGATCGACGTCGTCGACCCCGATGACGTCGCCGGGACCGCGCGCGCAGGGCGCGACGTCCTCGCTCCCGTGCTCGCGAAGCCGGCCTCCGCGTCCGCCCACGCCCTGCACGCGGTCGGGCACGCGCACATCGATTCCGCATGGCTGTGGCCCGTGCGCGAGACGGTCCGCAAGGTGGCGCGGACCTTCTCGAACGTCCTGTCCCTCATGGATGAGGACCCTGAGTTCGTCTTCGTCGCCTCCAGCGCGCAGCAGTACGCGTGGGTCAAGGAGTACTACCCCGACCTGTTCGAGCGCATCCGTGCGCGTGTGGCGGAGGGCAGGTTCATACCGGTCGGGAGCATGTGGGTCGAATCCGACACGAACATGCCGGGGTCGGAGGCGATGGCCAGGCAGTTCGTCGCCGGCAAGTCGTTCTTCCTCCGTGAATTCGGGATCGACACCCCCGAAGCATGGCTTCCGGACTCGTTCGGCTATTCGGGAGCACTGCCGCAGATCGCCAGGGCGGCCGGCACGCGCTGGTTCCTGACGCAGAAGATCTCCTGGAACGAGACGAACAAGTTCCCGCACCACACGTTCCAATGGGAGGGGATCGACGGCACTCGACTGTTCACGCACTTCCCGCCCGTCGACACCTACAACTCCCGTGTCACAGCGGACGAGCTCGCCCACGCGGAGCGCAACTTCGCCGACAAGGGCCGCGCCACGGTCTCGCTCCTTCCGTACGGCTACGGCGACGGCGGCGGCGGGCCGACGCGCGAGATGACGGCAGCGGTCGCGCGCACCGCATCGCTCGAAGGGTCGCCTCGCGTCGTGCACAGCACGCCACGGCAGTTCTTCGAGACCGCTGAGGCCGAGTACCCCCACCCCGAGGTGTGGTCGGGAGAGCTGTACCTCGAGTTCCACCGCGGCACGTACACGAGCCAGCTCGCCACCAAACGGGGCAATCGGCGCAGCGAGCACCTGCTGCGCGAGGCGGAGCTCTGGGCCGCGACGGCGAGCGTCCGGCTCGGCATCCCCTATCCCGCCGAGCGCCTCCAGCGGGTCTGGGAGACCGTCCTGCTGCAGCAGTTCCACGACATCCTCCCCGGATCATCGATCGCATGGGTCTATCAGGACGCCGAACGCAACTACGCCTTCGTGGCGCGCGAGCTCGAGGAGATCATCTCCGACAGCCTGCGGGCGCTCGCAGGCGACGGCGCGATGGCACTCGTCGCGAACGCGTCCCCGCACGCCAGGGAGGGCGTCGCAGCGCTCGGCGCCGGCGCCGACGGTGACGCCGAGGAGGTCGCTCCTCGCCGCGAGGGCACCGCGGGATGGGTGCTCGACAACGGCATCGTCCGTGCGACTGTGGACGACCGCGGCCTGGTCGTCTCTGCTGTCGACATCGCCACGGGCCGGGACCTCGTGATGCCCGGCCGCCCCGCGGGCCTTCTGCAACTGCACCGGGACACCCCGACGCAGTGGGATGCCTGGGACGTGGACGTGCACTATCGCAACACCGTCACCGATCTGACCGAAGCGGTCTCGATCGACGTCGACGGGACGGCCCTCGTCGTCGAGCGCCGGTTCGGGGCGTCCGCAGTCATCGAGCGCATCAGCCTGCGCGAGGGCTCGCGGGTGCTGTCGTTCGCCCTCGAACTGGACTGGCACGAGAAGCAGAAGATGCTCAAGTTCGCCTTCCCCCTCGACCTGCACACCGATCGCGCCGCGTCGGAGATCCAGTTCGGGCACATCGAACGCGCGACGCACACGAACACGTCCTGGGATGCCGCACGGTTCGAGACAGTCGCACACCGATGGATCCGGGTCTCAGAGCCGGACTTCGGCGCCGCGATCGTGAACGACTCGACGTATGGTCACGACATCACCCGCGAACGGCGCGATGAGCGCGGCGGCACCATCACGATCGCACGGCTGTCGCTCATCCGCTCGGCCCTGTTCCCCGATCCCACGCAGGACCAGGGGCGTCACGAGCTGCGGGTCGGACTGGTGATCGGCGCGGATGTCGCCGAGACGATCGCCGAGGGGTATCACATCAACCTCCCCCCCCGCCGTCTCCAGAACACCGCGGTCGATGCGATCGAGCCGCTCGTGAGCGTCGATCATCCCGGCGTGGTCGTCGAATCGGTCAAGTTCGCCGAGGACGGCACCGGCGACGTCGTGGTGCGCGCATATGAAGCTCTGGGGACCAGGGCGAAGGCGATGCTCACCACCGGATTCCCGTTCACCGCGGCGCGTCAGACCGACCTGCTCGAACGCGAGGTCGCCGACGACGGAGTCTCGTTCGACGGCGACGGCGACGGCGACGGCGACGGCGTGCGGCTCGAGCTGCGCCCGTTCCAGATCGTCACGGTGCGCTTCGCCCGCGGATGAGCGCGGTCAGGAGAAGCGGGCGAACGCGAGCGAGAGGGCGGCCAGCCCCACGGCGATGAGGGCCATCGCCGAATAGGAGCCGGTCGCGACGGCGAGAAGCGGACCGAGCGCGGGGCCGAGGGCGCCGACAAGTGTGATGGGGGCGGCGAACACGCCGTTGATGGCCCCGTAGTTCCGCGTGCCCCACCGGTCTGCCACAGCCGAGCCTTGCACGAGCGTCTGCGCACCGCGGACGGCGCCGGCGGCGATGCCGATCGAGATGAGCAGCCACGGCGGTCCGGGGACGAGCGCCAGGAGGGCGAGGAACGCCGCGCTGAGACCGGCAGTGGCGGCGAGCGGGATCCAGGGCGCTGCGGTGTGCGGGATGGCGACGTAGAGCAGCCGTCCGATCACCTGACCCGCCCCGAGAAGGCCGAGAGCCCATGCGGCGAGCTCGTAGCTCATGCCCTTCTCGGTGAACAGCGGGATCAGCGCCAGCGTCACGCTGAACAGGGCCGCTGAGAGGGCGAGCATGGATGCCTCCAGCATCCAGAATCGTCGCGTGCGGATGACCGAGCTCACGGAGTGCGTGTTCTCATCGCCGTCGTGGACGACCGGATTCCACCTGCGCTCGAGGCTGAACCAGTGCAGCGGCACCGTGGTGATCAGCAACGCTGCGGCGAGGATCAGGAACGTCGTGCGCCAGTCGGTGATCGTCAGAAGCCCGGCGACGACGGGCGCGAAGATCGTGGATGCGAGCCCGCCGGCCAGGGTCAGAATCGTCATCGCGCCGCGTCGGCGATCCCCGTACCGGCGCGCGATCACGGTGAAGGCCGCCTGGTAGAGCACCGCCGACTGGGCGATGCCGGCGATCACCCATCCACCGGTGAACACCGCGAGATCCGGCGCGAGTGCGACGACGGTGACCCCGATCGGGCCGACGACGCTGCCGATGGTCATGATGAGGCGGGGACCGTACACGTCGAGCCACCGCCCGACGAAGACGCCCGCGACGGCCGAGGCGATGAGTCCGGAGGAGAACGAGAGGGTGACGAGGGCGACCGGCCAGCCCGTGTCCTGCGCGATCGCCGGCGAGGCGACGATGAGCGCGTAGAACAGGATGCCCCAGCTGATGACCTGCCCGACGGAGAGCGCGGTCAGTCGGCCACCCAGACGGGAGGGCGACTGCACAGCGGTCATGCCGGGCGGAGCGCGGCGGCGGCGGCATCCAGCGCGCCGTCGTTGAGGGCGAAGTACGCCCACTTGCCCCGCTGCTCCCGTGTGACCAGCCCCGCATCCGTGAGCAGCTTCATATGGTGTGAGACCGTGCCCTGGGAGAGTCCGACCGGCTCTGTGAGGTCGCAGATGCATGCCTCGCCGCCGTCGCCGGCTGCGATGAGCGAGAGCAGTCTGACGCGGGTGGGATCGCCGAGGGCCTTGAACACACGCGACACCCGCTCCGCGTCCTCGGTCGTCAATGACGACGTTACGCGGGGCACGCAGCAGGTGCTCGCGTCGATGGTGGTCGGAAGGCTCACACCCGTATTCTTGCACGTATTGACATTCATCGATAGATGAGTGACAGTCTTCATATCGAAGAACTTCAATCTGAGGAGTTGTGATGTCAGAGCATCCCGTCGTCGTCATCGGAGCGGGCCCGCAGGGCCTTGCCGCAGCGGCGCACCTCGTCGACCGCGGTGTCGAGGTCATCGTCATCGAGAGCGGCGACGGGCCGGCGGCCGCGGTGACCGAGTGGGGTCACGTGCGTCTGTTCTCCGCGTGGCCGGAGTTGACGGATGCGGCGGCCCGACGCCTTCTCGAGCCCACCGGATGGTCCGCTCCCGTCTCGGGGTACCCGACCGGAGACGAATGGGTGCGCGACTATCTCGCTCCTCTCGCAGAGATCCTCGGGGAGCGCGTGCGATACGCCGCGACGGTGACGGGCATCGCTCGCCAGGGGCGGGACAAGGTCGTCGACGGCGGGCGCAGGGATCAGCCGTTCGTCGTGCACGTGATCGATCGGGACGGCAACGAGACCCGGCTGATCGCCAGGTCGGTGATCGATGCGAGCGGCACCTGGGCTCTGCCCAACCCGGCGGGCGCAGACGGGTTCCCCGCTCCGGGTGAGGCGCAGGCGTCGGTGTCGTACCGGATTCCGGATGACGTCTCCGCACTCGCCGGATCGCACGTCGTGGTCGTCGGTGCAGGGCATTCGGCAACCCATGCGGTCCTGCGGTTGAGCGAACTGGCACGGCGATCGCCCGGTACGAGGGTGACGTGGATGCTGCGCCGGGGGAGCGCTGCGAACGTCTTCGGCGGCGGACTCGGCGACGAGCTCCCAGAGCGCGCGGCGCTCGGATCGCGAGCCCGCGATGCGATCGATGACGGTCTTGTCGACCTCATGACAGGCTTCCGGGTGGCTGAGTTCCGGCGCGACGACGGCGTGCTCACGGTCGTGGCCGAAGACGGACGCGAGGTCTCCGGCGTCGCGCACGTGTTCGCGTTGACCGGGTTCCGTCCTGACGTGCAACTGCTGCGTGAACTGCGCATCGACCTCGATCCGACCCTCGACGCCGTCGCAGGGATCGCCTCCGAGATCGATCCGAACATCCACTCGTGCGGTTCGGTGGGGGCGACCGGGGTCAGGGAGCTCGTGCAGCCGGAGCCGGACTTCTTCATCGTCGGGGCGAAGTCCTACGGACGCGCCCCGACCTTCCTCGCACTGACGGGGTATGAGCAGGTCCGCAGCGTCACTGCCCACCTCGCGGGCGACCACGAGGCTGCCGCACGCAACGAACTCGTCCTGCCGGACACCGGAGTCTGCGGCGGGTCCGGCGACTTCGGTGACGACGCGGGAAGCTGTTGCGCCGCACCCGCCGTCCTGCAGATCGGCTTGCGTCCGGTTGCGTCTTGATTCGATGGATGTCAATATAGACACATGTCGAATCAACTGCCCGTAACGGCCCGCGTGTGAGCGCGCCGACCGTTCTCGCACCCGCCGCGACGCGTCGCCTGTCCACGCTGGACCGGTGGCTGCCGCTGTGGATCGGGCTCGCGATGCTCGTCGGCATCCTGCTCGGGCGTTTCGTCCCCGGCGTGTCGACGCTTCTCGCCCGGCTCGAGGTCGGCGGGATCTCGATCCCGATCGCGCTCGGCCTGCTGGTGATGATGTATCCGGTCCTCGCCAAGGTCCGCTACGACAAGATCGCAGCCGTCGCGGGTGACAAGAAGCTGCTCGTCTCGTCCCTCGTGCTGAACTGGCTGATCGGCCCGGCGCTGATGTTCGCCCTGGCCTGGATGTTCTTGCCCGACCTGCCGGAGTACCGGACGGGCCTCATCATCGTCGGCCTCGCCCGATGCATCGCGATGGTCGTCATCTGGAACGATCTCGCCTGCGGTGACAGGGAAGCCGCGGCCGTGCTCGTCGCGATCAACTCGGTTTTCCAGGTCGTGGCGTTCTCGCTTCTCGGCTGGTTCTACCTCACCGTCCTCCCCGGATGGCTGGGGCTGGACACGCAGGGGCTGGACTTCTCGGTAGGGGCGATCGCCCTGAACGTGCTCATCTTCCTCGGCATCCCGTTGCTGGCCGGGTTCGCGTCCCGCTTCGTGGGGGAGCGTCGCAAGGGCCGCGGCTGGTACGAGGAGAAGTTCCTGCCGAAGGTCGGTCCGTGGGCACTCTACGGACTGCTGTTCACCATCGTGCTGCTGTTCGCCCTGCAGGGGGAGCAGGTCACCTCCCGCCCGCTCGACGTGGCGCGGATCGCTCTGCCGCTGCTGGTCTACTTCGCGGTGATGTGGTTCGTGGGGCTGCTGACTGGCAAGGCCCTCGGCCTCGGCTATGCACGTTCATCGACGCTGGCTTTCACCGCGGCCGGCAACAACTTCGAACTCGCGATCGCGGTCGCCATCGGCACGTTCGGTGCCACGTCCGGCCAGGCGCTCGCAGGCGTCGTCGGCCCGCTGATCGAAGTGCCCGTGCTCGTCGGTCTCGTCTACGTCTCGCTCTGGGCGGCCAGACGCTGGTTCCACACCGATCCGTACACCGATGTGAGGACACCATCATGAGCGTCGCCGTGACCGCTGACGAGAACTGCAGCCCCGTGAGCACGCACGCGATCGGTCAGGATGCCGCGTCCTCGGTCGCCGCGACGTTGAAGGCGCTGTCCGACCCCCTACGGCTGCGCATGCTGTCCGCGATCGCTTCCGACCCCCGCGGCGAGTCCTGCGTCTGCGACCTCGCCGAGCTCGCCGAGGTGTCGCAGCCGACCGTGTCGCATCACCTCAAGGTCCTCAAGGACGTCGATGTGCTGACATCTGAGCGCCGCGGCACCTGGGTCTGGTACCGGATCAATCCGAGCCGGCGCCGCGCTGTCACGACCCTGCTGGACTCGTTCGCGCCGGCCACCGTCGAAGTCTCTGACGCGGATGGGGCATCCGAGTCGTCCCTGAGACCGGACTTCGACGCCCGTGTGACCCGCCTCGCTCAGGAATTGTCGGCCGAGGTTCCGGAGGTGGGCGAAGCGGTCGTCCTCACCGTCGTTCGGGAGTCGTACACCGCCCTGGCCCGCACAGCCCGGGTGACGTCAGCCCTGATCCCGCTCGCAGAGCGTTTCGCCAGGCAGCGACTGAGCGATCTCACCCGCGACCGCGACACGGCAGTCCCGCAGGTGCTGTTCGTCTGCGTCGCCAACGCCGGCCGCTCGCAGCTCGCCGCCGCACTCGTCAATCAGCTCGCCGGTGGCAGGGTCGTCGCGCGCTCGGCCGGATCCAGCCCCGCCGACGTCATCCACCCGCACGTGCGCTCGCTGCTCGCCGAGATCGAGGGCGGCGCGGCTGCCGAGCGATTCCCGAAGCCGCTGACCGACGACGCCGTCAGGGCCGCCGATGTCGTCATCACGATGGGCTGCGGGGATGTGTGCCCGATCATCCCCGGCGTCCGCTACGACGATTGGGCTGTCGGCGACCCGGCCCTCGCCTCGCGCGAAGGCGTCGAAGCCATCCGCGACGACATCACCGCCCGCGTGCGAGTTCTTGTCCACGACCTACTCAAGGAGACGTCATGACCGACACTGCTTCAAAGCCCTCCGTCCTCTTCGTCTGTGTTCACAACGCCGGCCGTTCCCAGATGGCGGCCGGATTCCTCCGCGACATCGCCGGCGACCGCATCGAGGTGCGCTCCGCCGGATCCATGCCGGCCGATCAGATCAACCCCATCGCGGTCGATGCCATGGCCGAGCTCGGTATCGACATCACCGCCGAGCAGCCCAAGGTGCTCACCACCGAAGCGGTGCAGGCCTCTGATGTCGTCATCACGATGGGCTGCGGCGACGCCTGCCCGTTCTTCCCGGGCAAGCGCTACGAGGACTGGAAGCTCGATGACCCGGCAGGCCAGGGCATCGACTCGGTGCGCCCGATCCGCGACGAGATCAGGGCGCGCATCGAGACCCTCGTGGGCGAACTGGTCCCTTCCGGTCGGAACTGACAGCAGACAGGGCGTGAGGCCCGGAGTGAGGGGCGCAAACTGATGCGCAGTGGCGTGCTTTAATCGCGGACGTGAAAGAACTCTTCGTCGTGACTCATCCCGAAGCAACCCATCACGTGGAACATCGCGTCGGAGGATGGTTCGACTCGGAACTGACAGAGCGCGGAGTCGAACAGGCTCAACGAATCGCGTCGGCCCTTGCAACGAGCGTGCAGCCGGACGCAGCGCTCTATAGCTCCGACCTTCGCCGGACCGCCCAAACGGCGGCTGCTATCGGGGAGCAACTAGATCTTCAGCCGATATGGCTGGCCGAGCTACGCGAGAAGTCTTACGGCGCCGGCGAGGGCGAGCCCGATGCCTGGTTCCGTGAGAGATTCGTGCCGCCACCTCTGGACGGCGAACGAATGGACCATGACGAAGGACTCGAAGGCGCCGAAACGAAACGTCAATGGGCGCGTCGCGTTTACGCAGGCATGGAGATGATCCTGTCCGACTCCCCGCGACAGAAGCTCATCGTCACCCACGGAGGATCCGCGACCCTAGTCATCGCTCGCTGGATCGGCATGCCGCTCGATGCTCTGACCCACGCGAGTTTCAAGGTGGACTCCGGCAGCATCACCCGACTGGTTGAAGACGACTACTTCCACAATCGCACGGTCGCTCGCCTGAACGACACCGTCCACCTCAGGTCATGAGTCACGTGTGTCCCGCAGAGCACGGTTAGATCTGGCGACCGTTTTCGAGCACTCTCGTCCGAGAGCTACGCATCTCAGCCGTGAACGATCGTTCTTGGCGCGTCTTGTCGCTCAGGAATTCGAGCGTTGGACGGATCGGTCACCGTTGTGGGGCCACCAGCACCAACCGGGGCACGGACCAGACGACATTGCCCCATGACAGTTTCCGTACCGTTCTTCTTGCCCCTGTACGATGTGCGCCGCATGCAGTACGCCGTCATCCCGCGGCGGACATGCGGAATGAGGGAGTGAAGATGGCGAAGATCACCAAGGCCGTGAAGTCGGCGAACGCTGCATTGGATGCCGCGGCTGAGGCCGCGAAGGACGCCAAGCGGCTGAGCAAGACGCTCCCGAAGAAGGACGCGAAGAAGCTCCGCGCCCTCGCAGACGACGCCAAGGACGTCTCGAAGGCGAAGAAGAAGAAGGTCGAACGCAGCCCGCGCAAGGTCGAGAAGAAGGCGGTCGCCGCGATCGATCGCATCGAGAAGACCGCCGACAAGATCGAGAGCAAGCTGGCAGCGAAGGCCGAGGCCGCCAAGAAGCTGCAAGCCGAGGCTGCGAAGAAGGCGGCGAAGGCAAAGAAGGCCGAAAAGGCCGAGACGGCCGAGACGGTCATGAAGCCCGTTTCCAAGCCTGCCGCTGCGAAGCCTGCGACCAAGCCTGCCGCGACCAAGCCTGCTGCGTCAAAGCCCGCTGCGGCAAAGCCTGCCGCTTCGAAGCCCGCTGCGACCAAGCCTGCCGCTTCGAAGCCCGCTGCGACCAAGCCTGCCGCGGCGAAGCCTGCGACCAAGCCGGCCGCGACAAAGCCCGCTGCTGCAACCAAGCCCGCCGCCAAGCCTGCTGCGGCGCGCACCGCGGCACCGAAGGCCACTGCACCCGCAGCATCCGATCTGTCGACTCTCACCGTCGTGCAGCTGCGCGCACGCGCCGCCGCCGAGGGCCGCACCGGATTCTCCCGGCTCAACAAGGCGCAGCTGATCACCCTTCTGTCGGCTTGAACCCGCCGATGCAGGAGTATCTCGACCACTCCGGCGACGCGACCGCCTCGCGTACGTTGATCGACATCCTCCGAGCATCCGCCGAGCAGCATCCGCAGGCATCGGCACTGGAAGACGCCGACGGCGCCCTGAGCTACGCCGAATTGCTGGCGCTCGTCTGGCAGACCGCCGCACGCCTTCGCGAGAACGGCGTGGACAAGGGCGACCGGGTCGGCGTGCGAATGCCGTCTGGCGACCGCGAGCTCTACATCGCGATCCTCGGGATCATGGCCGCCGGTGCCGCCTACGTGCCCGTCGACGCCGACGACCCTCAGGAGCGGGCGGACCTCGTCTTCGGAGAGGCCGGCGTCGCCGGCGTGATCACCGGAGCAGGAGTCTACGAACCGCGGGCGTCCGCGGCATCTGAGACGACGAGAGCTCTCTTCGACGGCGACGCGCCCCATCCGAGCTCGAGCGCGATAATCACCGCGCCCATGCCCACGGTCGACGACGACGCCTGGATCATCTTCACGTCCGGCTCGACCGGTGTGCCAAAGGGCGTCGCCGTCACGCATCGCTCCGCGGCGGCCTTCGTCGACGCAGAGGCGCGCCTCTTCCTGCAGGATGCACCGCTCGGTCCGGGTGACCGGGTGCTCGCGGGCCTCTCCGTCGCGTTCGACGCGTCGTGCGAGGAGATGTGGCTCGCGTGGCGCTACGGTGCCTGTCTCGTCCCCGCGCCCCGCGCGCTCGTTCGTTCGGGAGAAGACCTCGGGCCTTGGCTCCTCGGCCACGGGATCACCGTGGTCTCCACTGTTCCGACGCTGGCCGCACTGTGGCCTCAGGACGCCATTGAGAACGTCCGCCTCCTGATCTTCGGGGGAGAGGCCTGCCCGCCCGAACTTGTCGCTCGCCTCGTCTCCGAGGGCCGCGAGGTGTGGAACACCTACGGTCCGACCGAGGCGACGGTCGTGGCATGCGCTGCATTGCTCGACGGCGAAGGTCCCGTGCGCATCGGACTGCCGCTGGACGGATGGAGCCTCGCCGTCGTGGATGCGGACGGCAACCGCGTCGCAGACGGCGAGGTCGGCGAGCTGATCATCGGAGGTGTCGGTCTCGCCCGGTACCTCGACCCCGCCAAGGATGCCGAGAAGTACGCGCCTATGCCGTCGCTCGGCTGGGAGCGCGCCTATCGGTCGGGCGACCTCGTGCGCGCCGATCCCGCAGGTCTGCTGTTCCAGGGCCGTGCCGACGACCAGGTGAAGGTCGGCGGACGCCGCATCGAACTCGGCGAGGTCGAATCGGCTCTGCAGGCGCTGTCTGCCGTCTCCGCCGCCACCGTGGTCGTGCAGCGCTCGGAAGGCGGCGTGCCGCTGCTCGTCGGCTACGTCGTCCCCGCCGAGGGCTTCGACCGTCAGACCGCCCGCGCCGAGCTCGCCGAGACGCTGCCGGCGCCGCTGATCCCGCTGCTCGCAGTGATGGATGACCTCCCGGTGCGCACGTCAGGCAAGGTCGACAAGGCCGCGCTGCCCTGGCCGCTCGAAGACACAACCGGCTCGGACTCCTCGCTGTCGGGCACCGCGGCGTGGCTCGCCGAGCAGTGGCTGGCCGTGCTCGGCATCCGGCCCGCCGACGAGAAGGCCGATTTCTTCCAGCTCGGCGGCGGCTCCCTCGCCGCCGCGCAGCTCGTCTCCCGCATCCGTGTCCGCGCTCCCGAGTTCACCATGGCCGACGTCTACGATCTGCCGAAGCTCAGGCAGATGGCGGATGCCGTCGAAGAGGAGGCCTCCGACGAGGACGACGCGGCCGCGACCTTCAGCACGGCGCATCCCACGCCGAGGATCATGCAGTGGGTGCAGAGCGTCGCGGGTGTGCCGCTGTTCATCCTCACCGGCATCCGCTGGACGCTGTGGCTGCTCACCGGCAGCTGGCTCCTGCAGCTCGTGCCGGGATTCGAGTTCCTACCGGACGCCCCATGGTGGGTCATCGTCTTCGGTCTGCTGATCTTCGTGATCCCGTTCGGACGGATGGCGGTGTCGGCGGGCCTGTCCAGACTGCTGCTCGCGGGAGTGCGACCGGGCGACTACCCGCGTGGTGGAGGGGTGCATCTGCGCCTCTGGCTGGCCGAGCAGATCGCCCACCAGATCGATCCGGTGGGCCTTGCCGGAGCGCCGTGGGTCACCTACTACGCACGCGCTCTCGGTGCCAAGATCGGACCGAACGTCGATCTGCACGCGCTGCCGCCGGTGACGGGCATGCTCGTCGTCGCCGAGGGCGCGGCGATCGAGCCAGAGGTCGATCTCTCCGGGTACTGGATCGACGGCGACACCGTGCGCATCGGCGGCATCCGCATCGGTGCCGGTGCCACGATCGGCGCGCGGAGCACCCTTGCGCCAGGCACGAAGATCGGCCGCGATGCCGAGATCGCCCCTGGTTCGGCGGTGTTCGGTCGCGTCAGGGCCGGCCAGCGATGGGCGGGCTCTCCCGCGGTGCGCGTGGGGGGAACATCCAGCCCGCTGGCGCCGGAGCGTCCGCCCGCTCCGCGCAGATGGCTCTGGGTCTACGGCCTCTCCTCCGCAGGTCTCGCCCTGCTTCCCTTCATCGCCTACGGCGTCGGCGTGCTCGTGATCGCACAGGCGATCCGGGGATCCGAATCGCTTCTCGCCGCCCTTCCCGTCGTCACCGCATGGCTGGTCCCTGCGACGCTTGCAGCCGGTCTCACTCTTGCCGCGCTGGTGGTGCTGCTCACCCGGCTGCTGTCGATCGGTCTGAACGAGGGCATCCACGCCGTCCGCAGCCGCGTCGCATGGCAGGCGTGGTCGACCGAGAGGCTCCTCGACTCCGCCCGCACGATCCTGTTCCCGATCTACTCGAGCCTGTTCACGCCGATCTGGCTGAGGATGCTGGGCGCCAAGGTCGGCCGCGAGGTCGAGGCGTCCACGGTGCTGCTGATCCCGTCCATGACGACCATCGACGACGGCGCGTTCCTCGCCGACGACACGATGGTCGCGGCTTACGAGCTCAAGGGCGGATGGATGCGCATCGATCGTGCGCGCATCGGCAAGCGCGCCTTCCTGGGCAACTCCGGCATGGCCGGTCCCGGTCACCGGGTGCCGCGCGACGGTCTGGTCGCGGTGCTCTCAGTGGCGCCCGAGAAGTCGAAGCCGGGATCATCGTGGCTCGGCTCGCCGGCGATGCGGCTGCGCCGCGTGGTCAACGACGCCGACCTCGAGCGCACGTACCGACCGCGCGGCGCACTTCGCGTCGCCCGCGCCCTGTGGGAGCTGTGCCGCATCGTTCCCGTGGTCGTCAGCTGCGCTCTCGGCGTCGCCGTCCTCTTCGCGCTCGCCGCGATGATCGGGACATGGGGGCTGGTGGCGACCGTGGTGCTCTCCGGCGCCGTCATCATGCTCGCGGGCCTGCTCGCGGCGTTGATCAGCACGATCGCGAAGTGGGTCATCGTCGGGCGCATCCGTCCCGGCGAGCACCCGCTCTGGTCGAGTTTCGTCTGGCGCACCGAGGTCTCCGACACCTTCACGGAGATGCTCGCCGCACCCTGGTTCGCGAATGCGGCAGCGGGTACGCCGATCCTCGCGCTGTGGCTGCGTTCACTCGGTGCCAAGGTCGGCCGCGGCGTCTGGACCGACAGCTACTGGCTTCCGGAGCCCGACCTCGTCACACTCGGCGACGGGGCGACCGTGAACCGGGGATGTGTGGTTCAGACGCATCTGTTCCATGATCGAGTGATGAGCACCGACACAGTGACACTCGACGCGGGTGCGACCCTCGGACCGCACAGCGTGATCCTGCCGGCCGCCTCGATCGGCGCCGACGCGACCGTCGGACCTGCGTCCCTGGTGATGCGCGGTGAGACGGTTCCGGTCGGCAGCCGCTGGAGCGGGAACCCGATCGGACCGTGGCGGGCGGTCAAGGTCCGCGCGTACCAGGCTGCCGACCTGTGAGCGGCGACCCGTACGTCGCGCAGAGCGGCGACGCGAACATCAGCGTCGACCACTACGAGCTCGAGCTCGACTACAAGGTGACGACCAACCGCCTCAGCGGCACAGCGGTCGTGCGCGGGCACGTCCGCGCCGCGACAAGCGCGCTGTCCTTCGATCTCGTCGGGTTGCGCGCCTCTCGTGTGCGGCTCGATTCCGGCAAGTCGGTGCCGTTCCGCCAGAGCGACCGGAAGCTCCGGGTCTCGCTCGGAACTCCGCTCGCCGCGGGAGACGCATTCGCGGTCGCCATCGCCTATGCCGGAGCTCCGCGACCGCGCCGGTCGCGGTGGGGGACGATCGGCTGGGAAGAGCTGGAGGACGGCGTGATCATCGCCTCGCAGCCGACGGGGGCGCCGACCTGGTTCCCGTGCAATGATCTCCCGTCCGACAAGGCAACGTACCGGCTGACGTTCACCACCGATTCCGCGTACACCGTCGTCGCGGGCGGTACCACCTCGCGCTCGACCCGCGGCGGCAGGACGACGTGGATCTTCGATCGAGAGATCCCCACGGCCACATATCTGGCGACCGTTCAGATCGGCCGATACGTCGCCACGCCGCTCGAGTTCGCGGGTGTCGTGGGGGAACTCCATTACCCGCGGGTGCTGGAGAGCCGGGTCCTGGCGGACTTCGCCGACCTGCCGGAGATGATGAGGGTGTTCGAGGAGACCTTCGGCGCCTATCCGCTCCCCGACTACCGTGTCGTCGTCACCGAGGACGAACTGGAGATCCCGCTCGAAGCACAGGGTGTCGGCATCTTCGGGGCGAACCACGCCGACGGCGAAGGCGGTTCGGAGCGACTGGTCGCCCACGAGCTCGCGCACCAGTGGTTCGGCAACAGCGTCGGCCTCGCGCAGTGGCGCGACATCTGGCTGAACGAGGGGTTCGCCTGCTACGCGGAATGGATCTGGTCCGAGCGTTCCGGCGGTGCCAGCACGCACGACGAGGCCGTGGCGCATCACCGGCGCCTCGCGAGCCTCGACCAGGACATCATCCTCGGCGAGCCCGGTCCCGATCTGATGTTCGACGACCGGATCTACAAGCGCGGCGCGCTCACCCTCCACGCCGTGCGGCTGACCGTCGGAGACGAGTCGTTCTTCCGGTTGCTGCGCACGTGGGCCGAGCGCTTCCGGTGGAAGACCGCGACGACGGGCGACTTCATCGGGCTTGCGGAGGAGATCACCGGGGCGCCGCTCGCGGAGCTGTTCCATGCGTGGCTGGATGCCGCACCGCTCCCGGCGCTGCCTCGCTCGCAGCAGCGACGACCGCGACGCTGACGATGTGATCCGGAGGGCCCGGCGCAGGAGCGACCTCCATGCGCTCCAGTCGACCGGGAACGTGGACGACCCGACCGCCAGGGAGCATCGGGGAGCGCTCGCCGAATACGACGTCCGCAGGCGGTATTCGCAGCCCCCGCCCATCTGCCTTGACGGCGGCCTCGATCTCGGTCCACTCGCGCAGTCCTGGCGGCTCGTGCGGTGCGAACAGGTGCGTGAGTTCGCGCATCGGCGAGTCAACATCCGACGTGCGGCGCTCGATGTCGATGCCGACGGCCGATGCCGCATCCAGACCCACGACGGCAGCGACGACCATGTCGCCGGCGTAGCTGAGGCTCACGGCGAACGGCGCTCCCTCGACTCGGGGGCGGCCATGGTCGCCTCCGCATCGGTCGCACACGCTCTCGATTCGAACGGCCCCGGCCGAAGGCCCGCGCACGAGCGCGGAGAGGAGTCGTCGTCCGGTGGCGAATCGGCGCGCCCGCACGGCATCCATGCTGTCGTGGCGGATCCTCTGCGACGGCCCCAGCACACGCACGGCGCCGAGAAGGTCGGCGTCGTCCACCGCGGAGGTCCAGGCGATCCGCACCGGACCCAGAGCGGCCTCCTCGATCTTCACGCCTTCAGCGTAGGCCGCCCCGAGCGTCCCGAGTCAGGAATCCACCAGCGGTTAACCCGCCTAGACTGGACCTGTGGCGAGACTATTGATCGTCGGGGGTTTTCTGGCCCTCGTCTTCTGGGTGTTCAGCATCGTCGATTGCGCAGTGCAGCCGGCGACGCGGCACCGTGGCGCGTCGAAGGCCGCCTGGATCGCCATCGTGGTGCTCATCCCCGTGCTCGGCGGAATCCTCTGGTTCGCCCTCGGGCGTCGGCGCCGCCGCGACCAGGAGAGCATTCACCAGACCGCGCCGGACGATGACCCGGAGTTCCTGCGCAGCCTCGGCAAGACAGAGCAGGACGAGCGCATCCGCCGCCTCGAAGAGGAACTCGCCCGCCTGGACGACGAGACAGACCCTCCGGCGGCTGAGCCGCGATCGTGACGGCGTCGCCGGCGTCGGATGCCGCGGCATCCCTTCTGGCTGAACTCATCGCGCACGGGGTGCGTGACATCGTCATCTCGCCAGGGTCGCGTTCCCAGGCGCTCGCTCTCGCCGCCACCCGCCTGGCCGGTCAGGGCGCAGTGCGCGTGCATGTGCGCATCGACGAGCGGGTCGCCGGATTCACCGCGCTGGGTCTCTCTCGCGAGACGCGGGTTCCGGCCGCGGTCATCTGCACGTCGGGAACGGCGACGGCGAACCTGCTTCCCGCCGCCATGGAGGCCTTCCACTCCGGCGTGCCGCTGCTGCTGCTCACCGCGGACCGCCCTCCGGAACTGCGCGGCGTCGGCGCGAATCAGGCGACGATCCAGCCGGGACTGTTCGACCCGTTCGTGAGACTCTCACTCGATGCCCCAGTACCCGGCGACGGCACGTGGGACCGCCTCGCCGAGCGCGCGGTCATCGCGGCGATGGGAGCGGATGCCGTCCCTACGGCCCTGCCGGGAGTCGCCGGTCCCGTGCACCTGAACCTTCCGTCGCGTGAGCCGCTGTCCGCCGCAGCGGTGGGGGAAGCCGCGGTCGCTGCCGGTCCGGCCCCGACGGCGACGCCGGGGGAGCCCTTCGTTCTCCCCCGCGGCCTCCGCACCGTCGTGATCGCGGGCGCGGATGCCGGAGCAGAGGCCGAGGAGATCGCCCACACCGGCACGTGGCCGCTGATCGCCGAGATCGTCAGCGGAGCGCGATACGGCCGCTACATCGTGCACGGCTACCGTGAGATGCTCCGCGACGACATCCTCGGCGGTCGGATCCAGCGCGCCGTGGTGCTCGGCCATCCCACCCTCAGCCGCGAGGTCACCGCGCTGCTGCGCCGCGACGACGTCCAGGTCGTCGCAGTGCGCTCGGGCGGCGAGGCGCTCGATCTCAACGGACGAACAGTGTCCGCGGCATCCGTCTCCGTCGCGCCAGGCGAGGCCGACCGATCCTGGATGGGGGCGTGGATGGAGGCGTCGGCGGCCTCCGTCGTCGACCTCAGCGAGAGGGCCCCGGATCACGAGGGACTCTCCTCCACCGACTTCGCCGCCCGTCGCGACGCGGTGCGCACCGAGCTCGAGGCCGTGCGGCGTCCGCTCGATCGTGAGCTGCTCGTCGACGCGGTGTGGCGGGCGACCTGGCCGCACGATCGTCTGATGTTCGGATCCTCCCGGCTGGTGCGCGTCGCCGACGCCGTGCTCGGCGGCAAGAAGGTGCCGGTGCACTCCAACCGTGGGCTCGCCGGCATCGACGGCACGGTCTCGACAGCCATGGGCATCGCGCTCGCCAGCCAGGCCGAGGGTGCTGCGGGCGTCACGAGGGTGCTGCTGGGCGATCTCGCGTTCCTGCACGACGTCGGTGCGCTTCTGCTGCCGCCTGACGAGAACGAGCCGCGCATCCAGGTGATCGTCGGCAACGACGGCGGCGGCACGATCTTCGACTCGCTGGAGGTCGCGTCATCCGCGCCGAGGCAAGACCTTGACCGCGCTTTCTACACTCCGCACACCGTGCAGCTCGAGCAGATCGCTCTCGCGTACGGGTGGGCGTATCAGCGCGTCACGACGCGCGCCGCGCTGGATCAGGTGCTCACGACACCCGTCGGGGGCCGACAGCTCATCGAGGTGCCGCTGCCCCGTGACTGAGGCCGAGACGAGCAAGTTCACCGCGTGGAGCGCTGAGCTCAGGCGGGTGCACGCCGCACTGCGCGACGCGCTGCGCGTCACGAGGCAGGCCGTCGCCGACGGTGAACCGGGGGCGACAGCTGCGCGCGATCTGCTGCTCTACTGCCACGGCTTCTGCATCGCGCTGGATGGCCACCATCGCAGCGAGGACCACGTGCTGTTCCCCGCGATCGAGGCAGCGCACCCAGAGCTGGCACCCGTGCTGCGCAAGCTCGAGCAGGATCACTCGATGATCGCGCACCTGCTGGGCGGGCTGCAGTCGGCGGTCGACACCCGTGCCGCTCCGGAAGAGCTCGATCGGCATCTCGAGGGAGTGGCCGCGATCATGGAGAGCCATTTCCGTTACGAGGAGCGGCAACTGCTGATCGTGCTGGACGCGCTCGAGCTCGAAGCCGAGCCGACCGAGGCGCTGGGTTCGTTCTGAATCCTCGCGCTCGTCGGCGGTCTACGGGCAGGATGTACGCATGAGCACACGAGGCTGGTCGGCTGCAGCACCCGAGATCCTGCGAGTGGACGAGGGGTTCCGGCTCGCCGACGCCGACCCGGCGAGCCATCCCGGTTACGACGGCGACAAGAAGAGCGGCCAGAAGGACCTCTCCGTCGGCATCGAATCGTTGGGGCAGTTGCAGGAGCGGCTGTACGCCGCGAGCCGGACGGGCGACACGACGGATGCCGTGTTGCTGGTGCTGCAGGCGATGGACTCCGCAGGCAAGGGCGGCATCGTCAGGCACGTCGTCGGCGGCGTCGACCCGCAGGGCATCGCGCTCACGGCGTTCAAGGCGCCGACCGAGGAGGAGCGCTCTCGTGATTTCCTGTGGCGCATCGAGCAGCGGCTACCAGAACCGGGCTTCATCGGGGTCTTCGACCGATCGCACTACGAGGACGTGCTGATCGGCAAGGTGCGCGAGCTCGCGCCGCCGGACGAGATCGAGCGCCGTTTCGGCGCGATCAACGATTTCGAGGCTCAGGTCGCGGCATCCGGCACCCGCATCGTGAAGGTGATGCTGCACATCTCGCCGGACGAGCAGAAGGAGCGCCTGATGGAGCGCCTGGATCGTCCGGACAAGCACTGGAAGTACAACCCCGGTGATGTCGACGAGCGGATGCTGTGGCCGCAGTACATGGAGGCGTATCAGACGGTGTTCGACCGCACCTCGACGCAGGTCGCCCCCTGGTACGTCGTTCCGGCGAACAGCAAATGGTATGCGCGGCTCGCCGTTCAGGAGCTGCTGCTGGCGGCGCTGGAGGAGATCGACCCGCAGTGGCCGGCCGCGGACTTCGACATCGAGGCGGAGAAGAAGCGCCTGGCTGCGAGCTGATTCAGGCCAGGGCGTCGGTCAGTCAGACGGCGTGCACCCGCAGGAGTCCCTGATGACGAGTTCGTGCGCGGCGAACTCGTGCACGGGCGCGGCGATGTCGCCGGTGAGGATCTCGATCGAGCGGGTGGCGATGGCGCGGATCGGCTGGCGGACTGTCGTGAGCGGGGGGACGGTGAAACCCGAGTGCTCGGTGCCGTCGAAGCCGATCACTGCGAGATCCTGCGGAACGCGCAGGCCCAGCCGATAGGCGGCGTGCAGCACGCCGTTGGCCTGCTCGTCCGTGGCGCAGGTGATCGCGTCCGGGCGATCTCTGCTCTCCAGCCACGGGATGCTGACGGCCGACGCGGCGGCGCGGGAGGAATCGCTGTTGCGCTCCTCGTGTCGGATCTCGCGACCGCTCGCTTCGATGGCCCGGAGGAAACCGCGGCGGTGCTGATCGGCGCCGACGGAGTGCGCGGGGCCGTTGAGCAGACCGATGCTCTCGAATCCGTGCTCCGTCAGATGCGAGGTGGCCGCCTCGGCAGCCGCCTCGTAGTCGATCGTCACCGAGGAGACCTGCGAATCCGACGCGAGCGGATGCAGCGCGACCACGGGGATCGACGCCTGCTGAAACGCGGAGAAGTCGGGCTCGTCCAACAATGACACCATCACCACCGAGTCGACGCGCCGCTCGACGAACGCCGCGATGTGCCTGGCCTCGCGTGCGGTGTTGAGACGCGAGTCGCCGATGAGCAACAGATCGCCGCGTTCGATGGCCGCGTCCTCGAGTGCCCCGGCGAGCTCACCGAAGTAGGGGTTGGCGATGTCGGGAACGATCAGCCCGATAGTCGCAGTGCGGCCGAAGCTGAGGGCGCGGGCCAGCGCGTTCGGGCGGTAGTTCAACTGGGCAGCGGCGGCGAGCACGCGCTCCTTCGTCTCGGGGGAGACGTTTCGCGGACCGTTGTTGAACACATAGCTGACGACGGCAGTGGAGGTGCCGGCGAGCGCGGCGACATCGCGTCCGGTGGACATCTACTCTCCTCTGCGGTGGCTAAGCGGTTAGACCTGCTTGGATGCTAACAGGATCGGTGCATCTTGCGGTGCGCTCCCCGCGTCGTTTAGAGTTCCATCTAACCGCTTCGTCTATGCGGTTAGACGTCGGCTTCCCGACCGACGCCCCACCCACATCAGGAAGGTGAACCAATGAAGCGTTCACGAGCAGCGTCGGTTGCCGCAGTAGCGATCGGAGCACTGTTCATCGCGGGCTGCTCGGCCGCCGCGGATGACTCCGGTTCCGCCGAGGGGACACTGCAGTTCCTCGGCACCGACGACCCGGCCACCTATGCGCCGGTCATCGACGCCTTCGAGGCCTCGCATCCCGACATCACGGTGGAGTACACCCAGGTGCCCTTCGACCAGTACTCCAGCACGTTGCAGCAGCGGCTGGGCGCGGGCGACGACACCATCGACGTCTACGGCGTCGATCAGCCCAACCTCTCCCAGCTCGCGGCGCAGGGATTCCTCGAGGACCTCAGCGATCTCGAGGGTGAGGCGAAGGCGGCCACGAGCGAGGGCCAGTACGAGATCAATCTCTACGACGGCAAGATGTGGGCGCTGTCGGTGTGGAACTCGACGCAACTGATGTTCTACAACCGTGACGCCCTCACGGCGGCCGGCATCGAGGCGCCGACCGCGGACCCAGAGGCTCGATGGACCTGGGAGCAGATCGAAGAGGCGGGTCGCGCAGCGCAGGCGTCGGGAACGCAGTACGGTCTGGTGCTCGAGCAGATCGAGGCGTACTACCAGTTGCAGCCGCTCGCGGAATCGCTCGGCGGGGGATCCGGAATCGTCGGCGACGAGATGCTGACGACCGACATCACGAACGACGCGTGGATTCAGGCGATGGACTGGTACGGCGAGACGTTCGCCAGCGGGCTCTCCCCGCGCGGCGTCGGCGGCTTCCAGACAGCGCCGATCTTCAGCGACGGCGATGCCGCCTTCTTCGTCGGAGGCCCCTGGGACGTCGGCCGGATGGCTGCGGACGCCGACTTCGACTGGGGCATCGCGCCGATGCCGTACTTCGAGGGCGGAGATGCCGTGACGCCGACCGGGTCCTGGTCGTGGGGGATCAACACCGCGTCGAAGAACAAGGACGCCGCGCGCGAGTTCCTCGAGTTCGCGGCATTCGACGCGGCGGGCGCGCTGTCCACGGCCGAAGCGACGACGATCATCCCGGCCAACACCGACGCGGAAGCCGAGTATCTCCCCGGTCTCGAAGAGCTCGGGGGCGAGCGCGCGGCAGGTGTCGCAGATCTCATCTCGTTCGAGGTCGAGAACACCGCGGTATCGCGCCCGACATCGGTCGGTTACGTGCAGTTCGAGGCGGAGATGAACAAGGCCTTCGCCGACATCCGCAACGGCGCCGACGCGGCCGAGCGGCTCGAACAGGCCGCGAGCCAGATCGAAGCCGCTTGGGACAAGCTGTAATGACGTCGCGTCTGTCGTCCGGTACGGGCGTCGCCGCCCGTACCGGAACGGCGGCGCGCAGACCGCGGCGGCGAAGCAGCCCTCTCCTGATCGCGCTCGCCTTCCTGGCTCCCGCGCTGATCGCGCTGCTGGTCCTGCGCATCGCACCCGCCGCTGTGGCGTTGTGGCAGAGCATGTTCCAGAGCGGCCTCCTGAGCGGGGATCGCTTCGTCGGGCTCGGCAACTACATCGACCTGTTCGCGAGTCCCGATTTCCAAGGCGCTCTGGGTGTGACCCTGCTGTTCACCGTCCTGATCAACCCGATCCAGGTCGCCGTGTCGTTCCTGCTCGCCGTGCTGTACACGAAGCGGCTCGCCGGTGCGAAGATCTGGCGTTCGCTCGTCATCCTCCCCATCGCCGTGCCCCCTGCGGTCTCGGCGGTGATGTGGAGCGTGATCTACCGGCCTGACGGACTGGCCAACGCGTTCCTCGACCTCTTCGGCATCCCACCGCAGCCGTTCCTCACATCCCCGCAGCAGGCGCTCGTCTCGATCATGGTGCTGCTCTCCTGGATCGGCGTCGGCTACTGGATGATGTTCCTGATCGCCGGGATCAACGACGTACCGCGTTCCTACTACGAGGCGGCATCGCTGGACGGTGCATCGTCGTGGCGGCAGCTGTGGAGCATCACGTTCCCGCTCGTCCGCCGGCCGCTCGCGTTCGTGCTGGTGGCGGACACCGTCTCCAATCTGCTCGTGTTCGCACCGGTGCAGATCCTCACCAAGGGCGGACCGGAAGGGTCGACCAATCTGCTGATGTACGACATCTTCACCCGCGCGTACACGCTCGGAGATCTGAACACCGCGCAGGCGGAGGTCGTGATCCTGGTGCTGGTCACCGTGCTGATCGTCGGGGTGCAGTTCCGGCTGCTGAAGGCGGAGGACTGACATGACGGTGAACATGACCCCTAGTGCGCGCGGCAGGGCGCCCCGGCGCCGTCTCGGCCTCTTCGGCACATCGGTGCTGGGCGCCGCGATCGGAATCGCGTTCCTCATCCCGCTGTGGTGGACTGCGATCAACTCGCTGCGTCCCGGCGCGGAGACCTTCCGCTATCTCAACCCCCTGGAATGGCAGACGTTCCTCACGCTCACCCCCACGTTCGACAACTACGTGGCGCTGGCGGGTTCGGACCTGGGGCGAGCCATCCTCAACTCGCTGTTCATCAGCCTGGTGACGGTGATCTTCGGGCTCGCGATCTGCGCGACGGCGGCCTACGGCCTCGCGGCCTTCCAGTTCCGCGGGCGGGGCGTGCTCTTCTCCGTCGTCATCCTGTCCTTCCTGATCCCGTTCGATGCGATCGCGATCCCGCTGGCCGACATGTTCCGGGACTGGAATCTGCAGAACACGTTCTTCGGGTTGATACTGCCCGGGCTCGGCAACGGCATGGCGATCTTCCTGCTGCGCACTTTCTTCCTCGCCGTCCCCGAAGACCTGGTCGAGGCGGCGCGCCTGGACGGGCTGGGCTGGTGGGGCGTCTTCTGGAGGATCTACCTGCCGTTGTCCGTGCCGTCGCTCATCGGCGCGGGTCTCATGCTCTTCCTGTTCCAATGGCAGGCCTACGTGTGGCCGCTGCTGATGGGAACGGATCGTGCGCACATCGTCGGACCAGTGGCCCTGTCCAATCTGCAGGGGCAGTTCGCCGTCGACTACGGGGTGCTGTTCGCGGCCTCCGTGATCCTCATCCTCATACCGCTGGTGATCATCCTGGGCTTCCAGCGGTACTTCATCCAGTCCGTCTCCACGACCGGACTCAAGTAGCACTGTCGCCATGCGTGACATGGCCGGAATAGGAGTACGCGCGTGCGCACCCACCGAATCATCCTCGACACGGACCTCGGCACCGATGTCGATGACGCGATGGCGCTGAGCCAACTGCTCGGCATCAGCGACGTCGATCTCATCGGGGTCACCACAGTGTACGGCGACGTCGCGCTCCGTGCCCGTCTGGCGCGACGCATCATCGGCCTCTCGGGCCGCGACGTTCCGGTGTACGCCGGACGAGAGGAGACGCTGTCCGGTCGAGAGGTGTGGTGGGCGGGGCATGAGGGCGCGCTGCACGACGATCTCGAGACCGAACGGATCGAGGACGAGGATGCCGTCGACTTCCTCGTGAAGACCGTGATCGCCCAGCCGGGCGAGATCGATGTGATGGCGATCGGGCCGCTCACGAACATCGCGGCGGCGATCCGCGCCGATGACCGGTTCGCCGGTGCGGTCCGCCATCTCTGGATCATGGGAGGAGCCTTCGTCGGCGATGAACCGGAGCACAATCTCCGCAGCGATTCCGCTGCCGCAGAGATCGTGTTCTCGGCCGGCATCCCCGCGACGGTCACGGGTCTGGAGATCACGCGCTTCGTCGAGATCCGCAAGGACCAGGTGAATCGGATGGGCGACGCAGGCGATCTCGGTCGTCTGCTGGTCGCCGAGATCGAGCAGTGGTGGAGGTTCTGGAACGAGGAATGGAACGTTCCGCACGATCCGGTGACCGTACTGACCCTGGTAGAGCCGGAACTGTTCGCGTTCTCAGGCACGGGAAGCATCCGGATCGAGCGCACGGGCGACGGGGAAGGGCGCACCTCTTTCCAGCCGGGGGAGGGCACGATCCGCATCGTTGAGCAGATCGATGCGGTCGCCGTCGCGGAACGGATCGTCGACGCGATCGTCGACGCAGGCACGGTCGTGAGCCGCTGAATCAGGCCAGGGCGTCGACCAGCGGCCGGAACTTCACCCTGGTCTCGAGCAGCTCCTTCTCGGGATCGCTCGCGGCCACGATGCCGGCACCAGCGTAGGCGGTCACATCGAGCGTGGCGGCATCATCCGCACCGCGCAGGGACCCGACCTCGAACTGCGCGCAGCGCAGCGCGATCGCCCATTCGCCGTTGCCGTCGCCGTCGACCCAGCCCACAGGGCCCGCGTAGCGGCCGCGGTCGAAGGGCTCGAGAACGCGGATCGCGGCGATCGCGGCCTTCGTCGGGGTTCCGGCGACGGCCGCGGTCGGATGCAGGGCGCCGACGAGATCGAGCGCGGACGCGCCATCGGACAACTCGCCCTCGACATCTGTGGCGAGATGGAACAGGTTGGGCAGCTTGAGCAGGAACGGCTGCTCGCTCGAGGCCAGCGCCCTGGTATGCGGACGCAGCGAGATCAGCACGCTCTGCACCGCGTACTCGTGCTCGTCGATGTCCTTCACGCTCGACGACAGCGATGCAGATGCGGCCGTGTCCTCATCGGCATCCGCCCCGCGGCCGATCGTCCCCGCGAGCACCCGCGCGGTCACCGCCCCGTCCTGCACAGTGACCAGCGTCTCCGGACTCGCACCGATCAGGCCGTCCACGGCGAAGGTCCAGGTGTCGGGATACCCCGTCGAGAGTTCGCGCACGAGTCTGCGCAGGTCGCTTCCACCCGGCACGGTTCCGGCGAGATCGCGTGCGAGCACGACCTTGCTGATCTCGCCGGAGCCGATACGCGCGAGCGCGGCGCGGATGGAGGCCTGATAGCCGTCGGGGGTCTGCTGTCCGGGGCCGAGGGTGCCGGCCCAGTGCGGCCCGTAGGCACGCCGTTCGAGCGTGGCGTCCGGCCGGTCCTGCGGAAGCTCATCGCCCGCGAGCGCGATGCGCGTGATCCAGCCCCGGCCCTTGCGCTTGCCGAGGATGACCGACGGCACGATGAGCACGCTGTCGGAGGCGGAATCCTCGTCGAACGTCAGGGCGCCGAAGCCGACCAGCCCGGTGCCCGGCAGGTTGATCGGGTCATCGACCTCTGCCGCGGACGCGAGCTCGCGCCAGGCATCCGCCATCATCGCGGACCGAACGGATGCAGTGCCGGCCGGGATGCGGATGGACGCGGGCATCGCCTCGCCGACAGCGACGATCCCGTCGCCCCGACGCAGCCAGGCCAGCGGGGCGGAGGGGTGTGCGTAGGCCAGAAGGTCTTCGACCGGATCGATCTCACGGGTCTGCACGATCAGGCTTCTGCTCACCTCCCCAGAATAGTTGTCCGATCCGGTGCATAGAGTGAACGCATGAGCGCGCGACCCGACCCCGGTGCCGAGATGATCTTCCAGTGGCGCAAGTGGGACGGATCCACCCACTGGCGGCATGACTGCGTCTACCTCGGCAGCGATCGCTGGGGCGACTGGATCGGGCAGCCGAGCGGATGGCACAGCATCCGACCCGGCGCCGAGTTCCACGCCGCAGCGCCGAACGTCACGCTCGTTCCGGCGTCGGGCGACTTCGCTCTCACGGTGAATCGCGATCACCCGATCGGCATGCGCATCTACATCGATCTCGGCTGGGACATCCACTGGTCAGACGATCCGTCGCTCGCCACCGGCATCGACATGGATCTCGACGTGATCCGTCTCGAGCGCGATCGCGACCCCGCGGAGGGGCCGAGCGGAACGTGGGTCGATGATCGAGACGAGTGGGCCGAGCACAGCATCCGATTCGGTTATCCCGCCGATGTCATGGCTCACCTCGAGGCGCTCACCCTCGACCTCGAGACGCGCGTGCGCGCGCAGCACGCACCGTTCGACGATGCGACGGCCGATGTCTGGCTCGATCGTCTGGAGGCGCTGAAGTTCGACCGACCTAGACTGGAAGCGTGACTGAGTCCAAACGCGCCGACCTCGGCAAGGATCCCCAGGGCGTCAGCGGCATGTTCGATCAGGTCGCCGCAGGCTACGACCGCACCAACACCGCGATGACGTTCGGCAACGACGCGCTCTGGCGTGCCGCCACCACCCGCGCGGTCGCTCCCAAGCGCGGCGAGCGGATCCTCGATCTCGCCGCCGGCACGGCATCCTCGTCTGCGTCCCTCGCGATGAGCGGGGCCGACGTCGTCGCCGCCGATTTCTCGCCAGGCATGCTCGCGGAGGGCCGTCGTCGTCACGGGCACCTCCCGAACCTGTCGTTCGTCGAGGCCGACGCCATGAACCTGCCGTTCGCGGACGACGAGTTCGACGCCGTGACGATGTCGTACGGACTGCGCAACGTGCAGCAGCCGAAGAAGGCGATCGCCGAACTGCTGCGCGTCACCAGACCGGGTGGACGAATCGTCATCAACGAGTTCTCCACGCCTCCTGGGAAGGTGTTCCGCGGGCTGTACCGCTTCTACAACGCGCAGGTGCTGCCCCGTGTCGCACGTGTCGCGGGCACGAACGGCGACGCCTACGACTATCTGAACGAGTCGATCAAGGATTGGCCCGATCAGCGGACGCTGTCCGCGTGGCTCCGTGAGGCGGGGTGGAAGGACGTCGCCTACCGCAATCTCTCGTTCGGCATCGTCGCGCTGCACCGCGGGATCAAGCCGGCAAGGCCCGCCCGGTCTGCCAAGCCCGCCAAGGCCGCGAAGGCGGCTGGGAGCACGCGACCGAAGAAGGCGTGAGCCCCAGGTAGGGTGGAACCGTGACTTCGAGCCCTGCCGCCCCGGGTTCGCGACTCGCGAGCCGTCTCGGCTTCAGCGACCGCGTATTCATCGGCCGCGCCGCGCGCCGGGTGGCAGACCAGATCGAAGAGGGCCTCGAGCTCGTCGAGAATGGGCTCGCCGAAGACCTCCGCGTCGCCGACTCCGTCGCGGATGCCGCGAGCCGCTACCTCTACGAGGCCGGCGGAAAGCGCATCCGCCCCGTGCTGACGCTGCTGACCGCACAACTCGGCGAGGGCAACATCCCTGCCGTGATCGACATCGCCAAGGCGCTGGAGATGACGCACCTCGGATCCTTGTACCACGACGACGTCATGGACGGCGCCGACCGCCGACGCGGAGTCCCTGCAGCGCACGCCGTGTGGGGCAACAGCGTCGCGATCCTCACCGGCGACATCCTGTTCTCCCGTGCGAGCCAGCTCATGTCGCGCTACGGCGACCGCGCCATCCGCCTGCAGGCCGACACCTTCGAGCGCCTCGTGATGGGACAACTGCACGAGACCGTCGGTGCGCAACCGGGCGATGACCCGATCGAGTTCTACATCCAGGTGCTGGCGGACAAGACCGGATCGCTGATCGCGGCCGCGACACAGGGCGGTGCGATCTTCTCGAACGCGCCGGCCGAGTTCGAAGAGCCGCTGCGCGTGTACGGCGAGAAGGTCGGCGTCGCCTTCCAGCTGCTGGACGACGTGATCGACCTGTCGTCGAAGCCGGAGGAGACCGGCAAGGTCCCTGGCACCGACCTCCGCGCCGGCGTGCCGACCATGCCGTACCTGCTGCTGAAGGCCGAGACGGATGCCGCGTCCGCCGCCCTCGCGGCGCAGATCGACGACGGCGTGGCGAGGATCGCCGACGGCGCCGACCCCGCGATCCTCGATCAGCCGTTGGCGCGACTGCGCGACCACATCGTGACGCAGAACACGCTCGAGCTCGCGCGCACCTGGACGCGCGACGCCATCGAAGCCCTGGCACCGCTGCCCAAGGGCACCGTGCGCGAAGCGCTGACCCGCTTCGCAGAATCACTCGCTGAACGCAGCAGCTGATCGTGGATCGATCGCCGCAGCATCCGAAAGGACACTCATGACCAAGCTCCGCCTGGCCATCGTCGGGGCGGGCCCCGCCGGCATCTACGCCGCCGACATCCTGCTGAAGACCGAGCGGTCGTTCGAGGTGTCGATCGACCTGTTCGAGCAGCTCCCCGCGCCCTACGGCCTCGTCCGCTACGGCGTCGCGCCCGATCACCCGCGCATCAAGGGCGTCATCAACGCGCTCCGCGACGTGCTCGATCGTGGCGACATCCGCATCTTCGGCAACGTGCGCTTCGGCGAGGACATCGCTCTCGCCGACCTCAAGAAGCACTACAACGCCGTGATCTTCGCGACCGGCGCCATCCGCGACACGAAGCTGGACATCCCCGGAATCGACGCAGAGGGATCGTACGGAGCCGCCGACTTCGTCAGCTGGTTCGACGGACACCCCGACGTGCCGCGCGAGTGGACGCTGGATGCGGAGTCCGTCGCCGTTCTCGGCAACGGCAACGTCGCGCTCGACGTGGCCCGCATCCTCGCCAAGCACGCGGAGGACCTGCTGCCGACCGAGATCCCCGACAACGTGCACGCCGGTCTCGTTGCGTCGAAGGTCACCGATGTGCACGTGTTCGGCCGCCGCGGCCCCGCGCAGGTGAAGTTCACGCCGCTCGAACTGCGTGAACTCGGAGAGCTGCGCGACGTCGACATGGTCGTCTACGACGAGGACTTCGACTACGACGACGCGTCGCTCGCCGCGATCGCGAGCAACAAGCAGGTCAAGGTCATCGACCGGGTGCTGCAGCAGTGGCGCACGCGTCCTTCGGTGAACAACGCCGGCGGAGAGGCGAGCCGTCGCCTGCATCTGCACTTCTGGGCCAAGCCCGTCGAGATCAGGACGGATGCCGACGGCAAGGTCGCAGCGATCGTCTACGAGCGCACCGAGCCGGACGGCTCAGGCGGGCTTCGCGGCACGGGGGAGATGCGCGAGATCGCGATCGGACAGATGTACCGTGCGGTGGGCTACTTCGGTTCGCCTCTCAGCGAGGTGCCGTTCGACAAGAAGCACGGCGTCATCCCCAACCACGAGGGCCAGGTGCTCGCCAAGGACTCCAACCAGCGCGTGCCGGGCGTGTACGCCACCGGGTGGATCAAGCGCGGACCCGTCGGGCTCATCGGTCACACCAAATCCGACGCCATGGAGACCGTCCAGCACCTGGTCAACGATCAGGGGTCGTGGTGGCAGCCGGAGGACCCGTCCGAGGCGGCCATCCCCGCGCTGCTCGAATCGCGCGGAGTCAAGTGGACGGATCTCGAAGGCTGGCACCGGCTCGACCAGCACGAGGTCGCCCTCGGTGCGCCGCATGAACGCGCGCGTGTGAAAGTCGTCCCCCGCGATGAGATGGTGCGGATCTCGCGCGGCGAGTGAGCGCTACTCCGCCGGTGCGGTGACCTCGACCGTGAAGGTGACGGTGTCGCCGCTGGTCGAGTTCTCGAGGGTGACTTCGGAATCACCGACTCCGACGGCGTCCAGCCCGGGGTTGAACTGCGCGCTGCCGTCGTCCTTGCCAGGGACGAAGGCGACGACCTCCGGGTCGTCGATCTCGGCGGTCCAATCCAGGTAGGTCTCGTCGTCGCCGGTCAGATCGATCGCATTTCCTTCGGCGACTTCGACCGTCGTGCCGTCGATCTCGTTGATGTCGACGATGACCGGTGGGAGCGTCTCTCCGTCGGGGGTGGCCGAGGCGCATCCGCTGACTGCCACGGCGGTGACGAGTGCGAACATGGCCGCTGCGGTGCGCAGCACGGATGAACGATGCAGACGTGACATATGACCCTCCGAGGTGGTGCGCCTTCTGCGGCATCTGCCCTGGGCGCGCGATGTTGCGCTCAGCCTAGGGGACGGGGCGTACGGCGCGAGGTGGCGAGAGCGCACTGAGTAGGGTGGCTTGCATGACCGAATGGGTGCCGGACGTACTGGGCGACGAGTTCACGCAGCGCACCCTCCCGCTCGGCGAAGACGACGAGGGTCCTGTCGTCGCGACGCTCGTGCGGGCACTGCCGGAGGCGATCGACCCGCGACGACCGAGCGGCTGGGAGCGATTCATCCGCCGCATGAGCGGGCGGCCGGAGACCGACGCGGTCGCGCCGCTGCTCGACGGCGTGGACGTGCTGTACGTCCACGGGTGGTCGGACTACTTCTTCCAGAAGCGGCTGGCACGTTTCTGGACCTCGCGCGGTGCGCGCTTCCACGCTCTCGACCTGCGCAAGTACGGTCGTAGCCTTCGCGAGGGTCAGACGCCGGGTTACATCGCCGATCTCACGACGTATGACGAGGACATCGGTGCCGCGCTCGATGCGATCGCGGACGACACCGCGGAATCGACCGGCCCTCGTCGCCTCGTGCTCATGGGGCATTCGACCGGAGGACTCGTGCTGAGCCTGTGGGCGTCCCGGCATCAGGGCGTCGCGGATGCCGTCATCCTGAACTCGCCCTGGCTCGAGTTCCAGCTCGCACCGTTGCGCGCCGCGATCGCCCCGGTCGTCGAACTGCAGGCGCGGCTGCGGCCGCTCGATGTCGCACCGCAGATCGACCTCGGCTTCTACGCGAGGGCGCAGGCGGAGGCCGCCGACCCTGATGATGTCGTCGAGACGAATCCTTCGTGGCGACCGGTGCCGTCGATGCCGGTGCACGCCGGATGGCTGCACGCGATCCTCCGCGGTCACCGAGCGGTCGCCGAGGGGCTCTCGATAACCTCTCCGGTGTGCGTGCTGCTCTCGGCCCGTTCAGCAGTGCCGAGCCGCTGGTCGGAAGAGCTCACCACGGCAGACACGGTGCTCGTCGTCGACGACATCGCGCGGCGTGCGCTCAAGCTCGGTTCGTCGGTGACGATCGAACGCGTCGACGGCGCCCTTCACGACGTGTTCCTGTCGCGGAAAGCGGCGCGAGACGATGCCTATGCCCGGCTGGAACGATGGGTCACCGGATGGGGCGCGCTCTAGCGGAAGTTGATGAACTGCAGGTCGACGTCGAGGTCGGACCCCTTGAGCAGTGCGATCACTGCCTGCAGATCGTCGCGGCTCTTGGACTGCACGCGCAGCTCGTCGCCCTGGATCTGGCTCTTCACGCTCTTCGGGCCTTCGTCGCGGATGATCTTGCTGATCTTCTTCGCGTTCTCCGAGGAGATCCCGTCCTTGAGCGTGGAGACGATGCGGTACTCCTTGCCGCTCGCGAACGGGGCGCCCGACTCGAGGCTCTTCAGCGAGATGCCCCGCTTGATGAGCTTGGACTGGAACACGTCGAGCACGGCCTTCGCCCGCTCCTCGGTGTTCGCCTTGATCAGGATGGACTCGCCGCTCCACTCGACCGATGAGCCGGTGCCCTTGAAGTCGTAGCGCTGCTCGATCTCCTTGCGCGCCTGGTTGAGGGCGTTCTCCGCCTCTTGGTGGTCGACCTTGCTGACGATGTCGAAGGATGAGTCTGCCATGCGCTCAGTCTATCGACCCACCCTTGGTATGACAGATCTGGAAGCGCTTCCACGTCCGCAGCGCCGAGTGGTTGCACTATTACAGCTTGGTATCGAGGCTGTCAGGCATTGCGTGTGCGGTCGAGTTCGTTGCATACTGTAAGCGCTTGCAGTATTGCAGGCGCGAGCGGCCTGCACCGATGCATCCATCGGCAGTGCCGGTCGGTCACGCACTGAGAGAGGCACACACCAATGAAGGTGAACATGAGGGGCATCGCCGCATTCGGCGCGATCGCCGTCGTTTCGACGCTGACGCTGGCAGGTTGCGCCACCGGCGCCACCGACGACTCCGCAGACGCCGAAGGCGACGCGGGTTCGCTCGTCGTCTGGGTCGACGCCGAGCGCGTCGACGCTCTCAAGGGAGCGGCTGACGCCTACCAGGACAAGACCGGAGTCGAGGTCGAGGTCGTCGCGAAGGACGTCGACACGATCAAGGACGACTTCATCCAGCAGGTCCCGACCGGCAAGGGCCCCGACATCACCATGGGCGCGCACGACTGGCTGGGCGAGCTCTCCACCAACGGTGTCGTCGCGCCGCTCGAACTCGGCGACAGCGCCGAGGACTACCTGCCCGTCGCTCTGCAGGCGGCGACCTATGACGGCACCGTCTACATGCTTCCGTACGCCGTCGAGAACATCGCCGTGCTGCGCAACGCCGATCTGGTCCCGGATGCCCCCACCGGCTTCGATGACATGATCGCCAAGGGGAAGGCCGCCGGCCTCGCCCAGCCGTTCGTGGTGGAGCAGGGCGTCGAGGGCAATCCGTACCACCTCTACCCGTTCCAGACCGCGTTCGGTGCACCCGTGTTCGGCACGGACGACAGCGGATCCTACGACGCAACCGATCTGCAGCTCGGCAGCGAAGGCGGAGCCGCGTTCTCGACCTGGCTCGGAGCGCAGGGCGCCGCCGGCACGCTGAACACCGACGTCGACGGTGAGATCGCCAAGCAGCAGTTCATCGACGGTCAGGCCGCATTCTGGCTGACCGGCCCGTGGAACGTCGGCGCAGCCGTCGACGCGGGCGTCAACGTCGCGATCGACCCGATCCCGAGCCCCACGGGCGAAGCGGCCTCGCCGTTCGCCGGGGTCAAGGGCTTCTTCGTCAGCAGCGAGTCCGAGAACAAGGTCGCCGCGAACGACTTCCTGGTGAACTACCTCGGCACCGAAG
Source organism: Microbacterium shaanxiense (assembly GCF_054779995.1). NCBI lineage: Bacteria > Bacillati > Actinomycetota > Actinomycetes > Micrococcales > Microbacteriaceae > Microbacterium > Microbacterium shaanxiense. Next base: position 77,117 of record NZ_BAAGXE010000003.1, on the reverse strand, counting down.
AGGTGCAGCTCGCACTGTTCGAGTCGGGCAACATCCTTCCCGCTCTCACCGCCGCGGCGGACACGGCGGCGTCCGACCCGATCATCGCCGGGTTCAAGACCGTCGGTGCAGACGCTGTGCCGATGCCGGCCATCCCGGCGATGGGCTCCGTCTGGGAGTTCTGGGGCGTCGCAGAGGCGGCTGTCATCAACGGTGCGGATCCCGCAGCGACATGGCAGAAGCTCGTCGAAGACGTGACGGCAGCGATCAAGTAACACTGTTCCTTCTGCCGGGGTGGGGTCGGCCCCACCCCGGCAGAACGACGACGGGCGAGAGATGACGGACACGAACACGACCACAGAGCCTCAGAAGCCGCCGACGAGACGGCAGCGCCAGGCGGCGGACATCGCGGAGGCCGCATCCGGCCGGATCGGATGGATGCTGCTGAAGATCCTGCTGCTCGCAGTGGTCGACGCCGTCGCACTGTATGCGGCCTTCGTGCTGTTCACCCACCAGGAGTGGCTCGTCCTCGCCCTCGTGGTCGTGGTCGCGGTCCTGGTCAACTACATCTACTTCTCGCGCAGGCGCGTCGCAGCGAAGTACCTCACGCCGGGGATCATCTTCCTGATCCTCTTCCAGGTGTTCACGCTGCTGTACACCGGCTACATCGGCTTCACCAACTACGGCACCGGTCACAACGGCAGCAAGGACCAGGCGGTCGCAGCTCTCATGGCATCCGCCCAGGAGCGCGTCGAGGACTCGCCGACCTACCCGGTCACCGTGGTCGAGCAGTTCGGCACCCTCGGGCTCCTCGTCACCGACCCCGAAGACGGTGACGTCTCCGTCGGTACGAACGAGCAGCCTCTGCAGGAGGTCGACGGCGCCACGATGGAGGGCGACAGGGCTGTCGCTGCGGACGGCTGGGAGTCGCTGACCTTCGCTCAGGTGCTCGCGCGGTCGAGCGAGGTCGAGCAGCTCTCGGTCGACTTCAGCGACGACCCCAACGACGGCGCGATCCGCACGCCGGACGGCCAGAGCGGCTTCCTCTACGTCTCTTCACTCGAGTACGACGAGGACGCAGGCACCATGACCGACGTGCGCTCCGGCACGGTCTACGACGACAACGGCACTGGGGCCTTCACCGCCGATGACGGAGAGCAGTTGCTGCCCGGCTGGCAGATCACGGTCGGCTTCGACAACTTCGTGCGCGCGGTCACCGACGCATCGATCCGCGGACCGCTCATCTCGGTGACGATCTGGACGTTCGCGTTCGCCCTGATCTCGGTCGCCACGACCTTCTTCCTCGGTCTGCTGCTGGCGATCGTGTTCAACAACACGCGGATGCGCTTCCGCAACGGCTACCGCATCCTGCTCATCCTCCCGTACGCGTTCCCCGCCTTCCTCTCGGCGCTCGTCTGGGCCGGAATGATGAACGAGAGCTTCGGCTTCCTCAATCAGGTCGTGTTCGGAGGGGCATCCATCCCGTGGCTCACTGATCCCGTGCTGGCGAAGGTCTCGGTGCTGATCGTGAACCTGTGGCTCGGGTTCCCCTACATGTTCCTGGTCTGCATGGGGGCGCTGCAGGGCATCCCCGAGGACGTGAACGAGGCGGCGGTCATGGACGGCGCCAATCCGTGGCAGGTGTTCCGGCGCATCAAGCTGCCGCTGCTCCTCGTGACCACGACACCTCTGCTGATCTCGTCGTTCGCCTTCAACTTCAACAACTTCAACCTCATCTACATGCTGACCAAGGGCGGGCCTCGTTTCGAGGACGTGTCGATCCCCGTCGGGCACACCGACATCCTGATCTCGATGGTCTACAAGGTCGCGTTCACAGGGCAGACCCGCGACTACGGTCTGGCCTCGGCGTTCACGATCCTGATCTTCATCGTGGTCGCGGCGATCTCCATCATCAGTTTCCGAAAGACCAAGGCCCTCGAGGAGTTGAACTGAGATGACCGTCGCTTCCGCTCCAACCACCCGTCGTCGGCGCCGCTCGTTCGGTGCCTGGTTCGCCGACACCGGCTGGCGCCACCTGGTCGCGGTCGTCGCGAGCCTGTTCGCGATCTTCCCGCTGCTGTACGTGCTCTCGGCCTCGCTGAACCCGCGCGGCACGCTGACCGGCTCCAACCAGCTGTTCTCCGCGGTCGGCATCGACAGCTATGTCCGCATCCTCACCGATCCGCAGAACCCGTACGGACTGTGGTTCCTGAACACTCTCGTGATCGCGCTCGTCACCGGCTTCACCACCGTGTTCATCGGCGCGTGCGCGGCATATGCCTTCTCGCGCATGCGCTTCGCGGGGCGCCGCGTGGGGCTCGTCACGATCGTCGTCGTGCAGATGTTCCCACAGCTGCTGGCGGTGGTGGCGATCTTCCTGCTGATGACGACGCTGGGGGACTGGTTCCCGGCGATCGGCCTCAACACGCACACGGGTCTGATCCTCGTCTACCTCGGTGGCGCGCTCGGCGTGAACACGTACCTGATGTACGGCTTCTTCAACACCATCCCGAAGGAGCTCGACGAGGCGGCCCGCATCGACGGGGCCGGCCACGCGCGCATCTTCTTCACGATCATCCTGCGACTCGTCGCGCCGATCCTCGCAGTGGTCGGGTTGCTTTCGTTCATCGGCACGGTCAACGAATACGTGGTCGCGAGCGTCATCCTGATCGATCCCGAACAGCAGACGCTCGTCGTCGGACTCACCAAGCTCGTGTCCAATCCGCGCTACGCGGACTGGTCGGCGTTCTCGGCCGGCGCCGTGATGGCGGCGATCCCGGTGATGATCCTGTTCCTCTTCCTGCAGAAGTACATCGTCGGGGGCCTCACGGCGGGAGCGACGAAGGGCTGAGCCGCCGACTAGCTTGCCAGGCATGCTACCTTGTGATGCATGACAGCGGACGTCGGTGCGCAGATGCGCAAGGGCGTGGTCGAGTACTGCGTCCTCGGGCTGCTCTCGCGTGAGCCGATGTACGGGTGGCAGCTCGCGGAGGCTCTGTCCGACGCCGGTCTGATCGCCAGCATCGGCACGCTGTACCCATTGCTGGGGCGTCTGCGCGACAACGGCTGGGTCAGCACGTTCGACCTGCCGTCCGAGAGCGGCCCGGTGCGCAAGTACTACCGGCTCACGGATTCCGGCACCGCTCAGCTCGTCCGGTTCCGCGTGCAATGGATGCCTTTCGCCCGTGTCGTCACGGGCCTCGTCGGGGAGGAACGACCATGACCGATACCGATACCGACGCCGACCGCCTGCGCCGCGAGTTCCTGGGCCGACTGGACGCGGCGATGAGCGATCTCCCGCACGGAGTCGCCACCGAGATCCATGACGGCATCGCGGAGGAGCTGGGTGGGCTGGATGCCGAGTCCACGGCAGCACGCATCGCACAGCTCGGCGACCCTCGCACGATCGCACGGGAGGCGCGAGCCGAGGTGCCCGTCGGCGCACCGATCGCTCACGCGCCGTCCGAGCCGGCCGCGCGACCGAGCGCGAAGGCGCCACTGGCCGACTCCCGCGGCTTCGCGATCGCAGCCGCGCTCGTGCTCGCCTTCGGCGGGTTCGTCGTGCCGGTGGTCGGATGGTTCGTCGGAGCGGTGATGGTCGCGACGAGCAGCCTCTGGCGTCGTTGGGAGAAGGCCCTCGCGATCCTGCTGCCGTTCGCAACGGGTGCCCTGATCGCCATCATCACGTGGATCGGATCTCTCATCGCATCTGCGAGTGCGACGGGCGAGCCGGAGCGCAACCCGCTCATCCCCTCCGCCCTCGACCTCTGGCACTCCGGCATCCTGCTCGTGTTCATCCTGATCCCCGCCATCGGGGGCTGGCTCCTCTGGCGGCTTCGTCGGCGCTGAGACAGCCGCGACGGCGGCGGTTCCTCGCGTGTCATCTGAGGGGACGCGCACGCCGGTCGTACGTTGGAGCCATGGCACGAGTGGACGGGCGCAATCCGGTGATGAGCTGGATCGCCGGGGTGTTCTGCGCAGGCGTCATCGTTGCGCTCCTCTGGCTGGCGCTGCCGATGGGGCCGATGCTCGTCGACTACGTCGGAGACACGCTGCGCGCGGTCGCACCGGCAGGGGAGTGACGGCGCGCCTCACCGCGGGTCACGCGACACGTCGGCACGCCTCCGGGGCCGTCGCCCCGCACGGCGATAGCCTCGCACTGCACATATCCGACGAGAGGCGCCCCCATGAGTGACCCCGAGGTTCCCCAGCCCGAGCGGCCGAAAGACGTCGACGACGTCGTCGACAGCGCGAACGCGGGACTTGCTGACGCCGCTGCGGCGGGCGCCGAGGTCCCTGGCGATCGTGATTCCGTCAACGAGCCGGCCGAGTCGACCTCCGCCGATCAGCCGGTCGTGGATCCCGACCTCGCCGCATTCGAAGAGGCAGAGAAGTCCCATCCCGGAACCTTCGCGACGCCCGAGCTCAACGAGCGCTCGGACACGAGCGTCGACGATCGCGCGAACGCGGACGACGGTGACAGGGGCACCGCCGCCACGACCGGACTCTTCGCCGCAGACCGGGCGTCGACCGCTGACACGGATGCACGACGGGAGGATTCGATCGCCGACACGGCCTATCTGCCTCCCGTGACGGACGATGCCGAGACGCGTGTCGTCCCGTCGGAACCGGCCATCGTGGCCGCGCCGGTCACACAGCAGCAGCAGCAGCAGCCGATCTTCGTGCAGGCTCCGGAGCCTCCGCGCGACCGCGGCAACCGTGGCGCCGCTGCCGGCATCGGGCTCCTCGCGACGATCGTGTTCGCGATCCTCTACCTCGGCACCGCCCTGGGCCTCGGCGCCCTCGAAGGCGACGTCACGGGGGAGAACATCGGCGAAGCCGCACTCGCCCCGCTCACGACCTGGGGCTTCTGGGTTCCCGTCGTCGTGTTCTTCATCGGGTTCTGGCTGCTCGGTGCCGTCATCAACCGCGGCCGTTGGGGCCTGTGGGTCGTCTTCGGCATCATCGTCGGCCTGTTCGCCTACGCCGGGCACATTCTGGGTCAGCTCTTCGAGGCGCCGTTCTGGCTGATCTCCACCTCCGAGGGCAATGAGCTCGTCGGCAGCCAACTGCTCGCCCCTCTCGCGATCGCGGCCTTCGTGTTCGGACGCGAGCTCACCATCTGGTTCGGTGCCTGGGTCGCCCGCAGCGGCGCCCGCAAGACCGAACTGAACCTCGAGGCTCAGCGCGAGTACGAGCGCACCCTCGAGGCCGGACCCACGCTTCCGAGGTAATCACGGACACCACCACGCCTGACCCCCGCGGCCCTCGGCCCGCGGGGGTTTCGGCCATCCAGGCGACGGCGATGACGACGATCGGGTTCTTCGCCGTCGCCGTCTTCGGTCTGGGGGCGCTCAGCGTCGTGCGGGATGCCGAGATCATCGATGTGCCGGCTGCCGGGCAGGCGCCGGGGATCATCGGCATGATCATCGCCGTGCTGGTGTTCGGCGGCATCCTCTACCTCGCGGTGCGGATCGCGCATCCGAAGTTCCGTTCCGTCTGGGCCATCTCGATCGGGACGGCATTCGCTCACCTGCTCGCGGCGGGGATCGGCGCCCTGGTGGTGACCGGCGATTTCGTGAGCGCCATGGCGGTCATGGGGGAGCTCATCACGGGTGGCGCGAGCCTCGTGATCCTCGCGACGGCGGCGATCGCCGGCTGGGCCGGTGTCGCGTTGCGGCGCACGCGCGCGGCGCGTCCGCGATGGCCGTGGGAGCGCGATGATCTCAGCGAGAACTGATCCACTCACGCGATATCCGTGCGGATGACCCTATTCTGGAGATCGTGGAGCGGTCGCTAGAGACGCAGGTCGACCAGGCCGTCGAGGCCTGGCTGCGCTGGGTGCCGCGTTGGGAGCCCGCCACTCATCGGGGCCGTGTGGCCCCATGCCGCCGCTGTCTCGGCTCGCCCATCCTTTCGGCCGCCGGCATCGGCGCCAACGTCCCGCACGGCGTGCAGCACGGCCTGTCCACTCGTATCAAGACGATCGTGGATCATGCGGTCGCCGAGTACACCGCACGCAACCTTCCGATGCTGCAGAAGGAGCTCGATCAGCAGGCCGCGCGCAATCGGGCCCGCAGTTATCGGCCGTCCGAAGACCTCGAGCCGGAGTTCGAGGGGCTGCCGCTCGACCCCGACCCTGTGCCCGGTGCGCCGTTCCTCTTCACGATCGCCGGGCTCGCGGATGCGGAGAGCGTCGAACTGCCGCCGCTTCCGCCGCTGACGGAGGAGGCCAAGGCCGCGCTCCGGCAGGAGGTCGCCCTCGCCGACGAGTACGCCAACATGGTCGGCCGTGAGATCTGCGGCATCCTGCTGCGGCACCGTCTCAACGTGCAGGCCGCCATCTCCCAGCACGTCGAGCCGCAGATCGAGGCGCTGCTGGAAGAGCTGACCTCTTCGCTCGACTCGCCCTTCGACCCCGAGACCCCGTAGCGACGGGAGCCGTGCGTTCGCTGTGAGACGCGCGGCCGGCTTGATCGGCGAACGGTATGCCGACTATCGTTTTTCGATAGATACCGGACGCTTATCGATAGGCAGAGTGATGCAACCCCGTGTGACCGCAGTGCTGAAGACCCTGATCGCCGTGATGCTGCTCCTGCTGCTCGCGAGCCAGACCCTCGTGATACCCGAGGTCGCCCGCGTCACGGCGATCCGCAATCCTGATGTCGCTCAGCTCGAGATCCCTGGCATCATCGGCGCGGTCCTCTTCCTCGCGCTGGTGCAGGTGACGCTCCTGTGCGTGTGGCGGCTGCTGTCCCTGGTGCGCGCAGAGCGCATCTTCAGCGCCGCCGCCTTCCGCTACGTCGACATCATCCTCTGGGCGCTCGCGGCAGCAGGGGTGCTGATCGCCGCCTCGTACATCGTGATCATCGCGAGCCGCGCGGTCTCTCTCTCGCTCACCCTGCTCGCGGTGCTCGGCATCGTCGTCAGCGCAGCACTCGCGCTGCTGGTCGTCGTGCTGCGCGGGCTGCTGCACAAGGCGCTCCAGCTCGAGCAGGACATGTCCGAGGTCGTCTGATGCCCATCGTCATCGATCTCGATGTGCAGCTCGCGCGCAAGAAGATGAGCGTGCAGGAGTTCGCGGATGCCATCGGCATCACGCCGGCGAACGTCGCAGTGCTCAAGAACGGACGCGCCAAGGCCGTGCGCTTCACGACGCTCGACGCCATCTGCCAGGTGCTGGAATGCCAGCCGGGCGACATCCTGCGCTGGGTTCCCGGCGAGGATGCCGGCACCACGAACGGAACGGGGCAGCGATGAGCACCGCGACCGAGACGATCACCTGGGGGGAGGACGTCGCCAGACATCTCCTCGATCCCCGCACCTGCCCCGTGTGCGCCGCCGACCGTCTCGTCGACGGATGCTGCCGCACCTGCGGGGCAGATCTTCGCGGCGCCTACGGGATCGAGCTGTGGGAGGCGTCGAGCGCGGCTGCGACCGCGCTGCGCGCACGGGAGGCGGTGCTGAGCCGCGTACCGCTCGTGCCGACGCCTCCGAGCGTCCCGGCCATCGCCCCGACGCCGACAGGGATCGCCTCCACGACGATCGCCGCATCGGCTCCGCCTCCGGCCCCGCCAGGGATGCACGCGGTGGCACCGCAGCCGCAGCCGCGCTCGAGCGCCACGATCCAGTCCGTGCTCGCGGTCGCCGGAGCGGGGCTCTTCGCGATCGCAGCGCTCATCTTCACGTTCCTCAATCCCGAGCTCTCCGATCGCGGTGTCCGCAGCGTGATCGTCGGGCTGGTGACTCTCGTCTTCCTCGGCGGCGCATGGCTGCTCGCCCGCCGCGGACTGCAGTTCTCCGCAGAGGCCGTCGGCGGACTCGGGCTCGTGTTCGTCGGCCTCGACGTCTACGCCTTCGCGCAGCTCGGCGGCACCGAGGCCGTGACATGGCTGCTCGCCGGTGGCGCCACGGCCGTCGGCGGCGCGGTGATGCTCGGCGCCGGCCGTCTCTTCCGGATCCGCGCATGGCAGTGGGCCGCCATGCTGGCCATCGCGACCGTGCCGGCGATGCTCGGCTATGCGGCCGGCGGGAGCCATGTCGCGGCTCTCGGGCACCTCGGATCCGCCTTCCTCGCCACCTTCCTCATCGCGGTATCGCCGCGGATCGCGACCCGCTCGCTCGTCGTGCTCCAGGTGGCCGCCGTCGTCAGCGCCGTGCCGCTCGCAGTGCTCGGCGCCCTGTCCCTCGGCGTCACGGTGCTGGCGATGCTCCTTCTCAGCGCGGTGTTCGCGCTCATCTCGATGCACGCCGTTCTGGCGGCGCGGCAGCTGCTGCGGCAGTGGTGGAGCTTCGTCGCCGGCGGTTCGGCGACGGTGGCGCTCGTGTTCGCGATCACCGCTCCTGTGGCGCAGTCCGCCGGCGAGTGGTTGCCGGCGGCGCTACCGACCGCCGCCGCCTTCTCGTTCGCGCTCGTCGCGGTCGTGCCGGGGCTGCGGACGGTCGCGCGGTCGACGCTCGCGGCCGGCGGAGTCGTCGTGGTCGCGCTGATCGGGCTGATGCCGTTGCTGTACTCCGCGACAACGCTCATCGACCTGCTCGACGCGGTCGCGCGTGGAGAGGGCTGGGCGTTGCTCACGGCACCCTCGGACTGGGCGGCGCTCATCGGGATGGCCGGCGTCGCCTGCGGGCTCGCCCTCTTCGGCGGCCTCGCGCGCGATCGCGACGCCCGAATGGACAGCGATGCGGGGGAGGGCCACCAGTCGTTGCGCGGGTTCTCCTCCGTCACCGACGTCGTCGCGATCGCCGGCGCCGTGCTCACGGTGCTCACCCTCGCCTGCAGCGATCTGCTTCCGCTCGCGGCGCGCCTGGTCATCGTGCTGGGCTCGGCGGCCGTGGCGGCCATCGCGCTGCGCAGAACGGAGGGCACGGCCGATCGCGCCGTGTCGGCGCACCGCGTGGTCCTTCTCATCGGCGTCCACGCCGCAGCGGCCGTCGGCATCCTCGTCTCCTGGACCGACCCGCAGACGGCGCCGATCGCCGGGGTGGGCGTGCTGGGCGTGCTGGCGCTCGCGAGCAGGACGCTGCCGCACGGCATCCGCTTCCTGCACGTCGGCGCCGGCTTCGCCTACGGACTCGTCTGCCTCGCCCAGGCGCTCACGCAGACGGACCTCGGCAGCATAGCCGTGCTGTGCCTGGTGACGTCCGCCGGTCTCGTCGGCGCGATCGTCGTGACGTTCCTGCCCCGCGTAGGCGCCCGCGACTGGTATGCCGTCCTCGTGATCACGTCGGTGCCGTTCGCGGCCGGAATCGTCCAGGTCGTGTTCGAGCGCAGCGGCTGGACCGCGATGTCGACCGCCCTGATGTTCGCGCTCGCCCTGTCGCTGGTGCTGACGCGGCGACCCGGTCTCAACATCGTGCTGCGCACGGTGGCGAGCGGGATGCTGGTTCCGACCGTCGCGGTCGTCGTGGTGTGCCTGGGCGCCCAGGTGCTGGCCGTCAGCGCGTCGCCGGTCACGCTCCCCGTCATCGCTGCGATCGTGGCGCTCGTGCTTCCGAGCACGACGCTGATCAGGGACGCCCTGCGCGGCAACGGACTGGCGGCGGATGCGGCGTCCGCCGCCCGCGTGGCGATCGAGGCCTCGGCACTGCTGACAGGTGCCATCGCGACCGTTCTGGCGATCGCGAGGGAGGCCGCAGGCCTCGGCACGACGTTCCTCGTGCTCGTGATCCTCGGCATCGGTGCGTCCGCGAGCGCCGTGTTCACGCGACGCCGCTACGGATGGTGGGTGGCGGGTGCCGCGTTCACCGGTGCGCTGTGGTGCTTGTGGGGCATGAGCGGCGTCGACCTTCTCGAGGCGTATCTGCTTCCGCCGGCGCTCGCGTCGGTGGTGATCGCCGCGGTCCTCAGCGCACGGGGGATCGACGTGCGCGGACTCTACGCCGCAGGACTCGGGGTCGCCGTGCTGCCGAGCCTCGCGCTGCTCGTGCTCGTCGAGCCGGATGCGCGCACCGCGGGGGAGCTGCCGTGGCGAGCGCTCGCGCTGCTCGCGGCCGGAGCGGTGCTGCTGGGTGTCGGCGCGTGGTTCGCGCGAATCGGTCGACGCGCCGTCGCAGCGCGGATGCGGACGCTCGTCCGGCCGACGCTCGTCGCAGCCGGCGTCGCCGCGCTCGCCGGACCGCTCGAGGGCGTGAGGATGGGTCTCGGTGCCGATCTGGTCCTCCTGCACGGCGCGGCGCTCTTCGCCGCGTGTCTCGCCGCATCCGCGGCGGCGGCGATCATCCTCGTGTGCGCGGGGCTGGGGATCCGCGCCGCCGCCCGCGCGGACTCACCGCTGCGCGACTCCCGCTGGCTGTTCGCCCCCGCGGTGCTCGCGCTCGCCGGCGGCACGTGGTGGGCGATCGAACGGGACTGGGGATCGATCTGGCTGATGTGGGCATTGATGATCGGGGTCCTCGCCGTCATGCTCGTCGCGGCCGTGCGCGCGGAGCGCACCGCCCTGCCGCCGGTGTGGTTCCTGTTCGCGATCGCGTTCGTGACCGGCGTCGTCGCATGGAGCCCGAGGGACCTGAGAGTGGAGTGGTTCTCGCTGCCGCTCGGCGCGTTCCTCCTGCTCGCCGGCATCCATCGCCTGAGGCTGCGCACGACGGAGAGCGGAGGCGATCTGCACGCGTGGCCATCCGGGCACCACGGCTCCTGGCGCCTTCTCGCGCCGGGGATCATCACGATGATGAGTGCCTCCATCGTCGCCACCTTCACCGACCCGTTGACCTGGCGCGCGATCCTCGTCATGGTCCTCGCGCTCGCCGCGATCATGGTCGGAGCGGGCAGGCGCTTGGCGGCACCCTTCATCCTCGGCATGATCGTGCTCCCGATCGAGAACGTGTTCGTGTTCTCGGTGCAGATCGGCCGGGGAATAGAATCGATGCCGTGGTGGATCACGCTCGCCGTGATCGGGGCCGTGCTGCTCACCATCGCCGTCACCTATGAGCGGCGCAGTGGTGATGCGGACACGGTGGTCGCGCGGATACGCGATCTGCGTTGAGAACCGGCCCGCTCAGAGCGGGGACACGCCGACGAACCGCCGGATCCACCGTCATTTGACCGCATACGTTACGCGGCATTACACTTGATCAGGTGTGTGCACGTCTCGGCGTGCCTGCACACGGGCGCCGGTCCATACCGGTCTGCCCCCACGGCATACCCATCACACCAAAAGCGCGCCTGATCAGGCGTGCCGGTGGGTCATGATGTGAAACCCATCACGCTGTCACCGTGCAGCATTATGAGGAGAGAACGTGCCAACCATTCAGCAGTTGGTTCGCAAGGGTCGCTCGCCCAAGGTCACCAAGACCAAGGCGCCGGCGCTCAAGTCGAACCCGCAGCAGGCCGGGGTATGCACCCGCGTCTACACCACCACCCCGAAGAAGCCGAACTCGGCGATGCGCAAGGTCGCTCGTGTGAAGCTGCGCAACGGGGCCGAGGTCACCGCCTACATCCCCGGCGAGGGCCACAACCTGCAGGAGCACTCCCTGGTGCTCGTCCGCGGCGGTCGTGTCAAGGACCTCCCCGGTGTGCGTTACAAGATCGTCCGTGGCGCCCTGGACACCCAGGCAGTCAAGAACCGTAAGCAGGCTCGTTCCCGCTACGGCGCGAAGAAGGGTTGAGTTAGATGCCTCGTAAGGGTCCCGCCCCCAAGCGCCCCGTCGTCAACGACCCGGTATACGGCGCTCCGATCGTCACCTCGCTGGTGAACAAGATCCTCGTCGACGGCAAGAAGTCGCTGGCAGAGTCGATCGTCTACGGCGCCCTCCGCGGCGTCGAGGCGAAGAACAGCCAGGATGCCGTCGCCACCCTCAAGAAGGCGCTCGACAACGTGCGCCCCACCCTTGAGGTCCGCAGCCGCCGCGTCGGCGGCTCGACCTACCAGGTCCCGGTCGAGGTCAAGCCTCACCGTGCGAACACCCTCGCGCTGCGCTGGCTCGTCAGCTACGCCAAGGGTCGTCGTGAGAAGACCATGACCGAGCGTCTCCAGAACGAGATCCTGGATGCGTCGAACGGCCTGGGCGCAGCGGTCAAGCGTCGTGAGGACACTCACAAGATGGCCGAGTCGAACCGCGCGTTCGCTCACTACCGCTGGTAAACAGCTTCGCTCGGTCAGGGGCGCTCCCGCCCCTGACCGAGCATCCTTCACCTCGTCGTTCAGCGACATCTCGAAGATAAGGACACTCCTGTGGCACAAGACGTGCTCACCGACCTGAGCAAGGTCCGCAACATCGGCATCATGGCGCACATCGATGCCGGCAAGACCACCACCACCGAGCGCATCCTGTTCTACACGGGCGTCAACCACAAGCTCGGCGAGACGCACGATGGCGCCTCGACCACCGACTGGATGGAGCAGGAGAAGGAGCGCGGCATCACGATCACGTCTGCCGCCGTGACCTGCTTCTGGGACAAGAACCAGATCAACATCATCGACACCCCCGGTCACGTGGACTTCACGGTCGAGGTGGAGCGCTCGCTCCGCGTCCTCGACGGTGCTGTCGCCGTCTTCGACGGCAAGGAGGGCGTGGAGCCCCAGTCCGAGACCGTGTGGCGTCAGGCCGACAAGTACAACGTCCCGCGCATCTGCTTCGTCAACAAGATGGACAAGCTCGGCGCCGACTTCTACTTCACGGTCGACACGATCATCAGCCGTCTCGGCGCCAAGCCGCTCGTGATCCAGCTGCCGATCGGCGCGGAGAACGACTTCATCGGCGTCGTCGACCTCGTCGAGATGCGTGCACTCGTCTGGGCGGGTGACTCCAAGGGTGATGTGACCATGGGCGCCTCCTACGAGATCCGCGAGATCCCCGAGGACCTCAAGGAGAAGGCGGCCGACTACCGTCAGCAGCTCCTCGAGACCGTCGCCGAGACCGACGACGCGCTGCTCGAGAAGTTCTTCGGCGGCGAGGAGCTCACGACCGCCGAGATCAAGGGCGCGATCCGCAAGCTCACCGTCGCTTCGGAGATCTACCCGGTCCTGTGCGGTTCGGCGTTCAAGAACCGCGGCGTGCAGCCCATGCTCGACGCGGTCGTGGACTACCTGCCGAACCCCCTCGACGTCGGTGCCATCCAGGCGCACGACCCGAAGGACTACGACACGATCATCGAGCGTCACCCGGACTCGAACGACCCGTTCGCGGCACTCGCGTTCAAGGTCGCGGTGCACCCGTTCTTCGGTCGCCTCACCTACGTTCGCGTCTACTCGGGCCACCTCGACTCCGGCTCCGCGGTCATCAACTCGACCAAGGGCAAGAAGGAGCGCATCGGCAAGATCTTCCAGATGCACGCCAACAAGGAGAACCCGGTCCCGTCGGTCACCGCCGGAAACATCTACGCGGTCATCGGTCTGAAGGACACCACCACCGGTGACACCCTCACCGACCCGGCATCCCCGGTCGTCCTCGAGTCGATGACGTTCCCGGAGCCGGTCATCGAGGTCGCCATCGAGCCGAAGACCAAGGCCGACCAGGAGAAGCTGGGTGTCGCCATCCAGAAGCTCGCCGAAGAGGACCCGACCTTCCGCACCGAGCTCAACCCCGAGACCGGTCAGACGACCATCAAGGGCATGGGCGAGCTGCACCTCGACATCCTCGTGGATCGCATGAAGCGCGAGTTCAACGTCGAGGCGAACGTCGGCAAGCCGCAGGTGGCGTACCGCGAGACGATCCGCAAGACCGTCGAGAAGTACGACTACACCCACAAGAAGCAGACGGGTGGATCGGGTCAGTTCGCGAAGATCCAGTTCAACATCGAGCCGCTCGACCTGGACGCCGAGAAGACGTACGAGTTCGTGAACGCCGTCACCGGTGGTCGCATCCCGCGCGAGTACATCGGCTCCATCGATGCTGGTTTCCAGGATGCGATGAACGTCGGCGTCCTCGCCGGCTACCCGATCGTGGGCGTCAAGGCGACCATCGTCGATGGTGCGGCGCACGACGTCGACTCCTCGGAGATGGCGTTCAAGATCGCCGGATCCATGGGCTTCAAGGAAGCTCTCCGTCGCGCCAACCCCGTGCTCCTCGAGCCGCTGATGGCCGTCGAAGTGCGTACTCCTGAGGAGTACATGGGCGACGTCATCGGCGACCTGAACTCGCGTCGTGGTCAGATCCAGTCGATGGAGGACGCCGCAGGCGTCAAGGTCGTCCGTGCACAGGTCCCGCTGTCCGAGATGTTCGGATACATCGGCGACCTGCGCTCGAAGACCTCCGGTCGCGCGGTCTACTCGATGGAGTTCCACTCCTACGCCGAGGTCCCCAAGGCTGTCGCCGAGGAGATCGTCCAGAAGACCAAGGGCGAGTAAGCCCTTCCGTCCGGGCGGCCCTCCGGCCGCCCGGACAACACACAACTTCACAAAGCTCTCTCTACTAAACTGAGAATCAAACCCCGTAGGGAACCGGTCACAATCCAGTGCTCGGCAATCTCTACACGAACGTCCTGAGGAGGACCAAGTGGCCAAGGCCAAGTTCGAGCGCACCAAGCCGCACGTGAACATCGGAACGATCGGTCACGTCGACCACGGCAAGACGACGCTGTCGGCAGCCATCTCCAAGGTGCTCGCTGACAAGTACCCGTCCGACACCAACGTGCAGCGTGACTTCGCTTCCATCGACTCGGCGCCGGAAGAGCGCCAGCGTGGTATCACGATCAACATCTCGCACATCGAGTACGAGACCCCGAAGCGCCACTACGCGCACGTTGACGCTCCCGGCCACGCCGACTACGTCAAGAACATGATCACCGGTGCCGCGCAGATGGACGGCGCGATCCTCGTGGTCGCCGCCACCGACGGTCCGATGGCTCAGACCCGTGAGCACGTCCTGCTCGCCAAGCAGGTCGGCGTGCCGTACCTGCTCGTCGCCCTGAACAAGAGCGACATGGTCGACGACGAGGAGATCCTGGAGCTCGTCGAGCTCGAGGTCCGCGAGCTGCTCGCCGGCCAGGGCTTCGACGAGGACGCTCCTGTCGTCCAGGTCTCGGCTCTCAAGGCTCTCGAGGGCGAAGAGAAGTGGGTCAACGCGATCCTCGAGCTCATGCAGGCCGTCGACGACAGCGTTCCGGACCCGGAGCGCGACCGTGACAAGCCCTTCCTCATGCCGATCGAGGACGTCTTCACGATCACCGGTCGTGGAACGGTCGTCACCGGCCGCGCCGAGCGTGGCACCCTCAAGATCAACTCCGAGGTCGAGATCGTCGGCATCCGCAACACGCAGAAGACCACGGTCACCGGTATCGAGATGTTCCACAAGCAGCTCGACGAGGCATGGGCCGGCGAGAACTGCGGTCTGCTGCTGCGTGGCCTCAAGCGTGAGGACGTCGAGCGCGGCCAGGTCGTCGTTCAGCCGGGCTCGGTCACCCCTCACACGAACTTCGAGGGCACCGCGTACATCCTGTCGAAGGACGAGGGTGGCCGTCACAACCCGTTCTACACGAACTACCGCCCGCAGTTCTACTTCCGCACCACCGACGTCACCGGCGTCATCTCGCTGCCCGAGGGCACCGAGATGGTCATGCCCGGTGACACCACCGACATGACGGTCGAGCTGATCCAGCCGATCGCCATGGAGGAGGGCCTCGGCTTCGCCATCCGTGAGGGTGGACGCACCGTGGGCGCCGGTACGGTCACGAGCATCATCAAGTAAGTACTTCTTACTCCGCAAAGGGGTCGGGCCTTCGGGTCCGGCCCCTTTGTGGTCGTCCCGGGGCGGTGTCGGGGTCCAAGGGTTTCCTTCGTGCCCGATGCCGTGCACAATGAGATTGGTCGGCAGACTCGTCCGACGAAACAACCTCAAGGGGGACCCGCAATGGGCATCGACGACATCGTCAACAAGGGCAAGGACCTTTACGAGCAGAACAAGGACAAGATCGCCGATGCGGTCAAGAGCGAGCAGGCCGAGGACGTGAGCGACAAGGTGCTCGACGGCGTCGCCGACTTCGCGAAGAAGATCGCGCCCGGTGCTGCCGACAAGATCGACGAGATCCGCGACGGCGCAGACAAGTCCATCGGCAACGAGTAGACGAACTCTCTTGAAGGGGCGGCGCACTTCGGTGCGTCGCCCCTTCCGTGTAATATGAGCACGACCGCCTGGGGATCTTGCGGTCGGGTTCGTCGAAGGGGTTCGACGAACTGAAGATGCGCAGCCGAGGCTGCGCGTGAAACTGGGGAATGATTTTGGGGATCATCACGTGTCGTGCGCCTTCTGTGCGCCGATGCCTCACCTCGCCTGCGCGGCGCTCGATACGCCGCGCCCTCGACGAGGATCTCGGCGGCCCTTCGCGTCGTGACCCTCGTGTTCGGTGTGCCCCCTCGCACCGGACACTCCCCTAGGCGGGGTGGGGCATGGGGATGCCCCACCCCGCTGCCGGGGCTCCGCGCACGCCGGCCGAGGGGCCTCCGCGGAGGCGCGACACGCCCGGGTTTGCGTAAGTGAAATCCGGCTGGCAGAATAGACAGGTTCCACATTCCGGCGGTGCGCTTTTGCGCCCATCGGATCACCACCAGGGCAGTGCATAGGCGGCGTCATCTCCTCGGAGATCGCGCGCAGGGACCTAGGCCGCGGGTGGCAGAACAGCAACCACCTCCTCACGGAGGTTCTGCCGTGCGTCGAAAGTCGTGCGGGTTGACAGAAGAACAGTGGTGCCCTTCATCGGGTCCGAGCCGGAGACGGCGCGGCTTCGACGAGGACAAGTGCCGAGGCGCGAACAGCGTCGACGTGCGTCCAATGCCCCTGGGTCACCCGGCCCAGGACGGTAAGACGCCTTATAGAGAGTGAACAGACAAATGGCGGGACAGAAAATCCGCATTCGCCTGAAGTCGTATGACCACGAGGTCATCGACTCATCGGCGCGCAAGATCGTAGACACCGTGACCCGTGCGGGCGCGACTGTCGTCGGCCCGGTGCCGCTTCCGACCGAGAAGAACGTCGTGTGCGTCATCCGGTCGCCCCACAAGTACAAGGACAGCCGCGAGCACTTCGAGATGCGCACCCACAAGCGTCTGATCGACATCGTCGACCCGACGCCCAAGGCAGTCGACTCGCTGATGCGTCTCGACCTTCCGGCTGACGTCAACATCGAGATCAAGCTCTGAGGATCGACATGGCTGACATCAACGCAAAGATTTCAAAGGGAATGCTGGGCACCAAGCTCGGCATGACCCAGGTGTGGAACGCGGACGGCAAGCTCGTCCCCGTCACCGTCATCGAGCTGGCACCGAACGTGGTCACTCAGATCCGCACGCCCGAGAAGGACGGCTACAACGCCGTTCAGATCGCGGCTGGCCAGATCGACCCGCGCAAGGTCAACAAGCCCCTCACGGCCCACTTCGAGGCTGCCGGCGTCACGCCGCGCCGCCACGTCACCGAGATCCGCACTGCGGATGCTGCTGACTACTCACTCGGTCAGGAGCTCACGGTCGACGGTCTCTTCGAAGCCGGCCAGCTCGTCGACGTCGTCGGCACCAGCAAGGGCAAGGGCACCGCGGGTGTCATGAAGCGCCACAACTTCAAGGGCGTCTCGGCATCGCACGGTTCGCACCGCAACCACCGCAAGCCCGGCTCGATCGGCGCATCGTCGACCCCGAGCCGCGTCTTCAAGGGAATGCGCATGGCCGGCCGTATGGGCGGCGAGCGCGTTACCGTTCTCAACCTGACGGTGCACGCCGTCGACACCGACAAGGGACTGCTGCTCGTCAAGGGCGCCGTTCCCGGTGCTCGTGGTCGCATCGTCTACGTCCGCAACGCAGTGAAGGGGGCCTAGTCCATGGCTGACTCGTCTCTCGCGCTCGACGTCCTCAAGGCCGACGGCAAGAAGGCTGGCTCGATCGAGCTGCCCGCCGCGCTCTTCGACGTCAAGACGAACATTCCGCTCATCCACCAGGTCGTCGTCGCACAGCTCGCTGCGGCTCGCCAGGGCACCCACTCGACCAAGCGTCGCGGTGAGGTCTCCGGTGCCGGCCGCAAGCCCTTCAAGCAGAAGGGCACGGGTAACGCCCGTCAGGGATCGATCCGCGCGCCGCACATGACCGGCGGTGGCATCGTCCACGGACCCAAGCCCCGCGACTACTCGCAGCGCACACCCAAGAAGATGATCGCGGCCGCCCTGCTGGGTGCGCTCAGCGACCGCTTCCGCGGCGAGCGTCTGCACGCCATCGAGTCCTTCGGCATCGACGGTGCGCCTTCGACGAAGACCGCCGTGAGCTTCCTCACGACCGTCGTCTCGTCGAAGAACGTCCTGCTCGTGATCGAGCGCGGCGATGACATCACCACGAAGAGCATTCGCAACCTCGCGAACATCCACGTGCTGACGTACGACCAGCTCAACGCCTACGACGTGCTCGTCTCCGACGACATCGTCTTCACCAAGGCCGCGCTCGAGGGCTTCATCGCCTCGAAGACCGGCGCAACCGAGGAGGTCTCGGCATGACCGAGCAGGTAAGCGCCCTCCAGTCGGCGTTCAACAAGGACCCCCGCGACATCATCCTGAAGCCGGTCGTCTCTGAGAAGAGCTACTCGCTGATCGACGAAGGCAAGTACACCTTCCTCGTCGACCCGCGTGCTACGAAGACCGAGATCAAGCTCGCCATCGAGAAGATCTTCGGCGTCAAGGTCGCGTCGGTCAACACGATCAACCGCGTGGGCAAGGCCCGTCGCACCCGCTTCGGCACGGGAAAGCGCAAGGACACCAAGCGCGCCATCGTGAGTCTGAAGTCGGGCACCATCGACATCTTCACGGCAATCGGCTGATCCGGGGGATAAAGGACAATCATGGCTATTCGCAAGTACAAGCCCACGACCCCGGGTCGCCGCGGCTCGTCGGTGGCTGACTTCGCCGAGATCACTCGATCGACGCCGGAGAAGTCGCTGCTGCGCCCGCTCTCGAAGACCGGTGGTCGCAACAACCAGGGCCGCATCACGACCCGTCACATCGGTGGTGGCCACAAGCGCCAGTACCGTGTCATCGACTTCCGTCGCAATGACAAGGACGGCGTCAACGCCAAGGTCGCTCACATCGAGTACGACCCCAACCGCACCGCACGCATCGCACTGCTGCACTACTTCGACGGCGAGAAGCGCTACATCATCGCGCCGAACAAGCTGAACCAGGGCGACATCGTCGAGTCGGGTGCATCGGCTGACATCAAGCCGGGCAACAACCTGCCGCTGAAGAACATCCCGACCGGTACTGTGATCCACGCGATCGAGCTCCGTCCGGGTGGCGGTGCGAAGCTGGCTCGTTCGGCCGGCGCGTCCGTGCGACTCGTCGCCAAGGACGGCATCTACGCCCAGTTGCGTCTCCCCTCGGGTGAGATCCGCAACGTGGATGCACGCTGCCGCGCCACGATCGGCGAGGTCGGCAACGCCGAGCAGTCGAACATCAACTGGGGCAAGGCCGGCCGTAACCGCTGGAAGGGCATCCGCCCGACCGTGCGCGGTGTGGCCATGAACCCCGTCGATCACCCGCACGGTGGTGGTGAGGGTAAGACCTCCGGTGGTCGTCACCCTGTCACCCCCTGGGGCCAGGCAGAGGGTCGTACCCGTCACGCCAACAAGGAAAGCGACAAGTACATCGTGCGTCGTCGCACCGCCGGCAAGAAGCGTAAGTAGGAGTAGAAGAAGATGCCACGGAGTCTCAAGAAGGGCCCCTTCGTCGACGAGCACCTGCTTCGCAAGGTCGTCGTGCAGAACGAAGCCGGTTCCAAGAACGTCATCAAGACCTGGTCTCGCCGGTCCATGATCATCCCGGCCATGCTGGGTCACACGATCGCGGTCCACGACGGTCGCAAGCACATCCCTGTGTTTGTCACCGAGAGCATGGTCGGACACAAGCTGGGCGAGTTCGCGCCCACCCGCACCTTCCGCGGCCACGAGAAGGACGACAAGAAGGGCCGTCGCCGCTGACGCGGGGACGATAGAGGAGAGAGAAATGGTGGAGTCCATCGCACGCGTGCGACACATCCGCGTGACCCCTCAGAAGGCTCGTCGTGTCGTCGCGCTCATCAAGGGCAAGCAGGCCCAGGAAGCTCTTGCGATCCTGAAGTTCGCAGCACAGAGCGCCAGTGAGCCGATCTACAAGCTTGTCGCGTCGGCCATGGCCAACGCGCAGGTCAAGGCGGATCGCGACGGCGAGTACCTCGACGAGCAGGACCTGTACGTGGTCAACGCGTACGTCGACGAGGGCACGACGCTCAAGCGTTTCCGCCCCCGCGCACAGGGTCGCGCTTTCCAGATCAAGAAGCGCACGAGCCACATCACGGTCGTGCTCTCGACGCCGGAGGCTGCTGTCGCAGCCGACGGCGAAAGCAAGAAGAAGGCGAGCAAGTAATGGGACAGAAGGTAAACCCGTACGGCTTCCGCCTCGGAATCACCACGGATCACGTCTCGCGCTGGTTCTCGGACTCGACCAAGGCCGGTCAGCGCTACGCCGACTACGTGGCTGAGGACATCAAGATCCGCAACCTGCTCAAGACGCAGCTCGACCGCGCCGGTGTCTCGAACATCGAGATCGAGCGCACTCGTGACCGCGTCCGCGTCGACATCCACACCGCCCGTCCGGGCATCGTGATCGGTCGCCGTGGTGCAGAGGCCGAGCGGATCCGTGGCGACCTCGAGAAGCTCTCGGGCAAGCAGATCCAGCTGAACATCCTCGAGGTCAAGAACCCCGAGGCAGACGCTCAGCTCGTCGCGCAGGGCATCGCCGAGCAGCTCTCTGCTCGTGTGGCGTTCCGTCGCGCGATGCGCAAGGGCCTCCAGGGCGCGCAGCGCGCTGGTGCCAAGGGCATCCGCATCCAGGTCTCCGGCCGCCTCGGCGGCGCCGAGATGAGCCGTTCGGAGTTCTACCGCGAAGGCCGTGTGCCGCTGCACACGCTGCGCGCGAACATCGACTACGGCTTCTACGAGGCACGCACCACCTTCGGCCGCATCGGCGTGAAGGTCTGGATCTACAAGGGTGATCTCACCGCCAAGGAGCTTGCTCGCGAGCAGGCCAACCAGAAGCCTTCGCGTGACCGTGGCGGCGACCGTCGTCGTGGCCCGCGCAACGAGGCACCTGTTGCAGAAGGAGCGTCGGCATAATGCTCATCCCCCGTAAGGTCAAGTTCCGCAAGCAGCACCACCCGGGTCGCTCGGGTCACGCTACCGGCGGCACGAAGGTCTCCTTCGGCGAGTTCGGCATCCAGGCACTCACGCCCGCTTACGTGACCAACCGTCAGATCGAGGCAGCTCGTATCGCGATGACGCGTCACATCAAGCGCGGTGGCAAGGTGTGGATCAACATCTACCCGGACCGTCCGCTCACCAAGAAGCCTGCTGAGACCCGCATGGGTTCCGGTAAGGGTTCGCCTGAGTGGTGGGTCTCCAACGTCAAGCCGGGTCGCGTCCTCTTCGAGGTCGCAGGCGTCAGCGAGGAACTTGCTCGCGAAGCACTGACCCGAGCCATTCACAAGCTGCCTCTCAAGGCACGCATCATCAAGCGCGAGGAGGGCGACGCGTAATGGCGATCGGCACCAAGGAGCTCGCTCCGGCAGAGCTCGACACGTTCGAAGACCAGCGCCTCGTCGAGGAGCTGCGTAAGGCCAAGGAGGAGCTTTTCAACCTCCGATTCCAGTCGGCCACCGGCCAGCTGGAGAGCCACGGCCGCATCCGCGCCGTCAAGCGCGACATCGCGCGCCTGTACACCGTGATCCGCGAACGCGAGCTGGGCATCCGTGCGACGCCTGCTCCCGTCGAGGCTCCGGCCAAGAAGGCGTCCAAGTCGAAGGCGAAGAAGTCCGAGGATGCCTCGGCTGACGCCGAAGGGAAGGCTGAGTAATGGCCACCAAGAAGGAAGCGGAAGCTCCCGTCTCGCACGACGTGCGCGACGAGAACGCTCGCGGTTACCGCAAGACGCAGCGTGGCTACGTCGTCAGCGACAAGATGGACAAGACCATCGTCGTCGAGGTCGAGGACCGCGTGAAGCACCCGCTCTACGGCAAGGTCATCCGCCGTACCGAGAAGCGCAAGGTGCACGACGAGACCAACTCGGCGGGCATCGGCGACCTCGTTGTCATCAGTGAGACCCGTCCGCTCAGCGCCACCAAGCGCTGGCGTCTGGTCGAGATCGTCGAGAAGGCCAAGTAAGCCTCCGGCTTACTGAAGGAGTAATAGTGATTCAGCAGGAATCCCGCCTCAAGGTCGCCGACAACACCGGCGCGAAGGAGCTGCTCACGATCCGCGTCCTCGGTGGCTCACGCCGTCGTTACGCAGGTCTGGGTGACACCATCGTCGCCACGGTCAAGGACGCGATCCCGGGCGGCAACGTCAAGAAGGGCGACGTCGTCAAGGCGGTCATCGTCCGCACCAAGAAGGAAGTCCGTCGTCCGGACGGCTCCTACATCAAGTTCGACGAGAACGCCGCCGTCATCCTGAAGACCGACGGGGAGCCCCGTGGCACCCGTATCTTCGGACCGGTCGGTCGTGAGCTTCGCGACAAGAAGTTCATGAAGATCGTCTCGCTCGCGCCGGAGGTTATCTGATCATGGCGAAAATCAAGAAGGGCGACCTGGTTCAGGTCATCTCGGGCGCCAAGCCCGAGCGCGGCGGCGACCGCGGCAAGCAGGGCAAGGTCCTCGAGGTCCTCGCTGAGCGCAACCGCGTCATCGTCGAGGGCGTGAACTACGTCACCAAGCACACCCGCGTCGGCCAGACGCAGCGTGGCACCAAGACGGGCGGCATCGAGACCATCGAAGCCCCCATCCACATCTCGAACGTCGCAGTCGTCGACCCCGAGACCAAGAAGCCGACCCGTGTCGGTCACCGGGTCGAGGAGCAGACCAAGGACGGCGTCAAGCGCACCGTCCGCGTGCGTTACGCGAAGAAGAGCGGTAAGGACCTCTGATGAGCACCGACACTGCCGCGCAGGCTGGCAAGATCCAGCCGCGCCTGAAGCAGAAGTACAAGGCCGAGATCCAGCAGAAGCTGCAGGACGAGTTCGGCTACAAGAACGTGATGCAGATCCCCGGCCTCGTCAAGGTCGTCGTCAACACCGGTGTCGGTGAGGCGGCTCGCGACAGCAAGGTGATCGATGGCGCGGTCGAGGACCTCACCAAGATCACCGGCCAGAAGCCGATCGTCACGAAGGCCCGCAAGTCCATCGCGCAGTTCAAGCTGCGTGAGGGTCAGGCCATCGGCGCGCACGTCACCCTCCGTGGTGACCGCGCGTGGGAGTTCGTCGACCGTCTCGTGTCGCTCGCTCTGCCCCGCATCCGCGACTTCCGCGGTCTGTCGGGCAAGCAGTTCGACGGCAACGGCAACTACACGTTCGGTCTCCAGGAGCAGAGCGTGTTCCACGAGATCGACCAGGACAAGATCGACCGCGTCCGTGGATTCGACATCACTGTCGTGACCACGGCGAAGACGGACGACGAGGGTCGCGCTCTGCTGCGTCACCTCGGATTCCCCTTCACGGCCGACGACGCCAAGGCGTGATGCTCGGAACCCCCGTCCGGTCGGGCGGGGGTTCCGCATGCGCTTACAATTGAAGATTGCGAATCATAGAAGGTCGTCTGTCGTGTAACGGCAGCCGAAACCTCATGAACAAAGGAAAACACCCATGACAATGACAGACCCGGTCGCAGACATGCTGACCCGTCTGCGCAACGCGAACTCGGCACACCACGATTCCGTGTCCCTGCCGTCGAGCAAGCTCAAGACGCACATCGCCGACATCCTCCAGCAGGAGGGCTACATCTCCGGCTGGGAGGTCACCGACGCGCGCGTCGGCCAGAACCTCACCCTCACGCTGAAGTACGGCCCCAACCGGGAGCGTTCGATCGCGGGCATCAAGCGCGTGTCGAAGCCCGGTCTTCGTGTCTACGCGAAGTCCACCGAGCTGCCCACGGTCCTCGGCGGCCTCGGCGTGGCCATCCTGTCCACTTCCTCCGGTCTTCTCACCGACCGTCAGGCTGAGCAGAAGGGCGTGGGCGGAGAAGTTCTCGCCTACGTGTGGTAATTCGAAATGTCGCGTATTGGACGACTTCCCATCTCGATCCCCTCGGACGTGACCATCTCGGTCGACGGCCGTGCGGTCGCGGTGAAGGGCCCCAAGGGTGAACTCACCCTGAACGTGGCCAGCCCCATCGACGTCGCGATCGAGGACAACCAGGTGGTTGTCACCCGTCCCGACGACGAGCGCGAGTCCCGGTCGCTTCACGGCCTGACCCGCACGCTCATCAACAACAACATCATCGGCGTGACCCAGGGCTACACCAAGGGTCTTGAGGTCGTCGGCACCGGTTACCGCGTGCAGCAGAAGGGCAGCTCGGTCGAGTTCGCCCTCGGCTTCTCGCACCCCGTGCTGGTCGACCCGCCGGCCGGTATCACTTTCACGGTCGAGGGCAACAACAAGCTCACCGTGAGTGGCATCGACAAGCAGGCTGTCGGAGAGGCAGCTGCCAACATCCGCAAGATCCGCAAGCCCGAGCCGTACAAGGGCAAGGGCGTGCGCTACGCCGGCGAGAACGTGCGTCGCAAGGCCGGAAAGAGTGGTAAGTAACCATGGCTCTCAAGTCAAAGTCTGACGCCCGCGCGCGTCGTCACGCACGCCTTCGCAAGAAGGTCATCGGCACCGAGGCGCGTCCGCGTCTGGTCGTCAACCGTTCGGCCCGCCACGTCTTCGTCCAGCTGGTCGACGACAGCAAGGGCCACACCGTCGCCTCGGCGTCCACGCTCGAGACCGAGCTGCGCTCGTTCGACGGTGACAAGACCGCCAAGGCACGCAAGGTCGGCGAGCTCGTCGCCGAGCGCGCGAAGGCAGTCGGCGTCACCGAGGTCGTCTTCGACCGTGGTGGCAACCGCTACGCAGGCCGCGTCGCGGCCATCGCCGACGGCGCCCGTGAAGGGGGGCTGGCACTGTGAGTGACAACAAGGAGAACGAAGTGACCGAAACGGCTGCTGCTGCTCCCGAGACGGCCGCTGCCTCGACCACTGAGGCAGCCGAGCCCGCTCGCGATCAGCGCGAAGGCCGCCGCGGCGGCCGTGACCGAGGCCAGGGTGGCCGTGACCGCAACTCGCGCGATCGTGGCGACAACCAGTTCCTGGAGCGCGTCGTCACCATCAACCGCGTGTCGAAGGTCGTGAAGGGTGGACGTCGGTTCAGCTTCACCGCCCTCGTGGTCGTCGGTGACGGCAACGGACTCGTCGGTGTCGGCTACGGCAAGGCCCGCGAAGTGCCCCTGGCGATCTCCAAGGGCGTCGAAGAGGCCAAGCGCAACTTCTTCCGCGTGCCGCGCGTCGGAACCACGGTTCCGCACCCGGTGCAGGGCGAAGCTGCCGCCGGTGTCGTGCTGCTGCGTCCGGCTGCCGCCGGTACCGGTGTCATCGCCGGTGGTCCGGTTCGCGCCGTCCTCGAGTGCGCCGGCATCCACGATGTCCTCTCGAAGTCGCTCGGCTCGTCGAACACGATCAACATCGTGCACGCGACCGTCGCGGCGCTCAAGAGCCTCGAAGAGCCTCGTGCAGTCGCGGCTCGTCGCGGTCTCGAGTACGACGCGGTCGTTCCGGACATCATCATCCGCAACGAGGCAAAGGCCGCCGCTGCGGCCGCAGCGAAGGTAGGTGCCTGATGGCTGCCCGTCTGAAGGTGACCCAGATCAAGTCCAAGGTGAGCGAGAAGCAGTATCAGCGTGACACGCTGCGCAGCCTCGGTCTGAAGCGGATCGGCGACAGCACCGTCCGCCCCGACGACGCGCAGACGCGCGGTTACGTCAAGACCGTCGCACACCTCGTCAAGGTTGAGGAGATCGACTAATGGCTGAGAAGAACGACGCCGTCGAGGCCGAGAAGGCCCCGAAGAAGGCCGCCGCTCCCAAGGCTGCTGCCGCGAAGAAGGCTCCGGCCAAGGCCGCCGCCGACAAGGCTCCGGCCAAGGCCGCAGCCTCGAAGGCAGCGGACAAGCCGGCTGCGAAGAAGCCGGCTGCCAAGAAGGCAGCGCCGAAGGCGGATGCTCCGGCATCCCGCCCCGGTGTGCTCAAGGTGCACCACCTGCGTCCGGTTCCCGGCGCCAACACCGCGAAGACCCGTGTCGGTCGCGGTGAGGGCTCCAAGGGTAAGACCGCGGGGCGTGGCACCAAGGGCACCAAGGCCCGCAACACCGTTCGCGTCGGCTTCGAGGGTGGGCAGATGCCTCTGCACATGCGCACCCCGAAGCTGCGCGGGTTCAAGAACCCGTTCCGCGTCGAGTACCAGGTCGTGAACCTGGAGAAGCTCGCGGAGCTGTACCCGTCCGGTGGCGACGTCACCGTGGGCGACCTGGTCGCCAAGGGTGCTGTTCGCAAGAACGAGAAGGTCAAGGTTCTCGGAAACGGCGACATCGCCGTGAAGCTCACCGTCTCGGTCGACAAGGTCTCGGGTTCTGCCGAGCAGAAGATCGTGGCTGCGGGCGGATCCGTCAAGTAACCACTGCGCAGGAGGGGCCGGAGATTCTCCGGCCCCTCTCGTGCGTTACCCTGGTCTTTCAGCCTTTCCTCCGCGGAACGGCAACCTTTCAGGAGGAACGCCCTTGTTTAGCGCTATCGCGCGGATCTTCCGCACGCCTGACCTGCGTCGGAAGATCGGTTTCACTTTGGCGATCATCGCCATCTACCGGCTCGGATCGCATGTGCCGGCCCCGTTCGTGCATTTCCCAAACGTCGAGGAGTGCCTGCGTCTGAACGCCGGCACAGAGGGCCTGCTGAGCCTCGTCAACCTGTTCTCCGGCGGCGCGCTGCTGCAGCTGTCGATCTTCGCGCTGGGCGTCATGCCGTACATCACCGCGACGATCATCACGCAGCTCCTGCGCGTGGTCATCCCGCACTTCGAGGCGCTGCACAAGGAAGGCCAGGCCGGCCAGGCACGCCTGACCCAGTACACGCGTTACCTCACGATCGCTCTCGCACTGCTGCAGTCGACGACTCTCGTCACCGTGGCACGCAGCGGTCAGCTGTTCGGCACCACCGACATCGCCGCATGTCAGCAGCTGCTGACCAATGACGTCTGGTGGGCGCAGCTGCTCATCATCATCGCGATGACCGCCGGCACCGGCCTCATCATGTGGTTCGCCGAGCTCGTCACCGAGCGCGGCATCGGCAACGGCATGTCGCTGCTCATCTTCACCTCGATCGCTGCGACGTTCCCCGCGGCCATGTGGGCGATCTTCGAGTCCAACGGCCTTGAGGTGTTCCTGCTGGTACTCGCCGTCGGCGTCGTCGTCACCGGCCTCGTCGTCTTCGTCGAGCAGTCGCAGCGGCGCATCCCCGTGCAGTACGCCAAGCGCATGGTCGGACGACGCACGTACGGCGGAACGAACACGTACATCCCGATCAAGGTCAACATGGCCGGCGTGATCCCGATCATCTTCGCGTCGTCGCTGCTGTACATCCCGATGCTCATCGCGCAGTTCAACACCCCGAAGGACGGCTCGGAGCCGGCCGCGTGGGTCGTGTGGATCTCGCAGAACTTCACGACAGGGGACCAGCCGCTCTACATGGCTGCGTACTTCCTGCTGATCATCGGCTTCACGTACTTCTACGTCGCGATCACGTTCAACCCGGTCGAGGTCGCCGACAACATGAAGAAGTACGGCGGATTCATCCCCGGCATCCGTGCCGGTCGTCCGACCGCCGAGTACCTGGACTTCGTGCTCACCCGCATCACGTTCCCCGGGTCGATCTACCTCGGCCTGATCGCACTCATCCCGCTGATCGCTCTGGCCACCGTCGGCGCCAACCAGAACTTCCCGTTCGGCGGCGCCTCGATCCTCATTATCGTGGGTGTGGGGCTGGAGACCGTCAAGCAGATCGACGCTCAGCTCCAGCAGCGCCATTACGAAGGGCTTCTCCGTTGACAGCATCCGCTCGAATTCTCATCGTCGGCCCCCAGGGCTCAGGCAAGGGCACGCAGGGCGTGCGCATCGCAGAGGCGTTCGATGTCCCGGTGGTCTCCACCGGTGACATCTTCCGTGCGAACATCAAGGGCGGCACCGCCCTCGGAGCGCAGGTCAGCGAGATCACCGCTCGCGGCGACCTCGTGCCGGATGAGCTGACGAGCGAGATCGTGCGCGATCGGCTTTCCCAGGACGACGCCGCGCCGGGCTTCGTGCTCGACGGCTACCCGCGCAACGCCGTGCAGGTCGGTCACCTCGACACGTTCCTCGGCGACCGCGGCGAGTCGCTGGATGCGGTCATCCTGCTGGATGTCCCCCGCGAGGAGAGCATCGGGCGCCTGCAGCTGCGCGCGCACGAGCAGGGCCGGGCGGATGACACCGTCGAAGGCATCGCGCACCGCCTGGACATCTACGAGAAGGAGACGGCTCCGATCCTCGACGTGTACGGCGAGCGAGGCATCGTCGACCGGATCGACGGTGTCGGATCGCTCGACGAGATCACGGAGCGCATCTTCGCTGCACTGGCCGCCCGCGGCCTCGCCGTCGCTGTCTGATCGCCTGACCGCCATGTTCCGCCGATCCATCTACAAGACGCCTGCGCAGCTGCAGGCCATGGTCGAGCCGGGGCTCATCACCGCTGCGGCGCTCGACGCCGTACGACCGTTGATCCGGGCCGGTGTCACGACGCTCGAGCTCGACACGATCGCGAACCGCACCATCCGTGCGCGCGGGGCGGAGTCGAACTTCCAGCTGGTGCGCGGGTACCACCACACGGTCTGCGTGTCGGTGAATCACGAGGTGGTGCACGGCATCCCCGGTGATCGCGTGCTGCAGGCCGGCGACATCGTGTCGGTCGACTGCGGAGCGCAGTTCCAGGGCTGGAACGGCGACAGCGCCATCACGGTGGTCGTTCCGGATGAGACCCGTCCCTCCCTGGTCGCGATGCGCGAAGAGCTGTCGCGCGTGACCGAGGGGTCGATGTGGGCGGGAATCGCCGCCATGGCGACCGCTGGGAGCATCGGCGAGATCGGCGCGGCCATCCAGGGGTACATCGAGGCGCAGGGTGACTCGGAGGTCTCGGGGGAGACCTACGGCATCCTGCGCGAGTACGTCGGCCACGGCATCGGACGCAAGATGCACGAGGCGCCGAGCGTCTTCAACTACCGCACGCCCGACCCCGGACCGGACGTCAAGCCCGGACTGGTGCTGGCGATCGAGCCCATGGTCACAGCCGGCGGCGAGGCGACGTACATCGAGGATGACGACTGGACCGTCTCGACCGTCGACGGCAGTGACGGCTCGCACTGGGAGCACAGCGTCGCCCGCCACGCGGACGGCATCTGGGTGCTGACGGCGCCCGACGGCGGTGCCGCCGGCCTCGCCCCCTTCGGCGTGACCCCCACGCCCCTGGCGTAGCCCGGCCGATTTCGCCGAGACCGAGTCGGCGGCGCGAAACCGAGCCGCGTGAACTCGGTCTCACACTGAAGACTCGGTTTCGTGGGCGAACTCGGCGCGAGTAACTCTGCCTGCACGCAATCGCAGGCGGGCGAGTTGTGCAGAGGTGCTGGGTTGGCGGCCAATGGCAGGGATGCCGCGCATTCAAGCTGTGCGCATGGCATACACGCTGTCCGGTCGTGCACAACTACTCTCCCCGCTGCCGCTCTACACCCGTGAAGACGCGAGGATGCTCGGTCTTCGACTGGAGGCGCCGCGGTGGCATCGCGTACGCAAGGGCGTTCACGTCGACAAGAAGCAGTACCTGGCGCTCAACGACTGGCAGAAGTACGCGGTCTGCGTGCACGCGTACCTTCGCCTCCATCCGGATGCCATCCTCTGCCTGGAGTCGGCGGGAGTGATCCACGGCCTTCCGCAGTTCGGCGAGGGCAGGTTCATCCATGTCTATGACCCGCGGGCCATGGCATCGCAGCGTTACGGCGATATCAGGGTGCACACCAGCCGAGACCCACGCCGGGTGGTTCGGATCGGTGCCACCCTTGTCACATCGCTGCTCGACACCGTGGTCGACCTGGCGCGGGTGATGAACCCCGCGGATGCTCTGGCCGTCGCCGATGCGTCGATCTCGTCGGTTCAGGGCGGATCGCTGCGTCTGGATGCTCTGATCGAACGTGGCCGCGAGCTCGAGGATCCGCGTGGCCGCGCAAGGATGCGGTGGGTCTGGGGCCACGCGAATGCATTGTCCGAGTCGCCTGCGGAGAGCATCAGCCGCGCTGTCATCATGTGGAGCGGGTATGAGATGCCCGAACTGCAGCGCGAATTCCGCTATGAGGGTCATGTCGACCGCTGCGACTTCTACTTCCGGTCGAACGGTGCGATCGGCGAAGCTGACGGATGGGGCAAGTACGAACTTGACGACCCGGCCGAGGCCGCCCGGCGTCTCAGGGACGAGAAGCGTCGGGAAGACAGGCTGCGTCGCCATCAGCATCCGATGGGCCGCTGGGATCTTGGCGACGCCTGGAAGGTGAGTCCGCTCCGTGCCGCGCTGGACGGCGCAGGCGTGCGCATGGTTCGGCCGCCGGTGCCAGCGATGCTCGCCACGCTCAGGGTTCGGTCGAGGGCAAAGCCATGGCGGCCTACGCCGGGCGAGACCGACCCAGCGGCATGAGACCGATGCGGGCCGGCTCGGTCTCATGCCGCGAACTCGGTCTCGTCGCTGGGTGGGCTGGGCGGGGAGGCGAGGTGAGGGGTGGGGGACGGGGGAGGGGCGCTCACAACGGGTGCATAGACTTTGCAGGGACGATAGAAGCGTCCCCCACAGCATTTTTCCGCGCCCGTGGCATCCAGCACCAGGAGAACGAACAGCAATGGCAGCAGCAAAGAGCAACACCAACTGGTTCGCGATCGGCATCTCGATCGCGGTCGTCGTCGTTCTCGTGGCGCTCGGCGCACTCGTGGTCATCCTCAACAACCAGGCCAACGATCCAGGCACCGCGCCGCAGAGTGCGATCGTCAACGAGGAGACCGGGGCCATCGTGTTCGGCGACGGTGAGGACACCGTCGACACGTACGTCGACTTCATGTGCCCGATCTGCGGCGACTTCGAGCAGTCGTACGGCGAGCAGTTGCAGACGGCGGCGGCCAACGGCGACATCACGCTGAACATCCACCCCGTGTCGATCCTGAACCGGCTGTCGCAGAACACCGAGTTCTCCACCCGCGCCGGCAGCGCGATGTACTGCGTCGCCGCAGAAGCCCCTGACTCCACGCTGGACTTCTTCAACTCGATGTTCGCGAACCAGCCTGAAGAGAACTCGGCGGGCCTCTCAGACGACGAGCTCGCCGCTCTGGCCGAAGAAGCCGGAGCAGGCGCAGCCGCCGAGTGCATCGCCGACGGCACCTACATGGACTTCGTCGATTCGCAGACGAACGCCCACGACATCCAGGGCACACCGACCGTCGAGGTCAATGGCAAGCGCCTCGACCTGCAGGCGGGCGAGATCACCGAGATGGAGAAGCTGCTCGGCTGAGATCCGCCCCCACGCACCTCAAGTTGCCGGATCGCATCCGGATCGATAAGATAGACCGTTGGTGCCTTGCGCCGTGCCTCGGCATGTCCGTCCGGTGCGTCACCACATCACTCATCCACCGCAGATCGACCGGTCTGCAGAAGCGTCAGCGAGGCTATGGCTAAGAAAGACGGTGTCATCGAGATCGAGGGCGTGATCTCCGAGGCTCTGCCCAACGCGATGTTCCGCGTTGAGCTCAGCAACGGGCACAAGGTCCTTGCAACGATCTCCGGAAAGATGCGGCAGAACTACATCCGCATCATCCCCGAAGACCGCGTGGTCGTGGAGCTCAGTCCCTACGACCTGACTCGCGGCCGTATCGTCTACCGCTACCGCTGATCGGTCGAGAAGTAACGGCGCGCCACCGGGCGTGCACGAAGACAGCGAACAGGAACACAATGAAGGTCAACCCCAGCGTCAAGCCCATGTGCGATCACTGCAAGGTGATCCGCCGTCACGGCCGCGTCATGGTCATCTGCAAGAGCAACCCGCGCCACAAGCAGCGCCAGGGCTGAGTCGAGCAGACCCGCAGGAACTCATAACTGAACACACTGGCAGGATCAAGAACTCACGCGAGTGAGGGACACCTCGGGACAGAGGCCCGGGTCCACATCCTGCTCCACACCTCTACACATCCCAGGAGAACCGCATGGCACGTCTTGCCGGCGTTGACATCCCGCGCGACAAGCGCGTGGTGATCGCCCTTACCTACATCTACGGCATCGGCCGTACCCGCTCCGTCGAGATCCTCAAGGCGACCGAGATCGACGAGTCGATCCGCGTCAAGGACCTCAGCGACGAGCAGCTGATCACGCTTCGCGATCACATCGAAGGCAACTACAAGGTGGAGGGTGACCTGCGCCGCGAGGTCACCGCCGACATCCGCCGCAAGGTCGAGATCGGCTCGTACGAGGGCATCCGCCACCGTCGTGGCCTGCCGGTGCGCGGTCAGCGCACCAAGACCAACGCCCGTACCCGCAAGGGCCCGAAGCGCACCGTCGCCGGCAAGAAGAAGGCCCGCTAAGCAGCGGCCAGGGAATAGGAGAACACTTTCATGGCTGCACCCAAGGCCGCCGCGCGCAAGCCGCGCCGCAAGGAAAAGAAGAACATCGCGCTGGGCCAGGCCCACATCAAGTCGACGTTCAACAACACGATCGTCTCGATCACCGACCCGTCCGGCGCTGTCATCAGCTGGGCATCGTCCGGTGGAGTGGGCTTCAAGGGCTCGCGCAAGTCGACCCCGTACGCCGCAGGCATGGCCGCAGAGTCGGCCGCCCGCCAGGCGCAGGAGCACGGCGTCAAGAAGGTCGACGTCTTCGTGAAGGGTCCGGGCTCCGGCCGCGAGACCGCGATCCGCTCGCTCACGGCCGCTGGCCTCGAGGTCGGTTCGATCCAGGACGTCACCCCGCAGGCGCACAACGGTTGCCGCCCGCCGAAGCGCCGTCGCGTCTGATCCGGTTGCTGCGAGGGATGCTTCGGCATCCCTCGCACAGCCCGTTCGCGGGCACCTGACTTCAAAAACTCAACACCTCACCCCACCACATGTCATATAGCGGGCATGTGATCGAAAGGAACACAGAGTGCTCATTGCACAGCGTCCCACACTGACCGAGGAAAAGATCGCCGAGGACCGCAGCCGATTCATCATCGAGCCGCTCGAGCCCGGCTTCGGCTACACCATCGGAAACGCACTGCGCCGCAGCCTTCTCTCGTCGATCCCCGGCGCAGCCGTGACCAGCATCCGCCTCGACGGCGTGCTGCACGAGTTCAGCACCATCCCCGGCGTGAAGGAGGATGTCACCGAGATCATCCTCAACATCAAGCAGCTCGTCGTCTCGTCCGAGCGCGACGAGCCGATCACGGCGTACCTGCGCAAGACCGGTGCCGGTGAAGTGACCGCCGCTGACATCTCGGCTCCGGCCGGTGTCGAGGTCCACAACCCCGAGCTCGTCATCGCCACGCTCAACGACACCGCGAAGTTCGAGCTCGAGCTCACGATCGAGCGCGGCCGCGGCTACGTGTCGGCGACCCAGAACCGCAACGAGTACGCCGAGGCCGGGCAGATCCCCGTCGACTCGATCTACTCGCCGGTCCTCAAGGTCAGCTACCGCGTCGAGGCGACTCGCGCCGGTGAGCGCACCGACTTCGACAAGCTGATCCTCGACGTCGAGACGAAGAACAGCATGCTCCCGCGCGACGCCGTCGCATCGGCCGCGAAGACCCTGACCGAGCTGTTCGGTCTGGCCCGCGAGCTGAACGTCGAGGCCGAGGGCATCGAGATCGGCCCGGCACCTGTGGAGCCCGTGCTCTCCAGCGAACTGTCGATGCCGATCGAGGACCTCGACCTTTCGGTCCGTTCGTACAACTGCCTCAAGCGCGAGGGCATCAACACGGTGTCCGAGCTCGTGGCACTGTCCGAGACGCAGCTCATGAACATCCGCAACTTCGGCCAGAAGTCGGTCGACGAGGTGCGCGACAAGCTCATCTCGCTCGGTCTGTCGCTCAAGGATTCGGTGCCCGGTTTCGACGGCGCCCACTTCTACGGCGCAGGCGAAGACGAGTCCTTCTGACCTTCCCGAAATTCTGACCAGGAGTTAGATCAATATGCCTAAGCCCACCAAGGGTCCCCGCCTCGGAGGCGGCCCCGCCCACGAGCGTCTGCTGCTTGCCAACCTCGCCGCTGCGCTCTACACCCACAAGTCGATCAAGACGACCGAGACCAAGGCCAAGCGTCTTCGTCCGCTCGCTGAGCGCCTGATCACGTTCGCCAAGCGCGGCGACCTGCACGCCCGTCGCCGGGTGCTGTCGATCATCGGTGACAAGGAAGTCGTTCACATCCTGTTCTCCGAGATCGCGCCGCAGGTGGCC
This sequence comes from Microbacterium shaanxiense, assembly GCF_054779995.1. Taxonomy (NCBI): domain Bacteria; kingdom Bacillati; phylum Actinomycetota; class Actinomycetes; order Micrococcales; family Microbacteriaceae; genus Microbacterium; species Microbacterium shaanxiense. The sequence goes on along the minus strand of NZ_BAAGXE010000003.1, from coordinate 42,866 downwards.
GACCGCGAGGGTGGCTACACCCGCATCACGAAGGTCGGAAACCGCAAGGGCGACAACGCCCCCATGGCCGTGATCGAGCTCGTCCTCGAGCCCGTCACCCCGAAGAAGAAGGCGACGGCCAAGGCCGCGCCGAAGGCCGAGAAGGCGCCCGAGGCTGAGGAGGCCCCCAAGGCCGATGCAGCTGCCGACGCCGGTGCAGAGTCGCAGGAAGAGGGCGAAGCCGCTGAGTCGGCTGCCGCTGCTGCGCTCGTCGACGGCGGCTTCGGTGCCGACTCCGCCGCTCCGAACGAGGACGGCTCCGCACCTGAGGGCTTCGACATCAAGGGCAACAAGGACTCGATGAAGTTCCACCGTCCCGACGGACAGTGGTACGACGCGACCGTCGCCGAGGTCTGGTTCCGCACCGCCGAGGCCGCTGAGGCCGCTGGGTTCGTCGAGGCCGGCAAGTAATACGCCGCCTCGGAGTTCTTCCGCACAGAAGGCCCGCCATCCCGAACAGGGACGGCGGGCCTTCTCGCGTTGCGGTCGTCGTTGGGTCGGATTCCGGATGCTGCCGGTGCACGCGATAGTCTGACGTGGTGCCCGGAACCTCTGACGAAATCGCCCCGAGGATCCGCGGCCCCCGCGCCTACGCGACGTTCATCCTGATCGGACTGATCGCCGGTCTGCTCTCCGGCCTGTTCGGCGTCGGCGGCGGAACCGTGATCGTCCCGCTGCTCGTGCTGCTGCTCAGCTTCGACCAGCGACTGGCAGCCGGCACCTCGCTCGCCGCGATCGTGCCCACCGCGAGCGTCGGCGTGATCTCGTACGCGACATCAGGATCGGTGGCGTGGGTCCCCGCCCTCATCCTCGCCGCCGGCGCCGTGATCGGTGCGCAGATCGGAACCCGTCTGCTGCCACGGATCTCGCAGAACGCACTGCGCTGGGGCTTCGTCGGCTTCCTCCTGCTGGTGATCGTCAGCCTGTTCCTCGTCATCCCCTCCCGCGCAGCCGTGTTCGAACTCGGCTGGCTCAACGGCGCAGGTCTCGCCGTCGTCGGCGTACTCACCGGGGTCATCGCCGGTCTGATCGGCGTGGGCGGCGGCGTGATCGTCGTACCCGTGCTCATGCTGGTGTTCGGCACGAGCGACCTCGAGGCGAAGGGGACCTCGCTGCTGATGATGATCCCCACCGCGATCTCGGGCACGATCGGCAACCTGCGCCACCGCAACGTCGACCTCCTCGCGGCTGGACTCATCGGCGTCGCGGCGTGCACGACGACCGCGCTCGGCGCCTGGCTCGCGACTCTGATCGACCCCTTCCTCGGCAACATGCTGTTCGCGGCATACCTCCTGGTGATCGCCGTGCAGATGGCCGTCAAGGCGCTCCGCTCGCGAGGCCGCCGCGGGTAGACACGGCCGATCGTCGAACCGCACGCGGTGCAGATGAGGGAATCTTCATCCCCGTCTCATGTCTGCATCACAAACTGACGGCACGATGGAACCATGACGTTCTCACGCCGCATCCTCCTCCCCGGTGCACTGATCGCGCTTCCGGTGATCTTCGCCGTAGGCACAGTCGCCTTCGCGCAGTCACCGGGGACCCCTCAGCTGCCCCAGGGGCCGGTCGTCGTGGAGATGGGGACGCCGAGTCCGACCCCGGCGCCCGTGCAGACCGCGGATCCCGTGATACCTCCCGCGCCGGCCCCTCCGGCACCCGCCCCGCCCGCCCCGGCTCCACCGGCACCGGCACCCGCCCCGCCGGCCGACGATGACCATGACGACGACGATGGAGATGACGATGGCGACGACGATGACTGATGCCATCACCACTCCGATCCCGGTCATCGACGACGAGGCGACGCGGGACGAGGAAGCCCCGACCGAGCGCCGGCCACGCCGCCTTCGTGCGATGCCGGCGCGCTGGCGCATCACCGCGTGGATCATCGCGAGCACGGTGTTCACGCTGCTGGCCGTCGGCCTGATGGGACGCAGCATCTTCCTCTCCAGCGTCGACCAGGACGCGAACGTCGACATCGAGCAGGAGGCCCAGGAGTTCCTGCGGTTCCTGGAGGACTCCTCGACGGACTTCGCTTCCGCGGATGCACTGCTCCAGGAGTACCTCGATCGTCAATCGGTTCACACGAACGAGATCATCCTCGGGGCGGTCGACGGCGTACCGGTCGCGACCGCCAACGGGCTGGTCGAGGGAAGCGATGCGACTCTCGGATTCGCCGGCGGCCAGACCCTCGTGCTCCGGATGCTGGACCTGGAGGAGAACGCAGGAGCGATCACTTCGACCGAGGCAGGCCCGCTGCGATGGGGACGCGTCGACTTCACCGCCGGTGACACGCAGGGCGCACTGCTGGTGCTGCAGTTCACCGAGGCGCCGCGCGCCGCGGTGGATCAGTCGGTCGTCACGCTCGCATGGGTCGCTCTCGCCGGCATCCTGCTCAGCTCCGGCGTCGCGTGGCTGGTCGCCGGCCAGATCCTCGCGCCCATCCGTGCGGTGCACCGCGTCGCGCGGGAGATCAACGAGGACGACCTCACCGCCAGGGTACCGGTGAACGGCACCGACGACATCGCGGCGGTCGCCATCACGTTCAACCAGATGCTCGACCGGCTGGAAGAGGTCTACGCCACTCAGCAGCGCTTCGTCGACGACGCCGGCCACGAGCTGCGCACACCCATCACGATCGTCAGAGGCCATCTCGAGCTGCTCAGTGACGACCCGGAGGAGCGCCGCGAGACGCTTCGCCTGGTCAGCGGCGAACTCGACCGCATGACCCGCATCGTCACCGACCTGCTCGTGCTGGCTCGCGCCCAGCAGCCGGACTTCGTCCGCATCGCCGGATGCGACGCGGCCACCTTGACTCTCGACATCGAGGCGAAGGCGCAGGCACTGGGCGACCGGCGCTGGCAGCTGATGGAGGTCGCCGAGGGGCAGGCCGAATGCGACCCGCAGCGCATCACCCAGGCGGTCCTGCAGCTCTCCGCCAATGCCGTGCAGGTCACCGAGCCCGGTGATCGCATCCGCATCGGGTCCCGTTTCGAGGGCGAGGACGCCCGACGCGTACTGCGGTTGTGGGTGCAGGACGAGGGCCCCGGCGTCGCCGCAGCGGATGCCGCGCGCATCTTCGAGCGCTTCGTCCGCGGTGGTGCCCCCGGTGACACGACAGGACCACGACGCGGTTCCGGGCTCGGTCTCGCCATCGTCCGCGCGATCACCGATGCGCACGGCGGCTCGGCCTGGGTCGACAGCGTGCTCGGCGAGGGCGCCACCTTCGGGGTCGACATCCCGGCGCCGGAATCCGCGGATGCCGCAGCAGACACCGACCTCCTCTCCGGAAAGGGCGCCTGAGATGCGACACATCCTGATCGCCGAAGACGATCCCCACATCACATCCTTCGTGCGCCGTGGGCTGCACGCCGCCGGTTACGAGACCTCGGAGGCCGCGGACGGCGAGACCGCGCTGATCCTCGCCCGCGGCGGATTGTTCGACCTCGTGCTGCTCGACATCGGTCTGCAGGGCATGGACGGCTTCTCCGTCCTCTCGCACCTGCGCGGCGAGGGGATGAACACACCGGTCATCATCCTCACCGCCCGCGACTCCGTGATCGACACCGTGCGCGGCCTCGAGAGCGGCGCGAACGACTACGTCACCAAGCCCTTCCAATTCGCCGAACTGCTCGCACGGGTGAAGCTGCGCATCGGTGACGGCGATCAGAAGAGCACCGGTCCCGTGCTCTCGCACGGCGAGGTCACAGTCGACATCCGATCGCGCCGCGTCACGGTCGGCGACAGCATCGCCGACCTGACCTCTCGTGAGTTCGCGCTGCTGGAGGTCTTCGTGCAGAACGCCGGCCAGGTGCTGTCGCGCGATCAGCTCATCGGCCATGTGTGGGGGATGGACTTCGATCCGGCATCCAATGTCGTCGATGTCTATGTGCGGGCGCTGCGCAACAAGATCGGCGCTGCCCACATCGAGACGGTCCGCGGCGCGGGATACCGATTCCAGTGAACACCGCGCCGATACGCGTCGTCTACGCGACCAGCCCGCCGGAGGCCACCGCCCCGGTGCGATCGCCTCGCCGTCCACGTCCACCGCGGACGGCGTGGACCCGCCAGCGGTTCCTGCGGTTCGCGGGTCTCGCCGCCGTGATCGCCGTCGCAGCCGCCCTCATGCTCGCGGCGATCCTGCGCCCAGCGGCCGGAGAGGGAGCGCCGACGCTTCCCGCCGCGGTGACGATCTCGGTGTTCCTCCTCGCGGTGTGGGCGTGGACGAGTACGACGCTCGATGACACCCTCGTGGCATTCCTCGCCGCGGTCGCCCTCATCGTCACCGGCGTGCTTCCCAGCGCGGCCTTCTTCGCCTCGCTCGGCGACGAGACGATCTGGCTGCTGATCTGCGCGTTCATCATCGCGACCGGCGTCAGCTCGTCAGGACTCGCACTGCGCGGCGCCGCACAGCTGCTGCGTCACGCGCGCTCGCCACGTGCTCTGTTCCACCTCACCACCCTGGCCCTCACGATCACGACGTTCGCGGTGCCCGCGACGTCCGGGCGCGCGGCACTGGCCATCCCGGTGTTCACCGCGCTCGCAACAGCACTGGTCGGCAGGAGCACGCTCACCCGCGCGCTGTCGCTGCTGTTCCCGACCGTCATCCTGCTCTCGGCCGTCGGCTCACTGCTGGGTGCGGGTGCGCACGTGATCACCTCACAGCTGCTCGAGTCGGCCACCGGCGAGGGCATCGGCTTCCTCGCATGGCTGTGGTTCGGGCTGCCGCTGGCCGTCGTCAGCTCCCACGTGGCGTGCGAGATCGTGCTGCTGCGCTTCACGACCCGTGCCGACCGGAGCGTCGGAATCAGCATCACCGTCGCGGACCTGGCCCGGACGGCGCCGACGCCCGTCTCCGGCCCGCTCAGCGCGATCGAGCGCCGAGCGGCGGTGCTGCTGGGCGGAGTGGTGATGATGTGGTGCACCGAATCGCTGCATCACGTGCCGCCCGCGCTGGTCGCGCTTCTCGGCGCCGTGGTCGCGGTGTCCCCGGCGATCGGATGCACCACGCTGCCGGTCGCCGTCAAGAAGGTGCCGTGGAGCCTGCTGCTGTTCCTCGCCGCGACCCTCGCGCTGGCATCCGCCCTCACCGGCACCGGTGCCGCCGCCTGGCTCGGACAGCTGGCGCTCACTCCGATGGCAGCGCTGGGTCCGGCGGCAGCCGTCGCCTTCGTGCTCGTCGTGATCGCCCTGTCGCTGCTCGCGCACCTGATGATCCCCTCGCGCTCGGCGCGCTCCGCCGCGATCATCCCGCTGGTGGTCGTGCTCGCACCTGGCCTGGGCGTCGACCCCGCCGCCGCGGCGTTCGCGTCCACTGCGGCGGCGGGCTTCTGCCACACGCTGCCGAGCTCCGCCAAGCCCGTCGCGATGTTCTCCGACCCTGATCTCGTACCAGGGGGATTCCGCGCGAGAGACCTCAGGTCGCTCTCGGCGATCCTGGCGCCGGCGATGTTCGCGCTCGTCGCCGTGTTCGCCTTCTGGGTCTGGCCCGCGATGGGGATGCCTCTGCTGCTCTGAGTCTCCCGCACGTCCGCATCCGTCCCCTTCATCTCTTTTCGCCACCACCGACGTTCGTCGTACCCGAAACGCGGGTGCGCATCTCGAGGAGGAACCATGTCCATCCACATCCCACAGCGCATTCTCGCCGCTCCCAGCGGGTTCAAGGAGAGCCTCGACGCCGAGGCCGTCGCCCGTGCGATCGCCGCCGGCGTGCGCAGGGTCATTCCCGGAGTGCAGGTCGACGAGTTCCCGATCCCGGACGGCGGGGAGGGCACAGCGGCGGCTCTCGCGGCAGCCACCGGTGGAGAGCTCGTACCTGTGGTCGTGACCGGTCCGGTCGGCGACCCCGTCACCGCGCATTACGCGCTCCTCGGCGGGGCCTCGCGCGGTACGGCCGTCGTCGAGATGGCCGCGGCCGGTGGGCTGCGCCTCGTGCCGCGCGATCGCAGAGACCCGGGCGCGACCAGCACCTTCGGCGTCGGCGAGCTGATCGCCGCGGCGTTGGACGGCGGCGCCGAACGCATCATCGTCGGATGCGGCGACTCGGGCACGAGCGACGGCGGCGCGGGAGCGCTCGAGGCACTCGGTGTGCGGGTCCTCGACGCCGCGGGTGCTGTCCTGCCGCGCGGCGGGAGGCACCTCATCGACGCGGCATCCCTGGACATCACGGGGTTGCATCCTCGAGCAGGTGAGGTCGAGATCGTCCTCGCCTGCAACATCCACAACGTGCTGTGCGGGCCGCGCGGCGTCGCCAGGGTGTTCGGGCCGCAGAAGGGCGCGTCGCCCGACGAGGTCGAGCAGCTCTCCGCGGCGCTCGACGCCTGGGCTGATGTGCTCGAGCGGTGCAGCCCCCACGGAGGTGCGATGGATGTGCGCACCGGGCCAGGCTCCGGTGCGTCAGGCGGTCTGGGAGCCGGTCTGGCCGCCGTTCTCGGGGCGCGACTCGCCCCTCGATTCGAAGTGCTCCTCGACGGCGACCTGCTGCCGTGCTCGCTGGACGATCTGATGGCCAAAGCCGACATGGTCATCACCGCTGAGGGCGCGATCGACTTCCAGACCCCCCGCGGCAAGGTGCCGGCAGAGGTCGCGATGCGTGCGCGGATCGCAGGAGTGCCGGTGCTCGGCATCGCCGGCTCCCTGGGCGAGGGAGCCCCGGCCGTGCACGACATCGGGATCGGTGCGATCGCCTCGATCCTCACCGTGCCGATGCAGCTGGAGCAGGCGGTCGAGCAGGGGGAGGAGCTGCTGCGCGATGCCGCAGAGCGCAGCATGCGCCTCGTGCTGCTCGGCTCGGCGCTCGCGGCCAGGGGCGCCTGAGCTGCGGCCGGTAGGATCGAGGGGTGGCTGTGAACAATGAACTGCTGGGGCGCGAGTTCCCCGCGACCCCGCCCTATCTGGTCGGCCGCGAGAAGGTGCGCGAGTTCGCGCGTGCCGTCTTCGCCGATGCTCCGCTGCACACCGACGTCGACGCCGCGCGCGCACTCGGCTACGCCGACGTGGTGGCTCCGCCGACCTTCGCGATGGTCATCCAGGATCAGACCCTGCAGCAGCTGCTCGCAGAGCCGGACTCCGGAATCGAGCTGGCGCGCACCATCCACGCCGAGCAGCGCTTCGCGTACACGCGGCCGATCGTCGCGGGCGATGAGCTTTCCGGGCGCCTCAAGGTCACCGGCATCCGCATGATGGCCGGCAACGCCATGATCACCAGCGAAGCGGAGATCACGGATGCCGCGGGCGCTCACGTCGTCACGGCGACGAGTGTGCTGCTGGTCGGTTCGGACGAGAGCGAGGACGCAGCGTGAGCTACACCGTCGGAGACGTCATCGCCGAGCGCACCGTCCACTTGACCCGCGAGTCGCTGGTCCGTTACGCGGGGGCCTCAGGAGACTTCAACCCGATCCACTACCGAGATGACGTCGCGGCGTCCGTCGGCCTGCCCGGCGTGCTCGCGCACGGCATGCTGACGATGGGCCTCGCGTCATCCGTGGTCGTGGCGGCACTGGGCGACTCGTCGAAGATCACCGACTACGGCGTCCGGTTCACCCGCCCGGTCGTGGTCGACCCGCAGGTCGGCGCCGACGTGTCGGTGCTCGCCAAGGTCGGGGCGGTCGACGAGCAGTCGGTGCGCATCGACCTCACCGTGAAGCACGTCGACACGACCGTGCTCGTCAAGGCGCAGCTGCGCGTCGCGCTCTGAGTCGTCGACGATGCCCGAGATCACACCGATACCGCTCGCGCAGCTGACGACCCTGCGCACCGGCGCCGCGCCGGAGCGGATGCTGGATGCCGCGACCACGCCCGAACTCATCGAGACGTTGCGGGACACATGGGCTCGCGGCGAGGAATGGTTCGTGCTGGGCGGAGGCTCCAACCTGTTCGCGGGGGACGATCCGTTCTACGGCGTGGTCATCCGGGTGCTGACCTCCGGCATCGAACTGCTCCCGTCTCCCCATCAGGGCAGAGTGCGTGTGCGCGTGCAGGCTGGGCACGACTGGGACGCCCTCGTCGCGTACACGGTCGAGCACGGGCTCGCCGGCATCGAGGCGATGAGCGGCATACCGGGTACGGTCGGCGCCGCGCCGGTGCAGAACGTCGGGGCGTACGGGCAGGAGATCCAGTCGACGCTCGTCGAGGTCGAGCTGATCGACGAGTCCACCGGAGACGTGTCGACGGTGCCGGCATCCGAGCTGGGTCTCGGCTTCCGCACCTCGGTGCTCAAGCACCACCACGGCAGCGTCCCGCTTCGCCGTGCGGTGATCCTCTCCGTCACGCTCGACCTCGCAGAGGTCGGCTCCGCCGGGCGGGTCGTGCGCGGCGAGCAGTTGCGGCGCGCGCTCGGACTGATCGGGGCAGCCGCGGAAGAAGAAGTGCCGCTGTCATGGGTGCGCGAGCAGATCCTGCGGATCCGCGCCGAGAAGGGGATGCTGCTGAATCCCGATGATCCGGACACGGCGAGCGCCGGTTCGTTCTTCCAGAACGCCATCGTGCCGGAATCCGTCGCACTGCAACTGCCGGCGGAGTGCCCCAGATGGCCCGTCGCGCCGGACATGGACGTCGTCACCGTGATCCCACTGGGCGCATACGACGGCTTCATCGCTCCGACCCCGACCGTCCGCAGCGACGTCAAGGTGAGCGCGGCCTGGCTGATCGAGAACGCCGGCATCTCCAAGGGGTTCTCGCTGCCGCGTTCGCGCGCGGGAGTGTCGACCAAGCACGCCCTCGCACTGACGAACAGGGGAGGGGCGACGGCGGAAGAGGTCGCCGAGCTCGCCCGGTTCATCCAGTCGCGGGTGCAGTCCGAGTTCGGTCTGCTGCTGCAGCCGGAGCCGGTGCTGATCGACGTCGAGCTCTAAGAGCGCCGAGCGCCGCGCCGTCGGACCGTCGCGCTACACTCGCCCGCATGAGTGGACTCGTCCCGTACCTGTTCTTCCCCGGCAACGCGCGTGAGGCGCTGAGTTTCTATCACGACGTGTTCGGCGGTGACCTGTCGCTGTTCACCTACGAGCAGTTCAGCCGCACCGACGGACCAGGGGATGCGATCGCGCACGGGATGCTCTCCGGCGTGGTGGAGCTGTTCGGCTCGGACGCCGGCCCCGATCAGGATTCCGTGCACATCGTCGGCGCGACATTCTCGCTCCTCGGCACCGCAGAGCCGGCCGTGCTGCAGCAATGGTTCGCGCAGCTGTCAGAGGGCGGCGCGAACATCGACCCGCTGCAGAAGCGGCCGTGGGGCGACTTCGACGGTCAGGTGACCGATCGCTACGGCATCCGCTGGCTCATCGGCTACCAGGAGGAGTGAGCGCGTCGCGTCACGCGAACAGGCGCTGCAGGCGCTGGATGCCCTCCAGCAACTGGTCATCGCCCAGCGCGTACGACAGACGCAGGTATCCGGACGGGCCGAACGCCTCACCGGGGACGACGGCGACCTCGGCCTGATCCAGGATCATGTCGGCGAGCTCGAGCGACGTCGTCGGGGTCACGCCGCCCCACGTCCGGTTCAACAGCCCCTGCACGTCGGGGTACACGTAGAACGCGCCGAGCGGGTTCGGCACACGCACGCCGTCGATCTTCGAGAGCTCTGCGACGATCAGGCGGCGGCGGCGGTCGAACGCCTCGCGGAAGCGCTCCGACTCGTCCTGCGGGCCGCTGAGCGCGGCGATGGCCCCACGCTGTGCGACGTTGTTCACGTTGCTCGTCAGGTGCGACTGCAGGTTGCCGGCGACCTTGATGGCATCGGACGGTCCCACCATCCAGCCCACTCGCCAACCGGTCATCGCATAGGTCTTGGCGACGCCGTTCACGAGGATCGTCTGCGCCGCGGCATCCGGAACCGCCTCCACGATCGAGGTGGCCTTGACGCCCTCGTAGGTGAGGTTCTGGTAGATCTCATCGGAGATGATCCAGATACCGTGCTCGACGGCCCACTCGCCGATCGCCTTCGTCTCCTCGGCGGTGTAGACGGCACCGGTCGGGTTCGAGGGCGATACGAACACGAGTGCTGTGGTGCGCCCGGTGCGGGCGGCCTCGAGCTGCTCGACGGTGACCTTGTAGTCCTGGTCCGCACCCGCGAAGACCTCGACCGGGGTGCCGTCGGCCAGAGCGATCGCCTCGGGGTACGTCGTCCAGTACGGCGCGGGCAGCAGCACCTCGTCGCCAGGGTTGAGCACGGTCTGGAATGCCTGGTAGACGGATTGCTTGCCGCCGTTCGTGACGATCACCTGGCTCGGCGACACCTCGAGGCCGGAGTCGCGCAGCGTCTTGGCGGCGATGGCCTCGCGCAGTGCCGGCAGCCCAGGGGCAGGCGTGTAACGGTAGTTCGCCGGGTCGGCGAGAGCTTCCGCCGCGGCATCGACGACGAACTGGGGGGTGGCGAAATCGGGCTCACCAGCGGCGTACGAGATGACGGGCTTGCCCTCCGCCTTCAGCGCCTTGGCCTTGGCATCGACCTTGAGTGTCGCGGACTCGGCGATGGCGGACAGTTTGCGGGAGAGAGGTGCGCGTTCGGTCACACCTCAGATGCTACTCGGATGCATCAGACGGTGCAGGGCAGCGATCACAGCAGAGCGGCGAAGAGTACGGTCACGACTGAGGCGACGAACACGACAACGGGGACGGCGATGCACGCGGCGGCCACGCACAGCGCGACCACGGCGGCCATCATGGGCAGTCGCTCCGGGAGCCGGTCGACGGATGGCGACCCCTTCGCCGCCTCGGGCATCGTGCCGACGACGAGCACGGCGACGGCAGCGGCGACGGGCGTCCACCAGAGCGCGTGCACGAGCAGGGCGGAAAACGGTTCGAGTCCGAACGCCCCGTCGGTGAAGAACGTCGAGGGTCGCTCCAGGAAGAGCACGACGTTCGCGATGATGACCACTGCGCAGCCGACGGTGATCACGAGGGAGGCGACGCGCCGGATCCGCGCTTCGAGGCGGCGCCGCGGGGTGAGGGTCGACATGACCGCGAGCGTAGCGAGCATCGCCGCGGTGTCGTCGCCGTTGTCCACAGGCGGCGAGGGGCTTGCTCTAGAGGTGGGACTCAGTCTCAGCTAAGATGAATCGGAGTCTCTCACTGTCAGGAGTCGTCGATGACCGCCAACACCCCGTACATCCCGCCCGTCGCGGACTACGCCTTCCTCTACGGTGAGGCGTTCGGCCGCGACATCGTCGCCGCCGCGTCCGGCGGCGCGCTCACCGCCGCGGATGCCGTCGAGGTCATCGCCGGAGCCGGCGAGTTCGCCGCGGAGGTCCTCGCTCCGCTCGATGCGCCGGGCGACAGGATCGGGGCCCAGCTCCGTGACGGCGACGTGCACCTGCCCGACGGCTTCGCGGAGGCGTATCAGGCGCTCGTCGAGGCCGGCTGGGTCACGGCGACAGCACCGGAGTCGGCCGGCGGCGACGGGCTCCCCGCCTCCGTGGGTGCAGGGCTCGGCGAGATCTGGAACGCCTCGAACGCGGCCTTCGCGCTGTGCTGGATGCTGGGCTCCGGCGCCATCCACGCCCTCGATGCCGCGGCATCCGACGAGCTTCGCGAGACGTACCTGACCAGACTCGTCAGCGGCGAGTGGACCGGCACCATGAACCTCACCGAACCGGATGCCGGCACCGACCTCGGCGCGATCCGCACGACCGCCACCGCGCGCGAGGACGGCTCGTGGTCGATCAGCGGACAGAAGATCTTCATCACCTGGGGCGACCACGACGTCGCCGACAACATCGTGCATCTCGTGCTCGCACGCACTCCCGGCGCCCCGGAGGGCGCGAAGGGGCTCTCGCTGTTCGTGGCCCCGCGCACTCTCGTGAACGCCGACGGATCGCTCGGCGAACGCAACCGCATCGAGACCGTCGCGATCGAGCACAAGCTCGGCATCCACGCGAGCCCGACGTGCGTGCTCTCGTACGAGGACGCCACCGGGTATCTCGTCGGCGACCTGCACGGCGGCCTCGCGGGGATGTTCGTGATGATGAACTCGGCACGCATCGGGATGGGGCACCAGGCCACCGGGATCTCCGACCGCTCGTTCCAAGGGGCCGCATCGTACGCCGCAGGACGGCTGCAGGGACGCGTGCTCGACCGCTCAGCCGGGGCGACGATCGCCGAGCACCCCGACGTGCGTCGCATCCTCCGTTCGATGTCCAGCCAGGTGTTCGCCATGCGCGCGCTGTCGGTGTTCGTCGGCGACCTGTTCGATCGCTCCGAAGCCGACGACGACGTCCTCCGCACGGCAGAGCTGTTCGTCCCCATCCTCAAGGGGTGGGCGAGCGAGGAGGCGCTGCGGGTGACCTCGGACGGCATCCAGGTCTACGGCGGCATGGGGTTCATCGAGGAGACCGGCGCTGCGCAGCACTACCGTGACGCGCGTATCGTGCCGATCTACGAGGGTACGACCGCGATCCAGGCGAACGATCTCATCGGGCGCAAGGTGCTGCGCGATCAGGGCGCGACCGTCGCCGAGCTCTTCGCCGAGATCGAGCAGACCGTCGCTGCGATGCAGGGGTCGCCGCTCGCCGAGCGCCTCAGCCGTGCGCTGGACTCCGCTCGCCGCGCGACCGATGCCGTGCTCGGATTCGCGGATTCCCCGCGCGATGCCTATGCCGTGGGAGTTCCGTATCTCATGCTGCTCGGCACGCTCGCCGGCGGGTGGATGCACGCGCTCGCCGCGGTCGCGGTCGCCGGGCATGAGACGCCGGCGGAGACGGATGTTGCGCGTCTGACGGATGCCGACTTCTACGTCGCTCACCACCTGCCGCGCGTGCACGCGCTCGCAGAGACGGTGATCGCGGGCGAGATCGCCTGATCGCTGCGCCCGGCGGGCACGCCGACGACGAAGGGTCGGATGCCGCAGCATCCGACCCTTCGTGCGTTCGCGCTCAGTCCGTCTCGACCAGGAACTTCGAGTACGCCGAGGTCGTCAGGAACGCGGGGAACTCCGCGCCCAGCGACACCTCGCGGAACAGCGCGGCGGCGTCGTCGAAGCGATCGTCGGCGGAACGAGTGGCCTGGGCCAGCACCTCGGTGATCAGTCCCTCGATGTACTCCGGGGTGATGCGGGTGCCGTCCTCGGTGGAGCGATCCTGGTGGATCCACTGCCACACCTGCGAACGCGAGATCTCCGCCGTCGCCGCATCCTCCATCAGGTTGTCGATCGCGACGGCCCCGAGCCCGCGCAGCCACGCCTCGATGTAGCGGATCGCCACCGAGACGTTCTCCCGCACGCCCTTGCCCGTGATCGGACGGCCGATGCGCAGATCCAGCAGATCCTCCGCGCGCACGCTCACGTCGTCGCGCTGACGCTCGAGCTGGTTCGGACGGCCGTCGAGCACCGCGTCGAACTCCGCCTGAGCCGTCGGGATCAGGTCGGGATGCGCGACCCACGTGCCGTCGAAGCCGTCAGCGGCCTCGCGCTTCTTGTCCGCCGCGACCTTCTCCAGGGCCCTGGAGGTCGCCTCGGGATCGCGTCGGTTGGGGATCGATGCGCTCATGCCGCCGATCGCGAAGGCGCCGCGCTTGTGGCACGTCTTCACGAGCAGCTCGGTGTACGCCCGCATGAACGGCACCGTCATCGTGACCTCGCTGCGATCAGGGAGCACGAAGCGCGCGCCGCGACCGCGGTAGTTCTTGATGATCGAGAAGATGTAGTCCCAGCGCCCGGCGTTCAGGCCTGCACAGTGGTCGCGCAGCTCGAACAGGATCTCCTCCATCTCGAACGCAGCGGGCAGCGTCTCGATGAGCACAGTCGCGCGAATCGTGCCGTGCTCGATACCGACGTAGTCCTCGCTGAACGTGAACACGTCGTCCCAGAGCTTGGCCTCTTCGCTGGACTCCAGCTTCGCGATGTAGAAGTACGGCCCCCGGCCGCCGTCGATCAGGGCCTTCGCGTTGTGCAGGAAGTAGAGGCCGAAGTCGACGAGCGACGCGGATGCCGCCATGCTGCGACCCGTGCGGTCGATGAACGTCAGATGCTTCTCGGTGAGGTGCCAGCCGCGCGGACGCATCACGATCGTCGGCGTCTGCTCGGCGGTGACCTCGTAGGTCTTTCCCGCATCGTTCGTGAAGCTCAGCTCGCCCCGGATGGCGTCGCGCAGCGACAGCTGGCCGCCGATCACGTTCGTCCAGGTGGGGCTCGTGGCATCCTCCTGGTCGGCGAGCCAGACCCGCGCACCGGAGTTGAGCGCGTTGATGGTCATCTTGGCATCGGTCGGGCCGGTGATCTCGACGCGGCGATCCTCGAGGCCGGGGCCGGCACCGGCGACGCGCCAGTCGGCGTCGTCGCGGATGTGGCGGGTGTCGTCGCGGAAGCGGGGGTCGTGTCCGTTGCCGATCTCGAAGCGACGGCGCATGCGATCGGCGAGCCGGTCATGGCGACGGTTCGCGAAGCGGTGGTGCAGCTCGCTGAGAAACGCGACGGCCTCGGGGGTGAGGATCTCGTCGAACCTGTCACGCATCGGACCGGTGATGTGCAAGGCGGGGCCCTGCTGGATCGTCTGCGTCGGAGCAGTGGTCGGCGGAGCGGTGGGAGTGGTCATGGCGATCTCCTTACGGTGTTCCCGGTAGCTGAATCCGAGTGGCTTGACACCACTCTGAGTGAAGTTCGACAACTCCAGCGAACAAATCCCACGTGAAGATTGGTCGAATTTCTGCATTCGTGACAGAATCACCCCCATGAGCACCGTTGACGCTGCAGAAGACACCGACGCCCTCACGATCGGCCGTCGTATCAGGCAGCTCCGCACCGCCCGCGCGATGACCCTGGAGGATCTCGCCGCAGCGGTCGAGCGCGCACCGAGCCAGCTCTCGATGATCGAGACCGGCAAGCGCGAGCCGAAGCTCACGCTGCTGCAGGCGATCGCACGCGCGCTCGGCACCGGCATCGACGCGCTGCTCGAGGGGGAGCCTCTCGACGAGCGCAGCGCGGTGGAGATCGCGCTCGAGCGTGCGATGAAGGGGCAGACGTTCCAGGCGCTCGGCATCGATCCCTTCCGCATCGCGAAGAGCGTGCCGACGGATGCGCTCAAGGCGATGCTCGCCCTGCACGGCGAGATCGATCGGCTCAAGGACGAGCGCGCCGCGACTCCGGAGGAGGCGCGCAGGGCCAACGTCGAGCTGCGGCACCTCATGCGCCGACAGGACAATCACTTCGCGGAACTCGAGACGAAGGCGTCCGAGATCCTGGAGGCGGTCGGGCATCCCGGCGGCCCGCTCACCCAGCGCACGGCATCCGAGATCGCCGCTTACCTCGGGTTCACGCTGCACTACGCGCCCGACCTGCCGCAGACCACGCGCAGCGTCGCCGACCTCGCTAACGGACGGCTGTACCTCTCGAGCAGCGTGCCGGCCAAGGGCGACGCGCGCACGGCAGTGCTGCAGGCGCTGTCGAGCCGGATGCTCGGGCATTCGGAGCCGCGCAGCTATGCGGAGTTCCTGCGGCAGCGGGTAGAGACGAACTACCTCACCGGAGCGCTCCTCATCCCGGAATCGCATGTCGTGCCGGCGCTCAAGGCGGCGAAGTCACGCAGGGCGATCTCGATCGAAGACCTGCGAGACGCCTACTCGGTGTCGTACGAGACCGCAGCGCACCGCTTCACGAATCTCGCGACGAGACACCTCGACATCCCGGTGCACTTCCTCAAGGTGCACGAGTCCGGCACGATCACGAAGGCGTACGAGAACGACGACGTCAACTTCCCCACGGATCGGCTCGGCGCGATCGAAGGCCAGATGTGCTGCCGCCGCTGGACCAGCCGGGTCGTGTTCGACGAGGACGACCGGTTCAACCCGTATTACCAGTACACCGACACCGGCAACGGCACCTACTGGTGCACGGCGCGCGTGGAGGCGTCCAGCGAGGGCCTGCACTCGGTGAGCGTCGGCGTGCGCTTCGACGACACGAAGTGGTTCGTCGGGCGCGACACCCCGAATCGCGGCGTCTCGAAGCACTCGGTCGAAGCGTGCTGCCGACGGGCCCCGGCCGAGCTCGAGGAGCGCTGGCGGGAACAGGCGTGGCCGAACGTGAAGACGCCTCGGACGCTGCTGGCGACTCTGCCCACAGGCGCCTTCCCCGGTGTCGACACGACCGATGTCTACGAGTTCCTGGAGGCGCACGCGCCGCGCTAACCTTGCGAAGACGTGACTTCGGGAGGGGATGCCATGTCTGAAGCGGCCACGCAGTCGGAGGACGGGCGTCTGTGGAAGCACGAGTTCCGCTCGCTCGTCAGCGGAGTGAATCTCATCGTGCTCATCGTGGCGATCGCCGCAGGCGTGTGGGGGTCGTTCGACTCCATGACGGATGCCGACGGGGACCGATTCTGGGGGAACCTCACCGTCGCGGCTCCCGGCATCTACGCCGGCTGGTGCATGCTCGAGATCGCATGGGCGCGGTTGGCGCACATCGGCACCGTGCTGCTGCGCCTCGTCTCCTCGTGCATCATCGCCCCCGCGTTCGTCGCGGTGCCGGTCGCGCTCGTCCAGGCCGCAGCGGTCGCGTTCCCGGGCGTACGGCAGGGCATCGCCGACGCAGAAGCGGCGAACGGCGGCTTCCACTACTGGTGGAGCGAAGGACTGGCGAGCCAGTTGTTCCTCGTGCCGTTGGGCGGGTACGTCATCGGCATGTGCATCCCGCTCGGCGTGGCGCTCATCATCACCCTGCCCGTGATCTCGATCAGAGCGCCCCACATCGCCGGCGCCGGATCGCACCTCGAGCAGGTCGGCGCGGTGCAGCGGAATTCCACGACGGCCTTCGTGTTCTGCGGACTCGGCGCCACAGTGCTCGGCATCACCCTGTGGGTGTTCGGAGACGGCGGCAGCCTCGCGGAGTTCCCCGAGGATCTCGGCCGGCTCCTGCAGGCGACGTCCTACGGCTACTTCCACTGGGATGACGCCGTGTGGCTGTTCGGCGTCGTCTTCGTCGTGCTCGGTGTGGCGCTGATGGGGTGGGGCTGCGCCCGCGTGCTGTTCGCGCGCGGCCGCGCCGCACGCGGCTGAGAGAGACGGCCTCGCGCACTCACCGCGGGCGGTGCATGAAGACGTCGACATCGTCCTCGGCGACGGATGCGAACCCGTGCCGCTCGTACAGGTGCCTGGCGCGGCTGCCCTGGAGCACGTTCAGACGGAAAGGCCCTGGCCCGGTCAGCACGGATCGGAGCACGCTGCCGCCGATTCCTCGGCCCTGAAGGGACGGGTCCAGATAGAAGTGCTCGATCCAATCGCCGTCTTCGGCGGGACGGACAGCGATCGATCCGGCATCCGCGCCCTCGACCACGATGACCCGCGTGAGTGGCGCGTCGAACGCCGTCACGAAGCGTTCGCGGACCCGCACCGGGTCGAAGCGGCCGAGCCGTTCGAGATCGTTCCGCAGGACGACGGCTCGCAATTCGGCGATCCACTGCGCGTCGTCGAGGCGGCTCGGGCGCAGGGAGAAAGGCACCCGTCAAGATTACGCACGCCGCGCGGGTTCACGCGGCGTTCCAGCGCAGACGTGATTCGGCATCGAAGTCCTCGACGACCGAGGCGATGTCGGACACGGGGAACGTCGTGACCAGCAGCGGTTGCGTTCCGGTTTCGGAGGCGACGGCGTAGGCGAGTGCGCCGGCGCCGTCAGCCGCAGTGAACGCCACGCGGGTCTCGCGGCCGTCGACGACGACAGAGCGTGAGAGGGCGGGTGCGGACAGCAGAGCGGACGCCGCGTCCGAAGCGCGCGTCAGCAGAGTCCGCCCACCCGCCCACGGCACGAACGCATCATCGGCCAACCCGTACGCGCTGGCGAGGTCCGCGCCCAGCCAACGCTCCCGCTTCAGGCCGTACGGAGTCCTCACTCGCGAGAGCAGGTAGCCGTAGCAGTGCAGCACGCCGGCATTGCCGACGGGCCACGCGGCCTCGACTCCGGCGAGATCGTGCAGGTGCGCGAACAGGGCGCGGCCGATCACGGGCTTGCCGACGTTCTCGTCGATCGCGCTGGAGCGTCCCCACGCATCGAAGCGCGCTGCTGCACGATCGTCCGCGATGCTCGCCGTCAGCCATTCGAGCACGCCGACCGCGGCGGCGGCATCCGCAGGGGATTCGCGTGCCCCGCGTGCGGAGGCGGCTTCCAGGAAGTGCACGGCGAGTTCTGTCACGGCCACAACACTAGGCGCCATCGGGGCCTGATCCGGTTCGGACTGTTCACATCCTGTTCACGCGCTGTGGTCGCATCGTCCACCCGGGATGGTGACACTGGACGAAGCGTCCAAACCATCCGAAAGCACCCTGTGACCGACACTCCCATCATCATCTTCGACTTCGACGGCACGATCGCACTCGGCGACGGCCCCGTGCTCGCCTACGCGCAGCAGGTGGCTGCCGAGCTGGGATCACCGGAAGGATTCGTCGACGGCATCCGTGCGCTCCTCACCGCAGGTGGTGAAGGTGCACTCGACGGCTACGACGCCGTGCGACGAGCCGCCGAGAGCGCAGGAGCGGATGCCGGGCTCCTCAGCCGCGCGTATCTGGCGAGCCGCGGTCAGCTCGGGAGCGCCGACGCTCCGATCGCCGCTCCCGCGGGTCTCGCGCAGTTCCTGGCCGAAGCCGATGCCCATCGAATCCTCGTCACGAACGCGCCGGACGTGCGACTGGCGGAGGCGCTCGTCGCGCTGGGATTGGACGGGCTCTTCGACCGGATCGTGACGAGTGCGGGAAAGCCCGCAGGCATCGAGCACATCCTCGACGAGTTCCCCGTCGGCGTCCGCGTGCTGAGCATCGGCGACATCTGGCACAACGACCTCGCACCTGCGCACCGCCGCGGCCACGCCACGGCACTGGTCGGCGACTTCTCCGACCCCGACGCCGAACCCACGTTCCGCGCAGCCACGCTCACAGCGCTGCTCCCGCAGCTGCGCGAATGGCTCACCGACTCAGCCCTCCCTCTCCCCACCACCACTCTCACCGAAGGATGATCATGCGCACCTCCACCCTGCGTCACACGGCGACCGCCCTCGTCGCCGCCGGCGCTCTGCTCGCTCTTGCCGGTTGCTCCAGCGCGAACGCCGAGGGAGACGCGGCCGCCCCGGCTGCAGACCCCGACTCGCTCGTGCTGGCGCTGGTCCCGTCTCAGGACCAGGACGGGCTCGTCGACACCGCCGCCCCGCTGACCGACCACCTCACCGAGGAGCTCGGCATCGAGGTCACCGGTGTCGTCTCGAAGGACTATCAGGCCGCCGTCGAGGCGATGGGCGCCGGACAGGCGCAGATCGGCTTCCTGCCGTCGCTGCAGCTGTGGCAGGCCAATGACATGTATGACGCATCCGTGGTGCTGCAGACCGAGCGCAACGGCAACATCACCTACCCCGCCCAGTTCATGACGAACAACCCCGACAAGTACTGCGACGACGAGCCGGTCGAGCGTGACGGGATGCTCTTCTGCAACGGCGCCGACGCCATGGCCGGGCCAGCGGGACTCGACAGCATCGAGAAGGTCAAGGGCGCGAACGTCGCACTGCTCGGCCCCGGATCACCGGCGGGTTACATCTACCCGGTCCTCGCACTGCAGGAGGCGGGCCTGGACACCGATACCGACATCAACCAGATCCCTGTCACGGCGAACGACGCGTCGGTGCTCGCGGTCTACAACGGCGACGCCGAGGTCGGCTTCAGCTTCTGGGACGCCCGCTCGATCGTCGTCAAGGACACCCCGGACGTCGGCCAGAAGGTCGTGGTGTTCGCGCTGACGGAAGAGATCCCCAACGACGGCGTCGCGCTCTCGTCCGACCTGTCGCCCGAGCTGCAGGAGCGCATCACCACCGCGCTCGCCGACTTCTCGGACACCGAGGAGGGCTCGAAGATCCTCGAGAGCGTGTACTCCATCACGAAGCTCGCGCCGGCGAATCCGGAATCGCTCGACGTGGTCGCCCGTGCCGCTGAAGCCCTGGGGCTGCAGTAAGTGCCCGACCAGCATGAGAGCGTGGACGTCGCGGCTCCGGCTGCGGCGTCCACGCCGTGGTCCATCCGCCTCGACGACGTCACGGTGCGCTATCCGAACGGCACGGTCGGCCTCAACCGCGTCTCGCTCGACATCCCCGCAGGGTCCATGATCGCTGTCGTCGGACTCTCCGGTTCGGGAAAGTCCACGCTGATCCGCACGATCAACGGCCTCGTCCCCGTCACGAGCGGCGCGTTGGATGTGGGGGAGCACCGCGTCAGCGGTGCGAGACCGCGCGCTCTGCGGCGTCTGCGCGGCGACATCGGCATGGTCTTCCAGGGGTTCAACCTCGCCGGCCGTGCCGACGTGCTGCACAACGTCCTGGTCGGCCGGCTCGCGCACACGCCGCTGTGGCGCACGCTGCTCGGCCTGTACCCCGAGAGTGACAAGCAGCTCGCGTATCGCGCGCTCGACAGCGTGGGCATCCTGTCGAAGCTCTACCAGCGCGCCTCGAACCTCTCCGGCGGGCAGCAGCAGCGCGTGGCGATCGCCCGTGCGCTCGCGCAGGAGCCGCGCATCGTGCTCGCCGATGAGCCGGTCGCCAGCCTCGACCCGCCGACCGCGCACGGCGTGATGGCCGATCTCCGACGGATCAATCGCGATCTCGGCATCACCGTGATCGTCAACCTGCATCTGCTGGATCTCGCCCGCGAGTACGGCGTGCGCATGATCGGCATGCGCGCCGGCGAGGTCGTGTACGACGGCGACGCGGCCGGTGCGACGGATGCCGACTTCGAGGCGATCTACGGCCGTTCGATCAGTCCGGAGGACCGGCTCTCATGAGCGTCGCCACGACGGCGCACTCGAAGGCCGCGGCGCCGCTCGAACTGCCGGACAGACCGCGCGGGAGGTGGAGGGCCCCGGCCATCGCGCTGGCGATCGTGGCGATCACCGTCGTGATGTGCATGCCCGGCATCGGCATCGATGTCGACTTCTCCGCGATCGCGCGGAATTGGCGCAACGGCGCAGGCAAGGTGCTGCAGCTGCTCGTGCCGGACTGGACCTTCTTCCCCCGCACCATCGCGCCTCTCGTCGAGACGCTGCAGATGGCGGTGATCGCCACCGCCGTGGGCGCCCTGATCTCGCTGCCGCTGAGCTTCTGGGCCGCGCGCAGCACCAACCCGAGCGCGTTCTGGCGCGTCCTCGTCCGCGGCATCCTGAACGTGATCCGCAGCGTTCCCGATCTGCTCTACGCGGCCGTGCTCGTCGCGATGGTCGGCGTCGGAGCGCTTCCCGGCATCCTCGCCCTGCTGCTGTTCAACGTCGGCATCATCGTCAAACTCGTCTCCGAGGCGATCGACACGAACGAGGCGGGTCCGCTCGAAGCCGGTCGCGCCGTGGGAGCCACCCAGGCGAAGATCAACCGCACGCTCGCGCTGCCTGACGCATGGCCGGCCTTCGCGAACCAGACGCTGTACGTGTTCGAGCTCAATGTGCGCGCGTCGAGCGTGCTCGGCCTCGTCGGCGCCGGCGGCATGGGACTGCTGATCGATTCCGTGCGCACGTTCTACCGCTACGACCAGCTGTCGCTGATCATCCTGGAGATCCTCATCGTGGTGGTCGTCATCGACGTCGCCAGCTCCGCGATCCGACGGAGGCTGGTGTGAGCGCGCTCGTCGTTCCTGATCGGCCGCGCAGGCCGTGGCTCATCGCCGGCGGGGTCGCGGTCACCGCGATCGTCGTGCTGGCGTTCTGGTCGATCGACATCAACTGGTCCCGGCTCGTCGACCTGCCCGCCGAGATCGTGCGCTACCTCTTCCTGATGTTCGGCTCGCCGAACTGGGAGAAGCTGCCGGAGGCACTGTGGCAGACCTGGCGCAGCGTGGAGATGGCGTGGGTCGGAACGGTGCTCGGTGTTCTCCTCGCCACACCGCTGAGCCTGTTCGCCGCTCGCGGGTTCGGCCCCGCGTGGCTGCGCGCTCTCCTCCGCGGCCTGTTCTCGCTGATCCGCGCCGTGCCCGAGATCATCATCGCGATCGTGATCCTCTCCGTCACCGGGCTCACACCCTTCACCGGGGCTCTCGCCCTCGCGATCAACGGCATCGGCACGCTCGGAAAGTGGGGGTACGAGGCGGTCGAGGGCGTCGCGCCGGGGCCGATCGAAGCGGCCCGTGCCGCGGGCGGCGGTACATCGCAGGTGCTGCGGTGGGGCGTCTGGCCGCAGGCCGCCCCGACGTTCTGGTCGTTCTGGCTGTACCGCTTCGAGATCAACGTCCGCTCCTCCGCAGTGCTGGGGCTGATCGGCGTCGGCGGCATCGGCGACATGCTCACCTCGTACACGCAGTACCGTGAGTGGTCGACGGTGGGTGTGCTGCTCATCGTCGTCGTCATCGTCACGATGCTCATCGACTGGGCGTCAGGAGCTGTCCGTCGTCGGATCATGGAGGGAGCCCGTGCCCGTGTTCTCGTCTAGCACGCCGCCCACCGTGCGCATCGCGAGCGTCGGCAACGCGCTTGGCCCGAGCGAGCGGCGGGTGGCCGAGCTGATCTCGACTCAGCCGGAGGCCGTCGTCGAATGGACGGCGCAGGAGCTCGCCGATCGGGCAGGCGTGGGGCGCGCGACCGTCGTGCGCGCATGCCAGAGCTTCGGCTATCGCGGCTACCCCCAGTTGCGCGTCGCGCTGGCTGCCGAGCTCGGTCAGTCGGCGGATGCCGTCGCCGACCACGGCCCGGGTGTCCTGGGCCGCATGCGCGGCGAGATCGACAGGGTCGCGGCATCGCTGCCCGCCCTGGCGAGCCTGCTCGACGCCGACGTCGTCGCCGAGGCCGTGCGCCTCGCATCGACCGCCGGAAGGCTGCTGGTGCTCGCCAACGGACTCTCCTCACCCATCGCGAACGATCTGGCCATGCGGCTGACCGCGTCGGGGCGGCCTGCCGAGTTCATCGCCGATGCGATCGCCCAGCAGATCGCGGCACGACATCTCACCGCCGACGACGTGTGCCTGATCGTGAGCGGCTCGGGTGCGAACGAGGCCACCCTGCGTGTGGCGGCCGCCGCCACGAGGGGAGGGGGCAAGGTGATCGCGCTGACGTCATTCGCGGCATCCGCCCTCACCGGACTCGCCGACCTGTCGCTCGTGATCACGCCCAGCGGTGTCAGTTTCCGCGATGAGCTCGAGCACACCTCCAGGGTCGCGTACCTCGTGTTCGCCGAGGTGTTCGCCGCCGCGATCGCGGCAGAGCGCGGCGCAGGTGCGCGCGAGGCTCGTGCGCATGCGATGGAGATCGTCTCGGACAACCTCGGCGAGGGCGCGTGATTCGCGCACCGCACGGGTGATCCACCCGATCAGTCGCGGGCCGTCTGCAGCGCCGCCCACAGCTCGGCACGTGCGGGGAAAGAGCTCAGATCGAGGTGCAGCAGTCCTGCCGCCTGGATGATCCGTGACCTGAGCGTGTGGCGATGGATGCCGAGAGCGGCGGCCGCGGATTCGTAACGCGCGTCGTGCTCGAGCCAGATGCGCAGCGAATGCTCCAGCTCGGCGTGCGCGCGGATCGGCGCGAGCCTCGATTCCGCGACCAGTCTGGCCTCGTCCGTGGCGAACGCGGTGAGGATGCTGGATGCGACGGTGTCGACGTACCGCACCGCTCCGGGGTCGCTGTGCCGGAGGGCGACGACGGCCTGGGCATGAGCCCTCGAGAACGATCCGTACCCTTCCGGCTCCGAGACGCCGAGGCGGATGCCGAAACGAGCCGCGACCTCATCGAGCAGCGCCTCGTCCTCGGCGGAGACGCAGATCGTCAGCCCCTCGTCGGTCGCGGCGGCGAACACGGGCGTGCCGTGCTCGCCCTGCCGGCGATCCCACCACTCGGTGATGGCATCGGTCGGAGCATCGGCATCCGCCACCGCGACGACAACCGGCGCGGTCGGCAACGAGCCGAGCACGTGTCGGGCGAGTGTCGGATCGTCGAGCAGCAGTGAGGCGAGCACCTGGGAGCGCAGACGCCTGCGGCCGCGTTCGAGCTGGTCGTTCTGCTCGAGGGCGAGTCCCGCCATCGCGATCACCGAGGTGACGACCGCGCGCGACTCCGCGTCGAGCGACGCGGTTCCGACCGCGATCACGCCTCGCAGATGACCGCTGCGGCCGAGGGTGAACAGCGTGAACGATGCCGACCCGAGCGTCAGCGACTGCCCTGCCTGCCCGCCCCTCGTGATCAGCTCGGTGGCGCGGAACGAGAGGTCCTCCGCGTCTGCGGCGGGCAACCGGCCGTGCGGATGCTCGTGCACCAGCACCCCCGTCGCGTCGAACATGCCCACCCACCGCTCGAGCCTGCGCGCCAGTTCGGAGAGCGTGGACTCCAGGCCGCGGGGTCTGAGCGCCGCGCGCGCGAGCGCTCGCTGCGTCTCCAGCGCCCAGGTGCGTCTGGCGTACGCCTGCGCGGCGATCGCCTCGGAGTGCGCCCTGGCGACGGCGATGAAGGGCGTGTCGTACGGCACCTCGAACAGGGGGATGCCTGCGTCCGCGCATGCGCCCACCAGCGGGTCGGGGATGCCGGAGCGGTGTCCGTCCGCGCCGATCCCGATGCCGGTGCCGTATCCCAGACCGACGATGCCGCGCACCGCGAGGCGCTCGACGTATGCGCTGATGCCCGCGTCGTCCTGCGCCTCGAGTTGCGATCCGGTGGTGAGGAGCGCCAGGTCGTCCGCAAGGAACGGTGTGGGGTCGGTGAGATCCGAGGAGTGCACCCAGCGCATCGGCCGATCGAGTGCGCCGTCGCGCAGCGTGTCCTCCGCTGACACGAGGCGCATCCCGAGATCGCGACGCCGCAGCAGGGAGCGCAGCGTCGGCTGGTCCATGAGCGACTCCGTTATACGAGCGGGTGGTTGATCTCACAAGATTGTACAGTCGGGCGAGTGCGGCGCGGCGGCGGGGCGGCATACGCTCACGAACATGGCACTTCTCGACACCGCAGCACCCGCACTTCCGCTCGGCGGACCAGACCTCCCGCAGCACCGGCGACTCGTCAGCGAACTCCCCGGACCGCGCTCGGCCGCGATCCTCGCCCGCAAGGCGGACGCCGTGCCGGCGGGTGTCGGGCACACGGTCCCCGTCGCGGCGGTGGCGGCCGGCGGCGGAGTCGTTGTGGATGCCGACGGCAACTCGCTCATCGACCTCGGCAGCGGTATCGCCGTGACGACGGTGGGCAACGCGCACCCGAAGATCGCCGCGGCCGTCGCGGCGCAGGCGGTGCAGTTCACGCATACCTGCTTCATGATCTCGCCGTACGAGTCGTACATCGAGGTCGCAGAAGCGCTCAACCGGCTCACCCCCGGCGACTTCGCGAAGAAGAGCGCACTGTTCAACTCCGGCGCGGAGGCCGTCGAGAACGCGATCAAGATCGCCCGCAAGCACACCGGTCGCCAGGCCGTCGTCGCCTTCGACCACGGCTATCACGGCCGCACCAACCTCACGATGGCACTCACCGCCAAATCGATGCCGTACAAGAGCGGCTTCGGCCCGTTCGCGCCTGAGGTGTACCGCGCGCCGATGTCGTACCCGTTCCGCGACGGACTCACCGGCCCCGACGCCGCCGCCCGCGCGATCTCGCAGATGGAGAAGCAGATCGGGATCGACAACCTCGCAGCGATCATCATCGAGCCCATCCAGGGCGAGGGCGGCTTCATCGTCCCCGCAGACGGCTTCCTCCCCGCGCTCGCCGACTGGTGCCGCACGCACGACGTGGTCTTCATCGCAGACGAGGTGCAGACCGGCTTCGCCCGCACGGGGCACATGTTCGCCAGTGAGATCTTCGGGGTCGTCCCCGACCTCATCACGACCGCGAAGGGCATCGCCGGCGGTCTGCCCCTGGCCGCTGTCACAGGCCGCGCAGAGATCATGGACGCCTCGCACGCCGGTGGCCTCGGCGGCACCTACGGCGGCAACCCGATCGCGTGCGCCGCGGCTCTCGCCGCGATCGACGTGTTCGAGAACGACGGGGTCATCGAGCGCGCGCAGCAGATCGGCGAGATCCTCACCGAGCGGCTCGCCGGCCTGCAGTCGCAGGATCCGCGCATCGGCGACATCCGAGGGCACGGCGCGATGATCGCGGCCGAGTTCGTGGACCCGGAGACGAACGCTCCGGATGCCGCGCTCACCGCGGCCGTGGCGAAGGCGGCCATCGCGAAGGGCGTCATCGTGCTCACGTGCGGGACGTACGGAAACGTGATCCGCTTCCTCCCACCCCTGTCCATCGGCGACGACCTGCTGCGCGAGGGGCTCGACGTCGTCGCGGAGGCGCTCGCCGCCGCATAGAACGTCCGGTCGCGATTCGTATCGGGGGATTTCGGATCGCGACCGGCGCTCGTCACACCGACCGCTGAACGACGAAGGAGTTGCTGATGGCTGAGATCACACGGGACGTGCTCATCGTGGGCGCCGGAGCGGCGGGGCTCACCGCCGCCAACGACCTGCGAAAGGCCGGTCTCTCCGTCGCAGTGCTCGAGGCGCGCGACCGCGTCGGCGGACGGCTGTGGACCGACGTCATCGACGGCGCGATGCTCGAGATCGGCGGCCAGTGGGTGTCGCCGGATCAGGATGCACTGAAGGAGACGCTCGAAGAACTGGGCCTGTCGACCTACAGCCGCTACCGCGAGGGCGAGAGCGTCTACATCGGTCCTTCGGGCGAGCTCACCCGGTTCACGGGCGACATCTTCCCCGTCGCTCCCGAGACCGAGAAGGTCATGGTCGAGTTGATCGAGAAGCTCGACGCCATGGTCGCCGAGATCGACCCCGACCGGCCATGGGCGCATCCCGACGCGGAAGCGCTCGACGAGGTGTCGTTCGAGCAGTGGCTCGCCGTGCAGACCGACGATCAGGAAGCGCGCGACAACATCGCCCTCTTCATCGCCGGCGCCATGCTCACCAAGCCCGCTCACGCCTTCTCCACGCTGCAGGCGCTGCTGATGGCAGCATCCGCCGGAAGCTTCTCGAATCTCGTCGACGCCGACTTCATCCTCGACGAACGCGTCGTGGGGGGTCTGCAGCAGGTGCCGCTGCTGCTCGCCGAGCACCTCGGCGACGACGTGCTGCTCAATCAGCCGGTGCGCTCTCTGGAGTGGGGAGACGCCGGCGTGACCGCCGAGACGGACGATCTCACCGTCAGGGCGCGCTTCGCGATCCTCGCCCACGCGCCGGTGCTCTACAACCGCATCTCGTTCGTCCCGCCCATGCCGCGCCGGCAGCACCAACTGCACCAGCACCTCTCGATGGGATTCGTCATCAAGGTGCACGCCGTCTACGACCGGCCGTTCTGGCGCGAACAGGGTCTCAGCGCGACTGCGTTCAGCCCGTACGAGCTGTGTCATGAGGCGTACGACAACACCAACCACGGTGATGAGCGGGGCACGCTCGTCGGCTTCGTCTCGGACACGCATGCCGACGGCGTCTTCGAGCTCAGCGCCGAGGAGCGCAAGGAGCGCATCCTCGAGTCGCTCTCGCACTACTACGGCCCCGAGGCGAAGAACCCGGTCGTGTACTACGAAAGCGACTGGGGGAGCGAGGAATGGACGCGCGGTGCGTACGCCGCGAGCTTCGACCTCGGCGGCCTGCACCGCTACGGCAAGGACCTGCGCACCCCGGTCGGACCGATCCACTTCGCCTGCAGCGATCTCGCCGGCGCCGGATACCAGCACGTCGACGGCGCCATCCGCATGGGCCACCTCGTCGCCTCCGACATCGTGGAGGCGAGCCGGGCGACCGGCGGCGCAGCCACCAGCGCGGCCGGGAGCGCGGAATGAGCGGCGCGATCGTCGTCGGGTACACCGCGACGGATGCCGGAGCCGATGCCGCTGCGCTCGGGGCGCGCCTGGCGCGCAGCCTCGGCGCGCGGCTGCACCTGGTCATCGTGTTGCCGTCCGAGGGCACGCGCAGCGCGGCCGTCCCGCCGGAGCGCGCGTACGAGGACGTCATCCGCGCGCAGGGCAAGAAGTGGCTCGCCGAGGCGATGACGCACCTACCGCAGGAACTCACGCGCAGCGGGCACGTCCGCCTCGGAGAGTCGTTCGCCGAGGGGCTGATCGCCGCCGGCGAGGAGTTCGGCGCACGCCTGATCGTCGTCGGCGCCGCTGAGGGCGCTGGTTTCGGCCGGCACCGGCTGGGCGGCGTGGCATCCGCCCTCGTGCACTCCTCGCCGATCCCGGTGGCGCTGGCACCCGCGGGGACCGCGCAGGAGACCGTCGACGTCGTCCCGCGCATCACTGCGGCGCTCGGCACGCGTGCCGGTGCCGACGTGCTGCTCGACGAGGCCGTGGCGATGACCACCGACAGCGGCACCTCGCTGCGTCTCGTGTCGCTGGTGCCGTTCGACGTGCCGCCCGGTCTCGACACCGGAGCGATCCGCGTCGTGGCCGGCGGCCACGCCGACGAGGTGCTGGCCACCGCGAAGAACGCGCTGCCGGACGATGTCGAGGTATCGGCCGAGCAGGCGCCAGGGGACAGCGTCGAGGATGCCGTCACGCACCTGTCGTGGCTTCCCGGCGAGGTCATCCTCGTCGGATCGAGCCGCCTCGCCCAGCCGCGCCGCCTGTTCCTCGGGTCCACCGCAGCGAAGATGCTGCGCGTGCTCCCGGTTCCCATGATCGTCGTGCCACGCACCCGCACAGGTGCCCAGGTCGAAGGAGACCTCACATGAGCACCACCCCTCGCGCCACGGATTCCGCACCCGAACCCGCCCCTGTCACGGGAGGCCTCTCGCAGAAGGGCCTGAGCGCAGGGACCGTCGGCCTCATCGGTGCCGTCGTCATCGGCATCTCCTGCATCGCGCCCGCCTACACGCTCACCGCGGCGCTGGGCCCGACCGTGTCTGAGGTCGGATTCCAGGTACCGGCCATCATCCTGATCGGCTTCATCCCCATGCTCCTGGTCGCGTTCGGCTACCGCGAGCTCAACCGCTCCATGCCCGATTCCGGCACCTCGTTCACCTGGGCCGCGCGTGCGTTCGGCCCGTGGGTGGGCTGGATGGCCGGCTGGGGATTGATCGCCGCGACCATCCTGGTGCTCTCGAATCTCGCCGGCATCGCCGTGGAGTTCCTGTTCCTGCTGATCGACCAGATCGCGGGAAGTCCTGGCACGATCGCCGAACTCGCGTTCAACCCGTTCATCAATGTCGCAGTCTGCCTGCTGTTCATGCTCGGTGCGACGCTGGTGTCCTACCGCGACATGCAGACCACGCAGAAGTTGCAGTACTACCTGGTCGGCTTCCAGCTGCTCGTGCTGCTGGTCTTCTCGATCACGGCGTTCGTGCAGGTCGCGCAGGGCAATGCCTTCGACGCGAGTCCGGTCGAGCTGAGCTGGTTCAACCCGTTCGCGGTCGGATCGGTCGGCGCGATCGTCGCCGGGCTCTCGCTGTCCATCTTCATCTTCTGGGGGTGGGATGTCACCCTCACGATGAACGAGGAGACGAAGAACCCCGAGAAGACACCTGGGCGCGCGGCGACCCTCACCGTCATCACGATCGTCGTGCTCTACCTGCTGCTCTCGATCGCCCTGCTGTCGTTCGCCGGCATCGGTACCGGAGCACTGGGGCTCGGCAACGAAGACATCCAGAGCAACGTCTTCTTCTACCTGTCGGGGCCCATCCTCGGACCACTGGCCTTCCTCGTCTCGCTCGCCGTGCTCACGAGCTCTGCATCTTCCCTGCAGTCGACGTTCGTCTCCCCGGCGCGCACTCTGCTCGCGATGGGGCACTACGGCGCCCTGCCGTCGCAGTTCGCGAAGGTCAGCCCTCGGTTCTTCACGCCGGGGTATGCGACGATCATCGCCGCGGTCGTGGCATCCGCCTTCTACGCCGTCATGCGCTTCATCAGCGAGGACGTGCTGTGGGACACCATCACCGCGCTCGGCATGATGATCTGCTTCTACTACGGCATCACCGCATTCGCCTGCGTCTGGTACTTCCGCAAGCAGTGGTTCGACTCCACCAGGACGTTCTTCTTCACGCTGCTGTTCCCCCTGGTCGGCGGCATCATCCTCGCCGCGCTGTTCGTGATGACGCTGGTCGACAGCATGAACCCCGACTACGGCAGTGGCTCGAACATCGCGGGCATCGGATTGGTGTTCATCCTCGGCGTGACCGTGATCGTCCTCGGCATAGTCATCATGATCTGGCAGGCCATCAAGCGACCCGCGTTCTTCCGCGGTGAGACGCTGACCATGGACGCCCCGCCCAGCCTGCGACGACGCTGACGCCCGCGCCACCTCGCACAGACATCCATCCCCGCACAGAAAGAGAGCACGATGACAACCGCACCCAATGAGAAGGCCCTCCTGGATCGTGTCCCGTCGGGACTCTTCATCGGCGGCCAGTGGGTGGATGCCGCCGGTGGTCGCACGTTCGATGTGCGCGACCCCGCGACCAATGCCGTGATCCACTCGATCGCGGATGCGACGCCGGAGGACGGCATCCGCGCTCTCGATGCCGCGGTCGAGGCGCAGGCCTCATGGGCCGCGACCCCCGCGCGCACCCGCAGCGACATCCTGCGCCGCACGTTCGATCTCGTGCAGGAGCACAAGGAGGACCTCGCTCTTCTGATGACCCTCGAGATGGGCAAGCCGCTCGCGGAGTCGCGCGGCGAGGTCGTGTACGGCGGGGAGTTCCTGCGGTGGTTCAGCGAGGAGGCCGTGCGCATCACCGGTCGGTACGGCTCCAACCCCGAGGGCACGGGGCGCATGGTGGTCTCGCAGCGTCCGGTCGGCCCTTCGTTCTTCATCACCCCGTGGAACTTCCCGTTCGCCATGGCGACGCGCAAGATCGCGCCGGCGCTCGCCGCAGGGTGCACCGTGGTGATCAAGCCTCCGGCACTGACCCCGCTGACCACGATGTTCTTCGTCACACTGCTGGAGGAGGCAGGGCTTCCCGCCGGCGTGGTCAACGTCGTGCAGACGTCGTCGTCGTCCAAGCTCTCGGCTCCGATCATCGCCGACCCGCGGTTGCGCAAGCTCTCGTTCACCGGGTCGACCGAGGTGGGGCGCACGCTCATCGCCCAGGCGGCGGAGGGCGTGCTGCGCGTGTCGATGGAGCTCGGCGGCAACGCGCCGTTCGTCGTCTTCGACGACGCCGACCTCGACAAGGCGGTGGACGGCGCGATGCTCGCCAAGTTCCGCAACATCGGCCAGGCGTGCACGGCGGCGAACCGCTTCATCGTGCACGCCGACGTGGCAGAGGAGTTCGCGCGCCGCGTCACCGAGCGCGTGCAGGCGATGAAGATCGGGCGCGGAACCGAGGACGGCGTCACGATCGGCCCCCTCATCGATGCGGATGCCGTGTCGAAGGCCGGCGAACTCGTCGACGACGCGGTGGGCCGCGGTGCGAAGCTGCTGGCCGGAGGGCACGCGCTCGACGGCGACGGCACGTTCTTCGAGCCGACCGTGATCACGGAGGTGGCCGCGGGCAGCGACATCCTCCGCGAGGAGATCTTCGGTCCCGTCCTGGCGATCGCGACCTTCACCGACGAGGCGGAGGGCGTGCGCCTCGCGAACGACACCGAGTACGGGCTCGTGTCCTACGTCTTCACGGAGGACCTCGCGAGGGGCCACCGGATGATCGACGCGCTCGAGACCGGCATGATGGGGCTCAACGTGGGCGTCGTCTCGAACGCCGCCGCACCCTTCGGCGGTGTCAAGCAGTCCGGCATCGGCCGCGAGGGCGGATTCGAGGGCATCCACGAGTACCTGTCGACCAAGTACACGCTGATCCCGAACTGAGAGGACCGATCATGACCGACTACGCCGTCGTCAACCCGGCCACGGGCGAGACACTCGCCACCTACGACACCTTCACCGACGCGCAGATCGAGCACGCGATCGCCGCCGCCACCGATGCGCACCGGGAATGGTCGCGCTCCTCGACGGTCGCCGAACGGGCATCGCTCCTGCGCCGTGCGGCGGAGCTTCATCGAGAGCGCCGCGAGGAGCTCGCCGACATCTTCGTGCGTGAGATGGGCAAGCCCCGCGAAGCAGCGCTCGGCGAGGTCGACTTCGCGGCCGACATCGCCGAGTACTACGCCGACCAGGCCGAGGCGATCATGGCCGACCAGCCGATCGCGATCCTCGGCGAGGGGTCGGCGATCATCCGGCGCGACTCGCTGGGGCCGCTGCTGGGCATCATGCCGTGGAACTTCCCGGCGTACCAGATCGTCCGCTTCGCCGCGCCCAACCTGGTCGTCGGCAACACGATCCTGCTCAAGCCCGCACCTCAATGCCCCGAGTCGTCGAACGCGATCGCCGACATCTATCGCACCGCAGGGTTCCCGGACGGTGCGTATCAGAATGTGCTCGCCACGAACGAGCAGATCGCCGGCATCATCGCCGATCCGCGCGTGCAGGGCGTCTCCCTGACCGGTTCCGAGCGCGCGGGCGCTGCGGTCGCCGAGGTGGCGGGACGCAATCTCAAGAAGGTCGCGCTCGAGCTCGGTGGCTCCGACCCCTTCATCGTGCTGTCCACGCACGACATGGATGCCACGGTGCAGGCCGCCGTCGACGCGCGCCTGGACAACAACGGCCAGGCCTGCAACGGCGCGAAGCGCTTCATCATCGTGGACGGGCTGTACGACGAGTTCGTGGAGAAGTTCGTCGCGCGCATGTCGATCGTGCCTGCGACCGACCCGATGCAGGACGACACCGTGCTCGGACCGCTCGCATCGCTCGCAGCGGCGGAGCACCTGCAGAGCCAGGTCGACGGTGCGGTCGAACAGGGCGCGACCCTGCTCACCGGAGGCACCCGCGACGGCGCCTTCTTCGCACCGACGGTCCTGGCCGATGTGACGGCGAAGATGGATGCGTACCGTGAGGAGCTGTTCGGTCCCGCCGCCGTCGTGTACCGGGTCGCGGACGAGGATGCCGCGGTGGAGTTGGCCAACGACACGGCCTTCGGCCTGGGCTCGTACCTCTTCACGACGGATGCGGAGCAGGCCGAGCGGGTCGCGGATCGGATCGAGGCGGGCATGGTCTACGTGAACCTCGTGCTCGCCGACAGCCCTGAACTGCCGTTCGGCGGAGTCAAGCGCAGTGGCACCTCGCGTGAGCTCGGTCACCTCGCCGCCGACGAGTTCGTGAACAAGAAGCTCATCCGCACGGCCTGAGGGCTGAATCTGCTGACGCGTGCGGTAGCGCTACCGTTGGACGCATGAAGGTCGAACGAGTCTCCCGCACGCAATCCGTCGTCGACGGGCTGCTCGACGAGATCATCGCCGGGCGGCTCGTCGCCGGCGAGACCCTTCCCGCGGAGGCCGATCTCGCGGCGCTGCTCGGCGTCTCGCGGTTGACGCTGCGTGAGGGCGTGCGACTGCTGCAGGCGCAGGGCGTCATCGTCCCCGTACCCGGCAGCAGGCACCGGATCGCACCGGCCGACGAATGGACCGGGCTGGAAGCCGTCGTGCGCGTGGCCCGCAGCGGGGGAGCCCGTCGTCGCTCATCGCTCGACCTGATCGACATGCGTGTGATGTTCGAGACCGGCGCGGCCGAGCTCGCCGCCCCGCGGTGCACGGACGAGCACATCGCGAAGCTCGAGTCGATGCTCGCCCTGATGCGGGCGGCGCACGACAACGGCGATGTCCCGGGTTTCGTGGATGCCGACCTCGCGTTCCACGACGTGATCTTCGCGGCCGCGGACAACCGCATCCTCGTCGCATCCGTGCGTCCGCTCACCACGATGCTGCAGGACTCGCGCACCGAGACGAGCTCAGTGCGCGACATCCGCGAACACGCGATCGTCGAGCATGCGGCGGTGCTCGAGGCGATGCGCACGCGTTCTGCGGATGCCGCGCGCGAGGCCATGGCGAGTCACATGCGCCAGACCCGAGACGACCTGCTGCACTACGTGCTGGGCGAGTAGACGCCACGATTTTGCGGAAGCGCGAACGGGGCGTACTCTCGTTATCTGATATCGGATAACGACCTCCGAGAACCTCGCATACCGCAGCAGATCCTGGACGAAGGAGTTCCCATGCACCTCGACGCGCTTCTCGCCTCCCTGCCCGCGCCCGTCCGGATCGGCGCCGACGAGGTCCGCGCCGCCCTCGACCCGCACGGCGTGCTCGTCGTGCTGGACGACGATCCCACCGGAACCCAGTCGGTCTCCGGCCTCCCGGTGCTGACCCGCTGGGAGCACGAAGACCTCGCCGGCGCGTTCGCGACCGGAGCCGCGGCCGTCTACGTGCTGACCAACACCCGATCGCTCGATGAGGACGCCGCCGCCGCGCGCAACAGCGAGGTCGTCGCCGTCACCCTCGCCGCGGCATCCGAGGCCGGCCGTCGTGTGACCTTCGTCTCGCGGAGCGATTCGACGCTCCGCGGTCACTTCCCGCTCGAGACCGATGTGCTCGCCCGGGAGATCGTCGCGCACGGCGGTACGGCTCCCGAGCTCGTCCTGATCGTCCCCGCCTTCCCCGATGCCGGACGCATCACGGTCGAGTCGGTGCACTACTGGGTCACCGACGGCGAGGCGACGCCGGTGGGGGAGACGCCGTTCGCGCAGGACGCGACGTTCGGGTTCTCCGCGTCCGATCTGCGGGAATGGGTCGCCGAGAAGACCGCAGGACGCATCGCCCCGGACGACGTGGCGGCCCTGACGATCGGCGTGATCCGTTCGGGTGTCGACGCGGTGGTGTCCTTCCTCCGCGACGTGCCGACGGGGTCGGCCGTCGTGGTCGACGTCGTGGAGGAGACCGACATGCGCGTCGTCGCGCTCGCACTTCACCGCATGCGTGATCGCGACGTGCTGCTGCGTGTCGGCCCGCCGTATGTGCGCGCGCACATCGGGCAGGAGATCGCCGAACCCGTCGTCGCCGAGGACATCCCGTTCGCCTACGACCGCGGCGGACTCGTCGTGGTCGGCAGTCATGTGCCGCTCACCACCGAGCAGCTCGAGGAGCTGCGTCGTCAGCGACCGGACACCGTCACGATCGAACTCGACGTGCGTCAGCTGATCGATCAGCGCCGCGGTGCCCACCTCGATGCCCAGGCGGATGCCGCGGCGCAGGCGCTCGCGAACGGCACGGTCATCGTGCACACCACGCGCGAACTCGTCACCGGAGCCGACGGCGACGAGAGCCTCGACATCGCGCGCAAGGTGTCAAGCGGCGTCGTCGACCTGGTGCGCCGCGTGCTCGCACTCGCGCCGCCCCGGTTTGTGATCGCTAAGGGCGGCATCACCTCGAGCGACGTCGCGAGCGAGGCGCTCGAGATCCGCCGGGCCACGGTACTGGGACCGATGCTCCCCGGAATCGTCTCGCTGTGGCAGCCGGAGACCGGCCCCGCGGTCGGTATCCCCTACATCGTCTTCGCCGGCAACGTCGGCGACACGGATTCTCTGGCCCGCGTCGTCTCGACGCTCGCCGACGCCAATGGAAAGGAACAGCGATGACCTCCACCGTCGCCGTCATCGGTCTGGGAGCCATGGGGCTCCCGATGGCCACCCGTCTCGCCGAGCGCTTCGAGGTGCGCGGCTTCGACATCGCCGCAGAACGCATCGCTCTGGCCGTGGAGAAGGGCGTCACTCCGGCGGACTCCGCGGCGGATGCCGTCGCCGATGCCCAGGCGGTTCTCGTGGCAGTGCGCACCGGCGAACAGCTGAACGGACTGCTGTTCGGCGCGACCGGCCTCGCATCGCACCTGGCCGACGGCGCGGTCGTCATCCTCACCAGCACCGTCGGGACCGACGGCATCGCCGACATCGCCGCACGTCTGGCCGAGAACGGTGCGCAGCTGGTGGACGCACCGCTGTCGGGAGGGCCCGTGCGCGCCGGAGAAGGAGATCTCCTCATCGTCGTCGGCGCGACCCCTGCCGCGCTCGAGGTCGCACGACCTGTGCTCGAACAGCTCGCGTCCACGCTGTCGATCGTGGGCGACAAGCCCGGTGACGGACAGGCGCTGAAGACGGTCAACCAGCTGCTGTGCGGCGTGCACATCGCCGCCGCAGCCGAGGCGCTCGCACTCGCCGACGCCCTCGGACTCGACCGTGAGAAGACGCTCGAGGCGCTCACCGCAGGGGCGGCGAACTCGTTCATGCTCGGCAACCGCGGACCTCGAGCGCTGCAGGCCTATGACGAGGACGGTGCCGAGGTGCTGAGCCGCCTGGACA
The DNA here is from genome assembly GCF_054779995.1 of Microbacterium shaanxiense. NCBI lineage: Bacteria > Bacillati > Actinomycetota > Actinomycetes > Micrococcales > Microbacteriaceae > Microbacterium > Microbacterium shaanxiense. The sequence goes on along the minus strand of NZ_BAAGXE010000003.1, from coordinate 6,811 downwards.
TCTTCGTCAAGGACATGGGCATCGTGGGCGACGCGGCTCGTGCCGCTCACCTCTCGACTCCCGTCGCGAACGCCGCCGAGCAGCTGTTCCTGCTCGGCGAGGCCCAGGGCCTCGGTGCAAACGACGACTCCGCCGTGATCCGTGTGATCGCCCCCGAACGACGCTCCTGACCCACACCCCACTCCGGCGCACTCGCGCCGGAGAACTGAAAGAAGAGATCCAGTGACGCTCCCTCTTCCCGCGTTGATCGCGATCGGAATCGCAGGCCTCGCCCTGCTGCTCCTGCTGATCATCCGCTTCAAGATGCAGGCCTTCTACGCCCTGATCCTCGTCTCGATCGTCGTCGGCCTCGCCGCCGGCCTTCCGATGACGAACATCACGGCGGATGACGGCACCGTCGAACGCCTCGGCATCATCCAGGCGATCATCGCCGGTGTCGGCGGAACGCTCGGCTCCGTCGCCGTGCTCGTCGCCCTCGGATCGATGCTCGGCAAGATCATCGAGCTCTCCGGCGGTGCGGAGTCGCTCGCCGGGAAGTTCACCAAGTGGCTCGGACCGAAGCGGGTCGGCATCGCCCTCGTGATCGCAGCGGCCATCCTCGCGATCCCGGTGTTCTTCGATGCCGGCTTCATCATCCTCGTGCCGATCGTCTTCGCGTTCTCGAAGGTCGCCGGTCTCAACCCGATCAAGTTCGGGCTCCCCGTCGCAGGCATCATGCTCGCGGTGCACGTCGCCGTCCCGCCGCACCCCGGTATCGTCGGCGGTGCGACGATCCTCGGCGCCGACATCGGCTGGGTCACGATCTTCGCGCTCCTCGTGTCGATCCCGCTCGCGGCGCTGTCCTTCTGGGTGGGCAAGCTGATCAACCGCCGCGAGTTCGCGATGATCGAGGCGACCAAGGAGATGTTCGAGAGCTTCGGCAACGACCAGCCCTCCGCGAACGCGGGCCTCCGCGACGGTGAGAAGGCGCCCAGCGCCTTCACCGTGCTCGGACTGATCCTGCTGCCGCTCGTGCTCATCATGCTCGGCACCGCCGTGGCGCCCGCGTTCGAGGCCGGCAGCTTCTGGAACAGCTTCCTGTCGATGATCGGCCAGCCGATCTTCGCGCTCATGGTCGCGATCGCCGCGGCCATGTTCTTCCTCGGCGTGCGCCGCGGGTGGTCGGCCGCGAAGCTCGGCGAGGTCATGGAGTCGGCACTGCCCGCCGCAGCCGTCATCATCCTCGTGACGGGTGCCGGTGGGGCGTTCGGCAAGATCCTCACCGAGACCGGTATCGGCGGTGCGGTCGCCGAGGTGCTCGCGGGATCCGGCATGCCGCTGCTGCTCGCCGCGTTCCTCATCTCGCTCATCATGCGCGCGGCGCAGGGATCGGCGACAGTCGCGATCACGACGACAGCGGGTCTGCTGCTGCCGTCGGTCGCCGTGCTCGGCCTCGACACCATCCATGTCGCCCTCGTCGCAGTCGCGATCGGCTACGGCGCTCTGGGCCTCAGCCACGTCAACGACTCCGGCTTCTGGGTCGTCACCCGCTACCTCGGTCTGTCGGTCAAGGACGGCCTGCGCACCTGGACGCCTCTGACCACCGTGCTCGGTGTCGCAGGGTTCCTCCTCACCTGGATCCTGTACGCGGCGATCCCGATCAGCTGACGATCGCAGACGGGCCCCTTCATCCGCGAGCGCGGAGGAGGGGCCCTTCTGCGTCGCAGACCTTCGGGATCCGCAGACGGATGCCGAAGGTCTCGCCCTGCGCCCGGCCGTCTGGCGTAGCGTGGATGTCATGGCCACCGTCGCTGAGAACATCGTCCATACCCTCCGCGCCAACCACATCGACCGGGTCTACGGCATCCCGGGAGACTCGCTCAACGGATTCACCGATGCGCTGCGCAAGGACGGCACGATCCGGTGGCTGCATGTGCGCCACGAGGAATCCGCCGCGTTCGCCGCGGCGGCGGATGCGGCCCTCACCGGAGATCTCGCCGTCGTGGCCGGCTCCTGCGGTCCGGGCAACCTGCACCTGATCAACGGGCTCTTCGATGCCAACCGCTCGCGCGTCCCCGTGCTCGCGATCGCGGCGCACATCCCGACCAGCGAGATCGGCACGGGGTACTTCCAGGAGACGCACCCGCAGGAACTGTTCCGCGAGTGCAGCGTCTACGTCGAGTACGTCGCCGATCCCGTGCAGATGCCGCGCATCCTCGAGATCGCGATGCGCGAAGCCATCGAGAAGCGCGGGGTCGCGGTGATCGTGATCCCGGGTGAGGTCGCGCTCGCCGACGTTCCCGTCGATCGCGCCGTCGTCATCGAGCGCACGCATCCGGTGATCGTCCCGAGCCCGAGCGAACTCGAGCGGGCCGCAGAGCTGCTCAACGCCGCCACGAAGGTGACGATCCTCGCCGGCGCAGGTGTCGAGGGCGCGCACGACGAGGTCGTCGCGCTCGCCGATCGTCTCGGCGCACCCATCGTGCACGCCCTGCGGGGCAAGGAGTTCATCGAGTACGACAACCCGTTCGACGTGGGGATGACGGGCCTGCTCGGCTTCGCCTCCGGGTATCGGGCGATGGAATCCGCCGACACCCTGCTGGTGCTGGGCTCCGATTTCCCGTACCCGCAGTTCTATCCGGAGGACGCCACCACGATCCAGGTCGACATCCGCGGATCGCAGCTCGGCAGGAGGCATCCGCTCGATCTGGGCCTCGTCGGCGACGTCAAAGCGACAGCGGAAGCACTTGTCCCGCGCCTCGCGGAGAAGTCCGATCGTTCGCACCTCGATGACGCCGTCGCGCACTATCGCAGGACGCGCGCCAAGCTCGACGAACTGGCCGTCCCGACCAAGCGCGGGAACCCGATCCATCCGCAGTACCTGGCGCGGCTGGTCGATGAGGCGGCGAGCGATGATGCGGTCTTCACCGCCGACGTCGGCTCGCCCACGGTGTGGGCGGCACGCTATCTCACCATGAACGGACGGCGACGCCTGATCGGCTCGTTCACCCACGGATCCATGGCCAACGCCCTCATGCACGGCATCGGAGCGCAGACCGCGCGGCCGGATCGTCAGGTGGTCGCGCTGGCCGGAGACGGAGGACTCGCCATGATGCTGGGCGAGCTCATCACGCTCACCCAGAACAGGTTGCCGGTCAAGACGATCGTCGTCAACAACTCCTCACTCAACTTCGTCGAACTCGAGATGAAGGCCGCAGGGTTCGTGACGTACGCGACAGATCTCGAGAATCCGAACTTCGCGGCGGTCGCCGAGGCACTCGGCATCTTCGCGCGCCGAGTGGAGCGCAGCGAAGACCTTCCGGATGCGGTGCGCGAGGTGCTCGCTCACGACGGCCCCGCCCTGCTCGACGTCGTCACCGAGCGTCAGGAGCTGTCCATGCCGCCGGCGATCACCGCCGAGCAGGTCAAGGGATTCGCACTGTACGCCATCCGCACGGTCATGTCGGGCCGCGGGGATGAGCTGTTGGATCTCGCCAGGGCGAACTGGCGCCAGCTGTTCTGAGCAGCGCGTGCTCGAGCCCGTCGGAGGGTGCGGTTCGCCGGGGCACACCGCATGCCGTACACTGGACAGGCAGTTGTCTGCATTCTTTTTCCATGCCCGCGGGTGTGGGGAGGAAGCAGATCCAGGGGCCTCACGGTCTCTAGGGCGGTAGCTCAATTGGCAGAGCAGCGGTCTCCAAAACCGCAGGTTGCAGGTTCGATTCCTGTCCGCCCTGCGCGTCAGCGCCACGCTGGCACACGAAAGGTACATTCAGGATGGATCAGGACGAACCGCGCGGCGAGATCGTCGCGGCAGGCGGCACCGCCAGCGTGAAGAAGCTCGGCTTCTTCGGCCGCATCGCGCTGTTCTTCCGTCAGGTCATCGGCGAGCTGCGCAAGGTCGTCACGCCCACGCGCAAGGAACTGTTCAAGTTCACCGGCGTCGTGCTGGTCTTCGTGGCGATCATGATGGCACTGGTCTACGGTCTGGACACCGCCTTCTCGTGGCTGACGGCTCAGGTCTTCGGGGTGCCGCAGTAAGCGTCATCCCCGCGGCTGCGGCCGCAATGATTGGAAAGAAACAACGTGTCTGAACGATATTCCGACGACGCCGACTGGGCGACTGCTGCAGAGCAGTCCAGTGAGGACGACGAAGCGCAGGAGGGCAACGTGCTCTCCGCTGAAGAGCGCGCGTCTTCCGCGGCGGAGCACGTCGCCGTGCACATCGAAGGCGACGAGGAAGACCTGAACGACGAAGGCACGGAAGACATCGACATCGACGACCCGGAGGCGGACGCGATCGTGAACGACGCTCTCAACCTGGACGAAGCGGCAGAGTCAGAGGCTGCCGCCGAGGTCCTCAACGACGGAGCGGCCGAAGAGGCCGCAGATCTCGAGGCGGCTTCCGCCGAGGAGGTCACCCCCTACGACGGCCCCGACGTGAACGGCGACGAGGATGCCGTCACCGAAGACGCGGCAGGCGACGATGCGGAGGAGGACCCGTACGAGGCCTTCCGCATGGACCTGCGCATGATGCCGGGCAAGTGGTACGTCATCCACTCCTACGCCGGATTCGAGCGCAAGGTGAAGGCCAACATCGAGCAGCGCAAATCGACGCTCGAGGTCGAGGACGACATCTACCAGGTCGAGGTCCCCATGGAGGACGTCGTCGAGATCAAGAACGGTCAGCGCAAGATGGTCACGCGCGTCCGGATCCCCGGCTACGTGCTCGTGCGCATGGAGCTCAACGAGGACACCTGGTCCGTCGTCCGTCACACCCCCGGTGTCACCGGCTTCGTGGGCAACGCCCACAACCCCACGCCGCTGCGTTTCGAGGAAGCCTTCAACATGCTGAAGGCGCTCGTCGAGGTCAAGGACGTCCCGACTGCGAAGAACGTCCAGTCCAAGGGCGGCGTGGCCGTCGCCCGCTCGGTCCCGGCCGAGGTCGACTTCGAGGTCGGTGAGACCATCACGATCAAGGAGGGCTCGTTCGCCGGCCTTCCGGGTTCGATCAGCGAGATCAAGCCCGAGAGCGGCAAGCTCACGGTGCTCGTGTCGCTGTTCGAGCGCGAGACCCCGGTCGAGCTGTCGTTCGACCAGGTCACGAAGATGAGCTGATTCCAGACTGCTTCAGAACGCCCCGCTCGGCTCCGGCCGGCGGGGCGTTCTGCATGCGGTAGACTTGCGTGGTTTGCGTGTGCGCTTCGGCGCGCGTGCGAACGCACCACAGCCCGGAGATGCCGGGTTCGTGGGAGATCGGATGCTGAGGCATCCGTTCGATGAGAGGAACAGAGAATGGCACCGAAGAAGAAGGTGACCGGCCTGATCAAGCTCCAGATCAACGCCGGCGCCGCAAACCCGGCACCGCCGATCGGCCCCGCGCTCGGTCAGCACGGTGTGAACATCATGGAGTTCTGCAAGGCGTACAACGCCGCGACCGAGTCGCAGCGCGGCAACGTCATCCCGGTGGAGATCACCGTCTACGAGGACCGCAGCTTCACCTTCGTCCTGAAGACCCCGCCGGCCGCAGAGCTGATCAAGAAGGCTGCCGGTGTGCAGAAGGCCTCGGCCACGCCGCACACCGTCAAGGTCGGAAAGATCACCAAGGACCAGGTCCGTCAGATCGCCGAGACCAAGCAGGCCGACCTGAACGCGAACGACATCGAGGCCGCCTCGAAGATCATCGCCGGCACCGCCCGTTCCATGGGCATCACGGTCGAGGGCTGAGGAGAACAATCATGACTAAGTCCAAGGCTTACAACGCTGCCGTCGCGAAGATCGAGGCAGACCGTTTCTACACCCCGACCGAGGCTGTCGCTCTCGCGAAGGAGACCGGCTCGGCGAAGTTCGACTCGACCGTCGAGGTCGCGCTCAAGCTCGCGGTCGACCCGCGTAAGGCGGACCAGATGGTGCGCGGCACCGTCATCCTCCCGCACGGTACCGGCAAGACCGCTCGCGTCATCGTGTTCGCCACCGGCCCCGCGGCCGAGGCAGCGATCGCCGCAGGTGCGGATGAGGTCGGCGGCGCCGAGCTCATCGAGAAGGTCGCCGCAGGCTGGACCGACTTCGACTCGGCCGTCTCGACCCCTGAGCTCATGGGTCAGGTCGGTCGACTCGGCAAGGTGCTCGGCCCCCGTGGCCTGATGCCGAACCCGAAGACCGGCACCGTGACCCCGAACACGGCCAAGGCCGTCGAGGAGATCAAGGGCGGAAAGATCGAGTTCCGCGTCGACAAGCACGCCAACGTGCACTTCGTCGTCGGCAAGGCCTCGTTCACCGCTGAGCAGCTCGATGAGAACATCGGCGCTGCCCTCGAGGAGATCGTCCGCCTCAAGCCGTCGAGTGCAAAGGGCCGCTACATCCAGAAGGGTGCGGTGTCGACCACGTTCGGCCCCGGCATCCCGCTGGACGTCAACGCCATCTGAGCATGACCGAAGAAGGGCCCCTGTCATCGAGACGGGGGCCCTTTTCGCGTCCCAGGGGCGACGGATGCGGGCGGGCCGGCGACGGCCGCGACCGAGACACGCCCGGGGGGCGGGCAGGATTTGCCCGGACCCCGGATCCCGCGTAAGTTATTACTTGTTCGCCCCACAGGGAAGCGGAAAGGCCAAGCGCCTCACCCCCCTCAAGCGGAAGAACAACTCCCGAACTCCTTCTCTCACTTGAGAGTGTGGGCGCTTGCGTCTAGGATAGAGAGTCCCACCTCCTGGATCGCGGTCATCGGCTGCGCATCGGATCTGAGATCCGAAAGCGTCGATTTGACAGGCTCCGCGAGGCGGGTAAGATTGAGAAGTTGCCCTTCGGGCCTGGTTGTGATGACTGGGTCGGGGGA
>NZ_BAAGXE010000002.1:0-950731 GCF_054779995.1 Microbacterium shaanxiense | reverse complement strand
CAGACGATGAACTGGGTCGACTGGTGGAACAACAAGCGTCTCCACGAAGCTCTCGACTACGCCACCCCAACCGAGATCGAAGCCGCCTACTATCAAACACACAACGCCGAACCGGCGCTCACATAGACAACGGAACTGAACCCAGGGCGGTTCAATCTGCCTCGTCCACAACAACGACGCCACCATCATCACCCTGAGCAGCGGCGAACTCATCGCCGAATTCACTCTCACCCCCAACAAGAACTACCAAAGCAAAAACGGCTGAACCCCCGGTTTCCGGGGGTTCAGCCGTTCACGATGCCCTGAGACATCACATGGTGGCGAGTGAGGGATTCGAACCCCCGAATGCGATGCAGTCTGATTTACAGTCAGATCCCTTTGGCCGCTTGGGTAACTCGCCAAGTGCACACCCGTCCAGCTTGTACAGCCAACCGGGGGCGCGAGAATCAAGCATACCCGCCGGAAGCGGGTCTAAGAAATCGAACGGTCAGCTCCCGCGGACCCCGCGCTCACCATCCTCGAGCGACTCGGGCGTACGCAGCAGACCGCCCTCCGCGCGACACGTCGCGGCGGCGACGTCCATCGCCCTATCGAGCAGCTTCTGCCAGTCCCCCGCCGCCTGCGGACGCACACCGACGAGGCCGGCGGCGACGGCGGAGAGCGTGGCATCGCCCGCGCCGACGGTGTCGATGACGGCTCCGGGCAGGTGCGAGATCGGGGCGGCGACGGTGCCGGCATCCGCCTCGAGGGTCGCGCCGTCCTTGCCTGCCGTCGCCAGCACGGCGTCGGCGCCCAGCTCCCGCAGCCGAGACCGCAGAGCGTCGAGATCGCCGTCGTAGAGCAGCGCGGCATCATCCGCCCCGACCTTGACGATCGCGGCATCCGCGGCAAGCCTCTCGAACCCGCGCACGAACTCGCCGCGGTCGCTGAGCATGCCGGAACGCGGGTTCGGGTCGATCGCCACTCTGACGCCGACGAGGGCCTCTGCGACAGCATCCACTTCGGCCGGCACGTCGAAGGGGAAGCAGCTGATCACGGCCAGATCGGCGTCGGCGAGCACCGCGCGGGCTTCGTCGCCGTAGCGGATGCTGCGCCGCTGAGCCGCCTCGTTGAAGACGTAGGTGGGCTCGCCGCGCGCGTCACGCTGCACGACCGCGCGTGAAGACCCGAGCGGCGCATCGCTGGCGACCAGGCGCACATCGTGGTCGGCGAGGTACTCGCGGATATGGGCGCCTGCCACGTCGTCGCCGACCATCGCGATGAGCGTCGTCGGCACGCCGAGCCGCCGGAGGCCGACGGCGACGTTCAACGCCGCACCGCCGACCAGCTCGCGCACGCCGCCGGCGTCGTGGATCTCGTCGATGAGGGCGTCGCCGATCACGACGGCGCTCGAGGTGCGATGCTGCATCCATCAATTCTGGCCCATGATCAGCATCCGCTCCGCCCAGGCCTCGTCAGAAGACTTTCGCGGGTCCGGATGCGTCGGAAGCCGCGAAAGTCTTCCGCCATCGCTTGGGCGGCACGGCAACTCGCGAGATCCCACACCCCAGACACGAAGAAGGCCCCAGGGCGAACCCTGGGGCCTTCTTCAGTGGATCAGAACGCTCAGTTGTACGTACCGGGCGTCACGTCGTCCGTCGAGAACGCGTCGAAGTCGACGTAACCGAAGTCGCCCTCGGCGTACGCACCGTCGGATGCGAAGATCCGGTTCGGGTAGCGCTCGCTCTTGGCTTCCTCCGTCGCCTCGACCGTGACGTCGCGATACTTCGCGAGGCCCGTTCCGGCGGGGATGAGCTTACCGATGATGACGTTCTCCTTGAGACCGACCAGCGGGTCGCGCTTGCCCTGCATGGCAGCCTCGGTGAGCACGCGGGTCGTCTCCTGGAACGACGCAGCCGACAGCCACGACTCGGTCGCAAGCGACGCCTTCGTGATACCCATCAGCTCCGAACGACCGGATGCCGGACGCTTGCCCTCGGCGACAGCCTCGCGGTTGATCGCCTGGTAGCGCTTGAGGTCGACCATCTCACCCGGGAGCAGGGTCGTGTCGGCGTGATCGACGACGGTGACCTTGCGGAGCATCTGACGGACGATGACCTCGATGTGCTTGTCGTGGATCGGCACACCCTGCGAGCGGTACACGCCCTGGACGCCGCCGACGAGGTAACGCTGCACCTCGCGAGCACCCATGACACGCATGACCTCCTTGGGGTCGAGCGTGCCCACCAGGATCGGCTGACCGACCGTGACGTGCTGGCCGTCCTCGACGAGAAGCGTCGCACGCTTCAGCACCGGGTAGATGACCTCCTCATCGCCGTTGTCGGGCGTGAGGATGACCTTCTTGGCCTTGTCGGTCTCGTCGATCGTGATGCGGCCATCGGCCTCGGCGATCGGCGATGCGCCCTTCGGCGTACGAGCCTCGAAGAGCTCCTGCACACGGGGCAGACCCTGGGTGATGTCGTCCGCCGATGCCGAACCACCGGTGTGGAACGTACGCATCGTCAGCTGGGTACCGGGCTCACCGATCGACTGCGCCGCGATGATGCCGACGGCCTCGCCGATGTCGACGGTCTTACCCGTCGCCAGCGAACGGCCATAGCACTGCGCGCAGACGCCGACAGCCGAGTCGCAGGTCAGCACGGAGCGCACCTTGATGGTGTCGACACCGAGCTCGACGAGCTTGTCGATCAGGACGTCTCCGACGTCGTCGCCGGCAGAGGCGAGAACCTCGCCCTTGCTGTCGATCACGTCAGCGGCCAGCGTGCGGGCGAACACCGAGTTCTCGACGTTCGCGTCGCGCACGAGCTCGCCCTGCGAGTTCGGAGCGGCGATCGGGAGCTCGAGGCCCTTCGACGTGCCGCAGTCCTCTTCGCGGATGATGACGTCCTGCGAGACGTCCACCAGACGACGGGTCAGGTAACCCGAGTCGGCGGTACGCAGAGCGGTGTCGGCCAGGCCCTTACGGGTACCGTGCGTCGCGATGAAGTACTCCGCCACCGACAGACCCTCGCGGTACGAGGAGATGATCGGACGGGGGATGATCTCACCCTTGGGGTTGTTCACCAGACCACGCATACCCGCGATGTTGCGGATCTGCAGCCAGTTACCACGAGCACCGGAGGACACCATGCGGTTGATGGTGTTGTCCTCAGGGAAGTTCTCGCGCATCGCGACCTGAACCTCGTCGGTTGCCTCGGTCCAGATCTTGATGAGCTCCTGACGACGCTCGGCGTCGGTGGTGAGACCCTTCTCGTACTGGGACTGGACCTTCGCAGCCAGCTTCTCGTGCTTGGCGACGATCTCCTTCTTGTTCGGAGGAGTGAGCACGTCGCTCAGCGCGACGGTCACACCCGAACGGGTGGCCCAGTAGAAGCCGGCATCCTTGATGCGGTCCAGCGTCGCCGCCGTCTCGACCTTGGGGTACTCCTCGGCCAGCTTGTTGACGATCTGCGACAGCTTGCCCTTGTCGGCAGGCTCGCGCACGAACGGGTAGCCCTTCGGGAGCGTGGCGTTGAAGATCGCCTGACCCAGCGAGGCGTCGACGAGTCCGTGGCGCTCGTAGCCCTCAGGCGCCTGTCCTTCGAGGAAGGTCAGACCAGGGATGCGGATGCGGACCTTCGCCTGCAGGTCGAGGGTTCCCTCGTCCTTGGCGAGGATCGCCTCGGAGACGGAGCCGAATGCACGGCCCTCGCCCTTCGCGCCGTCCTTGACCACGGTGAGGTGGTGGAGGCCGATGATCATGTCCTGCGAAGGCAGGGTGACCGGACGGCCGTCGGACGGCTTCAGGATGTTGTTCGATGCGAGCATCAGCACGCGGGCCTCGGCCTGAGCCTCGACCGACAGCGGCAGGTGCACAGCCATCTGGTCACCGTCGAAGTCGGCGTTGAACGCCGCGCAGACGAGCGGGTGCAGCTGGATAGCCTTGCCCTCGACGAGCTGAGGCTCGAAGGCCTGGATGCCCAGGCGGTGCAGGGTCGGTGCACGGTTGAGCAGCACCGGACGCTCGCGGATGATCTCCTCGAGCACGTCCCAGACCTCGGGACGGGTGCGCTCGACGGCGCGCTTCGCGGCCTTGATGTTCTGCGAGTGACCGAGGTCGATCAGGCGCTTGATCACGAACGGCTTGAAGAGCTCCAGAGCCATCTGCTTGGGCAGACCGCACTGGTGCAGCTGCAGCTGCGGGCCGACGACGATGACCGAACGGCCGGAGTAGTCGACGCGCTTTCCGAGCAGGTTCTGACGGAAACGACCCTGCTTGCCCTTCAGCATGTCGCTGAGGGACTTCAGGGCGCGGTTGCCGGTACCGGTGACGGGGCGACCACGGCGACCGTTGTCGAACAGTGCGTCGACGGCCTCCTGCAGCATGCGCTTCTCGTTGTTGACGATGATCTCGGGAGCACCGAGGTCGATCAGACGACGAAGACGGTTGTTGCGGTTGATCACGCGGCGGTACAGGTCGTTCAGGTCGCTGGTCGCGAAGCGGCCACCGTCGAGCTGCACCATCGGGCGCAGCTCCGGCGGGATCACCGGGACGACGTCGAGGACCATGGATGCCGGGCTCATGCCGGTCTCCAGGAACGAGTTGACGACCTTCAGACGCTTGATCGCACGGATCTTGCGCTGTCCCTTGCCCTCGGAGATCTGAAGGTGCAGGCTCTCGGCCTCAGCCTTCAGGTCGAAGGCTGCAAGGCGACGCTGGATCGACTCCGCACCCATGTGGGCCTCGAAGTACTGACCGAAGCGGTCCTGCAGCTCGTGGAAGACGTCGTCCTCCGGACGAAGAGCGCCGACCTGGAGCGTGCGGAAGTCTTCCCACACGCGCTCGAGCTTGGCGATCTGCTCGTCGTGGCCCTTGCGAAGGAGAGTCATCTCCTTCTCGGCGGCATCCTTGACCTTCTTCTTCGCGTCGGCCTTGGCGCCCTCGGCCTCAAGGGCTGCGAGCTCCTCCTCCAGACGCGACAGGCGCTCAGCGATCTTCGCGTCGCGGCGGTCACCGAGCGTCTTCAGCTCGAGGCGGATGTTGTTCTCCTGCGTGGCAAGGTCGCGGTGACGAGCATCCTCGTCGACCGAGATGACCATGTACGCCGCGAAGTAGATGACCTTCTCCAGGTCCTTCGGTGCCATGTCCAGCAGGTATCCGAGGCGCGACGGGACGCCCTTGAAGTACCAGATGTGGGTGACGGGCGCGGCGAGCTCGATGTGGCCCATGCGCTCGCGACGGACGGAGCTCTTGGTGACCTCCACGCCGCAGCGCTCGCACACGATGCCCTTGAAGCGGACGCGCTTGTACTTACCGCATGCGCACTCCCAGTCGCGGGACGGTCCGAAGATCTGCTCTCCGAAGAGGCCGTCCTTCTCGGGCTTGAGCGTGCGGTAGTTGATGGTTTCAGGCTTCTTGACCTCACCGTATGACCATCCGCGGATGTCGTCAGCGGTGGCCAGGCCGATGCGAAGCTCATCGAAGGTGTTTGACTCGAGCACTAGTTCTCCTGTGTCTCAATAAGAATTCGTTATCGGCCGGATCAGATCTCGTCGATCGAGGCGGACTCGAATCGGCTGGAGATGTTGATACCGAGCTCCTCCGCTGCGCGGAATGCCTCGTCGTCGGTGTCGCGGAGGTTGACCGCCGTGCCGTCTGCCGAGAGGACCTCGACGTTCAGGCAGAGCGACTGCATCTCCTTCATGAGCACCTTGAAGGACTCGGGGATGCCGGGCTCCTGGATGTTCTCGCCCTTGACGATCGCCTCGTACACCTTGACGCGGCCGAGGATGTCGTCGGACTTGATCGTGAGGAGCTCCTGGAGGGCGTACGCGGCGCCGTAGGCCTCGAGGGCCCACACCTCCATCTCACCGAAGCGCTGTCCACCGAACTGCGCCTTACCACCGAGCGGCTGCTGGGTGATCATCGAGTACGGACCCGTCGAACGCGCGTGGATCTTGTCGTCGACCAGGTGGTGCAGCTTCAGGATGTACATGTAGCCCACCGAGATCGGCGCAGGGAACGGCTCACCGGAGCGGCCGTCGAACAGCTGCGTCTTACCGGTCGAGTCGATCAGGCGGTCACCGTCGCGCGTCGGCAGCGTCGAGTCGAGAAGACCGGCGATCTCCTGCTCTTCCGCACCGTCGAACACCGGGGTCGCGACCTTGGTGCCTGGAGCCGCCTCGAAGGCGTCCTTCGGCAGGTGCGCAGCCCACTCGGGGTTGCCCTCGACCTTCCAGCCCTGCTTGGCGATCCACCCGAGGTGGGTCTCCAGCACCTGGCCGAAGTTCATTCGACCGGGGATTCCGAGCGGGTTCAGGACGATGTCGACCGGGGTGCCGTCCGGAAGGAACGGCATGTCCTCGATCGGCAGGATCTTGGCGATGACACCCTTGTTGCCGTGACGACCGGCGAGCTTGTCGCCCTCGGTGATCTTGCGCTTCTGGGCGATGTAGACCACGACGCGGCGGTTGACGCCGGAGCCGAGCTCGTCATCGCCGTCTTCGGCGTTGAACTCCTTGACCGCGATGATCGTGCCCTGCTCACCGTGGGGCACCTTCAGGGAGGTGTCACGGACCTCGCGGCTCTTCTCATTGAAGATCGCGCGGAGCAGGCGCTCCTCGGCCGACAGCTCGGTCTCACCCTTCGGCGTGACCTTGCCGACGAGGATGTCGCCGGGGCGGACCTCGGCGCCGATGCGGATGATGCCGCGCTCGTCGAGATCCTTCAGCAGCTCGGGGCTGACGTTGGGGAGGTCACGGGTGATCTCCTCCTTGCCGAGCTTCGTGTCGCGGGAGTCGACCTCGTACTCCTCGATGTGGATCGAGGAGAGCGTGTCGTCCTTCACCAGGTCCTGGCTGAGGATGATCGCATCCTCGAAGTTGTAGCCTTCCCAGGTCATGAACGCGACGAGCAGGTTCTTACCGAGGGCGAGCTCACCGTTCTGGGTCGCAGGACCGTCGGCGATGACCTCGTTGACCTCGACGCGCTCGCCTGCCGACACGAGAACCTTCTGGTTGTAAGAGGTTCCCTGGTTCGAGCGGTCGAACTTGCGGAGGTAGTACTCCTTGGTGCCGCCCTCGTCGAGCTGGAGCACGACGCGGTCGGCGGAGACCTCGGTGACGACACCGGCCTTGTCGGCGCTGATGACATCGCCGGCGTCGATGGCCGCGTAGCCCTCCATACCGGTTCCGACCAGCGGGGAGTCGCTGCGCAGCAGCGGCACAGCCTGACGCTGCATGTTGGCGCCCATGAGCGCGCGCTGAGCGTCATCGTGCTCGAGGAACGGCACGAGCGAGGTCGCGACCGACACCATCTGGCGCGGCGAGACGTCCATGTAGCCGATCTCCTCCGGCGCGAACACGTCGACCTCGCCACCGGGGCGGCGGGCCAGGACGCGCTCTTCGCGGAAGTGACCGTCTGCCTTGAGCGGCGCGTTGGCCTGAGCGACGATGAAGTCGTTCTCCTCGGAGGCGGTCAGGTAGTCGATGTCATCCGTGACCTGGCCGTTGACGACGCGACGGTACGGGGTCTCGATGAAACCGAAGGAGTTGATGCGCGCGAAGGTCGCGAGCGAGCCGATCAGACCGATGTTCGGTCCTTCAGGGGTCTCGATCGGGCACATGCGGCCGTAGTGCGACGGGTGAACGTCACGGACCTCGACGCCTGCACGGTCACGAGACAGACCACCAGGGCCGAGCGCCGAGAGGCGGCGCTTGTGGGTCAGACCCGCGAGCGGGTTGTTCTGGTCCATGAACTGCGACAGCTGCGACGTTCCGAAGAACTCCTTGATCGCGGCGACGACGGGGCGCACGTTGATCAGGGTCTGCGGCGTGATCGCCTCGATGTCCTGCGTGGTCATGCGCTCGCGGACGACGCGCTCCATGCGGGACAGGCCCGTGCGGACCTGGTTCTGGATGAGCTCGCCGACGGCGCGGATACGGCGGTTGCCGAAGTTGTCGATGTCGTCGGTCGACATGCGGATCTCGGCCTTCTTGCCGCCGCGGAGACCCTCGAAGGTCTCGTCGCCGCGGTGCAGACGCACGAGGTACTTGATGGTCGCGACGATGTCCTCGACGGTCAGCACCGACGAGTCCAGCGGCTGGTTCAGGCCCAGCTTCTGGTTGATCTTGTAACGACCGACCTTCGCGAGGTCGTAGCGCTTCGCGTTGAAGTAGAAGTTGTCCAGCAGCGCGCGTGCGGCCTCGGCGGCGACCTGCTCGCCCGGACGGAGCTTGCGGTAGATGTCGCGCAGCGCGTCTTCCTTGGTGAGGATCGTGTCCTTCGCGAGGGTCTCCTCGATGGAGGGGTACCCGGCGAACTCGACGAGGATCTCCTCGCTGGTCATGCCCAGCGCCTTGAGGAAGACCGTGACGGACTGCTTGCGCTTGCGGTCGATGCGCACGCCGACCTGGTCGCGCTTGTCGATCTCGAACTCGAGCCATGCACCGCGGCTCGGGATGACGCGCGCCGAGACGATGTCCTTGTCGGAGGTCTTGTCGGGGGTCTTGTCGAAGTAGACACCCGGCGAGCGCACGAGCTGCGACACGACGACGCGCTCGGTGCCGTTGATGATGAAGGTTCCGCGGCTGGTCTGCAGCGGGAAGTCACCCATGAAGACGGTCTGAGTCTTGATCTCACCGGTCTGGTGGTTCATGAACTCGGCCTCGACGTAGAGCGGGGCGGCGTAGGTCTTGCCGCGCTCCTTGCACTCGTCGATCGAGTACTTCTCCGGCTCGAGGTACGGGTTGGTGAAGCTCAGCTGCATCGTCTCGCTGAGGTCCTCGATCGGAGAGATCTCCTCGAAGATCTCCTCCAGACCGCTGAACTCGTTGAGATCCTTGCGACCGGCCTTCTTGCCCTCTGCGACACGAGCCTTCCAGGTGTCGTTGCCGACGAGCCAGTCGAAGGACTCCGTCTGCAGCGCGAGAAGGTCAGGGACCGTCAGCGTGTCGGAGATCTTGGCGAACGAAAGACGGGAAGCTCCGCGTCCGTTCTTGTTGGTGGTGGATGTGGATGCGTTGCGAGCAGCAGCCAAGGGAATAACCTCCGTGAGCCCCGCAGGGCTTCTCGATTCCTTTGTCGTCAGGTGGAGTGCGCACTCGTATGCTCAACATCTGCCGACCACCATATGAGGGCAGGGAGAACCGAGGCGCAAAGAACAACTATACGTCCGATTTCACGACATGGCAAGCGGAATCCTTGACCAATTCCGGATGCTGCGGTAAAAGGCCCTGAACGGCATCGCCCGCATCCTCTGCGGAGGGAGGCGATGCCGATCGGGGCGTGTGCTCTACTCCTCGCCCTCCGCGTTGCCGCGGCAGGCCATTCCCGGACTCGGCGCCATGCCCTTGCCGCCGGCCCGCACGATCTGTCCGTAACTCTGCACATGGCCACCGGTGATCATGTCGTCGTCGAACCCGGGCGGATTGCCTTCGACGTCATCGGGCAGATCGCGTCCCGAGAAGTGGCACGCCGAGTGCGCGTTGTCGCCGCCGCGCACATCACCGCCCTGACCGTCGTACTCGCCGGCCATCGCCGCGCTTCCGCCGCCGAGCACGAGCATCAGCGCGAGCGCAGCAGTCATCACTGTCTTCTTCATATCCGCTTCCCAACCCCAGAGGAACCAGCCGCCGTCCCCAGCGGCACGGTGCGGCACCGTCGCCGCACAGCTCGAACGGTAGACCCGCCGTCACGCCCGCACAAGAGGTTCTGCCGCGCCCCTCGAGGCCGGAACGGTCAGGCGATGTTGAGCTCGTTACCAGGGATCGACGCCAGCAGGCGGCGGGTGTACGCATCGCGCGGATTCGTGAAGATCTCCTCGCTCGTCGCCGCCTCCACGAGAGCGCCGTCCTTCATCACGCAGACGTAGTCGCTGATCAGGCGCACGACGGCGAGGTCATGCGAGATGAAGAGGTAGCTGAGCCCGTACTCGCGCTGCAGGTCGCCGAGCAGGCGCAGGATCTGGTCCTGCACCAGCACGTCGAGCGCCGAGACCGGCTCGTCGCACACGATGAGATCCGGCGAGAGCGCGAGCGCCCGCGCGATCGCGACGCGCTGGCGCTGTCCGCCGGAGAGCTCCGACGGATAGCGCCGCAGCATCGACTGCGGCAGCGCGACGTCGTCGAGCAGCTGCCGCACGCGCTTGCGCCGATCGGCGCCGCTGCCGCGTCGGTAGAACTCCAGCGGCTCGGCGATCAGCCGCTCGATCGTGAACATCGGGTTCAGGCTCGAGTACGGGTCCTGGAAGATCGGCTGCACCCGCTGACGGAAGTCCCGGGTCTCGGCACGGCTGAGGGTGGAGACGTCCTTGCCCTCGAACCTGATCAGTCCGCTCGTCGGCTCGATCACCTTCAGCAGCATCCGCGCCGTTGTCGTCTTGCCGGAGCCGGACTCGCCCACGATCGCGACGGTCTCCCCGCGCGGGATCACGAGCGACACATCGTTGACGGCGACGAAGTCCTCGCCCCGTCCGCGCACCGGGTACACCTTCGTGAGGTTCTCGAACTCGACGATGTTGTCGGTCTTGACCGCGGTCTCGGCCGGCTGCTCGCGCTCAGCACGCACGGTGCCGTCGGGCGTCGCGCCGCCGAACGCCTCAGGCCGCAGGCGTGCGACCGCGACCGACGGCGCGGCCTTGACCAGCGACTGCGTGTACGGATGCTGCGGATCCTCGAGGATCTGCTTGGCGGCGCCCTGCTCGACGACCTTGCCGCGATGCATCACGATCACGCGTTCGGCGCGTTCGGCGGCCAGCCCCAGGTCGTGCGTGATCAGCAGCACGGCGGTGCCGAGCTCGCGGGTCATCGTGCCGATCTGATCGAGGATCGTCTGTTGCACCGTGACATCCAGCGCGCTGGTCGGCTCGTCCGCGATCAGCAGCCTGGGCTTGCAGGCGAGACCGATCGCGATCAGTGCACGCTGGCGCATACCGCCGGAGAACTCGTGCGGGTACTGCTTGGCGCGCTTCGCGGCGTCTGGGAGACCCGCAGCCTCGAGCGCCTCGACGACCTTCGCCGAGACGTTCTGCCGATTGGCCAGGCCGTGCGCGAGCAGCGTCTCCGCGACCTGCGTGCCGACCTTCGCGACCGGATTGAGGTTCGACATCGGATCCTGCGGCACGAGGCCGATGTGGCGTCCGCGGATCGCGCGCATCTCGTTCTCGGGAGCCTTCGAGATCTCACGGCCGTCGAGACGGATGCTGCCCGCGGCGATGCGTCCGCCGCCGGCGAGCAGCCCGATGATGGCCATCGCCGTCGTGGACTTTCCGGAGCCGGACTCCCCCACGATCGCGACGGTCTCGCCCTCGGAGATCTCGAGGTCCACGCCCTCGACGGCGTGCACGACCCCGTCGGTCGTGTTGAAGTCGACGGCGAGGCCCTCGACCGACAGCAGCGGAGTGCTCATGCCCTGTGGTTCCTTGCCCTGTTCCTTGGTGGTGTCTGTGGCCATGTCAGCGCGCCCTCGTCCTCGGGTCCATCGACTCCCGCAGCGATTCACCGAACAGCGTGAACCCGAGAGCGGTGACCGCGATGCAGATACCGGGGAAGAACGCCAGCCACGGCGCGATCGCGAGCTCGCTCTGCGCGTAGGTCAGCATCCGCCCCCATTCGGCCGTCTCCGGGCGTCCGCCGCCGAGACCGAGGAACGACAGCGCTGCCGCGTCGATGACCGCGGTGGCGAGCGTCAGCGTGCCCTGCACGATGACGGGGCCGATCGCGTTCGGCAGCACGTGCGACATCGTGATGCGTCCGCGCCCAAGGCCGAGCGTCTGCGCCGAGAGCACGTAGTCGCTCGAGCGCTGCTGCAGCATGGATGCACGGAGCAGGCGCGCGAAGATCGGCACCTGCGACGCACCGATCGCGATCATCACCGCGTACGGGGTCTGGCCGAGGATCGCCGCGATCGAGACCGCCAGGAGCAGGTTCGGCACCGAGAGGATGATGTCGACGATGCGCATGATGATCGTGTCGACCCAGCCGCCGAACGTGCCGGCGATGAGTCCGAGGATCATGCCGCCGACCAGGCCCATCGCGGTGGAGATGATGCCGACCATGAGCGAGGCCTGCGCACCCCAGATGAGCTTGGAGAGCACGTCCCCGCCGAAGCGGTCGAGGCCGAGCGGGAACTCCGGGAGCTCACCGGGGCCAGGAATGTGCGTCGGCGTGATGAACTTCGCACCGGGCAGCGCCGTCTCGGGGTACGGCGCCAGGATCGGCGCCAGGGCGGCGACGAGGAGGAACAGCAGCACGATCACCGCACCGGTCCACGCCGTCGGGCTGTGTCGCAGACGCCGGAAGACGTCGCGCCAGAAGCCGCCGCCGGCGTCCTTCAGCTCGGTCTGGGCGAGCGAGACCGTGTCGATGATCTCGCCGCCCTGCGCGGGGGGAAGGGGAATGCTCATTGGACCCTCACTCTCGGGTCGATCAGGCTGTAGGACACATCCACCGCCAGGTTGATCAGCGCGTACGCGATCGCGATGAAGATGATGAATCCCTGCAGCACGGGGAAGTCACGCGTGAAGATCGCCCTGGCGAGGAATGATCCGATTCCCGGATAGGCGAACACGGTCTCTGTGAGCACCGCTCCGGAGATCAGCAGACCGGTCTGCAGACCGATCGTGGTGACAACGGGGAGCAGGGCGTTGCGCAGGATGAACCTCCCGCGCAGCGTCGAGTTGGCCACACCCTTCGCGCGACCGGTGCGCACGTAGTCCGCGTTCTGCACCTCGAGGACGCTGGCCCTCGTGATGCGCACGATGATCGCGAGCGGGATCGTGC
This sequence comes from Microbacterium shaanxiense, assembly GCF_054779995.1. Lineage (NCBI taxonomy): Bacteria > Bacillati > Actinomycetota > Actinomycetes > Micrococcales > Microbacteriaceae > Microbacterium > Microbacterium shaanxiense. Next base: position 937,972 of record NZ_BAAGXE010000002.1, on the reverse strand, counting down.
CGAGCGCGAGCGCCGGGAGGATGAGGTGCAGGATCGCGTCCCAGGACGCATCGAACTCGCCGGTGATGATGCCGTCCCACACGTAGAACCCGGTGGGATGGGTGGCGTCGATGCGCGGGCTCTGCCTGCCGTCAGCCGGAAGCCAGCCCAGCTGCACCGCGAAGATGTACTTCAGGATGAACGCCAGGAAGAACACCGGGATCGTGATGCCGACCAGGCTCAGCACGACGGCGGAGTGATCGCTGAACTTCCCGTGCCGACGTGCGGCCCAGTAGCCCAGGGGGATCCCGACGCCGACCGCGATGATGAGCGCCGCGATCGACAGCTCGATCGTCGCGGGGAAGCGCCGGAAGAACTCCTCCAGCACGGGGCGGTTGGTCTGGATCGATGTGCCGAAGTCGCCCTGCAGCAGTCGTCCGATCCAGACGAAGTACTGCTCGATGAGAGGACGGTCGAATCCGTAGAGCTTGTTGACCCGTTCGATCGCCTCGGGGGTGGCCTTCTCCCCGAGCAGCGCCACGGCCGGCCCGCCGGGGAGGGCCCTGACCCAGGCGAAGAGCAGGATGCTCAGGCCGAACAGAGTGGGGATGAGGAACAGCAGTCGCCTGCCGATGGTGCGCAGCAAGAAGTACTCCCAGCTTTTCAGGTGCAGCGGCACTCCACCCCACGCGGGGGGTGGAGTGCCGCTGCGTGAACCCTTACTTCGTGAGGACGATGTCCGTGAAGACCTCGTCGTTCACCGGGCTGGCAGGGTAGCTCTCGACCCGGGGGTCGAAGGCCAGGGTGGGAGCGGGATGCGCGAGCGGGACGCCGGGGATGAACTCGGCGACCATCTCGTTGATGTCCTGGTAGAGGCCGGTCTGCTCCTCGAGGTCAGGCACACCGCGCGCCTCGGCCAGGGCGTTGAACAGCTCGGGGTTGTCGAAGCCCCACTCCGAGCTCTGGGCGCCGAAGAAGACGCCGACGAAGTTGTCGGTGTCGTTGTAGTCGCCGGTCCAGCCGAGCAGGTGGATGCCGTGATCTGCGGTTCCGGTGGTGCGGTCGAGGTACTCGACCCACTCCTCCGAGACCGGAGTGGTCTCGACGCCGGCCTCTGCCAGCTGCGAGGACAGCACCGTGAAGATCTGCTCGGGGTCCGGCATGTACGGACGCGAGACGTTGACCGGGTAGTTGAAGGTCAGCTTCAACGGGTTGGCCTCGTCGTAGCCGGCTTCCGCCAGCAGCGACTTCGCCTTGTCGACGTCGTACTCGTAGGTCGTGACGTCCTCGTTGTAGCCGTTGACGCTGTCCGGCATGAACTGCGTCGCCTTCTCGGTGCCCTCGGGCAGCACCTGGCTGATCAGCGCGTCCTTGTCGATCGCGTAGGAGAGCGCCTCGCGCACCTTCGGGTCCTGCAGCTCGGGAATCTGCTGGTTGAACGCCAGGTACAGGATCGTGAACGGAGGACGCGACACCATCGTGAAGCCGTCTTCCTCGAGGGCCGCCGTGTCGGCGGGGCCGACCAGGTCGTAGCCGTCGATGTCGCCGGCCTCGAGAGACTGGCGGCGCGCGGTCGGGTCGTCGATCGTGCGGAAGATGATCTCCTCGATCTGTCCCTTCTCACCCCAGTACTCGGGGTAGGACGTCAGCGTGACCTGCTCGCCGGGCGCCCACTCCTCGAACTGGAAGGGGCCGGTGCCGACCGGGTGCCCCATGGCGTACTCGGACAGCGCGGGCGCCTCAGCGGAACCGCCGACCTCGTCGGCCGCGAACTCCTGCATCGCTGCCGGACTCTGCATCGCGAACGCCGGCAGGGACAGTGCGGGGATGAAGCCGGCGAACGGCTTGTTGAGCTCGACCGTGACACTGTAGTCGCCGTCGGGGGTGCAGGACTTGTAGACCGCGTCGGCGGCGTTGGAGGCGTAGCCGTGGAACAGCTTGCTGTAGTAGTAGCCGAACGCCTCGGAAGCGGCGAGACCGGTCCAGTTGAACCAGCGGTCGAAGTTCACGCAGACGGCCTCCGCGTTGAACGGTGTGCCGTCGTGGAAGGTGACGTCCTCCTTCAGTGTGAAGGTGTGCGACATGCCGTCCTCGGCCGACTCCCACGACTCCGCCAGCAGCGGAGCGGGATCGGCTGTACCTGGCTCGGTGCCGACGAGACCCTCGAAGATCTGACGCGAGACGCGGAAGCTCTCGCCGTCCTGAGCGAAAGCCGGGTCGAGGCTGGCCGGGTCGGAGGAGGCCGCGAACACGAACGTACTGTCGACGTCGCCCTCCGGCTCTCCTGAGTCGTCGCCGCGATCGCTGGCGACGCAGCCCGCGAGCAGCATCGCTGCGATCGCGGTGCCGGTGACGGCGATGAGCCCTCGCCGACGCATGGATGTGTGGTGCATGCTGTGTACCTTCCCTGTTGGGGCGCTTCCTTGCGCGTGCCGGGGCGTCATCGCTCCGTAACACGGTGATGCAATGACGTTACCCAGCACGCTCCTGGAATCCAAACGCATCCGTGTTGCGATCCGGTATCAGCTGAGTAACGGCTACGTGTTAGCGTCAGGCAGGATCGGAGGACACCGGATGAAGAAGCTGCCCGACGCGCTCCACCGCTCGACGGTCGCCCGCCACGCGACGCTGCCGTCGCCGAGCAGGACATCGACCGGCGTGAAGCTGCTCGGCGCAGCGCTCAGCACCGTCCTCGTGGCGACGATCGGTGTCGGCGCATTCATCGCGATCGATCTCGCGACGCGTGCGACGGCGGATTCCGTCGGTCTCGAAGGGGCACCGGACATCGCACCGCCGGCGCTCGGCGAGTTCCCCGGCGCCTTCGATGTGCTCGTGCTCGGGACCGACGAATGCGGCCCGATCTCCGATCGCTGGCTCGGCGAACGCTGCGAGGAGAGCGACGAGGGCATCCTGAACGACGCGAACCTGCTCGTGCACGTGTCGGAGTCGCCGCGAAAGGTGACGGTCGTGTCGTTTCCCCGCGACCTCATGGTCGAGGTCCCGGAGTGCGAGCTCGAGGACGGGTCGGTCGCGTCGGCGCAGGGAACCCAGTCGCTCAACAGCGTGTACGGCCATGCGGGGCTCTCGTGCGTGGCGCAGACGATCACGGAGCTCACCGGCGTGCCGATCGGCTTCGCCGCCAAACTGAGCTTCGACGGCGTGATCCAGATGACCGACGCGATCGGCGGCGTCGAGGTGTGCATCGGCGAACCGGGGATCAGCGACACCCAGACCGGCATCGACTGGCCGGCCGGTATCCGCAACGTGAAGGGCCTCGAAGCGCTGCAGTTCCTGCGCACCAGGCACGGCGTGGGCGACGAGAGCGACCTCGCGCGCATCTCGAACCAGCAGCAGTACATGTCGCGCCTGGCCAGGAAGATCCTGAGCGACGAAGTGCTCAGCGATCCTTCGAAGGTGCTGCGCCTGGCGAGCACGGTGGCGGAGAACATCGTGCCGAGCGAATCTCTTTCGAATCCGCTGAGGCTCGGGCAGCTCGCCCTCGCGATCAAGGACGTGCCGTTCGACGACTTCGTGTTCGTGCAGTACCCGAGCTTCACCGCCCCGTACGACGAGGACAAGGTCGTGCCTGACTACGAATCCGCCGCCGCGCTGTGGGATGCACTCGCCGCGAACCAGTCGCTGGAGCTCACCGGTGGGGCCAGTCCCAACGGCGGTGTGGAGGAGGTCACTCCCCCGACGGAGCCCGCGCCGGAGGACACCCCCGCCCCAGAGGAGAGTCCGGCACCCGACGACCGCGCGACGCTTCCTCCCGAGGTGAGCGGCACGAACGTCGGGCAGGACACCTGCTCCGCGGGCAACCTGAACTGAGCGTTCGGCAGGAGCGCGTCAGCGACCGAGCAGCAGCGCGCGAGCAGCCTCGGCGCCGACACGGCTCGCCGCAGCGACCTCGACGACAGGAAGCGGCAACGGATGCCGGGCCGGCAGGCCCACATTCACCACGACGGCGCCCGGATCGCGGTCGGCAGCGTCGTCGATGAGCGCCCGCTGGGCGTCGGCGACGTCTGGCCGGTCGACCAGCAGCACGAGGCGCCCTTCGGCCGCCAGCGCCGCGTCCAGCGCCGCATCCCGCTCCTCATCCGTCGCACGGTCGACATCCAGCCGCACGCGGAAGCCGTCGCCGGCGAGACCGTCGGCGACGTACGACGCCGCGCTGTCGACCGCGAGCGTCGAACGCCGGCGCGCGTCGATGAGGGACACAGCGGATGCCGTGGCATCCGCCTGCACGTCGATCGCGCCCGTGACACGCAGGGCACGCCGTACGATCGCCGCACCGTCGTAGGGGGTCTCGTCCGCGGCATCCGGCACGCCGACGGCGAGCTTCGCCGCCAGGGCACGAACGCGATCGCGCGCCTGCTCGACGCGTTCTCGCGGAAGAGTGCCGTCGCGGAGCGCCGCGACGATCGCCTCACGCGCGGTGAGATAGTCGCGCTCGTCCTGATCGGGCAGAGCGGCGGCACCGGGGTTGGTCGGGTTGCCGATGCACAGCAGATCGGCCCCTGCGGCCAGCGCCTGCACGGCTCCTCCGCCGATCCCGACCGACTCGCGGACGGCGGCCATGTCGAGCGCATCGGTGATGATGACGCCCTCGAAGCCGAGCTCGCGCAGACGGCCGAGCACGGTCGGGTTCAGCGTGGCCGGCCGCTCACCCCACGCGGGGACGACGATGTGCGCCGTCATGATCGAGTCGGCGCCCGCTGCGATCGCCGAACGGAACGGCTCGAGGTGCACGTCCTCGATCTCGGCGGGGTCCAGGGTGATCACCGGCAGCGCGTGGTGCGAGTCGAGATGGGTGTCGCCGTGGCCGGGGAAGTGCTTGACGCACGCGGCCACTCCCCCGTCCTGCAGCCCCTCGACGGTCGCTGCGACGTGGCGGGAGACGAGTGCGGCATCCGCGCCGAATGCGCGCACGCCGATCACCGGATTGCGCGGGTCGGTGTTCACATCAGCGACCGGTCCGAGCACGACGTCGATACCGACCGCACGCGCCCTGCGGGCGAGTTCGATGCCGGTCGCCCTGCTCGCGGCGAGGTCGTCGACGACGCCGAGCTGCGCGGCTCCGGGGAGCGTCGACCCTGTGCCGACCTCGAGCCGGGTGACGCTGCCGCCCTCCTCGTCGATGCCGATCAGTGCCTGCGGGTTCGCCGCGTGGATCTCCGCGCTCAGCGCTGCAAGGTCGACCGAGATGTTCTGGCCGAAGTACACGACACCCGCGAGGTCGTCCTCGAGAGCCGCGCGCAGCCACTCCGGTGCCGTCGTTCCGAAGAACCCCGGCCACAGCACGCTGTTGGCGAGACGGGTGAGGTCGTCCGTCATCCCTTCACCGCTCCGGCGACCATGCCGCTCGCGAGCCGGCGCTGCACGATGACGAAGAAGATCATGACGGGGATCGTGATGATCGTCGAGGCGGCCATGATGCTTCCCCAGTCGTTGGAGTGCAGGCCGAAGAACGACTTCAGACCGATCGCGACCGTGTACTGATCACTCGCACCGCCGAGCATCGTCATGGCGAAGATGAACTCGTTCCACGCCGTGATGAAGCTGAAGATGCTGGTGGCGACGAGGCCCGGCATCACCAGCGGCAGCAGCACCGAGCGGAACATGCGCCACCAGCTCGCGCCGTCGATGTACGCGGCCTCCTCGAGCTCGACAGGGACGGCTGCGACGAAGCCGCGCAGCATCCAGATGCCGAACGCCAGCGAGAGCGCGACGTACACGATCATCAGGCCGATGATGCTGTTGAGCAGCCCCAGGCTCTTCACCTGCAGGAACAGCGGGATCACGAGCGCCTCGAGCGGCACCATCTGCACCACGAGGATCATCATGAGGATCGTCGTGCGGAACTTGAACTTGAAGCGCGCCACCGCGACGGCGGCGAGCAGGCAGACGAGCGCACTCACGAGCACCGTCACGAGTGCGACGATCGCTGAGTTGCGCAGGAACACGCCGAACCCGCCCTCGGTGAAGACGAACGCGAAGTGGTCGAAGGTGAGCTCTTCAGGGAAGAACGAGCGCCCACCGCTGGAGGCGTTCTTGTCGAAGGCGCTGGAGACCATCCAGTACACCGGGAAGAGCGTGAAGATCAGCACCGCGGCGACCCCGACGCCGATGCCGACCTTCGACAGGACGGACTTGTCGTTCGGGTTCACAGTTCGTCCTCCTTCATGAGCGAGCGGATGTACACGATCGTGATTCCGATCAGCGCGAGTGTGAGCAGCACGGCGAGCGCGGCGCCGAATCCGTAGCGGTTCTGACCGAACGACTCGACGTACGACCAGACACCGAGGTTGAGCACGGAGCGGTTCGATCCGGAGCCGCCCGGCATCAGGTAGACCTGCGCGAACACCTTGAAGTCCCAGATGGTCGACAGGATGATCACGACCGAGAAGACGGGGCGCAGAGTCGGGAAGACGATGCTCCAGAAGCGGCGCCAGGCGCCGGCGCCGTCGAGGGCCGCCGCTTCGAGCATCTCCTTGGAGACGCCGAGCAGACCGGCGAGCACCGTGATCGCCACGAACGGGAACCCGTGGTGCACGACGTTCAGCAGCACGATCGCGTAGAACGACCACTGGTTGGTGAACCAGTTGACCGAGCCGTCGATCAGCCCGAGACCCTGCAGCATGTCGTTGAAGACGCCGCGGTCGGCGTCGAAGATGAACGTCCAGACATACGTGCCGGTGACGGCGGGCATCGCCCACGCGATCATGATGCAGCTGGAGACGATCACGCGCCAGGTCGTGCCCAGTCGCTGCAGCAGAAGCGCCACGAGGGTGCCGACCGTGACCGTGGCGAACACCGCGACGGCGGCGAAGCCGACGGTGTTCGGGAGGACGACCGTCCAGAGGGTCGGGTTGGTGAGCGCCTCGACGTAGTTGTCGAAGCCGATGAAGTTCGATTCCCCGGTGTTGATCTCCCGCAGGCCGTAGTCCTGGAGCGAGTAGATGAATACCTGCACCAGCGGCCACAGCATGAGCCCGGCGAGGATCGCGAGCCCGGGGGCGAGGAGCAGCCAAGGGCGTGCCTTGGCGATGGAGAGGAACCGATTTGATCGGCGGCCGCCGGCCACGGAGGCGGGGGTGTTCCCCGCCTCCGTGGGTGTCGGCAGCGGTGCGTGCACCGTCGACATGGAGAGGTATTGCCTAACTGGTTGTTACTGGTTGAGCAGTTCGGTCATCTCGGCTGCGGCATCCTTCGTCGCGGTGGCGACGTCCTTCTGCCCGCTGAGGATCGACTGGATCATCGCGTTGGTGGTCTTCTTCGCCTGGACGGCGCCGAAGTTCGGGGTCACCGGCACGGATGCGCCGCCGTCGACCATCTGCTCGGCGAACGGAGCGACCAGCGGGTCGGTCGAGGCGAGTGCCTCTTCCATGGCCGAGGCGACACCGGGGAAGTACCCGGTCTGCTCTGCCCACTTCTCGGCGAACTCGCCCGTGGTCATGAACTGGACGAACTCCCACGCGAGGTCGGCGTTCTTCGTGGTGTTGAAGACCGACAGGTGCGATCCGCCCAGCACGGACGGAGCGATGTCGCCGTCCTCGCCGGGGATGACGGCTGCGCCGAGCTTGCCCTCGAGGTCGGGGTTGGTCTCGATGAGCGCGTTGGGCGTCCACGAACCGGAGAGCATCATCGCGACGTTGCCCTGGGTGAACGCGTCACGGATGTCGGTCTCCTTCCAGGTGGTCGCGCCTGCGGAGGAGAAGCCGTGCTTCGTGGCCAGGTCGGTGTAGAACTGGATGCCCGCCTGCGACTTCTCGCTGTCGAGCTCGCTCGTCCAGGTGTCGCCGTCGAGCGTGGCGATCTCGCCGCCGGCGCCCCAGACCCACGGGTAGACGAAGAACTCGGAGTCCCCGGCGACCGGGAATGCGAGCATCTCGGGGTGCGCGGCCTTGATGGCCTCGCCTGCGGCGACGATGTCGTCCCAGGTCTTCGGAGCCTCGAGTCCGAGCTCCTCGAAGATGTCGGCGCGGTAGACGAGCGAGCGGACGCCGGCGTACCACGGCATGCCGTAGAGCTCTTCGTCGTAGGTGCCGGCGACCTCGAGGCCCTCGACCAGGTCATCGCGGAGGCCGTCTTCGGCGTCGACGTACTCGTCGAGCGGGACCAGGGCGCCGGCGTCGGCGAACTCCGCGGTCCAGGTGGTGCCGGTCTCGGCGATGTCGGGGGTCGTGCCACCGGCGATCGAGGTGACGAAGCGGTCGTGCGCGTCGGCCCACTGCACCTCTTCGAACTCGACGGTCGCGCCGGTCTCCTCCTTGAAGGCGGTGGAGACCTCGTCGAGGAACGCGGTGGAGTCAGGGTTCGTGCCCTGCATGATCCAGACGCTGAGGGTCTGGTCCTCACCGTCGGCCGAGCCGTTACCCGCGTCGCCGGAACACGCGACGAGGCCCAGCGATGCCGTGACGCCCAGCGCCACGATGGGAAGAATGCGCTTCTTCATCTGGTGAATCTCCTCATTGAAAGTGCCTCGGCGCGCAACGGTTGCATGCCGATCAGGAAAAAGTATTCATCACTAACAAAATACCTGCAACTCCTGCGAGGGATCGTCATACACCTGTAACACGCACCAGGCGCATAGGGTCGATGACATGGGACGGACGCGCGCGAAGGACACCGAGCACCCGCGGGCGCGACTCGATCACGGCGGTATCGCGGTGATCTCGCCGTCGGAGTTCACCACCGGCTTCGAACTGATCGTCGACGACACGCCCCAGTCCCACGTCGATCTCGATGACCCGACGCATCTGCACTTCGAGTACGTCGTGCGCATGGGCGCAGTGATCGACCAGCTGACCTCCCCCGGCGCTCCGCTGACCGCCGTGCATCTCGGCGCGGGTGCGCTGACCGTCCCCCGATACATCGAGGCGACAAGGCCGGGATCGCGTCAACAGGTGATCGAATGGGAGGCACCGCTCGCGGCACTCGTCCGCGAGCACCTGCCGCTGCCTCGCGGTGCGTCGATCCGCATCCGGATCGGCGACGCGCGCGCTGGTGCGAAGAAGCTGCCACCCGCGCTCACCGGCGCCTGCGACCTCGTCGTCTCCGACGTGTACTCGGGCGCGCAGACCCCGGCGCATCTGACCAGCGTCGAGTTCTACCGCGAACTGTCGGAGCTCCTCGCACCCACCGGCGTCCTGCTCGTGAACGTCGCCGACGGGCCGGGCCTCGTCTTCGCGAGGCGCCAGGTCGCCACGATCGCCGCTGTGCTCCCCGAGGTGGCGCTGCTCGCCGACACGCAGGTGCTCAAGGGCCGCCGGTTCGGGAATCTGGTGATCGCGGCATCGCCCTCTCCACTGCCCACCGAATGGCTGCCACGGATGCTGGCAGCCGGCCCGCATCCGGCGAAGATCGCCCAGGACGCCGAGGTCGCAGCCTTCGCGAAGGGGGCGCGCGTCGTCACGGATGCGGATGCCGTGGCGTCTCCGAAACCGGATGCGTCGATCTTCCTGCGCTGAAATCGCACTCCGGGGCGTGCCGCGAGCTCGTCCGCAGATCCGACAGGCAGACTGGAGCGAGGCGCCGCGGAGGGAGAGCACATGGGTTACATCAAGGGTTACGATCCAGAGACTCTTCGTGAGCTGGTCGATCAGGTCGAATGCGCAGAACGGCTGGTCGAGATCGAGTCGCAGCGCAGCCTGCCTGCACTGCTGGAGCGGGTGTGGCTGCTGAAGGTGCTCGGTCAGCTCGATGACGCGCTGGCGCTCGCCGACGAGTCGGTGCGTGTCGCACGGATGGCCGGCACCCGCAAGGACGTGCTGCGCGCACGCGTGCTGCACGCGACGATCCTGCAGTACCGCGGTGCGCACGCCGCCGCCGAGCAGGAGCTCGCGACCTGCGCATCCGAGGCCGAAGGACAGGGGTGGGCGTCGATCGCGGCGTTCGCGCACCAGCACCACGGCAAGAACGCGTACGACGCCGGCGACTTCGACGAGGCGCGAACGAGCTTCAAGCAGGCCCTCTTCCTGCGCAGGGAGGCCGGCGCAGCGGATGCCGAGCTCGAGGTCGCACTGCTGGCGATCGAGGCCGCGGAGAAGCGCCGCAGCGGGCAGCTCGTCAGCAGCTGAATCACGTCGCGCGCCCCTGATGTCGGCGGGATGATTTAGCCTAGGCGCATGGCGGAACTTGACCGTGTGCGCATCTGGGGAGACGCACTTATCCGGTTGCACCTCGACGACTCGTGGTCGTTCGGCTTCGACCACGCCAAGCGTCGTGCCGGGCAGTGCGATTTCCGCGCCAAGCGGATCACCGTGTCACGGTACCTGGCCGCACGATTCGACGACGATGAGATTCATCAGGTGCTCCTTCACGAGGTGGCGCATGCGCTGGCCGGCCATCGTGCGGCGCACGGCGCGAAGTGGAAGCTGATCGCCCGCGACATCGGGTACGTCGGCGGCACGACGCATCACGGTGAGACGGCCGAAGAGCTGGCGCCGTGGATCGGCACCTGCCCCGCCGGCCACGTGACGTACCGGCATCGCAGGCCGGGCAGGGCGACGTCGTGCGTCAAGTGCTCGCGCACCTTCGACCCACGGTTCGAGTTCACGTGGACCCGTCGCGAGATCACGGCCGAGGTGAAGCTGGCCGCCCAGATGCCGCGCCCCCAGTAGCTGCGACCCCGCGAGCCGCGCACGACTACCGAGTCACACGAACGCGACGAACTCGCCGTCGCTGAGCACGGGCACCGCGTCGGTCGCGTCGACCTCTGCGGCGGCCGCAGTCCCGGTCGGGACGAGACCCGCACCTTCGATCCGCGCGGTCGCGGCGACGCCGTCCGCGATCTCCTTGCCCGAGCCGGATGCCGTGAGCAGATGGCGCATGGCCCGGCGCAGCCCGCGCGCTGATTCGCAGACGGCCGCGGCCTCCGGCGACGTGTGATCCGCGCCGAGATCGCTCAGCGCCGCGATGATCGTGCCCGCCCCGAGCTGGTCCTCGACGGCGAAGCGGAACTCGCCGTCATCCGTCAGCTCGCCGGCCGCGATCACCGCCACCGAGGTGCGCTGCTGCCGACGGTTCTGCAGCTCGAGCACCGTCTTCGCCACCGCCGACGCATTGCGCAGCGAGCCGAGGAGCACGGTCGCCTCCCCTGCTGCGGCCGCTGCGGCGACCGCTGCGCCGTTGCGCGACCAGCCCGCAGCATCCGTGAGTGCGACCGCGCGGCCGGATGCCACGGCATCCGTCACCGTCGACGAGAATCGCAGCACGTCGACGACCACGACCACGTCGGCCGGCGCGAGACGCCGCAGTCCGGCCGTACCCCACTCGAAGCGGACCTGGTACGTGGACTGATCGAACGGCTGCGGCATCCCCCAAGCCTACGAGACCCGCCGGGAGAAGCGGGTCAGTCGACGGCCAGCGCCTCGACCGGGGCCACGCGGGTCGCGAGCCTTGTGGGCGTCGCAGCGGCCACCAGCGTCAGCACCGCGGTCGCGCCGATGATCACCACCACGGGGATCCACGGCACTGCCGGCGACACGAGCCCTGCGGTGTCGAAGTTCGGCGGCATCCGCACCGAACCGAGCAGCGACTGCGCGGCGATCCAGCCGTACGCGACGCCGAGCACGAGCCCTGTCACCGTCGCCGTGATCGTGATGTGCAGCGCCTCGAGCAGGATCATCCGCCGCACCTGGCCGTTCGACAGCCCGATCGCACGCAGCAGTCCGAGCTCGCGCCGCCGCTGCACCACTCCGATCGTGAGCAGGTTGACCAGGCCGACAGCGGCGATCACGGCCGAGACGCCGACGAGCACCATCATGATGGCGGCGAAGCTGTCCATGATGAGCGAGAACTCCGAATCGAGCTCTCCGCCCGCGGCCTTCGCCAGCAGCACCTTGACCGACTCCAGCGCGACGGCGAACATCGTCACCAGTGTCACACCCATGACGACCCCGATCGCCATGCGACTGGAGCGTTCGGGGTACCGCAGCGCGTTCTCGGCCGCGAGACGGGCGGTCGCCGACCTTCCGAACAGCTTTCCGACCAGTCGCAGCAGCGGCGGCATCACGAGCACGGAGCCCAGCGAGATCCCGGTGAACGAGAACAGCCCACCGAAGAACGCCACGACCACTCCCAGCGGCGTGACCAGTCCGATGAGCACGCCGAACGCCAGCAGCGCCGCGCCGACGATGAGCAGCAGCAGCGCTCCGACGTGCCTGGCCGGACGACGGGCGGCATCGTCGTGCGAGCGCTCCACTGAGCCTCCGATCGCCTGCAGCGGAGTCACCGCGAGCACGCGCCGCGATCCGACCCAGGCTGCGGCCCACGTCGTCAGTGCCACCCCGAGCGCCGGGATGAGTATCGCCGGCTGCATCAGGGTGAACGACGGCAGTGCCCCCAGCATCCTGTCGGCGACGACCGATCCGATCCAGACCATCGCGAAGCCGACGACCAGGCCGATGAGTGCGCCGAGCGCGCCGACGACAAGTCCCTGGTTCGCGACCTCCACCCGCTGGGAACGGGCGCTGCCGCCGATCAGCCGCACCAGCGCGATGCGGCGCGTGCGTCCAGCGATGATCGTCGAGAAGGTGTTGGCGGTGACGATCGCGCCGACGTACAGCGCGACCCCGATTAGCAGCACGGAGAGCAGGGCGACCACGACGGCCAGCGTTCCGCTGTCACCGATGTACGGGTCGGCCTTCAACATCGCGCCGATGTACGCGGTCGTCTCGACCAGCACCACACCGAGGGCGGACGAGAGCGCGGCGACGAGCACGCTCGCCCCCATCCCCCGGTCCCGCAGCCAGGTGAGGCGCGGTCCTGTCCTCGTGGTGTCGGAGACGACGGTCGCCACGGCGCTCACGCCGCCACCTCCGCGGCCAGCATGTATGCGGCGATCTGCTCCGCGCTCTGGCGCGGGTGATCGGCCACGATGCGTCCGTCACCGAGGTACAGCACCCGGTCGGCATGGCTGGCGGCGATCGCGTCGTGCGTGACCATGGCGATGGACTGGCCGTGCTCGCGGCTCGCGTTCGACAGCAGCTGCAGCACCTCGCGTCCGCTCGCGGAGTCGAGGTTGCCGGTCGGCTCGTCAGCGAACACCAGATCCGGCGCGGTGGCGAGCGCACGCGCGATCGCGACGCGCTGCTGCTGCCCACCGGAGAGTTCGTGCGGACGGTGCCTCAGGCGGGCGCCGAGGCCTAGTGTCTCGACGAGTCCGTCGATCCGTGCGCGTTCGATCGCGCTGGGCCTGCGACCGTCGAGCTCGAACGGCAGCAGGATGTTGCCGATCGCGTCGAGCGTCGGCACGAGGTTGAAGGCCTGGAAGATGAAACCGACCCGGCGTCGCCGCAGGATCGTGAGGTCGAGGTCGCCGAGTCCGGTGATCTCGGTGTCGCCGATCCATGCGCGCCCCTCGGTCGGGGCGTCGAGGCCGGCCATGATGTGCATGAGCGTCGACTTGCCAGAGCCGCTCGGACCCATGATCGCGGTGAACTGCCCGCGGCGGATGCCGACGCTGATGTCGTCGAGAGCCGTGACGGCGCTCCCGCCCCTGCCGTAGGACTTCGTGAGGTGCTGCACACGGGCTGCGAGCCCGAGGTCTGTGGTCGTGATCTCCATACCTACGACGCTATGAAGAGCGGATGCCGCTGCGCATCGCCCGTGCGCATCATCCGCATACATCTCAAGGATGATCCCGGAGAGCGCGGGGTCAGTTCAGTCCGTGCTCGAAGGCGAAGACCACGAGCTGCACCCGATCGCGCAACGCGAGCTTGGTGAGGATGCGACTGATGTGCGTCTTCACCGTCGCCTCGCTGAGGAACTCCCGCCCGGCGATCTCGGAGTTCGACAGACCACGTGCGGCGAGCGCGAAGATCTCCCGCTCCCGATCGGTCAGCGACGCGTAGGCCGCGGGCACCGGCTTCGCGGCCTCGGTGAAGTGCGCGAAGAGCTCACGAGTGGCGGATGCCGCGATCACGTTGGACCCGGAGTGCACGGTGCGGATCGCGGCGAGCAGGAACTCCGGTTCGGCATCCTTCAGCAGGAACCCGCTCGCGCCCTGCCTGATGGCACGAGCGGCCGCCTCATCCAGGTCGAAGGTCGTCAGCATCACGACCTTCGGCGCATCCGGCGACTTCAGTATCTCGGCCGTGGCGGTCAGCCCGTCCATCACCGGCATCCTGATGTCCATGAGCACCACGTCCGGGCTCACCCGTGCGACTGCGGCGAGCGCCTCCTGCCCGTCCCCGGCCTCGGCGACGACCTCCATGTCGGGCTGGGAGGAGACCAGCATCCGGATCCCGGCGCGGAAGAGCGCCTGATCGTCGACCAGCAGGACGCGGATCATGCGTGCTCCTCCGATCCGTGCGGCGATTCTCCGATGGGCAGTGTCCCATGAACCACGAACTCCCCGCCCGCACGCTCGGCCGTGAGTCTGCCGCCGACGAGCTGTGCGCGCTCGCGCATGCCCACCAGGCCGTGCCCGCTCGCAGCTCCGACCGCCGCGGCCGAATCGACCGCGTTGCGCACGTCGATCTCGACGCGATCCGGCAGCCACGCCAGTTGGATGTCGACGGCGCCTCCGGCACCGTGCCGGATGGTGTTGGTCAGCGCCTCCTGCAGGATGCGGTAGACCGCGAGCTGGATCGCACCTGGCGGCTCGCCCGGCGGCATGGGATCGACGGTCACACGCGGTTCGACGCCCGCCTGCCGCACCTGCGCGAAAAGCTGCTCGAGGTCGGCGATCGTGGGCTGCGGGCCGTCGCCCTGGCGGTGCCGCAGCTGGGTGAGCAGCATCCGCACGTCCGACAGCGCCGCGCGCGCGGTCTGCGAGATCGTACCCAGCGCCTCGGTCGCGATCTTCGGGTCCGCTGCCGCCGCATAGCGCGCCCCGTCGGACTGCGCCACGATCACCGCCAGAGAGTGCGCGACGACGTCATGCATGTCGCGGGCGATGCGCACGCGCTCCTGCTCCTCGGCAGCTGCCACCTCGGCGCGTGTCTGCGCTTCGCGGCTGACGCGCCAGCGCAGCACCATGCGCCACCCGAATCCGCCCAGCCACGGCGAACCGAGCGCGAGGATGCTCATGAACGCGATCATCACGAAGGTGGCGACGGTGCTGGAGAGTCCCGCGGCGAAGAACTGCTCGTTGCTGAGGGCGATGTAGGCCGCGGCGATGACGCCGCCGACGAACGAGGAGACCAGTCCGGCCCAGAACACCCGTGTCGTGCCCCATGCGGCCGTCGCGTACAGCACGCCGAGAATCGCGACGTTGATCGGGAGCGGCCCGAGACCGACCGCCATCTGCACGACCGCGCCGACCCAGGCGACCGCCAGCGCGATCCCCGGTGCGAGTCGCCCGATCGCCACCGCGCCGCACTGCAGCACCGCGGCGATGACGAGGCCGGCGACGCCCACGGCCTCCGGAACCGTGGTGCTGAGGTTCCCCGGCGCGTAGAACACCAACGACGTCGGCGTGAGCAACGCGAACATCACGAACGCCCCGACGATGTCGAGGACGAGCGAGGTGCGGGACAGCGGACGGATCACCATCTCACGGTACGCGAGGCACCGGTCGCCGGCATCCGTCCAGCGATGTATCCGGGGCTCGACCGCGGACCGGTGTCACGCACAGCGGAGTGTGTGACGCCCGTCGGAGGAATCGGCCGAGAACCTCCGACGTCCGCAACATCCTCCGCCGCGTGAAACTCGGATCCCGCTCAGGCGCGCGCGAGGATCTCGCCGTGCGGCACGAGGTACCACCCGTCGGCGGCATCCGCCCACGTGCGCCACGCCGCGCTGATGCGCCGCAGGTCGGCAGTCGTCGCGAAGCCGTCGTTCACGAGCTGGCGTGCGAGTGCGGACTCGACGATCCGGTCGGCCCACATGCCGCCCCACCATGCGCGCTCCTCGGCAGTCGCGTAGCACCACGTGGATGCACTCGCCGTGACGTCTTCGAACCCCGCGGCCCGTGCCCACGAGAGCAGACGGCGCCCGGCATCCGGCTCCCCGCCGTTCGCCAGCGCGGCACGGCGGTACAGGTCGAGCCACGCGTCGAGCTCGGGTGCCAGCGGGAACCAGATGAACCCGGCATAGTCGGCGTCGCGCGCGGCGACCAGCCCGCCCGGCTTCGTGACGCGGCGCATCTCGCGCAGCGCCTGCACCGGATCGGCGACATGCTGCAGAACCTGATGGGTGTGCACGATGTCGAAGGTGTGGTCGGCGAAGCTCAGCGCGTGCGCATCCTCGACCGAGAAGTCGATGTTCGAGACGCCCTGCCCTGCCGCCAGCCGCTGCGACAGCGCGAGCTCGGCCTCGCCGATCTCGGTCGCCGTGACGTGGCCGACATGCTGTGCGAAATCCACCGTGATGGTGCCCGGCCCTGCACCGACGTCGAGGAGCCTCGTATCGGGCAGCAGATGCGGACGCAGGTACTCCGCCGAGTTCGCGATGGTGCGATTGCTGTGCGAACGCAGCACCGACTCGTGATGCCCGTGGGTGTAGACGGCCATGCTCTTCCTCTCGTGGATCCTCAGCGCAGCTCGGCGGCCAGACGTCGGATCGCTTCGCGGTCGGGTTTGCCCGAACTCAGCGTCGCGATCTCGTCGACGATGATCATGCGTGCCGGGCGGGCGGGCTTGCCCAGCTGTTCCGCGACGACGCCGCGCGCGTGCGCGAGCTGCTCGGATTCGCTGCGCCTGAGCGCCTCGCCCCGCTCCGCGACGATCACGGATGCCTCGCCCCATCGGTCATCGTCGACGCCGACGACGACCGCGCCGGTGAGCCCTGGGATGCTGCGCACGATGCGCTCGACCCTGTCGAGGGAGATGTTGACGCCTCCCGACACGATCACGTTGTCGGCGCGCCCGTGAACCCGCACGATGCCGTCCTCCACGACGCCGAGATCACCCGTGCGATACCAGCGGATGCCGTGCTCGTCGCGCACGAACGTGGTCTCGGTGAGCACCGGATCCCCGAGGTAGCCGTCCGCGAGCATGGGGCCGGCGATGCGCAGCTCGCCGTCGACGACTTTCACCGCCACCGTCTCGAGCGGCGCACCGTCGTACACGCATCCGCCGCTCGTCTCCGTCGAGCCGTAAGTGCGCACCAGCCGTACGCCGAGTTCCGCGGCACGCTCGCGCACCGGATCGGGCAGCGCCTGGCCGCCGACGAGGATCGCCGAGTACGCACGGAGCGCCGCGAGCACCCCGGTGTCCTCGATCGACGCGTCCAGCAGGGTCGCGACCTGTGCGGGTACGAGCGACGTGAACAGCGGCTCGCCGCCGCGCACCATCTGCTGCGTCGCATCCATGAAGCTGCGGGGCGAGAAGGCCCCGTCGAGCACGACCGGAGTGGTGCCTGCGAGGATCGAGCGCGCCAGCACCTGCAGCCCCGCCACATACCCGGCCGGGAGCGCGAGCATCCAGCTCCCAGAGCCGATCCGGCCCGCAGTGGCCTCCGCACCGGCCCTCAGCGCCTCGGCGCTGAGCACGACCCGCTTCGGGATGCCGCTCGATCCGGACGTGCCGATCACCACCGCCGTGCCGTCTTCGACGACCTCCGGCTCATCATCCGACGATCCGAGGGCCAGCATCCCCAGCGCCAGTGCGGGGCCGCCGTCGAGTGCGCGGGCGAGGTCCTGTTGCAGTCGGGCCGCATCCTCGGCCTGCGTGGCGATGAGGTGTGTCATCGGTGCGCCTCCACGTCAGAAGTGCCAGGGGAACGACGTCCAGTCGGGGTCGCGCTTCTCGAGGAAGGAGTCGCGGCCCTCGACGGCCTCATCGGTACCGTAGGCGAGACGCGTGGCCTCGCCCGCGAACACCTGCTGGCCCACCAGACCGTCATCGACCGCGTTGAACGCGAACTTGAGCATCCGAATGGCGGTCGGCGACTTCGTCAGCACCGTGCGGGCCATCTTCAGCGCTTCGCGCTCGAGCTCCGCATGGGGAACGACCCGGTTCACCGCGCCCATCTCGTATGCACGCTGTGCGGAGTACTCCTCGGCGAGGAAGAACACCTCACGCGCGAACTTCTGCCCGGTCTGGCGGGCCATGTACGCCGAGCCGTAACCGGCATCGAAGCTGCCGACGTCGGCATCCGTCTGCTTGAACCTCCCGTGCTCCGCACTCGCCACCGTGAGATCGCACACCACGTGCAGCGAGTGCCCGCCCCCTGCCGCCCAGCCAGGGACGACGGCGATGACGACCTTGGGCATGAAGCGGATCAGGCGCTGCACCTCGAGGATGTGCAGGCGACCGGCTCGCGCAGGATCGGCGACGGTCTTCTCGTCGTCCGAGTACTTGTAGCCGTCACGCCCGCGGATGCGCTGGTCACCGCCGGAGCAGAACGCCCACCCGCCGTCCTTCGCGCTCGGCCCGTTGCCGGTGAGCAGCACGGCGCCGATCCTCGGGTCCTGCCTGGCGATGTCGAGCGCCCGGTACAACTCGTCCACGGTGTGCGGACGGAAGGCGTTGCGCACCTCAGGACGATCGAAGGCGATGCGGGCGACGCCGCCGTCGTGCGTGACATGCGCGGTGATGTCGGTGTAGTCCTCAGCACCGGGCGCGAGCACCCATTCGGCGGGATCGAAGAGCTCGGAGACCATGGCCCCAGCCTATGCCTGGCGGCGAGCGCGGTGAGTCTTGAGCCACCCGTCGACGATGTCCCACACGGGGAACGCGATCAGGCAGAACCCCGTGAGGACGGCGAGGATGCGGAACACGCCGCCCTGCTCCGCCGCTCCGGCGTCGCCCTGCGCGAAGCCTTCACCGCCGGCGGTGACCACGAAGTCGAGGAATGCGGGGTTGACCAGCTCGCCCCGCACCAGCAGCGTCAGAGACCAGACCGCGAACGCCACGGCGAGCGCGGTGTTGATCCACGCGAACAGCGTGTTCCAGCGTCCGTGCGCATAGATCGCGACGGCCAGCAGCACCTCGGCGACGATGAGCGCGAACAGGATCGTGATGCCCCACGGCCACAGGCCGGGGTTCAGCACCGGGATGGGGTCGCCTCCGGTCGGGAAGAACCCGAGGAAGCGGTCCCAGAAGATCGCACCGACGCCGATCACGAGGAATCCGAGTGAGGCGATGAGGTCGGCGCGCCCGACGCCGTTGACCGTCGGTTCCGGCAGCTGGTCGACATCCCACCGCACACCGGTATCTGCACCGGTGCGCTCCAGCACGAAGAACACGAGGGTGGTCCAGAAGACGAGGTGCACGACGACGCTGATCGTGACGGCGACGACCTGGCCGATCACCTCTCCGACCGTCGCACCGGCGAGAACCTGGGCCAGTGCCACGCCGAAGGCCGCGAACGGCGGGACGATCCACAGCAGCAGCTTGAGCAGCCGCCACCAGGTGAGGTAGTAGCGCGGGCCGATCAGGTGCAGCGGACGGTCGGCGTAGCTCGCGGCGAGGATGCCAGGGTCACCGAGCTCGGTCAGCACGGCGCGCTCGGCGGATTCCCTGGGCTCGCCCTGGTCGAGACGAGCCTCGATCGCGTCGTCGATGGATGCCGCGAGCTCGGCGCGGACGTCGTCCTGGGCCGTGGGCGTGATGCTCTTGACGGTCGCGGCGATGTACCGCTCGGTGAGTGTTGTCGCAGTCATGTCAGTTCTCCTGGTCGGTGAGTGTGGCGATCGCTGCGGTGAGCGCGAGCCAGTCCTGAGTGAGAGTGTCGGCGAGCCGGATGCCGGCTTCCGAGGTGCGGTAGAACTTGCGAGGCCGTGCCTCGTCGGTGTTCCACTCGCTGGTGAGGTACTCCTGCTTCTCCAGCCGGCGAAGCAGTGGGTACAGCGTGTTGGCGTCGGCGGCGAAGCCGCGGCGCTCGAGCTCCTCGAGCAGGCCGTAGCCGTAACCCGGGGTGCGCAGCAGCTGCAGACAGGCCAGCACCACGGTGCCGCGCCGCAGTTCCTGCAGGTGCGTGTCAAGCGTCTCGTTCATGACGATCACATTACTGTGTGTCACACACTATTGTCAAACAGCCATTGTTGGAACTTCGGTCGGGTTACGGTTGCAGCATGCTCGAACTCATCCGCATCGACCCGTTCGACGCAGCGGCGGTGGACCTGTGGTGGGACATCTACGCCGCCGCCGAACGCGCTGACCGCGGCGCCGGCACGGCGGTGTGGACGCGAGACGAGTCCAGGCACGAGCTGCAGCAGGACACCGAGTCGATCGACCGCCGTGCCTACCTCGCCCGCATAGGCGGCGACATCGTCGCGGGCGGACGCCTCGCGCTGCCGCTGCGCGACAACACCCGAGTGGCGACGCTCGGCGTGCATGTCGCACCCGGGCTGCGCCGCCAGGGCATAGGCACGGCCGTGCTCGTCGCGCTCGAGGCCGAGGCGCAGGACGCAGGGCGCACCGTGATGAAGTCGAACGCGTCGTGGCCGTGCAGCGCCGGCGACGACGGCTCCGGCGTTCCTGGACGGGAGTTCGCGCGACGCCACGGCTACGCACTGGCGCTCGGTGACGTGCAGAGCCGCCTGCGGTTGCCGATCCCGCCCTCTCATCTCGATGCGCTCAGCGCCGAAGCATCCGCCCGGTCTGCGGGATTCTCCCTGCGGTCGTGGATCGGCAGCGTTCCCCAGGCCGTCGTGGGCGGATGGGCGGAGCTGGAGGCCGCCGTCGAGACGGAGGCCCCGGTCGGCGATCTCGACCTCGAGCAGGCCACGGCCGACATCGAGGAGATCCGCAGGAGCGAGGCGCTGATCGCGCGGCAGAACAGACGCAGCTTCGGAACTGTCGCATGCGACGGCAGCGGCAGCGTCGTCGCGTACACGCAGCTGGTTGTTTCGGGCGATGACGGGAACGCGTACCAGTGGGGCACGTTCGTGCGGCGCGAGGCCCGGGGCAACCGTCTCGGCATGGCTGTGAAGCTCGCGAACCTGCGGATGCTGCAGGAGCACGCTTCGGACGTGCGGGCGGTCTACACGTACAATGCCGGCGTCAATGAGCACATGCTGGCGATCAACCGCCGTCTGGGCTTCACCCCGTCCGAGCTCATGGGCGAACTGCAGAAGCGGCTCGCCTGAGCCCTCGCCCGCACCGTCGGCACGGGACGGCCCCGGGATCACACGCGCGCCCAGATTCGGCACGGCACGCGGCCCGATGAGGCCCACAAGGGCATGATGGGGACATGAACCCGTCGCTCGCAGAGCTGCTCGACACGGCCCGCGTGGTCGCCCTCCCCATGACGACGCGCTTCCGCGGCGTGACCACTCGTGAAGCTCTGCTCTTCGAGGGCCCGCAGGGCTGGGCCGAGTTCTCGCCGTTCATCGAATACGCGGATGCCGAGGCATCCGTCTGGCTCGCATCGGCGATCGACTCCGCCTGGAACACTCAGCCCGCACCGCTGCGGCAGTCGATCGGCGTGAACGCCACGGTGCCCGCCGTCGCCGCCGCCGACGTCGCCGCCGTGCTGGCACGATTCTCCGGATGCCGGACGGCGAAGGTCAAGGTCGCCGAACCCGGACAGTCGTTGAACGACGACGTCGCCAGAGTACGTGCGGTGCGCGACGCGCTGGGGCCGGAGGGGCGCGTGCGCATCGACGCGAACGGCGCATGGAACGTCGACGAGGCCGAGCACGCGATCCACGCCCTCGCCGAGTTCGACCTCGAGTACGCCGAGCAGCCGTGCGCCACGGTCGACGAGCTCGCCGAGCTGCGCACGCGCGTGAAGTACATGGGCATCCCGATCGCCGCCGACGAGAGCATCCGCAAAGCCGACGATCCGCTGGCCGTCGCGCGTGCGGGCGCAGCCGACCTCATCGTGATCAAGGCGCAGCCGCTCGGCGGCCTGACCCGCGCGCTGCAGATCGTCGTCGCTGCGGGGCTTCCCGCCGTGATCTCCAGCGCGCTCGACACCGCCGTGGGGCTGTCGCAGGGCGCCGCGCTCGCGGCCGCGCTCCCCCACCTCGACTACGACTGCGGCCTGGGAACCGGCGCACTGTTCGTCGAGGACGTCGCCGACCTCTCACCGTCCGACGGCGCGATCCCCGTCGGACGCGTCACGCCCGATGCATCGCGGCTCGACCGGCTGGCAGCATCCGCCGAGCGTCGCGACTGGTGGCTCGAGCGCCTCGAGCGCTGCCACGCGCTGCTCGCCCGGGAGTAGCGCCGACTCAGCCTGCGGCGGGCGCGATGAGCAGGTCCACCAGCTGGCCGAGCGCCTCGGCACCGGCGCGGTGCAGCTTCTCGCCGTCCCATCCGGACACCGCCGCGCGCGCCATGCATCCCTCCCACTGGACCATGAGCATCTGCGCCGCTGTGGGCACATCGATCCGCAGTGCGAACAGGCCCGAGTCGACGATGCCCTGGACGATCTCCTCGATGCTCGCGGTCATCGCCCGATCCTGCGCGAGGTAGGCCTTCCCGAAGACCTCGTCACGCAGCGCACGGATGCGGATCTCACTCATCATGAGCACGCTCAGACGGTCGTCCAGGCCGGAGTCCATGACCTTCTGAACCAGCTCGATGGGGTCGGCGTCGCCGTTGAGCACCCCGGCGGCGACGAACTCCTCGATGCGCCCGCGCACCGAGGCCAGACGCTGCTCCGCGACGGTCGAGGCGAGCTCGAGGAACAGCTCGTCCTTGGAGTCGAAGTTCGAGTAGAAGGCGCCGCGCGTGAACCCGGCGCGTTCGCAGATCGCCTCGACGCTGGCGCCCTCGAGCCCGACCTCGGCGAACACCTGCGCGGCAGCATCCATCAATCGCGCTCGCGTGCTCTCACGCCGCTTCGTCACGGGGATCGTCATGGTCTCACTTTCACATCCTGCGCACAGTTTCGCACGTCCGACTCACCGTAGGATACACATGTGTATCGGATACATCACTGTATCCATTCTCCCGTCCGCCGTCCCGGAGGAATCTGTGTCCACTCTCCTGTCGTCACTCGGACGCTGGTCGTTCCGTCATCCGTGGCGCGTGCTCGTCGCCTGGCTCATCATCCTCGGCGTCGCCGGCGGCGGTGCGCTCGTGCTCAATCAGGGCACCGACAACTCCTTCAGCATCCCCGGTACCGAGTCGCAGGACGGCCTCGAGCAGCTCTCGCGCTCGTTCCCGCAGGTCAGCGGCACGAATGCGCAGTTCATCGTGGTCGCCGCGGACGGCGATTCGATCACGGATGACGAGTATCGCGAGCCGATCGCGGATGCTGTGGACGAGTTGAGCGACCTCGACGGCGTCCTCGCCGTGACCTCTCCCTACGACGAGATGATCGAGGGGATGATCAACGAGGACGAGACCGCGGCGATCGTCCAGCTGCAGTTCGACGGTCAGGCCACCGACGTCTCGGCGGAGACGAAGGATGCACTGACCGCCTCGGTCGACACGCTCGCCGGCGAGCTGCCCGATGGTTCGCAGACCAAGCTCGGCGGAGATCTGTTCGCCATCTCGATCCCGGGAGTGACCCTCACGGAAGCCGTCGGCGTGGTCATCGCCCTGCTCGTGCTCATCGTCACGTTCCGGTCGTTCGTCGTCGCCGGGCTCCCCCTGCTCACCGCCATGCTCGGCGTCGGCATCTCGATGGCCGGCATCTTCGCCGCCACGGCGTTCGCGTCGGTGTCATCGACCACGCCGCTGCTCGCGCTGATGCTCGGGCTCGCGGTCGGCATCGACTATGCGCTGTTCATCATGGCCAGGCATCAGGACCAGGTGCGCGACGGCGTCGACCCGGAGGAATCGGCCGCACGCGCCGTCGGCACTGCGGGCTCCGCCGTCGTGTTCGCCGGCATCACGGTACTGATCGCCCTGATCGGGCTCGGCTTCGCCGGCATCCCGTTCCTGACGACCATGGGCATCGCCGCATCCGTCGCGGTCGCCGTCGCCGTGGCGATCGCCGTGACGCTGACGCCCGCTGTACTCGGCTTCCTGAAGGGGCGCATCGTGGGCCGCCCGAAGAAGGTCAAGGCCCCCAAAAAGGGCAAGGAAGCGAAGCCCCGCCGAGGATTCAGCGAGCGCTGGGTCGGCGGCGTGACGAAGCATCCGATCCTCACCTCGCTCGCGGTCGTGATCGGCCTCGGCATCGTGGCCGTTCCCGCGCTGAGCCTCAATCTCGCACTGCCCAACGCCGGCGTGCTCGCCGCCGATGACGAGGCTCGGCAGAGCTACGATCTCGTCGGGGACGAGTTCGGCCCTGGCTTCAACGGCCCTCTCGTGCTGACGGGAACCATCGTCACCTCCACCGATCCGCTCACGCTCATGGAAGACCTCGGGGATGCCGTCGCCGAGATCGACGGCGTGAAGGAGGTCGCGCTCGCCACTCCGAACGAGACCGCCGACACCGGGATCGTGCAGGTGATCCCCGAGACCGCGCCGGACGACCCCGCGACCAGCGATCTGGTCCGAGAACTGCGCTCGCATCACGACGAGTGGCTCGACGAGTTCGGCATCGACGTGAAGGTGACCGGTTTCACCGCTGTCGCCATCGACATCTCCGACCAGCTCGGAAACGCCCTGCTGCCCTTCGGCGTCTTCGTGATCGGCCTGTCGCTCATCCTGTTGACGATCGTGTTCCGCTCGCTCTGGGTGCCGATCACCGCTGCCCTCGGCTACCTGCTGTCGATCGTCGCGGCGTTCGGTGTCGTCGGGGCCGTGTTCGAGTGGGGCTGGTTCGCCGACGTGCTGCACGTCGCGAAGGTCGGCCCGATCATCAGCTTCATGCCGATCATCCTCATGGGCGTGCTGTTCGGGCTCGCGATGGACTACCAGGTGTTCCTGGTGTCGCGCATGCGCGAGGACTACGTGCACGACCCTGACTCGAAGTCGCCGTCCCGCGCCGATCGACGCGCGGCCGCGCTGCGCGCCGTGCGCAGCGGATTCAGCGGTTCGGCGAAGGTCGTCACCGCTGCCGGACTCATCATGTTCGCGGTGTTCGTGGCGTTCGTGCCCGAGGGCGATTCATCGCTCAAGCCGATCGCACTGGGGCTCGCGGCCGGCATCGCGATCGATGCGTTCCTGGTGCGCATGACGCTGATCCCCGCACTCATGGCGATCCTCGGCGAGCGCGCATGGCAGATCCCCGCCTGGCT
Source organism: Microbacterium shaanxiense (assembly GCF_054779995.1). Taxonomy (NCBI): domain Bacteria; kingdom Bacillati; phylum Actinomycetota; class Actinomycetes; order Micrococcales; family Microbacteriaceae; genus Microbacterium; species Microbacterium shaanxiense. The sequence goes on along the minus strand of NZ_BAAGXE010000002.1, from coordinate 913,014 downwards.
GGAGAGGATCCTGCCCAGCGTCGACATCGAGGGCGAGGCGGTCGAACGCGAACGGCACCTTCTCGCCTGGCCTGGCGACGACTCGATCGTCGCGGCGGACGACCTCGTGCTGAGCGCGGATGCGCCGATCCTGGAAGACGTCACGCTGCGTGTCGCCGCCGGCGAGGCCCTCATCGCCACCGGTCGCGACAGCCGGGTGCGCCGTGCGCTCGCGCTGGCGATCGCCGGCAGGCTCGCCCCGGATGCGGGAAGGCTGCGCGTCGCAGGGCACCTGCTTCCCGGCCGGGCGGCGTGGGTGCGCAATCACGTCGGCTGCGTGCTGGTCGATGATGCGGATGCCGCGCTGATCGACCTCCGCGAGGCACTTCGCGGAGCGCCCACTCTCGTCGTGATCGACGGCATCGACCGTTTCACCGGCGGCCAGCGCGATCAGGCGACCGCGATGCTGCAGGATGCTGCGGCTGCGGCGGCGGCGAGGGCGGATGCCGGCACCTCGAGCCGGCTCGCCGTGTTCGCGACGGCATCCGACCCCGCACTCGCCCGCACGATCCTCGCCGAGGCCGCGTGGCCAGACGCATCCGTCGTCGATCTCCGCCCTTCCGTCGACGCCCCCTCTGGTGATCGACGCCCCCTCCCCGACGCGCGTCCCAGCGGGGGCGTCGACGATACGAGGGGGCCTCGACACACATCCGACTCCACCGAGGTGAACGCATGACTCTCTCGATCGAGCGCGCCCGCTCGCGCAAACCCATCACGTGGCTGACGATCCTCGGCATCCTGCTGCTGCCGGCAGCTGTGGGCGGCATCCTCGTCGCGGCGCTGCAGAATCCGACCGAGCGGCTGGACACCATGACCGCCGCCATCGTGAACCTCGACGAGCCGGTCACGATCGATGACCAGTACACGCCGCTCGGACGCCAGTTGGCGTCGGGCCTCGTCGAGGGCTCGGACGAGCTCGACTCGAACCTCACCTGGGTCATCTCCAACGAGGACGATGCCGCAGAAGGGCTCGCCGACGGCAGCTACCAGGCGGTCATCACGATCCCCGCCGAGTTCTCCGCCGCGGCCACGTCTTCGGGTCAGGCGATCTCGGACGGCGGCGGCACCGCCGAGCAGGCGACGATCAAGGTCACGACGCCGGATGACGGACTCGTCGCCGATGACCTCATCACGCAGCAGATCGCGTCCGTCGCGACATCCACCATGGGAACGATGCTGTCTGAGGCGACCATGGAGAACGTGCTGGTCGGATTCACGACGATCGGCGACCAGATCGGCGAAGCAGCGACAGGTGCGCAGGAACTGGCGACCGGTGCGCGCAGCGCCGCGGACGGCGCGGCTGCGCTTCCCGAGGGTGCGACGCAGCTCGCCGACGGTGCGTCGCAGCTGGGCACGGGGGCGTCAGAGCTCGCCGGCGGTCTCGGCACGATCTCGTCCGGCACGCGGGACGCAGCGAACGGTGCGAGCGAGCTGGGCGCGGGGCTGACGTCAGGGGCGGCGGCGCTGGAGCAGAACGGGCTCGTTCCTGGTGAACTTTTCCAGGGCGTGAACGGGACGCAGAGCGCAACCGCCCAGGTGAAGAGCGGCGTCGACAAACTCGCTGGCGGCCTCAATGAACTTTGGGCGGCGTGCGAGGGCCGCGAGACGAGCGATCCGCTATGCGTGGGTCTTCGAACGACGATCGATTCGATGCCGGAGCTGCAGGGGGGCGCCGCCATCGCAGCGCAGACGGCCGAAGTCACAGCTTCAGGCCTCGGAGCTTTCAACACCGAAGCTTCCGCAACGCTCACTTCACAGCTGCGCACCGCCGGCGACGGCGCGCTCTCCCTCGCTGACGGCCTCTATCAGCTTGCGGATGGCACGGACCAGTCCGCGGCCGGCGCGAACTCCCTGAGCACAGGCGCCGTGGCGCTGAGCGACGGTGCGACGCAGCTCAGCGACGGTGCAGCCGAGCTGGCGTCGGGCGTGGACAAGCTCGCCACCGGAACCGGTGACCTCGCGGGCGGGCTCAAGACAGCATCCGAGTCGCTCCCCTCGTTCGACGATCAGGAGTCGTCGTCGCTCGCATCCGTCATCGCCGACCCCGTGTCGTCGAACTCGTCGATGAACACGATCTTCGGTCCGACGGCGATTCCGCTGCTCGCGGCTGTCGTGCTGTGGTTCGGCGGCCTGGCATCGTTCATCGTCATGCGGGCGCACACCGCGCGCACGCTGACGTCGCGACGCTCGTCGGCGGGACTCGCACTGCGCGCATTCGCGCCCGCAGCCGCGATCGGCGCAGGACAGGGCGTGCTCGTCGCGCTCATCGTGCAGTTCGTGGCGGCATACGACGCTGCGGCATGGTGGGCCTTCGCGGGCACCGCGGTCATGGCGGGAATCGCGTTCGCCGCAGTGAACCAGGCCCTCGTCGCACTGTTCGGTGGAATCGGACGCTGGGTCAGCGCACTGATCGGAGTCGTCGCCGTCGCCACGGGGCTGATCTCGACGGTTCCCGGCTGGCTGGCCTCGATCGGTCAGGCACTGCCGACGGCTCCGGCCTTCAGCGGTCTGATCGCGGCGAACGGCAGTGCAGTGGCAGCCCTCGTCGTCTGGGGAGTGCTCTCGCTCATCGCGACGACGCTGATCGTCGCCGTGCGCCGCACGACCTCCGCGAAGGCCGTGCTCGCCCCGGCCTGACACCCGCGCTTCGCGCCTCGAAAGGAGGAAAACGCCGGTCATCCTCGTGTGTGACAGGCGTTTTCCTCCTTTCGACGTCACATACGTGAGATGGAGGCGCCTCGACGGAGGCGGGGCCCTAGCATCGGTGGATGCGCCGTCCGTTCATGAACGATCCCCAGCAGCTCGCGTCTCTGGAAGGGCAGCAATACCTGGTCCTGCGCCCGACCGCGGCGGTCGCCGCCGACTACCGGGCGGTTCAGGATGCTGTGCGCCCGACCCTCCCCGCCGGAACCACGCACCCGCACACGGGGCACGTCACGCTCCGCGGGCTCTACGAGCCGGAGCGCCTGGAGGACCTGCGCGCCGTCGTCCGCGCATGGGCTGCTGCGCAGCATCCGATCGAGATCACGACCGACGCGATCGACACCTTTCCCGCGCCGTGGCAGATCGTGATCGCGCGGCTCGCGCGCACGGCATCCGTCGTCTCGGCCTACGCGACGCTCACGGACGCTCTCACCGGCACCGACTTCCGCCGCCTCGATGAGCGGCCCGTCGACGACTGGACCTTCCATCTCTCCGTCGTCTACGCGAGGACGCTCGGGGCGGACGCATGGTCCGCTCTCGCACGTTCGGTGACGCGCGAGTACGACCAGCGCCCCACCGAGGTCGTCAGCGAAGCGGAGTTCGTCTGGTACACAGGCGGTGTCGAGCACCACGAGGTGCTCCCGCTCGGGTGAGCCCTGCTCAACTCAGGCCGGAGTATGCGTGCAATCCCTTGAAGAACACGTTGACGATCGTGAAGTTGAAGATCACCGCGGTGAAGCCGATGATCGACAGCCACGCCGAGCGGCTCCCGCGCCAGCCGCGAGTCGCACGGGCGTGAATGTATCCCGCGTAGAGCACCCAGATGATGAAGGTCCAGGTCTCCTTGACGTCGAAGCCCCAATAACGGCCCCACGCGTCCTGCGCCCAGATCGAGCCGGCGATCAGAGTGAACGTCCAGAGGATGAAGCCGACGATCGCGAAGCGGAACGCGAGCCCTTCCAGGCGTTCCGACCCCGGCAGCGTCGCAAGGAATCGGGGCCCGGGCTTCTCGACCTCTTCGGCGATGCGCCGCTCGCGGCGGTGCTGCATCAACTGCAGGATCGACAGCGCTGCCGTCAGGGCGAAGAACGCGGTGCCGAGCGAGGCGACGAACACGTGGATCACGAGCCACACGCTCTTGAGCGGATCCATCAGAGGCACGACGCCGACGTAGAAGCTCACCGCTGCCGCGCCCATCAGCACGACGATGAGGCCGGTGATGAAGGTGCCGAGGAAGCGCAGATCGATGCGAGTGAGCACCACCAGGTACACGAGCACGACCAGCAGCGTGCCGATCATCGCGAACTCGTACAAGTTCGCCCACGGTACGCGCTCGGCGGCGATGCCGCGCAGGACCGTGGCCGCCAGATGGAACACGAAGGCCAGGCCCGTCAGTGTCGTGCCGATGCGCGCCATCACATAACGCGGCTTGGCGGGTTCGGCGGATGCCGCATCCTGTGCCGCACCGGACGCATCGGCGCCCCCCGCACCCACCAATGCCGTCTCGCGCGCGAGGCGCGCATCAGCGGTGACCTCCGACCGACGTGCGAGATCGAACGCGTACGCGACGAAGGCTGCGGCGTAGATCGCGATCGCCGTCCAGACGAACAGGATCGAGAGGGAATCGAGGTCGGGCATGGTGCCAGTCTACTTTCGGGGCTTCTCAGTGGTGCGGGAGCGGCCGGGCGCATCGAGCAGCCGCGCGTGTCCGGCAGCGAGGTCGTCGACGGCCGCGCCCAGGGTCGGGTCCTCGCCGCGGGCGAGTCCGGCGTACTCGAGGTCGACCGCGCCGTCGGAGGACGTCGCCTTGACCCACATGCGCCTGCGGGGAACGAACAGCGCGAGCATCAGCCCGGCGAGCGCGAGCAGCGCGAACACGAGCACCCACACCGCCGAGTCGTCATGATGGATCTGAAGCGAAACGAAACGCTTCACCGACTCGGTGTAGTCGGTCGCTCCCGCAGGTGATTCGTCTTCGAAGGTGATCGTCCCGAGGCCGTTCGGCAGATCAGCGGTCTCCCCCGGCGCCAGCTCGATCGAGTCGACATCGGTGGTGCGCCCCGTGAGCTTCGTGAGCTCTTCCGTGTCGAGCACGTAGACGGAGCGCGGCGTGCCCTCATCGATGCCGAGGTCGCCCTCGTACACGTCCAGCGTGAGAAGCGGGGCGAGGAGGTCGCCGTGCGCGGACGCGAACGCGCCCGTCTCGAGTCGCGCTGCGCTCGGGTAGAAGAAGGCCGCGATCCCGAGCTGCTCCGGCATGCCGTCGGTCACCTTGATGACGCCGAGCGAGGTCAGGTTCGTGTCCTGCGGCAGGAACGGCACCGAGTTGTTGTAGACGACGTCGCCGTCGGAGTTGCGCACGGTGATCGTGGGAGCGTAACCGTTGCCGAGCAGGTAGATCTTGTCGCCCGCGACGCCGAGCGGATGGTTCACGCGCACGGATTCCTTGCGCGTCTCGCCGTTCTCGCGCACCGAGACGTTGGCCGAGAAGTCCCCGGCCTGACCGGATGCCGCGGATCCGTACTCCTGGTACGTGACGTCGAACGAGTCCAGCGTCATCGCGTACGGGCTCAGCGCGTCGTCGCTGACGAAGCGACCGCGGTTCATCGACTCGTAGTCGAGCAGCGTGTTGACGAAGGTCTGGCCCTCCACGACCACGCGCTGCCCTGTGTACGCGAAGCTCCCGCCGATGCCCACCACCAGCAGCACGCCGACGAGCGCGAGGTGGAAGACGAGGTTCCCTGTTTCGCGCCAGTACCCGCGCTCGGCCGAGACCGAGTACGTGCGGCCGTTGTCGTAGCGCTCGACGCGGTACCCGAGCGCCTTGAGCTGCTTCTGGGCGACGTCGATCGATCGGGCGGCTTCGGCGTCGGCATCCGCCGCCTCCCTTGTCACCTCGCGGTGATCCTCGAGACGGCCCAGTCGTGCGGGAGTGCGCGGGGGACGCGCGCGCAGCGCCTTGAGGTGATGCTTGATGCGTGGGATCACGCAGCCCACCAGCGAGATGAACAGCAGCAGGTAGATCGCGGAGAACCACGGCGACAGGTAGACGTCGAACATGCTCATCGCGTCGAGCACGGGGAACAGGTCGGGGTTGTCGCTCTCCCACTGCGTGACGCCGTTCGGGTCGGCCATGCGCTGAGGGAAGATCGAGCCGGGGATCGCCGCGATCGCCAGCACGAGCAGCAGGATGATCGCCGTGCGCATCGAGGTCAGCTGTCGCCAGCCCCACCGCAGCCATCCCACGAACCCGAGACGGGGCTGCGTGATGGCGGAGTCGTCGCCGTCGATGTGATCGGACGGACGGAGCGGGTCGGAAGACGTCACGGCATCCTTCTGGTCGGCGCGGGAATCAGAGCGGGAGGATGACACTGCCCATCACCGCCCCGAGACGCGACATGATGCCGGTCCAGATCCCGGTGACCATGAGCACGCCGAGCAGGATCAGCATCACGCCGCCGATGATGTTCACGACCCGGATGTGGCGGCGCAGGAATCCGACCGCCCTGGTCGCCCAGCCGAAGCCGAGAGCGACGAGCAGGAACGGGATGCCGAGGCCGAGGCTGTACGCAAGACCGAGGAAGCCGGCACGGACCGGATCGCCGACGTTGATCGACAGCGCGACGATGGCCGCCAGCGTCGGACCCATGCACGGCGCCCAGCCGATGCCGAGCGCGATCCCGAGCAGCGGGGCACCGATGATGCCGGCCTTGGAATCCACCTGGAAACGGAACTCGCGCTGCATGAACCCGAACAGTCCGAGGAACACGAGCCCCATGAGGATGACCACGACGCCAAGGACCCGGGTGATGATGTCGCCCCACTGCAGCAGGAAGACGCCGACCGTACCGCTGAGGGCCGTGTATGCGACGAACACCACGGCGAAGCCCAGGATGAACAGCAGCACGCCGAGCACGAGGCGTCCTCGACCGGTCTGCACGGCCGCCCCGTTCGACGAACGCGGCGCCACTGCTCCCCCGAGGAATCCGAGGTAGCCGGGCACGAGCGGAAGCACGCACGGAGAGAGGAAGGAGACGAGCCCCGCGAGCATCGCGATCGGGATCGCGAGCCAGAGCGCTCCTGAGCCGATCAGCTCCTGTGTGTTCACGCGCTCTCCGCGAGCGCGTCCTTGACGAGCGTGGAGAGGATCGACGGGCCGTCGAGCTGGCCGACGATGCGAGCGGCGACGCGCCCCTGCTTGTCCAGCACGAGCGTCGACGGCGTCCCCTGCAGCGGAGCGTCGCTGGCGAACGCGAGCTTGGCCTCGCCGCTGTCGACGTCGAGGACGCTCGGGTAGGTCACACCGTACGTCTTGGCGAAGGCCTTGGCCGTGTCGGCCTGGTCGTAGATGTTGATGCCGATGAAAGAGACGTCCTCTTCCGCGTTCGACTGCCAGACGGATTCGAGATCCTTCGCCTCCGCCCGGCACGGGGCGCAGCCCGCGTACCAGAAGTTCACGACGGTGACGTCGCCGGCGATGTCCTCGCTGCTGAACTCCTCGCCGTCTTCCGTCACGCCGCCGAACACGATCGGCTCCCCTCGATCCTCTGGCGCGATCTCCACTACCGCGCCGTCGGCCGAGATGTAGCCCTTGCCGTCACCGGAGAGGTACTGCTGTGCGACGGGGTCCGGCGCACAGGCCGTCAGAGCGACGGCGAACAGCGCGGCGAGCGCGGCTCCTGCTACCCGGGCGGAGCGTCGGGTGCGTGAGGAGCGGCCGCTGCGAATCGGTCGAATCGTCGAGGCGAGTGGCACGCTCTCAGTCTAGACGCGGGAATCTATGCGGCCCCTGTACTCCGTGCGCGCGGAGCTGTACTCTGTGCGCGCCGAGCGGCGGGTGCCCGCACCCCGGTAGAGATCCTCATAACGACGCACGATCGTGGTCGCGTCGTGCTGTGCCGCGCGCCGCACGGCGTGCGCGCTCATCGCCTCGTACTCGTCCTCCGGCAGGGTCAGGATGCTCGCGATCCGCCTGGCGAAATCCTGGGCGTCGTACGTCGCGACGAGGTATCCCTCGACGCCGTTGTGGACGAGGTGCGGGAGGGCCATCGCATCGGCGACCACGACGGGAGTTCCCGACGCGAGCGCCTCAAGAGTCGCGATGCTCTGCAGTTCAGCCGGTGACGGCATGACGAAGACCGTCGCCTCATGGTGCAGCTCCGCGAGTTCCTCATCCGTCACGCGCCCGTGGAAACGCACACGATCCGCGACCCCGAGCTGCGCGGCGAGCAGTTCCAGCGCTGATCGCTCCGAGCCCCCGCCGACGATGTCGAGATGCGCATCGACGTCCTGGTCGATCAACGCGATCGCTCTCAGCAGCGTCGGAAGGTTCTTCTCGGGGTCGAGTCGCCCGACGAAGAGGATCCCTGGCCGGACCGGCTTCGCCTGCTTCGGCGTGAACCGCTGCAGATCGACGCCGCACGAGATCGGTGTGACAGAGGCGAGTCCGATGCTGCGCTCCAGGTACTCGGCGGCGATCGGGGTGGGACTGGTGACGATGTCGGCACGCGAGTACACGGCGGCCGCGAGGTTCCAGCCGCGCCTCGTCACGACCGGCACGATGCGCGACGGCAGCCCACCGACGGAGGCGAGGTTGTCCGGCATCACGTGGTTCGTCGCCACGATCGGGATCCCGCGCGCATGCGCTTCGTAGGCCACGCCGCGCCCGATGCCGATGAACGACTGGACGTGCACGACATCGGGTCGGATCTCTTCGAGGATGCGGCCGACGCGCCGACGCACCTCCCAGGGCGGCGCGACCCGCAGCCACTCGTGCGCCGGCCATTTCACGCTGCGCAGTCGATGCGTCCGGATCAGCTGGTCATCGATCATCGTGACCCCTGAATGCCCGGAGAACGTGGCCGACGGCGCGATCACATGCACGTCGTGGCCACGGCGGGCCAGGCGCACGGCGTGGTCGCGGGCGAACCTCGCCGCACCGTTGATGTCCGGGGGAAACGTGTCGGTCGCGATGAGGACCCTCAGCGATTCCGTCGAATGCTCGTGTGATGCCGTACCGGTCATCGTCCACGTCCTTTTCATAGTGTTCGACTTCTTGACTCGACATTAGGATGACCGCGGGTGATTTCGCGTCCATCGGAGGTGCCGTTTCCTCACGGTTTCCGGGGTACTCAGGATGCAGGCTTCAGGCCCGCCGGTACTGTGCGACCGCCGGGCATTCGAACGGGTCCCTCGCTGCGAGTCCGACCCGGTTGAGGTACGCGATCACGATCCCGTAGGAGCGCACCAGGGTCGTCTCGGTGTAGGGGACGCCGTTGCTCACGCAGTGCTCCCTGACGATCTTGCGCGCAGCGGCGAGATGCGGACGAGGCATCGAGGGGAACAGGTGGTGCTCGACCTGGTGGTTGAGCCCGCCCATGAACCACGTCACCCACCGACCGCCGGAGATGTTCCTCGAGGTGCGCACCTGCTTGGTGAAGAAGTCGAGCCTCGCCTCGGGTGCGACCACCGGCATCCCCTTGTGATTGGGCGCGAACGACGCGCCCATGTAGACGCCGAAAACCGCCAGCTGCACGCCGATGAAAGCGAACGCGAGCCCGACAGGCAGCATCCAGAACAGGACGCCGAGGACTACGGCGTGCCTGATCAGGAGGAAGGTCAGCTCCGGCACGCGATTGTTCACCTGGCCACGGGAGACGAGGTGGCGCAGGCTGAGGTAGTGAAGGTTGATGCCTTCGAGCGTCAGCAGCGGGAAGAACAGCCAGCCCTGCCGACGAGTGATCCAGCGGCGAAGGCCTCTGGCCTGTGCGGCATCCGCGTCGAGGAACGAGATCGTGTCGACCTCGATGTCCGGGTCGTGCTCGACGCGGTTCGGGTTCGCGTGGTGACGGCTGTGCTTGGAATCCCACCAGGAGTAGCTCAGGCCGACGAGCCCGGCGAGCACGCGGGCGAGTCTGTCGTTGGCCGGCCCCGTCTCCAGGATCGTGCGGTGCGCTGCCTCGTGGGCGAGGAACGCGACCTGAGTCGCGAGGACGCCCAGCGCGGCGGCGATCAGCAGCTGGAATCCGCTGTCGCCGAGCAGGACGAAGCCGACGACGAGCCCTGCGAAGACCGCAGCCAGAGCCGCGCCCAGCAGAAGATAGAACCACGGTGTGCGCCGCAGCAGTCCCGCCTCGCGCACGCGCTGCGAGATCTGCGTGTAGGCGCGTGCGACCGGCGGGAAATCGCCCTTGCGCGCATAGGTCTGACGAACGGGACCGAGCTGCGAGTCGGCGACCATGGTCATGAGTTCTCCTCTGGACGCGCGAGTCTGGATGCGCGATCCGGCGGCCGGTGCGTCCGGCCGTGTCAGGAGATTAGGGTCGCGGCCTCGGCCGCCGCATCACACGGGAGTATCGAGTCGTCTCCCACCCTGGTAGGGGCCCCAGGTCAGACGGCGCCGACGTCGACGGCATCGCTCGTCGATGCGGGTTCGGCGTACGCCACCTCGCGCCAGACGTCGCCGACGCGCTCGAACGACGTGACGCTCGAAAGCGCGCACCGCCGTGTGCGCGGGTCATGCCGCAGCGGCAGTCCCGCGAAGTGCAGGTGCGTGATCCAGATGGGCGCCTGGTGGGAGACGATCACGGCGTCCCCGTCGACGGTGTCGCGCCAGACGCTGTGCAGTGCGTCTTCCATCCGGGCCGCGACCGAGACGTACGGCTCGCCCCAGCTCGGCAACGACGGCCGTCGCAGATGCCACCAGTTGCGGGGATCGCGCAGCGAGCGGCTCATGCGCGTGCCCTCGAAGACGTTGGTGGGTTCGATCACGCGCTCATCGATCACCGGGTCAAGGCCGAAGAGCTCGGTGAACGGCTCGGCGGACTCTCTGGTGCGCTCCAGCGGAGAGCAGCGCAACGAGGTGACCGGCCGGTCGAGGCCGGCGATGTACTCCGCGGCGTCCTTCGCCATCCGCCGCCCGTCGTCGCTGAGCCGGTAATGCGGGAGCCGTCCGTAGAGCACGCGGCCCGGATTGTGCACTTCGCCGTGGCGGACCAGATGGAGACGTTCGGCGGGCATGGCCCCAGTCTAGGGAGGCCGCCTCTGATGCCCGCGAGCACCCGCCTAGAATGGTGGGATGCTTCGCACACACACGACCGGCTCCCTGCGAGCCGAGCACATCGGTCAGACCGTCACCCTCTCGGGTTGGGTCGATCGTCGTCGTGATCACGGAGGCGTCGCGTTCATCGATCTGCGCGATTCCTCAGGCATCGCGCAGGTCGTCATCCGCGATGAGGAGACGGCGCACCCGTTGCGCAGCGAGTTCGTGCTGAAGGTGACGGGAACGGTGTCAGCGCGTCCTGCGGGCAACGAGAACCCGAACCTGCCCACGGGCGAGATCGAGGTCATCGCGACCGAGGTCGAGGTGCTCAACGAGTCCGCTCCCCTCCCCTTCCAGGTGTCCACGGGGCTCGGTGACGCCGACACGATCGGCGAGGACGTGCGGTTCAAGCACCGTTATCTCGATCTGCGGCGCCCGTCATCGGCATCCGCTCTTCGCCTGCGCTCCGACGTGAACAAGGCGATCCGCGATGTGCTGCACGCCCGTGACTTCCTCGAGGTCGAGACCCCGACCCTGACGAAGTCGACTCCGGAGGGCGCCCGCGACTTCGTCGTGCCCGCACGCCTGCACCCCGGCAGCTGGTACGCCCTGCCGCAGAGCCCGCAGCTGTTCAAGCAGCTGCTCATGGTCGGCGGCGTCGAGAAGTACTACCAGATGGCCCGCTGCTACCGCGACGAGGACTTCCGCGCCGACCGGCAGCCGGAGTTCACGCAGCTCGACATCGAGATGAGCTTCGTCGACCAGGAAGACGTCATCGCCCTGATGGAGGACCTCATCCCCGCGATGTGGGCGACCATCGGCGTCGAGGTGCAGACGCCGCTGCCGCGCATCACGTACGCCGACGCGATGGCGAAGTACGGCTCTGACAAGCCCGACCTGCGCTTCGGTCTCGAGCTCGTCGAGGCGACCGAGTACTTCAAGGACACGACGTTCCGCGTCTTCCAGTCCGACTACGTCGGCGCCGTGCTCATGCCCGGCGGCGCATCGCAGCCGCGCAAGCAGCTCGATGCCTGGCAGGACTGGGCGAAGCAGCGCGGCGCCCGCGGTCTCGCATACGTGCTCTTCAACGAAGACGGCTCGCTGGGCGGCCCCGTCGCCAAGAACCTCTCGGATGCCGAGAAGGCCGGCCTCGCCGATCTCGTCGGTGCCGCGGCGGGCGACTGCGTGTTCTTCGCCGCCGGATCCGCGAAGGACAGCCGAGCGCTGCTCGGCGCCGCGCGCGTCGAGATCGGACGCCGCCTCGGCCTGCTCGACCCCGACGTGTTCGCGTTCACGTGGGTGGTCGATGCGCCGATGTTCGAGCCGGCGGCGGATGCCGTGGCATCCGGTGACGTCGCCGTCGGCGCAGGCAGCTGGACCGCTGTGCACCACGCGTTCACCGGCCCCAAGCCCGAGTTCGCCGACACCTTCGACACCGACCCGGCTTCGGCGCTCGCCTACGCGTACGACATCGTGTGCAACGGGTCCGAGCTCGGTGGCGGATCGATCCGCATCCACCGCGAAGACGTGCAGAAGCGCGTGTTCGAGGTCATGGGCATCACCGATGAGGTCGCCGACGAGCAGTTCGGCTTCCTGCTCGATGCGTTCAAGTTCGGCGCCCCGCCGCACGGCGGAATCGCTCTCGGCATGGATCGCGTGCTGCAGCACCTCACCAAGACCGAGTCGATCCGCGAGGTCATCGCCTTCCCGAAGACCGGCAACGGCTTCGACCCGCTGACCGCCGCACCTGCGCCGATCACCGACGCGCAGCGCGCCGAGGCCGGCGTCGACTTCGTCCCGGAGGACGACGAGGCCTGATCCCGTCCGCTGACGCCGAGGCCCCCTCTCCGCACCGACGCCCCCTGCCATTTGCGTTCACGGCAGGGGGCGTCGTCGATCACAGGGGGCGTCGGCGGAGAGCAACCGCCGACGCGAGTATCAGACCTTCCGGTACTGCGCCGAGCCGAAGCCGATGATGAGGTGCCCGATGAACGGGAACAACCAGAGCAGGAAGAACGAGAAGACTCCGCCCTTGCCGAAGTTGCGCCCCTCTTTGATGGCGACGACGATCGCGAAGATGATGTTCACGATCGGGATCAGATACAGCAGCGCGAACCACCCCGACATGCCCGCGATCTTCACCAGGAACACCCAGTTCACGATCGGGATCAGCGCAAGGATGCCGGGATAGCCCGCCTTGACGAACACCTTCCACATCGTGATCGCATAGATGACGTAGTAGATGATGCTGAGGACGATGGAGCTCGTCGAGAAGATCTGCTCGGACAGAAGATTCGAATCCATGGCTCTCACCTTGGCGGTGGCGTCGAGTCGTTGTCAAGCGTCACGGAGGCGGTGGCCTGAGAAGATGAGAGCATGCTCGACGCGCTGACTCTGCCCCACCCCTTCGACTCCCGCACCGGCGCCGCAGTGCTGCGCAGGGCGACTGCGGCCGACGCGGATGCTCTGATCGCCCTGCTCGCAGACGACCCGATCAGCGCGGCGCGCGGCGACGTGGCATCCGCTGAGGATCGACCGGCGTACGAGGCGGCACTCGTCGAGGTGCTCGCAGATCCGTCGAACGACCTTCTCGTCGTCGAACTCGAGGGCGACGTCGTCGGCACCCTCCAGCTCACCTCGATCCCTGGAATGGCGCGCCGCGGCGCACGCCGGCTGCTCGTCGAGGCCGTCAGGGTGCGCAGCGATCTGCGCTCCTCGGGGATCGGATCGGCGGTGATGCGCTGGGTGGCGGATGCCGCAGCCCCCGCCCTCGGCGCGGCGATGGTGCAGCTCACCTCGGATGCCGCCCGCACCGACGCGCACCGCTTCTACGAGCGCCTCGGGTACACGGGCTCGCACGTCGGCTTCAAGTACGCGGTCTGAGTCCACCGGTCACAGATCGGACACGTTCCGTTCACCGGCGGCGCGTTCGTGCGTCACCCGCGCCCAATAGTTTCCTCTCGCAACCCCGAATCCGGCCTACCCGTGGCCGGGCACCGAGAGGACCCTCATGGCAACCATCCCCCGCCGTACGCGACTCGTCGCCGGCATCGCCCTGGCTGCGACAGCGGCTCTCGCGCTCACCTCATGCGCGGCGGACACCGCGACCGGCGACGGCGCCGGTGACGCCGGTGGCGCAGCGGATGCCGCGACCGCAGCCTCGCTTGAAGACTTCGGCTCGTTCGAAGACCTCGAGGCCGCGGCGAAGGCCGAGGGCCAGTTGAACGTCATCGCCCTCCCCCGCGACTGGGCGAACTACGGCGAGATCCTCGACCTGTTCGCCGAGCGGTACCCCGAGATCACGATCAACGAGCAGTCGCCCGACATCTCCAGCGCTGAAGAGATCACCGCGGCGGAGACCAACGAGGGCCTCGACACGGCCCCCGACGTCTTCGACCTCGGCCTCGCCGTCGCGCTCTCCAGCACAGACCAGTTCGCGCCGTACCAGGTGCAGACCTGGGACGAGATCCCCGACGCGCTCAAGGAGCCGAGCGGACTGTTCGTCGGCGACTACGGCGGGTACATGTCGATCGGCTACGACTCCTCGAAGTTCGACGAGCCCGGCTCGCTCGACGACCTGCTCGGCGCCGACTACAAGGGCGCTGTGGCGATCAACGGCGATCCGACCCAGGCAGGCGCCGCGTTCGCCGCGGTCGGCCTCGCGGCCGTGCAGTCAGACGGCACGCTCGACGACTTCCAGCCAGGGATCGACTTCTTCGGCGAGCTGCAGAAGGCGGGCAACTTCCTCAAGGTCGACGTGACCCCCGCCACGATCACCAGCGGTGAGACGCCCGTCGTCTTCGACTGGGACTACCTGAACGCCGCAGCCGGTGCCGACAACGAGAACTGGAAGGTCGCGGTGCTCGACGGCGTCGGCTACGCCGGCTACTACAACCAGGCCATCAACAAGGATGCTCCGAACCCCGCCGCGGCGCGCCTGTGGCAGGAGTTCCTCTACAGCGACGACGTGCAGAACCTGTGGCTCAAGGGCGGCGCACGTCCGGCCCGCATGGAGGCCATGACCGAGGCCGGCACGATCGACGCCGACCTCGCTGCGGCCCTGCCCGAGGTTCCGTCCGAGACCGTCGTCCCGACCGAGGAGCAGTCGACGAACGCCGGCACGCTGCTCGGCGAGAAGTGGGCAGCGGCGGTCCAGTGACCACTGCGCTTCTGGGGGCGGATGCCGCGGCATCCGCCCCCTCGATCGCCGAACCGGCTCGCACGGTCCGGCGATCCGGTATGTCCGCGGCGTGGTTGGGGCTGGTCCCCTTCGCCGCCTACGTGCTGCTCTTCCTCGCCGTCCCGACGATCCTCGCCGTCGGCTCCGGCTTCTTCACCGACGACGGCGCGTTCACTTGGACGAATGTCACGGCCCTCGCCGACCCCGTCGTGCTGAACACCTTCGCGAACTCGGCGGGTCTCTCGTTGCTGACGGCCATCGTCGGCGCGGTCGCCGGCGCGCTGGTCTGCTACGCCCTGCTCGGCCTGAATCCGCAGGGCGCGGTGCGCTCCAGCGTGGATGCCGCCGCCGGCGTGCTCGCCCAGTTCGGCGGCGTGATGCTGGCCTTCGCGTTCATCGCCACGGTCGGTGCGCAGGGCGTCATGACGCTGCTGCTGCAGGACGTGTTCGGGATGAACATCTACGAGGACGGCATGTGGCTCTACGAGGTGCCGGGCCTCATCATGCCGTACATCTACTTCCAGGTGCCGCTCATGGTGATCACGTTCATGCCGGCCCTCGCGGCGCTCAAGCCGCAGTGGACAGAGGCGAACCTCACGCTCGGCGGCACCCGCGCGAGCTTCTGGTTGCGCATCGGCGTCCCCGTGCTCGCGCCCTCGTTCCTCGCGAGCCTGCTGCTGCTGTTCGCGAACGCGTTCTCGTCGTACGCGACCGCGGCTGCTCTCGCCAGCCAGGGCTCGCAGATCGTTCCGCTGCAGATCCGCGCCGCCCTCACCAGCGAGACCGTGCTCGGCCGCGAGAACCTCGCCGGCGCACTGGCGCTGGGCATGATCGTCGTGGTCGGCATCGTGATGGCGCTGTACTCGCTGGTGCAGCGCCGGGCAGCGAGGTGGCAGTCATGAACCGGCTCGGACCTTCGCCAGTGACCCGCTGGATCATCGGGGTGCTCGTTGGCGCGTTCTTCGTGATCCCGCTCGTCTCGACGCTGCTCTACACCCTGCGCGGCACCGACGGCGGGCTGTCGTTCGAGCGCTGGGCCGCGCTGTTCGATCCGGCGGCATCCGCGGCGATCAAGCCCATCTGGACGGGCCTGGGCAACTCGCTCGTCCTCGCTCTCATCACGGTGCTGATCGTGCTGCTTCTGCTCGCGCCGACCATGATCCTGGTGAACCTGCGGTTCCCGAAGCTGAAGCCGATCTTCGAGTTCGCGGTGCTGCTGCCGATCTCGATCCCTGCGATCGTGCTCGTCGTCGGGCTCGCGCCGATCTACCTGCAGATCGGGCGCACACTGGGAACCGGCACCTGGACGCTGGCCTTCGCGTACGGCATCACCGTGCTGCCGTTCGCGTTCCGCTCCATCCAGGCGTCCATCGACGCCGCCGACCTTCGCACGCTGTCCGAAGCGGCACGATCTCTCGGCGCGAGCTGGCCGGTCGTGGTCGTGAAGGTGCTCGCTCCGAACATCCGTCAGGGGCTGCTCGCCGCCTCCCTCATCTCCATCGCGGTCGTGCTCGGCGAGTTCACGATCGCGTCGCTGCTCAACCGCCAGGTGTTCCAGACCGCGATGGTCGTCGTGGGGAAGCAGGACGCCTACGCGCCGGCGATCTTCACTCTGCTCGCACTGCTGTTCTGCTTCGTCCTGCTGCTCATCATCGGCCGCGCCGCCCGCGGCGACCGAAAGGCCCGCCCATGACCGCTCTTCCCGCCACCGCCGACAACCTGCTGCTCGCGGAGGCGGGTGAGGGCACGCGCGTGCAGTTCCAGGGCATCGAGAAGAGCTACGGCGCGAACCGGGTGCTGCACGGTGTCGATCTCGACATCGCACCCGGCGAGTTCGTCTCGCTGCTCGGGCCCTCCGGATGCGGCAAGACCACCGCGCTGCGCGTGCTCGCCGGGCTGGAGAGCGCAGACGCCGGCGCCGTGCTGCTCGGCGGGCAGGACGTCTCTCGCACCCCCACGAACAAGCGCGACATCGGCATGGTCTTCCAGTCGTACTCGCTGTTCCCGCACCTGCGTGTCGAGGACAACACCGCGTTCGGGCTGCGACGACGTGGCGTCGGCAAGGCTGCGGCGGCGCGGCGCGCACTCGACGCGTTGGCGCTCGTCGGGCTCGAGGGGTTCGCCGATCGCTATCCGCACCAGCTCTCCGGCGGTCAGCAGCAGCGCGTCGCGCTCGCGCGCGCACTCGTCACCGAGCCGCGCGTGCTGCTGCTCGACGAGCCGCTGTCGGCGCTCGATGCCAAGGTGCGGGTGCAACTGCGTGACGAGATCCGCCGCATCCAGCTGCGCCTCGGTATCACGACGGTGTTCGTGACCCACGACCAGGAGGAGGCGCTGGCGGTGTCGGATCGGATCGCCGTGATGGATGCCGGCCGCATCGACCAGATCGACACCCCTGAGGGGCTCTACCTGCGACCCGCGACCGCGCACGTGGCCGCGTTCGTCGGACTCTCCAGCGTCGTCTCCGGCGTCGCCGCGGGTGATCGCGTGACGGTCTGGGGTCGCGAGCTGCCCACCAGCACTCCGGCCCAGGGCCGGGTCGAGTTGCTCCTCCGGCCGGAGAACCTTCGGTTCGCCGGCGAGACGGATGCCGCTGTCAGCGGTGTCGTGGAGGAGAGCACGTTCCTCGGCAGCATGCGCAGGACGCTCGTGAAGACGGATGCCGGCGAACTGGTGCACGTGCAGCACGATGCCCACCAGCATCCGGCGTTCGGCGACCGCGTGCACCTGGCGGTCGACCCCGTCGCCGTCGCGGTGCGCGCAGCACAGCACTGAGCCCTCGAGGGGACTCGCCACGCGCGACACTTCTCGGCATCCGCGGCACCGATCGATGCAGCGTATGCCGAGCTGTGTAGCGGTAGCAGACGGCGTGGCGCCCGTAGGTGTCAGAGCACGCGGGCGAGGAAGTCCTGCGTGCGCGGATGCTGCGGGTTCGCGAGCACCTCGCGCGGGTCTCCCTCTTCGACGATCACTCCGCCGTCCATGAAGATCAGACGGGACCCGACTTCGCGTGCGAAGCCCATCTCGTGGGTCACGACGAGCATCGTCATGCCCTCGTCGGCCAGCGTGCGCATCACCTGCAGCACCTCGCCGACCAGCTCGGGATCGAGTGCGGAAGTCGGCTCGTCGAAGAGCATCATGTCGGGGTTCATGCACAGCGCCCTCGCGATCGCGACGCGCTGCTGCTGACCGCCCGACAGGTGCCCCGGGTAGGCATCTGCCTTCTCGCTGAGTCCCACTCTGCCGAGCATCTCGCGCGCGACCCGCTCCGCCTCGGCCTTCGAGCGCTTCTTCACGCGCTGCTGGGCGATCATCAGGTTGCCCATGACATCGAGGTGCGGGAACAGGTTGAAGCTCTGGAACACCATGCCGATGCGGGTGCGCACCCGATCGATGTCGATGTCGGGATCGGTGATGTCGATCCCCTCGACCAGCACCTTCCCGCCCGTGGGCTCTTCGAGCAGGTTCACCGAGCGCAACAGGGTCGATTTCCCTGACCCGGACGGCCCGATCACGCACACGACCTCGCCCGCCGCGACGGTCAAGTCGATGCCCTTGAGCACCTCGTTGTCGCCGAAGCTCTTGACGAGCCCCTGGATGTCGATCGCCGGAGCGTGGACATCGATCAGGTCGGTGGTCATCGCTGCCTCGCCATCCGTCGTTCCAGCCACGCGCTGAAGCGCGTGAGCGGGATCGTCACGATCAGGTACAGGATCGCCGCCATGATCAGCGGTGTTCCGTTCGCATTCTGGGTACTCGCGTCGCGGGCGAAGTTGGTGAGCTCCTTCGACCAGATGAAGGTGCCGGCCACGAACAGCAGCGAGGTGTCCTTCAGCAGCAGTACGAACTCGTTCGTCAGCGGCGGGATGATGATGCGGAAGCCCTGCGGCACCACGATCCAGAAGGTCGTCTTCATCGGAGACATGCCCAGCGAACGGGCGGCTTCCGTCTGCCCCTTCGGCACGGCCTGGATTCCGGCACGGATCGTCTCGGCCATATAGGCGGAGGCGACCAGGATGAGACCGATCAGCCCGAGAACCACCGGACCGCCGAGCTTGGTTCCGGGCACGCCCAACCCGATCGGCAGGATGAACGCGATGGCGAAGATCGTCAGAATCGCGGGGAGCCCGCGGAACAGCTCGATCCACGCCGTGGCGATCCACCGGAAAGGCCCGATGCTCGACAGTTTGAGCAATGCCAGCACGATACCGAGCAGCAGGCCTCCGACGAAGGCCACCGCCGTGAACCACAGCGTGTTCACGAGTGCGGTCGTGATGATGCCCGGGAGCATCTTCGCCGCGATCTCCGGATTGAAGTACAGCGTCGCGATCCGGGCCCAGTCGGTGCTGACGGCCAGCCAGACGACGACTGCGATCAGCACCGCGTAGACGATGTATCGGTAGAGCTTGCTCTTGGTCGTGCGCCTCAACGCCATCGTCAAGGACCCCTGTCCTGCTCGCCCTGCCGACTACTCTGCGGTGAAGTAGTTGTCGTAGATCGTCTGGTAGTCGCCGCTGTCGCGAAGCTCCTGCAGCGCTCCGTTGATCGCCTCGCGCAGTTCTTCCTTCTCGCCCTTGGCGAAGGCGAATCCGTACTGCTCGTCGGTGTTGTACTCCTCGACGATCTTGTACGCGGAGTCGGCCTTCTCGTGCTCGAGGTTCACCGGCTGGTCCTGGAGGATCGCGTCGATCTGCCCGGCCTGCATCGCGGGCCACAGCTCGCCGTCGGAGGGGTACTGCACGAGCTCGGCTCCCTCGGCGTTCTCCGAGGCATAGGTCTCACCGGTGGTGCCCTGCTGCACGCCCACGTTGCGGCCCGACAGGTCGTCGATCGACTCGATGCCGGAGTCGGTGCGCACCAGGAGCGACTGCAGCGAGTCGTAGTACGGGTCGGAGAAGTCGAGGTTCGCCTCGCGCTCTTCCGTGATGGTCATGGCGGATGCTCCGATGTCGCACGTGCCCGCAGCGAGCGTGGTGCCGGACTGCAGGGCGTCGAAGCCGACGTCCTGCACAGACAGCTTGAGGTCGAGCTTCTTCGCGATCGCGTCGAGCAGGTCGATGTCGAAACCGGTGTAGCCGGTGCCGTTGTCGCCGCCTTCGAACTCGAAGGGCGCGTAAGGGATGTCGGAGCAGACCGTCAGCGTTCCGGCTTCGGTGAGACCGTAGTCGTCACCCGCAGGCGTCTCGCCGCCGCCCGCGTCGCCTCCACCGGTGGCGCAGCCGGACAGAGCGAGTGCGGCGGTCGCGGCGAGCGCGATACCGAAGGTGAGATTACGACGACGGGGCATGACCGCTCCAGGGAGACTGGGGCGAACACGCCCACGAACAGGTATGCACATCATCTTGACACGGGGGCGTCCGCAAGTACGGGCTCGGGAGATTACGTTTGCGTTTCACTCCGCAGACGCGTCGCCCGAGCTCGAACCGTCAGACCTCGAAATCGACCGCGACCCGGGAGGAGACGACGGATCGGACGAAGGCGACGACCTCTTCATGCGCTGGATGCACCTGATACTGCTCCAGCGCCTCGACCGAGTCGAAATCAGCGATGAGCGTCACGTCCCAGTTCGCGTCCGGATACACCGAGTTGGCGCCCGCCGAGATCGAGCGCAGTTGCGGCACGACGCCGTCCAGCGCGTTCAGGCGACGAGCGACCTCGGCGGCCTGCTCCGCCCGTTCGACGGGGTCCTCGCTCGCGAGCTTCCAGGTGACGACATGCCTGAGCATCAGATCTCCTCCAGTTTCCGGCGCAGCCGATCGGCGGAGACCCGCCAGTGCGCGTGCAGTTCGTCGTCGATGAGCACGACGGGGATCTTCTCCCACCACAGTTCATACAGGGCGGGGTCGTCCTCGATCGAGCGCTCGACGATCTCGATGCGGTCGCCGATCTCATCCGGCAGTTCGGCGACGACCGTCTCTACGATCTCGAGCGCCGTCGGGCAGAGATGACACCCTGCCCTGCCGATGACGGTGACCGTCGTCACGCCGACGGAACCTCGACCGGATGCCCGGTGGCGATCCACTCGCCGGTGCCGCCCTCGACGTTCGTGGCGTCGTGGCCCTGCGCTTCGAGCGCCTGCACGACTCTCGCCGAGCGGCCACCGGCCTGGCAGATGACGTCGAACGACCCGGAGGGAAGCTCATCCAGGCGACCGCCCAGTTCGGACATCGGGATGTTCACGGCACCGGGCACGTGCCCGGCCGCGAACTCGTCCTTCTCGCGCACGTCGATGAGCGGCGTGCTCTCGCGGGAGGCGAGTTCGGCGATGGTGATCGACTTCATGGATTCTCCCTGGGACTCGAGGCCTGATCCGGAGGTGCCGAGGGCACAGACACAAAGCGCCCGTCCGAAGACAGGCGCTCGTGTCTAGGCCGCTTACTTCTTGTTGCGGCGCTGGTGGCGAGTCTTGCGAAGCAGCTTACGATGCTTCTTCTTCGCCATGCGCTTGCGGCGCTTCTTGATGACAGAACCCACGGAAACCTCACTACGTCAGTGGCTGGGCGTCGCACGAAGTCGGACGCCCGGGTACGGGCACGGAAAAAATGCCTCGGGTCAGTCTAGCAAACCAGCAGGCACTCGCCGGTCACCCAGGCGGACGGGGTCAGCCGACGTCAGCGATGGGCCGCTGCAAAGCGTCGCTCACCGCCGACTCCGGCACGCGGTAACTGCGACCGAACCGGATCGCGGGCAGCTCGCCGGAGTGCACGAGGCGATAGACGGTCATCTTCGACACGCGCATGATCTCGGCGACTTCGGCAACCGTAAGGAACCGGACGTCTGGAACTTCGGGCATCCCCTGTACCCCTTTCTGCTGAAGCACACTCTATGGCGAACGTGCGACGCATGTAAACCCGTGTGGCCGATGTGACCTGTGGGATTCCTGTGCATCGTCAGTGCGCGCAGGCACCGCTCAGTCGCGCCGTCGCGCCTTGGCGACGCGATCATGGGCATCGCGCAGCACGATCCGCTCGATCTTCCGCGCGTCGCGGAGCGCCTTCTCCGCAGTACGGACTTCCTTGCGTGCTTCCCTGAGCTTCTTGTCTCCGGCGACCTCGGCGGACTCGACGCCGATCCATTCGACATCCGGCGCGTGCGCTCCGCCGCGATCCAACCCGGCGATGTACGCCTCGACGCCGTCGAAGATGCGCTCCATGGCGAATCGGAACGGATCGTCTTCGGCAGTGAAGACTCCCGCATCGATCGCCCGGCGAAGCGCAGGATACTCCTCCGCCGTGATCACCCGGTCGAACAGTGCAGCCTCCTGCGCCGAGACCTCCGTCGCGGACAATCCGCTCGTACGCGACTGCTCGGTGTAGCCGGCCGACACGATCCCGTACCAGCGGGCCTCCCCCGTGACCGACAGTGCGACCGCGAGCCGTTCGGCGTCGGTGAGCGGCGTGTCACCCAGCGCGTCGAGACCGGCGTCGATCCACGCAGAGCTGTTGGGCGTGATCGGCGATCCGGTGATCGGCAACGACAGCATCCACGGATGGCTGAGGTAGACGACCACCTGCGCCTCGAACAGCGTGCGGAGCTTCGCCCGCCACCCGTCCTGAGCGCGATACTCCTCCGGGGGCAGGCCCGTCGCCTGCTCCTGCATGAGCAGCAGCAGATCGTCCTTCGCGGTGACGTACCGGTACAGCGACATCGGCGTGAAGCCGAGCCTGGCCGCCACCGCCGCCATGGACACGGCACCGATGCCCTCGGCATCGGCCAACTCCACCGCCGCGTCGACGATCTTCTCGACGCTCATCTCGCGCTTGGGGCCACGCTGCGGATTCGCCGCCACACCCCAGGCGAGTGCAATCCCTCGCGGCAGCTCCGGTGGCTCGACGTCACTCATGCCGCCATCCTACTTCTGTTTATTGAATAAACAGTGTGTTATGGTCATACGCAGCAGTATGCGACATACACAGTTTGCCCCCTACACAGAAAGGATCACTGATGACGACAAGACCAGCCATCGAAGTGCGCGGCCTGGAGAAGAGGTTCGGGAAGCAGCTCGTACTCGACTCACTCGACATCACCGTCGCACCCGGAGAGGTGTTCGCCCTCCTCGGCCCGAACGGCGCCGGAAAGACCACGATCATCAACATCCTCACCACGCTCGTGCACGCCGACGCCGGCACCGTCACCGTGAGCGGCTTCGACGTCGCGACCGAGGCGGTCCAGGTGCAGCGCAGGATCAGCCTCACCGGCCAGTCCGCCGCGGTGGACGACGCCCTCAACGCGACCGAGAACGTCGTGATGTTCGCGCGCCTGGCCGGTCTCGGCCGCACCGAAGCCCGCCGACGCGCCGCCGAGCTCATCGCGCAGTTCGGACTGACGGATGCCGCGTCCCGCCTGGTCCGCACCTTCTCCGGCGGGATGCGACGCCGTCTCGACCTGGCTCTGAGCTTCGTCGTGACCCCGGAAGTGCTCTTCCTCGACGAGCCGACGACCGGTCTCGACACCCGCAGTCGTCGAGACCTCTGGGACATGATCCGCACGCTCGCGAACGCGGGCACGACCGTGTTCCTCACGACGCAGTACCTCGAAGAGGCCGACCAGCTGGCCGATCGCATCGCCGTGCTGCACGACGGCCGCATCGCCGCTCTCGGAACGGCCGCCGAGCTGAAGGCGCGCGTGGGCGGCGACACCGTCGAACTCCACGACGAGAACGGCGAACTGCTGAGGCAGATCGCGACCGACGGCACCGTCAGCGATCTGAGAAGAGCGCTCGACCTGCTCGACGAGCAGGGCGCCGCCGGCATCGTCTCCCTGCGACGTCCGACGCTCGACGACGTCTTCCTCGCCCTCACCTCATCCGACGCACGATCCTTGAAGGAGAACGCATGACCACCGCACTCGCCGCAGCCGCGGCATCCGCTCCTCCGTCCGCCCGACCGCGCCTGCGCGGCATCCAGGCCGAAGCCGTGTTCGTCGGCCGGAGTCTTCGGCACTCGCTGCGCGACGGCGAATCGCTGCTCATGGCCGTGCTGCTTCCGGTGATGCTCATGCTGATGTTCACCTGGGTGTTCGGCGGCGCCATCGATCCCAGCGGTGCATACGTCGACTACGTCGTCCCCGGCATCATCCTCACCTGTGCGGGTTTCGGTGCCTCGTCGACCGCGGTGTACGTCGCCAATGACATGCGCACCGGGATCATCGACAGGTTCCGCACCATGCCCCTGCGCGCCGGGGCGGTCCTCACCGGACATGTCGTGGCCAGCCTGCTGCGCAACCTCGTCGCCACCGCGATCGTCATCGGCGTCGGCGTGCTGGTCGGGTTCCGTCCCACCGCGAACTTCGCGGAATGGATCGGGCTGGCGGCGCTGATCGCGCTGTACATCCTTGCGATCACGTATCTGTTCGCCGCGATCGGGCTCGCGGCCGGTTCGCCCGAAGGTGCCAACGGCTACGGATTCATCCTGCTGTTCCTGCCGTACCTCTCCAGCGCGTTCGTGCCGATCACCAGCATGCCCGACTGGCTCCAGCCGGTCGCCTCCGGACTCCCGATCACGCCCATCGTCGAGACCATCCGCGGCCTGCTGATGAACGCTCCACTGGAGGCCGAACCATGGTGGGCCGTCGGGTGGTGCCTCGTCATCCTCGCGGTCGCGACGGCCTGGGGAGCATGGCTGTTCCGCAGGAAGGCCGGACGCCGATGACGCATCGCCTGCCCGGCATCACGCGGAACGTGCTCAGGCGCCTCGCCGTTTGAACGCGGTGGTCACGACGTGCTTCGCGGATGCCGCGGCGCGGCCGAACACCTCGGCCGCGTGCGCGGCGCCGTCGGGCAGCGGCACGAACGACACGTCGACGCCGGGGGCGTCGTCGCCGAACGCGTCCACCAGGAACGGCACGAGCCAGTCGTCGACGACCTCGAGCGGCTCGACCTCGATGCTGTACAGCCGGCGCTGGCCGTCTTCGCGAACGCTGACCAGCTCGGCCTCGCGCAGCACCTTCAGATGCTTCGAGACCGTGGGCTGGCTGATGCCGAGCTCGCTGACGATCTGCGAGACGCTGGTCCCGGCATCCCCGTCTGCCGCCCGTCGCAGGAGGAGCTGGAGGATGTCTCGCCTCGTGCCGTCTGCGATCACGTCGAAGATGTCGGTCATGAGATCAGGGTAGTCGTCCCACGCGCGGAGTACCATGACGAAGGCTCGTCGGAATGTCTCCGGCGGACGAACACGGAATGCTCCCAGGGAGGGCGGCGATGTCGAGTATCGGGTCATCGACATCCCCGCGCACGCGCGCACGCGATTTCTGGCGATTCGCCCGCCACATCATCACGTCGTCGCCGTCCCGCTTCGCGATCCTCATCTTCGCGGCCCTGATCCTGTTGTTCACCGCACTGCTCGCACTGCCGATCGCGTCGGCGAGCGGCACCAGGACGCCGATCAGCGACGCGCTGTTCACCGCAGTCTCGACGATCTGCGTCACGGGCCTCGCGACAGTGGACATGGCCGCGCACTGGTCGCCGTTCGGACACGTGGTCATCTTCCTCGGCGTGAACATCGGTGGCATGGGCGTGCTCACGCTCGCCTCCGTGCTCGGACTGGTCATCTCGAAGAAGCTCGGGCTGCGCGCCAAGCTGCTCGCCGCGGGAGACAGCAACCCGTTGCGCGCGCACGGCGGCGTGGTCAACGAGGGCCAGACCGTGCGCCTCGGAGAGGTCGGGCAGCTGCTGAAGACGGTCGCGTTCTCGCTGCTGCTCATCGAGCTCGTCGTCGCTCTGCTGCTCTACCCCGGGCTCGTGATGGCAGGCATCCCCCCGCTCGCCGCCCTGTGGGAGGCCCCGTACTACGCGGCCATGTCCTTCACGAACACGGGCTTCACGCCGAATGCCGGTGGCGTCGCGGAGTTCGCCGACGACTACTTCGTGCTGACGGTCCTCATGATCAGCGTCTTCCTCGGCAGCATCGGCTTCCCGGTCATCTACACACTGGCCAAGCATCACTGGCACGTGAAGCGCTGGTCGCTGCACAGCAAGCTCACGCTCATCACCACCGCGATCCTGTTCGTCCTCGGCGCGGCCGTCTTCCTCATCCTCGAGTACAACAACCCGCGCACGTTCGGCTCGATGGATGCCGGCGACACGACGTTCCAGGCGTTCTTCCTCTCCGCCATGACACGCTCCGGCGGGTTCAGTGTCATCGAGATCTCGGATCTCAACGGCTCCTCCATGCTCGCCGCGTCCATGCTGATGTTCGTCGGCGGCGGATCGGCGTCCACGGCAGGAGGCATCAAGGTCACCACTCTCGCCGTGCTCGCGATCGCCGTGTGGTCGGAGGCACGCGGTCGCCAGTCCGTCGAGGCGTTCGGTCGCCGGATCCCCAGCGACGTGCAGCGCGTCGCGCTGTCCGTCGTCGCGTGGGGCGCGACGATCGTCGCGCTGTCGACCATCGTCATCGCTCAGATCACGAAGGCGCCCATCAGCGATGTGCTCTTCGACGTCATATCGGCGTTCGGCACCGTCGGACTCTCGTCCGGTCTCACCGCCGAGCTGCCGGACTCCGCGGTGTACGTGATGGCCGCCACCATCTTCATGGGACGAATTGGTACAGTGACTCTCGCCGCGGCGGTCGCCGCGACATCGCGTTCGCAGCTCTACTCGCTGCCCGTGGAAAGGCCGATCGTTGGTTGAAGTCCTCCGGGGCGACGCCCCCGTACTCGTGATCGGGCTCGGCCGATTCGGCGCCGCGTGCGCCGGCGAGCTCGACCGTCTCGATCGCGAAGTGCTCGCGATGGACGAGAACCTCGAGCTCGTGCAGAAGTGGTCGGATCGCGTCACGCACACGGTGCAGGGCGACGCCCGCAACATCGATGCGCTCAAGCAGATCGGCGCGCAGGACTTCCAGGTCGCCGTCGTCGCGGTCGGTTCGCTCATCGAAGCATCCGTGCTGATCACCGCGAACCTCGTCGACCTCAAGGTGCCGCAGATCTGGGCGAAGGCCGTCTCCCAGTCGCACGGCAAGATCCTCGCCCGCGTCGGCGCGAACCACGTCATCTACCCCGAGCGCGAAGCCGGCGAGCGCGTCGCTCACCTCGTGAGCGGCCGGATGCTGGACTTCATCCGCTTCGACGACGACTTCGTGCTGGCCAAGATGTACCCGCCGAAGTTCATCAGAGGCGTCGGCCTGAACGAGTCCGGTGTGCGCTCGAAGTACAAGGTCACGGTCGTCGGGGTCAAAAGTCCCGGCAAGCCGTTCCGCTACGCGGAGGCGAACACGGTCGTCACCAACCACGACCTCATCATCGTGTCCGGCACCAACAGCGACATCGAGCGGTTCGCCAGCCTCGACCGCTGAGCGCGAGCCACGGCAGCACCGCGCCGATCCGATCGCGCGGGATTCGTCTGCCGGTGCCACCTGCCTAGAATTGCCGGATGGACGACACCTCGAGCCCGGCTTCACGTGGCGAACGTCCACCCACGATCAAGGATGTCGCCGCTCGTGCACAGGTGTCGTGGCGCACGGTGTCGAATGTGATCCACGGTCACAAGTATCTGCGCCCTGAGACGAAGGCGAAGGTCGAAGCGGCCATCGCCGAGCTCGGCTATCGCCCGCAGGCGGCCGCGCGCCAGCTTCGAAGCGGGCGCAGCAATCTCCTGACCCTCGCGATCCCGTCGCTCGCGCACCCCTACTTCGCGAACCTCGCCCATGCCGTCGTCGCCGCGGCCCGTCGTGAGGGATACGACGTGATGGTCGATGAGACGCTCGGCCAGTCGGACCGCGAACGTCGCGTGGCCCGCGGCTACGGCAGCATCCGCACGGACGGGATCATCTTCAGCCCGCTGTCCCTCCCCATCGACGAGCTCCTGGATGAACGCGATTCGACGCCGCTGGTGCTTCTCGGCGAGCACACGCTGCACGATGCGGTCGACAACGTCGTCGTCGACAACGTCGGCTCGAGTCGCGAGGCCACGGAGCACCTGCTGTCGCTCGGGCGCAGGCGCATCGGCTTCGTGGGCTACTTCCCGCAGGACACGCTCGGAACCGGTGATCTGCGCTTCGCCGGCTATCGACTAGCGCTCGAATCCGCTGGCCTGGATGTGGACCAGGACCTCGTCATCGATGCGGGCCGGGATCGCGCCCCCTCCGCACCGATCGAGGCCGAGGGCGACTACTGGCGACAGGAGGGTCACGTCGTCGGAGAGTCCCTGATCGGGCGCATCGCGGACTTCGATGCGATCGTGTGCGCGACGGATCTTCTGGCGATCGGGATCCTCTACGCATTCCGCCAGCACGGCATCCGCGTGCCGGAGGACGTGGCGATAGTCGGCTGGGACGACATCCCCGAATCCGCATTCTCCATGCCCACCCTCACCACGGTCTCCCCCAATCTCGAAGCCATCGCAGAACTGGGCGTTCGGGCACTTCTGCGCAGGATCGGCGATCCTTCCGCGACCCCCGTCGGGGACGTCGCCGGGCATCGCCTGATCGTGCGCGAATCCACCACGGGAATCGTCAGCGACGGCGTGTGACCGCCGCTCAGCGGTGAACGCCGAGCAGATCCGCACATTCGTGCAACGTGGAAACATGCGGCCGGAAGGGCCATCTGCACGCTGGGAGCGCTCGCACTGCACGTTTTCCCAGCGCGACGGAGAGATATTTGTTTCCACGTTGCAATACGCCTGGATATCTGGTTTATTCAGATTGTCGAACGCCTGACGCCACCGCACCCCGATCGCGAACGCCAGTGGACGACACGCTTCGCCGACGACGCCTTCCCGGCGAAGCCGACGCTCTATTCAATGACGAGGAGACGACTCAGATGTCCCACCGCAGTGCTCTACGCCCCCACCGCAAGGCCGTGATCGCGATAGCGTCGGTCAGCGCCTTCGCGATCACGCTCACCGCCTGCAGCGGAGGAAGCGCATCCGATGCCCCCATCGACGGCGGAGGACTCGGCACCGCCGATGAACACGTCGAGATCACGATGATGTCCAACGACGCGTTCGCCGAGACATGGCAGACACAGCTCGTACCGGAATTCAACAAGGCATACCCGTACATCGATGTGACCATCGACTCGACCCCGTACGACAGCCTGCTGGCCAAGGGAATGCTCGACGGCACGAGCCCCAGCCCGGACTACGACCTCATCACGCTCGACGATCCCTGGACCCCTCAGCTCGCCGAAGCCGGTGTCCTGCTCGATCTGAAGTCGGACGCCGCGCAGTGGACGGAGGACGGCTACGACTGGGAAGACTTCAACGCCGCGCCGCTCGCCTCCAGCGAATGGAACGGCGGCCAGTACGGCGTGCCGCTTCGCTCGAATCTTCTCGTGATGCTCTACAACAAGGATCTCTATGCGAAGGCCGGCCTGCCCGAGCCCACGCCCGAGCTCACGTGGGACCAGTACATGCAGCAGGCCCCCGAGCTCGTGCAGGACACCGACGGCGACGGCACTGTGGATTCGTGGGCCGTCGGTCTCACCTGGGTGCGCGGCGTGCTCTCCCCGCCTTTCTGGCAGACGGTGTTCAACTCGAACGGCGGCGCGCTCTTCGACGAGGACATGAAACCGGCGTTCGACACCGAGGAGGGCGCGGCCGCGCTGCAGACGCAGATCGACCTGCTCGAGTACGCACCCCCGGGTGCGTCGACATACAACTACAACGAGCCGCTCGATGCTTTCCGCCAGGGCAAGATCGCCACCCTCTTCACCTGGGGCAGCGCTTACCGGAGCGCCGCCGTCGACTCCACAGTGACGACGCTGACGCCCGATCAGGTCGGCATCCAGACGATGCCGGCGGGGTCCGAGGGCGCGAGCGCGCATCGAGGTGTCTGGAGCGGTTCGGTGTTCAAGAACAGCGACAACCCCGAGGCTGCATGGGCGTTGCTGCAGTGGATGAGCTCGAAGGAGGGCGAGCTGTGGTCGTCCGCGAACCTGGGATCATTCCCCGCACGCAAGTCGACGCTGGCTTCGGAGCCCGCCGAGCCGTGGCTCGCCCCGGTCTACACAGCGATCCAGAGCGGTTTCGACGTCGCCGCCGAGGGCGAGATGTGGCGCCCGCGCTCTCCCGACTCGAATGCGGTCCAGGAGATCCTCGCCAATGAGACGAGCGCGGCCGTGCAGGGCGATCGCACCGCAGAGGAGGCGCTCGAGAGAGCGGCCTCCGAGATCGAGGAACTGCTGGAGAAGTAGGTCATGTCGGTCGAATCGTTGACGCCGAACCGGTCGCGCACGAGGCGCGGCGCGGTCGTGAAGGATGTGATCAGCCGGTGGACGTTCATGGTCCCCGCGATCGTCCTCCTGGTGGCCGTGCTGGCCTACCCGCTGTTCTACACCCTCCAGATCAGCTTCTCCGACTTCGACCTCGCCACCTTCGCTCCATCGGAATGGGCGGGCACTGGCAACTACGAGGCCGCGCTCAGCGACGACAACTTCCTCAACTCGCTCGTCGTCACCGGCATCTACCTGGTGCTCGCCCTCCCCCTCCAGATCGTGCTCGGCTTCGGGATCGCGTTCCTGCTGAACGCCGAGTGGAGAGGGCGCGGCGTCGTCCGCGCCCTCTTCCTCATCCCGATGGTCGTCGCCCCCGTGGTCTCGGGCGGGATCTGGAAGATCATGCTCGATCCTCTCTGGGGAGTCGTGACGTGGTTCCTCGGACTCTTCGGAGTCCAGCCCATCGACTGGTTCGGCGACGCCGGCATGGCGATGATCAGCATCGTCATCATCGACACGTGGCGTTCGGTGCCGTTCGTGGTGCTGATCGCCGCAGCCGCCATGCTCGCCCTGCCGAAGGACGTGTTCGAAGCGGCCTCCGTCGACGGTGCGAACTGGTGGCAGACGCTGAGGTCGATCAGCCTGCCCATGCTCGCGCCCATCATCGCGGCGACCTTCGTCGTGCGGTGGTTGGGTGCCGTGAAGATGTTCGACGTGGTCGTCGCCACGACCAACGGCGGGCCGGGTCAGGCCACGAACGTCGTCAATCTCTACATCTACCGCCAGGCCTTCCAGCTGCTCGAGTTCAGCACCTCTTCGGCCATGGCGATCATCGTGCTCGTCATCACCATGGTGCTCACCTTCGTGTTCCTGTGGGGCAGTAAGAAATTGGAGGACCGGCTGTGACCGCTCTGAACCCACCCGCGACCTCGCACCGGCGCCGCACCGCCACAGCGCATCGCACGCGCGTCTGGTCCGGCGTGATCGTGTGCCTCCTGTTCCTGCTGCCGCTCGTCTGGATGCTGCTGACCTCGTTCAAGCAGCAGCGCGACATCTTCTCCTCGCCACCGAGCTTCATCTTCGAGCCGACCATCGCGCAGTACGTCGACGTGCTCACCCGCGGTGGTTTCGCAGGGCAGATGCTCAACACCGTGATCGTCGCGGTCGGCGCGTCCGTGCTGTCGCTGATCGCCGGGGCGATGGCCGGCTACGCGCTCTCCCGTCTCCGCATCCGCGGCGCCGGCGTCATCGGTGCACTGATCCTCGCCTCGCGCGGAGTACCGCCGATCGCCCTCGCCGTGCCGATGTTCCTCGTCGCGCGATCGCTGGGCATCACCGATACGCACATCACCCTGATCATCGCGTACTGCTCGTTCATCGTCCCCTACGTGATGTGGCTGATGCGCGGCTTCTTCCTCGCCCTGCCGAAAGAGCTCGAAGAGTCGGCGATGCTCGACGGATGCTCGCGGATGGGGGCGTTCTTCCGCATCATCCTCCCGATCTCGCTCCCTGGCCTGCTGTCGACCTTCATCTTCAGCATCATCCTCGCGTGGGAGGAGCTCCTGTTCGCGCTGGTGCTGACGAACCGCAACGCGACCACGTTCCCCGTGGCGATCGCAGGGATGGCGGGCGACACCGAGAACGGCGCCAACTGGGGCGCTCTCGCCGCGGCGGGGATGATCACCGTCATCCCCGTCGTGATCCTCGCGCTGCTCGTACAGAAATGGTTGATCCGCGGCCTCGCAGAGGGCGCGACGAAGGGATGACATCAGTGAGACTTCCATTGCGGCCGGTGCTGCGCGGCGGAGAGAGCATCATCGAACGCGAGATCACCGAACCGGTGGATCTGTGTCTGCCGTCCGGTCGGCTGAACCCGGAGGCAGTGGGCTGGACGCGCTCGCCGCTCCACCGCACCAACCTGCGCGGATGGGGCAGGAACAAGCGCTTCGAGTACTGGGCCGTCACCACGCCGACCGCGATCATCACCCTCAACATCTCCCACCACGACTATCGGGCGAACGTCTCGGTCTCGTACTGGGACAGGGAGGGCACGTCGGAGATCCGTCAAGGTGGGAACACGTGGCTGCCTGGACACGCCGGCATGCGCGATCCTGGCAACAGTCTCCCGATGCAGGCGCGCCGCCGGGACGTCGTCGTCAGGCTCACCCCGCAGGGGCGCGGCACGCATCTGCACGCCGAGTCACCGCGGATCTCGGTGGATCTCACGGTGCACGCGGAGCCCGATCACGAGTCCATGGGCGTGCTGGTCCCGTGGACCGACCGCCTGTTCCAGTACACGAAGAAGGACAACGACCTCACCGCCGAAGGAACCGTGATCGTCGACGGCGTCGAGCACCGGGTGGAACGCCGCTCGTCCGCGGCAGTGCACGATCGGGGACGCGGACGCTGGCCGTATCGAACGTTCTGGAACTGGGGGTCGGGCCGAGGCGAGGACGATCA
This sequence comes from Microbacterium shaanxiense, assembly GCF_054779995.1. Classification (NCBI taxonomy): domain Bacteria; kingdom Bacillati; phylum Actinomycetota; class Actinomycetes; order Micrococcales; family Microbacteriaceae; genus Microbacterium; species Microbacterium shaanxiense. Next base: position 880,438 of record NZ_BAAGXE010000002.1, on the reverse strand, counting down.
GGGGCGCACCCTCGGCCTGCAGCTCGGCGGCAAGTGGACGGATGCGACCCCCTCGACCGAGAACTGGCTTCGCATCGACGGCCGGCTGCACAAGGTCAGCGATCACCTCGACTGGCAGTACGACACGGATGACTGGCTGGCGCCGTGGAGCATCACCGGGCCGCGCGTGAGCATGCGCTTCACTCCCGAACGTCACGTTCGGCACATGTTCAATCGATGGATCATCCTCAGCCGCGGCGACACCTGCTACGGCACGTACTCGGGCGAGGTGACGCTCGAGGACGGCTCAGTGGTCAGGTTCGCCGATGTTCCAGGACATGTCGAAGAGGTCGAACGACGCTGGTGATCGGCGCCGGTCGCGGTCAGGCTCCTGCCGCGAGCTCCCTCGATCGTGCGAGCGCGGCGTCGGTCGCCGCGGTGAACACCCGGTCGAGATGCGCATCCTGCAGCACGGCGATGGCGCGCTCGGTCGTGCCCTTGGGGCTCGTGACTCGCCGCCTGAGTTCGGCAGGGTCCTCACCGGATGCTTCGAGAAGCGCGGTGGCGCCGATGAAGGTCTGCTCGACCATCAGACGGGCATCCGTCTCGTCGAACCCCTTGTCGACCGCGGCCTTCGTCAGCTCCTCGATGAGCAGGAAGACATAGGCGGGGCCGGAACCGGAGATCGTGCCGAGGGCGTCGATCTGCTCCTCTGGGACCTCGACGACGGCGCCGACGAGTTCGAACAGACGACGCACCGCGGCGAGGTCATCGGCGGAGGCCGCGGCCCCGGCGGCGAGCCCGGTGACGGCCTTGCCCACGGTGGCCGGAGTGTTCGGCATGGCACGGATCACCCGCGCATCCGGTCCGAGGCCGTCGGCGAAAGTCGCCAACGTCACCCCGGCGGCGACGCTGACCACGACGGCATCGGCACGCAGAACGGGCGCGATCTCGCGGAGGAGGCGGGGGACCATCGCCGGCTTCACACCGACGATCACGATGCCGGCTGACGCCGCAGCATCCGTGTTCCCCGCAGGCTGCGCATCCAGCGCGATCGAGGTGACCCCATCGAGACCCGCGAGCGCAGATGCCTTCTCTGACGTGCGGTTGGTGGCGACGATTCCGCCTTCGACGTCGATGCCCGATGCGACCACACCATGGAGGATCGCACCGCCCATCGAACCGGCACCGAGGAACGCGAGGGACGGGAGTGAATCAGCCATGTCGACATCCTATTTCGCGGCGTCCGGAAGCGCCGAGGGAGCTCATGTGGATCACGTGCGGCCGAACTAGACTCGGCCCATGAGTGCATCCGGTGGCAGCAAGGCGATCGTCGCGGCGTTCCTGGCGAACCTGGGCATCGCGATCGCGAAGTTCGTGGCATGGATCCTGTCCGGCTCCGCATCGATGCTCGCGGAGGCGATCCACTCGGTCGCGGACTCCGGCAATCAGCTGCTGCTCATGCTCGGCGGGCGCAAGGCCAGACGGTCGGCCGACCGCGAGCATCCGTTCGGATACGGTCGCGAGCGCTACGTGTACGCGTTCGTCGTCTCGATCATCCTGTTCTCGGTCGGCGGCCTGTTCGCGATCTACGAGGGCGTGGACAAGCTGACCCACCCGCACGCGCTCGACCCGGTGTGGTGGTGGCTGCCGCTCGTGGTGCTCGTCATCGCGATCGGGCTGGAGTCGTTCTCGCTGCGCACCGCGGTCAAGGAGAGCAACCTCGTGCGCGGCAAGGGCCAGTCGTGGGTGTCGTTCGTGCGTCATTCGAAAGCGCCGGAGCTGCCCGTCGTGCTGCTGGAGGACATCGGCGCGCTCACCGGCCTCACGTTCGCCCTGCTCGGCGTAGGGCTCACCGTCATCACCGGGAACAGCGTGTTCGACGCACTCGGCACCCTTGCGATCGGCATGCTGCTCGTGCTGATCGCCGTGATCCTCGGCATCGAGACCAAGAGTCTGCTGGTCGGCGAGGGCGCCAACCAGGCCGACATCGACCTGATCGTGGACGCGATCAACTCCGGCCCCGACGTGGAGAAGCTCATCCACTTGAAGACCCTGTACCTCGGCCCTGACGAGCTGCTCGTCGCCGCGAAGATCGCGCTCACCTCGGACAAGACCGTGCGCGAGGCGGCCGCGGACATCGACGAGATCGAGAAGCAGATCCGCGAGGTCGTGCCCATCGCCAGGGTGATCTACATCGAGCCCGACGTCTACCGCCCGGCGATCGATCCGACGCCGCCGACAGATGTGTTCGTGCTGAAGTCCTCGGACTGACATCCGCGCGGCGCGCCCCCAGGCGGCCAGTAGGCTCAGCGGCGCTGTTCGAAGAAATCGCGGAGCAGCGTCATCGCCTCCTCCTGCGCCACACCGCCGATGACCTCGGCGCGGTAGGGCAGCCTGCGATCGCGCAAGACGTCGTACATGGAACCCGCCGCCCCCGCCTTGTCGTCCCACGCGCCGAACACCACCCGGCCGATCCGCGCCTGCAGGATGGCCCCCGCGCACATCACGCACGGCTCGAGCGTGACGACGAGAGTGTGACCTTCGAGATTCCAGGATCCGACGGATGCCGCGGCCTGCCGCAACGCGACGATCTCCGCATGCCCGGTCGGGTCATGGGTCTCTTCGCGGGTGTTGCGGCCCACGGCGACGATGCGTCCGGCCGCGTCGAGCACGACCGCCCCTACCGGCACCTCACCCGCCGCAGAAGCCTCGGCGGCGAGCGCAAGAGCGCGCCTCATCCCGTCGTCATCGGCCTCACGCATGATCCGAGCATATTGCGGCATCCGTCCCGCCTCACCACTGCGCCACGCGAGGCTGACAGTCCGCATCGTTGCGAGCACCCTCGGCGCATTACTCTGTACACATGCGTGTTCACGTCGCCGACCACCCTCTCATCACTCACAAGCTCTCGGTGCTGCGCGATGTGCGCACCCCGTCGCCGGTGTTCCGCCAGTTGACGGAGGAGCTCGTGACGCTGCTCGCGTACGAGGCGACGCGCAACGTCAAGGTGAGTCCGGTCGAGATCACGACCCCCGTCACCACGACCATGGGGGTGAAGATCTCCGAGCCGCGCCCGATCGTCGTCCCGATCCTGCGCGCCGGTCTCGGAATGCTGGAGGGGATGGTCAAGCTCCTGCCCACGGCTGAAGTCGGGTTCCTCGGCATGGTGCGCGACGAGACGACGTTCGAACCGACGACCTACGCCGAGCGCCTTCCCGATGACCTCAGCGACCGCCAGTGCTTCGCGATCGACCCGATGCTCGCCACGGGCGGATCGCTCGGTGCCGCGATCGAGTTCCTCTTCAAGCGCGGCGCGCAGGACGTCACGGCGATCTGCCTGCTCGGCACCCCTGAGGGCGTCGAGGCTATCGAGAAGATGGTCGGCGACCGCGATGTGACCCTCGTGCTCGGCGCGCTCGACGAGCGGCTCAACGAGAAGGGCTACATCGTGCCGGGGCTCGGAGACGCCGGGGACCGCCTGTACGGCACGGTCTGAGTCACGGCGCGCCCGCCGTCACTGCGACGACCACACCCCGAGCTCGTTTCCGCTGGGGTCGGCGAAATGAAATCGCCGCCCTCCGGGAAAGGCATACGCCTCCTGCAGGATGGTGCCGCCGGCGCTGACCACCGCGTCCGCTGTGGCATCGAGGTCGGCGGAGTAGAGCAGTACGAGCGGCCCACCGTTCGGACGCGCCTCGGACGCGAGCAGAAGGCCACCGGCCTCCTCACCATCATCCGCGGCGATGCCGGCGTACTCGGGGCCGTAGTCGACGAAACGCCAGCCGAACGCGTCCGTGTAGAAGGACTTCGCCGCAGCGAGGTCGGTCACGGTCAACTCGACGTAGTTGAGCGAATGATGAATCGGTTGCGGTGTCATGGCGACAACGTAACAGCAGGCAGTGACACGGTCCGCGCTCGACGGATCCGTTGTCACGCGTCCTCTACGAGAGGTCGAGTCGGTAGGCGCGCTCGTCGCCGAAGTTCCTGAACCCGATCCGCTCCAGGATCGGTGCGGACGTCGCGATACGCCCCTTCACGAGTGCTTTCGTCGCACCGAGCTCAGCGCTCGCTCGCAACCTCTCCTTCAGGACGGCCCGGTACGCACCGCGACCACGTGCCCGCTCCAGCGTGGCGGCACCCCACAGCCGTGCGAAACCGTCGACGATCGTGCAGCCACCGGTGCTCACTGCTTCGCCATCGAGACGGCCCAGCACCCGGACGCCCTCTCCCGAGGAACGCGCCGCCTCGACCTCATCATGCTCGGTCCGCAGCCCCTCCTCGTCGAGCGGTGACTGCTTCCACACCGGCACGTTGATGCCGTCGACCTCGCGCACCTGCTCGAGAGTCCGGACGATCTCGGCCGTCGCGTCGTCCGGCACGACGATCTCGAGTTCGTCGATCGCCGCGGCGAAGACGGTGACCGTGTCGACGTGCTCCGCGCCGCGACGGCGCAGCTCGTCCTCGAGATCGGGCCGGTCCGACGCGTTGGTCCAGAATGTGAGCTGCGCCTCGCTCCAGGCTCTGGTGCGGGCGACGGCGTGCTCGAGCACGGCGAAGGGATCAGCGTCGGACTGCACCTGAGAACCGCGCACGCCGCCACCGAACCGCTGTGGATAGCGCACCAGCTGCAGATGCTCCTTCTGCTGCTCGCTGTCGCGCGGGAACCACACCCATCCGGCGGATGCATGCAGGATGTCGTCGATCGTGTGCATCGTTCTTCCTCGGTCGCCTACTGGGTCGGTCACGTTCGCGGTCCTCATCACAGCCGGTCGGCGCCCACCAGGCGGGCGAAGGCGCTCATCCGCGCGACCCCCTCCGGCGTGCGGGGCAGATCGTCGAGCAGCGCCGGCGAATGGATCAGGTATGCCGCGACCTGGGCGCGCGAGATCGCGACGTTCAGACGGTTCTGCAGCAGCAGGAACTCCGGTCCGCGCGGTGCGTCTCTGCCGCTGGATGCGGCGAGCGTGGTGATCGAGACGACGGCCTCCTTGCCCTGGAAGTTGTCGACCGTGCCCACCGGCACACCGGTCAGTCCCGCGGCGGCCAGGGCGTCGATCACGAGCTGCTTCTGCGCGTTGTAGGGCGCGACGACGATGATGTCCGCCTCAGTGAGAGGCCGGGGCGCGGCATCCGCCTCGGCGACCTCGCGCCCGAGCAGATCGCGCACGATGCGTACGACTTCGGCGGCTTCCTCGGGTGACTGCGTCGCGTTGCGGCGATGACGCAGCGCGATGACGTGGAGCCCCGGCTCGATCCCTGAGACCGCGCGTCGGTCGGTCCCCGGTGCCGACGCGAGTTTGCCGGCGTAGGAGAGCCGTGAGACCGGAGCCGCGACGGACGGATGCATCCGCCAGCTGCGATCGAGGAAGTAGCCGTACTCGGGACGGATCACCGCGTCGCCGTCCATCACCCAGCCGAGCGCCGAGGTGTCGACCGGCTCGGGGTGCGCACCCTGACTCACCTGCGGCAGCTGCTGCGGGTCGCCGAGCAGCAGCAGGCTCTTCGCGCCTGCCGCGACGGCGATCGTCGAGGCCAGCGAGAACTGCCCTGCCTCATCGATCACGAGCAGGTCGAGGCCGTGCCGCTCGACGCGGGCCGTGTTGCTGAAGTCCCATGCCGTACCGCCGACGACGACGCCCTGCCCCTGGTGCTCGGCGAGGAACGACCCCATCCCCGTCTTGGGGATCGCGGTGTACGTCGGATCGCCGTCCTTGTCCTTGGGCGCCTTGCCGACCTGCCCGGGCGGGACGCCGTCTGCGACGATGCGTTCGAGCAGCGTCTCGATGATCGCGTGCGACTGCGCGACGACGCCGACGCGGTAGCCGTGCTCGTTCACGAGACGGGCGATGACCCGCGATCCGGTGTAGGTCTTGCCCGTGCCAGGAGGGCCCTGCACTGCGAGATAACTGTGGTCGAGCTCGAGCACCCCCCGCACGATGGCATCGATCCTGTCGACGCCGGCTGCGGCCCCGGCCACGGCGGGCAGGCCGGCGCCCGACCGCGTGCGCGGCGGGATGCGCCGCAGGATGTCGGTCGCCGCATCCGCCGGGAAGGAGGGAGCCGCTTCGTGCACGGCATCCGCCCATTCGTCGATCGCTCCCTGCAACGACACGACCCGCGGCGGAGCAGCGGGGGTGAGGGCGACAGGGAACTCGTCCCAGGTCTGTCCGCCCACGGCGGTCTCGGCGATGACGTACCCGTCGTCGAGCACCTCGATGATCGTTACCGCGCGTGCGACGTGCACGGCCCTCGACGGGGCCTCGATGTCAAACGGTGCGGGGAACGGGTACAGCACGAAAGGGTTCGCTCCCGCGCCGAGGGTGGTCCCCGGCGATATCTCGCCTCGGATCTCGATCTCGCGCGAGGAGACACGACGGCCCTCCTCCACGCTCCACTCGCGGCGCAGAGTGCTCTGACCCGCATCGACGCGCACGACGTCACGGGTCTGATCCCACATCGACACCGGCTCGCGCAGCCGCTGGAAGTGCCCCACCCAGAAGCTCTTGGCCTCTCGCGGGTAGTAGTCGATCGCCGCGGCGGCGACGCGGTGCACCTCGCCGTCGCCACCGGCGTCGACGTCTCGTTCGGCATCGGCGAGCAGGGCCACCGACCGGTGGGACGGCTCGTACACGAGTTCTTCGGAATCGTCGGGCGGTGCGGGGCTGACGCCCTTCTGCCTCGCGATCTCGATCAGCCAATTGCGCAGCCGGCGGGTGGACACGCAGTCGTAGCGGTTGTAGTCGGCCAGGTCGTCGAGGACCGACTCGGCCTCGGCGCTCTCCCCCGCTTCGGCGAGCGCGCGGGCGGCCACGTACTGCACGATCGAGTCGTCGCCCTTCTGCACGTCGCTGGTGCGCACCTCTTCGCCCATGTACAGCGGCTCGAGCTTCTTGATCGAGTACGAGCGCGACCCCACCCGCACCGTGCGCAGCACGAGGGGGTAGAGGTCGACGAACACGCCCTCGCGCAGCAGCCTGTCGACGTCGGATTCGCGGACGCCGTAGCGCGCGGCCATCGCGACGAGATGCGAGGTCTCGTACGGCGCGTAGTGGTAGATGTGCATGTCGGGATGAGCCGCGCGCCGGGCGTCGACGAAGTCGAGGAACTTCTCGAGCGCGATCCTCTCATCGGCGAAGGTGTGCGCCCACAGCGGCGTGTACTGGTCGTCGTTGTCGACCCAGCCGAACAGGTAGTCGATCCCCCACTGCGCGCGGCCGTCGGCGGCAGGTTCGGTGTAGAGCGGGTCGCCCTCGAAGTCGAAGAAGATGTCGCCGCGACTCGGACGGGGCAGCGTGTGGATCGCTCCGGGGTGGTGGACGTCGAACGTCGGCGTGTCGTCGGCGTCGGCACGCAGCTGCAGCCGCGCCTGGGCGCGAAGCGACTCGAAGGTGTCGACGTTCATGCCGACGGGTGCAGTGACGGCCGCGGCGAGCTCGTCGATCGTCTCGATGCCGCCGGCCCGCAGACGGGCGCGCTGCACAGGACGCATGCGCGCCACCATGAGCAGATCGCGATGCGCGTCGACCTGCTCGGTGCACGTGGCGCAGCGCCCGCACGCGACGATCTCCAGGTCTCCGCGGTCATCACCCCAGGCGAGCGCAGCGCCGGCCGCCCCTGCCCCGACGTCACGGTCGGCGATCAATGCGCGCAGGCGGGCCCTGCGCACGTGGAACAGCGGCAGCAGGTCGTCGACGGCATGCGTGCTGATGCTTCCGTCGCCGAGGATGAGGTCGACGCGATCCGACCGCGGGATACCCAGCGCATCGAGCTGATCGACATATGCTGCCAGCTGCATGAGAGCCGTGACGCGCGCGGTGCGAGCGAGCTTGGAGTCCTGCACCCGCCACGACCCGTCGTCTTCGCGGAGCAGGAAGTCGGCGAAACCGACGAACTCCTCGGTCGAGAACGCCGCCTGGAACAGCACCTTCGCGTCGGAGCGCAGTGCGGCGCCGGTCTCCGCGACCGCCTCCGCGAGCGAAGACGCATCGGCGGACGACACCTTGGCGACCTCATGCACGGCATCCGCACCGAAACGCTCGCGGTACGCCTCGAGCACCTTCACCTCGTGCAGATCACCGAGCTTCGCCGCGCGGGCGAGCGTGGCGTCTTCCGGCTCGACGACAGCCGGCACTCTGCCGAGCTTCGCATCGATCGCGCGGGACCAGGCGAACTCGCACTCGGCGGCCGCCTTCAGGTCGCTCGCGCTGAAGATGACGCGCTGCGCCTGGGTGTCGATCCGCATGCTTCGAGAGTAGCCGGGGCATCAGACAGCGCGGTCCCGGCGAGGCGGTCGGCTCAGCGCCACCAGTCGTCGGAGGGGCCGACGGGGAGGTGGCGCTTGTGCTGACTGGCGAGGTACTTCCCCTCCAGCCGGGCCGCGGCGTCGGCATCCACCGGCTTGCCCTCGAGATAGTCGTCGATCTGCTCGTAGGTGAGACCCAGCTCGTCCTCATCGGCGCGACCGGGCTGGTCGTCGAGAAGGTCGGCGGTCGGCACCTTCGTCCAGAGCCGTTCCGGGGCTTCGAGCGCGCGCAGCAGCGCCTTGCCCTGCCGCTTGGTGAGGCCGGCGAGCGGCAGGATGTCGGCACCGCCGTCGCCGAACTTCGTGAAGAAGCCGGTGACGGCCTCGGCGGCATGGTCGGTTCCGATCACCAGACGCCCGTCGTGCCCGGCCAGCGCGTACTGCGTCACCATGCGGATGCGTGCCTTGATGTTGCCGCGGTTGAAGTCGGAGATGTCGGCGCCGGCCGCCTGCTCGATGTCCTTCTCCACGCCGTCGACACCGTTCTGGATGTTCACCTCGACGGTGCGATCGGGTGCGATGAAGCCGAGCGCCGCAGTCGCGTCATCGGCGTCGCCCTGCACCTTGTAGGGCAGGCGCACGGCGATGAACGTCGCGTCACCGCCGCCGGATCGCACGCGTTCGACGGCGAGTTGCGCCAGCCGACCCGCGAGAGTCGAGTCCTGCCCTCCGGAGATTCCGAGCACGAAGCCCTTCGCGCCGGCCTTGGTGAGGTAGTCGATGAGGAACTGCACGCGCCGTTCGATCTCGACGGCCGGGTCGATCTCGGCCTGCACCCCGAGTGTCTGAGCGATCTCCTGCTGAAGCGTCATGCGTCCCAGTATCCCCCTTGACTGTTACGCCGTCGTGACATGTCGGGAATATGTCCGGCACCGAGGCGCTTGACTCGGTCAGACGACAGAAAGCAGACCTCATGACTCTCCTCGGCAGAAGCGACCTCGACGTGCTCCCCCTCGCCCTCGGCGGCAACGTGTTCGGCTGGACCGCCGACCGCGACGCCTCGTTCGAGATCCTCGACGCATTCACCGCAGGCGGCGGGAACTTCATCGACACCGCCGACGGATACAGCGCCTGGGTCCCGGGTAACAGCGGTGGCGAGAGCGAGACGATCATCGGGGAGTGGCTCGCCTCACGCCGGCCCCGCGACATCACCATCGCGACGAAGGTCAGCTCCCACCCGCAGTTCAAGGGCCTCTCCGCCAAGAACATCCGCGCCGCGGCGGAGGCCTCTCTGACGCGGCTCGGCGTGGACACGATCGACCTGTACTACGCGCACTTCGACGACGCCGAGACTCCCCTCGAGGAGACCGTCGCGGCGTTCGGCCAGCTCGTCACCGACGGGCTGGTGCGCCACACCGCCGTCTCGAACTACTCCGCCGATCGCATCCGGTCGTGGATCTCGCTCGCGCAGGATGCCGGAACCGCCGTCCCCGTGGCAGTGCAACCGCACTACAACCTCGTGCACCGCAACGACGTCGAAGAGAGCATCATCCCGCTCGCCGAGGAGTTCGGGCTGAGCCTCGTGCCGTACTACGCGCTCGCGAGCGGATTCCTCACCGGGAAGTACCGCTCGACGGACGCGTCCGCCGTCGATTCGGCACGCGCCGGCGGCGCCGCGAAGTACGCCACCCCTCATGGACTGCGCATCATCGACGAGCTCGAGCGCATCGGCGCGGCGCACGATGCATCCATCACGTCGGTTTCGCTGGCGTGGCTACGGTCGCAGCCGACCGTCGCGGCACCGATCGCGAGCGCGTCACGGGTCGAGCAGGTCGCCGATCTGCTCGCCAGCACGCGGTTGGAGCTGTCGGCCGAGGATCTGCGTGCGCTCGACGATGTCTCGGCATGGAGCCCCGCGAACGCCTGAGCTCCGCTCAGGTACGGATGCGGCTGGGTCCGCTCTCGGTCTGCTCGACCACGAGCTGAGCGGGGATCTGTTCCTGCATCGACTCGACGTGGCTGATGATGCCGACCGTGCGCCCGCCGGAGCGCAACTCGTCGAGCGTGCGCATCGCCACGTCGAGGGTGTCCGCGTCGAGTGATCCGAACCCCTCGTCGATGAACAGGGTGTCGAGCTGGATACCGCCCGCCCGCGCGGTCACCACCTCGGCGAGGCCCAGAGCGAGCGCGAGGGAGCTGAGGAACGTCTCGCCTCCCGAGAGCGACTGCGCAGGTCGCGTCTGGCCTGTGAAGGCGTCGAAGACCACGATGCCGAGACCGGATGCCGCGCCCCGTGCCGCGAGAGCGTCGGAGTGCTGCAGTTGATACCGACCGGTCGACATGTCACTGAGCCGACGATTGGCGGCCTGGACGATCTCCTCGAGCTCAGCCGCGAGCACGAACGTCTCGAGAGTCATCTTGTGAGTGTTGCCTGCACGACCGGCGATCGTGTCTGCGAGGCCGCGAACGATCTCGTACTCGGACTGCTCGTCGGCGCTGCGCGCGTGCGCGGATGCCGCGGACTCGATGAGCTCCGCCAGTTGCGTGGCCGTGCTCTGCGCACGGCCGCGCGCATCGACGGCCGCTTTCCACACCGCCCGAGCATCGGCCGCCGACTGTTCTACCGGAGTCAGATCGATGGGCTCTTCCGGGAGGGTGCGCAGCTCGAGTTCGAGCAGCGTCGCCTTCTCCTTGGCGCGTTGCACCGAGTGGGCGGTGATGCGCGAATCCAGTGCTGCCTGCTCTGCCGAGGAGAGCAGCGCCTGCTCGACGCCACCGGCATCGTCGAAGTCTGAGGCTGCGAGAGCCGCTTCCTGTTCTGCCGTCGCCTCCGACAGCGCCGCTGTGCGTCGGGCGTGCTCGGCGATCGCCGCCGCGAGCGTTCGGGCCGCGCTGATCTGCGCCGCCGTGTCGGCCACCCGCTGCGCGACGGTCTCGAACGCGCCCCTGGCATCGGCGATCAGCGACTGCGCCTCGCGGTTGCGTTGAGCGACCAGGGCATAGGACTCGCGAGCCGTGGCCAGCGCCGCGACGGAGCCCGTGCGTTCCTCATCGAGCTGCGCGGCACGGGCGTTCGCCTCCGAAAGCCGCGATTCGACTGCTGCCAGCATATCGACGGCTGAGACGGCCGCTGCGTGAGCCGCCGACGCCGCATCGACCTCCGCCCCTGCGGACTCGACGGTGCGCTCCTCCGCCCGTGCACCCGCGGCCGCGAGCGATGTCCGCACGGAGGCCACGCGTTCCGCTGCATCGCGTTCGGCTCGGGCCGCAGCATCCCGCGCCGTCTCCGCCGACTCGATGTCGTCGGACGAGACGGGATCGGTGTGCACGGCCGGGGCCGGATGCGACGTCGAGCCGCACACCGCGCAGGGCTCGCCGTCGACGAGTGCTGTCGCGAGCTCTCCGGCGAAGCCGTCAAGGCGTCGCCTGCGCAACTCGGCGAGTTCGCTCTGAGCGGCAGCGAGCAACGTGGTGGCGTCGGAGAGGCGTCGTTCTGCGGCATCGAGTTCGTGGCTGAGCCGTTCGCCCTCGACTGCGGCATCTCGCCTCGCCTTCGCGGCATCGTGTGACCGGGCCAGATCGTCGACGCGATCTGCGCGCCGACGGATCTCATCGCGCTCAGCCGTCAGCTCGGCGAGCACGGTCGGCAGGGCTGAGCGCTCGGCCTCTCCCGCGTCTATGCGCTCGGTGGCTGCGGCGACCTGCTTCTCGGCAGAATCCAGCTCTGCCGCCAACGCCGGCGCCGCGGCTTCCAGCTCGGCGGCTCGTGCCCAGCCTCCGCTCTCACGGGTGCGGTCCGCGGCCCAGGCCTCGAGCGCGGCGACGGCATCGGCTTCCGCCATGATCTCCGCACGACCGGTGCCGGACGCCTCCCATGCCGATCGCGCCGTCTCCTCGGCCGCAGCCGCGACCGAGCGCGCGGTCTCCGCACGGGTCGTGGCCGTGATGGTTGCTCGCAGCGCCTCGGCAGCGCGTGCGCGCTCGAGTGCGCGGCGGGCCTCGGCGACCTGCGGTTCATCGTCATCGAGCGCCTCGAGCGCCGCGCGTGCGCGATCGCGCTCCCGTTGCGCCTTCTGCTCGTCGCGAGCGGCGACGAGCGCAGCATCCGCCGCGGTGAGGGTCTTCTCCGCATCTTCCTGCTCGGCGACACGTCGCTCGGCCTGGTACTCGGCGCGAGTGAGCGCGAGCCGCAGAGCCTCGAGTCTGGCTTCGGTGCTCGTTGGGCCGGACGCGGTAGACGCAGCGTCCTCGCCGCCCGCGCGATCGCCCCACAGCGACGCGGCCGTGACCACGCGCTCCGCCTCTTCGACGCGCGCCGTGACAGTGGCGAGCCGCCCTGCGAGCGCGTTCTCGGCGGCGCGGCGTCGCTCGTCGAACCGCGATTGCACGTCTTCGAAGCGCTCGGTGCCGAACAGTCGACGCAGCAGCGCTTGACGCTCTTTGCTGTCGGCGAGCAGGAACCGGGCGAACCTGTTCTGCGCGAGCAGGATCACCTGCAGGAACTGCTCTCTGCTCAGCTGCAGGATCTCATCGAGCTCGTTCCCGACGTCGACCGCGCGCGCGGCCCTGCCGACCCAGGCGTCGTCGATCCATTCGTCGAGCGCCACGGCGGACGGCTGCTTAGTGAGCCCGCCGCCGCGCTTGGCCGGCCGCTGATACTCCGGTGATCGCGTCACCCGGAACCGGCCGGCTGTGGTGCTGAACTCGACGACCACCTCGCTGAGGTCTTCGGGAGCGCAGTAATCGCTGCGCAGGCGTTTGTCGCCGCTCTCGTACCTCGGCACTCCCCCGTACAGGCCGAAGCAGACCGCATCCAGAATGCTCGACTTGCCCGCCCCCGTTCGACCCGCGATGAGGAAGATGCCGTCGTCGGCGAAGCCGTCGAAGTCGACGACCTGGCGATCGAGGAACGGACCGAACCCCTCGATCTCGAGACGGTGGAGACGCACTAGACGAGGGCCTCGGCGGCCACGCGGTCGTCGAGGACTTCTCGGATGAGCTCGCTCTCTCGTTCGCCAGGGCCCTGACCGGCGCGCACGTGCTCGAGGAAGGCCTCGATGCGCTCGGTGTCGGTGACCGCCGACTTGAGGCGTTCGGCGTAGGAGCGCTGCGCGCGCTCGGCACCGCCGGTCGGCGTGTGCTGCACCATCGCGCAATGCGGGAAGCTCTCCTTGAGCCGGCGCATCGGCTCGGCCTGGGGCAGTGCGTCGGTGTAGATCGCGCACACCCAGGCGTCGGCGTGCGCCTCGACGTTCGCCGCGGAGAGGATCTCATCGAGGGTGCCCGTGAGCGTCACGAGTCGCCGCGGCACCGGCAGTGCGAGCCACTGGACGGCGGCGAGACCGGACGCGTCGAGGTCGACCAGCCAGGAGCCGCGCTCCTTGTGCTGCTCACCGAAGCTGTAGTGCAACGGCGCCCCTGCGTAGCGGACGCGTTCGCTGAGCTGCTGCCGCCCGTGGATATGACCGAGCGCGATGTAGTCGGGGCCGTCGAAGACATCGAGCGGCACCACGTCGAGCCCGCCTTGACGCACTTCGCGCTCGAGCCCCGCCGTGGCATCCACCCCGGCCGCGAAGCAGTGCGCGATCGCCACGGAGCGCCCGTCGTGAGCGTCGGTACCGGCGCGGACGAGACCCATGGCGTGCGCCATGGTCTGCGCCTGGGTGCGCAGCAGGGCATCTGGCCAGTGCTGACGCACGATCGCAGGCTCGAGATACGGGATGCCGTAGAAATGCACCGGGCCGTCCGAATCGGAGATCGTGATCGGCGTGCCGACCGCCAGAGGATCGGTGACGACGTGGATGCCGTCGCGCAGCAGACGCGCCTGGAAACCCAGTCGTGCTGCGGAATCGTGGTTGCCACTCGTGACGATGACCTTGGCGCCTGCGTCGTGGAGGCCGACGAGGGCGTCTCCCAGCAGCGTGTACGCGGGACCTGCCGGAGTCGAGGAATCGAACACGTCGCCGGCGACGAGCACGACATCCACCGCATTGTCACGAACCTGCTCGACCAGCGCGCCCAGAACCTCGGCCAGCGCATCCATGGTCGAGTTGCCATGGAATGTGCGGCCGATGTGCCAGTCGGAGGTGTGCAGGATTCGCATATTCACACCGTACGGACGGCCTCGGACATTCGCGCCGAGGCGTGCCGTGGCATCCGTCGACAGGCTCGGGAACCGGCCGGCGATGCCACGGCATGTCCGTCAGTGCGCTGCCGGGACGGCCTCGCCCTGCTGCGGCAGCAGCTCGTCCTTGGTGCCGCGCACCATGAGCAGTCCGACGAGTGCGGCCGCGAGCAGGAAGATCGACGCCGCGATGAACGTCCAGCCGTACGCGTCCGTCAGCGCACCCATCGAGACGTCCGCCTGCGCGTGACCGCCGACGGACGCGGCGTAGACGGCGGTGAACACCGAGAGCCCGATGGAACCGCCGATCTGCATCGCCGAATTCGCGACCGCCGACGCGACACCCGCGTCATGCGGGACGACGCCGGTGAGAGCGACGTTCTGCAGCGGGATGAAGACGAAGCCCATCCCCACACCGAGCACGAGCAGCGCCGGGGCGATCTGGACGAAGTAGTCGCCGTTCGGCGTGATGCCTGACAGGTAGAAGAGTCCGACCGCGCTGATCAACGGCCCTCCGATGAGCATCGGGCGCGGACCGATGATCGCGAGCAGCCTGGTCGCGATCGGTGCGACCAGCATGGTGGCGATCGGCAGCGGCAGCGTGGCGATGCCCGCCATGAACGCGCCCATTCCGAGCACGAACTGCAGGTGGAAGGTCAGATACACCGTGGCGCCGATCATGGTGGCTCCGGCGACGGCCTGGATGAGGAAGGCTCCGCCGCGCACCCTGTCCGCGACGACGCGCAGCGGCAGAAGAGGTAGAAGAGGTGCTGCCGCCTTCGATTCGACCCACACGAAGAGCGCGAGCAGCACAACGCCGATGGCGAGGAATGCGATGGTGAGCGGATCGCCCCAGCCGTACTCGGCCAGGCTGAAGCCGTAGACCAGCGAGCCGAGTCCGAGAGTGACCGTGATCGCTCCCCAGACGTCGAAGCGTCCACCGTCTCCGGCGGCCCTGCTCTCGGTGAGCGTCAGCGCACCCCCGACGAGCCCGACAGCCACGAAGAACAGGTTGACGAGCAGGCACCAGCGCCAGTCGGCGAACTCGGTGAGCACACCGCCGAGCAGGAGTCCGACGGCTGCGCCCGTGCCTGCGACCACACCGAAGACGGCGAACGCGGTGTTGCGCTCACGCCCGGACGGGAACGTGACCGTGAGCAGCGCGAGAGCCGCAGGCGCGAGCAACGCGGCGAAGACGCCCTGCAGCCCGCGAGCGAGGATCAGCTCCGCCCCCGTCTGGGCGAGTCCGCCGAACAGCGATGCGAGGCCGAACCCGACCATGCCGACGACGAAGGTGCGTTTGCGGCCCCAGTAGTCCGAGACGCGGCCGCCCAGCAGGAGCAGCGCACCGAACGCCAGGGCATAGGCCGTGACGACCCACTGTCGCTGACCGTCGGTCAGATCGAGAGCGGCCTGCGCCTGCGGAAGCGCGATGTTCACGATCGTGCCGTCGAGCACGACGACCAGTTGCGTCAGGGAGATGACCGCGAGCGCCCACCACTTCACTTTCGGATGGGCGCGCAGGGATGAAGACATGGAAAAACCTCCGGTGTCTGGTGAGGATGCCGGAGGTTTCAAGCCTCGGACCAGCTCCCGTTCTGAGCGCTGACCGCCTCAGCGAACGGTGCTGAGCAGAGCTCCATCTTATCGGATGCGAACCCGTGTGTAAGAGCCGGAAGGTCCCCTGACCCACCCTCACCATGACGATCGGCACGCGGTCATGCAGTGTGCGAGATGCACTTTCACCTGTACGGCGTACGGGGCTGCGCGATGCGAGATCTGGGCTGCCCTCCGCCCTGCAGAGCCGGATTTGACCCTCCGGCAGGGCTTGTGCCCGCCTCGTCGTGGCTACCGACTTCCGCTCTACTCCTCCAGGTCGTGCGTCCAGTTCGCCTGCTGGATCCGATTGTCGAGTTCGCGCAGCTCCTGCGCGACACCGTCGGCCGCGCCACGCAGTTCTGCGACGGGCAGGGCGGCGATCTGCCGCAGCTCGGATCGCATCTGCCGCATCCCCGTGTTGGTTCCGGATGCTGCGGCTGCAGCATCCGCCAGCAGGGAGTGCTGCAGGCGCAGCACGTCGCGCGCTGCGAGCGCGTCGGTCATCGTGCCCTCTGCCCCCAGCGCGAGGCGGGCGTTGGTCGCGTTGATCCGGCGGATGAGATCGCGCAGCTGTGCGAGCGCGGACTCCGCTTCGCCCAGCAGCGCCGCGGCGTCCTCGGCCGGCTCCTCGCCCTCCTGATACCGGGCATTGGCTGTGATGCGTGCACGCATCTGTTCGATGCGGCGTTGCAGGTCTGCTCGGGCCGTCAGGGCCTCAGCGAGTTTCATGTCCCCATACTTGCAGGACATGACGCGTGTGTAACAGTGCGTCACACTCCGCGGATCAGCGACGACGCAGAAGTCCCGCGTGCTCGGGATTCTGCTCGAACCATTCCGCCACATACCAGCACACGGGATCGACCTTGCGGTCGCCGCGATCCTCGATGTCGGCCACGGCACCCTCGACGACTCGCGCAGCATGCCCGTTACCGCGGAAAGTCGGGATCGTGAAGGCTCTGGTCAGGGCGATCGTCGTGCCGTCGTCGCGGTAGTCGAGGGCGCTCACGAGGACCCCGTCGCGGGTGAGTGTGTATCGCGAAGCATCCTTCTCATCGGTGAGGATGAAGCCGTCGACGATGTGCGAACCAGTCATCATTCCACGGTAAGCCCGCCCGCGGACACAAGGTTACGTTTTGACACGACCCGACATTCTCAGTAATAATCCACCCATGACCACCAACGCGCGTCCCTCGTCCGCCCAGGAGGCGAACAGGACTGCCGGGATGATGATGCCCGGCTGCGTTGGCATGTGTTGCCGAATGTGTAGCTGACCCCAGCCACCCCGCCACGCTCCCCGTATTCGCGATCTGCGAAGAAGGAGCCCCGAGCACCCACCTGCGTGCTCGCTCCCGGCCCTCCAGGTCATTCACGCAACACATCCGAGCCGTATCGGCTCACCCTTCGCAAGGAACCCATCATCATGTCGAACATCGCCACCCTTGAGCGTTCTGCCGCTCGTGCCCCTCATCTGCGTGCTGTTCCGCCGCTCGTCGAGCCGGCACCCGCCGCCGCATCGCCCGCTCCCGCCGATCTTCCCGCGACGCGCTCGCCGCGCGGCTTCGCCCTCTACGTCGGACTCGACGAGATCAAGGCCGCCGAAGCCGGTGTGAGCCTGCCGCTGCTCGTCGACGCCCTGCGCCGCACCCTCGCCGAGCTCGCCCCAGGCGCGGAGACCCACGCCACCGTCGCCCTCGCCCCGCACGGCTCGGGCGGCCGCGACCTCGACGTCGTTCGTCTCGCCCTGCAGGAGCCCGGTGCGATCGCGCGCACCAAGGCCGCCGAGGAGGAAGAGCAGGACGAGGACTACGGCGTCACCGTCGACATCTCCCGCAAGCGTGTGCTGATCGACGGCGACTCGGCCGCGTTCACGTACAAGGAGTTCGAGCTGCTGCAGTACCTCGTGCTCCGCGAGGGACGCACGATCGAGCGCACCGAACTGGTCGGAGCGCTGTGGCAGTCGCCCGACGACGAGACCCCCGGCGAGCGCACGATCGACGTGCACGTGCGTCGTCTGCGCGCCAAGCTCGGCCGCTACGAGGACATCGTGCGCACCGTCCGCGGCGTCGGCTACCGCTTCGACCGCCACGCTGACGTCGTGATCCGCTACGGCCACGGCACGCCTTCGCCCGACCGCTTCTGAGGCAGCGCCGGCACCTCTTCGCTGCCTCGCCGGTTCATGACTCCTCAAGAAACAGAGAGGATCCGCACGGATGACGCCGTTCCGTCGTGGAGACGGCGATCTGTGAGGAGTTGTGAACACCGCGGTGTCAGGCGCCGGACGTAGGGTGTTCGCATGACGTCGATCGCTGATGCCGCAGCCGCAGCACACGCCCCGATCGACCCGCCTCACACCGCCGCGTACCGCCCTGCGCACCCGCTGAATCTGTTCCGCACGGTCGGCGTGCTCATGCGCGGGCCGAAGGATCCGACCATGCTCGTCGACGGCATGACGCTGTGGCGCGCGAGCCGCACGCCCGAGGGCGTCGCGACCCTGGCACTGCGGCAGAGCACCGAAGGGATTCACGCGACGGCGTGGGGCGCAGGTGCCGAATGGGCGCTCGCGCAGTTGCCCTCACTCTGCGGCGCCGACGACGACGCGAGCGGCTTCGACGTCTCGAGTCTCGTCGCGGCGGGCCATCCGCATCTCGCCGATGTCGCTCGCCGCACCGCCGGCACACGTCTGACCCGCACCGATCTCGTCTTCGATGCGCTCGCGAGCTCAGTGATCGAGCAGAAGGTGACGTCGTTCCAGGCCTTCGGCGCCTGGCGCACCCTGATCACGCGCTTCGGTGAACGCGCACCGGGCCCGACTCCGCGTCCGATGTTCGCGCCGCCGACGATCGAGGGCTGGCGCCTGATCCCCTCCTGGGCCTGGCACCGTGCCGGCGTCGAGCCTCCGCAGTCGCGCGCCATCGTTCGTGCCGCCGAGCGCGGACAGCGCATCAGCGACGTCGTGCTCTCGGCCCGGAGCGGCGCGGAGCGCGACCGCATCCTCACCAGCCTTCCGGGTATCGGCGCATGGACGTCGTCGGAGACGCGCATCCGCGCCCTCGGAGACCCGGATGCCGTGAGCGTCGGCGACTACCATCTCGCACACCAGGTCGGCTACGCGCTCACCGGCTCACGCGTGGACGATGACGGGATGCTGGAACTCCTCGCCCCATGGGCGGGCAACCGCCATCGGGTCATCCGTCTCATCCTCGCCAGCGGGCTGCTCGAACCCCGCCGTGGCCCGCGGCTGGCGCCCGAGGATCACCGCCGCCGCTGACACGCAACACGTTCAGGTCGCAATTCCTGTCGCCGTGAACCCGGCGAAGCGACGAGAACTGCGACCTGAACCGGCGCGACCCTATGCTGAGGGCATGGCGGCGACGAAGAAGCAGCGGTGGAGTTGGCTCGGCGGCACGGTCGTCCTCGTCGTGCTGGGAATCGTGATCGGCCTGATCCTGCAGAACGTGTGGCTCGGCCTGCTGCTCGCCGCTGTGGTCTCACTCGTGTGGCTCATCGCGGTCGAATCGCGCAAGGGCGGCAACGCCGGCGTGAACGACGAATCCCACGGCATCGAGCTCTGAACCGAGCGCGCACGGGATGTCGGCCTCCCGGGCTACAGTCGAGCGCATGTCAGCAGGAACACTGGACACGCCCGTCGGGCGGCTCACCGTCTTCAGCGACGGCGACTCCATCACACGGGTGGCGTGGCTGTCTGCACCGCCACCGGAGAGCGGATCCGCGGACGATCCGGTTCTGGTCGAGGCACTGCGGCAATTGCACGCCTACTTCGATGGCCGGCTGACCCGTTTCGATGTCCCCTTCGACCTCGGGCGCCAGACCGACGTCACGCATGCGGTGCTGACCGCGTTGGCGGAGACGGTCGATCACGGCGAGTCGGTCACGTACGGCGAGCTCGCGGCGAGGAGCGGCACCAGCATCCCCGCCCGCGGTGTCGGAGCAGTCATGGGTGCGAACCCCGTGCCGATCATCGTTCCCTGCCACCGCGTCGTCGCCAGCGACGGGCTGGGCGGTTACTCCGGCGGCGACAGCGGCCAGGGCCTTGTGACCAAGCGCTGGCTGCTCGAGTTCGAGGGCGCGCTACCTACGGCACTGTTCTGAGCGAGACTCGGCCGCCATCCTCTCGCGTGTTCTCGCGGTGATGGATGAGACTGGGCAGATGCTCGTGCTCGATCATCTCGGAATCACTATCGACGACCTCCCCCGCGCCATCTCGCAGTTCGATCCGGTGATGGTCGGTCTGGGATTCACCAGGGTCGATGCGGACGGCTCCGTGTCGTGGCAGCGAGATGACGAACCCGAACTGATCCTGTTCCCCGCCCGCGAGTCCGAGGCGGGGCCGCACCGGCATGGCCGCGTCGGATGGCAGCACCTCGCGTTCGCCGTCGGCACTCGGGACGAGGTCGATCAGCTGCACGCGACAGCGCTGGCAGCAGGGTGGACGGCCGTTCGCGATCCGAAGCTCTATCCGCGATTCAGCGAGCGGTACTACGCATCGTTCGTGGAGGACGACAGCGGCATCCGGATCGAGTTCATGCACAATCCGCCGCGGGAGCCGGCCGCCGACTGATCCGCGGTAGGCGGGCGCGGTCGAGCGGGCTCAGCGCCAGAGGGTGAGCTTGTCAGGATTGCGGACGATGTAGACGTCTGTGATCCGGTCACCCGTCACGTCTACGGAGATGACCGAATCGGCGCGCCCGTCGATCGTGACGAGGAACGCCAGCCCCTCGGGGGTGAGCGTCGGCTCGGTGATCGCTGTGGGCTTCAGGCGCGGGAGGCCGAGCAGGAACCGCGCGACGCGATCCGCGCCGATGACGGGGCGGATGGCGGCAGAGACCTTCCCGCCGCCGTCTGAGCGCAGCACCACGTTCGGATCCAGAACGGCGATCAGCGCGGAGAGCTCCCCTGTCGTCGTCGCTGCGGCGAAGGCACGGGCGACCGCGTCGTGCTGTTCTCTGGACGCGGCACCGGCACGGCGCTCCCTGATGCGCCGACGCGCCTGGGAAGCGAGCTGGCGGGTGGCATCCGGAGTCCTTCCCACCGTCTCGGCGATCTCGGTGAACGGCATGGCGAACACGTCGTGCAGCACGAACGCGACGCGCTCGGCAGGCGTGAGCGATTCGAGCACGACCATCAGAGCGACGCTGACGGACTCGTCCAGGGTCACATACTCCAGCGGATCGACGGGTACGGCGGCTGCGATGGCGGACCCGCCAGGAAGAGGCTCTGGCAACCACTCCCCGACGTAGCGCTCTCGGCGGGCGCGGGCGGATCCCAGCATGTCGAGGCAGATGCGGCTCGCGACACGGGTGAGCCAGGCGGCGGGATTCTCGATCAGCGCGCGATCGGCATCCGACTGCCGGTACCAACGGACGTACGTCTCCTGCACGGCGTCCTCCGCATCGGCGACCGTGCCGAGCATGCGGTACGCGAGAGCGAGCAGCCTGCGCCGCTCCTGCTCCAGTTCGTCGACCTCGTCCATCCGTCACATCCTTCCTCAGAGTCGACGATGTGACGAGCAGAAATGTGACGTGCGCCTCACATTTCGATCTGCCGTGTCGTCGAAAGGGTATGAGCATGACCCTCAGACGCATCCTGCTGGGCACGACCGCAGCCGTCGGCATCTTCGTGGGGCTGTGGGCGGCGCTATGGCCCGCGACCTTCTATTCCGCATTCCCCGGACTCGGTCGGGTGTGGATCGCCGTCGACGGACCGTACAACGAGCATCTGATCCGAGACGTCGGTGCGCTGTACCTTGCACTCGCCGCTGCGAGCATCGCTGCCGCGTTCGCACGACGGCCTGAACCCGGCCGCGTCGTCGGCGTCGCATGGACGGTGTTCGGGCTGCCGCACCTGATCTACCACGCGATGCAGTTCGGCGGGATGCCGCTCATCGACGTGATCGGCAACATCATCGGGCTCGGGGGGAGCCTTCTGCTGGGGATCGTGCTGATGCTTCCCGGCCCCACGGGGGCGCGTTCGCGTGCGGAGAGGATCGAGAACATGAAGGAGGACGCACGATGAGGATCGCCGTCGCAGGAGGAACAGGTGTCGTCGGAGGACCGACGGTCGAGGCGGTGCGAAACGGCGGGCATGAGGCCGTGGTGCTCGCTCGCTCGCGGGGAGTCGACCTCCTCAGCGGAAAGGGGCTGGCAGCGGCGCTCACTGGTGTCGACGCCGTGATCGACACGTCGAACGTGACGACCATGAGCGCAGAGGATTCGATCGAGTTCTTCACCACCGCGAGCGGCAACCTCATCAATGCCGCGGAGGACGCCCGCGTCGGACACATCATCCTGCTGTCGATCGTCGGGATAGATCGGATGCCTCACGACTACTACGCGGGCAAGGTCGCTCAGGAGAAAGTGCTCGAGACGTCACGGGTGCCCTGGACGATCCAGCGCGCCACGCAGTTCCACGAGTTCGCCGGCCAGATCTTCGAGCGCGCGAAGGTCGGCCCGCTGCACATCGCGCCGCGGGCGCGCACGCAGCCGATCGCCGCACGCGACGTCGGTGTACGTCTCGCCGCCCTCGCGTCCGGAGATCCGCAGGGTCGCGCGCAGGACATCGCCGGTCCGCGCGAAGAGGCGCTCGACGCGATGATCAAGGACTTCGCACGCAAGACAGGACACCGCGGGTGGATCCCGTCCGTCAACCTCCCCACCGCGCAGATGAAGGGGATGCGCGCGGGTTTCGCGCTGCCCGCAACCGATGCGCTGCTCGTCGGGCCGACCTTCCAGCAGTGGCTGGCGGCGCGCTGAAGCGCCCCATAGACTGTCGGTCATGGGTTTGATAAACGCTTGCGCGTCGTTCGACGCGCGCTGCTTCACGTTCCGCGACCGCCGCGCCTGACGGCGCGCTGATGGTCGGATAACGCCACTGCGCGTCGTCGTTCCGGATGTCCTGCACCCGGAGGCGCGTTCGCTGTGCCCTCGCACGCCCGCCGCCGGGTGCTCCTTCCTCACGACTGGAGCGCACCTTGCGACCTCGATCCCATACCGGTGGCCGACACGAACTCGGCCAGAACTTCCTCACCCACCGTCCGACTCTCCAACGACTCACTGCTCTCACCGCCGCCACCGAGGGTGCGATCCTCGAGATCGGCGCCGGTGACGGCGCCTTGACCCGGCACCTGTCTCGGTTGGGGCGGGATCTGCGCGCGATCGACATCGACGCGCGGCGCGTCGATCGGCTGCGCGCCGGCATCGACGGCGCGAGCATCCATCACGCCGATGCCATGCTCGAGCCGTTGGATCGACCGGTGATCGTCGGAAACCTCCCCTTCCATCTGACGACGCCCCTGCTGCGCCGCCTGCTGTCGGCCACGCAATGGCAGCACGCGATCCTGCTCACGCAGTGGGAGGTCGCGCGCAAGCGCGCCGGTGTGGGAGGCGCGACCATGATGACCGCACAGGCCGGGCCCTGGTACGAGTTCCGGCTGCACGAGCGTGTTCCCGCCCGGCACTTCCGCCCCATGCCGGCGGTCGACGGCGGCATCCTCTCGATCGAACGCCGTGCGGCGCCGCTTCTGCCTTATCGTGATCGACGGCGGTTCGAACGCTTCGTCGGCGCGGTGTTCCGAAGCCGCGGCAACGGCATCCGGCAGATTCTCCGTGGTGACCGGCATCCCCCGACAAACGTCGATCGGGCGCTGAGCTCGGCGGGGATCACGCGCACAGCACTGCCACGGGACCTCACTTCCGAGCAATGGGCGCGACTGTGGCGGCTCCTCGATGGGGGCAGCCGAGCGTCGGGAGGACAATAGAGATGTGAGTCTCTTCGCCTTCGGCCCGTCACCAGGACCTCGATGGCAGCTGGGGCTTCAGGCCGCGCTCGCATTCGCCGTGCCCATCACCCTCATGACGATGCTCGGACAACCCGTCCTCGGGTTCATCGCCGCCTCCGGCGCCTTCACCGTGCTGTTCGCAGGATTCTCGCCCGTGGTCGAACGCGCCAGAGTACTGCCGTTCGTCGGCGCCGGGCTGATCGTCAGTGCCGCGCTCGGCGTGCTCGTCGCCCACGACGCGTGGCTGGTCAGCGTCGGCGTCATCGTCGTCGCCGTCATCAGCGCGGCACTGGCGTTCGGGTTCCGACTGGGCCCGCCCGGTCCGTTGTTCTTCGTGCTGGTGTTCGGATTGTCCGCGCATGTGATCGCCACGGCCCCTGTCGCCCCGCTCGTGTACGTCGCGGCCTTCGCCGCAGGCGTCGCCTTCTCCTACCTGGTCGCGCTCACACCTCTGCTGCTGCCGCGGGTGCGAGCGAGACGAGCGCGGCCGCTGCGCGAGCTGCTCCCCGGGCCGGCGCTGGATGCCGACGCGCGGATGCTGCTGCTGCGCGTCGTCATCGTCTCGGTGCTCGGGGTGCTGCTCGCCACGATCGTGGATCCCGGCCGCAGCTACTGGATCGTCGGCGCGGCGGTCGCCGTGATCGGCGTGGCAGCAGCCCGCAGGGCGGCGTTCCAACGCGGGCTGCACCGGATGCTGGGCACCGTCATCGGCGTCGGCGCGTATGCGCTGCTGGCGCTGCTGCACCCGTCGGGGCTGTGGCTGGCGCTGCTGCTCGGCGCACTGCAGTTCACGATCGAGCTGGTGGTGATCCGCAACTACGCCCTCGCGCTGGTGTTCATCACGCCGCTCGTACTGCTCCTCACCGGCGCGGCGACCGGCGAGATCGGATCCATGGACGTCGCAGTGGAACGGGTCATCGACACCCTCGTCGGTGCGGCGCTGGGCGCAGCATCCGGTGTTCTGCACCCTCGGGCGGACAAGCCCGCTTGAGCGGATGCCGTCACCCGACGGCGAACTCGATCAGCAACGCCTCCTCGGTCATCTGCTGGACACCGCCGACTCGATACCGGCCGCGGGCGGCGGCGGCGCGAATCGCAGCGGCGACAGCACGAAGAGCATCACCAGTACAGCGGGCAGCAGTATGCGCGACGGCCCGGCCGATGATCGCGTCATCATCGGCCTGTTGCTCCGGAGCCACCGCCCGGCGTCCCGGCGACCAGCGCCATCGTCGCGGGATCGCGCTCGACGAGCTCGCGTGCCGTGGCGGCGATGACGCGGCGCATCGCGGAGGCGGCACGAGTGGGATTGACGTCCGAGCGGTGCGCGAGGCCGATCGTGCGGATCAGCCTCGGCTCGATCAGCCGCACAGAGCGCAGAGTGGGCCTGTCGAGCAGCACCATCGCCGGCACCACGGCCACGCCGAGGCCCCGCTCCACGAAGCGCAGTACGGCATCCATCTCCGCCCCCTCGACCACTGGGAGAGGTGCGAGGCCGGCCGCGCGGAACGCGGAATCCGTCACCGCACGCAGATCGTAACTCTCGGCGAAGAACACGAGCGGCAGGCGTGAGAGAGCCTCGAGATCGATCCCCTCCTCCGCGACCGGCGCATGCTCGGCGGACGACACCACCACCAGTTCCTCCGTGAGCAGCGGAGTGCGCACCAGCGCCGAGCCCGACACCGGGAGCGCGTCCGACAGCGTGATGAGCGCCATGTCGACGGTGCCAGCGGCGAGCTGCTCGATCAGGACGTTCGACCCCGCCTCCGTGAGCAGCAGCTCGACACCTGGATGCGCGGAATGGAATGCGGCCATCGCCTCGGCGACGAGGCTGATGCAGAGGGTCGGCGTCGCGCCCAGGCGCACGCGCCCCCGCTGGAGCCCCGCGAGCTCCCCCATCTCCGCGCGGATGGTGTCAGCATCCGCCAGCATCCGCCGCGCACGAGGGAGCAGCGTCTCACCCGCATCGGTGAGCGTGATATTGCCACGAGCACGATGGAAGAGCTCGGCGCCCAGCTCGACCTCGAGCGACGAGATCTGGCGGCTCAGTGACGGCTGCGCGAGGTGCAGCTTCGCCGCGGCCTGTGTGAAGTGTCCGAGATCGGCGACTTCGACGAAGCCGCGCAACTGCTCCAGGTTCATGCTTTCACGCTATCAGGACAAGTGAAACTATGCATTGGAGTTATCGACCAGAAGTTCTTAGCGTGGACGCATGAGCACTCGCGAACGACAGATCTCCACCACCGTCCTCGTCATCGGTACCGGCGGATCCGGCCTGAGGGCCGCGATCGAGGTGGCAGAACGCGGCGTGGACGTGCTGGCTGTCGGTAAACGCCCTCGCGGCGACGCGCACACCGCGCTCGCAGCCGGCGGCATCAACGCCGCCCTCGCGACGATGGACGCCGACGACACCTGGCAGCAGCACGCCGCCGACACGATCAAGGAGAGCTACCTGCTCGCGAACCCGCACACCGTCGAGGTCGTGACGCGGGGCGCGGAGCGCGGCATCGGAGACCTCGAACGATGGGGCATGGATTTCGCGCGCGAGGACGACGGGCGCATCTCTCAGCGCTTCTTCGGCGCGCACACCTTCCGTCGCACGGCCTTCGCGGGCGACTACACCGGGCTCGAGATCCAGCGCACCCTCGTGCGGCGGGCCGAGCAGCTCGACGTGCCCATCCTCGACGGCATCTACATCACGCGCATCCTCGTGAAGGACAACGTCGTGTTCGGTGCATACGGCTTCGATCAGAGCGACGGCACGCGCTACCTCATCCACGCGGATGCCGTGATCCTCGCCGCGGGAGGGCACACGCGCATCTGGCGCCGCACCTCGTCACGACGCGACGAGAACACCGGCGACGCGTTCCGGCTGGCCGTCGACGCCGGCGCGCGCCTGCGCGATCCGGAACTCGTGCAGTTCCATCCGTCCGGGATCATCGAGCCCGAGAGCGCGGCGGGCACCCTCATCTCGGAGGCCGCCCGCGGCGAGGGCGGCATCCTGCGCAACGCCCTCGGCGAGCGCTTCATGGCGAAGTACGACCCCGAACGGATGGAGCTCTCCACCCGCGACCGCGTCGCACTGGCCGCGTACACCGAGATCAAGGAGGGTCGCGGCACCGAGAACGGCGGCGTGTGGCTCGACGTCTCGCACCTCCCCCGCGAGACGATCATGACCCGGCTGCCCCGCGTGTACCAGACGATGATGGAGCTGCAGATGCTCGACATCACGACCGACCCGATCGAGATCGCCCCGACCGCGCACTACTCGATGGGCGGCGTGTGGGTGCGCCCTGAAGATCACGGCACCGACGTCGACGGGCTCTACGCGATCGGCGAGGCGTCGAGCGGATTGCACGGCGCGAACCGCCTCGGCGGCAACTCCCTGATCGAGCTGCTCGTGTACGGGCGCATCGTCGGTCAGGCGGCGATCGCGCACGCCTCATCTCTGGATGCACAGCGGAGATCGCCCGAGGCCATCGCCCAGGCGCGGGCCGAGATCGATGACCTGCTGGCGTCGGACGGACGGGAGAACGTGCGCGCGCTGCAGCGCGCGATCCGCAACACCATGACCGAGCACGCCGGTGTGGTGCGCTCCG
This sequence comes from Microbacterium shaanxiense, assembly GCF_054779995.1. Taxonomy (NCBI): domain Bacteria; kingdom Bacillati; phylum Actinomycetota; class Actinomycetes; order Micrococcales; family Microbacteriaceae; genus Microbacterium; species Microbacterium shaanxiense. The sequence goes on along the minus strand of NZ_BAAGXE010000002.1, from coordinate 853,100 downwards.
CGGAAGGGTTGCGCGCCGGCCTCGCCGACATCGATCTGATCGAGGGCCGGATGGAGGACGTCGGCATCCATCCCGACATCGCGGGGTTCCAGGACCTCGCGCACGCCTTCGACCTCAAGGGCTCGGCTGTCGCTGCGCGCGCCACGCTCGAAGCAGCACTGGAGCGCCGCGAGACCCGAGGAGCCCACAACCGCAGCGACTTCCCGGACGAGGATCCGACGTTGCAGGTGAACCTGGTCTGGTCGCCGGCGACCGGCGTGACGCGCGAGGAGATCCCCCCGGTACCCGCCGAGATCCAGGACCTGATGCGCGACGTGTCGTCCGAGGGCAAGCTCGTGGAGTGACCGGCGCCGAGAAGCATTGAGTATCGGCGGCACGCGACGCACACTGGTTGCATCCACGCATTCATATGAAGGAGCGATCGTGCCGAACCTCAACCCTTACCTGTCCTTCCGCGACTCCGCCCGTGAGGCGATGGAGTTCTACCAAGGCGTCCTCGGCGGAGATCTCGCCGTCAGCACGTTCGGTGACATGCCCGACAGCGGGACCGCCGCAGGCGAGGAGAACCTCGTGATGCACGCGCAACTGAACGCTCCGGGCGGGCTCGTGCTCATGGCGTCGGACACCCCCACCGGCATGGAGTACGAGACGCCGCAGGGAATCTCGGTTTCGCTCAGCGGCGGCTCAGTGGACACCGACTACCTGCACCGCGCATGGGACGGTCTCGTCGCCGGCGGGACAGCCACGATACCGCTGGGTGAAGCCCCGTGGGGCGGCGAGTTCGGCATGCTCGTCGACCGCTTCGGCATCTCGTGGATGGTCGCGATCGAAGACTCGTTCGCGTCGTCGTCCGAGTGAGCCGATCAGCGGCGGGTCACGTCAGTCGGACAGGACCGAGAGGATGTTGCCCGCCGGGTCCTTGAACCAGGCGATGTCCGGTCCGCGCCCGGCGGCCTTGCCGCGCACGATGCCCTTATCGTCCTGGCCCATCCCCTCGTACCGCTCCAGGCTCACGCCCTTGGAGACGAGCTCGTCGACGACCGCGTCGATGTCGGCGACGGGGAAGTTGAGGATGGTGAAGGTCGCGGGCTCGTGGTCGTCCTTCGGATAGATCAGCACCGCACCGCCCTTCGGCAGTTGCACGGAGATCAGCCCGCCCATGCCCTCGTCCCTGACTTCGAGGCCGAGAACGCTTTCGTAGAAGCGCCGGGATGCCTCGATGTCATCGGAGGACATGCCGCTGAATGCATCGGAGTTCTCGAACATCTCTGCTCCTTCTGGATCACCGTCAGTAACGTCAACACTTGCACTGCACCGGCCCGCTGTCCACGGGCTGCACGCAGTTCAGGTCGCAGTTCGTGTCGCTCTCAGCGTGCGAAAGCGACAGGAACTGCGACCTGAACGGGCCCGGGCGGGCGATCAGCTGATCTTCTTGCGGTAGATCGCGATGGAGAAGCCGTAGGCGACCACGAGGATGCCGACGAGCCACGCGAGAGCGACCCAGATGCCGGAGCCCACCGGCTCCTCCGCGAACAGCGAGCGGATGCTGTTCACGATCGAGGTGACCGGCTGGTGCTCCGCGAACCAGGCGACAGGCCCTGGCATCGAGGTGGTCGGCACGAACGCCGAGCTGATGAACGGGAGGAAGATCAGCGGGTAGCTGAACGCGCTCGCCCCGTCGACCGTCTTCGCCGACAACCCCGCGATCACTGCGAGCCAGGTCAGGGCGAGCGTGAACAGGATGAGGATGCCGGCAACCGCGAGCCAGGCGCCGAAGGATGCTCCGGTGCGGAACCCCATGAGCAATGCGACGCCGATGACGATCACGACGGAGATCATGTTGGACACCAGCGATGTGAGCACATGCGCCCACAGCACGCTCGAACGAGCGATGGGCATCGACTGGAATCGCTCGAAGATGCCGCCCTGCATGTCGAGGAACAGCCGGTACGCGGTGTACGCGATGCCGGATGCGATCGTGATCAGCAGGATGCCGGGGAGCATGTAGTTGACATACGACTCGTCGGTGCCGGTGTTGATCGCCCCGCCGAGCACGTAGACGAACAGCAGCATCAGGGCGATCGGGGTGACCGCCGTGGTGATGATCGTGTCTGGGCTGCGGAGGATGTGCGTGAGCGACCGGCCGGTGAGGACCCGGGTGTCGCTGAGAACGTGAGAGGTCATGTCAGAGCTCCTTTCCTGTGGATGCTGAGGCCTCTGCTTCGCCCGTCTCACCGACGAGCGCGAGGAAGACATCCTCGAGCGAAGGCTGCTTCTCGACGTATTCGACCTTCGCCGACGGGAGAAGCTGCTTGAGTTCGGCGAGTGTGCCGTTCTGGATGATGGTGCCCTTGTGCAGGATCGCGATGCGGTCGGCCAGCTGCTCCGCCTCATCGAGGTACTGCGTCGTCAGGAGCACGGTGGTGCCGCTCTTCGCCAGGCCCCGTACGGTGTCCCAGACCTCGATCCGCGCCTGCGGGTCGAGACCGGTCGTCGGCTCGTCGAGGAAGATGATCGGCGGGTTGCCGATCAGGCTCATCGCGATGTCGAGCCGCCGACGCATGCCGCCGGAGTACGTGGCGGCCTTGCGTCCGCCGGCATCCGTCAACGAGAAACGAGCCAGCATGTCGTCGGCGATCCCGCCCGGGTCCTTCATGTGCCGCAGTTTCGCGACGAGGATGAGGTTCTCCCGTCCGGTGAGCACCTCGTCCACGGCGGCGAACTGACCGGTCAGACTGATCGACTCACGGATGTCGTTCGGCGACGCGGCGACATCGAATCCGTGGACGACCGCCGTGCCGGCATCCGCCTTCAGCAGGGTGGAGAGGATCTTCACCAGCGTGGTCTTGCCCGCGCCGTTCGAACCGAGGAGGGCGAAGATGCTGCCCGATGCGACGTCGAAGTCGACGCCGTGCAGCACCTCGAGGTCCTTGAAGGATTTGCGGATGCCGCGCACCTGAATGGCTGCGGTGGTCATGAGCGGGTCTCCTTTCCGATCGCCTGGTCGAACGCCTTGTTGAGGCGGGCGCGCTCCTTGTCGATCCATTCCTTGCCCTGGTAGGACTTGGCGAAGGTCTCGGTGAAGTCCACCGGGTCGTCTCCGACGATGTCCTTGACGGGAGTGCCGTCGACGGCCGCTCGCTCCCAGAGGTCGACGAGATCCGTGAACATCTGCGCGAGAGTGTCGCCGCTGGTGATGCCGCCGTAGTACATGAAGTACCGGTTCATCGCCGTGGCGGCGGTGCGGTACGGCTCCGGAAGAGCGTCCATGCGGGCCTTGTCCTGCTTGTACTGCTTCTTCTGCTCGAGCGATCCGGTGACCACTTCGATCCACTTGCTTGCCATGATCAGTTCCCTTCGATGGTCGTGCTGTCGGTGACGGTGTCTGTGCTGCGGAGATGTTCGATGCGTTCTGCGAGGAAACTCCACGTCCCCCAGAACTCGACGAGCTGCTCTCGTCCCTGCGCGTTGATGGAGTAGACCTTGCGGGGCGGGCCCTTCTCGGACGGGACCTTCTCCACGTCCACGAGACCTCGCTGCTCGATCCTGACGAGCAGCGCGTACACGGTGCCCTCGGCGATCTCTGCGAAACCCTCGTCGCGAAGCCTCGCCGTGATCTCGTACCCGTACGCCGGCTGGACGGACAGGATCGCGAGAACGATGCCCTCGAGCGTGCCCTTGAGCATCTCGGTCATCTGATTGCCCATCGGATCACTTCCCTTCCTCTACTCAGTGATGTTGACTACCAGTAGACGGTAACACTAAGTACCGGTAGTTAGCAACAGTGAGTACTGAAATTTCTCGGAAGCGTCCGGGTACGCTCGAATCCATGCCGCAGCAACCCCGCCAGCACCGCAGAAAGCCGGTCTCGAGAACCGCGCAGGCGTCGAGCACCAAGGCGGTCTCTACTCGCAACGCCACGTTCCAGTACTGGGAGACGCTTCTCGGCAACCGCACCAAGCGCAACCGCGCAGGAGAGATGATCGTGCAGGGCGTGCGTCCGATCAGGCTCGCGCTGGAGTCCGATCTCGAAGTACGAGCGATACTCATCACTCACGCGAACGGGCGTTCCGCATGGGCGTCCGAGACGATCGCCGCCGTGCAGGCCTCCGGCGCCGCGTCATGGCTGGTCGCACCCGAGTTGATGGTCGAACTCGGCGAGAAGGACGAGGAGCCTCCGGAGCTGCTGCTGATCGTCGCCATTCCCTCCGACGATCTCTCCCGTCTGCCGGTCGCGGACGACGCGCTCTATGTCGCCCTGGATCGCCCGGCCTCACCCGGCAACATCGGCTCGATCGTGCGATCGGTCGATGCGCTGGGCGGCCATGGAGTGATCGTGACCGGACACGCAGCCGACCCCTACGACCCGCGCGCGCTGCGGGCGTCGACCGGATCGGCGATCATGACGCCGACGGTCCGGCTCCCCAGCATCCATCCCGCACTCGAATGGATCGAGTGCCTGCGCGCCGACGGCGTCGACATCCAGATCGTCGGGACGGATGAGGACGGCACGCTCGACGTGTGGGACGTCGACCTCACGAGGCCCACGCTGCTGGTGACGGGGAACGAGCACTCCGGCATGTCGGCGGCCTGGAAGGACGCGTGCGACGTGCTGACGCGCATCCCGATGACGGGCCACGCGTCGTCATTGAACGCCGCGAACGCGACCGCCGCCATCCTCTACGAGGCCACGAGGCAGCGGCGGACCGCCGGTCGTCCGGCCGACTGACGAGGGCGGGCTCACACCTCGCATCCAGGGGACGCGGAGGTTCTGCACAGAACCACTGATGCAGAATCGTTACTTTGCGTGTCCGACCCGATGGGCGCGCATGCCGCCCCGAAGCGGCCCGGATACCCTAAGGATCGTTACGTTCGTGATGCTCAAGACCACCTCGCACTCCCCTGCCCGCCGCCGTCGATTCGGCATCTCGCTCGCCATCGGCGTGCTCGCCGCCACCGGGATCGCCGTCGCCGCCCCTGCCGTCGCCGCCATGACCGCGCAGTCCTCAGTCGTCGACGCCAAGGCCTCAGGAATCGAGAAGGCCGCCGCAGCCGAGGCCGTCGTCGCCGGACGCGCGGCTCTGACCGACGCGGCATCCGCGGTCTCCGCGGCCGAGGCGAGTGGCCTCGACCTCGGTGAGGCGACCACCGCGGTCGACACGTCCGGCCTGCTGCAGGCCATGGACGATCTCGACGACGTCGACTCCCTCACCTCGCTGGAGCTGCCCGTCGTGCGCGTGAAGGCCGGCACCGAGATCGCGTCGGTGAGCGCGCAGGCGGCCGCACTGCGCGAACGGCAGTCTGCAGCCGCGGCTGCGGCCGAAGCCGCCAAGCAGGCCGCTGCCGCCGAGGCCGCGGCCGCCGCCCTCGCCAGCGCCAACACCCCTGACGGAGCCAGGGCGACCGCAGCGGCCATCGCCTCGGAGCAGTACGGCTGGGGCGGCGGTGAGTTCGAATGCCTCAACCTCCTGTGGGAGAAGGAATCGGGCTGGAACTACCAGGCCTACAACCAGGACGGCGGCGCCACCGGCATCCCGCAGTCGCTGCCCGGCGACAAGATGGCCAGCTTCGGCGCCGACTGGGCGACCAACGCGACCACGCAGATCCGCTGGGGCCTGGACTACATCCAGCGCGCGTACGGCAGCCCGTGCGCGGCGTGGGGTCACTCGCAGTCGGTGAACTGGTACTGATCCCCGAGCGGCATCCTCGTGGTGGCCTCCCCGATGGTGGTCACCACGGGATGTCGAGCGCCAGGTACGCCTCGAACTCGGCATCCTTCGGGAAGTCCCTGAACTCCTCCGGAGATTCGGCCGACGCGGCCTCCAGGTAGCACCCGGCGGTGAAGCTCGCGTTCGAGGGGATGTCCGGCATGTCGGAGCAGACTCCGAACAACTCTCCGTCGACGTATCCGGCGATGTACACCTCGGGATACTCGGGAACCTGGCTGAGAGTCGAGGTGAGCGTGGCCTCCACGAAGCCCTCCCCGCCGAGCATCGTGTCGGTCGTCACCTCGCCCGTCATGATCGGGTCGACGAACTCGCCCATGGTCTGCTCGATCCGGATCGAGGCCGCATCGCTGATGTCGGACGAGAACACGCCCTGGAACATCGACACCTGACCGGGCAGGATGTACACGCTCGTCGGGCCGCGATCGAGGATGCTGCCGTCCTCTGCATACGCGGTGACATCGAAGTAGAGCTCGGCGGCCTGATCGGAATCGTGGTTGGTCACGGCCGCGTAGATGCCGACGTAGTCGTCGGGCAGGATCTGCGTCATCGCGAACGACCCGAACTCGAGATCGGAGACCGCGGACACCTCGATGCCCTGCACGGTCTGGGTCTCACCGTCAGCCGCCGCGGTGGCAGTGGGTGTGGGCGTCGGCTCCGGTGCCGCGACCGCCGACCGATCGAGCCACAGCCATGCCGCCGCGCCGCCGAACCCGATCGTCGTGATCAGCAATGCCGCGCACGCGATCGCGAGCCCCAGGACCGGGCCATTGCGCGGCTCGCGTGCGGTCACGGGAATCGGCGGTGCCTCGGCGACCGGCGGCGCGGGAATGCGCGGATCGACCCAGGCGTCGTCGGAGGGTGGCGGCAGCGTCATCGTCCTCCTCTTCCACGGCACCTCCGCACTCGTGCACGGCGGCGCGGATTTCCTGTCGATGCTACACAGACCCGCGCGGCGAGCGAATGGGCACATCTACCCGTCAGCGCACCGCGCTCGGCGCCAGCACGCTGAGCAGTCTCAGCTTCTCGTGACTGGGGGTGCCCGGCGAGGCCGTGTAGACCAGCAGCACGTGCGAGCTCGCGGGATCGACCAGGTTCTGACAGGCGAGGTCGAGCGCGCCCACTTCCGGATGGATGAAGCGCTTCGTATCCCTGGGACGCACGCCGATCTCCTGAAGGTCCCAGACCGCTCGGAACTCTTCGCTGCTCTCGAGAAGGAGCTCTGCGAGATGCGCTGCACGCGATCCCGGCCCGCGCACCGACGCGACCTGTCGCAGGCCGGACGCCCACAGTCGCGCGAGGAACTCGTGCTCGGTCGGATCGTAGAGCTCGCGCGAACGAGGATCGGAGAACCAGCGGAACCCGATGCTGCGCTCCGGCCCCGACAGGCGGGTCAGGTCTCCCGTGAGCGCGACACCGAGGGGCGTCTGGCGCAGCGTCTCACCCAGCTCGGTCACGATCTCGGCAGGAGTGTCGTGCAGCCGGTCGAAGATCCGCAGCATGCCGGGGCTGATGTGATCGGTCGACGCACCTCGCGGTGGCGGCCGATGGCCGGCGAGGCGGAAGAGGTGGTCGCGTTCATCGATCGAGAGATGCAGCCCCTGCGCGATCGAGGCGATCATCTGCTCGGACGGCAACGGGCCGCTGCCCCGCTCGAGCCGCGCGTAATAATCGGAGGACATGTGGCACAGCGCCGCCACTTCCTCCCTTCGGAGCCCGTCCGTGCGTCTGCGCTGCCCGCGCGGAAGACCCACGTCCTCCGGCTGCAGCACGTCACGACGCCGACGGAGGAACTCGGCCAGACCGGCTCTGTCGATCACGTGCATGTCCTCCCCTCGTCTTCGTCGATCCTGGCATCCGTGCGACTCCGCATCCACTGATCGACGAGTCCTGGATGCGAATCGGCGCGCCCCGGAGAGTGGAAGCACAACGAAGGAGCACTCCACATGGCACGCAGGAACATCGACATCACCCTCCCACCGCTCGACGGGCGCCGCGCGGTCGTCACCGGCGGGAGCGACGGCATCGGACTGCGCATCGTCACGCGCCTCGCGCTGGCCGGCGCCGAACTCGTCCTCCCCGTGCGAAACATGCGCAAGGCGGAGGCGGCGGTCGACCGCATCCTCGAGAAGGCTCCCGATACACGGATATCGATCCTGCCGCTGGATCTTTCATCGCTCGAATCCATCGCGCAGTTCGGCGACGACATGGTGCGCGACGGCCGCCCGGTCCATCTGCTCATCAACAACGCCGGTGTCATGACGCCGCCCATGCGGCAGACGACGCGGGACGGCTTCGAGCTGCAGTTCGGGACGAACCATCTCGGGCACTTCGCACTCGTGTCCCATCTGCTGCCGCTCCTGCGGGCCGGCCGCGCGCGCGTCACCTCGCAGCTCAGCGTCGCCGCGAACCAGGGCTCGATCAACTGGGCAGACGTCAACTGGGAGAGCTCCTACGACGGCATGCGCGCGTACAGTCATTCGAAGATCGCTTTCGGACTCTTCGGACTCGAACTCGATCGCCGCAGCCGCGCCCAGGACTGGGGTATCACGAGCAACCTGTCGCATCCGGGAATCGCCCCGACGAGCCTGCTCTCCGCCCGCGACGAGATCGGACGCAGCGAGGACACTGTCGGTGTGCGTGTGATCCGCTGGGCCTCGAAACGAGGAATCGTCGCCGGTACGCCGGAGACCGCGGCCCTCCCCGCGCTCTACGCGGCGACATCTCCGGATGCCGTCGCCGGCCGCCTCTACGCGCCTCGAGGGATCGGCCATCTCGGAGGAGGTCCCGCCGAGCAGAAGGTGTTCTCGCGGCTGCGCAGCGAGGAGGATGCACGACGCATCTGGCAGGTGTCCGAGAAGCTGACCGGCGTCACGTTCTCGTAGCCGCGCGTCAGATCCTTCCGCGCACCGGTGTGCGCTCGACGTCGTCGCCGTTCGCGGGCATGGCCATCTCGGCTCTGACGCCCAGCAGTCGCACCTCGCGATCGGCGTCGAGTGTCGCAGCGAGCGCCGCCGCAGCCGACATCACGGTCTCGCGGTCGGTCGTCGCATCCGGAAGCTTGCGGCCGAACGTCTTCGTCTCGAACGGGGCGTATCGCACCTTCAGATGCACGCGGATCACCGGACGGCCCTCGGCCGCGCAGTCGTCGAACGCGTGGCCGGCGAGTTCGCGCACAGCCGCGAGGATCTCGCCCGACGTCGTGAGGTTCTGCTGATACGTCGTCTCTCGGCTGTGGCTGCGGGCCACCCACGGGGTGTCGTCGACGACGCTGGGGCCGTTCCCTGAGCCGAGTCCGTGATACCAGACGCCCATCTTCGGGCCGAACTCGCGGATGAGCTCCTCGGGATCGGAGTCGGCCAGCTCGCGCACCGTGCCGATACCGTGGGCGGCGAGGCGCTTCTGCACCTTCGGGCCGATGCCCCACAGATCGCGCGTGGGCTTCTCACCCATCACCTCGAACCAGTTCGCCTCGGTGAGGCGGAAGACACCTCCGGGCTTGCCGAACTCGGTCGCGATCTTGGCACGGATCTTGTTTTCGCCGACGCCCACGGAGCAGTGCAGGTCCGTGGCCGCCAGCACGGCCGCCTGGGCGTCGCGGGCGACAGCTTCCGGGTCATCCGTCTCCACGCCGAGGAAGCACTCGTCCCAGCCGATGACCTCGAGCACGACGCCCGGCAACGCGCGCAGGGCCGTCATGACCTCGTCCGATGCCTGCTCGTACGCCGCGTGGTCGACGGGGAGGAAGACGGCGTCGGGCGGCGCCTTGCGAGCGGCGATCTTCAACGGCATCCCCGATCCGATGCCGAACGCACGTGCCTCATAGGATGCCGTCGACACCACCGCACGTTCGGTCGGGTCGCCGCGTCCGCCGACGACCACCGGCAGCCCGGCGAGTTCGGGTCGCCTCAGCACCTCCACCGCGGCGATGAACTGATCCATGTCGACGTGCAGCACCCATGCAGCCATGACACGAGTCTGGCGCGCGAAGGCCCGGATGTCACCCGTCTCGCGGTGCCAGCGGCCCGACCGTCATCGGCTCGGCGTACGTGCTCGCGCACATAGACATCGCGTCCCGTCGGCGTCAAGCCCCTCGCGCATCAGGCTCGTTGCCGAGATGCTGACTCGCATCCTCAGGATCGGAGTCGCCAGTGTCACTCACCATTCCCTCCCCCGCCGAACCACGATCGAACATCGTCCCCGGCGCCGGTTTCACGGCACGCGGCCCTCTCAGCAGCGCAGTGCTGCATCACCTCATGGGTTCGGAGCACGCCGACCACCGCGACCTGGCCCGTCGAGTCGGAGCGGAGACCGATGACGTCATCCGGGACGACGACATTCAACTCAGCCTCTTCGCGCTCTATGCGTCGTCATACGGATCGGTCCCCGCCTTCTCACCGGATCTCGAATGGGATCCGCAGTTGATCGAAACGCGACGCATTCTCGAGGGCGCGTTCGAACGCGGCCTCCGCATGGCAGTGCCTCCCACGGATCTGCCGGCGGCCGACGCCGATGCCGTGGCTCGTGCGCTGTTCTCGCTCACCGCTGCCGACACCGGCCCGAGCCTCTCGCGTCACGTCGCGAAGAAGGCGACTCTCGAACAGGTGCGCGAGTTCCTCATCCAGCGCTCGATATACACGCTGCACGAGGCCGATCCGCATTCCTGGGCGATTCCTCGCCTCCACGGACGGGCCAAGGCGGCCCTCGTCGAGATCCAGGCTGACGAGTACGGTGGCGGACGTGCCGATCGCGTGCACGCCGCGATCTTCGCTGCGGCGATGCGGGGAGCGGACCTCGACGACTCTTATGGCGCCTACGTGGACGCGGTGCCGGCAATCACCCTCGCCTCGCACAACATGATGTCGATGTTCGGCATCAACCGGCGACTTCTCGGCGCGATCGTCGGACACCTCGCAGCGTTCGAGATGACGTCGTCGATCCCGAATCGGCTGTACGGGGACGGCATGCGCCGCCTCGGCCTCGGGCCGGACGTCACCGATTATTTCGACGAGCATGTCGAAGCGGACGCGGTCCACGAGCAGATCGCCGGGCACGACCTGGCCGGCGCTCTTGCGGAAGACCGCCCAGAACTGCTCCCCGACATCATGTTCGGCGCCGCCGCCTGCCTGGCCGTCGACGGATGGGCCGGCATGCACCTTCTGGATTCGTGGGCCGATGGAGCGTCATCGTTGCGCGCGGGTGCGTTCCGATGAGTCGGGAACGCGCGACGATCACCCCGTATCCGGACGGGCCGCTGTTACTGCGAGGAGATGTCGACCTCGTCACGGCGGATGGCCGGCCGATCGTACGCAACCGTCGCACCGTCGCGCTTTGCCGATGCGGGCTTTCCACGATCAAGCCGTACTGCGACGGCACACACAAAGCTGCCGGGTTTCGCACGGAGGAGTGATGCGTTCGCGCCTGGAAGCCGAATACATCCTGCCTTTGCGCTGGACGGCGGATGACGCGCTCCCGGACCTGACCGCGTACCTCGAGCGCTTGAGCGCGTGGGTCGACATCACCGTCGTAGACGGATCCGACGATGTACTGTTCGCGGTTCATCAACGCGCATGGCGCAGGTTCGTGCGTCACCGCCCTGTGACGATGGCCGAGGGGGTGAACGGAAAGGTGCGAGGCGTACTCGCGGGGGTCGCGATCGCCAGGCACGAGGCAATCGTGATCGCCGATGACGACGTCCGCTACGACTACGACGCCCTCGTAGCTGTGGTCGAGGATCTGGCGAACGCCGATCTGGTGAAGCCGCAGAACCACTTCGATCCTCTCCCGTGGCACGCCAGGTGGGACACCGCTCGCTCCCTGCTCAACCGGGCGGTGGGCTCGGACTACCCGGGCACGCTCGGCGTGCGGCGCTCGACGATCACGGCGACCGGCGGATACGATGCCGACGTCCTTTTCGAGAACCTCGAGTTGGAGCGGACCGTGCTGGCGTTCGGCGGCAGAGTGAGCAATCGGCGCGACGTGTTCGTCACCAGGCGGCCGCCGACCACCCGGCACTTCCTCTCACAACGCGTACGCCAGGCCTACGACAGCTGGGCTCAGCCGGGCCGGCTGCTTCTCGAAGCATCCATAGTCCCTGCCGTCATCACTCTGCGGCGTCGGCCCGGAGCTCTCGTGACGCTCGCGCTCGCATTGATCTGTCTCGCAGAGTTCGGCCGCGGGCGCGATGGCGGTCGGCCGGTCTTCCCTGCGTCGAGTGTCCTGTGGGTCCCGGTCTGGGTGGCCGAGCGAGGCGTCGCCACTTGGATCGCCCTCGCGCTCCGGCTCCGCGGCGGCGTGCGATACGCCGACGGTCGGATCACTCGCGCGGCGAACTCGGCGCGAGTGCTGCGGCGTCGGGCGGCGGCTGTTGCCGTCGAGCGGAAGACGACCGCTTCACCGCACTACTCGAGTGCCACGACCCGGAGCCCGCAACAGCAGAACGAGCACGGCTGCGCACAACGCCGCGGCAGTCGCTAGCCATGCGACCCCAGCGCCTCCCCACATCGCATACGCTGCGCCGGCCCCGATCGGCCCGATGAACGCGCCCGCGTTGAGCGCTGCAGTGGCATAGGAGCCGCCGAGGAGCGGTGCGTGTTCGGCTTCCCTCACGATGCGCGAGATGAGAGCGGAGCCGACGGCGAACGAGAGCGCGCCGACGATGAGCGAGAGTGCGAACAGCCACACGGCAGAACCGGCGAGGATCGCCATCAGCATCCATCCCACGCTGACCAGCGCTCCGCCGACACCGATCCATCTCTGCTCTCGGCCGGCGGCCCATCGCCCGGTCGCCGTCACTCCGAGGAAGGAGCCGATGCCGAACGCCGCGAGCAGCAGCGGAACGAGCGCAGCCGGGATGCCCGCGTCGACGCCGATGAGGCCGAGGAAGGTGAACACGCCGAACGTCGCCGCATTGAACAGTGCGGCGAGCAGTATCGGGCCGAGCACCGGCCACCGTCGCAGTTCACGCAGCTCCGATCGGATGCGGGGACGCATCCCGCTCGCACGCGTCATGGAAGCGCGAGTGAAGAGGAGGATGAGAAGTGCGGGCACGCAGAGCAGGCAGATCGCCCAGAAGGTCAGTCGCCAGCCGCCGAGCTGCGCGAGCGCAGCCCCCGCCGGCACGCCGATGATGGTGGCGAGCGTGATTCCGGCCAGCATCACCGCGATCGCGCGCGTGAGGCGGTCTTCCGTGACGAGGTTCCTCGCCGTGGACAGCGCCACTGCCAGGAACCCGGCATAGGCGAACGCCGCGATCACGCGCGTCACGAGCAGCACGGAGAACGAGTCCGTCGCCCCACCCGCGACGTGCGACGCGATGAAGACGACGAGGAAGCCGATCAGCGAGGTGCGCGCGGGCAGCCGCGATACGAGCATCGCCATCGTCGGCGCACCGATGACCATCCCCGCAGCGAAGGCGGAGGTCAGCAGGCCGACGGACTCGGGTGAGACGGAGAGATCGTCAGCGATCTCGATGAGCAGGCCCGCGAGCATGAACTCGCTGGTGCCTTGGGCGAATATCGCGACGGTGAGGACATAGATGAGCAGAGGCATGGGTGCATCCAGACGAAGGCGCGGCGACGGCGCAGAGCGCGACGATCACCGCAGAGTGAAAATGTGGTCGCCGAGAGACGCGGGGAGCGAAGGCTCGACCCGCGGCGTCATCTGGATGCTTCAGGACTCACGACGACCACTATAGACCGGCCGTGCGCGACCTCGACGGTCAGCGGCGGCCGTCCGTGGTGGTCGGCAGTCGCGGAGCGCGCGTGACGAAGATCCCGAGCAGGACCATGGCGAGCGCGAGTCCGAGGTGGAGCCAGTTGTCCGCGTCGTTGACCGGCAGGATGTTGAGCTGATCGTTACCCACGGCGAACAGCCCGTACAGCCAGACGACGAAGTAGATGATGCCGCCCCAGATCAGGTACATGCGGGATGCCATCGCACGGGCCGCGACGATCACACCGGCGATCCCGAAGGCGAGATGGACGATGTTGTGCAGCACCGAGACTTGGAACACGCCCAGCAGGTGCGCGTCCGAGTGCGCCCCGGCACCCGCGAGATGCTCGGTCGAGTGCGTGAGCCCCGGGATGAACCCGGCGATTCCCACCAGCAGGAACACGATTCCGGCGATGAGAGCGATCTTCTGAGTCGCCGTACCTGCGTACGACACCGGATCGCCAGCGCGCGTTGTGTTCGGAGTGTCCATGGTCGTCCTCCTTCACCTTCACGAGTGGAGATGGTGAAGCTAACGCGCTGAGGCGACTGTCGACGAGGGGATTGACGCGTGCGGGCGGCGGGAGTAGTGGGTGCCTATGCGGCGAGTATCCCGTCGAACAGCGCATCGAGGTATTGCGAAGAGCGCTCTGGTCGCAGGCGTGCGGCGTACCCGATGCCGCAGAGCAGGACCATGACGTCCGCCGGCTCCAGCGTGGTCCTGAAGTGCTCGGCGTTGCGGGTGATCAGGCTCGAGAACGCTTCGAAGAGGTCGGTCCGCAGCGCACGCGTCTCTTCCCGAGCGGCAGTGGACGACACGACGGCATCCGCGAAATCCGGGTCATCGCTGAAGACCTGCAACGACTCCGCGATGAACCCGCGCACGGTGTCGAGTTCCCCGGATCGGCTTGCCGCCGATCTCGCCGCATCCGCCATCTCGACGAAACGCTGTTCGACGAGCGCCTCCCTCAACGCCTCGGTCGAGGGGAAGTGCCGGTAGACCGTTCCCACCCCGACGCCTGCGTGATGCGCCACGGCGTTGAGGTGAAGCGTGGCGCTGTCGGAGCGGAGCGCTCTCGCGACGTCGAGGATGCGCTCCCGATTTCGATGCGCATCGCGGCGGAGGACGGGCATGAATCCACTGTAACGGATGACTCATCCGAACGGATACATTATCCGTTTTTGCAGGTAGTCTGAGACCATGACCGACCAGAGCAGACAGTTCATCGACGTAGACGGCACCCGACGCAGTTACATCCACGTCGCGCCGGCATCACCTCGGCCGGACGCTCCTCTACTGCTCGCGCTGCACGGCTCATCGCAACAGGGGCGGACGATGCAGCGGTTCAGCGGTCGCACCCTCGATGCCCTGGCGCAGCGCATCGGGGCCGACCTCGTCTACCTGAACGGCTACGGCCGCGCATGGAACGATGCGCGCAGGCAGAAGCTGTCGAAGGCACAGAAGGCCGACATCGATGACGTCGGCTTCGTGAGCGCCGTCATCGACCGCTTGGCCCGCCCTACGATCGCCGTCGGATACTCGAACGGCGGGCAGCTCACGCACCGCATCCTGCGTGAACGCCCGGCACTGCTCGCCGGGGCGACGATCATCGCCGCGGGCCTGCCGGTCGACGATGACTATCTGCTCGCCGATGTCGACCCGGGCCGGGTGCCGGTGCTCATCGTGCACGGCACCGCCGACCCGATCGTGCCCTACGCGGGAGGCATGCCCAGGATGCTCGGGCGCGCCACGCGCGGCATGGTGCAGTCCGCGCCCGCGACGGCCCGCCGTTACGCACCGGCGGGCGAGCCCCGCATTCGACGCGATAGCGATCTCGAACGGGCCGACTGGGACGGCGTGCGTTTCATCACGCAGGTCGGAACCGGCCACGTCATCCCGAATCGCACCACCTCTCCCCTGCCGATCGCCGTCGGCCCATCGCATCACGACATCGACCTCGGCGAGGAGATCGAGAGTTACTTCGGGCTGAGCCCGCTCTGACACGCTCGATCCCTTGACATCGGTGTCCTTCGAGAGTACCAATTAAGAATACTCTTAATTAAGAAGGTTCCTCATGACAGTCTCCGACCCGCTGAGTCAGGTGTTCGCCGCACTTGCGGATCCGACCAGACGTGAGATCCTCTCCCGGCTCTCGCAGGGATCGGCGACAGTCGGCGAGGTCGCCGCCCCGTTCGCGATGAGCGCCCCGGCGATCTCGCAGCATCTGAAGGTGCTCGAGCGCGCGGGCCTCGTGACACGCACAGCCCACGCCCAATGGCGCACGCTGTCCATGCAGGCGGAGCCTCTGGACCAGGCGTCCGCATGGGTCGAGAAGCACCGCCGCGAATGGAACCTGAAGCTGGACGCTCTCGACGCGCATCTCAGCTCGATTAAGACCCCATCGGAAGACCGGAAGGAAGAATCATGAGCACGACCGACGCAACACCGCAGTTCTCGATCACTCGCACTTTCGACGCACCCCGCGAGCTCGTGTGGAAGGCATGGACCGACGAGACCGAACTGGCGCAGTGGCTGCATCCGTTCGGGGTGTCGACCGACAGTGTGTCGTTCGACGTCCGCGTCGGTGGCCGCTACCGCTACACGATGACGAATGACGAGACCGGCGAGAAGTTCCCGACCGGCGGCGAGTACATCGAAGTGGACCCGGTCGACCGACTCGTCTTCACCTGGGGCGAACCCGAAGCTCCGGTCGAGGGCGCGCCCGTCATCACGCTGACATTCGCAGAACGCGGCGCGCAGACGGAGCTGGTCTTCCACCTTCGCGGACGCGAGGGCAACCCCGGTGACGGCTTCATCTACGACGGCTGGGACGAGGCGCTCACGAACTTCGGTCGGTTCCTCGCCGGCGATCTCGAGGACTGAGCACATGGGCGTCAGGATGGACAATATCGGGATCGTGGTGCAGGACCTCACTCCGGCGATCGAGTTCTTCACAGAGCTCGGACTCGAACTCGAGGGCCGTGCCATGGCGGAGGGCGAGTGGGCCGGACGCGTCACGGGCCTCGGCGACCAGAGGGTCGAAGTGGCGATGATGCGCACGCCGGACGGCCACGGCCGCGTCGAACTGTCCCGGTTCCTGCATCCGGACGTCATCGCCGACAACCGGCGAGCGCCCGTGAACGCGCTGGGCTACCTCCGCGTCATGTTCGAGGTCGGCGACCTCGATGACGCCCTCGACCGCCTCTACGCACGGGGCGCAGAGCTCGTCAGCGACGAGGTGGTGCAGTACGAGGACGTCTATCGGCTGTGCTACATCCGCGGCCCGGAAGGTATCCTCATCGGACTCGCTCAGAGCCTGCGCTGATGACCGGCTCGGCGAAGCCCGAACGCAGCGGCATGAACCGTCGATAGGTGAGCACGGCGATGACGATCGTCGCGACGTGCATGAGCGAGAGAGCACCGGCCACGAGCCATCCCATCGCGACGCCCACGGCGATGTCGGGGATGAATGAGACCACGAGGAAGGTCGGCACCAGCCATCGCATGATCTTCGCAGGGTGCCGCGCGCGCCGGTTGATGATGTGCCAGCCGGCCGCGCCGGCGAACGCGGCGATCACGGTGAAGCTGATGTACGCGACCGGCTGCAGCCCGCCGGCGCTCTCGGCGCCGAGGGATACGGCGCCGAGGGCGATGAGCGCGTTGACGGCGCTGGCCGCGACCGCGACGATCAGTGCGCTGGACGGAAGTGCGGTGCGGACCCGGTAGCCGGGCTGGGTGATGGTGATCATTTCTCCTCCTGGGTTCGGTGGTCGTGCGGAAGGTGACGTCATTCGTAGCGGAGTGCTTCGACGGGGTCTTTGCGTGCCGCCCGCGCAGCGGGGAGAGTCCCCGCGAGGAACGCGACGGCCATGATCAGCACGATCGTGAGCGCCACCGTGAGCGGATCGAAGGCGACGATGGTCAGCCCCGGCAGATCGGCGAGCAGGGCGCCACCGAGGAACGTGCTGGCCGCGGTGCCGACGATCATCGCCACGACCACGCCGATCGCACTGCCGAGGAAACCGATGAACACGGCCTCGGTGCTGAACAGCGCGAACACGCGCCCGCTGCCCATGCCCATCGCCTTCATGAGTCCGATCTCCCTGGTGCGCTCCTGCACGGACATCAGCAGGGTGTTGACGATCCCGAACGCCGCGGCGAGCAACGCGATCGCGGCGAACACGTTCAGCACGAGCACGATCGTGTCGATCACGGTGGTGAATGCACCGAGTTGATCTGCGGTGGTCGTGGCGGCGAAGCCGGCATCCGTCAGTCGTTCCTTCAGCTCTTCGATCTCGGCGGGCGTGAGGTCGATGTCGAACCAGGCGGTCGCCTCCGTCCAGCGATCCAGCTGATCGGCCGGCAGCCCCGTGCTCTGCAGCTGGTACAGGTCGTCTTCGAGCGCCTGATTCGCGACGAGGCCCGTGCCGCTGGCAGCAGCGAGCGCCTCCTCGGCGACGCCGACGATCGTGACCTCCACGTCGTGCTGAGTGAACGCGCCGTCGGTGACGGCGACGGTCAGCGGCTCGCCGATCGCGGCGTCGGCGTCGGCGAAGCCGAGCGGTTCGACGTAGGTCACCGGAATCGTGACCTGCAGTTCGGTGCTGCCGTCATCGGGCTCCGCGCCCGCCGCGAGCTGCACGTTCTGTCCGGCCACCAGCCCTCCGAGACTCGCGACATACGGACTGTCGTCGCCGTACTGCACGTAGTCCAGCTGCACCGACTTGACCGGTTCGACCTCGAGGATGCCGTCGACATCACCGATCGCCCGGATGTCAGCATCCGTCATGAGGGTGACGGAATCCTGTGCCGGGCCGTTCCCCGTGACGACCGAGTCGGGGTCGTACTCGCGCGGCCCCGTGTCCTCCGCGTCGGCAGACGCTTCGCCGGTCTTGGTGACGGTCATCACGTCGTCGGCGCCGATGCCGGCGACGGTGTCGTCGATGTACCGGTTGATGCCGGTGCCGAGTCCGCTGGTGAGAGTGAGTGTGAATGCCCCGACGAAGATCGCCAGCACTGTGAGAGTCGTACGCGCCTTGGAGCGGAACGTGTTCGCGATCGCTGTGCCGATCAGGTCGCCGGCGTTCATGCTGCCACCTGCTCGCCGTCGACGATGACACCGTCACGGATGTGGATGCGCCGATCGCAGCGAGCGGCGAGCTCCTCGTCGTGCGTGACGATGACGAGGGTGATGCCCTGTTCGCGGTTCAACGTGAACAGGATGTCTTCGACCACGCCCCCGGTGTTGGTGTCGAGGTTGCCGGTGGGCTCGTCAGCGAAGATGACCCGTGGGGAGTTCACCAGCGCTCGTGCGATCACCACCCGCTGCTTCTGCCCGCCCGACAGATTGATGGCCTTGTTCTTCGCCTTGTCACCGAGCTCGAGCTGTTCGAGCGCGTTCGTGGCCCGGTAGCGACGAGCGCGCCGCCCGACGCCGGCGATCTTCAACGGCAGCGTCACGTTCTCGAGCGCGGTCTGGCTCCCGTTGAGGAAGAACTGCTGGAACACGAAGCCGAAGGTCTTGTTCCGGGCCCTGTTCAGCCGCGCCCCTCGCAGCTGTCGAGTGTCCTGACCGTCGAGCAGCAACGATCCCTGGCTGGGCTGATCGAGAAGCGCGAGCAGGTGCATCAGGGTTGATTTCCCCGACCCGCTCTTGCCGACGATCGCGATGCTCTCCCCTTCGCGAATGTCGAGGCTGACGCCGCGCAGCGCGTCGAACCTGCTCGGGCCGCGCCCGTAGGTCTTGTGCAGATCGCGGACCGAGAGTATCGGTGCGCTTCGGTCTTCGGTCGCCGTCGAGTGTGTCACTGGGCTCTCCTCTTGTCTGGGATGCAACGAGCCTCCCGCGGGGCGGGGTCTCGGCGCGTCGCCCCAGCGAGGCACCTGCATACCCTGAACGGGGTATCTCCGGCCGGAACCTAGGGAAGGGGCGGCGTGCGGATCGATAATGAGAGCATGCGCAGCGTACGGGCACCCGAGGTCGCCTCGTCGACGCGCGCCACGATGCCGGGGTGGGTGAGGGATCTGCTCGCATCGATCGCCGTCCTCCTGACCGCCTTCGGTCCGCTGACGCGACTCACCGACGACCTCTCGCCTCTCGGCTGGATCGTCGTCGGCCTGCCGGTCGCACTCATGTTCCTGCGCCGCCGGTACCCGTGGGTCGTGCTGGTCGCGTGCGTGGCGTGCTTCGTCGCCGTGTCGCTCACGCTCGCGCTCACGCCGTTCTCGGCCCTGCCGACGGGCATCGCCGTGTTCACGATCGCCACCCGCACGAATCGCCGTACCGTGCTGGTCACGGTGCTGTGCGTGCTCGTGGTGATGATTCCGGCATCCATCTTCCACGAGTGGGCGTCGCTGCACCCGCTCACGATGCTCGTCCTGGTGATGGTGGGGTTCTTCGCCGCGGCCGGCGACGCGATGAGATCCCGTCGGGCGTATATCGACGAGATCACCCAACGAGCCGTGCAGGCGGAGCAGACCCGCGAGGCGGAGGCTTCGCGACGCGTCGCCGAGGACAGGCTGCGCATCGCGCGCGATCTGCACGACACGGTCGCGCACCAGATCTCGGTGATCAATCTGCATGCCGCCGTCGCGGGCCGAGCGATCGACGACGACCCGGTTGCCGCGAAGTCGGCTCTCGCCACCGTCGGCACCGCGTCCAGACGCGTGCTGAGCGAGATCGGCGACCTGCTCTCCACGCTGAGGGCACCCGATGAGGCGCAGCCCCTGGCACCCACGCCGGGCCTGGGAATGGTGGGGGCGCTGATCGAAGAGTTCGAGGGGTTCGGTCTGCACGTCACTGCGCGGATCGAGGGCGACCTCAGCGATCTGCCGGCCGCCGTCGACCTGGCCGGTTACCGGCTCGTGCAGGAGGCGCTCACGAACGCGCACAAGCACGGTTCGGCTCCTCGCGCCCACGTATGGATCGATCGCGATGAGGGCATGCTCCGACTTCTCGTCACCAACCCCGCGGCGAACGACGCCGACCAGAGCGCGCCCGGGCAGGGCGGGCCCACCATCGACGCCTCCGCAGGGCACGGCCTGCTCGGCATCCGCGAGCGCGTCACCGGCGTGGGTGGAACGCTCAGCGCCGGTCGCGACGGCGGTTCCTTCCGCGTCGAGGCCGTGATCCCTGTCCAAGGGGAACCGACGCAGGTGCCCGAGTGATCCGCGTCGCCATCGCCGACGATCAGGCGCTCATCCGCACCGGCGTCGCGCAGCTGCTCGGATCCGAGCCCGACTTCGACATCGTCGGCGAAGC
Source organism: Microbacterium shaanxiense (assembly GCF_054779995.1). Lineage (NCBI taxonomy): Bacteria > Bacillati > Actinomycetota > Actinomycetes > Micrococcales > Microbacteriaceae > Microbacterium > Microbacterium shaanxiense. The sequence continues at coordinate 832,402 of NZ_BAAGXE010000002.1, read as the reverse complement.
CGGGGATGGAGTGGAGGCCGTCGCACTCGCCGCCCGGTCGACCCCCGACGTCGTCCTGATGGACATCCGGATGCCGAACATGGACGGCATCGAGGCCACGGCGAAGATCTGCCTCTCCCCCGCGTCGGCCGCCACCCGGGTGCTCATCCTCACCACGTTCGAGGAGGACGAGTACGTGGTCGCGGCGCTCCGTGCCGGTGCCAGCGGGTTCATCGGCAAGGGCGCCGACCCCGACGAGATCGCCCGCGCGGTCAGAGCCGTCCACGCCGGCGACGCCCTGCTGTCCCCCGCAGCCACGCGCAGTCTGATCGGACGGTACCTCGACGCCGATCCCGTGCACGCACGACGCCCTGTCGGCACCGACCCCGGCATCCTCACGCCCCGCGAGACCGAGATCCTCCTCCTCGTCGCACGCGGACTGTCCAACGACGAGATCGCCACCGATCTCTACATCTCGGCCCACACGGCGAAGACCCACGTCAAGCGCATCATGGCGAAGATCGGCGCGCACGACCGCGCGCAGTGCGTGATCTACGCCTACGAACGGCGACTGCTCAGTCCGGCCGAGGACGCGTAGGACTCGGCTCAGCCCTTGACCGCCCCGGCCATGACACCGGCCACCAGCTGCTTGCCGAGGAACACGAACGCGATCAGCAACGGCAGCGCGATGAGGAACACGCCGGACATGATCAGGGCGTGATCGGCAGTGAACGCCCCGCTCAGCTGCGGGATGACCAGCGGAAGCGTCTTCTGGCTGCGCAGCACCACCGACGGCCAGAAGAACTCGTTCCACGAGCCCACGAATGTGAACAGTGCGAGCGTGGCCGCTGCGGGCCTCGCCGCGGGCAGCGCGATGGACCAGAAGGTGCGCAGCACGCTCGCGCCGTCGACGCGCGCGGCCTCGATCAGCTCGTACGGCAGCGCCTCCTTGAGGTATTGGGTCATCCAGAAGACGCCGAAGGCACCGACGAGGCTGGGCACGATGAGCGCAGCGAGAGAGTCGATCCAGCCGAACTCGTTCATCATGATGAACATCGGGACGGTACCCAGCTGCATCGGGATCACCAGAGTCGCGATCACGAAGACATACAGCCCGTTCTTGCCCCGGAACCCGAGCTTGGCGAACGAGAAGCCTGCGAGGGTCGAGAAGAACACCGTCGCTGCGGAGACCACGACCGCGACGACGATCGAGTTCAGCGCCGACATCCAGAAGTCGATCTGGTGGTTCGAGACGATCGCGATGATGTTGTCGAACAGATTGGGCCCTGGGAACAGTCGGGGCAGCGCGCTCTGCGCGATCTCGATCCGCGTGGACGACCCCAGGATCGCCGTGTAGTACAGCGGGAACACCGAGGCGATGAGCACGATCGACAACAGGGCGTACGTCACCCAGCCCGGCCGAGCACCGACCGAATCCTCGCGGGGTTTGTACTTGATCGGCTTGCCCTTGGCGGCACGCCGCTGAGCGTACTTCTTGGCACCGGGCCCGGAGATGCTCTCGATCAGGGGTGTGCTCATCGGCCCTGGCCTTTCTCGCTGAGGCGCTTCGCGGCGAGGCGGGAGGCGCGGGTCGGTTTGGAGGTGTTGGTGGAGATCGCTCTGGTGAGAAAGAAGTTCAGCAGCGTGAAGAAGATGATCACTGCGGCGAAGAGCCAGGCGACGGCTGCCGCCTGCCCCATGCGGTCCTGCCAGTCACCGAAACCCAGGTTGAAGAGGTAGAGCACCGTGGTCAGCCACTGGTTGTCCGCGCCGCCCTGTCCTGTTCCGCCGCTGCCTGTTCCGTCGAAGACTCTGGCCTCGTCGAACACCTGCAACCCGCCGATCGTCATCGTGAGGACGACGAAGATCATGGTCGGACGGATGCTGGGGATCGTGATGGAGAAGAACTGCCGCGCACGTCCTGCCCCGTCGATCGTCGCGGCCTCGTACATGTCACGAGGGACCGTCTGCATGGCTGCGAGGAAGATCAGTGCGTTGTAGCCGGTCCAGCGGAAGATGATCATCGTCGCGATCGCGACGTGCGAGAGGAGCCGGTTGTGGAAGAACGGCGAGTCGACGTCGCTGAACCAGCCGAGCTCGTGCATGAGCGGGGTGACCAGGCCGAACTGCCCGAACACCTGCGAGAAGATCATCGCCGAGGCGACGGGCATGACGACGAAGGGCACCAGAACACCCATCCGCCAGAACGTCTTCGTCCTCAGGTTCTGGTCGAGGATCGCCGCGATGAGCAGCGCGAGGATGAGCTGCGGGATGAGCGACAGCACGAAGATCGAGAACGTGTTCTGCAGCGACGTCCAGAACGCCGGCTGGTTCAGCACCCAGGTGAAGTTGTCGAACCCGACGAAGTCGCCCTGACCGAGACGACGATCCCAGTCGTGCATCGCCACCCAGATGTTGAACAGGATCGGGAACAGCCCGAAAATCGCGAAGCTCAGGAAGAACGGCGAGATGTAGAGGTACGGCGAGATCTTGATGTCCCACCTGGACAGGTTCCGGGAGAACCCGAGGCGGCGCGTAACAGCGGTCTGCGATGTCATGTCTCTGCCTGTTTCACCTTCATTGTGAACGCGTGTGCGCCGTGGCCCGCCCGGGATCGAACGGGCCACGGCCCTGCATGCTCGGTCGGTCAGTCGGTCAGCCCGAGTGCATCGAACTCGGCGACCGATGAGGTCCATGCCGCTGCGGCATCCTCACTGCCTGATTCGATGCGACGGATGCCGTCCATGACGAGTGTCTGGATTCCGGCGAAATTCACACCGCGGAATCCACCGGCCGCCTTGTCACCGGCCGACTCGGCCAGACCCGCGTAGATGGCACCGGTCTCCTGGCCGCCGAAGAACTCATTCGCGGTCTCCGCGACGGCGGGGTCCTGCATCGCTTCGAGCTGCGACGGGAACTGACCGTTCAGCAGGAACATCGATACAGCGGCCTCCGGCGAGGTGAGGAAGTCCGCGAGTTCGACGGCCGCATCGGTGTGCGCGCCTGCGGCCGGGACGGCGAAGAAGGAGCCGCCCCAGTTGCCGCCGCCGTCGGGGAAGGCATCCGCGATCCGCCAGCCCTCGAGACCCGCAGCGTTCTCGGCGATGATGCCCGTCGCCCATGCGGGTGTGATGACCGTGGCCCACCGGCGCGCCTGGAATCCGGCGCCCCAGTCGGCATGACCGATCCCGACTCCGGCCGAGACGCCCTCCTCGGCCGCCTCGCCGAACATCGTGAACAGATCCTTCACATCATCGTTGTCGGCCAGCGCGACCGCATCGCCGCTGTCCGGATCCTCGAACGCGGCGGGGAGCTGGTTGATCGCCGCCTGGATCGCGGTACTGGTGGAGTCGATCCATGCGGCATCCGATGCCTCGGTGAACTGCCTTCCGGCGTCGAGGAACGACTCCCATGTGGCATCCTCACCCCCGATGAACTCGGTGAAGCCCTCGGGATCGGAGGGGAGACCGGCGGCTTCCATGAGCGTGGAGTCGTAGGCGATCGCGAGCGGACCGATGTCCATCCCGTAGCCCTTGATCTCGTCGCCGACGGATCCCTGAGTGACCTTCCAGTCGACCCACCGGTCTTCCACTGCGGGCAGGGTGACCCAGTCCTCAGGGAGCGCCATCATCTCGGTCCACCAGTCGAGTTCGACGAGGTGGAGATCGGACAGTCCGGCACCGTTGGAGGCAAGACCGTTGCGCAGCACGGTCTGAGCAGAGGCGCCGTCGGCGAAGGAGTTGACCTCCACCTTGATGCCGGTCTCCTCGGTGAACTGCTCGAGCAGTTCCGGCGGGATGTCCACCCAGGTGGCGACGGTGAGCGTCTCGGGTGTCTCTCCGCCACCGCCCTCATCTGCGCCTCCGCTGCAGCCGGACACAATCAACGCTGTCGATGCGGCGATCGCCGTGAACGCGATGGCCTTCCTCTTGGTCCTCATCTTCGAGTCCTTTCGTGTGTGAGTTCGTGTATCTAGTGGGTCTGTGGAGCGATCGAGGCGACCGCCCACGCGGGGAGTTCGAAGTCGATGTGCAGTGCCCCGTCGTCGCCGACGGTGAGAGTCCTCCGGTCGAGGCGGTCCGCGGTCTCTCGGAGTTCCGCGGTCTGCTCGCGGCTGAGGTTGAGGGGGGATCCCATCCGATGCCATGCCTCCGCGACGTTGCCGTGCTCCCAATCGAGGATCTCGAGGGTGAACTCGGCTCTCGGGCTCAGTCCTTCGAGCGTGTGCCGGATGCCACGGGCGGAGCCGATGAGAGCCAGATCACGTGTGCTGCGATAGTCGGAGCGCGACTCCAGGCCCGCCCCACCCATCTCATCCGGATAGTTGTAGAAGACGGCGGACACGTCACCGGTCTTGGAGGAGCGCGTGAACACGCCGTCCGACGCCTCGTGCACGAGTCTGTCGCCCAGCCTGTTGAGCATGGCCATGGCGTGGAACGTCGGCTTGTGCAGGCCCTGCTCGTTCACGAACCCGAAACCGCCGTGGAAGGGGCCGATGCCGCCACCGCCCTCCTCGAAGACATCCGTGAAGGTCCAGTAGGAGATCGATTCCGCCAGGGCTTCCCCCTTGAGGAACGCCCGCACGATGTAAGGTGCCGCGAACAGGGTGTCGTGGATCGCGTCGCGGCTTGACGGCGAGGTCGACCACTCGGTGATGTGCAGTTCGACGTCAGGGTACGGACTGTGCGCGATGATCTCGCGCATGAGCTCCAGGTCCTGACGTGTCGCGTCCGCGTGACGGGTGATCGCTTTGCCCCGCCCGGTCGAATCGGCGGCGTAATCGGTGGGATACAGGTGGGTCGACAGGAAATCGAGTGGCACGCTGCGCTCGGCGCAGTAGGCGAGGAACTCGTGGATCCACACCGGCTGCCAGTCCAGGCTGTCGGGGTCGGCCGTCTCAGCGGTCTCGACCTCAAGGGCCGGATCGTGGTATTCGCCGGCATACCGCTCGTCGGGGACGAAGACGCTCGTGGATGGACCACCCACTCGGATGCGGGAGTCGATCGCCTTGATCGCCCTCGCGCTGGCCTCGTAGAGCTCGAAGTACTCCGTGCGCGTGCCGGTCCAGAAGTGCGGCACGAGGTTCGGTTCGTTCCAGACCTCGAAGGGCCATTGCCTGACCTCGTCGATGCCGTACCGGTCGATCCAGTGCCGGACCGTCGCCGTGACGAGTTCGACCCAGCGGTTCATGTCTTTGGGCGGGCTGCAGTGCGCCTTCCACCAGAACAGGGTCTCGGTCTGCGTCGCAAGCGCACGCGGCATGAATCCGAGTTCGACGAACGGGCGCGCTCCGGTGTCGAGGATCGCATCGAACACCTTGTCGACGTACGCGAAGGTGTGCACGGGCTCCGGCAGCGACGTGTACGGGCCGAATCCGCCGCCGTTCTCCGTGCGGTACACGAACATGTCGTCGTGGAAGAGCCCATGGAAGCGGACGTGCCGGACGCCCAGCGCATCGACGGCCTCGCGGAAGTGCGCCTGCCAATCCGCACGCAGCGCCTCGTTGGCCCTGCCTGCGCCGACGCACTCGTTCCAGACGTGCCGCAGCACCCGCTCGGTGGCGGGTTCTCTGTCTGCCAGTACGGTAGACACCGACACATCAAGAACCATCGAGAATCTCCTTTGATCGAGTGAATGTCTCGTTTTTACGAAACTGTTTCGCTATGCTTGGATGCAGGTTCACGGTAGCGCGCTCTGCCATTCAGTGTCGAGTCGGCAGTATCACGGTTAGATAACGGCGCAGATAACCGAAACAATTTCGGAAGGATGAGGGATGAGTTCCAGCTCGGCCACGCCGCGCAAGTCGACGCTCTCCGATGTGGCCGCCGCATCGGGCGTGTCCAAGGCCACCGTGTCGAAGGCGCTCAACGGTCGCGACGATGTGTCTGCGGAGACCAGGGAACGCGTGCTCGCCGCCGTGTCGGAGCTCGGCTACCGCCCGACGACCTCGCCGGCGACGGAGGGGCGTCGCGCGATCGCCGTCGCTTTCGACATCCCCGCTTCGCCGTACATCCTGAACGTCCTCCAGGGTGTTCTCGCCTCGGCCACCGACAACCGCCTCGACCTGCTGACCCGGCTCGCGCCGGACCGCACGGTGCGCACCCAGCGAGCTGTCGCACATGCGTGGATCGCCGAGCAGCGTGCCGCCGGCGTGATCGGCGTCGTCGGATTGACGCTGTCCAGACCGGATGCTCTGCTCGATGCCGCCGCCGAGGCGAAGCTGCCCTTCGTGATGGTCGACCCGGTCGACACCGCGCATCGCCGACTGGTGAGCATCGCGTCGAGCAACTGGGCGGGCGCACGGGCCGCGGCCGACTACCTGATCTCGCTCGGCCACCGCCGGATCGCATGGATCGGCGGGCCGGAGTCGTCCGTGGCCGCACGAGATCGCTTGTACGGATACCGCGCCGCGCTCGATGCTGCCGATCTGGAAGCCGACCCCTCGATGGCGGTGTCGGACCAGTTCGACGTGGCGGCCGGCGCCCGGCACGCCCGGGACATGCTCACAGCCGCCCACCCGCCGACGGCGATCATGGCTGCGGATGACGAGATCGCCGTCGGCGTCCTGGCAACCGCGCGCGAGCTCGGCGTGCGGGTGCCGGAAGACCTCAGCGTCATCGGGTTCGACGACACTCCGCAGGCACCGTGGACGACACCGCCCCTGACCACGGTGCGTCAGCACCTGGAGGACATGGGCCGGATGGCCGTGCAGACCGTCGAATCCCTGGCCGCGGGGCAACCGCCCGTCTCACGTCATGTCGAGTTGGCGACGACCCTCACGATCCGCGAGACGGTGGCGCCTCCGGCGGGATGAGCGCCTTCCGCTACCCGCCGATCCGATTCAGCTCCTGCAGATCGCCGTCAGACAGCTCGAGGCGCGACCCGGCGATGTTCTCACGCAGGTGCGCGGCCGACGACGTGCCGGCGATGAGCAGGATGTTCGGCGATCGGCGCAGCAGCCAGGACAGCGCGACGGACATCGGTGTCGACCCCACGCGCGCGGCGACCGCTGAGAGTGCATCCGATTGCAATGGAGTGAACCCTCCCAGTGGAAAGAACGGGATGTAGGCGACTCCCTCGGCGGCGAGCCGATCGATCAACGCGTCATCGTGGCGCACGGCGAGGTTGTACATGTTCTGCACCGACACGATCGGTGCGATCGACTGTGCTTCCTCGACCTGCTCCGTGGTGGCGTTACTGACACCGAGATCGCGGATCATGCCCTGCCGCTGCAGATCGACGAGAGTCTCGAACGCGTCGCCTATCCGTTCTTGAACGGGGCCTTCGGCATCACCGAGGCGAAGGTGCACGAGGTCAAGCACCTCGACGCCGAGCGTCTCGAGGTTGTCATCGACCTGCTGGCGGAGTTCGTCGGGTCTCCGTGCGCTCGGCCAGCCGCCGTTCTCGTCGCGGCGCCCGCCCGCCTTGGTCGCGATGAGCAGGTTGTCGTCGTACGGATGCAGCGCCTCACGGATCAGTTCGTTCACCACCCGGGGCCCGTAGGTCTCCGCCGTGTCGATGTGGGTGATGCCGTGAAAGACCGCTTCGCGGAGCACTGCGATGGTGCCCTCGTGGTCGCGCGGCGGTCCGAACGCCCACGGTCCGGCCAGTTGCATGGCTCCGTAGCCGAAGCGGGGGACCACCCTGTCGCCGAGGGTCCAGCTGCCGCCGGGAAGTTCGTGGGATGCGGTGCTCATAGGTGCCTTTCGATGGCCATACGGAAAAGATGTCACCCACTACCCTGAACGACCCACTACCGTATAGGAAGTAGTTACCTGAAAGTACGTTGATACCCGTGCGGAGGATCATGGCGACGACGACCGCAGCCCAGAAGAAGGCCGAAGCGAAGGCGCAGTACAACGCGTTCCTCGCGGCCTGCCCGAGCCAGCAGGTACTCGGACGGGTGTCAGGAAAATGGGTGACCCTGGTCATGTCGGCGCTCGGAAGCGGGCCCGACTGCGATGACGATCCCCGGCCCATGCGGTATTCCGAACTCGCCCGTGTGCTCGCAGGAGTCAGTCCCAAGATGCTGTCCCAGACGCTCCGATCGCTCGAGCGCGACGGCCTGGTCGCGCGGAGTGCGCGCGCGACGGTCCCCGTGACGGTGTCGTACGAGCTGACCGAGCTCGGCCTCTCTCTTCACCGCACGATGCGACAGCTCAAGCTCTGGGCTGAAGCGCACCGTGATGACGTGGCTGCGCATCAGGCCGACTTCGACGACCGTCAGGCCTGACGCAGTCGTCGGCCCGCATAGTCCTTGTAGAAAGCAGAATTTTCGCGAGTCTTCACACGCCAGATGGCCGGAAGAGACACATTTCTTGGCGCAGAGTGGTTGCTGACAGCCACCACCGCAAAGGAATCGAAATGACTGCGTACCAAGACGACATCGACGCCATCCGCACTCTCACCGACGAGAACGGCTCCAGTTGGAACGCCATCAACCCCGAGTCCGTCGCCCGCATGCGGGCGCAGAACAGGTTCAGGACCGGACTCGAGATCGCTCAGTACACGGCCGACATCATGCGCCGCGACATGAGTGAGTACGACGCCGACTCTTCGCTCTACACCCAGTCGCTCGGCGTCTGGCACGGCTTCATCGGTCAGCAGAAGCTCATCTCGATCAAGAAGCACCTGAAGACGACGAACAAGCGCTACCTCTACCTGTCCGGGTGGATGGTCGCCGCCCTCCGTTCCGAGTTCGGGCCGCTTCCCGATCAGTCCATGCATGAGAAGACCTCCGTGCCTGCGCTCATCGAGGAGCTGTACACGTTCCTCCGCCAGGCCGACGCCCGCGAGCTCGACCTGTTGTTCACGAAGCTCGATGATGCCCGCGCGGCAGGCGACGAGACGACGGAGGAGTTCATCCAGTCGCAGATCGACAACTACGAGACCCATGTCGTGCCGATCATCGCCGACATCGACGCCGGCTTCGGCAATCCGGAGGCCACCTACCTTCTCGCCAAGAAGATGATCGAGGCGGGCGCCTGCGCCATCCAGATCGAGAACCAGGTCTCCGACGAGAAGCAGTGCGGCCACCAGGACGGCAAGGTCACGGTGCCGCACGAGGATTTCATCGCGAAACTCACCGCGGTGCGTTACGCATTCCTCGAGCTCGGGATCGACAACGGCGTGATCGTGGCGCGCACGGACTCGCTCGGTGCGGGTCTCACGCAGAAGCTCGCCGTCTCGCAGGTGCCGGGCGACCTCGGCGACCAGTACAACTCGTTCCTCGACGTCGAAGAGATCTCCGCGGCCGAGCTGGGCGACGGTGACGTCGTCATCAAGCGCGACGGCAAGCTGCTGCGCCCGAAGCGCCTCGCGAGCAACCTGTACCAGTTCCGCGCGGGAACCGGAGAGGAGCGCTGCGTGCTCGACAGCATCACGTCGCTGCAGAACGGGGCCGATCTGCTGTGGATCGAGACCGAGAAGCCGCATGTCGCCCAGATCGCGGGAATGATGAACGAGGTGCGCAAGGTCATCCCGAACGCGAAGCTCGTCTACAACAACAGCCCGTCCTTCAACTGGACGCTCAACTTCCGCCAGCAGGCGTACGACCGGTTCGCCGCCGAGGGCAAGGACGTCTCGGCATACGATCGCGCCGCGCTCATGAGCGTCGAGTACGACGGCACCGAGCTCGGGCGACTGGCCGATGAGATGATCCGCGACTTCCAGCGCGATGGTTCCGCGCAGGCCGGGATCTTCCACCACCTCATCACGCTTCCGACGTACCACACGGCTGCGCTGTCGACGGATGACCTGGCCAAGGGCTACTTCGGCGACGAGGGCATGCTCGCCTACGTGCAGGGAGTCCAGCGCCGCGAGATCCGTGAGGGCATCGCCACCGTCAAGCACCAGAACATGGCCGGCAGCGACATCGGAGACAACCACAAGGAGTACTTCGCCGGCGACGCCGCTCTGAAGGCCGGCGGCAAAGACAACACCATGAACCAGTTCAGCTGATCGTTCGGTCACGAACTCTCATGAACTGAGAGACGAGCCGCGCGCAGGAGCATTGCCGATCGAAATCGGCACGATCTCCTACGCGCGGCTCGCCTTCTTCCGTGCGGGTGAGGAGTCGCCTACTCGATCAGGTCGGTCGCCGCCCGTGAAGCCGTCGATGAGAACGACCGACGGCACCGGCCCGTGCGGGCGGTGGGAGTGACAGCAGAAGTCCTCGGTGATGACGCGACTGCGGTCGGCGTGAGAGAGCAACAGGTTGTCGAAGTCGTAGAGGAAGCGCGGCGGTGCAAGCGCGTCGGGATCTGGTCGCGGCGCATCAGGCAGATCGATCAGGTCTTCGCCCGCCTCACTATGATGCGAACATGACACGCACGGATCCGATCTTGCGGGGGAACCAGGCCTCCGACGAGCTCGGCCCCGGCATGCTCGTCCTGCTCTGGGCGGTCATCGGCGCACAGCTCTTCGCTCCGGCGATCTTCGTGTTCCATCTTGGGACCGGTAACACGCGAGAGGCGGAGGACTGGGTACCTGGTTCGATCATCTGTGCTCTGATCGCGCTGCTGCTCTTGGCAGGGTTGCGCTCATCGGCTCGTGATACGCGACAGTTGCGCGCGAAGGGCGTCCCCGGGACGGCAACCGTGCTCTCCGTGGAGCCGCTCGAGGACGGATACGCGATGATCCTGCGGATCTTCATCGACCGACTCGAGCCATTCGACGCACGCGCCCGCTCCGGATGGAACCGCCTGAAAGTCGGCGACACGGCCCAGGTGCTGGTCGACCCCACGGACCGGTTGTTCAGCATCGTCGATTTCGGAGCCACGCCGGACGGCCCGAGTCGTTTCAGTCGGGCGTGACCGCCCTCGTTGGGTTCCAGCTGGCGAGCGCCGAAAGAGCGTGGTGCGAGGGTGATCCGGGCTCACGCAGGCCTACTCCCCGCGGTCGGGCTACTCCCAGGTCGCGGCATCCGGATCGATGTCGTGATGACGCGCTGATTCGTCGATGGCCAGGCGGAACCACGTCGCGAGCCCGTCTCCTATCCCGTTGTAGTACGCCGCGAATCCTGGGTCGGCCTCGAACATCCGCCCGAGGCACACCTGCATCTGCCTGGTCAGCGGGAAGAAGTTCGAGAACAGCTCCCGGTGTCGTTCCACGAGTTCGTCCGCCTCCGCGCTTCCCGGCTCGGCGCCTCGGCTCACGGCATCGGCGAGGTCGCGTTGCAGCGCGGACATGGCCTCGGAGAGAGCCCGCCACTGTGCCGGCGACCTGGACGCGGAACGCTCAGCGAACTGCGCCCACTGCTTCGACCCTCCCCATACGAAGCGGGCCGCGCGAGATTGCTGCGGGTCCCACTCCTCTCCGAAGACCTCGCGCTGCTCGTCGTCGCTCATCAGGATGCCGCGCTCGTGGGCATCGGTCATGCGCTCGAGCCGTTCGTCGAGCTGCTGCAGGTCGTGGATCCGTTCGGCCAGTTGCGCCCGTTGCTCGCGCAGCGTCTCCCCGATCTCCGCGGTCGCATCATCGAGCACATCTCGGATCGCGTCGAGCGAGAGTCCGGCTTCGCGGTATGCCACGACTCGGCTGAGGCGCTCGAGGTCATCCCAGGTGTAGAGGCGGTAGCCGGCTGCTGTGCGGCGAGACGGTGATGCGAGACCGATCTCGTCCCAGTGGTGCAGAGTGCGCACCGTCAGGCCGAGAAGGTCTGCGGCGACACCGACCGTCGCATCCTCATCGATCTCGTTGTCAACCATCGATGTCATTGTGCCCCTCCTTGGGAGTCTTCCGGTGCGAAGATCCCGACCGACGCGAAATCACGGCCCACGTCGCTGTCGGGAATGAACGGTGTCGCTGCCGTGAACGTGACGTGGGCACCCTCGGGGGTGACGACCGCGATGTCCCGGGTTCTCCATGCCGTGTCGTACGGACCCGTCACCGAATCAGGCGCGAGCTCTCGACATGCTCCGGCGACGGCATCGAGTTGGTTGAGAACGCACGAGACGAACACCTGAACCGTCGACGGCGCCGACGGAGTCGCGTCGTGATCCGCGGGAACGAGCAGAACGTCCTGAAACGCCCATCGCCGCAGATGCACGATCTGCCCCGGAACGCTGAACAGGTCGACGAACCCGAGTCCGCGAACCCAGAAGTCGGTCGACGCCTGAAGGTCTCTCGTCGGGATCTTCACGAACATCGGCATCGCGTAGATGCCGAGGAAAGGATCCGGCGCGACCGCGTCCGGTCCATCCGGAACGGGGCTCATCTCGAATGCATTGAAGTAACCAGTCATGCGGGCAAGCCTGGGTCCTCACGTTGCGTGAGGGTCAAACCGGCCCGCGAAGCTCCGCTGAGCGCGAATCGTACGCGGACTGATTGCGGCGGATCGCGGCGGCATTGCTGACCGTCCAGTCGTACAGTCGCCCGAATGGCTCCCGCAGCGATTCGCCGAGTTCGGTGAGTGCGTACTCGACACCGACGGGTGAGGTGGGCAGAACGCGTCGCTGGATCAACCCGTCCCGTTCCAGCTTGCGCAGGGTCTGCGTGAGAACACGTTGAGTGATGCCCTCGAGGCGCCGCTTGATCTCGTTGAAGCGCCGTGGTTCGTCCAGCACTCCCATCACCATCATCGACCACTTGTTCGCGATCTGATCGAGGATCGGCCGGCTTTCGCAGTCGGCACGGAAGACCTCGGCGGTCGTGTCCACAATCGCGCTGAATGGCTGCATGGCGGTATCCTCCCGCATCCCTGGGATGCTCAAAGTGCGTTCTTGACGATCTCGACGAAAGCGCGAAGCCTAGGTATGCATTGTAAACCGATGCACACATCTAATACCTAGGAGAAATCGTGGTCGACACCCGTTCTGACACCATCAGCATCCGCCGGAAGGGTCGGGTGATGTTCGTCACGCTCGACAACCCGCCCGTGAATGCACTCAGTGCGCACGTCATGCGTGAACTCCATGAACTGTTGACGGCGGTCCGCGACGACGACACCGTCGCGGTGATCGTCTTCGAGAGCGCCGACCCGGAGTACTTCATCGCCCACGTCGACATGAACCTCGGCGAGCAGATGGATACCCTGGGTGCACTCGCAGCGCAGGCACCGGAGGGCATCAATGTCTTCCAGGCCGTGGGCGAACTACTCCGCAACCAGCCGCAGGTCACGATAGTCAAGCTCGCCGGCATCGCCCGGGGCGGCGGTGCCGAGTTCGTCGCCGCCGCCGACATGGCCTTCGCGGCCCGCGAGACCGCCCGGATCGGGCAGGTTGAGTCCCTTATGGGGATCGTCCCGTCCGGAGGCGGAACCCAGTACCTTGCCGAGCGCGTCGGGCGTAACCGCGCTTTGGAGCTCGTGCTCACCGGCGACGCGGTCGACGCGGACACCGCCGCACTCTACGGTTGGATCAATCGCGCCGTGCCCGCCGGTGATCTCGACGCTTTCGTCGACCGGCTCGCGCACAATATCGGCAACCTCTCCGACGGCGTCATCGCTGCTGCGAAGAGGATCCTCGCACCCGTCAGGCCTCTCGACGGATATCAGCGCGAAGAAGCGGAGTGGTCTGCTCTGATCGGTCAGCCCGCGGCGCGCGCACTGATGGGCGGGAGTCTGGAGCGTGGCGCCCAGACGCCCGACGGCGAACGCGATCTCGAAGGGCTCCTGCGCCAGGTCGGCCGCGAGGCACCCATCACTGCGTAGCAACGCCGGTGCCGGCGATCGAGTCAGACCTGGTTCGTACCGCCATCGACGTAGAGGTTCGAACCGACGACGTAGCTGCTCTGTTCGGAGGCCAGGAACGCCACGACAGCCGCCGCCTCCTCCGGCCGACCCATCCGTCCCTTGGGTACGGTCGCGGCGACGGTTTCCTTCACCGCTCGAACTGTCTCCTCATCGTCGAACGCCGCGGTTCCCCCTGGCGTCTCGATCCATGCCGGGGAGACCACGTTCACTCGGATTCCCCGGCCCTTGAGCTCAGTGGACCACGTGCGCGCGAACGACCGGACGGCTGCTTTCGAGGCCGCATAGGCGCCGAACGCCTCCATGCCGCGATCCGCGGTTGTGGAGCCGATCAGAACGATCGAGCTGCCGTCATGCATCAACGGCAATGCCTTTTGCACAGTGAACAGCGTCCCCCTGACGTTGACCGCGAAGGTGTGGTCGATGTGCTCCTCAGTGGTCTGCTCCAAGGGCACGAACGCTCCGACGGCAGCGTTCGCCACCAGGATGTCCAGCCCCTCGCCTCGTGCTCGGACCGCTTCGTAGAGCCGGTCCAGGTCCTGCTGGTTCGAGATGTCACCGGCGATCGCGGTGGATCGGTCGGTGCCGATGGACTCTACGGCGGCACGGAGTTCGGCCTCACGCCGCCCAGTGATGAAGACGTACGCACCTTCATCCGCCAGCCGCACTGCGGTAGCGAGCCCGATCCCGCTGCTTCCTCCGGTGATCACGGCTGTCTTGCCTGCGAACTGTTCCGCGAGGGTTCCTCCATCACTTTCTTCGCCGAATGCGGCCATCATCAATACTGCCCAGCCGTCGACGTAAGATGGATCAACAAGAGTCCATGATTCTTTACGTATCGTCCAGGAGGATGCATTTTGCTCGGGTTCCGAGACCCTGTGGCCGATGCGATCGGATTGCTTCGGCCCACCACCGTGGTCGGACCCAGCGTCAGAGCCGCAGGCGAGTGGGCGCTGCAGTTCGATCCTTTCCTTCACGTGCGCACCGGCGGCATCGTTCGCGGTGCGTGCTGGTTGATCCTGGAAGGGCACGAGCCCGTGTTCCTGCAGGCCGGCGATACTTTCCTACTGGGCAATCCGCCCGCGTATGTGCTGGCCAGCACCCTGAATGCGACGCCCCGCCCCGCTGCCCCGGTCTTCGAGGAGGCCGAACACGGTCTCGTCCGGATCGGCCCCGAGTCCGAAGAGGACGTGTATCTCTGCGTCGGGCACATCGCTTTCGATGAGGGGAACGCTGCCCTGCTGACCGATCTTCTGCCCTCTCTCATCGTCGTTCGCGTGAACGATCCTCACGGCGCTCGTTTGGCTCAACTGATCGAGCTCCTGGCCAGCGAGGTCGGTCTCGCCGCCCCTGGCAGCGCATTGGTGGAGAACCACCTCGCTCAGATCCTGCTCGTGCACATGCTGCGCGCCCACGCCTTCCGAACCGACCAGCCAACAGGTTGGCTCGGCGCGCTGAACGATGACGCCATCGGCGCCGTTCTGCGCGCCGTGCACGCGGACGTATCCCACTCGTGGAAGCTGGAGGAGCTGGCCGAAATCGGTCATATGTCCCGCTCCGCCTTTGCTCAGTCCTTCAAGCGCCACGTCGGAATACCTCCGCTCGAGTACGTGATCCAGTGGCGCATGAGCCTCGCCCGCGACGCCCTCGCCCGTGACACGCTGTCGATCTCAGAGCTCGCCAGGGAAACGGGATACCTGTCCGAGAGCGCATTCAGCACGGCCTTCCGGCGCGTGGTCGGCCTGTCCCCCGCGCAATTCCGGAACCAGGCGCGGCAATGACTGTTCGCGTGACCGGATGACCCAGCTGTCCGATCTCATGAAAGTTGTCGGTAATCGCGTTTCGCTCTCACCCTGCCCAAAACGTCGGACCGGCACTTTCAAGCCAGCGGGTTCTACCCGCGTAGCGCCTCGTCTACGGCATCGGCGGCGGTCAAACGACCTTCGACGAGCTCCCATGTGTTCCCCGCAGCGTGGTCTTGTTCGAGGACGGCGGCGACCACCGCCGCGACGTCGTCGCGCGCGATCCTTCCGATGGGGAGCGTCCCGGTGGGAGCGAGTTGCACCCGGTTCGTCCCCGCGGAGTTGAGAAGCTCTCCTGGCTGCAGAATCGTCCAGAGAAGATTGCTCGCACGCAGGACCCGTTCCGAGGCCTCTTTGGCACCGAAGTACGTGTCCCAGAAACCGCCATACAACTCGGGCGGACGGGTCCGCCCGACCCCCATCCCCGTGATGAGCACGAATCGATTCACCCCCGCACCCTCTGCAGCCTTTATTACGCGCAGTGCGCCGTCACGGTCGACACGAATGGGGTCACCGGCCGCGGCGAACACCACCATGTCCGCCCCCGTGAGTAGCTGCTCCAGCTCGCTCACGGTGGACTGAGTGAGGTCCGCAACAGCAGATCGGGCACCGGGATACGCGTTCTCGATACTCGCGCGACGGCCGATCGCAAGCACCTTCTTTCCCTGCTGGGCGAGGCGTTCGACGATGCGTCGGCCGGTCTGCCCGGAGGCACCGAAGACGGCGACGGTGCTCACAGGAGGACTCCGCCGGACACTTCGATGTGCTCGCCCGTGACCCAACGCATGTCGGGCGAGACAAGAGCCACCACGGCATCGGCAATCTCGGAGGGCTCGCCGACTCGTCCCAGTGCCGTCTGCTGCCCCAATCCGAGCCGGAGTTCCTCGTTGTCGCGCATCGCACCACCGTTGAAGTCTGTAGCCGTGGGCCCCGGCGCGATCGTGTTGATCCGGATCCCCCGGGGACCGAGCTCGAGGGCAAGGCTTCGCGAGAGCGTCTCGATCGCCGCTTTCGAGGCCGCGTAAATGGCGGTGGCTGGGCTGACATGCCGGCTTAGGGAACTCGACAGGTTGACGATGCGGGCATCGTCTGAGAGATAGGGGGCGAACGCCTGGATCATCAAGAACGGACCTCGGACGTTCACTGCGAAGGTGAGGTCAAAGTCAGCGACAGTCGCCTCGGCCAATGGCGCGAACTGCCCCACGCCGGCGTTATTGACCAAGACGTCAATGGTGGAACCGGGCCACTGCGCGGCGATCAGGGGAAGTACCCGCTCGCACGCTTCGCTGACCGATCGCGGATCGCCGACGTCCAGATGCAGAGCAAGCGCCTCTCCTCCGGCATCCTCGACGCGGCGAACTACGTTCTTGGCCGCCTCTGCCGATCGGGCCGCGGCGACAACGCGATATCCGCGCCCTGCGAGAGCGAGGGCGGTCGCGTGCCCCAAACCCCGCCCAGCGCCTGTGACAATCGCGATACCTGGCTCGGCCATGATTTCTCCCCCAGTTAAGTAAATACCTACTTACTTCTAAGCTAGAGATGTTGCACCGAGCCGTCAAGTCGAGAGGAACGCAGATGAGGGATGCCGAGGCGACACGCGCGCGAATTCTGGCGGCAGCGGTAGGCGAGTTCGCAGAACACGGCCTCGCGGGATCGCGGGTGGACCGCATCGCCCAGAACGCGGAGAGCAACGTGCGGATGATCTATGCATACTTCGGCGGCAAGAGCAGCCTGTTCGACGCCGCACTCGAAACTGCGCTTCGCAAGCTCGCGCACGACGTCCCGCCGAACCCGGATGACCTGCCCGGATGGGCGGGAGAGGTCTTCGACCATCACCAACGCCACCCCGACATCCTTCGCCTGAGCATGTGGGCGAGGCTTGAGCGGCCGTCCGCGCTGGCCGAGCCTGGCGACGTCTACGCCGAGAAGGCGGACGCTGTCCGAGCCGCCACCCCCGAACCCTTGACTCCCGTCGACGTGCTCATCTTCATCTACGCGATCGCCCAAGCCTGGCAGCTGTCGCCGACCGGCCTCACGAGCTTGGACGGCATCAGCGACGACCCCCGGCGGATAGCCGCGCACCGGCGCGCCGTCGTCGCCGCGGTGCAGGGGATCCTGCAGCGCTCATGATGTCTTGAACAGCCGAGCTTGATGCGCGTCCCACCGGATACGCCAACCGAAGCAATCTTGCTGCGCACGTTTCGCGGTCACCCCCCTTACGAATCCACCCGGTCCGCCACCTCCGTGAGAATCCGACACCTTTCGTGCGACAGGAAAACAGCGCCCGCCTCGAAACTTCCGTGACCAAAACGTTGCATTCGTTACCGCCCCGTTATACAGTGATCACACGGTGAATGTTTGCTGTGGCATCCACCGAATGTGATTGCAGGACACTCTTGGTGCAAGGGACAAGGGCCGGCCGGAAGCCTCTCCGACCGGCCCTTCACCGTTCCTACTAATCTGTATCCATGACGGATCGCAAGCTCGCTCTTGAAACCTGGGAAAGCCTGTTTCGTGCGCAGCATGAGCTCTTCGCGGCGATGGCCGCCGACTTCGACGGCGCAGCGATCACGCAGGCGGAGTACGACGTGCTGCTCACCGTGGTCCGCTCCCCGGAGATGACCGCCCGGCTTCGCGACGTCACGACGAACATGCTGATCAGCCAGCCGAGCGTGTCCCGACTCGTCGACCGCATGGTCGCACGCGGGCTCATCGAGAAGTGCCCCGACCCCGACGACGGACGCGGCGCGCTGATCAGGGCGACCGAAGACGGCGCCCGCGCCTTCCGGGCGGTCGCCACCGTCCACGGACGCTCGATCGCACAGCGGATGTCCTCTCTCGACGACGACGAACTGCGCACCCTCATGGCGTTGACGGAGAAGCTCCGCAGCCTCTGACGGGCATTCCTCCCCATCGGCCGCTGGCCGATCTCTGACATAGTCGATGGAAGAAGCAGTCTCCCGCGGACGCGGGGACAGGGAGGGAAGTTTCATGGAGATCGCCGGAATCGCCGGAATTCTGATTCTCATCGGCATCGGTGTCGTCGTCCTGATCGTGGTCGGACTCGTCGTGCTGCTGTTCGCCCGCAGCTGGATCAAGGTCGCCCGCGCCGACGAGGCGCTCGTCATCTCGGGTCGCAAGCAGAAGGTGCAACGCGCCATCGTGAACGCGGACGGCACGAGCAGTTCGGAGAGCGTCGACTCGCCCGTCACGGTGATCGTGAACGGCAAGTCTCTCGTCAACCCGATCACGCAGCGCCACGAGATCATCTCGCTGCGTTCGCGCCAGGTCTCGCTGAACGCAGAGGCGCAGTCCCTCGACAGCGTCACACTGAACGTCGACGGCGTCGCGATCGTGAAGATCGGCTCCGATCCCCTGTACGTCCGTCGTGCCGCCGAGCGATTCGCCTCGCAGGATGCCGCGATCGAACAGTTCACCACCGAGCAGCTCGAAGGTGCGCTCCGAGGCATCGTCGCCACGCTCTCCGTCGTCGAGCTGATGCGTGATCGCAAGAAATTCTCCGACCAGATCGCCGCCGACGTCTCACAGGACCTCGCCGAGCAGGGCCTCATCCTCGACTCCTTCCAGATCAAGGGCATCACCGACAAGGTCGGATACATCCAGTCGCTCGGCGCCCCCGAGATCCAGGCCAAGCGCCAGTCCGCGGAGATCTCGCAGACGAACGCCGACCGCGCGATCAACCAGAAGAACATCGCCAACCAGGAAGCCAACCTGATCGAGCAGACCGCGCTCGACACGAACACGGCGAACTCGAACGCCGGCATCGGCCGCGCCCGCGCCGAGGCCGAGCAGGCCGAGAACCTCGCCCGCGAGCAGGCGCAGCAGGCCGTGCTGCAGCAGCAGGCGGAGAACCGCCAGGCGCAGCTCGACGCCGACGTCAAGCGCGTCGCCGACGCGCAGCGCTACGAGGCCGAGACCCGCGCCCAGGCCGAGCTCTACACCCGTGAACGCGCTGCAGAGGCCAGCGCGATCGAGCAGGTCAAGCAGGCTGAGGCCCGCACCCGCATCGCCGAGCAGCAGGCGCAGGCCGACCGCGCCCGCGCCGACGGTGAAGCAGCTGCTGCCGTCGCGAAGGCCACAGGTGACGCCGACGCGCTCCGCGCCCAGGCCGACGCGGAGGCCGAGGCACGCCGCCTGCGCGCGAACGCCGAGGCAGACGCCATCCGTGCAGAGGGTGAAGCCCGCGCCGCGGCGCTCGAGGCGGAGGCCAAGGCCATCGCGTCCAACCAGGAGGCGTTCCTCTCCCAGCGCGTGCTCGACGTGCTGCCGACGATCATGAGCGAGTTCGCGAAGGGCTACGCCACGATCGGAAGCGTGTCGATCATCGGCAGCTCCGGCGAGGACGGCGCCTCGGGCGTCGTCGGCGCCGACAGCGCGAAGGCGCTCAAGTCGGTGTTCGACAGCGTGAGCTCGGCCACTGGCCTCGACCTCGCCGCCATCATCCAGGGTCAGGCCGTCGGCCGCGGGATCGGCGAGAGCATCGCGGGCGCTCAGGCACCCGCTGCCACGAAGAAGCCGAAGACGAAGGCGGCCGAATCGGCTGCCGCTCCCCCGCCGCCGCCCGCATCAGCCGAGTAACCGGAGAGCCAAGAGAGCGGATGCCGCGAGCCGAATCGGCCGCGGCATCCGCTCTTCCTGTTCACAATGCAGCAGCGCCCCTACGGCGTCCGGCGGCGCAGCGTGAGCGACGCCAGAACCAGCGCCCCGAGCATGAACGCGACCACGATCAGCAGCGGGCCGAACACATCCCACCCCTCGTCCCCGGCAGAGACGGCGTTTATCGTGTCGATCGCGTAGCTCAGCGGCAGCCAGTCCGAGATGGCCTGCAGCACGTCGGGCATCTGGTCGCGCGGCATGAAGAGTCCACCGAGGATGATCTGCGGGAACACCAACAGCGGCATGAACTGCACCGCCTGGAACTCGGTCTGCGCGAACGCGCTCGCGAGCAGTCCGAGCGCGGTGCCCAGCAACGCGTCGACGACGGCGACGAGCCCCAGTTGCCACAGCGGTCCATCCGTCTCGAGCCCGCAGATCCACACCGCAAAAGAGACCGTGATCACGGCCTGCAGCACGGCCATCAACCCGAACGCCAACGCGTAGCCGAGGATGAAGTCGCTCTTCGCCAACGGCGTCGTCATCAGCCGTTCCAGCGTCCCCGAGCGACGCTCGCGCAACGTCGTGATCGAAGTGATCAGGAACATCACGATGAACGGGAACAGCGCGAGGATCGGGCCGCCGAACTGGTCGAACACGCCCTCCTGATCGCTGAACAGCCACGCGAACAGGCCGACCAGCAGGCTCGGGGCGATCAGCATCAGCGCGATCGAACGGGGATCGTGCCGCAGCTGGGAGAGCACGCGACCCGCGGTCGCGAAGAGCCTGATGACGTTCATTCTCCCGTCTCCTCTCGGCGCGACCTGCGTGTGTCCAGATGCTGCTGCTGATCCCGTTCGATGAGGGCGAGGAACGCGGCATCCGGGTCTTCCGCCCCAGTGTCGGCGAGCAGCCCCTTCGGCGTCGTATCGGCGATGATGCGGCCCGCGCGCATGAGCAGCAGCCGGTCGCAGCGCAGTGCCTCGTCCATGACGTGGCTCGACACCAGCAGCGTCACCCCGCGCTCGGCGAGACCGCGGAACTGAGTCCACAGCTCCGCACGCAGCACCGGATCGAGGCCCACGGTCGGCTCGTCGAGCACGACGAGCTCCGGGGATCCGACCAGTGCCATCGCGAGCGAGACACGACTGCCCTCTCCGCCGCTCAGCGACGACACGAGCTGGTCGGCCTGCGCCGCCAGCCCGACGTCGGCGATCACCCGGTCGACGGCGTCACGCGGAGCGCCGAGCAGAGTCGCGACATAGCGCAGGTTCTGACGGATGGTCAGGTCGTCGTAGGCCGACGCGTCCTGCGTGCCGTAGGCGACGCGATGCCGCAGCACGCGCGATCCGGCCGGCTCGCCGAGCACGGTCACGGTGCCGGACTCGACGCGCTGCACACCGACGATAGAGCGCATCAGTGTGGTCTTGCCGCAACCGGAAGGACCGAGCAGACCGGTGATCTGCCCGCGCGGGATAGCCACGTCGACGCCGTCGAAGACGCGGACCTTCCCGCGTCGCACGCGTAACTGCGAGACCTCCACGCGCGACTTATTCATCATGTGATGAATTGTGCGCTCCGGATGCAGCGGCGTCAAGGCCCCGCGATGCGAATGGCGTTCAGTCGAACAGGTACCTCTGCACCGTGGGGCCGATGCGCGTCACGAGTTCGTCGACCCCGGCATCGGCGATCGGCGGCAATCTGAGGACGTAGCGCGCCATGAGAAGACCGGCGATCTGCGACGCCGCGAGCGTCGAACGCAGCGCCGCATCGTCGGTGTCGAGCGCGCGTGCGATGCGGCCGAGCAGTTCGCGCGAGAGGAATCCGGCCAGCACCGGGGTCGTGAGCTTGCTGCCGATCGCGGCGCGCATGAGCGCGACACCGCGGCGGCGCACATCCGGCTGCTCGAACGCCTGCAGCACGAAGCGTACGACGCGCTCGCCGACCTCGTCACGCGGGCCTGCGAGGATCTCCGGGATCGCGACGTCGGGCCGGATCGGCATGCCCATGGCGGCGGCGAACAGATCGGCCTTGGTCCCGAAGTAGTGGTGCACCAGAGCACTGTCGACCCCGGCCCTGGTCGCGATCGCACGGATCGTCGATCCGTCGTAGCCGCGCTCACCGAACTCGTCGACCGCGGCCGAGATGATCCGTTCGCGCGAATCCGTCTCTCCGCGCGGACGCCCGCGCCGCCTCACCGTGGCCATGCCGCTCAGCCTACGCGCCGAGTCGTGCGCCGGACGCGAGAGACTGGAGGGGTGACCACTGCTCCGTTCGACCTGTCGAAGATCGGTCGCGGACTCGCGTTCGCCTCGGCGGTGGATGATCTGCACGCGGCGCTCGACGGCAGCGCAGCCGTCGTCGTCAGCTCACCGCCGGGCACGGGAAAGACGACGCTCGTCCCGCCGAGCATCGCCGGTCGCGTTCATGGCCGTGTGATCGTGACGCAGCCGCGCCGTGTGGCCGCCCGCGCTGCCGCCCGACGCCTCGCACACCTGGACGGATCGCCCCTCGGCTCCCGTGTCGGGTTCACCGTCCGCGGCGAGCGCCAGGTGCAGTCGTCGGCGATGATCGAGTTCGTCACCGCCGGCGTGCTGCTGCGCCGACTGCTCGATGACCCGGGCCTCGAAGGCATCGGCGCGGTCGTGATCGACGAGGTGCACGAACGCGCGCTGGAGACGGATCTGCTGATCGGCCTGCTGGGCGAGGTGCGCGAGCTGCGCGATGATCTCGTGCTGATCGCGATGTCGGCGACGCTAGACGCCGATCGGTTCGCGACTGTTCTCGGCACGGATGCCGCCCCCACTCCGATCGTGACCCAGACGGTCGTCGCGCATCCCCTCGATGTGCGCTGGGCGCCGAGTCCTTCGCCTCGGTTGGACGAGCGCGGCGTCACCTGGGCCTTCTTCGATCACGTCGCACGCACCGCGGTCGACGCGCATCGCGGCATGGTGCGCAGCATCCCGACCGCAGACGCGCTCGTGTTCGCGCCGGGCGCGCGCGAGGTCGCAGAGATCGCACGCCGCATCCGAGACCTCGCGCCCGAGTTCGATGTCCGAGAGCTGCACGGCCAGATTCCCGCCGCCGAGCAGGATGCCGTGATCGGCGGCCGCCGCGCAGGTGACGCGGCGCGGATCATCGTCACGACTTCGCTCGCCGAGTCGTCGCTCACGGTTCCCGGCGTCCGTCTCGTCGTCGACACCTGCCTGTCCCGGGCCTCGCAGCGTGATGCTGCGCGAGGCATGAGCGGCCTCGTCACCGGTCCGACATCCCGCGCCTCTGCGACGCAGCGCGCTGGTCGCGCCACTCGTGAAGGGCCGGGTGTCGTGGTGCGCTGCGTCGACGAGCGGACATTCGCGGCGGCGCCCGCGCGGCCGGCCCCCGAGATCGCGACGACGGATCTCACCGATGCCGCGCTGCTGCTCGCCTGCTGGGGCGCACCGGGCGGTGCAGGCTTGCGGCTGGTCGATCCCCCTCCCGCTGACAGCCTGAAGGACGCCGTCTCCGTGCTGCACGGCCTCGGCGCGATCGATTCGGACGGGCGGGCGAGCGACGAGGGGCGAGAGCTCGCCCGCATTCCGACCGATCCTCGCCTGGCCCGCGCACTCCGCGACGGCGCCGCGCTGGTCGGCGGAGGCACGGCTGCCGAGGTCGTCGCCCTCATCGGGGGCGAGTTCCGCGTCGCCGACGGAGATGTCGCGTCAGCGTTGAACAGCCTGCGGAGCGGTCGCAGCCTCGAGGCTCGGCGCTGGGAGCAGGAGGTGCGCCGACTGACCCGGTTCACCGACGGCGACCGGGCGGGGCGCGCGAATGCCGAGCAGATCGGGCTCATCATCGCGCTCGCCTTCCCCGAGCGGATCGCCCGTCGCGTCGATCATTCGACTGGCGGCGCGACCTTCCTGCTCGCCTCAGGGACCCGGGCCGGGCTGACCGGCCCGCTCGCCGGCGCCGAGTGGCTGGCTGTGGCCGACGTCACCCGCGCACAGGGCCGCGCCGCAGCCGGCACCGGGGCGGTCATCCGTTCGGCGGCGGTCATCTCCGAGAGCCAGGTCGAACAAGCGGCGACCCATCTGGTCACAGACCGCATCGAGGCGCGATTCACGGACGGGCGCGTCGTCGCGCGGCGCGAGCGCCGCATCGGCGCGATCATCCGTTCTTCGATCCCGGTACGGGTTCAGGCCGGCGAAGGCGGCCAGGACGCGGTGCGGCGGGCGCTGGAGGATCAGGGGCTCGGAGTGTTCACCTGGTCGGAGTCGGCGGATGCGCTGCGCCGGCGGCTCGCGCTGCTGCAGCGGGAGATAGGCATCCCGTGGCCGGAGGTGTCGGATGCCGCGCTCCTCGGAGCGCTCGACACATGGCTCGGTCCGGAGTTGGCGGCACTCGCCACCGGCACCCCCGCCTCGCGCATCGATCTGACCTCGGCGCTGCGGCGACTGCTGCCGTGGCCCGCAGCAGTCGACCTCGACGCCCTCGTCCCCGAGCGGCTCGAGGTGCCCAGCGGTTCGCGGATCCGCATCACCTACCCACCCATCGATGACCCGTCGGCGCGTCCCGTCGTGGCGGTGAAGCTGCAGGAGTGCTTCGGATGGGCGGAGACCCCGCGGCTCGTCGGAGGACGGGTGCCCGTGCTGTTCCACCTGCTCTCCCCCGGCGGACGACCGCTGGCCGTGACCGACGACCTCGCGTCGTTCTGGGCCGGCCCCTATTCGCAGGTGCGCGCCGAGATGCGCGGCCGGTACCCGAAGCATCCGTGGCCGGAGGACCCGTGGTCGGCTGCCCCGACGCGGCACACGAAGCGCCGCGCCGCGGAGAACCGGTGACTCAGCACTCGATGACGTTGACCGCGAGGCCGCCCTCGCTGGTCTCCTTGTACTTCGTCGACATGTCCGCCCCGGTCTGCCGCATCGTCTCGACGACGGCATCCAGCGACACGTAGTGCTGTCCGTCACCGCGCAGCGCGAGTCGCGCCGCTGTGACGGCCGTGGATGCGGCGATCGCGTTGCGCTCGATGCACGGGATCTGCACGAGCCCGCCGATCGGATCGCAGGTGAGTCCGAGGTGGTGCTCCATGGCGATCTCGGCGGCGTTCTCGATCTGCCGGTTGGTGCCGCCCATCACCGCGGTCAGCCCGCCCGCTGCCATCGCACAGGCGGAGCCGACCTCGGCCTGGCAGCCGCCCTCCGCGCCCGAGATCGACGCATTGGCCTTGAAGAGCGAGCCGAGCGCGGTGGCCGTGAGCAGGAAACGGCGGATGCCGCGGCGGCGGTTCGCCTCGGCGATGAGGGCGGGGTCGTCACCATCCGCAACGTTCGCCGGCTCACCGCCGAAACCGAGCAGCGCACTGCCGACCAGCTCGCCGTAGGGCGTGACGGCGTTGCCGGAGCCGAGGCCGGATTCGGCGAGGAACCGCCACCAGTACATCGCGACGGCGGGGAGGATGCCGGCGGCACCGTTGGTGGGTGCGGTGACCACCCGTCCGCCGGCGGCGTTCTCCTCGTTGACAGCGAGCGCGAAGGCGCCGAGCCATTCACCGGGGATCTCGCGACCGCCTTCGGCTTCGACGCTCTCCAGCTGCTCGCGGATGGCTCCGGCGCGGCGCTTGACCTTGAGGATCCCCGGCAGCACGCCGTCCGCGTGCAGGCCCGCCTCGACGCATGCGGACATCGCGTCCCAGATGGCGTCGAGCCCTGCCGCCAGCTCTTCCTCCGATCGCATCGAGAGCTCGTTCTCGCGCGCGACATCGGCGATCGAGAACCCGTGCTCATCGCAGAGCGCGAGCAGGGACGCCGCGTCGGTGTAGCCGAACGGCAGGGATCCGGCGGCGACCTGAGCATCCTCCCCTTCGCGGCGGATGAACCCGCCGCCGACGGAGTAGTACGTCTCCTCCGCGACCGTCCGACCATCGACTGCGAAGGCGGTGAGCATCATGGCATTCGGATGCCCGGGCAGGCGCGTGCGCGGTGCGAACTCGATGTCGTCCTTGACGAACGGGACGGCGTGCGTCCCATCGATGAGGAGCGCTTCGCCGTTCGGGAGATCCGTCCATGCCGAACGCACCTCGGCCGGATCGCAGTCCTCGGGGGCGAGTCCGCGCAGCCCCGCGACGACGGCATCCGGTGTGCCGTGCCCGATGCCGGTCGCCCCGAGCGAGCCGTACAACGTGCACGTCACTCGCGCCACCTCGCTCAGCACCGCACCGGCGCTCAGCCGCCGGGCGAAATCGAGCGCTGCGCGCATGGGTCCGACGGTATGAGAGCTCGACGGCCCCACTCCGATGGAGAAGAAGTCAAAGGCCGAGACGTACGCAGTCACTCGTCCAGGCTACGCTCCGGGGGCAGCTCCTCACTGCGCTCTGCGCCAGACTGATGGCATGACCTCCGACGCGCCTCTCTACCGCCGCGTCGCCGAGCGGATCGCGAGACGGATCACCGATGGGGAGTTCCCGGTCGGCACGCTGCTGCCCGGCGAACAGGCCATCGCCTCGGAACATGGTGTCGCGCGGGGCACCGCACGCAGCGCACTGGCGCTGCTGGCACGTCGCGGAGTCGTCGCGCCGCGGTCCGGCGCCGGATGGATGGTGCAGTCGTCGTCGCACACTCAGGGGCTCGCCTCGTTCGGATCGTTCGCCCAGTGGGCGCACGATCGCGGCCTCGCTCCCGGCGGTCACGTCGTCAGCGAGATGGAGAGCGCGGCGACGGCCGAGGAGGCCCGCCTGCTGCGAATCGCGCAGGACTCCCCCGTGCTGCGGTTCACGCGCCTGCGCAGTCTCGACGGCCACGTGGTGATGATCGAGCGGCCGGTGTATCCGGGCTGGTTGGCTCACATCCTGCGCGGACTGCCCGTCGACACCCCGTCGCACGCCGCGGTGCTCGACGCGGCCGGGTACGGCGAATCCTTCGGATCGCACCGGATCGACGCGGTGGCCGCCTCCAGTGAGGATGCACGCCTTCTCGGCATCCGACGATCGAGCCCTCTGCTGCGGGTGCGGCGGCAGGCCTTCGCTCGTGACGGGCGCCCGATCGATCTCACCGAGGACCGCTATCTGCCCGACTCCGTGTCGTTCGAGGCGTCGTCGACCTCCGACGCGCGACCCGGAGGGTGGACCCGCGCCCTCTCCTGACGCTGGGAGTTGGACAGCTGTGCACACTCGTCCCTGTTATCCGGGCGTTCGGGCACCCGGTTCCCGCCCCGTTGGCGGGGTGTTCATCGCGTGTTCGAAAACGGTGCCGAGACTCGAGCCAGCGTCAACCCGGCGCACACCGAAAGGATCACGATGTCTTCCCTTCACCGCTCCCGCCCCCGTCTGCGGCGCGCGTTCATCGCCGCCGCGACAGTCGGCCTCATCGCCATTCCCTCTGCACCCGCGATCGCATCCGACAGCTTCGGCCTCACCGTCGCGCCGGCAGCCACGGCTCAGGCCGGATCGACCCTGACCACCGAGAGCCCCGACCTCGTCGAAGGCGACGTCGTAGAACTGGCGTGGACCACCGACGCACCCCACGCCACGAACTGGGTCGGCGTCTACCCGCAGGGCGTCACGCCCGGATCGACCTCCTCGACGCAGTGGGCGTACACGGCGGCAGGATCGGGCACCGTGAGCTTCTCCGGCCTCAACGCCGGAGTGTGGGATGTCTACCTGCTCGCGCAGGACGGATACGACGTGCTGTCCGGACCCGTCACCGTGACCATCGCCGTGGACACTGACCGCCCGCAGCCCGGCGACCCGGACGCGGCCGTCGAGATCGACCCGATCGTGACGAGCAACGACACCGACGAGATCATCGCCCGCGAAGGGTTCGGGGCCACCGGCGCCGAGGGATGGTCGGTGAGCTTCGACGACGCGATGGCCGACCAGGGGACGGCGGACTACCGCGGCTGGCAGTTCACCACCCGCGAGGAGTGGGCCGGCGAGATCGACGAGATGCGGGGGCGCTTCGGTCGCGCGCACGACACGATCGTCGTGGCGGACGCCCAGCAGTTCGCCGATCAGCCGTTCGACTCGACGCTCACCGGATCCGCCGTGCCCGTCGACGGACTCGGCGCGGTTCGCCTCACCTTCGACAGCCACTACCGCGGCGCCGCAGGCCAGGCGGGCACGGTAACCGTGAGCTTCGACGGCGGTGAACCGACGGAGATCCTCCGCCTCGACTCGGAGTCCGTCGCCGACGACTACGACGCCCGCCAGATGAACTATGCGCAGGATGTCACCGTGGATGTTCCCGCCGGAGCCGAGAACGCGGTCTTCAGCTGGAACCTCTCCGGCGATGCCGATGCCCGGTACTGGGCGATCGACTCGGTCACCGTGCACGAGTCGCTCGCGGCCCCGACGGGCGACGCCACCCGCGCATGGGTCATGAGCGACATCCAGGGCCACCCGCAGGATCTCCAGCACGCCCTCAACGACTACGCGGAGCTCCTCCCGGGTGCGGACGGCATGCTGATGGTCGGCGACATCGTCAACAGCGGCTCGGACGCGGAATGGACCGAGATCTACGACGTGATGGACGCCACGGCCGACATCCGTCCGCGTCAGACCATCGCGTCGATGGGCAACCACGAGCGTTACGCCGCCGGCGGTTTCGACGCCAATCGCGATCGATTCCTCGCCTTCGCGGAACGCGAGAAGGTGTGGGACGAGTACGTCATCGAAGGCCCCTCGGGCGACCTGCCGGTGATCGTCCTCGGCCAGGAGTTCGCCGGTCCGACCGATGTGGCGATGAGCGATGCACAGGTCGAGTTCCTCGAGGAGCGGCTCGCGCACTGGACCGCGCTCGACAAGCAGGTCGCCGTGATGACGCACTTCCCCCTCGGAGACACCGTCTCCGCGTCGTGGATCCCCGGATACCACGGCCACCATCAGATGAACGACCGGCTGACCAGCATCCTGGGCAACTACCCCAACGCGATCGTGTTCTCCGGCCACACGCACTACCCCGCCGAGCTCGGCGACTGGGCGGTCCAGCGCCGCACGGCCGACGGCCACCCGGACGGCTTCTGGGCGGTCAACACGGTCGCCATGCATGTGGAGTGGGACGCGCGCGGAGAGAACACCGCCGGCATCAGTGAGATCGTGACCCGCGACATCAACCAGGGCCTCACGCTCGAGGCGTACGGCGACCGCGTCGTGGTGAAGGCGTACGACTTCGCCGGCGACACCTGGCTGCGCGAGGTCGTGATCCCCAACCCGCTCGTCGCGAGCGAAACGGAGGAGGGCATCATCGCCGGCGCACCGGAGATCGTGTCGACGCACCACCTCGGCATCAAGCCCGGCGCGAAGCTCACGGCCGAAGAGGGCGAATGGACCGATGGCACCGCGTTCTCGTACCAGTGGCTGGCCGACGGCGAACCGATCGACGGCGCCACGAGCGAGGGATTCCACCTGACGGGCGCCTGGAAGGGCCACGACATCACCGTGCAGGTGACGGGCACCGCTGAGGGACTCGCCCCGGCGACCGTGGAGTCCGAGCCGATCCGCATCGACTGACGGCACCGGCTGTGCCCCGCCTTCTCGAGGGCGGGGCACAGCCGTACCTATTGAGGACACCGAATGAACCTTTCCCGTACGCACGCCCGGCGCCTGCCCGCTGCTGTCCTGTGGGACATGGACGGCACGATCGTCGACACCGAACGTCACTGGATCGCGGCGGCGGAACGGATGCTCGCGGACGCAGGTATCGCGGCACCGCAGAACGCACTCGACCGACTGGTCGGACTCGCCCTGCCCGACGGGGCGCGTGTCATCCGCGACCTCGGCGGATCAGGGGCCGGTGACGCGCTCCTCGAACGCTGGATCGAGCTGGCGACCGCCCACACGAGGCGGGAGGGGATCACCTGGCGGCCGGGCGCACGGAACCTGCTCGCCGCTCTCGGCGCGGCGGGCGTGCCGCTCGCCCTGGTCACGATGTCATACCGCGACTACGCCGACGAGATCCTCGCGGCGCTGCCTCCCGGCACGTTCGACGTCACCGTCACCGGAGACGAGGTCTCCCGGGGCAAGCCTTCTCCCGACGCGTACCTGCGCGCCGCCCAGATGCTCGGCGTCGACCCGGCAGACTGCGTCGCGATCGAGGATTCCCCCATCGGTCTCGCCGCGGCCAGGGCCGCCGGTGCGGCCACGATCGGCGTCCCTCATGACGTGCCGCTCGCCGAAGCCGCCGCCGATGTGCTCTGGCCGACGCTACAGGGCCGTGCCGTGCAGGATCTCGTCCTCCCCCTGCGTGCGAACGCTCGCTGGAATGACGAATCCCCCGCCGCTTTCGCGACAGGGGATTCATACGATGTGCGCCCGAAGGGACTCGAACCCCTAACCTTCTGATCCGTAGTCAGATGCTCTATCCATTGAGCTACGGGCGCATATCTCGGCCCACATCTCTCGAAGTGGGCCTCAGCAAGAATACATGACGAAGCACCCCAAAGCGAAACCGGGCGTCAGGCGCCCTGCTCCTGCTCGCGCTTGCGCCGCGCCCGCTGCTCGGATGACAGCGCCTGCAGGTCGACGAGCCGCAGCGCCTGCATCCGCGCTTCGCGCATGACGGCGTAGTCGGGGTCCTGGTCGGGACGCATGCCCTCGACGTGGAGCCGGCGATCCAGGTTGCCGCGCACATCGGCCCACGCCGCTTCGCGCGCTCCTTCGACGAGGGCACCGAGCTGCTCGGGGTCTTCGGCGATCGCCCTCAGCTTCTCGGCCACACCGGCCGACTGCTTCGCCCGGCGACGGAGGTTGCGCACATCGCGGTCGCGGTAGTCGTGCGTGCTCGCCGGATCGGAATGCCGTCCTCGCGCGCGTTTGCGCCACGTCGTCACCCGCTCCGCTGCCTGCTCGGATTCGGCGGCCATCGCCAGCAGCGCTTCGCGCGCATCGGCCAGATATCGCGCGGCGTCGAACACACCGCCCTGGGCGATCGTGCCGACGAGGATGCGATTCTTCACCGTCAGGCGCGCCGCAGCCGTACCGATGGCGACGCCTTCGGCCACGGCATCCGCAGTTCGTCCCACCACAACCTCCTCCCGAAATCGTACCGTCACCATCTGACGCCGGAGGGGGCCAGAATGGAAACGACAGGTTCTCCCCACCTGCGATGAAGCGAACGGCACGAACCCGAACCGTGCCAGGAGGAGGATGCATGAGCCGGCTGACCCTTGCCGGGAGCACCACCGTGATCACCGGCGCCGCCAGCGGCATGGGCGCGGAGCTCGCGCGGCTGCTCGCCGCCTCGGGCGTGCACCTCGCCCTGCTCGATCACAACGCGCAGGCGTTGGCCTCCGTCGCGGCCGACCTGCCCGGCACCGTCACCACGCACATCGTCGATCTGCGTGACGATGACGCCGTCGCTCTGACCGCCGCAGAGGTCGTCGCCGCGCACCCGCGGATCAATGCGCTCATCACGTGCGCTGGGTCGTCGATGCTGGGCAGCCTCGAGCAGCTCACGATGGAGGAGATGCGCTGGCTGGTCGACATCAATCTCTGGGGCACGGTGTCGATCACCAAGGCGCTGCTTCCCGCCCTGCGCTCGCAGCCGGCCGCGCACATCACGCACCTCGCCAGCGTCTACGCGCTCGCCGCCCCCGCGGGGCGCATCCCGTACGCGATGAGCAAGTTCGCCGTGCGGGGCTTCTCCGAAGCGCTGCGGCATGAGCTGGAAGGCAGCACGGTGACCGTCGGCGCGATCTATCCGGCCGGCGTCCGCACCGGCATCATCCTGCACGGCCGCTACGCCGCCGCGATCGACCCCGCCGTCGCCGCGCGCGCCGCATCGGCGCAGGCGGCGATGTATCACACGGAACCCGCGGATGCCGCGGCGCGCATCATCCGCGCCACGCAGCGGCGCCGCATCCGCACGATGGTCGGACGTGAGGCGCGACTGGTCGATGTGCTGACGCGCCTGGCGCCGAACCGCTACTGGCGGGTCATGCGGACAGCGCTGCGGCAGGCCACCGACACGACGACGCCCGTCGGCTGACCGGCCGGGCTCACGTCTCGTCGACCCCGAACCGCTCGAGCGCCGCGATCGTTCCGAGCTCGAGGTGCCTGGTCACGAGCTCTCGAACGAGTTCGACGTCGCGGCCACGTATCGCCTCGTACAGCGCACGGTGCTCCACGGCTTCGGCCATGAGATCCTCGTGCCGCCCGAACAACCACCTCAGGCGCGTGACGAACACCGCCGCGAGCTCCATGAACATCTCGTTGCCCGCCAGCACCGCCATGCATTCGTGGAATCGCCCCGCCAGGTCCATGGCTTCATCGACTCGACCGGCGACGGCGGCTCGTTCCTCTCTCTCGAGCACCTCGAGCAGCCGCTGCAGCCCCTCGGCATCATGGCGCTCGGTCGCGAGGATGAACAGCTGCGTCTCGACGGTCGCTCTCACCTCCGCGAGGTCCTCGACCTCCTTACGTGTGAAGCGACGCACAGTGGCCCAGCTGCGTGGGCGGCCGGTGACGATGCCCTCATTCACGAGCGCACGGATGGCCTCACGCACCGGAAGACGCGACACGTTCAGCTCGGCTGCGATGTCGCGCTCCACCAGCCGTGCGCCCGGAGGCCGCCGCCCCAGCACGATGTCGTCGCGCAGCATGCGCCTCACGCGCACGGATTCGAGTTCCCCGTTTTCCGCCCCCATTTGCGCATTCTCGCACTCATACGGGCTTCGCACCAGGTTTGGTATCCCGAATGCGCGCGGTCGGCGGCCGCTGTCAGGGCAGGCGGTTCGCCCTGGCCAGGTTCTCCTCCAGCTCCGGCGCCGTCTGACGCACGACGTACGCCGGACGGTCGCGCTCGACCCGCCAGGACTCGCTCAGCGGGCTGACGTCGACCGTGTCGAACCCGAGCTCGTCGTACAGCCTCGTCACGAACTCGACCGCCTCGGGGAAGTCGCTCGAGGTCGCGAGGGCACGGCGGTTCGGTGCGCCTGCGGGCGCGACGTCGACGGTGATGTCGCGGGATCCGATGTGGTTGAACGCCTTGACGATCTTCGAGGTGGGAAGGTGCGCCTGCACCAGCTGAGAGACGGTCGTCTCACCCTTGTCCAGGGCCTCGATGCGTCCGTCGCGCTCGAAGTAGTAGTTGTTGGTGTCGAGCACGATCTTGCCCGCCAGGGGCTCGACCGGAATCTTCGACAGCGCGTGCAACGGCACCGTCACCACGACGACGTCGCCGGCCGCACCGGCCTCGGCAGCCGTCGCCGCCTTCGCCTTCGGCCCGAGTTCTGCGACCAGATCGGAGAGCGTCTCCGGTCCGCGCGAGTTCGAGATCACGACGTCGTATCCGGCGGCGATCGCGGCGCGTGCGACCTGGCTGCCGATGTTTCCTGCACCGATGATTCCAAGAGTTGTCATACCAAGGGGCAACCGGCGGTGGCCCTGGCTATTCCTCCATGACGGAAGATGACGCGCTGGGCGTCACACCCGTGTCAGTCGCCCCTCAGGGAGGATGCCGACGGCGACGGGCCGCCCGCGGGTGTTCGACCACTGGCTCCATGATCCGGGGTACACGAGCGTGCGGATGCCGGACTGCTCCAGCGCGAGCGCGGTGTGCATCGCCGCCACTCCTGAGCCGCAGTACACCGCGACCTCGGTGCCGGCCTCCACACCGGCGGTCGCGAAGATGCGGCGCAGGGCATCCGGATGCTGCAGTCGCCCGTCGCCGGTGACCGTCGCCATCGCCGGCAGGTTCACCGCGCCGGGGATGTGCCCGCCGACCGGGTCGGTCGCCGTGTGAGCACCGCTGTACTGCTCGGGCGTGCGCACATCGAGCAGGACGCCGTCGCCGCGGAACGTCTCGACCTCGTCGAGCAGGATCACTCCCCCCGGTTCACCCGCGAGAGTGATGCGGCCCGGTTCGGGGAGCACGTCTCCGCGCTCCAGGGGCATGCCCTCGCCCGCCCAGGCGCGGATGCCCCCGTCGAGCACCCTCACGTCGACCCCGAAGCGGTGCAGCAGCCACCACACCCGCGCGGCGGGCACGCTGCGGTTGTCGTCGTATGCGACGACGATGTCGCCGTCGTCGAGACCCCACCCTCGTGCCGCGCGCTGCAGGTCATCGGTGTCGGGGAGCGGATGCCGGCCCTCCGACGGCTCGCCTCGGCGCGCGAGCTCGTGCTCCAGATCGACGTAGACGGCGCCGGGAAGATGCGCCGCCAGGTACTCCGGCCGTCCTTCAGGACGATCGAGGCGCCAGCGCACATCGAGCAGCCGCACGGCGGGGCCGGTGCGGTGCTCTTCGGCGCGCTGCAGGTGGATCAGCTGCGCCACGCTGACCAGGTGGCTCATGTCCCCAGCATCCGCACGAACACCGCAGCGGTCACGCGTCGACGACACGGTCGTTAACGCAACGACACACGACGTCACATGCGGGGCGGCCCGATGGTCAGCGCAGTTTGCGGATCGCGTCCTCCGCCGCGACCCATGCGAGCATCGCGCACTTCACGCGGGCGACGTAGCGCGAGACGCTGCCGAGCGCCGCGGCATCGCCGAGCAGCTCCTCATCCGGCTCGATCTTTCCCCGCGAGCGCATGGCCTCGCGGAACGCATCGATGCGCGTGGTGACCTCTGGCACAGTCATGCCCTCGACCAGTTCGGCGAACAGCGACGCCGACGCCTGCGAGATGGCGCAGCCGTGCCCTTCCCACGCGATGGCCTCGATCGTGCCGTCGGCAGCCGCGTGCACCTGCAGCGTGATCTCATCGCCGCAGGTCGGGTTCAGCTGATGCGACTGCGCCTCGACCTCGTCGCGCAGGCCGAAGCCGTGCGGGGTGCGCGAGTGGTCGAGGATCAGCTCCTGGTACAGGTTCTGCAGATCGCTGGAGGTCATGAGCGCACTCCGAAGAACTCGATCGTCGCCGCGACGCCCTCGAGGAACGCATCCACCTCATCCTCGGTCGAGTACAGATAGGTGCTCGCGCGGGTCGACGAGGTGACCCCGAGACGACGGTGCAGCGGCTGGGCGCAGTGGTGCCCGACGCGAACGGCGATCCCCTGATCGTCGAGGTACTGCCCCACGTCGTGGGAGTGGATGCTGGGGATGTCGAAGCTCGCAAGTCCCACCCGCGGCAGACCGATGCCCGCCCCGAGCACACGCACGCCGTCGATCGCGGCGAGCCCGTCGATCAGGCGACGCCCGAGAGCGGCCTCGTGCTCGGCGATCCGCGCCATCCCCACCGCCGAGAGGTAGTCAACTGCTGCGGCGAGCGCGATCGCCTGCGACACCCGCTGGGTACCGGCCTCGAAACGCTGCGGCGGCGGCAGGTACTCGGCCTCGGTCGTGGTGACCGTGGTGATCATGGATCCACCGGTGAGGAACGGCGGCATCACCTCGAGCAGCTCGCGACGTCCGTAGAGCGCGCCGACGCCCGTCGGGCCGAGCATTTTGTGGCCGGAGAACACGGCGAAGTCGACGTCGAGCGCCTTCACGTCCAGCGGCAGGTGCGGCGCGGACTGACACGCGTCCAGCAGCACGAGCGCACCGACCTCGTGGGCGGCGGTGATCAGCTGCTCGACCGGGTTGATGACGCCCAGCACGTTCGAGACATGCGTGACGGCGACGATCCTGGTGCGAGGGCCGATGAGCGCGGCGGCTTCGTCGAGGCGCAGCGCGCCGTCGTCGTCGAGCGGGATGACACGCAGCGTCGCGCCCGTCCGGGCGGCGAGCTCCTGCCACGGGATGAGGTTCGCGTGGTGCTCCATCTCGGTCGTGACGATCTCGTCGCCCTCACCGAGCCGGAACCTCTCGGCGGCCGATCCCCCGCGGCCCACTGACGCGTTCGAGAACGCGTATGCGACGAGGTTGATCGCCTCGGTGGCGTTTGAGGTCCAGACGATCTCGTCGTCGTCGGCACCGACGAACCGCGCCACAGTGGCCCTGGCGTCTTCGAAGACCTCGGTAGCCTCGGCGGCGAGCGTGTGCGCACCGCGATGCACTGCGGAGTTGAGGGTGGTGAGGAACTCGCGTTCGGCATCCAGCACGGCCAGGGGGCGCTGCGAGGTCGCACCGGAATCGAGGTAGACGAGCGGATGCCCGTTCACCTGCGTCTGCAGGATCGGAAAGTCCTCACGGAGGCGGAGTATTTCGGCATCCGCCAGTGAGGTGACATCGAGGGAAGCGCTCATCCTTCAAGTTTCTCACTCGCGAGCGCCACCGGGGGCATCGGGATCAGGCCGGGGAATCGTCCGGGTTCAGCGACTCCAGCGTGTCCTCCTCGACGGCGTTGTCTGCGTCGAGCTGCTCCTCGGTGGTCTCGTCGCCGCCCAGGGGCGCGCCTTCCTCATCGTGCGCGGCCGGGGCGTCGGGGCGTCGTTCCTCAGCGGGGTCGGGTCGGTGATCGTCCATACCGAGCACGGTACGCCTGTGCGCTCGCGTGCGCCACGCCTGGCTTCGATCAGGCGGCCGGCGCCGTGCTCTCGTTCTTGACCAGTGCACCCGCAGTGATGAACGCGAGCGCCGCGACGAAGTGCGCGACGACCCAGATCCACCCGCTGAACCCGAACGGGAAGATCGGATTCCACAGCACGGCGACGGCGATGAAGACGATGCTCCACCACCACTGCCCCGCCTGGAACGCGAACCAGGCGACGATGACGGCGAGGATCGCGACGAGATACAGGATCACGGTCGCCACCACACCGTCCGGGAACAGCGGAGCGAGGAAGAGCGCGATCGCCGCGAGCAGGCCGGGTGCGAGTGCGTTGCGCTGCGTCTGCGGGGCGGAGGAGGTCATGTCATCCATCTTCCCGCACTTCCAGTTTACCGGTGGGACAGGGGCTTGCGGCAAGGGCCCTGTGCGGGCG
The DNA here is from genome assembly GCF_054779995.1 of Microbacterium shaanxiense. NCBI lineage: Bacteria > Bacillati > Actinomycetota > Actinomycetes > Micrococcales > Microbacteriaceae > Microbacterium > Microbacterium shaanxiense. The sequence goes on along the minus strand of NZ_BAAGXE010000002.1, from coordinate 795,537 downwards.
CATACTTGTCGATCGTGTGCACGTCCTCCTGCGCGCATGAACGATTCGGAGCCGTCATGAATCTTGCCGCGACCAGCGCTTTCCAACTTCCCGACCGTCTTGCCGCCAAAGCCCATCCCACCCTCGTCGCCTCCGACGAGGAGCACTTCGCCGCGATCGCGCGTACCGTCGGCGACAGCATCGCCGACGCCTCCGCCCGTCTCGACCGCGCGCTGAGCGCCCCCAGCGGCGTCGGCGGCGAGGCCGTGGAACGCGACCTCGAGATCCACCGGCTGAACGCGCGCCTTGCCATGTTCCGCCGCTACGGGATCGACATGTGCCTGGGCCGCATGGTCACCACCGATGGCACCCGCATCTACATCGGCCGCCTCGGACTCACCGGTACGGACGGCCGCCAGCTGCTGGTCGACTGGCGCGCACCCGCGGCCGAGCCGTTCTTCGGCGCGACGCTGGCTCAGCCGATGGGGCTCCTCAGCCGCCGGCGCTACCGATGGAGCGGCGGTCGCATCAGCGACTACTGGGACGAGGCGTTCACCCTCGAGGCTTTGGAAGAGGGTGGCGCGCTCGATGATCAGTCGTCCTTCATCGCGAGCCTCGGCAGTTCCCGGTCGACGCGGATGCGCGACGTGCTGGCGACGATCCAGGCCGATCAGGACGCCATCATCCGTGCCGGATCGCAGGGCGCGCTCGTCGTCGACGGCGGCCCCGGCACGGGCAAGACCGTCGTCGCGCTGCACCGCGCCGCGTATCTGCTCTACTCCGACACGCGCATCTCCCGCGGCAGCGGTGGCGGCGTGCTCGTCGTCGGCCCTCACCAGCCGTACCTCGCCTACGTCGACGACGTGCTGCCCAGTCTCGGCGAGGACCGCGTGCAGACGTGCACGCTGCAGGACCTGGTTCCGGATGCCGGGCGCAGCCCGCTCGAGACCGACCCTGCCGTCGCGCGGCTGAAGGCCGACGGCCGGCTCGTCGACGCCGTCGAGACCGCAGTGCGCCTCTACGAGCAGCCGCCGCAGCGGACGACGATCGCCGAGACCCCGTGGGCCGATCTGCGCGTGCAGGCGACGGACTGGCAGGAGGCCTTCGACACCGACACGGATGCCCCGCACAACGAGGCGCGCGACGAGGTGTGGAATGCGCTCCTCGACATCGTGCTCGACAGGTTCGCCGAGCAGATCCCGCGCAGCCGGCTGAGACGGGTGCTCGCGCAGGACGAGGCGCTCACGCAGACCTTCAATCGTGCCTGGCCGCTGCTCGATCCGATGGGACTGATCGCGGCGCTGTGGAGCAGCCCCGGCTTCCTCAAGCGCTGCGCCCCCTGGCTCAGCGACGCCGAGGCGAGACTGCTGCAGCGCGAGGACGCACGGGCCTGGACGGCATCCGATCTGCCGCTTCTCGACGCCGCGAGAGGGCGCATCGGCGACCCGCATGCCGGACGCCTGCGCCGCGAACGCGAGCGCGCGAAGGCGGAGGAGAGGGAGTACAGGGCGAGTGTCGCCGACTATCTGATGCAGTCCTCGGATGACGACCTCGGACTCATGTCGATGCTGCGCGGAGAAGACGTGCAGAACAGCCTCGACGATGACGACGCGCTGCCCCGGCGCAGCGCCGATCCGCTGGCCGGACCCTTCGCCCACATCATCGTGGACGAGGCGCAGGAACTCTCGGATGCCGAATGGCGGATGCTGCTGCGCCGCTGCCCCTCACGCAGTTTCACGGTCGTCGGCGATCGTGCCCAGGCGCGTCACGGCTTCACCGAGACGTGGCAGGAGCGCCTCTCGCGCGCCGGCCTCAAAGACGTCCACATCGCCTCTCTCACGGTCAACTACCGCACCCCGGAGGAGATCATGATCGAGGCCGAGCCGGTCATCCGTGCTGCCCTTCCCGACGCGAACGTCCCGACCTCGGTGCGGGCGAGCGGCGTTCCCGTGCGTCACGCTTCTCTGCACGAGCGCGACGCGATCGTCGACTCCTGGCTCCGCGACAACGAGGAGGGCACGGCCTGCGTCATCGGCGATGAGACCTTCGCTGCCACAGAGCGCGTGCGCTCGCTCACGCCCGCGTTGTCGAAGGGTCTCGAGTTCGATCTGGTCGTGCTGGTCGACCCCGAGAGCTTCGGCGGCGAGAGCGGCGGCATCGAGGGCGCCGTCGATCGGTACGTCGCGATGACGCGTTCGACGCGCGAACTCGTGGTGCTCACGCCCTGACCGATCACGCCGGCGGGAAGTGCGGGATCTCGTTCGGCCGCGTCGCGCGGGAGACGGTCACTCCGCCTGCGACGGCGGTGTCGAGCTCGGCGAGCAGTTCCTCGAGATCTCGGTAGCGGGAGCGTGTCGGGCAGGGGCTGCGCAGCCAGAGCACTTCGAGCGTGCCGGTGTCGTTGCGGTCGACGTACGCCACCAGGCGCCCAGGGTCCGTCTGCTTCCTGGAGCCGTCGCTGATCCGCCACGCACCGTGTCCGAGGGGGATGACCTCCCAGGTCGTCGCGTCGGACCTCGGAGGCTCCGGGGCTGTCATTGTCATAGTGGTTTTCCTCCTGTCACCGGCAGTACGGCGCCGGATACGTACGATGCCTCGCCCGACGCGAGGTACACATAGGCCCCGGCGAGCTCGGCCGGCTGTCCGGCACGGCCCAGCGGGGTGTCTGCGCCGAACTTCCGGACCTTGTCGGCATCCCAACCGGTGGCGGGGATCAGAGGCGTCCAGATCGGCCCGGGGGCGACCGCGTTCACACGCACGCCTCGGGGGCCGGCCTCTTCGGCGAGCGCCCGGACGAATGCCACCTGAGCGGCCTTGGTCATCGCGTAATCGATCAGTCCGGAGGACGGTTCGAAGGCCTGGATGGATGCGGTGACGATGATGCTGGAACCGGGCTGCAGGTTCGGGAACGCCGCCCGCGCCGAGAACAGCATCCCGGCGAGGTTGGTGTCGAACACCCGTCGCATCGCCTCGGTGTCGAGGTGCGCGAAACCCGCGACATCGTGCTGGTAGCCCGCGTTCAGCACGAGGATGTCGAGATCACCGAACGCCCGCCTGGCCTCCAGCACGCATTCCGTGGCGAAGTCCTCGTCGCGGACATCGCCGGCGAGACTGAGCCCGGTGCGGCCGGCCTCTCGGACCAGGCGCAGGGTCTCATCGGCATCCGACTGCTCCTCCGGCATGTGGACGATGGCGACGTCGGCTCCTTCACGGGCGAACGCGATGGCGACCGCCCGGCCGATTCCCGAATCACCGCCGGTGATCAGAGCCCGGCGTCCGGACAGTCGCCCGTGGCCCTCGTAGGAATCCTCTCCGTGGTCGGGTGTCGGTCGCATCTCCTCCGTCTGACCGGGCTGGGTCTGCTGCTGCGCGGGGAATCCATCGTCCGGGTGTGCAAAGCGGGGATCCTCGGTGTGCATTCTGATCTCCTCTCGCTGTCGAGTGTCCACACACCTTCCTTCGAACCACCCGACCCGGCCAAGGGGGTTGACACTTCGGCGGCCTAATGAGATCGCGTGCAGATGTCAACGGGGAGGCGGCGCGCGCGGATCGGTTGAGAGGATGCGGCAACGACGGATGAAGGGAGCCGACATGAGTGACGTCACGATTCTCGCCCCCTCTCCGACACTGACGGTGACGGTGGAGGATCACCCGCAGGGTTCGGAGATCCATGTGCACGCGGGCGGGCAGGGCGTGTGGCAGGCGCGGATGCTGCGCAGGCTCGACGTCTCGGTCACCATGTGCTGCGTGCTCAGCGGCGAGATCGGCCGCACGCTTCGGCATCTGCTCGAGGATGAGGGGATCACGGTCGTGGCCGTCGAGCGCGAGGGTCGCGGATCGGCGTACCTGCACGATCGACGTCAGGGTCAGCGCATCGTGATCGCCGAAGAGGACGGCGACCCCCTCGACCGTCATACGCGCGATGACCTCTACGGGGCTGTGCTGCGCAGCAGCGCCGATTCCCGAGCCGTCCTGCTGAGCGGACCCGCCGGTGCGGAGACGGTGCCAGCAGACATCTACCGCCGCCTGACGATCGATCTGCGCAGCGCGCAGCGCCCGGTCATCGCCGACCTTTCGGGCGAGCGTCTGCAGGCCGTCGTCGACGGAGGCGTGGACGTGCTCAAGGTCAGCCATGAGGAGCTGAAGGTCGACGGCCTCGCCCGCGACGGATCGGTGCCCGAGATCGCGAGAGCGATGCACGAGCTGCGCACGCGCGGCGTCGGGGCAGTGGTCGTCACCCGGTCGTCGGAACCGCTGCTGCTGCTCGATGAGCACGGCGTGCTTGAGGTGTCGCTGGCGCGCCTGGAGGAGAACGAGACGCGCGGCGCCGGCGACTCCCTCACCGCCGGCGTCGTCGCCGCCCTGACGCGCGGCGAAGGACTGCGCGAGGCCGTGACCCTCGGGGCTGCGGCAGGGGCGCTCAACGTCACGCGCCACGGCCTCGGCACCGGTGACGCGGATGCGATCGCGCAGTTGCGCGAGGGCGTCCGGGTGCACGAGCTTCCGCAGTTCGATGCGGATGCGGCGGTTCCTCAGGGAAGGGTCAGTCCCGACGGATTGGCCGCGCTGGCCGAGGCGGACGAAGAGGAGGAGTGATGCACCGCGCACTGATCACCAACGACGACGGAATCGATGCGCCCGGATTGGCGGCGCTGGCGGATGCTGCGGTCGAAGCCGGCCTCGAGGTGACGATCGCCGCACCCGCGACGCAGTCGAGTGGCTCCAGCGCGTCGATCATGGCCGGCGAGTCGCACGGACGCATAGCCGTGGACCGGCGCACGCTCGATGCGCTGCCGGACGTGCGCGCCTTCGCCGTTCACGGCGGTCCTGGGCTGATCGCCATGATCGCTGCGCGTGGAGCATTCGGCCCTCCCCCGGATCTGGTGCTGTCGGGGGTGAACCACGGCGCGAACGTGGGGCGGGCGATCCTGCACTCCGGTACGGTCGGTGCGGCTCTCACCGGTGCGCTCAACGGTGCATGGGCGATGGCCGTGTCACTCGATGTCGGTATGAACCCGACGTCGTTCCACTGGGAAACCGCCGCGCGCGCCGCGATCAGTCTGCTCCCGGTGCTGAGCGCGCAACCGCGCGGCACGGCCCTGAACGTGAACGCGCCGAACCGGCCCGATCCCCGCGGCGTGCGTCAGTGCACGCTCGCACCGTTCGGAATCGTGCAGACCACGGTCGCGGAGAACGAGGAGAGCTACGTGCGCCTTGCGGTGGAAGAGCTGCCCAACGTCCCCACCGAGGACAGCGACGCCGCGTGCCTCGCCCAGGGGTGGGTGACGCTCACGAGCGTGGACTCGGTCACCGAACGACCCATCGACGTCGAGCCCGATCAGCTGATCGGCGGCACCGTCGACATCTCGGCGGTCCCTGGGGCATCCCCGTTGTCCGCCGGCTCGGGCACGAGATAGAGGCCGGCCGGCGAATTGGCGGTGAAGGCGAGCGCGTCGACCCACGCGCGATTCACCGACGGCTGACGCCCGCCGTAGTACTTGTAGACGATCGAGCTGCCCGGGTGCACCCACACCGTCGTCCGGCCGCCGCCCACGCTGGCGTCCTCGCGCCAGCTGAACGCGAACGGCTCTCCTCGGCGCAGCTTCGCGCTGATCACGAGCTGCATGTGCAGCAGGGCGCGATCTTCGATCTCGACCTTGACGCCGCCCTCGTAGATGAACTTACCCATGGGTGCCAGCCTCCTTCACGTTCGCTGCTCGTCCGCGCGTGCGCTCTCCCGAGCGAACGCCTCTGATTTACCCTAATGCGATGGGAATGATCTACTACGGCGGCGCCGCCGAACCGATCTCCGTTGAGGATCGTGCGCTCGCTCACCTCAAGGTCGTCATCGCCACGAAACTGCGTCGCAACGAGAGCTTCACCCTGTCGTGGAAGCACCCGGAGGGCGACCGTCCCGGCCGTTCGACGATCTGGTTGCATCCCTCGATCCCTTTGCGCTTCGTGTTCGATGAACCGGAGCCGCCGACGCTGAGCGCCGAGTGGATCACGGCGATGGCCAACTCCGCGAACTCGAGCGGAGGCATCACGCTCGTGCCCGAGTACATCCGCAACTCCGAGGGCTAGCCGCGACGACACCCAGGGTCAAGGCCCTCGCACCGGGGCTCGCGGTCGTCCTACTCTGACGGTTCAGCAAGCTCGAAGGGACCGGACATGACCGACCAGACTGCCCCGGGATACGAACCGACAACGACCCACGCCGAGTGGGGAGCGGGAGATCCCCGTCTGCTCATCTCGCGCGAGGATGACCGTACCGTGCATCACATCACCACGGACACCGTGCGCATCGGCCGCGCGGACGGCAACGAGCTCCGGCTCGCCGACACCGACCCGGTGCATGCGACCATCACGCATGACGAGCGGGACGAGTACGTGCTCACGTTGCACGGCACGGGCGAGATGAACGCGAATCCCCAGTCTGCGGAGACCGACGGAGGAGACCGGTCGGAGATCCTGCGCACAGGCGCACGCTTCACGGCAGGACCCTGGACGCTGGTCTTCAACAGGGACGAGTTCGCCGACCACGGCCGCCCTTTCGGCGGGCGGGAGGGTGGAGAGTTCGACGACCAGCCGCCGCAGCCGGCGCGCCCCGACTACGCCCAGGACACCAGCGCCGGGACGGACGCGGGGCTTGAAGTGAAGGACGGCTAGAACCGCCCGAGTGAGCACGACCGGAAGCTGTCAACCCCCTCTGCGACGCCGACGGCGCACGTCTATCGTCACCCGGAGCGAACGAACGATGAGACGCAGCGAAAGAACACGAGAGGAAACGACCATGACGCTGACGCGGGACATCATGACCCCTGCACCACGGTGCATCGGCGAGAACGACTCACTCAGCATCGCCGCATCCCTGATGTCTGAGTTGGATGTGGGCGCATTGCCGATCTGCGGCGAGGACAGGAAACTGAAGGGCATGCTCACCGACCGCGACATCGTGGTCAGAGCCGTCGCGGAGGGTCTTGATCCCGAGAGCACGCCGGCACGCGCACTCGCACAGGGGAAACCTGTGACCGTCGACGCGGGCGACGACATCCGCGTCGCACTGGAGAAGATGCAGGAGCATCAGATCCGTCGGCTTCCCGTGATCGACGATCACATGCTGGTGGGAATCATCAGCCAGGCCGATGTCGCGCGTTCGTTGGCCCCCGAGGCCACCGGCGTGACGGTCGAGAGCATCTCCCGCTGAGGGCGGTGGACATGCCTCCTGGCGAAGACGTCACCCGCATCAGCGAGCTGGCGCGTGCGGACGGCCTGCGGATCGCGGTCGTCGAATCGCTCACGGCCGGCGGCCTCGCCCACGCGGTGGGCGGCGGTGAGGGCGCGAGCGACTGGTTCGCCGGCGGGATCGTCGCCTACATGACCGACGTCAAGCAGCATCTGCTCCACCTCCCCGCCGGCGTCGACCCGTGCTCGGCGGAGTGCGCGGAGCAGCTCGCGGTGGGCGGCCTCGATCTTTTCGCCGCGGACATCTGCGTCGCGACCACCGGGGTCGGCGGACCGGATGCGGAGGACGGTCATCCTCCGGGCACGGTCTACCTCGGATGGGCGATGCACGATCAGCACGGGCATGAGCATCGGCAGTTCGACGGCGGACCTGACGCCGTGATGTCCGCGACCATCGATGCTGCCGTAGCCATGCTGCGTGCGCGAGCAGAGGCATTCAGCCCTGACACCGACCGTGTCGGCGCACGGGCGCACCACTCTGTCTGACCGAACACCCATGGAAGGAGAAGATCATGCCACGCGGAGCGAACTCGCGGCTGAAGGATCCGGAACTCTACGAGGAGCTTCGAGACGACGGCGCGTCGAAGGAGAAGGCTGCACGCATCTCGAACGCGACCGGCGGCACGAAACGCGGACGTTCAGAGGTCGGCCGACGCGGCGGAAAAGCCGGTGACTACGACGACTGGACGGTCGACGAGCTGCGCGGTCGCGCGAAGGAGCTCGGACTCACCGGTTACTCGAAGAAGCGCAAGTCCGAGTTGATCACGGCCCTTCGGAACCACTGAGCGCCAGCACGCGGTCGAGGTGCCGGTTGCGGAACTTTCCCTGCGGATCGACGCGCGATGCCAGCGCGGCGAAGTCGCCCAGACGCCGGAAGGCGCCGGCCTGATCGAACTCCGTCGAGTACACCTTGCCCCAGTGGGCCCGCGGTGTGAACGGTCGGAGCGCTGCCTCGACATCGGGCAGGAGGGCGGCGACCTCGGCGGGGCGCTGCCGCCAGGTGAAGTGGATGGCGAGGCGTCCGCCGTCTTCTCCCCCGCTGAGCCAGAGGTCGTCGCCTGCGAACGTGCGGAATTCGCTCACGTGCAGCAGCGGGTCGATCCGATCGCCGAGCGGGCGCAGAGCCCGCAGCGCGTCGACGGCGAACTCACGCGGCACGAAGAACTCGGACTGGATCTCGTCGCCTCCCGCGCTGGGGGCGCGATCGAAGCGGAAGTGCGCGAGCCTGCCAGACCAGGCCCCACTGGTCCCGAGCGGCGTCATGTTGTCATCGGGTGCGTCGCCGTCGATCACGGCATGCACTTCGGCGGTGACGCGTTCGCCGCCGAACAACTGCCGTGCAGCATCCGCCTGGCCGATCTGATTCGCGAGAGACCGCTGCTTGAGCCAGAGAGTCGAGAGCGTCGGGACGCTCCAGCGTCCGAGCACACTGACGCTGTACGCGGCACCCATGATCTCGTCGAACTCCTCGAGGAGCACGTCCCAGCTCACGCCCGTGTACACCTGCTGCGTCACGTCGAACGTCGGTTCGACCGCCAGCCGGATCCGGGTGATGACGCCGAGTGCGCCGAGCGCCACGACGCTGCCGTTGAAGTCCGTGTCGCCGGACTGCACCCAGGTCAGCTCGCCGTCCGCGCCGATGCGCTCGATGCCGCGGACAGCGGTGGACAGCACGCCGTTGCCGTCGCCTGAGCCGTGCGTGCCCGTCGCCGTGGCGCCAGCGACGGAGATGTGCGGCAGGGAGCCGAGATTGTGCAGCGCCCAGCCGCGCTCCTGCAGGAACGCGGCGACAGCGCCGTAGGGTGCGGCGCCAGGCACGGTGACCGTGCGGGCGTCCTCATCGAGTTCGAACGGTGAGGAGACGTCTGCGAGGGAGATCAGCTGGGGGGCATCGGCAATGTCGTTGAACGAATGCCCTGTGCCGAGCGCCCTGATGCGAGCAGCGTCTGCGACGAGCTGCTGCGCCTCCGCGACGTCTCGGGGGCGCAGGACGTCCGTCGGTGTGAAGACGACGTTGCCTGCCCAGTTGCGGATCGCGTTGAGTGCCATCCGACCATCATGCCGCGACCGGCGCCTGCCGGTGAACGGATGACGTCGCGCGTCACCTGCGCGGCAGCACCGTCAGCACCCGCTGCACATGATCACGGAACTCGTTCATGTACGTGCGGAGGAATTCCTCGGTGTCCGGCTTCGTGATCGTGCCGTCTTCATGGAAGACCTCTTCGGTGAAATGGATGTACGCCTCCGGCGAGGTCATGTGACGCGTGTTGCAGAACGCGAGGACCGCGCGGAGGCTCTGCTGCGCGACCGCGGTGCCGATGACGCCGATGGATGCACCGATCACCGCGGTGGGCATGTGATCGAACGAGTTCTGCCCCCACGGCCGTGACGCCCAGTCGATCGCGTTCTTGAGCGCGCCGGGGATCGATCGGTTGTACTCCGGAGTCACGAACAGGATCGCGTCACTCGCGCTGATGGCCTGCTTCAGCGCACGCGCCTCGGCCGGATAGTCGTCATCGTGATCGGGACTCTACAGGGGCAGGTCGCCGATCGGGATCTCCGCGAACTCCAGCTCATCCGGGGCCACCTGCATCAGTGCCTTCGACAGCACCCTGTTGATCGATCTGGACGACAGGCTTCCGACGAAATATCCGATTCTGTACGACATCTGTGCTCCTCTCGACTGAGTGAAGACACCAGTGTGCGCCCCGAGCGCCGGGAACGGTACCCCCTTTCCCATCCGATGCACCGTTGTCAAGGGTGCTCCCCCGCGCGACGGTGTGGGCGAGGATCGTGTCCATCACGAGAGGAGCAGACGTGCCGGACAACCACGTGCCACGGGTCGCCATGCGCACCGCATTCTGGTCTTGGACGGTGATCATCGTCGCCGGGCTGGTCGTCATGATCGCCCTGCCGCTGGTGGGACGGTGATCGGCGTACGTCGCTTCCTTCGCAGCAGCAGCCTCAGCCTCGCCTTCCTGATCATCTTCGCGCTCGCGATCGTCGGGCAGGCGATCGCTGGGCACGCGTACAACAACGAGCAGCTCTCCCAGCACGGGCAGCCCCCGGTGGGCTTCTTCGACTTCGTCACCTCCTCCGAATTCGTGATCGACGTCGCAGAGAACTGGCAGTCCGAGTTCCTGCAGTTCTTCCTGTTCATCCTCGCGACCATCTGGCTCATCCAGCGCGGCTCACCCGAGTCGAAGAAGCCCGGCGACGAGGGCACGGGTACCGACGAGGAGCAGCTCGTGGGAGAGCACGCCGAACCGGACTCGCCGCGCTGGGCCAAGGTGCGGGGCGTACGGCTGTGGATCTACTCCAACTCGCTGCTGATGGCGATGGGGGCAGTGTTCCTGTTCTCGTGGCTGGCGCAGTCGCTCGCGGGCCACGTCGTCGCCAACCAGGAGAACGCGCAGCACGCAATGCCGCCGGAGAGCTGGGGTGATTACCTCATGTCCGCCGATTTCTGGAACCGCACCCTGCAGAACTGGCAGTCCGAGTTCCTCGCCGTGGGCGCGATGGTGGCGCTGTCGATCTACCTGCGCCAGCGCGGCTCGAGCGAATCCAAGCCGGTGGGGGTTCCGCACCACATCAGCAGCGTTGAATCGGAGTGACGATGACCGCTCGCCTGCGAGGTGCGCTTCTTGCGCTGGTGATGATCGCATCTCTGACCGGATGCGGGATCACGGTGCCCACCGATCCCGACGGCACACTGCACAGCGTCACCGGCGGCGAATTGCGGGTCGGCGTCTCCGCCGACGAGGGGCTCGCCGATGCATCCGGTGCGACTCCGACCGGACCGCTCGTCGATCTCGTCGACGGATTCGCCGCGTCGCTCGACGCGGAGGTCGACTGGACGGTCGGCAGCGAAGAGACGCTCGTCGTCATGCTGGAGGAAGGTGACCTGGATCTCGTGGTCGGCGGGCTCACCGACCAGACGCCATGGGCCGACCGAGTCGGCGTCACACGCGGATACCAGGGGATCGACGGTGCCGAGAACCGCGCGATCGTGATGTTCGTCCCTCTCGGCGAGAATGCATTCCTCACGAGCCTGGAGACGTTCCTCGACACCGAGGTCGGACCATGAGCGCGTATCACCGCTTCGGCCGGACCGATCTGCCCGCCGAGCAGCGGGAGGCTCTGAGGAAGGCCGTGCGGTGGGAGTACGCCACCATCTCGTACACGATCGTCACGATCGTCCTCGTCGCGTTCGTGGTCGGGGACTCGCAGGCCATGCGCACCGCGTGGATCGAGGACATGCTCTCGCTCATCCCGCAGATCGCGTTCCTCGTCGCCCTGATCTTCGTGCGGCGGCGGCCGAGCCTGCGCCACCCGTACGGAATGCATAGAGCGATGGGCGTCGGGCACATGGTGGCGGGCGTCGCTCTGCTCGCCGTCGGGCTGAACCTCGCCTACGAGGCCGTCTCCGGGCTCGTGGCGACGGAGCATCCCACGATCGGCACCGTCGTCGTCTTCGGGCAGACGATCTGGCTGGGCTGGCTGATGATCGCCGTCATGAGCGTCATCGTGATCGGCCCGTTCATCTACGGTCGGGCCAAGGCGAAGCTCGCGCCCGTGCTGCACAACAAGCTCCTCTACGCCGACTCCGATATGGCGAAGGCTGATTGGCAGACCAATGCAGCCTCGATCGTCGGCGTTCTCGGCGTCGGGTTCGGCCTGTGGTGGCTCGACGGCGTCGCGGCGCTGTTCATCTCGCTCGGCATCATCTGGGACGGAGTGCGCAACACCAAGGGTGCCGTGATCGATCTCATGGATCAGCGCGCGCGCAGCTACGACGACAAGGAACCGCATCCGCTCGCGCGCGAGATCGTCGAGCATCTCCGCGCGCAGCCCTGGATCCGGGATGCCGCGGTGCGCATGCGCGATCAGGGGCAGGTGTTCCACGTCGAGGCGTTCATCGTCCCGCGTCGGCGGCGTGTGCCGATCGCGCGGATCGACGAGGTCTCGGAGAGCATCGCCCGACTGGACTGGAAGATCCAGGACGTGGTGGTCATCGCCGGCAGCGCCCTCCCCGACGAGGCGGACACGGGCCTGCGACCCGAGAACGACTCGACGATCGGGTGAGCGTCTGCCCTCGGGCGCAGGCTCAGAGCTCGACGCGCAACGTGTCCGGCTCGGTCTCCGCGGCCTCAGGGTGCCGTGCGAGGTTCACGATCGCGGCGATCAGTCCGCCCCAGACCGTGACCATCGCGATGATCATCATGATGATTGCCGTCGTGGTCATGCGCCCGCTCCCTTCTCGTGCGTCGCTGCGATCCGGATGGTGTCGGTCTCCGGGTCGGGGTCGTAATGCTCGTCGACGAGGAACTCGTCGTAGTCAGGGTCGTCCTTGGCGTGCGAGCGTCCGCTCCACGGCATGAGCGAGAGCAGGACTCCGATCACGACCAGTGCGATCACCATGCCCCAGCCGAAGACGCCGAGGAACCAGGTGGGGTACCCGCCGTAGGGCTCCGAGATCTTCGTGACGAGTTCGCTGATGAGCAGATAGCCGAGTACGACCGGTGCGAGCACCCCGACCAGCAGCATCCAGATCCGGCCGACGCGGAAGCTCGATCGTCGGTTGAGGTGCTCCTTCAGCACGGGCAGCTTGTAGAACACCCAGGCGACGACGATGACCGCCACGAGGGCGACGGCCATGATGCCGAAGGCGTTGACGAAGGCGTCAGCCGTGTCGAGCACCGTCAACGCGGTCGTCGTGGAGAACAGCGCCATCGAGATCACCGCGAGCGGGATCGACACCGTGAGGGTGGTGCGCACACGACTCCAGCCGAGCTTGTCCTGGAGGGCAGCGACGATCACCTCGAGGATGGAGATGAGCGAGGTGATGCCAGCGAACACGAGCGCCCCGAAGAACAGCACGCCGATGATCGAGCCGCCGGTCGCCTGCGAGACGATGGTCGGGAACGCGACGAACGCGAGTCCGATCCCCGAGGATGCCACACCGGACACGTCTGTGCCCTGTGCCTGCGCCATGAACCCGAGTGCGGCGAAGACACCGATTCCGGCGAGGATCTCGAAGCCCGAATTGGCGAATGCCACGACGAGACCGGAGCCTGTCAGGTCGGTCTTGCGCTTGAGGTACGACGAGTAGGTCACCATGATGCCGAAGGCGACCGACAGCGAGAAGAAGATGTGACCGTACGCGGACGCCCATACGCCCGGATCGGCCAACGCCTCCCAGTTGGGGGTGAAGAACGCGTTGAGGCCCTCCATGGCGCCCGGCAGGAACAGCGACTGCACGACGAGGATCGCGAACATGACCGTGAGCAGCGGCATCAGGATCATGTTCGCCCTGCCGATGCCGCGCTTGACGCCGAGCGCCATGATCACGATCACGACGAGCCAGACGACGACCAGCGGGATGCCGACCTGCGGCACGAAGTCCGTCGAGATGCCGCCTTCGGCGACGTCGGCGGACTGCAGGAAGTCGGTGAAGAAGAAGTCGTTCTCATTGCCCGGCCCCCACGTGAGCCGGGCGGAGAACCAGGTGTACATGGCCGCCCACGCGATGATGACCGCGTAGTACACGGCGATCACGACGCAGATGAGCACCTGCCACCATCCGAGCGGCTCTGCGGCACGGTGGATGCGGCGGAACGCGAGCGGGGCCGAGCCGCGGAAGCGGTGCCCGATCGCGTAGTCGAAGAAGAGCAGCGGGATGCCGGCGGTCAGCAGCGCGCACAGGTACGGGATGAGGAAGGCGCCGCCGCCGCCCTCGTAGGCGACGTAGGGGAAGCGCCAGATGTTCCCCAGGCCTACGGCGGAGCCGATCGCCGAGAGGATGAACACATTGCGTGAGCCGAATGCCTCACGTCTGCGGGTCTGCGTCGTTGCGGTGGCCATGCCCGAGACGTTACCTCAGACCGGATGCGCGCGTCGCGAAGCGCGCCAGGTCCGCTCAGCGAGCGACGGCCGGACGGCGTGCGATGTGCACGTTGACGCCGGCGTCCTGCATCCGATCGATGTGCCGGCGATCCGTCGCGGCGTCGACGACGACGACGTCGAAGTCGGCCAGCGGCAGCATCGCGTGCAGCGCGCGCTTCTCGAACTTCGTCCGATCCGCCAGCAGCACCCGTTTGCTCGCCGACTCGAACATCGCCCGCTTCACGTCGACGGTCTCCAGCGTCTGGTGGAAGCAGATGTCGTCCACGATGGCCGAGGTCGACATCACGAAGAGATCGGCGCGCAGCTCCGCGATCTCCCGCACGGTGATGCGCCCCATGAACGAGCTGCACCAGTTGTAGAACTCTCCGCCGAGGCCGATCATTTCGATGCCGCGCATACCCCGCAGGTCGTTCATGATCGTCAACGTGTTGGTGATGACGGTGAGGGGCGTCTTGGTGTGCAGGTGCGGAAGCAGATGCATGGTCGATGTCGAGTCGTCGAGGATGATCGCCTGCCCCGGCTCGACGAACTCCATGGCCGCGACCGCCATCGCCTCCTTCTCAGCCTGTTGACGCCCCACGCGGTACACATCGCTGGATTCGACCAGCGCCGTGGAGCTCGCGGTGGCGACCCCTCTGCTCTTGCGCAGCAGTCCCCGATCCTCCAGTTCGTCGAGGTCGCGATGGACCGTCATCACGCTGATGCCGAACCGCTCGGCGATCTGCTCGATGCGCAGGGATCCGGCGGCCATCACGGCCTCGCTGATGGCGAGTTGACGCGACTGCTGTCGGTCCGTTCGCGATGGCACGGCGGGGGAACTGCTGGTCGTCACGTTCTTCTCCACTTCAGCGTGTGCTGACGGCCTCGTCGATGATGCTCGCGAACGCCTGCGGCTCGTGGGCGAATCGGCCGAGGAACAATCCGTCGACACCTGACCCGAGCGTACTCAGCAGTCCGGGTTTGGCGCTGCCGCCGTAGATGACTGCCGCGTGGTCGAGGCCGCGCTGCGCCAGATGGGAGCGCAATCGGCCGGCGACCTCTGTCACGTGATCGGGCGAAGCGGGTTCGGCCTGACCGATCGCCCACTCGGGTTCGTAGGCGACGACGAGGTCGCTGAGCTCGCCGGCGTCGGCGACCGCCGATTCGATCTGCTGGATGCAGGTCTCAGCCGCAGACACGGCGGATTGCCGCGTGACTTCGCCGACGCAGAGCACCGGAGTGAGTCCGTTGCGTACCGCGGCCGCCAGCTTTCGCCGGATGACCGTCTCGTCCTCACCGAAGACATGGCGTCTTTCCGCGTGACCGACCTCGACGTACCGGCATCCGAGACGTGCGAGGTCGGCTCCGCTGACCGCCCCCGTGTATGCGCCCCGGTCGGCCCAGAACAGGTCCTGGGCTCCGACCGCGATGGGCGATCCTGCGACGGCCGCGATCACGCGGTCCAGCGCAGGCAGCGAAGGCAGCACGAAGAGGCCGACCTCTCCGGAGATGACGGCAGGGTGCGCGCGTGCGATCGCTGCGAGCGACTCCGCCCACGCCACGGTCGCGTCGATGTCGAGATAGAGCTTGAGGCTCGCTCCGAGCAGAACCGGCCGGCCGGCATCCTGCAGCGGAGCGCGAGACGGTTCGCCGTCGTCAGCCACAGGTCCCCGTGGCCTCGTACCCGTCGATGACCGCCACCTTCTGCGCCGATGCGGACGACTCATCGAACTCGTATCCGAGCCATTCGCGCGCCAGACGGCGTGCCAGTTCCAGCCCCACCACTCGCTGTCCGAATGTCAGCACCTGAGCGTTGTTGCTGAGCACGCTGCGCTCGACGCTGTAGCTGTCATGGGCCGTGACGGCGCGGATCCCCGGCACCTTGTTCGCCGCGATCGCGACGCCCAGACCGGTGCCGCACACGAGCAGAGCCCGGTCTGCCTCACCCGCACGGACCTTCTCCGCCGCCGCGATCGCGACGACGGGGTATGCCGTGCCCCCGCTCGCGTCGACGCCGACATCGATGACCTCGGCGACCCGCGGGTCGTTCAGCAGGTCCTTCTTGAGGGCTTCCTTGTACTCGAACCCCGCATCGTCGGATCCGACGACGATTCGCCATTCACGTGTCATGTTCAGTCCTTCTCTGTTCTGCTGTCGTCTGCGAGCACCTGGCCCGCAACGGTCATCGCCCGCGCGAGCGAGATCGCGCCGGGGTCGGGAGTGCCGAGGCTCTTCTCCATGTGAGGGCGTGCACGCCCCATACGCGGAAGAAGAGCGGATGTCGCCTCTGCCGCGCTCGTGGCCTCGGCAGCTGCGGCTGCCCATGCCGACGCCAGCGGAGTGCCGGCCGCCACGCGCGAGGTCAGTCCCTCGGCGAAGGGCACCAGCGCATCGACCATGGTCTTGTCGCCGACCGCGGCCTTGCCGTAGCTCTGGATGGCCGCTCGTGCGGCGTCGACCGCCGCCGCGACATCGTGCCCCTGTGGTCTGACGTCGTCGCCGATGCGCTCCCCCGCTGCCCGGAGGGCGGCACCCCAGAGGGCACCGGAGGTGCCGCCGGCCTTGTCGGCCCACGCATCTCCCGCGCGGCTGAGCACTGTGCCCGCGCCCGCTCCGGCGGTGACGGCTTCACGGGCGGCCGCAGCGCCGGCGCGCGCGCCACGCTGCATGCCGATGCCGTGGTCGCCGTCGCCCGCGATCGAATCCAACTGGCCGAGTTCGTCGACGTCGCGATCGATCATGTCGCGGATCGCGTCGATGATCGCGAGGGCGACCGCGCCGACCTCGACGGAGTCGGGCGATGCGACAGGGATGGCCTCGGCATCGAAGCCTGCGTCCTGGACAGCATCGGCCACGGCATCCGCGCCGGATGACTTTACGGCGCCCTTGCGGTACGCCGGCGTGTACGCAGGTGATGACCATGCGGTGGCCAGCTCATCGTCCAGCCAGAACAGGGTCAGTGAGACGCCCGCCATCTCGAAGCTCGTCGCATACTCGCCGACCTCGGGCTCGACGATCGTGACTGCGGCCTCTGCCAGGAGCTCGATCACCGTGGCGTAGATCACGAACAGCTCTTCGGACTTGACCGCGCCGAGTCCGTTGAGGATGACCGCGGCGCGCGCACCGTCGACGGAGACGCCGTCAGGCACCTCCGCGAGCAGCCCTTCGACGAGCAGTGCCGCGATGTCGCGTGCAGACGGCAGCGGCACGACGGAGATACCCGGTTCCCCGTGGATCCCCATCCCGACGGCCATGTGCCCGGAGGGGACGGTGAAGAGCGGCTCGGATGCTCCGGGGAGCGTGCATCCGGAGAACGCGACGCCGATCGACCGGGTGCGCTCGTTGGCACGGGCTGCGATCTCGGCGACGTCGTCGAGAGACATGCCCTCCTCAGCCGCCCACGACGCCGCGCGGAACACGGCGAGGTCTCCGGCGATGCCTCGCCGTTTGGACTTCTCCGCCGGTGAGGCGCTGTAGATGTCGTCCGTCACCCGCACTGTGCGGCACGGGATGCCCTCATCGCGCAGCCGCTTCTCGGCCTGATCGAAGTTGAGCACGTCGCCGGCGTAGTTCCCGTAGCTGAGGAGGACGCCCGCCTCCGTCGCGACGGACTTGGCCACGGAGTAGATCTGCTGCGCGCTCGGCGAGGCGAAGACGTTGCCCATCGCGGCGCCGTGGGCGAGGCCGGCTCCGACGAGGCCGGCGAACGCCGGATAGTGTCCTGATCCGCCGCCGATGACGACGGCGACCTGCCCGGACGGCGTGGCCTGCGCGCGGGCGACACCACCGGGCACCCGCCGCACGAGTGCGCTGTGGGCGGCGACGAAGCCGATCACGGATTCGTCCGCGAAATCGGCGGGGTCGTTCAGAACGTAACTCATGTTGCCTCTCGTCAGTGACTTGAGATCAGTGCCCGCGAGGGGCGAAGTGTGTGGACGGGGGCGGATGCCGAACGGCACCAGCCCCCGTGTTCACCGCACGGGAGCGCGGTGCGGATTACTCGGTGTAGGTGAAGGGTTCCGTCATCTTGTCGGCGTTGTCCTTCGTGATGAGGATGCAGTCGAACGACTGCTTCTCGGTCTCCGGCGCGGTACCGGTGCGGATGTACTCGTCAGCGAGCTCGACGGCCTTCTTCGAGAACACCGCGACGGGCTGGAGGACGGTGTACGCCATCTCCCCCGCGATGACAGCGGAGACGGCATCCGGCGCGCCGTCGAAGCCGCCGACGACGACGCCCTCGAGCTTGCCTGCTTCCTTGAGGGCGGCGATCGCGCCGAGAGCCATCTCGTCGTTGCCCGACATGACTCCGGTCAGCGACGGGTTGGACTGCAGCAGCGACTGCATCTTGTCGTGACCCTTCGTGCGGTCCCAGTCCGCGACCTCTTCGCCGACCTCGACCAGCTCGGGGTACTGGCTGATCACGGTCTGGAAGCCGTTGGAGCGGGTCTGCGCGTTGTTGTCGGAGGGAGCACCGAACAGCTCGACGTAGTCACCGGCTTCGCCCATCTGAGACACCCACTCCTGGGCGCCGAGTGCGGCTCCCTGAGCATTGTTGGAGACGAGCTGCGCCTTGGCGATGCCGGCCTCGTTGATCTCGGCGTTCACGAGGAACACAGGGATTCCCGCAGCTTCCGCCTTCTTGACCGCGGCGATCGACCCGTCGGCGTTGGCCGGGTCGAGGATGATCGCGACCGACTTGTTCGAGATCGCCGTGTCGATGAGGGTGTTCTCTGTGTTCGTGTCGCCCTTGTGCGCGCCGACGCTGGACTCGTAGCCGAGTTCCTCCGCCGTTGCGGCGGCGACATCCCCCTCCGTCTTCCAGTAGGGGTTCGCCGGGTCGTTCACGATGATGGTGATGAGACCGCCGGCTTCTCCGCCTTCGGCATCCGTCGGAGGAGCGTCCGTGCTGCCTCCGGCGCATCCGGCGAGCGAGATGATCAGCGCACCTGTGGCGATGATCGAGGCGATTGCCTTCTTGCGCATCATTTGATGCGTCCTTTCTCTTGGTGGGTGTTGCAGGTTCTGTGGATGCGGATCAGCTCGTCGCGGCAGGCTCCGCGACCGGCGGGGTCGCCTTCGCGGGCGGCGTGGCGGCAGCGGGGCGACGACGACGGCCGTACTGCAGGCTGTTCAGCAGCACTGCGACGACGATCACGGCGCCGATGAAGACCATCTGCCAGTACGCGGAGACGCCCACGATGACGAGGCCGTCGGAGAGGAAGCCGATCACGAAGGCGCCGAGCAGCGTGCCGCGCACATTGCCCCGGCCGCCCATCAGTGATGCGCCGCCGATCACGACCGCGGCGATCGCCGTCAGCTCGTAGGTGTTGCCGGCCGTCGGGCTGGCGCTGGTGAGGGTCGAGGCGAGGATGAGACCGGCGATGGCGGCGCAGATGCCCGAGATCACGTAGACCCAGATCTTCACGCCGCGCACCGGCACACCCGAGAGCTCGGCCGCGCGCTCGTTGCCTCCTGATGCGTACAGCCAGCGACCGAAGCGCGTGCGCCCGAGGAGGAAGCCGAGCACGATCGCGATCAGGATCATGATGATGACGCCGATCGGGATGTTCAGGACGCGGTTGAAGCCGAGCCAGTTGAAGCCCGTGTTGCCCAGTGCCTCGTCGCCCGACAGGTCGTTGATCGTCAGACCGTTGGTCATCAGGAGCGCGAGCCCGCGCACCACGTAGAGCATGCCCAACGTCGCGACGAAAGGAGCGACCTTGAACTTCGACACCAGGATTCCGTTGACGAGACCCACCGCTGCGCCGACAGCGCAGGAGATCACGACGACCACGGGGATGCTCGGGTAGAGGATCACGCCGAAGATGTTGATCGGCACGCCCTGCATCAGGAAGCCGGCTATCACTGCGGAGAAGCCCAGAGTCGAGCCCACGGAGAGATCGATGCCGCCGTTGAGCACGACCAGCAGCATCCCGAGGCCGAGGATGGCGTAGATCGCGACGTGCGACGCCATGATCAGGATGTTGTCGAAGGTGAGGTAGTTCGGTGACATCAGTGAGAACACCACGATGATCAGGATCAGGGCGAGGAACGCCCTGCCTTCGATGAGCACTCGTGTGAACGAGAACTTCTTCTTGTTCTCGAGGATGGCGGTCGTTGTCGTCGTCATTGTCGGTCCGTTCTCAAGTTCTCTAGGCGGCCACGGCCTCGCCGGAGGCGGCCATGATCATTTCCTTCGTGGCGTCCGGACCGAACTCGGCGGAGATCTGGCCGCGTCGCAGGACGATGATGCGGTGGGCGATGCTGAGGCATTCGCCCACCTCGGATGTCGAGTACACGACGGCGAGCCCCTCGCGGGCACGCTCGGCGAGAAGGCGGAACACCTCGCCCTTGGCGCCGATGTCGATGCCTCGGCTCGGTTCGTCGAGGAGCATCACGCGCGGATCGGTCGCGATGACCTTCCCGATGACGACCTTCTGCTGATTGCCGCCCGAGAGCGAGCCGATCGGCAGTTCGGGTCCGGGCGTCTTCACGGTGACCGTGCGGATGAGGTCCTGTGCGATCTTCTTCTCGACGCGGCGCGAGAGCACGCCGTTGCGCAGCGAGTCGCCGAGGCTGGCGAGGGTGAGGTTCGTGCCGACGTCGAAGGTCTGCACGAGACCATCGCGCTGGCGATCCTCCGGTACGAGTCCGATCCCGAGAGCGATCCGCTCCGCGATCGTGTCGTCGCCGAGCGCCGTGCCGTCGAGCAGGATCTCGCCGCCGTCGATGCGATCGCGACCGGCGACGGCCTCGAGCAGCTCGGTGCGCCCGGCACCCATCAGCCCGTACAGGCAGACGATCTCGCCCGCCCGCACATCGAGGCTGAGGCCGTTCACGATCGAGCGCTCCGGGTTCTCCGGGTCGAGGACTCGGAGGTCGCGGATGCTGAGGATCGTGTCGCCGAACTCGTATCCGGTGGGCGGGGATCCGAGGTCGAAGTTGTCTCCGACCATGTTCCGCACGATCCACTCGAGATCGATGTTGGCCCGTTCGTCCTTCGCGGTCATGGTTCCGTCCCGCAGGACGACGGCGTGATCGGTGATCTCGAGCGCCTCCTCGAGATGGTGGGAGATGTACACGATGGCGACACCGCGGGCGGTGAGGTCGTGGATGATCCCGAAGAGGATCTCCACCTCCGCTGCGGCGAGAGCGGAAGTCGGCTCATCCATGATGAGGATGCGCGAGTTCACCGAGAGTGCGCGAGCGATCTCGATGATCTGCTGCTGGCCGACCCGCAGATCGTTGACGTGGGTGTCGGGCTCGACACCGGGAAGCAGATCGGCGAGGAGCTGCCGCGTCTGCCGCGCCTCTTCCGCGAAGTCGATCCCGAACGGCCCCGTGATCTCGCGCCCCATGAAGATGTTGTCGCGCACCGAGAGGTTGGGGGCGAGGCTCAGTTCCTGATGGATGATCGAGATGCCGCGCTCGCGCGCGTCGTTCGTGGAATGGAACACGACCGGCTCGCCGTCGAGGATGATCTCACCGGAGGTCGGCTGCTCGACGCCGGAGAGGATCTTCATCAGCGTCGACTTGCCGGCGCCGTTCTCTCCGAAGAGGGTCGTCACCGTCCCACGACGGATCTCGAAGTTCACGCCCTTCAGCGCCCTCGTGCCGCCGTACGTCTTGACGACATTGCGCGCCTCGAGGACGACGTCGTCGAAATCGTCGCTCATTGCACGCTCAGTTCGACCGGGGTGACGAGCCAGGAGCTCGGATTGATCAGGGTGAAGGCGCCGGTGACCTCGATCGTCTTGCCCGTCAGGGCCGTCGTGTCGATGTCGGCCAGCACCTGCGCCTTCAGTTCCTCGTTCAGTGCCGCCGCGGCGTTCTGGAAGTCGATCTGGTTGACGAACTGACCGAATTCGATCTCGCCGGTCGCATCGCGCAGCTCGGTGCCGTTGACGGCGGGACCGGTCTGGACACGGATCAGGAGGTCTGCGGGCAAGCCCTCGACAGCCACCTCGTAGATGCCGGACTGACCTTCGCCGACGACGCCGGTGAACGTCGTGCTGTACACGGGACCGCCGGAGCTCTGCACCGCGTATTCCTCAGCAGCCGCTGCCGGGTCTGCCGCGACGGCCGCGGCGAGGACGTCGGCCTCGACGGCGCGATCGACGATCTCGGACTGGACCGTGGGAAACTCCTCGGCGCCGTATGTGGCCGGGTCGAATTTCTGCGTGCCCTGCGCAAGCGGGTCATCGGCCGGTACGACCCGCGTTCCCAGCACCAGGCCGAGGATCACGAGGACGACGACGCCGATCCAGATGCCGCGCTTGGCGCCGGGCGACAGCGATCGACGCGGCTTCTTCACCGGTGCACTCGCGGTGGTCGACGCGCTCACGGGATCAGCACCCTGGACTCGGTGTCGTTCGGGCGGATCTGGAGCTTGCGGCCCGAACCACGACGGAACAGCTCCAATGCCTCTTCGTAGTCGTCGAGGATGAAGGAGTGGCTGATCATGGCCTTCGCATTGATCGCTCCTGCCTCGAACATCTCGACCGCGCGCGCGAAGGAGTTGAGCACCGCCATCGTCCCGACGATCGAGATCTCGTCGCGGTACACGCGGAACGGCGAGAACTTCGCGGTGCCGTCGGCGGGAGCGACGCCGAAGTCCTGGAAGAACCCTGCCGGCTTGACGCGGGTGAGCGCGTCTTCGATCGCGCGCAGGTTTCCGGTGCAGTCGATCACCACGTCCCACTTCTCGCGATCGGCGTCGTCGGCCGATGTGTAGCGCAGCTCGATGCCGCACTCCTCGGCGACCGCGAGGCGGTCGGCGTTCAGGTCGACGATGCTCACCGATGCCGCACCGGCGCGCGTGGCCAACTGCGCCATCAGCAGCCCCATCGTGCCTGCGCCGTAGACGAGCACGTGGTCGCCGATGCGGCGGGGCAGCACGTCCCAGCCGCGGATGGCGCAGGCGAGCGGCTCGATGAGGGCGGCCTGGTAGAGGTCGGTCTCGGGCTTGAGCTTGTACACGTTGCCGGCCGGCGCCGTGAAGAACTCCTGGGATGCGCCGTCTGAGGCGACGACGCCCAATCCGTTCCAGAACCGGCAGAGGTTCTGGTGCCCGTTGAGGCAGAACTCGCACTCGCCGCAGGTCGTGCTGGGGTTGATCGCGACGTGGTCACCGACCTTGAAGTCGAACACACCGCTGTTGACGCCTTCGCCGAGCGCGACGATCGTACCGGTCGCCTCATGACCGGGAACGAGCGGGAAGACGGTGCCCTCGAACTCGCCGTCGAAGACGTGCGTGTCGGTTCCGCAGATACCGACCGCCGCGGTCTCGATCAGGATCTCCTTGTAGCCGGGCGTGGGCTTCGGCCGCTCTTCGAGGGACAGCTGCCCCTCCGCCGTGAATACAACTGCTCGCATCTTTGCTCCCGATCTGCGTCTCCCGCGACGCGAACACCGTCTCGTCGTCGGGATGTGTCGATGTGACTGGCGGGCCCCTGGCAGTGCCGAGGATCCCGCGGAGAGGCTCAACTCTCATGTTATGTTCCTGTGATCAAATCACATGACCACGTTACATTCACCATACTTCGCGGTAATATCGAGTGTCAAGAGAGCCCGCCACGGCCTGACGCGACAACGACGAACCGCATCGAGGAGACCGCATCATGACTGCAACGACGCACGTACCCGAGTACATGGCCGCCAATGTGCTGATCCGGGCGGGCCATGTCGAGATGCAGGAGCGTCGCGTGCCGACGCCGTCCCCTGACGAGGTTCTCGTCAAGGTCACCGCTGTGGGCGTATGCGGCTCGGACGTGCACTTCTTCCATGAAGGGCGCCTCGGAGACTGGGTCGTCGAGGAACCGCTCGTGCTCGGTCACGAGTCGGGCGGCGTGATCGTCGCGGTGGGCTCGGATGTCTCACCCGAGCGCATCGGCGAGCGGGTCTCGATCGAGCCGCAGCATCCGTCAACGACATCCACTGAGACGCTGAGGGGCGACTACAACCTCGACCCGCACATGCGCTTCTACGCCGTACCTGGCACGGACGGCGCGTTCCAGGAGTACGTCACGATCCAGAGCCATTTCGCGTTCGCGATCCCGGACTCGGTGAGCGATTGGGCAGCCGCCCTGCTCGAACCCCTGTCGGTGGCCGTGGCGACCGGCCGTAAGGCCGGCTTCTCCGTCGGCGATCGCGTGCTGATCACCGGAGCAGGACCGGTCGGCCTCGCCGTCGCGCAGGTGGCCAGAGCTTCCGGCGCAGCCGAAGTGCTCGTGTCGGACATCAGCGAGGCGCGTCGGGACGCCGCGCTGCGTTTCGGGGCGACCACCGCTCTCGACCCGATCACCGACGCCGATGCGATGCGCACCGTCGCCGCGGATTCGTTCGTCGACGCCTCGGGTGCAGCGGCCGCCGTGCGCAGCGGGATCGACTCGCTCCGCCCGGGGGGCCGCGCCGTGCTCGTCGGCATGGGATTGCCGGAGCTGGCACTGCCGATCACTCAGATCCAGAACAAGGAGCTCGTGCTGACGGGAGTCTTCCGTTATGCGAACACCTGGCCCGCGGCGATCGCCCTCGTCGCGTCAGGCCAGGTCGACCTGGACGGGATGGTCACCGGCACGTTCTCACTCGACCACGTCAAGGACGCTCTCGAATCCACGACCGACGCCGGCACGATCAAATCGGTCGTGGAACCTCACCGGCGCGGCTAGATCAGTTGGACTCCGGGTATCCGGTCTCGCGCAGGAGCCCCGCCAGGTGGATCGCATTGGTCAGCGAGGTGGTGATCGATGCGCTCACCTTCTCCGGCGTCTGCTCCAGGTCCTTGTAGTCGGTGGTGTGCATCGCCTCGCCGTTCCAGTACACCGAGCCCTGTGCCGGAACCGTGAAGCCGACGTCGTTCAGCGCCTGGAAGAGTACGGCCGTGATGTGATGCGCACCGTCCTCGTTCCCCAGGACGCCGGCGACGGCGACCTTGTCGAACAGGATCGGCCGCCCCTCGGCATCCGTCTCGCTCAGTTCGGCGTCCAGGCGCTCCAGCACCCGCTGAGCGACGCTCGAGTGCTGACCGAGCCACGTCGGCGTCACGAACACCAGGATGTCGGCGTCCAGGACCTTCTCGCGCAATGCCGGCCACTCGTCTCCCTCCCCCATGTCCTTCTCGACGCCGGGAAGGATCATGTGGTCGACGGCCCGGACGCTCTCGCAGGTCACGCCGTTCTCGGTGAGAAAGGTCGACATCTGGCTGCCGAGCACCTCTGAACTCGACTCCGCAGGCGACGGCTTGAGGGTGCAGTTGACGACGAGGGCTCTCATGCGGCATCACCACCGTGCTCGGCCGGCCCCTTGGAGCCGACACCAGGAGCGTCGCTCATGGGTGAACGGTTCGCGACCGAGGCCTCGTCTTCGGGGTCGACCTGGACCGCATCCACCGACCCGGAGTCCGCTCCCGCTCCACCCGCTGGCACGTCGGCGGCGAGCACATCCGGCTCGTCCGCGACGGCAGGCTCACTGAGCGACGACTCTTCCTCGCTGGCGAGACGGTCGGCTTCGGCGCTGTCGATGAGGTTCTCGTCGGCGTCCGGATCGAGCACGGCGTCGCCGTCGACGTCCATCGTCGCCTGCTCGTCGCGGTCGTCGTCGGGAAGCGGAACCGACGTGAAGTTGGGGTTCGACATGGTTGCATCCTTTCCTCTGGTGGGCCAACGCTAAGCCCGCCGCTGGTCGCACCCGAGCGGGTTGACCGTCGACTTCTCGGCGGGTATAGAGCTCACGCCAGCCCGGGGTCGAG
The DNA here is from genome assembly GCF_054779995.1 of Microbacterium shaanxiense. Taxonomy (NCBI): domain Bacteria; kingdom Bacillati; phylum Actinomycetota; class Actinomycetes; order Micrococcales; family Microbacteriaceae; genus Microbacterium; species Microbacterium shaanxiense. Next base: position 769,682 of record NZ_BAAGXE010000002.1, on the reverse strand, counting down.
ACGCTTGCGCATGAAGAGCTGAGCCGTGCCGTCGTCCTGCTCGACGCGCTCAGTGACCCGGTAGCCGCAGCTCTCGTACAGGCGCACGTTGGCCTCGCTCAGGCTGCCCGTGAACAGCTCCGCCTCCGGGGCGCGCGAGTCGTGTTCGGCTGCCTCGAGCAGCGCCCTCCCGATTCCCGCGCCCTGCATGTCGGGCGCGATGGCGATCCGTCCGATGAGCAGCAGATCGTCGGTCTCCCTCACGCGGATCGCTCCGACCAATCGTGGTCCGATCCTCGCCACCCAGCCGTTCGCATCCGCCAACTCGGCGCGCAGCTCGTCGAGCGTCTGCGTGAGCGGTGGCATGTCGGGCGTGCCGTAGATCAGTGCCTCGGAGACGAACGCGGCTCGCTGCACCGTGAGCACCTCACCGGCGTCCGCCGGAGAGATCCGCGACAGCACGACGTCCGACTCATGCGTCATGTGCCGCCCCGTTTCGACGCCGCGCCCACTGCGCGAGTGCGAACAGCCCCAGGCCGACCAGCAGCAGTGCGGCGCCGAAGAGCCACACGACGGCGCGCTGCTGGGTCAGCAGCAGGATGCACGAGGCGATACCGAGCACGGGAATGAACGTCCAGACGCGGAAGTGATCGTGCTCGACCCTGTCCCGCCGCAGCACGAGCACGGAGACGTTGGCGCTGAGGAAGACGAACAGCAGGAGCAGGACCACGGTCTCGGCGAGCGTCGCGAGATCGCCGATCAGGGTCAGCAGCATCGCCACCACGCTCGTCGCCAGAATCGCCACCCAGGGAGTCCTCCTGCCCGGCAGTACCCGTCCGGGGCCGTCGGGCAGCAGCCCCTGCTGCGCCATGCCGTACGTGAGCCTGCTGGCCATGATCATGGTGAGCAATGCGCCGTTGGCGACGGCGATCAGCGCGATCAGGCTGAACAGCCAGGACGGCACACCCACTCCGGTCGCCTCGACGACGGCGAGAAGAGGTCCGCTGGACTGCTGCAGCTCCTCCGGGGGAAGCGCCGCCGCGCTGGCCAGCCCCACGAGCACGTACACGGCGCCGGCCGTGAGAAGAGCCGCGAACAGCGCCTTCGGATACGACCTCGACGGCTCCTTGACCTCCTCGATCACGTTCGCCGAGGTCTCGAAGCCGACGAACGAGTAGTACGCGATGATCGCACCGCCCAGCACCGCCACCCCGACGCCGGTGTCCTCCGGAGCCTGCATCACGCGCGATGCGTCTCCGCCGCCGCCAGCGACGAAGAATCCGACGACCGCGATGACGATCACGAGTCCGCTCAGCTCGATCGCCGTCATCACGAGGTTCGCCCCCATCGACTCCCGGATACCGCGCGCGTTGATCGCACCGACGATGACGAGGAACACCATCGCGGCGGGGATCGCGGGGACGGGGAGGAAGGTCTGGAGATAGTCGCCTGCGAACGCGATCGCGAGTCCGGCTGCGCTCACCACCCCGGCCGCGAGCATGCTGAAGCCGACGAGGAACGAGACGATGCGGCTGCGGAACGCGCGCTCGGCGAAGACTGCCGCGCCTCCGGCACGCGGATACTTCGTGACGAGTTCGGCGTACGAGCCCGCCGTCAGCAGCGCGAGCAGCAGGGCCAGCAGCAGCGGGGCCCACAGCATCCCGCCCACTTCGGCCGAGAGCACGCCCATGAGGGCGTAGATCCCTGCACCGAGCACGTCGCCCAGGATGAAGGCGAACAGCATGGGCCCGGTGATGGCACGCCGCAGTCGTGAGGGCGCTTCGGTCGGTTTCGTCATCGCCCCAACCTAGAGTCGCTTCGAGATGGGATCACGGCCCTTGACACCGCCCCGTGCTCATGGGGTATGTCCCGGTTCCGCCTCGTCGGCGCGTATCCGACGGGCTCTGGCCTCGTCTGTTCTGTCCCTGTGCACCGTCTTCGCGATCCGACGAGCATCGCGCAGGGGAAGCTGCACCTGGGTCTCGGCAGGCACCCCTGCGCGGAGCTCGCGGATGCGCTCCACCTCCGCATCGAACTCCACCCCGACGAGCAGCGCCATGTTCGCTATCCACATCCACAGGGCGAACACGATGACTCCGGCGAATGATCCGTAGATGCGGTCGTAGTTCGAGAAGCCGGCGATGTAGATGCCGAAACCCGCGGATGCGACAGCCAGCACCACGATCGCGACCGCGGCGCCGAGGCTCATCCAACGGAAGCGCGGCGGCCGGATGTTCGGTGTGAAGTAGTAGAGGAACGCGACGACGAACACCACGAGCAGCACCAGCAGCGGCCATCTCGCGATGCGCCAGACGAGGAGCACGGCTTCGCCGATCCCGAATGCGTCTCCCAGTGCCTGCGCGACGGGCCCCGAGCCGACGATGAGCAGGACAGCGATCGCCGCGCACAGGATGGCGACCACGGCGATGGCGAGCTGGGTCGGCTTGAGCGTCCAGATGGGCCGCCCCTCCTGCACGCCGTAGATCCGGTTCATGCCGCGTCCGAGTGCGGCGACATAGCGTCCCATCGACCAGATCGACAGCAGCACGCCGAACACGAGCAGCAGGCCCGACATTCGCAGATCGGCGAGCTCGCGGAGGAAGTCCCCGACCCCGTCTGCAGCTTCCTCAGGAGCCACCGCGCGCACGACGTCGAGCAGCAGCCGTGCGGTCTCGTCGTCGCGGCCGAGCACGCTGAGCAGCGAGAAACCGACCATCGTGGCCGGCAGAAGCGCGAGGAGGGCGTAGAACGCGAGACTCGCGGCGACGTCAGCGCATCCGTCCGCGGCGAACGCGCGAAGGATCCGCCGGAGCGCGAAGGTCCATGAGCGTGTGGCCATCCCCACACTCTGCGCCGTCACCGCCGCGGCGTGATGCCCCCTTGACAGAGCGCTGATGCGGCTGCGGGGCTCAGTCCTGTGTCTCCAGCACCTCATCGACGAGGGTGATGCCACCTGTCGAGTTCGCCGTGTGCATGAGTTCTTCGATCCACCGAGGGTTCAGCGGTCCGGCCTCTGGTTCATCGAACACGAACCGCAACGGGATCGACGGGTGGACCCAGATCGTCGACCGTCCGGCCGCGTCGCCCTCAGGATGCTTCCACGACAGGGTGAACGACTCCTGGCGACGCAGCTTGGTCGCGATGACGACCTTGAGATGCGCCAGAGCGCGGTCCTCGATGTGGATCGGATCCTCTGACCCGCCGTACTGAATCGAACCCATACGCTGACCGTAGCGCACGGCGGATGCTGTCTCGAACGCCTCCTCAGTTCTCAACGTCACCCCTCCACGCACCGGTCTCCGCGCCTCGGCTCTCGATGAATTCCTTGAAGTTCTTGAGGTCCTTCTTGACCGCGTGAGATCCCGCGCCGAGGGCCGCGCCCACGCTCTCCACGAGCCCGCTCGGCTCCCAGTCGAGCTGCACGCTCACGCGGGTCGAGGTGTCGGCGAGTTTATGGAATGTCACCGCTCCCCCGTGCGCGGTATCGCCGCCCGTGCTCGTCCACGCCACACGCTCGTCGGGATGCTGCTCCGTGATCTCCGCGTCGAACTCGCGCTCCACACCCCCGACGTCGACCTTCCAACGGGTGAGAGTGTCGGTGACCTGCGTCAGCGACACCACCTCATCGAGGAACTCCGGGAAGCTCTCGAACTGGGTCCACTGGTTGTACGCCACGTTGACGGGAACATCCACGTCGATGGTCTCGATGATCTGCGCCATGAGATTCTCCTCACTTGTCGGTTGTCGTTCCATTCAGCACGTGACGCCGCGCTCGTGTCAGGGGGCTTGACGGGGGCTGCGTCATGCGCGATCGTGCGTGCTCCCCGGCGCCGGCATCATTCACGCGCGCGAAGGAGCAGGAGGATGCGCCGGAGGTGCATGCAGATGAGGACGCCGGGACCGATGGTGCGGCCGGAGCTGACGGCAACCTGATCCACCTCGTCCAGCAGCATCCGCACGGCTCTCGCGGCGTTCTCGCGCGCCCTGTGCGCCTCCGCACTGTCGTCCTCATCCTGTTCGATGCAGTCGGCGACCCGTCTGCAGGCCTCGCTCAGAGGCTCGGCCAGCGTCGGATTCAGCCCCAGTCCGCCCGGTCGCTCCCAGATGGCGTCGGCGAGGGCGTCGGAGATGTCGCGTATGCGCACGGCGATGAGCTCGAGCGCCTCGAGACGGTCGTGCACGTCGGACGTGTCGTGCCGTCCCCGCATCGCTCGGGGATTGCCCTTCCGGCTGGCGTCGGCCTCGTCCAGCGCCTGACGCACGTCACGCGACGTGTCGGCGAGGGCCGAGGCATCGCGCACCCACCCGTCACGCTCCGGAGGCCACGACTCGGACACCGCTTCACCGATCTCGTGCAGGTGCCTCGCGAGCTGGGTGCGGAAGTCGTCGACGCGCGCGGCCGCGACACCGGTGAGCACTCGAGGAAGGATCAGCAGGTTGACCGCGAGCCCGACGGCCACGCCGACCGCCATCTGGGTGAGATATCCCAGCGAGTAGTCGTCGGAGTTCTGACCGCCGATGATCAGTACGAACAGCGCCGCTATCGGCACGTACTCCCGCCCCACACCGAACCAGCCCGTGCCGGAGAGCAGCACGCCCACGCCTGCGACGAGGGGTATCGTCCACCAGTTGGGCCCGACGGTGACGACCACGGCGAGCGCGAGCCCGATGCCGACGGCGAGGCCCAGCAGGGTCTGCAGACCCGACTTGGCCGACTCCATCAACGTCGGGTACATGCTCAGCAGCGCACCGAGTGGGGCGTAGTACGGATACTCGTCCGTCACGCCGGGCATGTGCGGCGCGAGCGCCCACGCGATCCCCACCGCGAGGGCGGCCTTCGCCGCGAACAGCAGACGCGGGGCTCGGAACGCGTTGCTCAGGGCTGCGAACCGTTCACGGGTCGCCCCGGAAGGCATCGGCGCCCGCCTGTCGTCGTGCCGCCGATCGTCATTCGTCGCCGTCGGCGGGTTCCGGCCCGCTCTCGACGTCGTCGGGGTCGGTGCTGTCGGCGTCGGCACTGTCGGCGTCGAAGTCGGTGCTCTCCTTCGGCGGGATCCGCTCTTCGGGGATGAACGGTCGCTCCTCGTCGGGAATCGCGCGGGGATCGGACATGGCGCCTCCTGTGCATCGTCGTGGGACTCATCGTCGTGGAACCTCATTCTGGACGTCGTGCACCGATGACGGCCGGGGGTTGACATCGCCGTACGAGTCGGTCGCGCCGCGCGCCGGTAGTGTCGGACACGGCAGAACGTGAGGCGTCGAAGGAGAACCCGTGCATGCACTGATCGCGAGCGGGACGGGACGGTACGCCGACCCGTGGCATCCGTTCACGCGTACGAGTCCGCTCATCGCCGAGATCCTGTCCGATTCCGGTTTCGATGTGAGCATCGACGACGACGTCGATCGCGCCATGCGCTCGCTGGGCGCCAGCGATCTTCTCGTCGTGAACGCCGGCGACCCGTGGCGCGCGGAGCAGCCGGTCGCAGCGCCGCCGGAGGATTCACTGCTCGGTCTCGCGACGGCACTCGACCGCGGCATCGGCGTGCTGGCGCTGCATTGCGCTGTCGCATCGCTGCGGGATTATCCCGAATGGGCCGCGGCGATCGGCGCCGTCTGGCTGCCGGGCCTCTCACACCATCCGCCGTTCGGGCGCACGGACGTCACCGGCGCGCCCATGCCTGACGGCACGGAGATTCCCGACTTCACGCTCGACGATGAACGCTACTGCCGCCTGCAGGGCATCGGCACCCGCCGGATCGTGGCGACCCACTCCGGCGACGGATCGGCGGAGCCTGCCGCGTGGGTGCGCGAGGTCGGGGTGTCACGCGTCGCCGTGGACGTGCTCGGTCACGACGAGCGATCGTACGAATCCTCGGGCCATCGACTGCTCATCCGCCGACTCGGCGAGTGGGCGGCCCGAGGACGTTCAGACCGTCCGCCAGTCGTGTGATGTGATGGCCGCTCCGGCTTGCGGCCCCATCTGAAGCATGCCGCCGTCGATGACCAGCGTCGTGCCGGAGATGTATGCGGCCTCCGGCGACGCCAGGAACGCGATGAGCGCCGCGACCTCGCGGGCGTCGCCCGGGCGTCCCAGCGGGATGCCCGGTCGATCGATCTGCTTCGGATCGGCGCCGCTGTCACCGGACGCGGACGTCGCGATGGCTCCCGGTGCGACATTCACAGCAGTGATGCCGTGGGAGCCGAGCTCGAGCGCGAGGTTCTTCATGAGCCCGCTCAGACCGTGCTTGGCGGCGTCGTAGGCGCTGTAGCCGACCATGGGCTGGTGCGCGTGAACGCTCGTCACCGCGATCAGCCTCCCGCCGCGGCCCGCCGTGACCATCGCACGTGCGGCCCGCTGCAGGCACACGAAGGCACCAGTCAGATCGGTGTCGAAGACGCGGTTCCATTCGTCGAGCGAGATGTCGAGGAACGGCGTGTGGGTGCCGATGCCTGCGTTGTTGACGAAGACGTCGAGACCGCCGAGTTCGCCGATCATCGCATCGATGGCGTCACCGCAGGTCGGGATGTCGGTCACGTCGAGCTGAGCGACGATCGCCCTCGCGCCGTGACCGCGCACCTCCGCCGCCGTCTGCTCCGCCCCTTCGCGGTCCGTGTGCCACGTGACGGCGACGTCGTGGCCCGCCGCGGCGAGCGCGACGGCCGTCGCGCGGCCGATGCCGGAGTCCGATCCGGTCACGATCGCCCTGGGCGGTTCGTGATCAGCTCGCATCGCTCGCCTCGGCGTCGTCCGCCCAGCGCAGCACCGCCACGGGGTCCCGGACGGCTCGGCTCTCGCGCGGCGCATCCTCTGCCGTCGGCTCATCGTCCTCCACCAGCACCCGCGCGTCCGTGAGGATCGCTGCACGCGCCAGCGCCTCGGCCGCGTGCACCCGCGCGACGACGTCGGCGCCGAGGCTCTCCGATTCGTCGCCGGCGACCCACGGCGGTGCGTCGAGTGCGAGCAGCGTGCGTTCGTCGTCGAGCATGCGCCCGTCCAGCAGGAGCGTCTCGACGCGCGCCTGCTGCAGCGCCGCGATGACCTCCTCCAGTCCGGTCGCTCCGCCGCTGCCGCTGTCGGCAGCGGCCCGGTCGCGCACCTCGTCGACAGCGGAGCGCTCCCTCTCTTCGAGCGACCGAGCGATCGCCGAGTCGAGTTCGGCGGAATCGGCGCCGTCCGCACGCGTGTGCGCGTCGACGTCCACGATGAGTGCGCGTTCGGTGTCGGTCAGTGCGTCCGTGAGCAGCTGTCGGGCCCGCACATCACCGGAGAGTGCGACGAACTGCGGATGGTGCCTCCTGATGAGTTCGCTGACCTCAGCGGCGACCTCCTCTTGGTTGCTCTTCCACGTGTTCTCGGCATATCGCTGGTACGCGGCGTGCGACCATCCTCCCGCCTGCACCTTCGTGATGTCGTCGGTCTGCCCCTCGATCTCCGCATCCGCATCGCTGTGCCCGCGGCCGGCGGTCTCCAGATGGATGTCAGCGCCGTCACGACTCGTCTCGACGACGAGATAGCGGATGGCCGCGCCGAGATGGCGCAGCAGCGGGAGCAGTGTCGGCACCGGTGCGTGGTCGAGACGCTCAGGGCCGACCCGTGCGCCGACGAATCCCTGTTCGAGTTCGACGCGGCCGCCGGACGCCAGGACGACGCGGGTGGACGGGCTCGGCAGTCCGTTGCGCGTCGCGAGGGCCGCTTCTATCGCTGCCGCGTCCTCCTCGGGCGCTCCTGCCTGTTCCAGTCGTTCGCGCACGGAACGGCGAAGCGCCTCCTCCTCGATCTGGGGGAGCACACCCGGACCATCGACGTACGCGCTGGTCCAAGGGCCGGGTCGGCTGAGCAAGTCGGCGAGTCCGCGGTCACTCATCGTCGCTCCCCTCGCCTGCGGTGCGGTGAGGGTCCGCGGCCTGCGCGTCGGCGGCATCCGCATCCGCCTCGGTGGCGTGCTCACCGCTCTCGTCGTTGCGGAAGGCACGCTCGGTCGACCCGTCGTCGGTGTCGTCGGGCAGTGGCTCGGTCTCGCGGAAGGGTTCCGCGTGCGGGCTGCCGTGCCCCTGCACCATCCCGCGCGTCTCCTGCTCCATCTGCTCGTCGAGCTGCGGACCGTGCTTGGTGTTGCCTCGCTGAGTATCGGACATTGTCGTCTCCTCCTCGCTCGTCTCTCGTCCGTGCAGTCTCACCCGCGCCTTCGGATTCGCCATCGGGGTTGACATCGGCGGATCATACGGTGACGGTCGACGCAGCATCAGGCCGTTCGCCAGATTGACGGGGTCTCGATCGCCACGGTCCGGGATGCCTCTGACACGGCGGCCCGGGGGGTCTACCGTTCAGTCATGGGCATTCTCTACTACGACAGCTCCGGAAGCCCGATCCACATCGAGGATCGAGCCCTCGCGCATCTGAAGGTCGTCATCGCCACCCGGCTGCGTCGGCACGAGAGCTTCACGCTGTCGTGGGAGCATCCGGACGGCGAGCCCGGAGGACGTTCGACCATCTGGCTGCATCCCTCGATACCGCTGCGCTTCGTGTTCGATGACCCTGAACCGCCAGCGCTGAACGGCCGCTGGATCGAGGACCTCATGAACTCCGTGAGCTCGACGGGTGGGATCTTCCTCGTCGATGAACTGATCGAACCCGCCGACTGAGGCCGTCGGAGAAGCCCGTCAACCAGACGGGTTGTCCAGAGGCATACCGTCCTCGTCGGTCGTATCCGGCAACCCGTCCGAGCGCTCAGGCCGTTCCCCGACGATGGCCACGGTGTCATCCGGGGCGCCACCGTCGGTGATCACGCCGCTCGGATCCGACTCCTCGACGGTGTGCCGAGAACCGTGCTCCCTCGCGAACTCCGCGCCTGCGACGACAGCCTCCTCCCGACTGCTGAAGCTGCGGGACCACTCGTTGGCCCCTTCCACCTCGTTCACCCACTGGCCCTGCTTGTCTCTGGTGACGACATCCAGATGAGACAAATCCGCACCTCCCGTTACGACGGCTGTACTCGAATTCCGGTCGACCACGACGTTAGGGCGGTGCGCGCCGCTCATCGATCCCCTTGACATCGGAACCGGGAAGACTCCGACAACTTCTCGTGCTTGTCAACCCGTTTGGCGTCGGCCCGGCCATCTGCGAATCTCGCGTGACGGAACGGAGCGTGACCGGACGGAGGAAGACATGAAGGCTCTCACCTGGCAGGGAAAGCGCAAAGTGACGGTCGAGCGCGTGGAGGACCCCGCGATCGAACAGCCGACGGATGCCGTGATCAAGGTGACGTCATCCGCCATCTGCGGCTCGGACCTGCATCTGTACGAGCTGCTGGGTCCGTTCATCGACCGCGGGGACGTCCTCGGTCATGAGCCGATGGGCACCGTCGTGGAGGTCGGGTCCGAGGTGGCGGAGCTGGCTGTCGGCGACCGCGTCGTGATCCCGTTCAACATCGCATGCGGTCACTGCTTCATGTGTCGAAGCGGGCTCCAGTCGCAGTGCGAGACCACGCAGGTGCGCGAGTACGGCAGCGGCGCCGCGTTGTTCGGGTACACCAAGTTGTACGGCCAGATCCCTGGCGGGCAGGCGGAGTACCTTCGCGTCCCGTTCGCCGACTACAACCACATCCGCGTCGGTGCGGATCTTCCCGACGACCGGTATCTGTACCTCAGCGACATCCTGCCCACCGCGTGGCAGGGCGTCGAGTACGCGCATGTGCCGGAGGGAGGCACGCTGGCGGTGATGGGGCTCGGCCCCGTGGGGCAGTTCGTCTCCCGCATCGGCATCCACCGCGGCCACCGCGTGCTGGCGATCGATCCTGTCGCCGAGCGTCGTGAGATGGCCGAGCGGCACGGCGTGCTGACGTACGACCTCACCGACACGGTGGTGGACGAGCTCCGCGATCTGACCGATGGCCGCGGACCAGACGCGGTCGTCGATGCCGTCGGGCTGGAGGCCCATGGCTCGGCAGGGATCGGCCTCGTGCAGCAGGCCGTGGGGCTGCTGCCGGATGCCGTCGCCAGGCCGATGCTCGACAAGGCGGGTCTCGACCGGCTCGCGGCGCTCTACGCATCGATCGACCTCGTGCGCAGGGGCGGCACGGTCTCGCTCAGCGGCGTCTACGCCGGCGATGCCGATGTGCTGCCGATGAAGACGATGTTCGACAAGCAGCTGAGCCTGCGCATGGGCCAGTGCAACGTGAAGAACTGGGTGGACGACATCCTTCCGCTCGTCGAGGATCCCGCCGACCCGCTCGGCGTTCTCGACCTTGCGACCCATCACGCTCCGCTCGACGACGCCCCGGAGCTCTACGGGACCTTTCAGCGCAAAGAGGACGGCTGCATCAAAGTCGTGCTGAATCCGTGACGGCCCGAAAGTGATGATGAAGGCGAGAAGATGACCACGATCGGCTACCACGCCTCGCACGAGCAGCTGCCGCCGAGAGATCTCCTCTCGGCCGTGCGCTTCGCGGAATCGGTGGGGTTCGACGCCGCGATGTGCTCGGACCACCTGGCGCCGTGGACGCCTGCCCAGGGGGAATCCGGGTTCGCATGGACGTGGCTCGGAGCAGCGCTCGCCTCCACGCACTTCCCCATCGGCGTCGTCACCGCGCCTGGTCAGCGCTACCATCCGGTGATCCTGGCCCAGGCGATCGCGACGGTCGAACAGATGTTCCCCGGACGGTTCTGGGCGGCGCTCGGCAGCGGAGAGGCGATCAATGAGCACGTCACCGGAACGGGATGGCCGGAGAAGGCCGAGAGAGAGCAGCGGCTGCGAGAGTGCGTCGACGCCATGCGACGGCTGCTCGTCGGCGAGAAGGTGACGCTCGACAGCCTGATCGTCGTGGACGAGGCGCGGGTGTGGAGTCGTCCGGAATCGCCGCCGCCCCTGTTCGGCGCCGCCGTCAGTGCGAGGACGGCGGGGTGGGTGGCCGAGTGGGCCGACGGGCTCATCACCGTGGGATCCGACCCCGACGCGACGGGCGCGACTCTGAGCGCGTTCCGCGACGCGGGCGGAACCGGTGACGCAGCGCTCCAGATCCATGTCAGCCTCGCCGACACGGACGAGGAAGCGCTTCAGGTCGCGCGCGCGCAGTGGGCGCACTCGAGTGCGCCAGCAGAGCGCGTGTGGGACATCGCGCAGCCGGAGGAGTTCGCAGCGCTGGCGGATCCGACGGACGACAAGCTCAGGGAAGCCGTGGTCGTGGAGGCATCCGCCGATGCGATGGCGGAGCGCATCGCAGCCGCAGCAGAGAGGTTCGACGCGGTGTACATCCATCACGTCGGAGTGGATCAGGGTCCGTTCCTCCGCCGCTGCGAGGAGCAGCTGCTGCCCGCACTGCGGAGGCTGATGTGAACGCCGCCGACAGAAGCGACCTGTGGTGGCGGACGGCGGTCATCTACTGCCTCGACATCGAGACGTTCTTCGACGCGGACGGGGACGGCGTCGGCGACATCGTCGGGCTCACCCAGCGGATCGACTATCTCGCCGAGCTCGGCGTCTCGTGCCTGTGGCTCATGCCCTTCCAGCCCACCAGGGACCTCGACGACGGGTACGACATCACGGATTTCTACAGTGTCGATCCGCGGCTGGGCAATCTCGGCGAACTCGTCGAGCTGCTGCGCGTCGCGCACGATCGCGGCATCCGCGTCATCGTCGACCTGGTCGTGAATCACACCTCCGACCGGCATCCGTGGTTCCGATCCGCTCGCCGCTCACGCGACTCGAAGTACCGCGACTACTACATCTGGAGGGACAGTCGCCCGCGAGGTTCCAAGAACACGGTGTTCCCCGGCAAGCGCATCCTGCAGATGGCGGCCGACACGTTCACGGGCGTCACGCTGGAGCTTGATGCGATGCGGTGACCCGTGTCCCCAGCGTTTCGAGCCGAAGAGCCGGGGACATGGCTGATCGCGTTACTTCAGATGGTCACGCGCGAGCATCAGGTAGGCACTGGCAGTCCAAGTGTAGGCGCGGTCGCGGAGGCCCTTGCCGGTGAGCGCGTCGAAGTTCTCGGCGAAGCCGGATGCTTCGCAGAGCGCGCGGAAGCGGGCGCTCACGGTGTCGGCCAAGTCGGCGAAGCCGGCGCGACGGAGTCCGTCTTCGACCAGCACGGTCGAGGGCGCCCAGATCGGGCCGCGCCAGTAACCGTCGGCCTCGTATTCGGAGCTGTCGGGTCGTTGCGTCGCAAGGCCCCACGGGGTGAGGTGCGCCTCGACGTGCGCAACGAGAAGATGGCGCACCTCATCGGGCAGATGCTCCGCCGCGGTGATGACGAGCGCCGGCAACAGGCTGGTGCGCTTGCTGGCCCGCCCTGACCTGACGCTCCGGGCGAAGAAGCCGACATCGTCGAGAAGTTCTGCAAGAAGCGCCGACCGCATGCCGTTGCGCACAGAACGCCAGCGCTGCGCACCGTCGCGCCCGAGCTCGTCGGCGAGGTCTGCCAGCACGTCGAGCTGCACGACCAGGAAGGCGGCGAGATCCGGCGCCTCGATGAGCCGATCGTGGTCGAACATCGTTGAGTTGTCCCAGCCGCTGTCGTTGCCGTGCTGATAGTGCGGCAACCGATGCCCGGGCGCCGTGCGCCGGTCGAGCCAGAACTCGGTCCACGCGACGAGACGCTCGTAGACGGTTGCGACGTCAACGGCGTCGAAGAGCGCACCGGCCTCGCGCATCCGCCGGAACGCCCAACCGTGGATCGGTGGCTTCACGAAGTTGTAGAGCACTTCGGAGTGGGTGATCGAGTCGGGCAGCGCGCCCGCAGGGTCCTGGTGGTCGAAGGGCGCGAGGAACTGATCGAGGCCCTCCGTCGTTCGGCCGGGAACGAGCGCGATCGCGTTGAAGCAGTGGTCCCAGCTCCAGATCTTGTCCATCCAGTGCTTGGACATCAGGATGCTTTCGCGGGTCACGAAGCCCGCCGGGTCGACCGTCGCGGACCACAGCACATAAACCGCGAGCGCGGCGGCGGGAGTTTCGTCCGTGCGCCACGGCGCGACAGCGTCTAGATACTCGGCGAAATCGGCGGCCGAGCGCACGACAACGTCGTCGAAGCTCTCTTCGGCGCTGAAGGGCTGGCGGGCGGTCTCGATCTCTTCGACCGCGATCTCCCAGTTGCCGCCGCCGACGACGATGCGACGAGTTCCCGCGCCCAGCGATTGGTCACCGTCGAGGTCCATCGTGCCCGCAAGCGACGTGACGCGGTAGCGACGACCTGATTCGTAACTCGTGAAGACGGCCGAACCGTCGACCGGGTCACGGAAGAGGTACGAACCCGTGAACGGCGTCAGCTCCTCCGACACATCGGACAGCACCATCCCCACGTCTCCTCCGCGCACGCGCAGTACGGTGGGCGTCGCGAATGCCGCCGAGACGACGACATCGTCACCGCGCATCCACTCGAGCACGGCGGGCGTCGCGCGCACGTCGAGGGCGGCGCCGTCATCGTCGGCGAGCGGGCGGAGTGCCAGCACCGCGTGCATACCGGTGACGTGCGACACCAGATGAACGTCGCGCGCGGTACGGTGCAGCTCCACGACGGGCGACAGGTTCAGCCATGAGCCGCGCCTGCTGAACGGGATGTCGCGGATGTCGAAACGCGGGAGAGGATCAGAGAAGTCGAGCGGCGGGTTCACTGCTGGATGGCTCCGGTCGAAGGCTTTGCTGCGTCCGCCGTCGGAATGAAGATCCTCATGGTCGAGGGGGTGCGTTCTGCCCATCGGTGGTACGGGATCAGCGGCAGGTCGATCGTCCGTTCTGGGTCCGCAGTGGCCGAGGGTCCGTAGGGCGGGCGGCCGGATGCTGCGGGGCCCGGGTCGACGGCGACGGCCCGCACGCGCGCGCCGTCGCCGTCGCTCGCGGGCAGGTGTGCAGCATCCAGACGCACATTCTCGAGGATGACGTCGCCGGGCAGATCTCCCGACTCGACGCACAGCACGAGCGGCCCGCGCTCGACAGCGACCGTGCCGCGCAGCGCATCGATGCGCACGTCGGGGAAGGTGAAGCGGGGTGAGAGCGGGAGGACGAGTTCGATGACGTCACCCGGCGTGAAGTCACGGCGGACGTCGACCCAGCCCGGGTCTGCGGCGAGCGGAACGGAGCCCGGTTCGCCGATCGTCGCACCCTCGGCCCACGCCGGGACCCGCAGGCGGATCGTGCGATCGCCTTCGGGCGCGGCGACCACGGTGATGCGGATCAGCCCGTCGTCGGGGTAACGGGTCTCGACGCGCACCGTGAACCCCGCCGCGCGCACCTCACCCGAGGCGTACTGCAACAGGACGAGGGCGTCGCCCTCTATCGCGGCGACGTAGGCGGAGAGCGAAGCCAAAGTGCGCGCGACGTTCGTCGGACAGCATGAGACGTCGAACCACGGGGCGCGGATACCGCCCTCGGCTCGATGATTCACGCCTTCCTCCACCTCGCTGGGCAGCTCCCGCTGGTGCAGCGGGTTGGCGTAGAAGAATGCGCGACCGTCGGCCGAGGGTGACGTCGCCACGACGTTGAAGAGCGTCCGCTCGATCAGGTCGACGTATTGCACGTCGCAGGTCGCGAGATAAAGCCGCCACGCGAGCATGACCGAGGCGACGCCAGCGCACGTCTCGCAGTAAGCGCGGTCTGCGGGCAGCTCCCAGTCGTCACCGAAGCCCTCGTCCTGGTGGCGCGAACCCATGCCACCGGTGACGTAGGTTCGGCGCTCGACCGTGCGGGCCCACTGCCGTTCGAGAGCTGCGAACAGGTCGACGTCGTCGGTATCGACCGCGACGTCGACAGCTCCCGAAGAAAGGTAGAGCGCACGCACGGCATGGCCGCGCAGCGCTGTCGCCGCGCGCACAGGCACGTCGTCCTGGAAGTACTCCGCCGACAGCAGCGGGCGTGCCGGAAGACTCCCCCACCCTCGGCGATCGACGAACAGCCGGGACTGCTCGAGGTAGCGCGGTTCGTCGAGCGCGCGTCCGAACTCCGCAAGAGCCACCTCGATCTCGGGGTGCCCGCAGATTCCGGGGTTGCCCTCCGCGCCGAAGACGCGGCAGACGTGATCGGCCGCGCGTCGCGCGACCTCGGTCAGTTCGTCGGGCCCGTGGGTGCGCAGTCGGGCGACGGCCGCCTGCAGCAGATGTCCGATGTTGTAGAGCTCATGCCCCTCCGACAGGTCGGAGTACCGCGGTGGCAGGCCCGGGTGGCCGAAGGCCGTGCCGAGGTAGCCGTCGTCGTCCTGCGCCGCTGCGACGCGCGCAACGAGAGCGGCGAAGGACGCTTCCAGCTCGTCGTCGCCTCCCCGGCCGAGCTCCCACGACATGGCCTCGAGCAGCTTGTAGATCTCGGAGTCGGAGAACTGCCACCCTGCGCGGTCGAGTGTGACCTCGCCCCGGGCTATGCGGTCGAAGTTCTCGATCCAGCCGAGGCGCTCCATCCACTCGAGGCAGTGCGCGATGGTCGCCGCGCCGTTGACCGCTTGACGGCTGCCCCAGAATCCTTCCGCGTCGAGAGTCACGGCGGTGACGCCGAGGCCGCGCGCAGCGGAACGGACGGGGACGACCGGAACGCCAGATCGGGCGGCAAACGGGTCGAAAGCCGCAGCATCCCTCTGATGCAGAGACAAGGTCATGGGATTCAGTCCTTCACTGCGCCGGCGGTCACACCGGCTGCCACGTAGCGCTGCGCCAGCACGAGGAGGATGGCCGCAGGGATTGAGGCGACCACGGCGGTCGCCATGATCGCGTTCCACTGCGTGGTGTTGTTTCCGATGTAGGCATAGATGCCGAGGGTCACTGGGCGCAGTTCGCTGTTGCGGGCCAGCGTTGACGCGAAGATGAAGTCGGACCACGCCCAGAGGAATGCGAACAGCGACACAGTGATCACGGAGTTGCGGCTCATCGGCAGCACGATCGACACGAACGAGCGCCATGCACCCGCGCCGTCGACGCGTGCGGCCTGCAGCAGTTCGCGGGGAAGTCCGCTCATGAACGCTGTGAACAGCAGCACCGCGAACGGCACAGCGATAGTGGAGTCGGCGAGGATGAGGCCCCACACGTTGTTGAGGAGACCGGCGCGCACGTAGATCGCATAGAAGCCCATCGCCATGACGACGCCGGGGATCATCTGCGCGACGAGCAGGATGAAGTTGAGCGAGCGCCCTCCACGGAGGTTGAGAAGTGCAATCGCGTAGGCCGCAGGCGCGGCGATGACGACCGTGAGCACGACGCAACCGATTCCGATCAGCAGGCTCGTACCGAGGTTCGGCAATTGCTGCTGCATGACCGCTTCGAAGCCCTCGAGCGTGGGATTCGTGGGGAAGATGTGCGGCGGGTTCGCTCGCAGGTCTTGCGTGCGGGTGAGGGAGACGTTCAGCATCCAGTAGACGGGGAAGAGCATCAGGGCGGTGAAGGTGACCCCGAGGGTCACCTTCCACCACGAACGACGAAGAGTCATGAGTTCACCTCACGGCGCTGGACGCGCAAGTAGAGAAAGCCGAAGATGAGGGCGAGGATGATCAGCAAGTTGCCGACCGCAGCCGCCGGTGAGAGGTCGGGCTGACCTGTGCCGAACGCTTCGCGGTACGACCAGATGGCGAGAGTCGTGGAGGAGTTCGCCGGTCCGCCGCCGGTCATCACCCAGATGATATCGACCACCTTCAGCGTATAGACGAGGCCCAGGAGCAGCGTGATCGCCGAGACCGGACGCAGGAGAGGGAACGTGATGCTCCAGAACTGCTGCCACGCACCGGCGCCATCGAGCGAGGCCGCCTCGTAGACGTCACCGGGGATGTTCTGCAACCCGGCGTAGAGGATGACGAGGTTGAACGGGATGCCGAGCCAGATGTTCGCGATGACCACCGAGATCAGCGCGGTATCGGGCGAGGTGAGCCAGTTGATCTGTTCACCGCCGAACGCGGTTATCACCGAGTTGACGATCCCGCTGTCGCTGTTGAGCATCCACGACCATGTCGAGGCCGAGACGATCAGCGGAAGTAGCCACGGCACCAGGAAGAGAGCACGCAGCACTCCCGACAGCGGGAAGTTGCTCCGGAAGAATACCGCCAGCGCCAGCCCGATCGCGTATTGGAAGACGAGCGAGAAGAAGACGAAGACGGCGGTATTCCATAGCGCGGTGGCGAACAGCGGCGAAGAGAGCACCTCCGCGTAATTCTCGAAACCGACGAACTCCGCGTTGCCCTGAACGAACGCGCGAACCGAGTAATCGTGCACGCTGAGGTCGATGCTGCGGATCAGCGGGAACGCGTAGAACACGAGCAGATACGCGATCAGCGGTGCCGCGAAGGCCAGTGCGACCCACCGCGAACCGAACAGACGCGACGGGCGCCGCTTGCGCGGATCGACAACCAACGCCGCAACGGTGTCGGTGCGCGGCGCCGGGCGGCTGGTGAGGGAAGAGGTACTCATGAATTCTCAGTTCGGTCGGGCCGGATCAGGCGTCTGGGGCAGAAGCCGAGACTTCCGCCCCAGACGGGCGGGGCGGGCTTACTTTCCGATCTCGGCGGCAGCAGCCTCCTGCGCTGCATCGAGTGCGGCCTGCGGGGTCGTCGCGCCAGAGAGCGCACTCTGGACCGCGGTCCACAGCTGTTCCGAGATCACCGGGTAATCGGTGCCCAGGTTGTCGCTCGTGCGACCCTTCGCTGCCTGCACTGCGGAAACCCAGGTCTCGAGCTCAGGGTGCTCCTCGACGAGGGCTTCCTGGCCGTCGGCAGTCGGCGGGATGTAGTACGCGAAGGTGTTCGCCGTCTCGACGAAGCCCTCGGCGGTCGTCATGCACTCGATGATCTCGCGGGTCACGTCGTACCGGGCGGTGTCGCTCTGCACGGGGGCGATGATGAACTCGCCACCGGTCGGAGCGGGGGCGGCTCCCCCGTCCTTCGCAGGCAGGGTGATCACGCCAGTGGAGAAGCTCGCTTCGGCGGCGCTGTTGACCTGCCAGGTGCCGTTCTCGGCGAAAGCGAACTCGCCGGTGAGGAATTCCTCCCACACGGTGTTCTGTGAGTTGGTGATGACCGAGTTCGGCGCGTAGCCCGCGTCGAGCCAGCCCTTCCACAACTCGAGCGCCTCGACCGCTTCGGCCGAGTTCAGCTCGCTGAGCTCAGCGCCCGAGCCCCAGAACCAAGGCAGGAATTGGAATGACCCTTCCTCGGTGTTGAGAGCCGACAGCGTGATTGCGCGCTTGCCTGTTGCCGCGATCTTCGCGAACGCGGCGTCAAGGCTGTCCCAATCGGTGATCGTGGCAGGATCGACGCCGGAAGCCGCGAGGATGTCTGCGTTGTAGTACAGCGCCAGAGTGTTCGCACCGACGGGGATCCCGTACGTCTCGCCATCGAGCTCGCCCGCAGCGAGGAGGTTCTCGTCAATGCCCGAGACATCGAGCCCGAGCTCCTCGACGGTCGAGACCATGCCGGTCGACGCGAGAGTGGAGACGGCGGGGTTATCGAGCAGGATGATGTCGGGCGAGTTGTTCTCCTGAGCTGCGAGTAGCGCCTGGTTGGTCAGCGCGGTGGTGTCGTATGCGGTGCGCTGGATCTCGACGCCGGCCTCGGTACCGCAGGCCTGCACGCGGCTGTCCCAGTCAGATCCTTCTTCGTGCTGAGGGTAAGGATCCCACCAGGTGTAGGTTCCCGAGGCCGCGGAGTCGGAACCTCCGCCGCCGGTGGTCGTGCCGCCGGAGCATCCGGCGAGAGCGCCGACTGCGACGACAGCCGTGAGCACCGCGAGCGGCGCGCGCAGGTTCTTGATGATCATCTGTTCCTCCTTGAACTTGTTGGCCGAGCAATCGCCGGCCGCTGTGTGGTGCGATTAGTCGCGGGTGCGTGGGGCTCCGGTCGAGCCGCGTTCCTGGATGACCGGGGGGATGAGTTCGACGATGCGCTCCGCATCAGGATCGTCTTCGATTCGGTGCACGAGATGCTCGACAGCACGACGGCCGAGTTCGCGAGCCGCGCTGTCAACCGCTGAGAAGGGAAGGGAGAATGTCCGAGCGAAGTCGTCGGAATAGCGCCCGATCACCGAGAGGTCGTCGGGAGAGCGAAGCCCTCGAGATTGCATGACGAGCGGCAGCGCCGCGGCAGCGGCCTCGTTATTGAGCAGGAGACCGGTCGCTGACGGATGGGCGTCGAGGAATCCGACCAGTTCCCTGCCGATCTCAGGCTGGCCCGAGGAGCCGAAGTACGTGTGCAGGCGGACCTCGATCTCTGCGGCCCGCTCGCGCGCAGCATCCGCAAGCCGCCACACGTACGCACCGCCGCGCTGCACGACATGTTCGGGCTGGGACACGAGGATCAGTTCGCGATGGCCGAGGTCGTACAGGTGATCGACCATCACTCGCCCGGTCGCAGCGAAGTCAAGGTCGAAGACGTCTACGCCTGCCGAGTCGGCCGGTAGTCCGACCAGTGCTCCGGGTTGAGTCGCTGCGCGCAGCGACGAGAGCCGGTCATCGTGCTCGGCGACGTTGAGCAGGACGAAGCCGTCCACCATCCGCGAGGCGGAGAGTCGCTCGAGGGCAGCAACGCCGTCCTCCGCCGAGACGAGAAGCGTGTCGTAACCGAGCTCGCGCGCACGGTCGGAAACGCCCTGGATGTACTGCAGCATCGCGGGCGCGAACTCGTCCGGAAGGAATCTGGCCAGCAGGGCGATCACCCGTGTCTGAGACGTAGCCAATGCGCGAGCGCCTGCGTTGGGCGTGTAGCCAAGTTCGCGCACGGCGTCTGCGACCCGCTCACGAACAACGGGCGAGATCGAGCGCTTTCCCGAGAGTGCATAGGATGCAGTGCTGCGAGAGACTCCCGCCATCCGGGCGACGTCACCGATAGTAACCATGATGCCTCACTGCGTCTTTTGTCGAACCGGTTCGAATGACTCGGTTCCGCTAGCTTTACATATGAATCTCGACAGGTCAATATCGACCGTGTCGGCACCCCGGGGACGGTTCCATGCGGACCCGCCCCCGGGGTGCAGATCACCTAGCCGCCAAGGGTGTACGCGTCGTACGGCACCTGCTTGGTCTCGTCGATCCCGTCGCCGGTCACTGCAACGCTCACCTCCCCCGCTGGAGTCACGGCTTGCTTCGTCTTCACCGACATGGTCGCTGTCTCACCTGGCGCGACCTTCTGGAACTTCTTGTTCCCGTACTCGGTCGACACGACCACCTTCACGGTCACTTCCGCGGTGTTGGTCACCGCGACCGAGAGGTACGCCTTGCCCTGGCGGGTGTGCGGCGTGACCTCAACCGAGACCGCCGACGGCTCAGTCACTTCTCGCGGCTCCAGGGTCCAGAAGCGGTCGGCCGTTTCCTCGTCCGTCGCGGTGGTGGACGCGGACCCGCCATCGCCGATCACGACCGTGCCGTCTTGTGCGTTGCCCGAGGAGTCGACGAGAGTCGCTCCGCCGGCCTCGTCGAAGGCGTAGTGCGCAACATTGCCCTCTGCCGGCTGGCCGCCGGCCAAGGCCTCGACGTCGCTGGCCGAGAGTGCCCGGTTGTAGATGGCGAAGTCGTCGATCGCGCCATCGTAGGCGGGGTCGTTGTACTGCGACTTGCCGAGGTAGTTCCGATTCGTGTCGCCGAGGGCGGCCGGCTTCAGCGTCATGTTGTCGTTGGTCGCCACGACGGTTCCGTTCAGGTACATCCTGCCCTGGTTGCCGGACACCGTCACGACCACGTTCGACCACTCGTTCAACGGGAAGTTCTGCCCGCCGTAGGTCAGCTGCTGCTCGCCACCCGCACCACTGTTCGTGATCGAGAACCGCGGTCCGGCTCCCCCGGCATTGAGGGTGAGGAACATATTGACGGTCTGGCCTGTACCGAAGTCGAACACGCGCGAATAGTTCGTGAGCGCGGCTGGCTTGATCCAGGTCGAAATCGACCAGTCCCCGTCGAGGCTGCTGGCGATTCCGTTCGGGAGTGACGCGTAGGACGAGGTCCGGCAGAAGTCGAGCGCCGATCCGAACTTGCCCTCTTGACGATCGCCGTCCGCCTGGCAGTTCGACGTCGGAGCACCGTCGGTCCACTGGATGACGCCTGCCCCGTCGGTCTTATCCAGGCCCAGAACGCCCAGCGTCTTTCCGCTCGCATAGTTCGCGAGGCGCACATTCCCCTTGCCGTCCGGGATGAGCTGCCAGAGCTGTTCGTCTGCGCCGTTGTCATCCGCGATCACTGCCTGTACCCCGTTCGACGCCGCCGCCCCAGGGATCGTGAGCACTCGTGCGCTCGGAGTGTGGACGATCTTGTAGAGACCCTGCCCCGCGGGCACGGCCTCCCACACCTGATCCGGCGCATTCGCGGGATCCGCCTGGACGACGGGGGTCCCGTCCTCTGTCGCGCCGTCGAGCGTGGCCAGCTGAAGTGCAGAGTTGACGTTCTTCAGCGAATATGTGCCTGCCAGATCTGTCGGTTCGACAGCCGGGGTCACCAACACCTGGTACCCGTACGTCGGGTTCATCACCACTGGAACCGTGATCGAGCCGTCCGCCTCGATCTCGTAGGTGGTGTTGGAGATGTTGATCGGTCCATCCGTCTTCACCGTGCGTCCATACGAGGGTGTGAAGTCGAGTTGCACATTCACCTTCGAGCCGAACGAAAGGTTGTCGAGTCCGTTGATCTTGACGGACGTCGCCCCGGTGTTCCCTCCCGTGATGACCCTCACCTCGTCGCCCTCATCGGAGACGGACGCTGCACCATCCAGCGGGCTCTCGTTCGAAGGCGGGGTCGTGGTGACCATCTGGCCGCTCATCTGCGCGTACCAGGTGTACAGCCAGTACGCCCCGTTGGGCTCGCCGTCGCGCCCGGTGAGGAGATCTCCGAGTGCGCCCGACTGATTCCAGAAGGGAAGCTCCGCACGGGTGATGCCGTAGCGCTCCAGCTTTGCGATGTAGCCCACCAGCGGGCCTGAGAGCCCGACCTCGGCCGGCGCCGCGTACTCCGCGATGTCGATGGGCGGCTCGGGGATGTCGAGGTCGGCGAGGATCGCGCGGACCTTCTCCACATCGCCCTTGATCTTGGAGGATCGAATCAGCGCGTGCCATTCGAGCACATCCGGGAGGGTGTCTGTCGCTTTCGCGTGTTCGAAGAAGGCGCGCATGTCTGTGATGTTGTCGGAGTAGCTCGGGCCCTGGATGGGCATCTCGGGGTCCAGGCTGCGCACGAGACGGTAGGTGTCTGTCCACATGTCGAAGAACGAGCCGTTGGCGGGCCGCCATGTGATGTCGGGCTCGTTCCAGATCGCGTAGGCGACGATGTTCGTCTTGCCCGCTGCCTTCGTGTCGTTGACCATCTTCTCGACGGCCGGCAACCAGGCCGCCTCGTCGTATCGGTAGGGCCAACCGGGGAGATAGTCCACCAGCCTGATGACCACTCCTGCGCCGGCCGCCTTCGCCGTGTCTGCCACCGAGAGAGCGTCACCGGTCGGTTGCTGGGTGCCACCCTCCGGCTTCTGCATGAAAGTGTGCGGCTTGATCGGGAGGATCTTCTCCAGCGCCGGAACGTTCGCGCTGGCCAACCCGTAGAGCGAACCGCTCGCCATATGCGTGACGGAACGGAACGGCTGATCAGCTTCGACGACAAGAGTACTCTCCGGGGTGGGCGCTGCGTCCGCTGCTCCCGGCATGGACAGGATGCCGCCGGCCGCGACGACTGCAGTCGTCGCCAAGGTCGCGACCACTCGTCGACCGCGAGCCCTCAACCGTCCGCTAGATCGGCGCTCAGCGTCATGGACTTCGGCGTGACGCATCGGTCGCCAGGGTATATCTAAACTCATCTGCTTCGTCTCCATTGATCAAGCCGTTCCTGTGAACCCAACTGTCTCCGATGCGACACGTTTGTCGAACCGGTTCGACAGCATTAAACCATCTCTCCACGGGCGGCACAAGAGCCCCGGCAACGATCCGCGAGCCATCCACCGCTGTTATGCAGTTGCCAGTAGACCTCGTCTGCGACTCGTGGACACGCCGCACTTTGCTCTGTGCGACGCAGCTCTCGATCCGGTCACAGATGCCGATGCGATCCGCACCGCCGGCGCCGATTCATTCGTCGACGCGTCAGGTGCCGCGGCTGCGGTGCGCAGCGGAATCGACGCGCTGCGCCCCGGCGGTCGCGCCGTGCTCGTCGGAATGGGTCTGCCGGAGCTGGCGTTGCCGATCACTCAGATTCAGAACAAGGAACTCGTGCTGACCGGCGTGTTCCGCTACGCGAACACATGCCCCCCCCCCCCCCCCCCGCGATCGCGCTCGTGGCGTCAGGGCAGGTCGACCTGGACGGCATGGTCACCGGTACGTTCTCTCTCGATCAGGTCAAGGACGCACTCGAATCCACGACCGACGCCGGCACGTTGACCCGCAGCCGCCCGCACTCAACGGCCGCTACTAGGGCTCGGCTGCCCCGTCGCGCCAGGACTGCTCCGGCTCGGTGCTCCGTCTCTGGCATCGATGTAGCCCCAGAGATTCCATTTCCGCAGGCTCCATCACGTTCGAGAATCGCAGCGTCTGAATCGAGACTTCAGGATTCCAGCGCACGAGCTGGTTCGCCAGCTGCTCTTCGAGGTGCTTCGAGAGGGAGTAGTTGGACTCGGGTCGCGTGCAGTCACGCAAGGACATAGCCGCAGATCTTCGTGTTCTGAGCTCGAGCAGCGATCTGCCATCTGGACCGTGAGCGCCGCCTTCGCGCACTCCGAGAAGGCCTCGACGCTGACGGCGGAGTTCCTCAGCCTCGTCGAATCGCGGTGAGCAGAGCGGCTATTTCTCACGTTGCCGAATGCCGGAGACGAGGATCAGCCTTCTCGGGACACTCCGGACGCGTTTCGGAGGCGGATGGTCCGGAGCCAGCCGGATCGTCATCCGGGCGGCAGACCGACGACTGACGTACGACGTCGCGGGCCTTGTGCCCCAGTCGTCGCAGTCGTCGTCGGTGAACCCGCCGCGAACGTCCAGTCCGCGACCACCGGGATGTCGACCCCGTGCTCGCGGGTGTGGCGACGCGCATCCTCGCGCGCCGTCACGAACCCGGCACGGGCATCCGCGGCACTCACGGCGAGTCCCGGTACGCGATCGATGGCATCGATGGCGAGTCGATAGCGGTCGATGTCGTTGAGCATCACCATGTCGAATGCAGTGGTGGTGGTGCCACGCTCCTTGTAGCCGTGCACATGGAGGTTGTCGTGCCCGTTGCGCTTGTACGTGAGGCGATGGATCAGCGAGGCGTATCCGTGGTACGCGAAGACGATGGGGCGATCGGTAGTGAAGAGGGCGTCGAATGCGGCATCGTCGAGGCCGGCCGGATGCTGTTCAGGCGATTGCAGTTTGGCGAGATCGACGACATTCACGACGCGGACCTTCAGGTCAGGGATGCTGTCGCGCAGCAGCTCTGCGGCGGCGACTGCCTCCTGCGTCGGCACATCGCCCGCGGCAGCGAGCACGACGTCAGGAGTCTCGTCCGGCCGCGCGGTGCCGGCCCATCCCAGGTCCCCGATCCCCCGAAGCACGTGCTCGCGAGCGTCGTCGAGATTCAGCCACTGGGGTGCGGGCTTCTTGCCCGCGATGACGACATTGATGCGATCCGTGGCATCGAGGCAGTCGGCCATGGTGACCAGGAGCGTGTTCGCGTCGAACGGCAGATACACGCGCACGATGTCGGCGCTCTTGTTCAGCACATGGTCGATGAACCCTGGGTCCTGATGGGTGAAGCCGTTGTGGTCCTGCTGCCACACGTGGCTCGACAGCAGGTAGGTGAATGCGGGCAACGGCTTGCGCCACGCGACGCCCGCAGACGCCTCCAGCCATTTCGCGTGCTGATTGAACATCGAATCGACGATGTGGATGAACGCCTCGTACGAGGTGAAGACGCCGTGCCGACCGGTGAGCGTGTACCCCTCGAGCCATCCCTGGCACAGGTGTTCACTGAGCACCTCCATCACGCGTCCGTGCGGCGCGAGGTGCTCGTCCACTGGTTCGACGCCGGTGTTCCACTGCTTGTCGGTGGCCTCGAAGACGGCGGGTGCCAGCCGGTTGGATTCGAGTTCGTCCGGACTGAAGATGCGGAACGTCTCGGGGTTTCGAGCGATGACTTCGGCGAACCAGCGTCCGAGCGCTTCGGTCGCTCCGGCATGCGTTCCACCTGGGGAGCGGACATCGACGGAGTGGGTGTCGATGCCTGGCAGGTCCAGTGCTCGACGGATCGATCCGCCATTCGACTGCGGGAGCGCGCTCATTCGCCGCGAGCCCTTCGGCCCCCAGCCCGCCGTCGCCTCCTGCGGCGATCCGGCCTCGTCGAACAGCTCTGCAAGTCGATACGAGCGCAGCCAGTCCTCCAGCATCCGCCGGTGTTCTTCGTCTTCGCGCACGTCGCTGAGCGGCACCTGGTGAGAGCGCCAGGTGCCTTCGACAGGCTTGCCGTCGACCTCTTCGGGCCCGGTCCATCCCTTCGGTGAGCGGAGCACGATCATCGGCCATGGCCGTCGCTCGCCGTCAGCGGCGGCAACGCGCACGCGTTCGATGCCGTCGAAAGCCCGGTCCAGGGCCTCGGCGAAGCGTGCGTGCACGTCGGCCGCTGGTTCCGAGGCCGAGATCGTGACGAAGATCGGCTCGTAGCCGTATCCGGTCATGAGCGCCGCAAGCTCCGACTCCGGGATTCGTGCGAGCAGCGTCGGGTTCGCGATCTTCCAGCCGTTCAGGTGCAGGATCGGCAGCACCATGCCGTCTCGGCGCGGGTCGAGGAACCTGCTGCCGTGCCACGCCGCGGCCAGCGGTCCGGTCTCCGCTTCGCCGTCGCCGACCACGCACACGACCGTGAGGTCTGGATCGTCCAGCGCCGCACCGAACGCATGCGCGAGCGAGTAGCCCAGTTCGCCGCCCTCCTGGATGGAACCAGGAGTCTCGGGCGCCGTGTGGCTCGGCACGCCGCCTGGGTACGAGAACTGCTGGAACAGCGTGCGCATGCCTGCCGCATCCCTCGTCACGTCCGCATACAGCTCGGAGTACGTGCCGTCGAGCCAGGCGTTGGCGTTCATCGCCGGACCGCCGTGACCGGGCCCGGCGATGAAGAGCACCGGTTCGTCGCGCTCGACGATCACGCGATTCAGATGCGCGTAGACGAGGTTGAGCCCCGGCACGGTACCGAAGTGACCGAGCAGTCGGGGCTTGATGTCGTCGACTTCCAACGGCCGGGAGAGAGTCGCGTCATCCTGCAGGTAGATCTGCCCGACGCTCAGATAGTTCGCGGCCCGCCACCAGCGGTCGATCCGGTCGAGGGACTCAGGGGTCGCAGTCATATGCTCCTCGATACGCGCGGTCGATCCGGGTGTCAAGGGGCTGGTCGGTCAGCTCTACTGCGGCGTGTACACCAGCGCGTTCTTGTAGTCGCTGACCGGAATCACACCGAAGGGCAGGGGCTCGATCGCCACGCGGACGCGCAACCGCTCCCGCACCAGTGCGGATGCCGCGCGCAGTGCTGCATCCGCCGCCGCGGGATCGGAATCGTCACGCAGCTCGACCTCGAGCGGAATGTCGGCGTCGAAGCGCACCTGAGCCTCGAAGTCCTTGCGGATCCGCATGGTGCCCGAGAGCACGCCGGATGCTGCTTCCAGCACGACCTCGCGAATGGCCGAGGGAAACACATTCATCGCTTTGTAGATGAGCATGTCGTCGGTACGCCCCACGCAGCGCATCGTGGGCGTCTGGCGCCCGCAGGCGCACTCCACCGAGGTGATCTGCAGCTGGTCTCGGGATCGGAATCGGAGCACCGGCGACGCCTCGCGAAGGAGAGTCGTGTAGATCGCTTCCCCGGTGGCACCCGGCTCCCACGGCACATGCTCGAGAGTGCCGGGGTCGATGAGCTCGACGAAGACGTCAGGGGCGGCGGTGAAGTGCATCCCCTGTCCGACTTCGCACTCCGCCCACATCGCGGGGAGGATGTCTCCCAGACCCATGAACTCGCTGACGCGAGTCGCGCCCCATGCGTCGAGGATCGCACGGCGGATGTGCGGAACGCCCGCGCCGGGTTCCCCACCGGCGATGACGGTGCGCACCGAGAGGTCCCTGGCGGGTATCCCGAGTTCCTGCTCGCACCGTTCAGCGAAATGCGCCGCGAACGATGCGGTCGCCACGAGCACGTCGACACCGAGGCGCTGCATTCCCAGCGCCATGCGCCCGGTGGTCTGGCCGCCGATCCACGCGAGCGTGCCGCCCGCGTCACGGATCCCGTCGGCGTACGGCAGCCCGCCGGCCACGATGGCCATTCCCGTCGTCAGCGCGGCGACGGATCCTTGCGCGACACCGGCGGTGCGATACGCATCTCCGATGCGTGCGCTCCAGCGCCGCACGTCGGAACGCGTCAGGCCGAAATAGGTCGGGGCGCCGGTGGTGCCCGACGAGCTCGTCACCTGCGAGAGCTCGCGTGTGTCGACCAGCTGGAACGCACCCAGCGGATGTTCGGACGAGCGCTCGGCCTGAGCCGCACGGAGGTCCTCCTTCGTCGTGAAAGGGAGACCGCGCAGGTCGTCGACGTGCGCGGGGTCAGCGACCTCGCCGATCCGCGCAGCCCATGATTCATGGCGGCTCAGCCGTTCGAGCAGGGTACCGAACCCTTTGAGCTGCTCGCGCTGCGTCGACTCCCAGGTCCTGGTCTGCGCGAGCGCGGTCACTTCTTCGCGCTCCCGGCCTGGCCCATGTTCTTCATCGCGAATCCTCCGCCGTCCACCGAGACCACCTGACCGGTGATCCAGCGAGCCTGCTCCGTCACGAGGAAGAAGGCGGCGGATGCGATGTCCCAGTTGTTGCCCTCGGTCTTGAGCGCGACGTTGTCGGCGCGCAGTCGTCGCTGCTCCTCCGTGAGGCCGCGGGCGGCGAAGGCGCCCCAGATCATGCCGACGCGGACGCAGTTCACGCGTATCCCGCGGGGAGCCAGACTCGCCGCCGCACCGATCGACATCTTCTCGAGAGCCGTCTTCGCGAACGAGTACGGCATGCCAGGACCACGTCCTTCTGCAGCACCGGACGAGATGGTCACGATCGCTCCCCCGCGTTCCATGTGCCTCTGCGCGTGCCGGATCACGAACCACACCGCGGTGAAGTTGAGCATCATCCCCCGCTCGAACTCGTCCGGAGTGGCGTCGAACATCGGCTGGGTTCCCCCTCCCCCGATCGAGTCCGCGACGACGTCGATGCGACCGAAATGCGCGGCGGCGGCATCCACTGCCGTCTTCACCGACGCGTCGTCGGTGACGTCGACGTCGAAGAACTCCGCCGTTGCGCCGATCTCGCGGAGCGCGGCGACCGTGCGCTGCCCTGCGCCAGGATCGCGGTCGAGAACGGCGACCCGCGCACCGCTGCGCGCGCACAGCCACGCGAAGGCGAAGCCGACTCCGCCCTCGGGCCCGCTGAGGCCGCCGCCGGCGACCAACGCCACCTTGTCCTCGAGCCACGGCGCCGCAGCCGTGGCCAACGCGTCGCCGACGGGAACCGGCCAGGTCTCTTCGCTCATGTCTCTACCTCTCTGCAGGGATGGAAGTCGATTCAGCGCACGGGGAAACCGCGGCCCGACCAGGCGCCGAGCACACGGAACACCAGCGACATCGCCGCGTTCGACGAGCCTGCCACGACGATCGGGAACTGCGCCACCGACGATCCGGCGATCGTGCGGTGGAAGTGATCCGGCTCGAATTCTCTGTCGCCGCGCCCGTTCAGGCCCTTGCCGACAGCCGCGAGGTCACGCTCCGTCCTGCCCGCGCGCGACGTGATCCATTCGCGCACGTTCTGCTTGCTCATACCAGCGGACGCGAACAGCCGCGCATGCTCAGGGTTCAGCAGCAAGCCGGTGGGGCTGTGCGGACCGATGAGCGCTCCTGAGCGCTGCACCGTGTCCACGAGATCGCCCAACACGTCCTCGGCCGAGCTGAAACTGCGGTTGTCGACGAGTTCGAATCCGCGCACGAGCGTCGCCGAGACCACGTCATCACCTGGCGCGTGCCCGAGTTCGACCGACAACGGCTCCCACGGGCTCTCCTCCTCGTTCTCACCGAGACAGAGATTCCACCGGCCGGGAACCCCGATGGTCGCCTGCTCGAGTTCGCCCGGCCTCACGCCGAAGCCGTTGCGAACAGTGAGCCCGAGCGCCCGCGGCACACTGCTGTTGACACGGAAGCCCGGTCCGAGGGCACCGCCGGCGGAGGCCAGGCCGAGGCGCTCCCGGATCGCCCCGTTGACAATCAGCAGCGGGCCGGGACCGCTCGTGCTCTGCCATCCGCCGCCGAGCGCTGCGCGCTCGGACGACAGCGCATCCCACGCGGCGAGCACGAGCGGCAGGTGCTCGGGCAGGCACCCGGCCATGACCGCGTTGACGGCGACGTCGCGAACGGTCACCTCGCGTTCGAGTTGGGGATGCCGGCCCACGATGTCGTCAGGGTCGCGATCGCTCTCGGCGAGGAAGAGTTCCACGATTTCCTCGGTCGCCGCAACCGCCGGCAGACCGTCCGTCCATCCCTTCGCGTGCAGGTGCTCGATGACCGCGCGAGCGGCATCGGAGTCGAGCGTCTCGATCCGCTGGTCCATGCGTTCGTCGGTCTCGTGCGCCTCGACGAATCCCGTCACGATGCGAGAGCCGGAACGCGATCGCCGAGCAGGCGGGCTTCGACAGCGGCGACCAGCGAGCGGCCCCGCTCGTCGATGCCCGCGTCGCTGAGATTCGATATCGGATGCGCCGTCCGCAGGAACGGGAAGTCCGGCGCCCCCTTCAACCCCGCCATCGCCTCGGACGGGGCGACGAACGATTCCGTGCAGATGACGGCGGTCGGAATCCCCATGCGCTCGAGCGCGATCCCGTCGGCGACGGCCGACGCACTGCACGACCCGCAGTCGCCCACCCCCACCACGACGACATCGCACTCGTTGATGAGCTCTTCGACGAGATCGACGGGCAGAGGCATGGCGAAGACGGACTTGGTGAGGTGAACCAGCGATCCGACATCGTTGCGGGCCGCCAGTTCCTCGCCGATCGCCGCCAGGATGCGGTCGGCGTTGCGCTTGGTGTTCTCGAGCAAGCCGATGCGCAGCCCGTCGAGGCTGGTCGGCCGCGGCGCCTCGGCGGCTGCCGCGGACGCGCCGACCTGGTGCCGCGCCGTGGGATCGATGATCGCAACCATGTGGAGTACCTCCTCGTAGACCTGGCCACCACTATTGCGTTGGTACGACTCTCTCCGGGCGCTGCTTCCGCACCGCGGAATGGCGGATCATCCACCGCATCCGGCCTCATAGCGTCGAGGAGTCAACGACGACCGACGGAGGGAACACCCATGACGACAGCACGCGCCGCATTCCTGAGCGGACCGAGTCGATTCGAGATCGAGGAGGTGCCGCTGCCGGAGATCTCTGCGGATGACGCCGTTCTGCGGGTCGAGGTCAACGGCCTCTGCGGAAGCGACATCGAGCAGGCCACGACGGGCGGAAGATTCGGCCGGCTGGTTCCCGGCCACGAACCGGTGGGAGTCATCGACCGCATCGGCGACGACGCCGCGCGCCGATGGGGAGTCGCCGAGGGCGACCGCGTCGCAGTGGAGGTGGTCGTGCCCTGCCACAGCTGTCGGCAATGCGCGGCCGGCATCTACAGCTCGTGCGAGGACTCGGTCGGCGCCTACGGCTACCGCCCCGTGCCCGGGAGCGCCCTCACGGGCGGCTTCGGAGAGTACATGTACCTGCATCCGCACTCGATCATGCACCGCATCTCGAACGACGTTCCGCTCGTCGAGGCCGCCATGTACAACCCGCTCGCCGCCGGGTTCCGCTGGGCGAACCACCTCGGCGGAGTGAAGGAGGGCGACACGGTCGTCGTGTTCGGCGCAGGTCAGCGGGGTATCGCCGCAGCCATCGCCGCCCTCTCCGTCGGGGCCGAGCACGTCATCGCGACGGGGCTCACCCGCGACGCGCACAAGCTGGCGCGTGCGCGTGAGTTCGGAGTGACGACGACGATCGATGTCGAGCAGGAGGACGTGGTCGAGCGCATCCACGAGGTCACCGGCGGCCAGGGAGCCGATGTCGTACTCGACCTGACACCCAACGCGGCACAACCGGTCAGGGATGCCCTCGATGTCGCCCGCATGGGGGGAACCGTCGTGCTCGCAGGGCTGAAGCACGGTGCGTCGATCGAACTCGTCAGCGACCGCATCGTGCAGAAGGGCCTGCGCGTGATCGGCGCTCGAGGCGTCGAAGGCCGAGCGATCGGCGAGGCGATCGCCCTCATCGAGTCGGGCCAGTACCCGCTCGCCTCACTGAGCACTCACACGTTCGGACTCGACGATGCCGCCCGTGCCATCGATGTCCTCGCCGGGCGCGTCGACGACGAGCCGAGCGTGCACGTCAGCATGATTCCCTGATCCGCGCACGAATGACGCCCGCCCCCGGAATCGGCTGTTCCGGAGGCGGGCGTCGTTCATGCGGCGGGTGTCACTCCTTCAAGGTCATGGTGGTCCACGGAGTGAGATTCGTCGCCGGCATGGGCTCGTCGAGGCCCTGCCAGCGGGAGTCGTTCAGCATAGGCAGCCAGCCGGTGTACCACGCGACCGGCGCGTAGATCATGAGCTCTGCCGCCCGTTCCTGCAGATCGCGGAACGCCTCTCCTCGTACCTCACGGTCGGTCGAGGCGAGCGCGGCCGACGCCGCGGCCATGATCTCGTCGTCGCAGATCCCGGAGGGATTGGACGCCGCCAGCTTGTCCGGATTGCAGGCGTACCAGCGCACGATGCCGTTGCTCGGATCGGACCCCAGCGTCGAGCGGAGGAACGCGACGTCGAAGTCGCCCTCGGTGTACACCTTCTCCGTGAAGACCGCCGAGGCCGACCCGACGAGGTTCAGCGTGATTCCGACCTCTTGGAGCTGTGCCGCCGCCATCTCCGCCGTCGATTCGACCTCGCTGAGCTCGGTGATGTACCGGACGTTCAGTGTGAAGCGGGAGCCGTCGGAGCCGACCGGGTATCCGGCGTCGTCGAGGGCATCGTTGATGGCATCGACGTCGTGCGGGAAGTCGGTCGCGAAGTCGATGTCGTCGTTGACGGCCCAGGCGAGGTCCGGCGGGAAGAAGGTCTGGGCCGGCGTGCCTCTCCCTCCGAGCGCGACATCGGTGATCTCGGTGCGATCCAGAGCAGCGTAGACGAGCTTGCGCAGCTCAGGGTCGTCGAGCTTTCCTCCGACGCCGTTGAACATCATCGTGATGACCTGGGGGAACGCCCCGCCGCTCATCTGGCTGATCTCCGTGCGCCCGTCGGCCTGCGACAGCTGCGCGGGGTCGAGAGCGGCCTGGTCGACCTCACCGGCGAAGAGCGCGATCGCCCGGCTGTTGGGATCGCTCATGACCGGGTAGACGGCACGATCGACGAGCACCTCGCCGTCCCAGTAGTCGGGATTCTTCTCAAGGATGACCTCTGATCCGGACTGGAATGAACCGAACTTCATCGGTCCGGTGCCGATCGGTGCCATGTTCGCGGGGTTCGTGACGTAATCGGTGCCCTCGTAGATGTGCGCCGGCAGCATGTACTGCACGGCCAGCGTCTCGAGAATCGGGCCGTAGGTCTCGGACAGGCGCACCTCGACGGTGCGCTCGTCGACGATGTCCACCGACTCGAATCGCGCGGCGAGTGCGGCGCCGAACGTCTGCAGTTCGACGATCTCATCGAGGTTGAACTTCACGTCCTCGGCGGTGAACGGCTCGCCGTCATGCCAGGTCACACCCTCGCGGAGCGTGAGGGTGAGAAGCTTCCCGTCCTCGCTCAGTTCCCACTCCTCAGCGAGTCCGGGAGACAGCTCATAGGTGTCGGAGATCCGGATGAGTGTGTCGAGCATCTGCGCGCTGAACGCCGTCGGCGATGCGCCGTTGGTGAGCTGCGCGTTGAAGCTCTGCGGGTCGGCGCCGAGCGCCTGCACGTAGACGCGTTCCTGCGATCCCGATCCGGATTCGCCCCCGTCTGCGCCTTCGGCGCTGCCGAAGCACGCGGTCAGCGCCAGGCTGAGCGTGGCGATCGTGGCGAGCACCCCCATGGTGCGGTTGCGTTTGTTGAGCACGTTCACTGCCTCTCTGCAGGTGTCTGGGACACGGTGTGTTCTTACGGAATGCGGTTCAGCCGGCGGGTGCCAGCTCTGGTGCCGCGGCGAGCAGCGTCCGGGTGTACGGATGCTGGGGATCGGCGAACAGCCGGTCTTTCGGCCCGTCTTCGACGACCTCGCCGGACTTCATCACGTAGACGTGATCGGCGACTTTGCGGACGACGGGCAGGTCGTGGGTGATGAAGACGTACCCGACTCCGATGGTCTCGGTCAGGTCTGCCATCACTTTGAGCACCCCCGCCTTCACCGACGCGTCCAGCGCTGAGACCGCCTCGTCGGCGACGATGATCTCCGGTCTGAGGACGATCGCCCTCGCGATGAGCACGCGCTGTCTTTGGCCCCCACTGAGCTCATGAGGAAAACGATCGAGAAAGCGTTCGCCGGGTTCCATGCCCACGAGCTCGAGAGCCTCGATCACCCTCGCGCGCACGGCCGATCGGCCGGTGGCGATACGGTGCAGTCGCACGACTTCGCCGATGGCCTGCTCCACTCGCTTTCGCGGATTCAACGATCCGGCCGGGTCCTGCAGTACCGCCTGCACGCGGCGGCGGTACGCCCGCCGGTCCCCGCCGCGCAGCTGCGTGATGTCCTGACCGTCGAACTCGACCGTGCCGTCGGTGGCGGGAACGAGATCGAGCAGCATGCGTGCGAGTGTGCTCTTGCCGCTTCCGCTCTCGCCGACGATCGCGACGAATCGGCCGGGCTCGACGCGGATCGAGACGTCGCGCACTGCGACGACCGGTGCTCCTCCGCGTCGGCGGAAGGTCTTGGTCAGGGATTTCGCTTCAAGAAGCACGAGAGGCCACCTCTTTCGAGAGTTCGCGGCGCAGCTCCCACGGGATCGAGTACAGATCGAGGTGATCGTCGGAGAGGCTGCGGACGCTGCGCAGCAGCGCTTGCGTGTATCGGTGTCGAGGATGGGCGAGCACCTCGGCGGTGCCGCCCTCCTCGACGACGTGGCCGTTGTACATGACGTAGATCCGGTCGGTCATGCTCGCGACGACGGCGATGTCGTGAGAGATCAGGATCAGGGAGTTGCCCAGCTGCGACACGGTGTCGTCGAGGGTGCGGAGCACACGGGCTTGGACCGTCGCGTCGAGCGCGGTCGTCGGCTCGTCCGCGATGATCAGGTCGGGCAGCTTGGCGATCGCGATCGCGATCAGCACACGCTGCCGCATCCCCCCGCTCAGCTCATGCGGGAAGCACATCGCGACCTGCTCCGCATCCTCGAGCCCTGCGAGCCGCAGAAAGCGAGCGACCTCGGCGATACGTGCGGAGCGACCTCGCCGAGACGTCGGCTCGAGGGACTCCGCTACCTGCGCGCCCACTTTCATCGTGGGATTCAGAAAGGTCAAGGGGTCCTGGAAGATCATTCCGATCCGACGGGCGCGCACCTCGTCCCATTCCTGTGTCGAAGCGCCGTTCATCTCTCGTCCCGCGAAGTGGATCGATCCCTCGACCCGCACCCTCGGCGATGTGGGCAGAAGACCCGAGATCGCGCGCCCCGTGATGGACTTGCCCGATCCCGACTCGCCGACGATGCCGACCCGCTCTCCGTCATGCACCGCGATGCTGACATCGCTGACGGCCTCGACCTCTGTGCGATCGCCGGTCGGCAACTGCACCTTGAGATTGCGCACCCGAAGGATCGGTTCGCGTCCGGCCGCACGCGACTCGCGCTGGGCCTCCCGCGACTCCCTGTCGGCGGTGCGCGGATTCGTCGCCACAGACATCATTTGACCCTCCCGATCGTCGGATTCAACGCGTCGTTCAGTCCGTCGCCGAGCATGTTGACGGCCAGCACCACCAGGAAGATGCACATGCCGGGGAACAGAGCGAGCCACCAGGCCTGCTGCATGTACGCCTGCGCCGAGTTGAGCAATGCGCCCCAGCTGGGCCGGCTGGTGTCGCCGATGCCGAGGTACGCCAGTCCGGATTCCACGAGGATCGCCCTGCCCACCGTCATGCTGGTGGCCACGAGCACCGGGGGCATCGCGTTGGGGACGACATCGGACCAGAGGATGCGGATGCCGCCGAACCCCGCGGCCTTCGCGGACTCGATGTAGCCGAGCTTGGAGATGCGCATCGCCTCCGCGCGCACGATCCTGGCGCAGCTCGGCCACATCGTGATCGCGAGTATTGCGACGATGATGAACACGTTCGACCCGAGCAGAGCCGCCGCCACCAGGGCCAGGATGAGTCCTGGCAGCACCTGGAAGAACTCGGCCACCTTCACGAGCGCTGTGTCCATGAACCCGCCGTAGTACCCGGCGAGCCCGCCCACGACCACGCCGATCGTCATGCACAGGAGTGCGACGGAGAAGCCGACGAGCAGCGAGATCTGGCCGCCGTGGACGACGCGGGCGAGGTAGTCACGGCCCAGATCGTCGGTCCCGAGTGGGAACGCCCCGCCTGGCGGGAGCAGGGTGGGGTTGCCCGTCGCACTCGGGCTTCCGACGAAGAACGGCCCGACGAACGAGATGAGCACGAAGATCAGCAGGAGGGGCAGGAAGATCAGTGTCGAGGGCTTCCGGAGGAAGACCTTCCACGTCGACGGGCGGGATTCGACACGTCCCTCTGCGGGAGCGTCGTGCTCCGGTTGCGTGGACGGCGCGGCGTCGGCGACGATCGTGTCATCTGTCGTGGTCATGCGGGCACCTCGGTCTTCCGTGTGGTGGTGCTTCTGCGAACGAGTTGCGACCGCAGCCGCGGGTCGACGATGCCGTAGACGACGTCCGTCACGATGTTGACGATGATGATCGTCACCGTCAGCACGATCACCACGCCGAGGACCACCTGGTTGTCCTGCCGCCCGATGGCATCGATGAAGAGCAGCCCCATGCCCGGCCAGCCGAAGACGCGCTCGACCAGCACGGACCCCGCCAAGATGAACCCGAGGCTGTACCCCGAGACGGTGACCATCGGCAGCAGTGCGTTCGGCAGCGCATGGCGCCACAGCGCGCGCCGCGGCGAGACGCCCTTGGAACGCGCGGTATCGATGAAGTCCTGGCTCAGGGACTCGATCATCGATGCCCTCATGATGCGCGTCTTGTACGCCAGCTCGCTCGTGGCCATCGTGATGATCGGCAGCACCATGTACTGCACCGCGATGCCCTCCTGGCCGTACGGTGCCTTGCCCTGGGTGGGCAGCCACCCGAGCACGAGCGAGAAGACCATGATGAGCATCATCCCGAGCCAGAAGTTCGGAACGGAGAAGAGACCGACCGCGACGCCCGAGATGCTGCTGTCGAGCCACCGGCGACGGGTACGGGCGGCGATCGAACCGAGCAGGATGCCGAGCGTTGTCGAGATGATGAACGACGGCACGGCCAGGGCGAGCGTGTTGCCTGCCCGGCTCAGGATGAGCTCGAGCACCGGTTGATTCGTGCCGAACGAGATGCCCAGGTTGCCGGAGAAGACGTTTCCGAGGTAGATGAGGTACCTCTCCCAGATCGGCTTGTCCAGCCCGTACGCTGCGGTGATCTGCGCCTCGAATGCGGGAGAGATCGGCACATCGCCGACGAGACTCTGGATCGGATTGCCCGGGGCGAGCTCGAGCAGCAGGAACAGCACCGTGATCACCGCGACGAACAGCAGCAGCGACGAGACCAGCAGCCGGCCGTAACGGATCGCTATCGCCCTCACGGTCGCGACTCGCACCGGTGAGGGTCAGCGAGGCTGCCCGAACGGGTGATGGATGATTCGAGCATCGGATCTCCTTCGATTCACGCTCGTGAGGTGTGGTTTCACCTTCACTCAGCCTGTGACGATGTCCCTATGCCCGGTTCCGCCGGGCGGAAGGTCGGTCGCTGGCGGTCCGACGGACTTCAGAAGAACCCGGCGCTGCGCCGGTTGAAGTCGACCGTGCGCGGGTGAGGCCGGGTGCGGCGCTCGGCGAGTGCATGCCCGACCCTGGTGGCCGCCGCACGCACCGGATCGATGAGTTTTGTCGGGTCGTCGCGCCCGATGAGGTGCACGACGCCGACCACGGTCTCCACGCTCCCGTCCTCGCCGAACACCGGAGCGGCCACCGCCCCCGCACCGAGAGAGATCGTCTGACTCACCAGTGCGAACCTGTTGCGCCTCGCGGTCTCCAGCGCCGCACGCACGGAGTCCGGATCGGCAAGCGTGTGCGGGGTGAATCTCTTCAGTGGACGGCTGAGGTACTCGTCCACGAAGGCCGGTTCGGCGTAAGCGAGCAGAGCGAGACCCGTCGCCGTCACGTGCAACGGCATCCGCCCGCCCATGCGGTTCTCTCCTGAATAGTTGGAGTGCGGGCGAAGCGCCTCGAGGTACATCACGTCGTCGCCGTCACGCACCCCCAGGTGCACGGTCAGACCGGTCAACCGGTGCAGATCGGAGATGTGCGGGAGCGCGCTTTCGCGCAGGCGCATCGCCCGAGTCGAGGACGACGCGAGATCCAGGATCTTCCGGCTGAGACGGTAGCGCCCCGCGTCATCCAGTTCGAGACCGCCCCACTCGAGCACTTCGTGCGCGAGCCGATGCGCAGTCGTCAACGACAGATCGGCGTATCTGCTGATCTCCGTCAGAGTGAGCGAGCCTCCGCCCTGCGAGAAGGCTCCCAGCACGGCGAGGGCCCGCGCGGCCGCGGTGCGCTTCCCATGCTCATGCTCCATTGCTGCCTCCAGAACCATGCGGGCTCCCCTTTCTCTCGTGTCAGTGCAGTCCTCACCGAGTCGTCGCCCGCCTCGTCACGCCGCGTCGGCCAGCGCCTCAGCCAGGTCGAGGAAGGACAGTGCGTTGACGGACTCGATACGTCTGGCGTCCTCGTCCGACAGCTCAAGACCCTCCAGGGTCGAGCCGAGCATGCCCGGTCGGGCCATGGCGGGGAAGTCGGTGCCGAGCACCATGCGATCTGCGCCGAGGTAGTCGACGCAGAAGCGGAGCCCCCTCGGGTCGAAGAGCATCGAATCGTAGAAGAAGCGCCGTGCCACCGCGCTCGGCGGAGATGCCGGTCGGGAGTCGACGTCCTGCTGAGACCAGAAGTAGTCGGCACGCGCCAGCATGAGCGGAAGTCCGCCGGCCGCGTGACTGAAGAGCACGCGCTCGAGCCGGCAGCTGTCTGCCATGCCTCCGAAGAGCAGCGAGGATGCGGCGCGCGCTCCTTCGATCCCGACGCCGATCGATGCCCGAAGGTGTGGCGGCAGTTCCGGCTCGTCGGCGCGGGGCAACGCGTGGATGAACACGGAGAGCCCCAGCCGGTCGATCTCGCGGAAGAACTCGGTGAACCGGGCGTCGCCGATCGCGACCCCTCGCACATTCGACGGCACTTCGACTCCACGGAGCCCGAGTTCTCCGACGGTGCCGAGTTCGGCAGCGGCGGATTCCGGATCCTGGAGCGCCACCATTCCGAGTCCGTGGATGCGGCCGGCGCCGGCCGCGACGATCTCGGCCATCGATTCGTTGACGTAGCGGGAGATGTCGCGCCCGAGATGCGCGTCGACGGTGGTGTTCAGCAGTGGCGGCATCGGCGAGACGATCTCCTGATCGACCCCCGAGGAGTCCATCGCTTCGATACGGCTCTCCGCGTCGAAGAACGTTGCGCGGGCTCGGAACCGGGTGGTGCCGAACACGAGGGTCCTCGCCGTGTCGGCATCGATCGGCTCCATCGCGGGAAACCCTTCCCGCAGAGGAAAGGTCCCCGGAATGGCGTGGGCATGGGCGTCGATGATCATGCGTCCTCCTCGTTGAGACCTGCCGCCGGATCGAGACCTGCCGCCGGCCGGCGCCTCCACTCTCCGACTGCGCAGAGGTCGAAGCATCCGACCCTTCCACCTGATGGAAGACCTTCCGAAGCGATCGACGCGCCGTTCCGCCTCGACGACCGCTGTTTCGCGTCAATAGTGAACGCTCAGCGTACTGATAGGTGTCAAAGCGTACAAACGGGAGTATCCTGCTGTCATGACGATGGCGCCAGTGAAGGTCCTCGATCCCGAAGCCGGGTCTCGCTCCGTCGTGGATCGGGCGCTCTCGATTCTCGGCACCTTCCAGGGCCATCGCGCGCGTCAAGCACTGTCGGACATCAGCCGCAACAGTGGCTTGCCGATCGCCACGTGCTATCGCATCGTTCAGCGCCTCACGGAATGGGGCGCGCTCGAGCGTGATGCCGACAGTCGCTACCGAGTCGGCCTCCGGCTGTGGGAAGTCGCGTCCCGTGCACCGCGCTCGGTCGGCCTGCAGCGGTACGCGCGTCCGTACCTTCTCGACCTGTACGAGACGACCGGTTTCGCGACGCACCTCGCTATCCGCGAGGGCACCGAACTGGTTTCGATCGAGCGGTTCCACAACCCCCGCACCACGCCGCGTCGGCCCGTCGTCGGCGACCGCTACGACCTGCACATCACCGCCATCGGGCAGGTGCTGCTCGCCTACGCACCGCGACACATCCGGGAAGAAGTGCTCGCAGGCGAACTGGCCGCGTACACCCCGTACACGTACACGGACCCGGCGGAACTGGAACGGGTGCTCCTTGACATCCAGCGCACCGGCTATGCCGTGAGCGATCGACAGGTCGACCTCGAGAACGTCGCCGTGTCCGCCCCCGTCCGAGGAGTGGACGGCTCGGTCAT
This sequence comes from Microbacterium shaanxiense, assembly GCF_054779995.1. Classification (NCBI taxonomy): domain Bacteria; kingdom Bacillati; phylum Actinomycetota; class Actinomycetes; order Micrococcales; family Microbacteriaceae; genus Microbacterium; species Microbacterium shaanxiense. The sequence goes on along the minus strand of NZ_BAAGXE010000002.1, from coordinate 730,068 downwards.
CGCCTCGGTCTCGCTCTCGTACCCCGTGAACACGGGTGACCTCCGCGGCATGGTGCACCTGATCCGTCTGACAGCGACCTCGATCTCGCGCTCGCTCGCCGCCGCCGGCTTCGGTGATCTTGCGGAATGAGCAGGGTCAGACGAAGCCTTCGGCTCTTCGCGGCGTGTAGGGCGCCTCGAGACGCGCGACTTCGTCAGCGGTGAGGGCGACCTCGAGGGCGCTCACGGCATCGGAGAGGTGGTTCGGTTTCGTCGCTCCGATGATCGGGGCCGAAACGGTCGGCTTCGTGAACTGCCACGCGAGTGCCGCCTGCGCGCGGGTGATGCCGCGCTCGTCGACGATGGCCGCGATGACGTGCGCGATCGCGCGATCGGATGCCTCGTCCTGGAGGTAGAGCTTCGCGCCCGTCTCGTCCGATCCCAGCCGATCGCTCTGCGCACCGTGAGCACGCGAGAGCCGACCACGTGCGAGAGGACTGTACGTGATCACACCGACGCCGCTCGCAGCGCAGAACGGATGCATCTCGCGCTCTTCCTCGCGCATGATGGGATTGTATTGATCCTGCATCGACACGAACGGCGTCCAGCCGTTCTGTCGTGCAGCGTGCTGCATCTGGGCGAACTGCCAGGTCCACATCGACGACGCGCCCAGGTAGCGCACCTTGCCCGCGCGCACGACATCGTGGAGCGCCTCCATGGTCTCCTCGATCGGGACGCGGGAGTCGAACCGGTGAATCTGGTACAGGTCGATGTAGTCCGTACCGAGACGCCTCAGCGACGCGTCGATCTGCGTCATGATCGCCCCGCGTGACAGTCCGCGGTCGTTCGGACCCGAGCCCATCGGCATGGCGATCTTGGTCGCGATCACGACCTGGTCGCGAGTCGTGAACTCGCGCAGTGCCCGTCCGGTGATCTCTTCACTCGAACCGAGCGAGTACACGTTGGCGGTGTCGAACGTCGTGATCCCCGCTTCGACGGCCTCGCGGAAGAACGAGCGGGAATCCTCCTCGGCGAGCGACCAGCCGTGACCGCCACGCCCCGGTTCGCCGTAGCTCATACAACCCAGCACGAGGCGTGAGATGGTCAGGCCGCTCGCACCCAGTCGGGTGTACTCCATTGCGATCTCCTCCTGCGCGCCGCGCGCCGGTCACCGGGTGAATGCCGAAAGACCGGTGATCGCCCGGCCGACGATGAGCGAGTTCATCTCATGCGTGCCCTCATAGGTGTACACCGCTTCAGCATCGGTGAAGTATCGGGCGAGGTCGTGGTCGATGCGGATCCCCTCCGCACCCGCGATCTCCCTGCCGAGTGCGACGGTCTCGCGTACACGATCGGCAGCCCAGGTCTTCGCGAGTGCCGCGACGGACTCGGTGAGTGCGCCTCGGGTCTTCAGGTCGGTCAGTCGTACCGCGAACGCGAGAGTCGCCGTCGCGTTGCCCAGCATGCGCGTGAGCTTCTCCTGAATCAGTTGGAAGCCCGCGATGGGCCGCCCGAACTGATGCCGAGCGAGCGCATAGCGAAGCGCTGCTTCGTAGGCGCCGATCTGCATGCCTGCCGCATTCCAGCCGATCACGTACCGCAGCTGGGCGAGGATTGCGGAAACGTCGCTGAACGAGTTGATCCGCTGCAGCCGATCCGACTCCGGCACCTGCACATCGTCGAGAGTGATGTCACCGTTTCTCACCATGCGCAGCGCGATCTTGCCGCGGATGTCGGTGACGTTCACTCCAGGAGACTCGGTCGGCACGAGGAAGGCCTTCGCCGCGCCGTCAGCGGCGTCCTTCGCCACGACGAGCAGCACATCGGAGAGCGCGGCATTGCCGATCCACCGCTTGCGCCCGGTGAGATGCCAGGTGTCACCGTCTCTCGTCGCCGTAGTCTCCATGCCGTGCGCGACATCGGAGCCGTGATCTGGTTCGGTGAGCGCGAAGCATCCGGTGAGCTCGAACGAGGGGATACGCGGATCGAGACGCGCCACCTGCTCGGCGGATCCGCCCTCGCGCACGACCGTGCGGAACATGCCGACCTGGCCCCCGTACAGCGTGGCTATCGACGCGTCGAATCGTTGGAACTCGAAGTGCTTGAAGCCCACGTATGCCGGACTCAGGCGGCCATCGGCGTCGAGAAGTGCAGGGTCGTCCTCCAGATGCAGCGCGGCGAGTTCGCCCCTGAGGTGCGCAGGGGATTCTCCTGCTTCCCACCAGTCGGCGAGGTGCGGACGCGCGCGCTCCTCGAGGAGGTCGCGCAGCGCCTGGAGTTTCGTGCGCTCGGACGACGTCAGCAGTTCGTCGACGTAACCGAGCAGGTCCGTCGGCGGGGCGACGGACATCAGCGCAGACCGAGGAGACGCACGGCGTTGTCCTTGACGATGGCCTGGACGGCGGCGTCCGGGAACTCCAGCTTCGCGAAATCGTCGAGCCAGCGGTCGGGCGTCAGCGCGGGGAGATCCGAGCCGAACAGGGTCTTCGCGTTGAGGTAGGTGCGCGCGGCGCGCACGAGGGACGGCGCGAAGTACTTCGCGGACCAGCCCGAGAGCTCGATCCACACGTTGCCTTTATGCGTCGCCACGGAGAGCTGCTCATCCTGCCAGGGAACACTCGGGTGAGCCATGACGATCTGCATCTCGGGATGCCGCGCGGCAAGGTCATCGAGCAGCATCGGATTCGACAGGCCGAGCCGGAAGCCCCACCCGCCGGGCAGCTGGGCACCGGCACCGGTCTGCCCTGTGTGCACGATGATCGGCAGGCCCAGTTCCTCGATGGCGCCGAACAGCGGTGTGTACGCGGGGTCGGACGGATCGAACGCCTGCACGGTCGGGTGGAACTTGAAACCCCGCACCCCGATCGCCGCCTGACGGCGTGCCTCCTCCACAGCGGCTTCACCCTGCAGCGGGTCGACGCTGCCGAACGGGATGAGTACGTCGGAGTTGCGCGCGGCACCCTCCACGATCTCGTCGACGCTGTTCGGGGCATGGCCGAGGTTCGTCGTCGCATCGACCGTGAACACCACCGCACCCATTCGCCGCTCACGGTAGTACGCCGCTGTGGCATCGACATCGCGCGGCTTCTCGGTGCTCTTGAAGTACTTCGCGAGCGCCTCGGTGAGCGCGGGAGGCGATGCCGTACGGCCGGTGGAGTCGACGGAGACATGCACGTGCACATCGATCGCCGTCAGCGTGTCCGGATCGAATCCGGGGATCGGGCTCATGCGCCCAGCTCCTGCAGTTCACGCATCGCGTCCTCCTTCACTCGGGCGAGTTCCACCTTGCCCGTGAGCGATCGGTCGAGGCTCGCGCGCACGAACAGGTGCCGCGGCTTCTTGAAGCCGGCGAGACGCTCGCCGACGAACTCGAGCAGATCGACGGGCTCGATCTCGGCTCCCTCGGCGGGCGAGACCATGGCGCTCACGGCTTCGCCGAAACGCGGATGCGGCAGCCCGAAGACGATCGCGTCGCCGACACTCGGATGGTCGAGCAGCACCTGCTCGACCTCGGTGGGGAAGACCTTCTCCCCGCCCGTGTTCACGACGGCGGAGAGGCGTCCGAGGAGATCGATCGTTCCGTCGCCGTTCGAGCGCGCCCAGTCTCCGGGAACGACGTAGCGGTGGCCGCGGATCTGCAGGAACGTCTTCGCGGTCTTGACCGGGTCGCCGTAGTACCCCTTCGGCAGCACTCCTCGAAAACCGAGGATGCCGAGCGCCCCGGCCTCGAGCGGGACTTCGTTGTACTCCTCGTCGAGCAGCACTGCGCCAGGGGTGAGCGCGAGACGCGCCGGCAGGTCATCGACGCTCTTCGTGATGCCGAACGCGAACGGGCCGCCTTCGCTCGACGCGAGCAGATCGATGATCTCGAGGTCACCCAAGGAGTGCAGGCGGTGCTTCACGTCGTCGCTGAACCGCATGCCTGACGAGAAGATCCACCGAACGTGCGGGAGCCCGCCGTTCAGCTCCGCGATCTCGGAGAGCGGCAGCGCGAGCGCGTCACCCGCGACGATGAGCCGTGTCGCACGGTGCTCGCTCATGAGGCGATAGGCCTCGGCGACGTCCATGCTCGGTCGGGCATGCAGCACGACCGTGCCGCCCAGCGAGAGGGATCCCATCGTCATCGATTGCGCGGTGCCATGCAGCATCGGGCTCATCGGCAGGGTCACGACCTTCGGAGTTCCTGGATCGGCCGCGATGGCGATCGCGTCGTCGAGAGTCTTCGGTGGCTCGATCCCGATGACGCCCCAGGTGGACTGCCGCCGGGCGTCCAGCAGGGTGTCGAGATCCCACACCACCGCCTTCGGGGCGCCCGTCGTCCCGCCGGTGTACAGCCGCAGGTCGGCGCCGGCAGGAGCCTCGGCCGGCATGGAGCCTCCACGCGCGACGATGTCTTCGTAACGCACGGCGCCGGGTATCGCAGCGTCGCCGTCATCCATGACGACGACGATCGGGATGCCGAGCCCGGCAGCCGCCTCGACCGCGATGGCGGCGAACGATGCCGGAGCCACGAGCACCTTCGAGTCGGAGTCGATGAGGAGGGCACGCACCTCGCTCGCCGTGTAGCGGTAGTTCAACGCGACTGGAGCGACGCCGGTGGCCAGGCACGCCCAGGTGAACGTCAGGAACTCAGGGCGGTTGTAGAGAAGAGTCGCCGCGGCGTCACCCGTCTGCAGACCGCACTCCTCGATGAGGTAGCGGGCGAGCGCGCCGGATTCGGCGCTGAACTGCGACCACGTCATCTCACTGTCGCGAGTGATGATCGCGGTGCGCTCAGGCACTTCGCGTGCGATGCCCTGCCAGAGGTCCGAGTAGTGGATGCGGGTCACTGGACTGCCTCCGTACGCGATCGCGGGCCGGATGGCTGCGCTTGCGCGGCGAAGCGCTCGCGCCACGCGCTGTCGATGCCGGCGGCGCTCCACCCGCCGTCGGAATACTCTTCGTCGAGCACACTGGGGTGCGAGTACAGCGAGATCCTGTCCCCGCCGATGCCGATCGCCTGTCCGGTCACCGACTGCGACCTGTCCGAGGCGAGCCAGACGATGAGCGGTGCGACATCCTCTGGACTGCCCAGCCCCTTCTCCCGTCGGATCTCTCTCGGAATCGGCTCACCCGCGAGGTAGCGCTCGTACAATTCGGCATACGCGGGGATCGTGCCGGTCATCGGCGACATGGCGATCGGGATGACGGCGTTGGCTGTGATGTCAGCGCGGGCGAGCTCGAGCGACCAGGTCCGTGCCATCGCCACCAGCCCCGACTTCACTGCCGCGTAGTTGGTCTGACCGAACGAGCCGAGTTGCCCGGCCGGCGAGCCGATCACGATCAGACGCCCTCCCTCGCCCTGTTCGCGCATCCGGATGGCAGCGGCACGACCGGTGGTGAAGGTGCCACGCAGGTGGGTCGCGACCACCGCGTCGAAGTCATCGTCGGACATCTTCCACAGCACACGATCGCGCAGCACGCCCGCGTTGGCGACGAGCACATCCAGCCGGCCGAACGCCGTGACGGCGTCCTCCACCAACTGCTCGGCGGTCTCGGCCGGCCCGACGGGTCCGACCGACACGACCGCGGTACCGCCGCGCTCCTTGATCTCGGCCACGGCTTCCGCCGCGGAAGCGGCGTCGACGTCATTGACGACCACGGCGGCGCCCGCGTCGGCGAGAGCTGTCGCGTAGGCGCGCCCGAGGCTCCGACCCGCACCCGTCACGATCGCGACCCGGCCGTCGAGCCGGATGTCGGCGGCGGCGTTCACGCGGCTCATCGGTAGTGCCTGAGCACGAGTTCGGCGACCACTGCCGGTTTGGTCGCGCCCTCCACCTCGAAAGTGAGGGCGAGAGTCACCTGCCAGCCCCCCGGCACCTCTTCGACCTGCGCGACCGTGCCGCGCACACGGATGTTCGCGCCCGACGGTACGGCGGTGGGGAATCGGATCTTGTTGAAGCCGTAGACGATGCCGGTCGTCGTTCCGGTGACCCGGTAGATCTCCCGCAGGTGCGGAACCACCATCGTCAGAGTCAGCATCCCGTGAGCGATGCGTCCACCGAACTGCGACCTCGCAGCGACTTCAGCATCGACGTGGATGGGGTTGTCGTCGCCGGACAGCTGCGCATAGACATCGATGTCCTCCTGCGGGATGGCGCGCCATGTCGAGGGACCGAACTCGCGACCGGTGATGTCGCCGACCTCATCGATCGTGGTGAACACGCGCGTCGTCTCTGCCGCCGTGGAGGAGTTGTCTGTCATTTCCGGCTTCCTTACCTGAGGGTGCTCTGGCCATCCTGCCGTGTCGGAGACGTCGCGACACGAAGCTTTTCGCCCAGTGAAACCGGGACGGACGGCCCGACCGGGCGTATGCGAGATTGCTTGCACCTCGCAGGGTGGGTCCCCGCGAATACGAAGGAGTTGCACGCATGTCTGTCACGGTGTCCAGCACGCACGAAGTCGATTCGGACGAGATCCGCAAGGCGCTCGACTACTACTGGGAGAACGAGTGGACCGATGGGCTGCCCGTCGTGCCCGTGACGGAGTCCTATCTCGCGGAGTTCCTCGCAACCGTCACTCGCGACCCGAACGAGGTGCTGTTCACCGTCGCACACCTCAACCGCAGCATCACCGTGCGCCTCGCCGCACTCAACGCTGCGCTCGCCGGATGCAGACCGGAGTACTTTCCCGTCGTGGTCGCCGCGTGGGAGTCCGTCGCGAAAGAGCCGCACCCCGCGCGCGGCATCTGGCAGTCGACGACCGGTACAGCACCGTTCCTCGTCGTCAACGGTCCTGTCCGAGGCGAACTGGACATCAACAGCCGCGGCAACATCTTCGGCTCGGGTTTCCGATCGAACGCCACGATCGGGCGAGCCGTCCGCCTCGGCCTCATCAACGTGTTCGGTCTCAACCCGCACGGACTCGACCAGGCCACGCAGGGCAACCCCTCCAAGTACACCGCGGTCGTAGGCGAGAACGAAGAGCAGAGCCCATGGCCGTCCTTCGCCGTCGAGCATGGATTCGGCGCCGATGACAACGTTGCGACGATGTTCGTCATCCGCTCAGTCGTTCACATCGAGGCACGTCACACGATGATTCCCGAGCAACTCGCCCTCGACTTCGTCGACACGATCTGTCGTACCGGCGCACTCATCCACGAGTACACGTCGACGTTGCTCGTGCTCGTGCCCGAGCACGCGGCGATGTTCGCGAACGCCGGTTGGAGCAAGGACGATCTGCGTGCATACATCTTCGAGAACGCCGTCCGCGATCGCGAAGACCTGGCGCGGGTGGGCAAAGAAGCACTGTCCAACAAGACTCGTTGGCGCCTGCCTGCCGACCACCCCGACTCGACATCGGACACGGCGAGCGGCACAGACACCCCGGATCGGGTGCGGTTGCTCAGCCATCCCACGAACGTGCAGATCATCGTCGCGGGTGCCGACAACGCCGGAGTCTCGGCCGTCGTCGAGGTGTTCACGCTCAACCCGCCTCGTGCGATCCCGTTCTCATCCACCAAGATCGAGGCGTAGCAGGCCCGCGACACGACTCGAGGAGTGGCGATGAAGCTCACTGAAGAGGAGAGCTCGATGCGCGATGGCGCAGAGGGCGACGCGGTCGCGGCCGCGATGGACCTGCTCATCCGCTATGGCGACGCACTCGGAGCAGAGCGCCTCGTGAACACGCGCAATGTCGCGGGAACGATGACGCAGCCTTCGCCGGCGAAGGCTCAGCTGGTGCGCGAGAAGGGCTGGGCCAAGGCCTATGCCGTCATCAATCTCGACAGCGACGATGACTTCGAGATCCCGCGCATGAAAGTGCCCACGTGCCAGCTGCAGCACGGGTTCGCGGAAGACGCGGACGGGCTGACGAGCTATCCGAAGCAGTCGATCGAACTGCAGACCGACGCGGAGTCCTACTATTCGGAGCGCGGGGTCAACGTCCTGGCCACGTGCACTCCCTACCAGGTGGGCAATCTCCCGGTGCGCGGCGAACACGTCGCGTGGATGGAGTCCTCGGCCGTCGTCTACGCCAACTCGGTTCTCGGTGCGCGGACCAACTGCGAAGGCGGCGCGTCCACGGGGGCCGCTGCGCTCACGGGCAAGATCCCGTACTGGGGGAATCACCTCACCGAGAACCGGTATGCGACTCACCTTCTCCAGGCCGACACGAGCATAGACACCTTCCAGGAGTGGGGTCTGCTGGGCTACTACGTCGGTGAAGTCGTGCAAGAAGCTCGGCCGGCGATCGTCGGCTCACTGGCTCAGCCCGACCTCGCCGACCTCAAGCACTTCGGAGCCGCGACCGCGACATCCGGCGGAGTCGAGATCTACCACATCCCGGGAATCACTCCTGAAGCTCCCACGCTCGAGGCCGCGTTCGGTGGAGGCACGGTTCCGGAGGCGATCCGCTACGGCGATGCCGAGCGACGCTGGGCGTACGAGACTCTGAACGCCCAGGGTGACAGCGATGACGTGGACTTCATCCTGCTCGGCTGCCCGCACGCCTCGCTCGACCAGATCGCGCAGGTCGCCCATCTGCTCGAGGGACGGCGTCTTCACGAAGGCACCGAGCTCTGGGTCATGACTCCGCGGGCTCTTCGCACGATGGCGGACCGCAATGGATACACGCAGACGATCACACGCGCCGGCGGCAAGGTCCTGACCGACTCGTGCCCGGCGATGTCGCGTGCGGCACCTCCCGGCACCCGCGTGTTCGCGACCGACTCAGCAAAGCAAGCGCACTACCTGCCGGCGATCCTCGGAATCGAGGCGTGGTTCGGCACGCTCGACGAGTGCGTGGATGCAGCTGTCACCGGCCGGTGGCGCGGGGAGCTCGCGTGACGGTGGAGCTGCGCGGCCGCGGAATCGTGCCCGGTGTCGTCGAGGCGGAAGCGCTCGTCACACACGACCCGATCTCGGGATTCGGTGGGATCGATGTCGCGACCGGCACCGTGATCGAGCCGCGGCATGAGCTGTTCGGCGTGTGCTTCACCGGCAAGGTCCTGGTGTTCCCTGGAGCGAAAGGCTCGTCGGGTTGGTCGGGCTTCTTCCAGTCGACACGCCTCATGGGCACCGCCCCTGCCGCGATGGTCTTCAACGTCATCACGACCAAAGCCGTGCTGGGGGCGATAGTCACGCGAGTCCCCACTGTCGTGGAGGCCGCCCCGAATCCGCTCGACGTGATTCGCACCGGGGATCTGCTGCGTGTCGACGGGAACAGCGGCGTCATAACAGTGCTTCAATGATTTGCGCGGTCATCAGTTTCGCCGACTGATTTCATCCAGTAAAAAGACCTGTTTCCTTCGCGAATCATGGTCGGCAGACTGATCCAACCGACCGCAGAGTTGCGGACAGGACGATCCGACACAGGAGTCGAAAATGCCCATAGCAGCGCAGAAACACAGCCCCTGGTCTTCCCGCTCGCGCCTTCGCGCTGCGACCGCCGTGCTCATCGCGGCATCGCTTGCGCTCGCTGGCTGCGCAGGTGCAGACAGCGGCACTTCCGCAGCCGGCGACGAGGACACGCCGGCCGATCTCGACAAGATCGTCGTGGTCTCGTTCCTCCCGCTCCAGTCGTTCACCTTCACACCCGAGATGTACGCGTACTCGGCAGGAATCTTCGAGAAGCACGGTCTCGACGTGCAACTGCAGCCGGTGCAGGGCACTTCTGCGGCCATCCAGACCCTGCTGGGCGGCGCCACGCCGATCACCCGGGTCAGCACTGTCGACGTCATGCCGGGGATGGAATCCGGTCAGCCCATCGTCGGCATCGGCACCATGGCCTACCGCAGCAATCTGCGCGTCATCTCGACCAAGGAGAACCCGATCGAGTCCGCAGCGGACATGGAGGGCAAGGTGATCGGCCTCGGTTCCGTCGGCGGCACGAGCGAGAAGATGCTCAACTTCGCCCTCGACGACGCGGATGTGCCGCGCGATTCCGTGACCCGTCAGGCAGTGCCGGTGACATCAGCCACCTACGAGCTGGTGAAGCAGGGCCAGCTCGACGGCTACGTCGTCAGCCTCGACACATCGATCGGCATCGTCGAGCAGAACGAGGATGCCGTGTCGAGCCCCGCGGGTCTGGTCGATGCTCCGGAGCGTCAGGTCTGGATCACGACGAAGTCGAACCTCGAGGACCCCGACCAGGTCGAGGACATCGAACGCTTCCTCGCTGCGATCAAGGAAGCGACCCAGGAGCTCATCGATGATCGGGAGAACGACTTCGCGAACGTCCTGACCACGCTGCGCGACAGCGGCGACTGGGACTTCGCAGCCTTGAAGGACGATGCCATCGCGGTTCAGGCCCTCGAGACGTACACGACCGAGACATGGATCGATTCGACAGAAGCCGTCGGCCTGCTCGAGAACGATGACGACTACTGGACCGAGATCTACGACGCGTACGTCAAGGGTGATCTGCTCGAAGGCGGCGGTGATCCGTCGGCCTGGATCACGAGCGACCTGCTTCCGACCGACTGACCTCGTACCCATCCCCCGGGTGTGGCCCCGCGCATGCAGCGGGGCCACACCCTCTCCCTGACACCGAGAGGCGACGATGCCCACCATGAGCACCCAGACTCCGACACCACCCGCACCCATCACGGGCGCGACGGACGCCGTTCCCCGACTGAACATCCAGGGCCTCGGACGCGACTTCATCACCCGGTCCGGCACCACCCACGCCGTCTCGGGCGTCGACCTGAGCATCCAGCGCGGTGAGTTCGTCGCACTGATCGGAAGGTCGGGATGCGGCAAGACGACGCTGCTGCGGATGATCGGCGGCCTGCTCGCTCCCACTTCTGGAACGATCGAGGTCGACGGCAACAACCTGTGGCGGGGCACGACGGTCGACGAGTCGGCCATCACGAAGCTCGGCTTCGTCTTCCAGGAGAGCAACCTGTTCCCCTGGCTCTCGGTGCTCGACAACATCGCTCTCCCTATGAAGCTGCGCGGCGCAAGCAAGCGAGATCGTCGGGCGCGGGCCTCCGAACTCGCAGACCTCGTCGGTCTCGGCGGTTTCGAGAAGTCGTACCCCCGCGAGCTCTCCGGCGGGATGCGCCAGCGCGCGGCGATCGCGCGCTCGCTCTCGACCGAGCCGGACCTGCTCCTGATGGACGAGCCGTTCGGCGCACTGGATGCTCTCACCCGCGAGCGGATGAACCTCGAGCTGCAGCGCATCGTCCTCGAGACGACGTCGACGGTCGTCTTCGTCACCCATGACATACCCGAGGCCGTGTTCCTCGCCGACCGCGTCGTGCACATGACGCCACGACCTGGCCGAGTACGCCAGGTCCTACCCGTCGTGGAGCCGAAACCGCGCACGGTCAACTCCATGACGACGCCGGAGTTCAACGACATCGTGCGGAACCTCCGCCACGACATTGACGAGGAGAACTGATGAGCCGCCAGAAGGTCATGCGTGTCCTGCCCTGGGTCGTGACGCCCGTGCTCGTCGTGGCGATCGTCGTCATCTGGCAGCTCGTCGTCTCCATCGGACAGGTGAACCCGTTCCTGTTCCCGCCTCCGGGAGCGGTGGGCGAGAAGTTCATGGGGCTGTTCGTCGCACCCGACATCTGGTCCCACACCCTCACCACGCTCTCCGAGATCCTGATCGGCTTCGCGATCGCCGTGGTGACCGGCGTCGTCGTCGGCGTCCTGCTCGGCAAGCTGCCATGGCTCGAAGCGAGTGTGCGCCCTCTCATCGTGATCACTCAGGTGGCGCCGAAAGTCGCGTTCATCCCGCTGTTCGTGATCTGGTTCGGCTTCGGCATAACGTCGAAGATCTGGCTCTCTGCACTGCTGGCGTTCTTCCCCATCATGCTCAACATGCTCCTGGGCGTGCGTTCGGTCGAACAGGGACAGCGCGAGGTGATGAAGAGCCTGAACGCGACGCGGTGGCAGACCCTTCTCCAGCTCGAGATGCGCAGCGTTCAGCCCTACCTGTTCGCCGGCATGGAGGTCGGCATCGTGCTGGCGACGACGGGTGCGATCGTCGGCGAGTACATCGCGGGCAGCCAGGGTCTCGGGTTCCTCGTCGTGTCGAGCATGAACCAACTCGACGCGGCACTCACCTTCGCGCTCATCCTCTGGCTGTCGCTCCTCGGTCTCGTCCTCTACCTCGTCGTCAACGAGTTGAAGCGGTTCTTCATCCCGTGGCACGAGTCCGTCTACGGACTGCGCGAAACGATGGCGTGATCGGACCTCGGACAGACATTCGGAGGCCCGTTCATGAGTGAGCCTCCCTCGTCAGGTCGCGCGTCCTCGCGTCGCGCGGGTTGGGAACCGCATATCTCTAGAATGGTCCTGTTGGACGCAGAGCGTCCGACAGGAAACGGGTGGGATATGCCGGACGACAGGTCGCGCGATCGGATTCAGAGCATCGAACGCGGTGTGGAGGTGCTGCGCGCTTTCAACGATCGGCACGGGTCGTTGAGCGTCGCCGAGATCGCGGCGCGGGTGGATCTCGCGCGCCCGGTGGTGCGCCGCATCATGCTGACGTTCGCTCACCTCGGCTACGCGGAGTCGGCAGGCGGGCTGTGGAGCCTGACTCCTCGCATCCTGGAGCTCGGCTCCGGCTATTTCGCGTCGTCATCGTTGCCCGAGATCTCTTACGGCTACATGCTCGACGTCGTCAAGCGCACCGGGGAGACGTGCAGCATCGGCGTGCTCGACGGAGCGGATGTCATCCACATCGCGCGCGTCGAAGACCGGCGCCCCCTACCCGATTCGGTGCGTATCGGTCAGCGCCTTCCTGCGCATGCGACGGCGATCGGGAAGGTGCTTCTCGCTCAGCTGTCGGACACCGAGCTCGATGCGCTGCTCAGCGAGCACACGTTCGAGACGCTCACGCCCGCGACAGTGACGGATGTGCCAGGGCTGCGGGCGCGCACAGACGTCGTGCGCGCCCGCGGATACGACATCTCGATCGAAGAGCTGCTCCCGGGCAGGGTCGCCGTCGCAGTGCCGATCGTCGTCGACGACCGTGCTGTCGGCGGACTCGGCGTGTCGTCGACGACCGTGCGCGAGACCACCGAAAGCCTGCGCGACGTCGTCTTGCCGCTGCTGCTCTCAGCGGCCACCGAGATCGCGAGCGCCTACCGCAACGCCAACCCGCAGCTGTTCCGCGCGCGCGAAAGGTGAAGCCACCGCCCCGGCGCCAGGGCCGGGACGGTGCTCAGGCCGGGGCAGCGATCACGCGGGGACGGTGATCGCGTCAGGAAGCCTGGTTCCCAGGTACGACCCCGCGGCCTCAAGACGCGTCTGTAGCGTCGCGACGTCCACGCCCGAACCCGTGCCGTCGCCCGCGAGCGCGAGGTCGGCCGCTGTGCCGGCGGCCTGCCCCATCACGAAGCACGGGCCGGTCACGCGGCCCGAGGACTGACCGCCCTGCGTCATCGACGCTGCGCGTCCGGCGACGAGAAGATTACCGACGACCTGTGGCACCAGCATCCGATACGGAAGCTGGTTGAACCCTCGCGAGTCCACGGGGGCGAACTTGAATGCGACGTCGCCGACGACGTGGGCTTCGACAGGCCACCCGTTGACGCCGATAGTGTCATCGAAGTCGCGGCATTCGAGCACGTCTTCCTGCGTGAGTTGATAGGAGCCGACGATGCGCCGGGTCTCACGGATGCCGATCGACGGCGCGATATCGACCACATAGGAGTCCTGGAACCCGGGAGTGACCTGCTTGATGAAGGCGAAGGTGTCCTTCACCTGCTGACGCCCCTGGAGCTCTCCCCGCGTCAGCTGGTGCACGTCGGTGCCGTCGACGGCTGAGCCGTCTTCGTTGGAGAGCTGCGTGAGGTTCGAGCGCCACTCGAGCGGGTTGCGCTGCGGGCGCACGATCGGCTTCTTCCGCGGGAAGGAGTGCGTACCGGCGGCCTCGGCCTCCTCCATGAGACGGCGGACTGTCCTCCACGCCTCGCCCGCTTCGGCGGGATGGACTCCATTGATCCGGAACATGAGCGACGGGTACATGAGGTGCTCACTCACTTCGAACGGCGCACCAGACCATGCCGCGATGTCGCCGTCTCCTGAGCCGTCGATGAAGAAGCGGCCGCGCACGGCACCGCGTCCCGACTTGGACTCGACGATGACCGCATCGATCGTGCGCTCGTCGCGCATGGACACGTCGACGACCGACGTGTGGAAGAGCAGTTCGGCTCCCCCGGCCACGACGAGTTCGTCGGCGGCGATCTTGAGCGCGGAGATGTCGTACGAGAGGGCCTGGATGCGATCGTCGACCGAGAGATGCACGTCGTTCAGGCCGTCCATGACCCGCATCCGATCAAGCAGCTCGTCCGCGTAGCCGTGCACCGACTGGAAGTCGGTGCCGTACGCGCGAGCGTGCATCCCGCAGAAGGTCGCGAGGCCGCCCATCGTGCCGGCGCCGCCGAGGAAGCCGTACTTCTCGATGAGCAGAGTCGAGCGTCCGGCCCGAGACGCGGCGGTCGCGGCCATGAGACCGGCCGGGCCGCCGCCGACGACGACGACCTCGTACTCGCCGATGACGGGGATGTCACGAGCGGGCTCGTGAATGGTCTGCGACCGCTCGGTGGCACTGTTGTTCATGCGAGCTCCTTCGAAGGGCACGGGCGGGCGCAGAGGACGGCGCCGCACGAGAGAGGCTGGACGAGCGCCTCGTACTGGTCGAGGTATCCGCCTCCCGTGTCGCGATCTGCGGGCGGGACGTAGTCCGGTCTGGCGGCGAGCTCGGCCTCGGGGACCAGCAGATCGACGGCACCGCGCTTGACGTCGATCTCAATCAGATCATCGTCACGCACCCGTCCCAGCGGTGAACCAGGGCTCGCAGCCTCGGGAGAGACCTCGCCGACGGTCATGCCCTGATTGACGAGGCCGGAGAACTGTCCGTCGGTCACGAGTGCGACGCTGTGGGCGAGTCCGCGCGCGTGGAGCGCGAAGATGAACGCCGAGGTCAGCCCGAGCCCGGGTGCGCCGGTGACGCCGATGCCGCGAATCACGGCGACGTCGCCCTCGCGCAGCCGTCCGGTGGAGATGCCTTCGATCGCCTCCTCGCGCGTACCGAAGACGCGAGCAGGTCCTCGGAAGACATGCGGTCCCGGATCGGGAACCGGTCGTTTCGCGACAGCACCGCCCGGCGCCAGCGTGCCCTTGAGCACGCTGATCGCCGGATCGGTGCCGAACGGGTCATCGATCGAACGGATGACGTCGCCGTCGGCGGGCGCCGCGAGCTCAGAGTTCTCGGCGATGGTCGCCCCCGAGACAGTGAGCTGTGCACCATCGAGCAGAGGAAGCAGCTCGCGGATGATCGTGGCACCGCCTCCGGCGTCCTCGAACTCCTCCGTGAGGCGAGGCCCGTTGGGTCGCACCGAGCACAGCAGCGGGGTCTCGCGGCCAAGGGTCCGGTACATCTCCCACACGTCGACGTCGAGGCCGGATTCGATCGCGATCGCCTGCAGATGCTTGATCGTGTTCATCGAGCCGCCGATGGCGAGCATCGCGCGAGCAGCATTGCGCACCGATTCGTCGGTGATGATCTGCCGCGGGCGCACGTCGTTCTCGATCAGTGCGGCGAGCGCATGAGCGGAGCGCCGCACGGTGTCCCACATGGAGTCGCTCAGTGCTCGCACGGGAGCAGATCCTGGCATCGCCATGCCGAGCGCCTCGGCGAGGATGTGCATCGAGTTGGCGGTTGCGAGACCCGCGCACACACCGGGTCCGAGGATCGCGTCTTCGGCCAGCAGCTCGAGCGCATCGGTCGGCTCTCCAGTGACTGCGGCCTTCGAGGCGTGCAGGAAGATCTCTTCGATGTCGGCCTCACGGCCTTCGGCGAGTCCGGAGTGCTGGTAACCGCACGGCACGATGATCGTGGGGATGTCGAGGCGCCCCGCAGCCATGAGATGCGCAGGCGTCGTCTTGTCGCAGGACGACAGGCAGATCATCGCGTCCAGCTTCGCGCCTTCGACAGCGGCTTCGATGTCGTCGACTATCAGATCGCGGCTCGGCAGGATGTACCTGCCCGCACGTCCTGCACTCGTCACGAAGTCGCTCGGCGCTGTCGTGCGGATCTCGAACGGCAGCAGACCGGCCTCGCGCAGGTCGCCCTTGAGACGCGCGGCGACGTCGTCGAGATGCGAGAAGCACGCGGCGAGTTCCGATGACGTGTTGACGATCGCGACCTTGGGTTTCTCCCAGTCCTCTTTCGGAATACCGAGCGCCGTGTAGTGCGCTCGGCGCGCGATCGCGAGCGCTGAAGACGGCGGAAGGTTACTGCGGAGTGTGGGCATCATTGTCCTCTCGTCGCAAAGATTCATCCGAAACAGTCGGATCGGTGCGAAGATCACCAGTGTACGCAGTGCGGGCGTAATGTCGCAATGCGTACACATGACGGCGTGACGGAGGAGGTGCGGTGAGGTCGAACGGGCGTTTTGACGGCGTTGGAGGTCCTCGGCTCACGCCCGGGCTCCTCGTGGTGCTCTGCGTGCTCATGACGCTCAACCCGATCGTTGCGAGCATGTATCTGCCGGCGCTGGGGGTCATGGCCGACGACCTCCGGACGAACATCATCGGCATTCAGCTCACCCTCACCGCGTTCTTTCTCGGCGTCGCCGTCGGCCAGCTCATCGTCGGCGCTCTCTCCGACAGCCTGGGCAGACGTCGCGTCGTGTTGATCGCGTTCACCGTGCTCACGGTGGCAAGCATCCTCGCGGCTCTCGCTCCGACCCTCGAGATGTTGATCGCGAGCAGAGTGCTCCAGGGACTCGGCGCCGCAGCCGGCGTCGTGGTGGTGCGGGCGATCGTCTCCGATATCGGCGTCGGACCGCAGGTCTCGCGCGCCTACAGTCTGCTCATGGGCACGCTCGCAGTGGGACCGCTGATCGCCTCGCTCTCGGGCACCGTACTGCTGCAGGTCTCCGGCTGGCGCGCGATACTCGTCGGCACTGTCGTCGCAAGCGCCGCCTTTCTCCTGCTGGCGATCATCGGCGTTCCCGAGAGCCTTCCGCCGGCCCGGCGCGCGCCGTTCAGCGCCGTCGGTATGGCAGCCGTGTACGGGCGTCTGCTGCGCGACCCTGTGTACGTCGGATTCTTCTTGACGATGGCGTTCATCTTCGCGGGTCTCACGATCTATGTGAACGCCTCTTCGTTCGTCGCACAGGATGTGCTCGGTGTCGATGTATGGGGCTTCTGGCTCATGTTCCTGGCCTACGGGCTCGCTGTTCTTGCCGGAGGGTGGATCAACGCCCCGCTATCGGTGCGGTACGGCCCGCGACGGATGCTGCTCATCGATCTCACTGTGGCGACGGTGCCGGCCGCGCTGCTCGTCGTCGTGACAGCCTTCGGTGCCCTCAACGTGCCGGTGTACGTGGCGCTGATCGCCGTGGGCTGCACGGGTGTGGCCGGTGTGATGGCGAACGCGACGACCCTCGCCCTGGGCCGCACGCCGTTCGCGGCGGGATCCGGCGCCGCCCTGATGGGGTGCATCCAGTTCGCCTTCGGCGCGCTCGCTGGCCCGGTCGGAGGGTTCGCCGGGCCGAATACGGCTCTGCCGATGACGATCGGGATGCTCACGTGCTTCGTGCTGAGCTTCGCTGCGAGCCGGTTCGCCCGGTTCCACGAAGGTCGCGCTCCGCGCGGTCTTCCGCTAGATGAAAACCCTCCTGCTGCGCCCGCCGGCGGCGGGGCATTGTAGAAGTCGGCGGTCCACGACGGATCGCGGCGACACACGGAGGAACCGGATGACCACTTCGATTCGCGAAGCGCTTCTCGACCCGACCGGCGCAGCCGAAGGCGTGAACGACAGCACTCTCTCCCCGCGCCCGGTGACGCTGAAGGGCCTCACCGTCGGCCTGCTCGACAACACGAAACCGAACTCGACGCTGCTGCTCGACGAGATCGCGGCCGATCTCAAGCGCGACTACGGCATCGGTGAGATCAAGCACTACGTCAAGGACTACTTCGGCACGCCCGTCAAGGACGAACTCTTCCGGCAGATCGTCTCCGAGGTCGACATCGTCATCACCGCCGTCGGCGACTGCGGTTCCTGCAGCGCGGCGACGGTGGCCGACGGCATCCTGTTCGAGCGCGCCGGTGTACCGGCCGTGAGCATCACGTCCGACTCGTTCGCGATGTCGGGGCAGGCGATGGCCGACGTGCAGGGCTTCCCAGGATTCCAGTTCGTCATGGTGCAGCACCCCGTCGCGAGCCTGGACGTGGAGCACATCCGCGGACGAGCCGATCAAGCCGTGCCGGATGCTCTGCGCATCCTCGGCGTCACCGAGATCGTCTGACTACAGGCATCCGAGAACCAAGGAGATCATCATGAGTACGACCGTATCCGTGGACAACGCCCTCGCTTCGTTTCGCGAGATGATGGAGACGGATGGCTACCTGCTCACCTGGTCGGAGGTCGGCGGCGACAAGGTCGTCGTCAAGATCGACGCGAGCGACGGCGCGTGCGAGGACTGCCTCGTGCCCCTGCCGGTCATGACCAGCATCATGGCGAAGGCGCTCGACCCGACAGGCTACGAACTCGACCACGTCGAACTCCCCGGGAGCCACTAGGCGCAACGAGCTGGAGACGTGCTGACGTGCACACGGACGAGAAGTCTGCGTTGCCCACGACGATGAGGGCCGCTGTCCTGCGATCTGATCGCCCCGAACTCGAGATCGTGCGGATCGCAGTACCGACCCCTCAGGCAGGCGAGGCACTCGTGAAGGTGACCGCCTGCGGTGTCTGTCACACCGATCTTCACGTGATCAAAGCCGAAGTCGCTTTTCCGCGCCCGGCGGTCCTGGGCCACGAGATCAGCGGCACCGTGGTGTCGTTCGGTGACGGCACCGCTGACACGCATGGTCTGAGTGCGGGCGATGCAGTCGTGGGCGCCTTCATCATGCCCTGCACCGAATGCGCTGAATGCACGCGCGGTCGCGACGATCTCTGCGCGAACTTCTTCGGCCAGAATCGCCTCCGCGGAACCCTCTATGACGGCACCAGCCGGCTCGCCCTCCCCGACGGCTCGTTCCTGGCCATGTACTCCATGGGCGGCTTGGCTGAATACTCCGTGGTGCCCATCTCGGCACTCACCAGACTTGCCGACGGACTTGACCCGGTGTCATCCGCGATCCTCGGTTGCGCCGCATTCACGTCGTACGGCGCCGTCCACCGCGCCGGGCACGTCGAGCGCGGCGAGTCGGTTGCGATCACCGCCGTGGGCGGCGTCGGCAGCGGGGTGCTGCAGATCGCCAAGGCCGCCGGTGCCGAACCGATCATCGCCATCGACGTATCGGACGAGAAGCTCGATGCGGCCCTCCGGCTCGGTGCGACCCATACCGTGAACTCGCGCAGCGCAGACGTGAGAGCAGAGGTCCGCGCGCTGACCGGCGGACGCGGTGTCGACGTCTCGTTCGAGGCCCTCGGGCACCCGGCGACCTTCCGTCAAGCGATCGAGATCCTCGCCGACGGCGGACGCATGATCGCGATCGGGATCGCCGCTGGCACCGCGACCGCCGAGGTCGAGATCACACCGCTCGTGCGGCGCGGCTACACGGTGACCGGATCGTTCGGCGCGCGCACTCGCGTGGATCTGCCTGCCGTGGTCCAGTTGGCGGTCGACGGGCACTTCGATGCCGAAGGACTCGTCACCCGGCACTACGCACTCGATGACGCGGATGCCGCCTACCGGGCTCTCGCGCTCGGCGAGATCACCGGCCGCGCCGTCGTCGTCATGGACTGATCACATCATCTCCGAGAAGAAGAGGCTTCGATGACCGACCGCATCCCCCACTGGATCGATGGTGCGCGCGTAGACCTGCCCGACCGCCGTACGAGCGCGGTGTTCGACCCCGCCACCGGCGTGCAGAGTGGATCCGTCGTGCTGGCTGAGACAGCCGACGTCGATGCGGCCGTCCGTGCGGCAGCCCGAGCGTTCCCCGCCTGGCGCGATCTTTCCGCTGCGGGACGGCAGACGATCCTGTTCCGCTTTCGTGAGCTGCTGGATGCACGAAAAGGCGAGCTCGCCGAGATCATCACCTCCGAGCACGGCAAGGTCGTCTCGGATGCTCTCGGTGAGATCGCCCGCGGCCAGGAGGTCGTCGAGTTCGCACTCGGTTTCCCCGAAGCGCTCAAGGGCGACTACTCGCTGAACGCCTCGACAGGCGTCGACGTCCACTCCTTCCGCCAGCCCATCGGCATCGCGGCGATCATCAGCCCGTTCAACTTCCCCGCGATGGTGCCGATGTGGTTCTTCCCCGTTGCCCTCGCGGCGGGCAACGCCGTCATCCTCAAACCGAGCGAGAAGGACCCATCCGCCGCACTCTGGCTCGCCGCACTGCTGCACGAGGCCGGCCTGCCGGCCGGCGTCTTCAACGTGGTGCACGGCGACAAGGTGGCCGTGGATGCTCTGCTCGAGCATCCCGAAGTCGCATCGATCTCGTTCGTCGGCTCCACGCCGATCGCGCGCTACATCTACGAGACCGCGGCCCGCCATGGCAAGCGTGTTCAGGCCCTTGGCGGGGCGAAGAACCACATGCTGGTGCTCCCCGATGCGAACCTCGACCAGGTCGCCGATGCAGCGGTCAACGCCGGCTTCGGCTCGGCGGGAGAGCGTTGTATGGCCATCTCGGTCGCTGTCGTGGTCGAACCGGTCGCAGACGATCTCATCGAGAAGGTGACCTCGCGGATGCGTCGTCTGCGCATCGGCGACGGCCGTCGCGACTGCGACATGGGACCGCTGGTGACGCGAGAGCATCGCGACCGGGTGGCCTCGTACATCGACATCGCTGCCGCGGACGGCGCCGAGGTGGTCGTGGACGGCCGCGACATCGCCCCCGACGGAGATCCGAACGGGTTCTGGCTCGGCCCGACGTTGCTCGACCGCATGCCCACATCATCTCGCGCATACACGGACGAGATCTTCGGTCCGGTGCTCTCGATCGTGCGCGTCGACAGTTATGAAGCAGGCGTCGAACTCATCAACGCCGGTGCATTCGGCAACGGGGCGGCGATCTTCACCAACGACGGCGGTGCCGCTCGCCGGTTCCAGTACGAGATCGAGGCCGGCATGATCGGGGTGAACGTGCCCATCCCCGTGCCGGTGGCCTACCACTCCTTCGGCGGCTGGAAGGCCTCCGCCTTCGGCGACACGAAAGCGTATGGTCGCGAGGGCTTCCGCTTCTTCACCCGCGAGAAGGCCGTCACCACGCGTTGGCTCGATCCGAGCCACGGCGGCATCAACCTCGGCTTCCCGCAGAACGCCTAGCGACCCGAAACTCCGCTCGTCACCGCCGTCGCCCTCACCGGCCGACCGCCGCGGGCTGAACGCGGCGCTGCCACGGCAGCACCAGCGGCGTGATCAGACGGAACACGAGGTTGATCGCCAGGCCGAGCAGTCCGACGATCAGGAGCCCTGCGTAGACCTCCTCGACGGCGAACTGCTGGCCCGCCCTGCGAATGGCGGCCCCCATCCCGTACTCGGCGCCGACGAACTCGGCGGCGATCAGCGTGATCAGGCAGGTCGCCATCCCGAGACGCAAGCCGTTCAGCAACCCTGGCGCGATCGCGGGGAACAAGAGGCGCGTGAAGAATCGGAAGCCGGTCGCCCCGAAGCTCCTCCCCGCCTCGATGAGGTCCGTCGGCACGTCCCGAACCGTCCCGCGTGTGCTGATGATGATCTGGAAGAACGCGGTCGCGAAGGCGGTGATGATGTAGGCCACCTCGCCGCGCCCGACGATGATGATGAACAGCGGCAGGAGCGCGATCTTCGGCAGGGGGTAGAGCGTGTCGGTCACGGGACGGATCAGCATCTCGACGGTGCGCCACCGTCCGGACGCGACGCCGATCGCGACACCCAGCACCGCTGAGAGGACGAAGGCCACCAGGAGTCGCTGGACCGTCAGCACGAGGTCGAGCCCCAGCCTCCCGTTCACGAGTTCGTCGACCGTGGTCATGATGATGTCGCTCAGCGGCGGGAAGAATCGCGGGTCGAGCAGGCCGGCGCGGGTCAGCACCTCCCACAGCACGAGGATGAGGATCGGGATGGCCCAGGACTGCGCCCAGCGCCGGACTGTCGAATTCATATCTGCGCCCCCTGGACGTCGCGTCGCCACGGCAGCAGGCGATCGGCGACCGCGTCGAACCCGACTGAGCTGAGCAGCCCGATGATCGCGATGATCAGAAGCGCGACGTACATGTCGGTGACGCGGAGGATCTGCCAGTTCGACCAGAGGAACTGACCGAGCCCGTTCGGGGCGCCGACCATCTCGATCGCGATCACGGCGATCAGCGTGAACCCGAGCGAAACCCGGATGCCAGTGACGATGGACGGCAGCGAGCCGGGTACGAGGATGCCGAAGAACTGCCGCATTCCACGTGAGCCGTAGTTCTCGGCCACTTCAAGCAGCGTGCGATCGATGCTGCGCACGCCGGCGACCGTGTAGAGGACCATCACGATGAGAGGAGTCACGAGCGCGGTCAGGATGATCGCCATCTCGGTGCGGCCGAGCAAGAACGTCAGGAAGGGAAAGAACAGGACCCCCGGGATGGGATAGAGGAACGCGAGCACCGTGTGAGTGCCGCGCTCCATCCACTGCGAGAGTGTGATCACGATCCCGACGCCGACGCCCAGGACCACGGCGAGGATGATCGTGACGACGACGCGCAGGATCGTGGCGATGATGTCGCCCCCGAGCCCCGAATCCGGCTCGAACACGATCACGCTGCGCGCGATGATCTGCGTCGGAGGCGGGAAGAAGGTCGCCCGGATGATGCCGGCCCGGCTCAGGAGTTCCCACCCGAGCAGGATGACGATCGGACCGACGAACAGCGCCCACTTTTCGCGAAGGCCGCGCCAACTCACTTGTCATCCACCGCCATGGCCGCGTGCACCTCGTCGCGGAGGTGGTTCCAGATGTCCTGGGACAGCGCAGCGAACTCCGGGGTGCCGCGCAGCTCGGGTGTGCGATCGGGACCGAAGTCGAGTTCGACGATGTCGCGGATCCGCCCAGGCCGTGCGGACATCAGCACGACGCGATCCGAGAGGAAGACCGCCTCGTCGATCGCGTGGGTGATGTAGAGCACGGTCGGCTTCGTCTGCTGGCGGAGCTCCAGGATCTGCTCCTGCAACAGCGTCCGCGTCTGTGCGTCCAGAGCGCCCAGCGGCTCGTCCATGAGGAGCACTTCGGCATCCTGAGCGAGCGCCCGAGCGATGCCGACTCGCTGCTTCATCCCGCCGGAGAGCTGATGCGGGAAGAAGTCGCCGAAGCGTCCGAGGCCGAGCCGGCCCAGCTGCTCATCGGCGATCTCGGCCGCCTCCTTCTTGGGCACGTTGCGGTTGCGGGGTCCGAACATGACGTTGTCGCGCACCGACATCCACGGGAAGAGAGCGTGCTCCTGGAACACCATCGCCGTCTTCGGACGGTCGGGCTTGGTGCTTCGGATCTCGACGGTTCCTGAGGAGGGCTCGTGGAGGCCGGCCACGAGCCGCAGCAACGTCGACTTGCCGCAGCCCGAAGGACCGACGATCGAGACGAACTCGGCTTCCGCGATATCGAGCGAGACGCCCTCAAGCGCCGTCACCTGCTCCTTCCCCGGGAACCGTTTGCTCACATCGGTGAGCCGGACCTTCGGCCGGGCCTGCACGGTCATCGATTCGCCCGCATCAGTTCTCGAGGGCTGCATCGCGCCAGCTGAAGTCCCAGATGTCCTCCTCCGGGATGATCTCGTCGTAGTTCAGCGACCCCTGCTCCATGAAGAACTCCTGGTAGCGCAGCAGGACGTCGAAGTCCACGTCGAGGTCGGCCGAGATGTGGTGCTGACGCGAGGCGGCGACGATCGCAGGGTCCGCCCCCGTGTACTGCTCGACGAGGTCGAGCATCTCCGGCGTGTCCCAGCCGTTCGCGTCGAGGTCCTCCGCGGCCATCGCGTAGGCGCGCATGAAGTCCTCCGCCAGCTGTGGGTTCTCGTCCGCCCAGTCGGTGTTGTAGATGATGCCGGTGAAGGGCAGCGGATCCTCATCCGTAGGCGTCGCCCACGGACGGTATCCCGATCCGTTCTCCTCGGCCTGCGTGGGGAACGGCTCCGACAGGATGCCGGCCGCGATGCCGCCGTTGGCGAGCGCGGGCACCTGATCGGGGAAGGGGATGTATTCGAGCGCGACATCGTCCATCGACAGCCCGCCGCGCTCGAGCGCGAAACCGAGCAGCGCCTCGGTGACGACCCCCGGCGCGTTCACGGCGAACGTCTGCCCCGCGAGCTGCGACATGTCGTCCGCCACCGCGGCCGCCTCGTCGGACGAGCCGGCCAGTTGCGACGAGATGATGAAGTAGTCCTCGATATAGCCCGAATGCATCGGGGCCACGTATCGCACGGGCAGGCCTTCGTCCACGGCGTTGTACGCTGCCGATCCGATGCCGGCGAACCCGGCGTCGTACTGGGCGGTCGCGACCCCGGTGATCGACTCGTTGCCACTCGCCACCTCTACCAACTCGACATCGATTCCGACCTCTTCGGCGTACTTCTCGGCGGTCACGAAGAGCGGCAGCGATGATCCTGTCGCCAGATAGGCCACCCGGATCGTGCCTCCCCCGCCGCCGGCATCGTCGTTCTCGGTTGCAGCGCCCTCGGGGTCTGCTGCGCATCCCACGAGAACGAGGACGGCGACGGCACCCGTGACTGCGAGCGCCCTGCGGGTACGGCTTGCTGTGTTGTGCATCATGATGAAACTCCCTTGTTTCTGTTGCGTACGTCTACTGGTGCCGTCGTGCTGGTGGCTGTGACTAGTGCCCGTGCTCTCGCGCCATGAGCCAGGAGGCACGGCCGGTGATCTTCGCGTCGATCACCAGAGGGTGATCGCGATCCGACTCGAGCCAGGCCGCTACGCCGCCGAGGTCATCGAGCGAGCGCACGGTGATCGCGTCGCAGCCGTAGCCCCGTGCGATCGCCGCGATGTCGGTGTCAGGGAAACGCACGATCTCCTGCTCCTCAGACGTGGAGTCCGGGAACAGGTGGATCTCGGCACCGTAGGCGCTGTCGTTGAAAGCGATGACGACCATGCCGAGCCGCAGCCGCACGGCGGTTTCCAGCTCCACGGCCCCCATCAGCAATGACCCGTCACCGGTGCCGAGCACGGCCGTCCGATCCGGACGCGCGACGGCAGCGCCGATGACGCTCGCAAGACCCAGGCCGATGGACTGGAATGAGAGCGGGAGTACGTAGCCTTCGTCATCGGGCACCCTCAGGTGCGCGCCGGGGTACGCATTGACGTTTCCGCCGTCCACGACGACGACGCGTTCGTCCGGAAGCATCGCGTCGAGTGCGTTGGTCAGTGCAGCAGGGTCGACGAACCCCGGCTCGTCGACCGCCTCGACTTCCTGGTCCGCCCAGTAGCGCGCTGCGCGAACCCGTTCGGCGATGTCGGGAGTGCGGTAGCCGATCCGTGTCGTCTCAGAGGCCGTCAGCGCCTTGATCACGGCGCGCGCGACGGCACGCGTGTCGCCGACGATGCCCAGGTCGACCAGTCGGTGCTTGCCGATGGCGTCGACGCGGTCGTCGATCTGGACTATCGTCGCCTTCTCGAGCAGGGTTCCGCCACGCGTTGTCCAGTTGTTGAGCGCGACTCCGAAGCCGACGATGAGGTCGGCGTCGCGAACGAGCTCCGCCGCACTCTCGGTCGCGAAGCCACCGACGACATCGAGCGCCCAGTCATCACCCTCGAACACCCCGCGCGCGCCGCCCGACGCGATCAGCAGTGCGCCCGACAGTGCCGCGAGCTCACGCAGGTCGTGCTTCGCCGCACGCGAGCCACGGCCTCCGATGATGATCGGTCGCTCCGCTCCAGCGAGCATGTCGGCGAGTTCTGTCGCGTCCCGAGCCAGGACGGTCGGCGTCGGCACGCGGAGGTTCGACGCCGGCCGAGGGCCCGGATACGCGATCTCACGGTCCTGGATGTCGATCGGCAACGAGAGCACGACCGTGGCTCGTTCGAGCTGGGCGACCCGGAACGCGCGCGCCGCATCCGCGAGCGCGGTCTCGGCGGAGTGGATGCGCATGGGCGTGGCACCGACTGCACGCACGGCGCTGTCCTGGTCGATGTGGAAGTTCGACGTGACGTCGCCGACGGCGGTATCGGCGGCGAGCACCAGGAGCGGCGTGTGGCACTTCGCGGCCTCGGTGATGCCCGTCAGTGCATTCGTGAGCCCGCATCCCTGGTGCAGGCTCAGCGCGCTGACATCGCCGGTGATGCGGGAGTACGCATCGGCCATGGATGCCGCACCGGCTTCGTGCCGGGCCGCGACGTACGTCGCACCGGAAGCGACGAGCGCGTTGGTCACCCGGAAATTGCCGCTCCCGACCACTCCGAACACCTGAGACAGGCCCAACTCGGCGAGCATTCGGCCGACAGCATCGGCCACCTTCATCATCTGCGTCACTGCACTGAATCCGTTTCTCAGGTCATCGGCGACCTGAGACCACGCTAGGTGCGCCACCCAGGTGCGTCCAATGAATAATAGGCATCTGTCTTATTCACCTGATGAATAATAGAGACATGCTGGCGAACATCGACCTCAACCTGCTTCGGACCTTCGTCGCCGTCTACCGTGCGAAGAATCTGACCTCAGCCGCAGAGACGCTCCGCGTGTCGCAACCCGCTGTCAGCCACGCTCTCCGGCGACTGCGGGCGCACTTCGGTGACCAGCTCTTCATCCGCACCGGGACGGGCGTCCGCCCCACGCGCCTCGCCGCAGATCTGTACGCCGAGATCAGCAGTCCGCTCTCGCGGATAGTCGCGATCGCGGAAGACGGCAATCGCTTCGACCCGACGATGTCACAGCGCCGATTTCGCATAGCGCTCACCGACCTCGGCGAGGCCGGACTGCTCCCGCGCATCCTGCTGGCGACGGGCCACGACGGGCCGGGAATCTCGATCGAAGTCGTCCCCCTCGACATCGACACAGTGGCGCGGGACGTGCTGTCGGGCGATATCGACGCGGCGATCACGAGTTCCCCGGTTGCGGGACCGGTGAATCAGGAAGTCCTGTTCCAGGACCGCTACGCCTGCCTTGTGCCATCTGCTCTCGAGGACGACGACGGCAGAATTCGGGTCGATGATCTGCGCCGCCTCCCCGAGGCCAGGGTCGGCTCGTCGGCCGGCCACCGCGCGATCACCGAGGCTGTCACCACGCTGGGCGCGGGTGTCCTCTCGCGGATCCCCCATGTGGAGGTGCCCCGGTTCACCTCCCTGCCGTGGATCGTCGCTCGCTGCGGATTCGTCGCAATCGTTCCGATCGATGCGTTCGCCGCGATCGCTCTTCCCACCGGGACGAAACTTCTCGAGCTGCCGTTCCCTTCTCCGACCACGTCGATCCACCTCGTCTCCCATCACGATGCCGGGACCAACACGGCGACAGCCTGGTTCCTCAACATCGTGCGCGCGACGCTTTCGACACAGGGAACGCCAGAGACAGCTCAGCCGCCGGGAACCGGTGGCAGCTCGATCACGGTGCCAAGGGTCGAATAGCGCGGCCCGGCGAGACGTCCGAGCGGCCGGAGAAGCTCGGTGTCGATGCGCCCGTCCCGCATCACGGACTCGTCGATGTTCCACCCGACCACGCGCCCGACGACGAAGTCCCCTCCGGTGGGGCTGAACGAGATCGTACGCTCATGCACGCACTCCATGCTGATGGGAGCAGCGGCCAATCGGGGCACGGTGATGATGTTCGAGGGCGCGAGTTCGAGTTCCTGCGCCTCCGCCTCACTGACGTCCGGCGCCATCAGCTCGGAGCTGGCGTGCACCTGCGCCAGTTGCTCCTCGCGCGCGATGTTGACCACGTACTCGCCGTCGCGCTCGATGTTGCGTGCAGTGTCCTTCAGCCCGGCCGCACGACGATTGATGGTGAACCCCAGCATCGCGGGATGCTGACTGACCCACGCGAACGAACTGAACGGCGCGAGGTTCACCGTGTGAGGCGCGACGCCGCTGGTCACCCACGCGATCGGTCGAGGGACGACCGACCCCACGAGAAGACGATAGGTTTCGGCGGGGTTCAGAGTCGACGCGTCGACGAACATGATTGAGCCTCCTGGAGAAGCGGACAAGAACGGTGTGCAAGCGAGCGCTCGCGAAGATCATCAGGGATGTCGGCGGGAAGGGCGCCGTTGCCGAGGTCGATGGCGTGGCCCCAAAGTTCCTCGGCGCGCAGCGCGACCGTGCGCGAGACCGGACCGAAGTCGTCGTCGGACAGCTGCACTCGCCTGGTCCACGCCGACTCGGGGAGGTCACGCCATTCCACGTTCAGGTGCACGGCCGCGTGGGCGACGAGGTTGCGTAGCGCCTCGGCCGGGAGGGTGGATCCGAGGGATTCCTCCTCTACCCGCTGGTGCGGGGATCGGTAGAGGGGGACGGACTCGTCGCGTCCCGCCCCCTCGACCACACGTACGAACGCGCGCGCGTGGTATCCGACGTGGGCGACGAGCCGCGACCGTGAGACACCGGGGATGAGCGAGGACCCCGTGAAGTCGGCGTCTCGCAGGTCATTGAGCATGCGTGCGAAGAACGCCTGACCGCGCCGCGCGGCGAGCAGACCCGCCCGCAGACTCGGGTCGGTGACGTTGTCCGTACGGTCGGCCATCAGAGGGAGGGGCCCTGCACGCGGTTGCGCAGGATGCCGATCCCGTCCGCCTCGGTCAAGAGTTCGTCGCCGTCAGCGAGATAGCGGGCCGGGACTCGTGCGTGCCCCACGCCGCCTGGTGTCCCCGTCGCGATGACGTCGCCCGGCTGCAGCGTCAGAATGCTCGACACATAGGCGACGAGGTCCACCGGATCGAACACCAGGTCGTCGGTCACCGAATCTTGAACGACCTCGCCGTTGACCGTGCAACGAATGCGGGGACCCGGCGCGAAGTCGTCCGTGGTGACGAGGTAAGGACCGAACGGCGCCGTCCCCTCGAACGTCTTGCCTTGAAGCCACTGCAACGTGCGGTTCTGGTAGTCGCGCATCGTCACGTCGTTGATGACGCTGTACCCAGCGACGGCGGCCGCCGCGCTCTCGCGATCCGCATCGCGTACAGGCATGCCGATCACGACCGCGAGCTCGGCCTCCCAGTCGACTGCTGAATCGGCGTGCGGGGGCAGCACGATCTCGTCGTAGGGCCCGATGAGCGCCTCCGGATACTTCGCGAACAGCGTCGGGTGCTGCGGAAGTTGGCGCCCCATCTCGACGATGTGCGACCGGTAGTTCAGCCCCACGCAGATGATCTTTCCCGGCCGCGGTACGACCGGCGCCCAGCGATCATCGGTGATCTCCTCCACAGCGTGCTGGACGCCGTCGGCACCCAGCGCGCGTTCACGCCAGTCGGAATGCGCGAGAAGCTCCCCGACATCGCGTACTCCGGCGATCTCCACCACGGAGTCGTCGTGCACGATCACCGCGGTGGTGCCTTCTCGTGAGCGCAGCGTCGCCAGCCTCATGCGACACCGTCCCTGCCCGGCACGTGCGTGCGCGCGAACCCCAGGCGCTCGATCACTGGAGCGTCGCTGAATCGGAACAGGTCGAATTCTCCGTCCGCGCGAAGCGACCACGGCACCCAACTCGGCACGACGAAGAGGTCACCTTTCTGCAGCGCGTGGACTTCGTCGCCCATTCGCACCGAGCCGCTGCCTTCGAACACCTGCCACACGCTGGATCCGACCTCATGTCTCATCGGCGTCTCCGCAGCGGCGCGCAGCCGGTGGAACTCGCACCGGATGGTGGACATGACGTCGCCACCCGTCGTGGGGTTGGTGTACCGGATCGCCGCGTGGCCGGGTTCGACCGTCGCCGGGTAGCCCTCATCCTCCAGCGCGAGCTGCTCGCGCAGGGCCGCATCCGTGTGCTCCCAGCGGTAGGCGCTCAGCGGCGAAGAGACCGTGCTCTCGAGCCCGGACAGCGGTCGCAGGCCAGGATGCGCCCACAGCCGTTCGGCGCGGGAGAACTCCGGCGATGCTTCATCGGTGACCCGCTCGGACCCGAACTCGAAGAAACCGACATCCGTGTAATTGGAGAGCGGGATGTCGAGTCCGTCGATCCACGCCATCGGCTCGGAGGTGTCGTTGTGATGACCGTGGAAATTCCACCCCGGAGTGAGCAGAAGGTCCCCACGGGACATGCGGACAGGGTCGCCGTTGACGACGGTCCAGACACCCTCACCTTCGACGACGAATCGAAAGGCGTTCTGGCTGTGACGGTGTTCGGGCGCCGTCTCGTGTCCGCCCAGGTACTGGATCGCGCACCACAGCGTGGGCGTCGCGTAGGCCGTTCCCGGCAGGCCGGGGTTGCGCAACCCGATCGCGCGCCGCTCCCCTCCACGCCCGACGGGGACGAGTTCTCCCGAACGCTGCGCGATGTCGTACAGCGTCTTCCATCGCCAGACGTGGGGGACTGCCTGCGGTGTCGGAGTGATCGGCATGAGATCGTCACGTTGTGTCCACAGCGGGGCCATCGAGTTCGTCTCGAAGTCGATGTAGAGCTGCTCGAGCTCGGGCGAATCTATCCGCCCGTCCATTTCCTGCATCACTCGCCCTTCTTCGCCGCGAACTGGGCCCAGAGCCATTCGATCGTTCCGCCGAGATCCACTTCGGGGTTGATTCCCCATTGCGCCTGCAGTCCGTCGGAGAGTGCAAGGAACACCCGAGCCATCATCGAGGCGTCGACGTCCTGTGCGAGCATGCCTGCCTGCTGACGGGCTTCGATGTCTCGTCGCATGCTCGCGAGCACCTCGTTCTCGCGTCGGAGGAAGAACTCATGCGCGGGATGCTCTGCATCCGCCGCGGCGGCTTCGAGGTTGACGTAGAGATTGACCAGCGCGGGAACCGACTCATTGTGACGCGCGACCCGGATCGTCATCGGGTCGTCTCCGCCCTGCGCGGCGACGATACGCCGGTTGACGATGTCGCGCTGTCGCAGCACCTCGACGAGCAGATTCTCCTTCGTCCCGAAGTGGTGCAGGAGACCTGCCTGAGTCATACCGACCGCGTCGGCGATATCGCGCAGCGACGTCGCCCCGTAACCCTTCCGCTCGATGATCTCCAGTGCGGTCTCGAGGATGAGATCCTGGCTCTCGCGTCCCTGGGCGTACGTTCGACGTGGCGCCCTCCGACGGATGGGCGCGCTCGGCTGTCCAGCGGGGAAGAGGGGGCTCGCGTAATCTCCGGGAACGTCGACACGGGAAGTGCGCACCGCCTCGATCGAGCGCGGGATGTCGAATGGCAGGCGCCCCTCGGCCTGCGTGCGGCCGGTGAGCACCTCGAGCACTGCGATATCGGAGGCACCGAATTCGACGAGCACCGCCGCACAGCTCGGGAAGAGAGGCTCGAGGATCGCGGGGCGCTCCAGGTGGACCACGAGGATGACCGGCGCGTGCGCGGAGAGCGCCTGCAACCGTTCAACGATCTCCGGTGCGAACTCCAGCGAGCCTGCATGGAAGCTCGCCTCCAGAGCGAACTCGTCACGAGGGTCGTAGGGTGCAGCGATCCGCACGATATTCGCATCGGCATCCGTCGGATCGGCGACAGGGATCAGGCCCGCCTTCTTGAGCGATGCGTCCGATAGCCCCTCGGAGAACACCTTCGCCCCGCGCCGCAGCGGGAGCGCCGGGTTGGATGAGGACAGGCCGTTGGTCAGCACGACCATCGATCGCGCCTGAGCGGCATGCCCGGCGGCGCGGTATTCCTCCGTGCCGACAGAATCGGTCGCGGTGTCCTCGTCGACGTAGGGGTCCTCGAACAGCCCGAGCGCGAACTTCACGCGAAGCAGACGCCGAACCGACTCATCGATGCGAGTTTCGTCGATCGCACCCGATTCGACGAGCTCTACGATGTAACCCGGCTCTTCCTCGCCGCCGAGCTGATCGCAGCCCGCCTCGAGGATCTTCTGCACCCGCTCGAGCTCCGTGAGGTGCTCCACACCCCAGGCCCGCGGTGGCAGCACCTTGCCGCCGATGCGGGACTCGGTGACCAAGCCCCAGTCCGTGCAGACCACTCCGTCGAAGCCGAGCTTTTCACGTAGCAGGCCGGTGATGATCTGGCGGTTGAACCCGAACCCGACCTCCTCGACAGGCTCGCCGTCCAGAGTCAGCCCGATCGGGATGCCGTAGGAGGGCATGATCGCAGGGACGCCGCGGGCGATGACCCGGCGGAACGGTTCGAGATGGTAGTCGAACATGTCGCCCGTGTAGTCCTGCTCCTTGCCGTAATCGAAGTGCGGGTCTTCGCCGTCACGTTGCGGTCCGCCGCCAGGGAAATGCTTCGCCATGCACGAGACGCTCTGAGCACCCAGCCCCTCGTTTCCCTCGAAGCCGTCGACGTACGCGACGCCCAGCTTCGCCACAGTCTCGGCATCTTGTCCGAAGGTGCTGTATTGGCGCGCCCAGCGTGGCTCTGTAGCGACATCGAGGGTGGGATGCAGTGCGAGCCTGATGCCGATCGCCGTGTACTCGCGGCGTGCGATGTCGGCGAAATCTCGAACCGTCGTCTCGTCTCCGATCGCACCGAGTCCGAGAGGCTCCGGCCAGGCGGACAGATGCTCGGCGCTGAAGGATGCTCCCCAGTTCTCCGTGAACGAGTGCCGAGGGTCGGTCGAGATCGTCACGGGGATGCCGTGCGGCGCCTGCTCGGCGACGCGCTGCACTTCGTTGTTCCATCGAGCCATCGCGCGAGGGTCGGGAATGCGGTGCACGTTCAGATGGGTCACGTGTCGCTCTTCGATCATCTGGCGTGCACTGAGCTCACGAGGCGCGATCTCTGCGCCGTCGATCGCACCGTCATCGGTCACACTGACCACCGACTGCACCATGAGCCCCGCCTTCTCGGCGAGAGACAGTCGGGAGAGCAGATCCTCGACGCGCTCCTCAACGGGCAGACGCGGATTCTCGTAAGGGTCCATCACCCCATTGCCGTTGAGATCGCGGTAGGCCGTGCCGTCCGTGTGTCGCGCCGAGCGTCCTGCGGCGGTAATGGTCGTGTTTTCCATCCTCATCTTTCCGAACCGGTCGCCAAGAGGCGCCGTTCTTCGCGACGTTCCCGCTGGATAGCGACGTCGGCAACAGGTGCCGACATGAACAAGCGCTTCGTGTACGCGTGCTCGGGCCGGGCGGTGACCTGATCGACATCGCCCGCTTCGACGATCTCACCTCGGTACAGCACTGTCACCCGATGGCTGATATGCCGTACGACCCCGAGGTCGTGCGACACGAACAAGTATGCGACACCCGTCTCCTCCTGGATCTCGATGAGGAGATCGAGCACGCGCGCCTGAGTCGTGAGATCGAGTGCCGAGACGGGCTCGTCGCAGATGATCAGCCGGGGGTTGAGCGCGATGGCCCGGGCGATCGCCACGCGCTGGCGCTGTCCGCCCGAGAACTCACGGGGCAGGCGCCGTTCGGCATCCGCCGGCAGGTGCACCCGATCGAGGAGCTCGCGGATCCGCGCGTATGCGTCCTTGCGCGTCCACCCCTGGATCAGGAGCGGTTCGGCGAGAATGTCAGCGACCGTCATCGACGGATTGAGCGACGTGTACGGGTCCTGGAAGACGACCTGCATCTCGCGTGCGAGCGATCGCCGATCGCTCGCACCGGCATTCGTGATGTCGCGCCCGTCGAACGCGATCGTTCCCTTGGATACGGGAGCAAGCCCGAGGATGGCGCGACCGATCGTCGTCTTTCCCGACCCCGACTCTCCCACCAGGCCAAGAGTCTCGCCCGGCCGGATATGCAGCGAGATACCGGTGAGCGCGGTGAAGACCTTTCGTCCTCGGCCGCGGTAGACGACCTCGAGGTCGTCTACGCTCAGCAGCGTTTCGGATGCGTTCATCCTCTGCTCCCCTCTGATGAGGCAGCGCCGGCGGTTGTCGGAGCCACGTAGGTGCGGACCGGTCCTTCGTCGAGCATCGACGCGAGGAGGGTCTGAGTATAAGGATCGCTCGGCGTCCGCAGAATCGTGTCGACGTCGTCGGTCTCGACGATCCGTCCCGCCTTCATGACGGCTACCCGATCGCAGATGTCCGCGACGACCCCGAAGTTGTGGGTGACGAGGAGCACTGCCATGCCGGTCTCGCTCTGCAGGTCCCGCAGCAGATCAAGGACTTCGGCCTGCACAGTGACGTCCAAAGCGGTTGTGGGTTCGTCGGCGATCAGGAGCTTCGGCTCTCCCGCGACAGCACCCGCGATGAGGACGCGCTGCGCCATGCCGCCCGAGATCTCGTGCGGATAGGCGCGGAAGGTCGCCTCCGGGTCGGGGATGCCGACCTTGGCGAGCAGGCTGAGGGCACGCTCTTTCGCGTGCGTCTTCGACAAGCCGAGCCGCGTACGCAGCGGCTCGGTCAACTGCTGCCCGATACGGAAGCTCGGGTCGAGGTTGCTGAGCGGCTCCTGAGGAACGTAGGCGATGTCCGTTCCGCGCAGCTTGCGCCGCTCTGCGGTGCTGAGCGTCGCTAGTTCCGTACCGTCGAATCGGATGGATCCTCGCGAGACCCAGCCGCCGTCAGGGAGGAGGCCGAGAACCGAGAACGCGGTCTGCGTCTTACCTGATCCCGATTCGCCGACAAGGCCGAGTACCTCGCCGGGAGCGATATCCAGCGAGACATGATGCACGACGGTGTTCTTCGAATCACCGATTCCGTAACTGACCTCAAGGTCGCGCACGGACAGCAGCGATGCCTCGGTGCGATCCGTGAGCGACGCGACGCTGGCAGGCTGCGGGCGGCCCACCTTCGAGCTGTCTCCGGCATCGCGGTCCTCGAGGGCGTCGCGCATCGCGTTTCCGAGCAGGATGAGCGCCATGGTGGTGAGCCCGATTGCCAGACTCGGCCAGAAGATCAGCGACGGATTGACGAAGATCCGACGGAACCCCTCGTTGAGCATCCCGCCCCACGACGGCACCGAGCTGTCCGCGATGCCGAGGAACTCAAGCCCTGCCTGCACCGCGATGGCGATGCTGGCGAGGCGTGCAGACTGAATGATGGCGGGCGCGCGTACGACTGTCAGCACGTGACGACCGATGATGCGGGCGTCGCCGAGCCCGGACACCCGAGCCGCGTCGATGTAGAGCTCGCCACGAACGGCCTGAACCGAGGCACGCACGATGCGGAAGACCCCCGGCGCGAGTAGAACGCCGAACACACCCATCGATATCCAGATCGACGGACCCGCAACAGCACGTACCGCGAGCAGCAGCACGATTCCCGGCAGTGCCATGTTGAGGTTGTTGAACCAGTTGGCGACGGCGTCGAACGGGCCACCGTAGTACCCGGCGAGAAGACCGGTGGGCAGCCCAACCACGAGGGCGACTACGAGGGCCAAGGCGGCGCCGGCGAGACTGACCTGTGCACCGAGGAGGAGACGGCTCAGTACGTCTCGTCCCGATGCGTCAGTTCCGAGGAGGTGCTGTGCGCTGGGCGATTGCATCGCATCGCGGAGCACGACGAGGTCGGGTGATGGAAGCGGGAGGAACGGCGCGACAAGTGCACTGAGGACGATGATGAGGAGGACGGTGGCCGCCGCGACACCGAGGGGGTTGCGAAGGAAGCGCCGGAACGCTCCCTGCTTTGCGGCACGCGCAGCGGCCACGAGAGTGGTTGTCTGGCTCATGAGAGACGCACCTTCGGGTTCAGCCAGGCGACGGCGAGGTCGACCAGCAAGTTGACGATGACGACGATCACGACATAGGCGAGCACTGCTCCGAGGATCAGTGGGACGTCCGTGCGCACTGCGGCTTCGATGGCGAGGCTACCGAGACCGGGAAGCGCGAAGACCTGCTCGATCACCACGGCGCCGCCGAGGATGCCGACGACCTGCACGGCGAGCGCCGTCAACCCGGTCGTAGAGGAGTTGCGCAGCACATGGACGAGAACGACCCTGGTTTCTGAAAGACCACGGCTACGGAGCGTGCGTACGTAGTCCTGGCGCATCATCGCCAGCATCGAGCTGCGAACCTGCTGCGCTATTCCGGCGATCGCCGGAATGGTCAGTGCGGCGACGGGCATGACGAGACTCCGCGCCCATGCACCCGGATCGGTACTGAAGTCGGTGTACCCGGTGGCGGGCAGCCATCCGAGTTGGATCGCGAAGACCGTGACGAGGAACAGCGCGATTATGAACGCAGGGAGCGCATCGCCCAAGGTGCTCAAGAACTGCAGGGCTTTGTCGACCCATCCGCGCCGCACAGCCGAGACAATGCCGACGGCGAAGCCGATGACGCCGCTGATCAGCGTCACGAGGACGACCATCGCGACGGTGACGGGCATCCGTACCCCGATCGCGGCCCATACGGACTGCGACGTGAACAACGATGTGCCGAAGTCGCCCTGCACCGCAGCGATCAGCCAGTCAAAGTACTGCACGAAGATCGGACGATCCAACCCGAGCTCCGCGTTCAACTGCGCGACTTGCTCCGCGCTGGCGTTCTCGCCGAGTACGTTGCGTGCAATGTCGTCGAACGCGGGCGACACGAGCAGGAAGACGATGAGCGAGGTCGCGAAGACGAGCGACACCGCCGAGATGAGGCGTTTCAGAAGGAAGGGCATGAATATTCTCCTGTGGAGAGGGAGGGACCCCGCGAGAGCGGGGTCCCTCCCGATCACTTTCCGCTGGGCGTGAAGTTGTAGATCGACGGCACAGCCTGCTGCACCTGGGGCACGATCTCTATGCTGTCGCCGTAGAAATTGAACGTGTCAGGGCGCATCACCGGCGCGAACCACACGTTGTCGACGACGAACTCGTTGATCTGACGTGCGATCTGAGCCTGGCCGTCCTCATCGGCGAGGGGGTACTCCGCAATGAGGTTCTCCAGCTCAGGATCGGTCGATGCCATCGGGTTCCACGGAGCATCCGGCGAGAGCAGGAACTGCGTCGTGCCCCAGTCGGAACGCTGCGCGAGCGTCATGAACGCGAGCGGGAACTCACCTCGTTGCATGGACGGGATCGCCTCACCCGGACCCCACTGGTGACGGGTCACGGTCACGCCGATGTCTTCCCAGTTCTGGATGATCGCGTCGTAGATGACGGGTTCGAAGACACCGCTGACGGGGAGTGTGAACGCGAGGTCGCTCGCGCCGGCTTCCGCCAGAAGTTCCTTGGCGCGCTCCGGGTCGTATGCGTAGGCGTCATCGAGATCCTTCGAGTAGGCAGACGTCTCGGGACCGAAGACCTCTGAGGTCTCGGCTCCGAGCCCTTCCCAGCCCACCTGCACGAGCGCCTCGGAGTCGATGGCGATGGCGAGCGCCTCGCGTACACGGACATCGGCGAGTTCGGGCAGCAATGCACCGTCTCGGTCGAAGAACAGGATCCCGCCCCAGTTGACCGAGAACGGTTCGGGAGCGTTGAGGCCCGCGGCTTCGGCCTGAAGCGCAGACGCGGCTCGGTTGAGCGAAGCGAAGTCGATCTGGCCGGAGGTGAGTGCGTTGAGTCGCGCCGTCTCGTCAGTCAGGATCTTGAACTCGACTGTGTCGAATGGGAGCGCTTCGCCCCAGTAGTCCTCGTTGCGCGTCACCAGGATGGTGGATCCAACGACGGTCTTACTCGTGTCGAGCACGTACGGCCCGGACCCAACAGGTGCGGTCGCGAGATCCGGTGATGCGAGAGCCGCGGGGCTGCCCATATACCCACCAGCGTTCGCGAGGTTAGCCGGGAGGTCGGGATCGGGCGAAGACAGGTTCAACGTGACGGTGTCGTCATCGACGACGTCGACGCTGGCCACGCTGGACAGGTTGCCCAGCATGGGTCCGTTGGCCGTCTGGAAGTGGTCGATGTTCGCCTTGACAGCCTCGGCGTTGAAGGGCGTGCCGTCGGTGAAGGTGACATCGGTGCGCAGGTCGAGCGTGAGCGAGAGGTTGTCGTCACTCGTCGTCCACTCGGTGGCCAGCATCGGGACGAGTTCGCCGTCGGGGTTCTTCTTGATCAGCGTGTCGTACACGGACTGGAAGATCGGAGCGAGATGGCCCTCGTTCGCCTGGGCCGGGTCCCAGCTCGTCGGCTCTTGAAGGGAGCCGATCGTGAGCAGGGGTGCGGTCTCCGAGCCGCTCGGCTCGTCGTTCTCGGTACCACCTGCGCTGCAGGCGGTCAGCGTCAACGCGGCGACGGCTACCGCCACCGCAAGACGGATGAATGGTGCGGAACGCATGTGTTCTCCTACAACGTCATTGGTTCGGGAATCGCCGTGCCACTTTGCCCGACGACGTAATACTAAATACTGTTCAGTAGTTTTGCAACTGCTTACCCGCCCAGGGCCGCACGCGAGTACAGCGGCTCCCAGACTTCGCGCGGTAGAACACCGACCCGCCCGCTCCAGGCCGCATACCCATCCGACAGCTCACGCACGACGGACCGCTGTTCACGTGCGAGATCGGTCGTCTCGCCACGGTCGAGCGCGATGTCGTAGAGTTCCCACGCGCCAGGATGCTTCCGCACCAACTTCCACCGACCGCGACGGACCGCGGCGTTCCCTTCGTGCTCCCAGTAGAGTGTTCGATCGTCGGCGGATACTTCTCCTCGCCACGTCGAGAGCATGCTCACTCCTTCCAGCGGAGCGACGGGCGAGCCTCCGCGCTCTTCGGGGTAGTTCGCTCCGGCCATCTCCACGAAAGTGGCCATGATGTCGGTCAACTGATGCGGACGATCTCTGATCGCAGCCACGGTGGGCGTCGCAATCGGCCAGCGCACGATGAACGGCGTCGAGATGCCGCCCTCGTGTACCCAGTGCTTGTACTCACGAAACGGGGTGTTGGACACGTTCGCCCAGGCACGGCCGTAGCTGGCGAACGTGTTCACGGCCCCCGGCCAGACCTCGCTGGTGTTGCCGAACGCGATCGGCTCGCCACCGGCCGTCGTGCGTGCGAAAGGCAGTGGCCCTCCGCCTACCGGAATCTCCTCCGCGCAGCCGCCGTTGTCCGAGAGGAAGACGACGCAGGTGTTCTCCGCGACTCCGCTCTCGTCGAGCGCCCGCAGCACGTGCCCGATCCCCTCATCCATGAGCGCCACCTGCGCCGCATAGACCTCCATGCGGCGCGCCTGCCAGCTCTGTTCGAGATCGTCATCCCACACGGGCACCCGAGGATCAGCATCGCTTTCGACGAACTCATCGTCACCGAAGAGTCCGAGCTCTTCCTGACGATCGATTCGCGTCCGACGCGCGTGCGTCCATCCTGCGTCGTACCGTCCGGCGTGCTGCGCAACCGCGGATTCCGGCGCTTGGAGCGGCCAGTGCGGCGCGGTGAAGGCGACGTACGAGAAGAACGGCTCGTCGGGTCGGTCCCGCACGTGATCCCTGATCGTGTCTGCGGCCGAACTCGCGACGGCCTCGGTGTAGTAGAAGTCGTCAGGTACTGCGACCCGCTGCTCGTCGCGGTACAGCGCGGGCGGCGTGTAATAGCTGCCACCGCCGTCCAGCGTTCCGAAGAAGGTGTCGAACCCTCGGCGCGTCGGCCACGTGCTGTTCGGCTCATCGATCCGACCGCTGACATGCCATTTCCCGACCATGTGAGTCGCATACCCCGCTGAGCGGAGGACCTCGGCGAGAGTCACGCACTGATCGTTCAACGTCCCCGGATAACCTGCGGGCGTATCGTCGCGCGTGAGGATTCCCACCCCGGTCTGGTGCGGATGCAGCCCTGTGAGCAACGACGCCCGCGAAGGCGAACAACGAGCGGTGTTGTAGAACTGCGTGAGACGGACCCCCTCCTCGGCGAGCGCATCGAGATACGGCGTCGGGATTTCGCCACCGAAGCAGCCGATGTCCGAGAACCCGAGATCATCGGCCAGGATCAACACGATGTTCGGGGGCGCATCAGATGAAATGCTCATTCGTCGTCCTCGCAGTTCATTCACCTGTAGGGCGGTAGTTGTAGATCGACGGAACGGCCTGCTGAACCTGCACGTCGAACTCGACGGAATCGCCGGAGAACACGAACTGGTCGGGTCGCATGACGGGAGCGAACCATACGTTGTCGATGACCCACTCATTGATCTCGCGCGCGATCGTCACCTGCTCCGATTCACTGGCGGTCGGGTACGAAGCGATCAGCGCGTCCAACTCGGGATCGCTCGAACCCAGCGGATTCCACGGTGCCTCCGGAGCGAGAACGAACTGCGTCGTGTTCCAGTCCGACCGCTGCGCCAATTGCATGAACGCGAGCGGCACATCGCCGCGCTGCATCGCGGGAACCGCCTCGCCCGGTCCCCACTGCATCCGATTCACCTTCACACCGACGTCTTCCCAGTTCTGCACGATCGCGTCGTAGATGATCGGCTCGAAGACGGGACTGATCGGTAATGTGATCTCGAGATCCTCCGCGCCGGCTTCGGCGAGCAGCCCCTTCGCGCCCTCGGGGTCGTACTCGTACGAGGACTCGAGCGACTCATCGAAGCCTTCCGTCTGCGGACCGAAGATCTGCGATGTCGGCGATCCGAGCCCTTCCCAGCCGACGTCGACGAGAGCCTCCGAATCGATCGCGAGCGCGAGCGCCTTGCGGACGCGTACGTCGGAGAGTTCGGGCTGAAGCGCACCGTCGCGATCGAAGAAGAGGATGCCGCTCCACCCAGTGCTGTATGCGTCAGGGGCGTTCAAGCCAGCAGACTTCGCCTGCAGCGCTGACGCCGCGCGGTTGAGCGCTGCGACGTCGACCTGCCCCGAAGTCAGGGCGTTGAGCCGCGCGGTCTCGTCGGTGAGGATCTTGAAATCGACTTCGTCGAACGGCAGCGGATCGCCCCAGTATTCGTCGTTTCGCATCAGCGCGATCGTGGAACCGGTGACGGAACGCGCCTCATCCAGAGTGTACGGACCCGTCCCGACAGGAACGAGTGCCATTTCGGGCGTCCCGAGCGCCGCTGGGCTTCCCATGTAGCCGCCCGCGTTCGCCAGGTTGTACGGAAGGTCCGGGTCGGGGGAGACCAGGTTGAGCATCACGGTGTCTTCGTCCACGATGTCGACGGACGCAACACTGGCCAGGTTGCTCTGCAGCGGACCGTTCGCACTCTGGAAGTGCTCGATATTCGTCTTGACCGCCTCGGCATCGAACGCCTCACCGTCGGTGAAAGTCACATCGGTACGCAGATCCAGTTCGAGCGAGAGGCCGTCGTCAGCGACTGTCCAATCAGTCGCCAGCATGGGTGACAATTCGCCATCCGGTTCGCGCTTGATGAGCGTGTCGTACACCGACTGATAGATCGGCGCGAGGTGCCCCTCATTTGCCTGCGCGGGATCCCAGCTCGTCGGTTCCTGCAGGGAGCCGATCGTGAGCAGCGGTGCGTTTCCCACATCGTCCGACGCCGCGGGTTCGACATCTCCGGCGCTGCATGCGGTGAGCGCTACTGAGGCGATGGTCGCCACTGCCCCGAGGCGAATGAGTGGTGTAAAGCGCATGTGTTCTCCTACGTCGTCATTGGGTTCGGAAACATAATCGATGCGACATCGCGTCAACGATGTAATACTAAATAGTGTTCAGTAGTTAACGCAATGCCGCGTGATGCACATCGAGGAGGATCAGTGAATCGGCCGAACATCCTGTGGATCTCGACCCATGACATCAACCCCCATATCGGCCCATACGCCGACCTTTGGCCCAATGCTGATCAATCCCCCACTCCCCACCTCGACGCGTTGGCGCAGTCGGGGATGCGGTTCGATCAGGCGTTCGCTGCGGCGCCCGTGTGCGCGCCTTCCCGCTCGGCGATCATGACCGGGTGCTATCCCACGGCCATCGGCACCATGCACATGCGCACAAAAGCGGTACCTCCTGCGTCCGTCCGGCTCGTGAGCGAGTACTTCCGCGAGGCCGGCTACTACACGTCGAACAACTGGTTCACTGACTTCCAGGTGAAGACCCCACCGACCGCGTTCGATGATTGCTCCCCCACCGCACATTGGCGCGACCGGCCGGACGGCGCGCCGTTCTTCGCGTCGTTCCACAGCCTCATCACTCATGAATCGCGCATATACGGCGACGACGCGTACGCAGCCGCCACTCGTACGCTCAGTGACGACCAGCGACACGATCCTGCAGCGGTGCCGTTGCCGCCATACCATCCGGACACTCCCACGTTCCGCCAGGCGTGGGCACGCTACTTCGATCTCGTCACCGCGATGGATGAATGGGTCGGCGGCATCTTGGGCCAGCTCGAGGAGGACGGTCTCGCCGAGGATACCCTCGTCGTCTTCTGGAGCGATCACGGAGCGAGCTTCCCGCGGGCGAAGCGATGGGCCAACGAGGCCGGGGTTCGTGTGCCGCTCATCGCGCGGTGGCCAGGACGAATCAAGCCCGGCACCTCTCGCACGGAAGTCGTCCAGATGCTCGATCTGGCGCCGACGATCCTCGAGGTCGCCGGCATCGAAGTGCCGGGACACATGCACGGGCGCCCCCTCCTCTCGTCGAGCGGCGAATCGCTGCCTGCTGCCCCCTATGCGTACGCGGCGCGCGATCGGATGGATGCCACCGACGACACGGTCCGGACCATCCGCGACGAGAGATACCGGTACATCCTCAACGTGCATCCCGACCGTCCGGGCATGCAGTACAACTACTACCCGGATCACCTGGGCACCTGGAGCGACCTGCGACGCCTGCGGCATGAAGAGGGGGACATGCTCACCCAGGGGCAGAACCCCGACATCCTCACTGCGCTGCAGCGCTCGATGATGAGCGTGCCGCGTCCGGCGGAAGAGCTCTACGACATCGTGGAAGATCCGCACGAGACGCGTAATCTGGCGGATGACCCCGAGCACGAGGCGACGAAGCAACGGCTGAGTCGAGCGCTGCAGGATTGGGGCGACGAGTACGGCGATCTGGGCGCCATCCCGGAGAGCGAGCTGATCGAGCGCTGGCGTCCCGGCGGCGTCAGCCCTCAGACGGCTGCGCCGGTTGTGAGGTTGGAGTCGGGAGCCTTCATCGCCACCGTCGACACCGAGGGTGCGTCCATCGCGTGGACGGCAGACCCTCCCGGACCGCTCGGCGACCTGTCCGGCATAGAACAGGCATCCGGCTCGCCGACTCCGGACGGTCGGCGCTGGCATCTGTACTCCGGGCCGGTGGTGGTCGCGGAGAATGACTCCGTCTGGTTCGGCGCCTGGCGCCTGGGCTACGAACCCAGCGATCACGTCCTCGTCACCCAGGAAGGAGCCCGCTGAGCATGCGCGCGATCAATCTGATGTTCGACAGCCTCAACCGCCACATGGTGGCTCCGTATGCGGACGTTGCTCCTCACCTGCCGAACTTCGCGCGCCTCGCTGCCCGCACCGTCACGTTCGAGAAGTTCTATGCCGGGTCCATGCCGTGCATGCCCGCTCGACGCGAGCTGCACACGGGTCGCCAGAACTTCCTGCATCGCAGTTGGGGGCCGCTCGAGCCCTTCGACGATTCCGTTCCTGCACTTCTGGCGGAGCACGGCATCCATACGCATCTCGCCTCCGATCACACGCACTACTGGGAGGACGGCGGCGCGACGTACCACACGCGGTATACGACGTGGGAGTTCTCACGTGGGCAGGAGGGCGACCCGTGGAAGGGCGTCGTCGGTGCCACCGACACCCGCACCTCACCCGTCGTGCGCATGCGCGCTCAGGATGCCGTGAACCGCAGGTACATGCAGAGCGAGAAGGAGCACGCCCAGACCCGCACCGTCGATGCCGGCATCGACTTCATCACGACCAACGCGGCAGCCGATGACTGGATGCTGCAGATCGAGCTGTTCGACCCGCACGAGCCGTTCTTCGCACCCGAGCGCTTCCGCGAGGGTCGGGGTATCCAGGGCGAAGCGACCAACGACTGGCCCGCCTATCGTCGTGTGCTCGAAAGCGAGGAGGAGGTGGATCGCGTGCGCGCCGAATACCTCGCTCTGCTCGACATGTGCGATCACTCCCTCGGCCGCGTACTCGACGCGATGCATGAGCACGGGCTCTGGGACGACACGATGCTGATCGTCAACACGGACCACGGGTTCCTGTTGGGAGAGCACGGCTGGTGGGCCAAGGGCATCACGCCCTGGTTCAACGAGCTCGTTCATGTGCCGATGTTCCTGTGGGACCCGCGTACAGGAGCCCGCGGCATCCGAGACGAACGCCTGGCCCAGACCGTCGACATTCCGCTCACCCTCCTCGACTTCTTCGGCGTCGAGTCGACTCCCGACATGATCGGTCAGCCGCTCACCGCCCACGCGGATGGGCATGATGGCGCGCTGTTCGGCGTCTACGGGGGGCATGTGAACGTGACGGACGGACGATATATATACATGCGGGCGGCAGACGACGTCAGCAACGCGCCGCTCGAAGAGTTCACCCTCATGCCCACCCACATGAGAGCACGCTTTTCGGCCGCCGAGCTCCGGGATTGGGAGCCGGCGGATCCGTTCACCTTCACGAAGGGGCTGCGGACGATGCGCACCGAGACATCCGCCGTATGGTTCAACTCGTGGCAGCATGGCACGTTGCTCTTCGACCTGGACTCCGATCCTCGCCAGCTGCACCCGCTCGTCGACGATGAGGTCGAGTTGCAGATGGCCGAGCTGCTCGTCAACCTCATGCGACGTGGTGATGCACCGGGCAGTCAGTACGCGCGGCTCGGACTGCCCGCAGAGGGGCCCGTCGACGTGACGCACTTGCGCGCGCGAGCGCACCGGGAACGTGCAGAGCGCAATCTCGTACCGCTGCCCCGCGAGGACGAGCTGACGGCGCTGGATCTGCTCGATCTTCCGCTCGACGATCTGCTGTACGAATCGCGGTTCCGGTCGGTTGTGGAGCGGCACGCACCCGACATCGCGCGTACCGAGATCCTCGGGCTGGCGCCAGGTGCGAGTCTCATTTCGATGGCGACCAGAGCCGGAGTACCGGCGGATGCTCTGCGAGCACTGGACGCGGATCTCGCCGCCGCACGGACGGGCACCTGATGACTGCTCCCGCTCTCCCTCGCACGATCATCACGACCGACCCGGAGATCGACGATGCGAACTCACTCGTACGTCTGCTTCTGTATGCCAACGAGATTGAGATTCAGGGATTGATCTACGCAGGAT
The DNA here is from genome assembly GCF_054779995.1 of Microbacterium shaanxiense. NCBI lineage: Bacteria > Bacillati > Actinomycetota > Actinomycetes > Micrococcales > Microbacteriaceae > Microbacterium > Microbacterium shaanxiense. The sequence goes on along the minus strand of NZ_BAAGXE010000002.1, from coordinate 685,098 downwards.
CTCAGTTCCATTGGCGCGGCGACGGCCAAGGCACGTGTTTCTTCCACCCCGACCGCGAGTACACCGAACCGCAGACGTCATGGCGCTGGGGCGAGGAAGACGTCTTCATCCACGACGTCATCGATCGGTACGCCGAGGTCCACGACAACCTGCGAGTCCACGACGCACGCTACCCGAGCGCAGATCAACTGCGCTCGGTGATCCGCATCGGCAACGTCGACTTCGAGGGCGATGACCGCACGCCGTCGGCCGGAGCGGATCTGATAGTCGAACGGATCCTCGATGACGATCCCCGGCCGGTGTTCGTGCAGTTGTGGGCGGGACCGGCGACTCTCTCGCGAGCGCTGCGGACTCTGGAAGAGCGCTTCGGGTCGTCATCCGACTGGGCGGCAGTGCGAGATCGCCTCAGCCGCCGGGTCATCGTGACGAAGTTCGCTTCACAGGACGACACCTACGAGGACTACATCGCGCCGAACTGGCCGAAGGTCGAGGTCCGCGAGGTCGCGACGCGGATGTGGGGGTATGCGGCGCGCTCCGTGGCGACCGCGGACGGCGCACGATTCCTGTCGTCGTCCTGGCATGAGGCGAAGGTCCTTCCGGCGGGCCCGCTGGGCGGGCACTATCGCGTATGGGGGGACGGCCGCACCATGCCCGGCGACCACAATGACTACTTCGGCACCCGTCGAAGCGAAGCGGAGCTCCGCGCCGAGGGGTACCACGTCTTCATTCCCCTCCAAGAGCCCGGATCGTGGGTGTCCGAAGGCGACACGACGAACTTCCTGAATTTGATCGACAACGGCCTGCGTGCTTTCGAAGCTCCCCACTGGGGAGGCTGGGGCGGCCGGCAGAAGTCCAATCCTGACCGGGCGAACGAGTTCCTCGCGAGCCTAGCGACGGACCGGGACGAGACGGGTGCCCGATCCGCCTCGTACACCGCGGCCAGATGGTTCCCGGACGCTCAGCGGGACTTCGCCGCACGCCTTCGCTGGTCGACGACTTCGGATCTCGCAGCGGCGAACCACGCTCCTGACATTCATCTGGCCACTCCCGCAGCGCTCGCCGCCCGTCCTGGTACGACCGTGACCTTGGAGGCCGTCGTCTCCGACCCCGATGGAGACGAGGTCCGTCTTCTGTGGCGCGAGGACACCGATGCGGGGGACGGCGACGCATCCGGTGCCTTCATCGACCCCGGATCGGCGGGCACGCAGTTCTCGCTCGCGGGAGTGCTCGAACCAGGCCGCGAAGTGCATCTCATCCTCGAAGCGCGCGATGTCCGCGTCGACGACGAGCCGCCGCTGGTCCGGTACGCCCGCGTCCTCATCACGATCGTCTAGGCGCGGGTTTCCGCCTCGAACCTCACTGCTCCGCACGGATGCGAGCGAACAGATCACCGACACGCTTGACGGCAGCCGCGTCGTGGGGTCCCCACTCGGGTCGAGGCGTGGCAGGTCCTGTGTACGGCTCATCGGCGTAACGCTTCTGGTACTCGGCGAGCTTCACTTCAAGCGCGGCGCGCACCTCGGCGTACACGGGGTCGGCGGCGACGTTCTGGCACTCCTCGGGGTCCACTCGCAGGTCGTAGAGCTCCCATTCCGGCTCGAAGACGGCGCCGGATGCCCCGGGCACACCGAGACCGGCGCCATAGTAGTAGATGAGTTTGTGGTCGGCGGTGCGGATGCCGTAGTGCGCCGGTGCGCTGTGGATGGGGTCGTCGTGCTCCCAGTAGCGGTAATAGGCAGCATCCGCCCAGTCCTCTACGGCCTCGCCCCGCAGGATCGGCAGGAAGCTCCGCCCCTGCGAGGTGGGGAGCGCATCATTCGCGTCGATGCCGCACGCGTCCAGGAATGTCGCGGCGAAGTCGACGTTGGTGATGATCGCCTCGCTGCGGCTGCCCGGCGCGATCTCCGCAGGCCAGCGCATCAGCATCGGCATCTGGAGCGACTGATCGAACATCAGCCGTTTGTCGAACCAGCCGTGGTCGCCGAGGAAGAAGCCCTGATCCGAGGTGTAGACGACGAGAGTGTTCTCGGCAAGGCCGCGCTCGTCCAGATGGTCGAGAAGACGCCCCACGTTGTCGTCGATGGATTGGATGCATTGCAGGTAATCCCGCATGTAGATCTGATACTTCCAGCTCATCCGCGCCGCCCTGTTCTCGTCGCCGCGCAGATGCTCTGGAATCTCGGTCTTCAGGTCGTCGACGCCCATGTCATCGGCGATCGTCATGTGCACGCCGCGGACCGCCTTGCTGCGCGACGCGTTGTCATCGAAGAACGTCTCCGGCTCGGGGATGTCGCCGTCGGCATAGAGATGCTCGTGCTTCTCGTCGGGAACCCACGGTCGGTGCGGCGCTTTGTGGTGCACCATCATGCAGAAAGGCTCGCCGTCGAGGCTGTCGATCCACTCGGTCGAGAGGTCGGTGATGATGTCCGTCGCGTAGCCGCGCATGACATCAGTGCCGCTCTCATCGATCATCGGCGGATCGATGTATTCGCCCTGCCCGGGGAAGATCTTCCAGGCGTCGAAGCCTCGCGGCAGAGATTCTCCGTGCTCACCCAGGTGCCACTTTCCGAACATCGCGGTCTTGTATCCAGCCTGCCCCAGTACCTCGACGAATGTGGGGACCCGGTAGTCCATCTCGGTCCAGATCGAGGAGACGCCGTTCACATGGCTGTACGTTCCCGTAAGGATCGACGCGCGGGAAGGACTGCAGATCGAGTTCGTGCAATACACCGCGTCGAGCCGCATCCCCTCGTCGGCGATGCGGTCCAGGTGAGGCGTCACGTTGACACGACTGCCATAGGCCGAGATGGCGTGCGCGGCATGGTCATCGGACATGATGAAGATGATGTTGGGGCGGGTCATCGTGCGGGCTCTCGTTCGTCGATCATCGTGGTGGAGTGTCGGGATGCTCGTCAGCGCTCGTGCTGCAGCGAAGGGGCGAGCATGAGGTGTGCGCGTGCGTCCGCGCCGTCTTCTCCTCGGGCCGCGGCCACGATGAATCGTGCAGCCGACCTCCCGCCTTCTTCAAGCGGAAGGCGCGAGTAGACGAGCCCCGGCCAGAGTCCGGGTGAGAGCGAGCCTGCGGCGAGCGCGACGACCTGGGTGCCCGGTGCGTGCATCGACGCGGTCCGGTATGCGGCCTCCGCATCGGTGCCCCACGCGCACAGGACGGCGCTTCGAGCCGGCACACCGGCCCAGCTCGCAAGAATCTCGCCGAGCTGCCGGACGAGGGTGTGATGGTGCGATCTGTCCGCGTCACCGGCGTCGAATCGTGCGATCGTCTCGAGGGTGACATCCGTCGTGAGCGTGTGCACCTCGAGCGCAGAAGCTCCCGCTGCTTCCTCGATCGCCCGCGCACGCGCCACCTCGGCGTACGAATCGATACCGGGTCGGATGTAGACGAGTCTCTCGACACCTGTCAGAAAGGCGAGACTCTGGCGCACACCCTCGCCGTAGTCGAAATCGACGGTCGGGTAGCTCTCCTGCTCAGCTCCGGAGCCGCAATCGACGGCGACGAATGCGATACGGAACTCCGCGATCGCGTCACGCAGCGCACTCGGCACTCCCTGGTCGTCGTGACCGATGAAGATGAGCCCGTCCAGCGTGCCGGCGCGCACATCGTCGACTCCGCGGAGCGCGTCCGCTTCCTCGAGCAGCGAGATCCGGAAGCCCTCGGTCCTCAGGCCACGCGCCAGCCCGTCCACGATCGAGGCGTAGCGCGCGAGCGTCAACGCCTTGCCGAGGATCACACCGATCGTCCGGCTCGCGCGCGCCTGCAGCGACCGCGCCACTCCGTTCGGGACATACCCGAGCTCACGGGCCGCCTGACGCACGCGTTGCTTGGTCGCCTCCGCGAGGCGAACGGTGCTGGCGTCGTTGAGCGCGTACGAGACGGCCGATGCCGACACCCCGGCTCGCGCGGCGACGTCTTTCAGCGTGGGTCGACCCATGGTGCTGAGATTAGGTTGTTCAATCGATTGAGTCAAGTAATCGACGGATCGATTCAGATCAGTGGCATCGAGGCCGCGGACTCGGGATAGGCTGGCGGGCGACCACCGAACTGGACTGCGAGGAGTGTCATGACATCCGATGCGGGGTGCGGCCCCGGCTGCACATGCGGGGCACCGGGACGCGAGCAGTTCGTCGCGCTCGGGATGCCGTCACGCGAGACTCTGCGCGCATCGAGCACGGGGTCGCATGACCTGGAGCAGGCTGTGATCCCCGCCGGCACGTTCACGATGGGGGATTCCTCCGGAGACCTCAACCCGGCGGACGGGGAGGTGCCGCGGCACCCTGTGACGCTCCCGGGATTCTCGATCGACACGACCGCCGTCACCAACGATGCATTCGCCCGTTTCGTCGATGCCACCGGTTACACCACCGAGGCGGAGGCATTCGGCTACTCCGCGGTGTTCCATCTCGCGCTGACGGCGCCCGAGGAGGACATCGTCGGCGTGCCGTCCGGCACACCGTGGTGGCTCGGGGTACGTGGGGCGGACTGGCGCCATCCGGGCGGGCGCGACTCGTCGATCGATGGGCGGGGAGACCACCCCGTGGTGCACGTCAGTTGGAATGACGCGAACGCATACGCCGAATGGGCTGGGAGGCGCCTGCCCTCCGAGGCCGAATGGGAGTACGCGGCCCGCGGCGGCATCGAGGGCGCGAAGTACCCGTGGGGGGATGCCGAAGTGGATGCCGGAGGCTGGCGCGCGAACATCTGGCAGGGCGACTTCCCACGGGTGAACACGGCGGAGGACGGGTTCCTGACGACGGCCCCTGTGCGGACCTTCGAGCCGAACGGATACGGCCTGTGGCAGTCGGTGGGCAACGTGTGGGAGTGGTGCCAGGACTGGTTCGATCCGAACTACTACGGCCGCTCGCTCGCAGCCGCTCCAACGGGGCCAGATCGAGGCCAGGCCCGGGTGCTGCGCGGCGGCAGCTATCTGTGCCACATCTCGTACTGCAACAGGTACCGCAATTCGGCGCGTTCGCAGAACACTCCGGACTCGTCGATGGGCAACAGCGGGTTCCGGACGGTCGCACTGTGAGCACGCCCGGAGGCAACGGGCGCCGCTTCCCGCCGGTCGTGTACAAGCACGGCGGTGAGCCGGATGCCCGTTTCACCCTGGCGAACGAGCGGACCTTCCTCGCGTGGATCCGAACCTCGCTCGCGCTCATCGCGGGCGGTGTCGCCCTCGAGGTACTGGGTCTCGACCTGCAACCCGAGCTGCGTCTGGCAGCGTCCCTTGTGCTCGCCATAGCCGGCATCCTCGTCCCCTCGCTCGCCTGGGTCGAGTGGGCGCGCACCGAGAGAGCCCTACGGCGCGCACAGCCCCTGCCGGGTTCGCTGCTCGGCGCGATACTCGGAATCGCGGTCACGGTCGCCGGCGTCCTCGTCGTCCTCGCGATCCTGCTGCGCTGACGAGACCACGATGACGTCGCTGTTCGACCCCGGCCTGCAGCCTGAGCGCACCGAGCTCGGGTGGCGCCGTACTTGCCTCGCCCTCAGTGTCGGCTCGCTGGTCGCGATGCGGATCCTGCCAGAGGCGTTCGGGAGCGGATGGTGGACTCTCGGCGGCGTTGCCGGCATCATCGCGTCCGCCGGCCTGTGGGCCGCCGCGCGCCGGCGCTACCGGAGCACTACCCGCGCACTCGAGCGGGACGGTGACAGAGCTCCGATGCCCGACTCGCGCCTCCCCTTCGCACTCACCGTGTTCACGGTCGTGATCGGCGGGACGAGTATCGCCATCGTCATCTGCATGGCGGCATCCTGAGACGCTTCGGACTGGGATCTCAGCGACTTCGGGCCTGACTGCTGAACAGGTGTTTCTTGGCGGAGACGAGGGGATTTGAACCCCTGGACCCCTTGCGAGGTCTCCACCTTAGCAGTGCCTTGAGAGTCGCACTGGCCGCGTAATCCTGCGCCTTCGTGCACCGGATGCACGCCAGTTCTCGGCGTGTTCGGCGGTGCGACTCCCCTGCTGCTCCCCTGGCCCGACCGGCGCGTATGCCCGATCATGGCCACCCTTCCGATGACTACGGCGCGCGCTCCTTCGAGGGAGCACCGTTCGGCCCGGAGCGAGGCGAAGCCCGCGGAGGGTTGAACGGTGCTCCGCACGCGGAGCGAAGCGACGCGCCTTGGTACATCGCGAATAATGTTGCCGCATCGGATTGGCGGCGGGTTCGGTTCCGGCGTCGGCAGCGGTCGAGCGGCTGGCTGATCGGATCAGCACGCGAGCAAGCGGGGTTGCCTAGGGACGCTCGAAACGATGACTCGGGCGAGTGGGTACGCCCTCTGCGTCCGGCTCGGTGCCGATGGCGTGCCGCGGCGGCCGTCACAGTTCACGCTGACAGCTCGGGGGAGCATCCCGCGCACTACTCGGGGTTGGAGCGCTGTGCATCCGTGTGGGCTTGCCCTGTGTGCGCAGGGGTGATTCGGGCCACGCGGGCGGACGAGATCGAGCGCGCGGCTCAGCATGCGCAGGAAGGCAACCTCGGGCTGGCGTTCACGACGATTACGCTGCGACATAAGTCCGACGACACCCTGGCGGCATCGATTGATTTGCTCTTGCAGGCGTGGCGCTCGGTCGTGTCGTGGCGCGCCTGGCGGAGGCTGGCGGACCGGCTCGGGTATCTCGGTGCGATCAGGGCAACGGAAGTCACGTACGGCGGCAACGGCTGGCACCCGCATTCGCACTTTCTGATGGTTTTCGAGCGCCCGCTATCGGCTGCAGAGCTTGCCTCGTTCGAGGCTGAGACGTTCGCTTTGTGGGCGAAAGCAGTGGAGAAGCGTGGCGGTCGGCTGCCGTCGCGTGAGCATGGCGTGAAGGTACAACGGGTCGATGGCGACGGTGCCGTGCTGGCGAACTACCTCAGCAAGGTGCAGGAGAAGGCGAGCGAACGTCGAACATCGATTGGGGCGGAGATTGCGCGCGGCGATCTGAAGCGCGGGCGTGGGGAGAGCCTCGCACCGTTTGAACTGCTCGACGCTGCGGGACCGGGGACGGAGCAAGCTCGTATGCTCTGGGTCGAATTCGTGACTTCTACGCAGGGGCGTCGAGCGTTTTCGTGGACGAAGGGGCTGCGGGATCTGTTACTGCCTGGCGAGGAGGAGAAGACGGATGACGAAGTGATCGAGGAAGCCGAGGCGTTCGAACCGGTTGCCGTGATCGAAGCGAGCACGTATGACCGCGCGTTCCGGAACGACGCCGACCGGCTGGCCGAAGCGCTCGAAATAGCGGAGTCTGGCGACCTCGACCGACTGGCTTGGTATGTGCGGGTCGCCCCCGACCCATCACGGCCGAACGATGACGTCAGGTTCCGATGAGCATGTCCGAACGACCTTTGAGGCTCCTGGGGCGACCGCAGGAATGGTTTCAAGGTTGGAAGAACAGTTGCACGGGTGAATGACCGAAAAAACTGCTAGGTAAGCATCCCTCCTTGTGTAGTGGAGCATCTGGAGGTAGGGTTCCAGAATGGATCGCACCCGCTACCCGTTCATTTCGTTCGAGTTTGACACTCAAAAGGTGTCCCCTGATCTGTGGCTGATGCTTGGCGAGGCGTTCTCCAAATGCCAGCATCTTGCAGGCGTTCCACTCAAGCCTGCAGCCGCTGAGAAGCTTGCCTCCGTGTTCCTTGCCCGTGGCGTCGCGGCGACGACCGCTATCGAGGGCAACACCTTGTCAGCCGACGAGGTACAGAACATTGTGGATCATGGGAGCGCAGCGGTCCCGGAGTCACGGGCTTATCTTGAGCGTGAAGTTCAGAATGTACTCGGCGCGATCCGCGAGATAGATGATGCGCTCCAACGTGGAGAGCGTCCCCCCATCACACGCGAGCGGCTGGAAGAACTGAACTTCAAGATTCTCGACGGGATCCCCGATAAGCCCGAGGTCGTTCCCGGGCAGATTCGTCAGCACGATGTGGCCGTTGGCACGTACAAGCCACCCCACTACACAGACGTTCCCGAACTTGTTGAACAGTTCGTCGCCTGGATTGCCACACTTCTTCCCAAGCCGTCAAGCGAGGCAAAACCTGAAGAGCAGTTCATCAAAGCGTTCTTCTCGGCCGTGTTGGCTCATATCTATATCGCTTGGATTCATCCGTTCGGCAACGGCAACGGCCGCCTCGCTCGCCTAGTCGAGGTGCAGATACTGTCGGAGTCCGGCGTAGTACCGCTCGTGGCAACCAATCTGCTCTCAGATCACTACAACAAGACCCGTGATGCCTACTACCTCGCGCTTGATGCAGCTCAGCGAGATGTTCGCGACTTCGTCAGGTACGCGCTTCGTGGGTTCCTTGACGAATTGCGCGAGCAGATCGCTATCGTTCGCAACGAGAATATCGCGATCCATTGGGAGAGCTTCGTTCACGAGACGTTCAAGTCGATGCCGCGCACAGCAACTCGCGACCGCCAACGTGATGTAGCCCTGACCGCCGTCAAGAGTCAAATTGTCACGCCGGAAAGCGTGAAGGACCTCTCGACCTCCCTGGCGCGGGAGTACGCACTGTGTGGAGAAAGGACGCCAGCGAGAGACCTGAACGACCTAGTGAAGTTGGGCTTGTTCAATAAGGTCGGCTACCGAAAGTTTGTTGCCAACCGCGAGATTATTGAAGCGTTCATCCCTCCAACGGCGCACTAAACCTCACGAAGAAGCCCTGGATCTTGTCGAATCAGATCCAGGGCTTCTTCGGTGTCCGCGCGAGTCTCAGTTCTAGTAACGCCTGCGCCTCTAAACGCCCGCGCCTAGATAGCTCGGTCGTCCGTCTCGGTAACGTCTGCCAGCGGCGTCGGCGAGTGGTAGTACTCGCCGATTCGGGTTGGCGACATTTGCAGGTGAGAGGCAACCATCGCGATCGATGTTCCTCGCAGCACCGAGTACTCGGCCGCGATCTTCCTGGCCGCAGACAGTTGCTCGGTTGCGTCGTGGATCGCGGCGAGCAGCATCGCTTGCTTGACCTGATCGCGCGCGCTTGACCGCGTGATGGTCTCTATCGCTTCGGTGAGCGTATCGACTGGCCTCTGGACGTAGGGCAGCAGGTCGGCTGTTCGCTTGGCTTCGTGCGCTGCGTACTTCACGCCATCAATAGCGTTGGCCGGTGCGCCAGGTCTGCGTGGTGACATGTCCGGAGTCTATCAGCGCCGATTCCACGATTTGAGGTTGATTCAGCGTGCATCGTGTGCGATGCTTTGCTCAGCCGCATTCAAACCAAAACCGTTGAATGACCGTGGATGCGGTGTTGATTCCAAGAGGAGAACAAGAATGAACACGACTCAGGCTGCAAGCCTTCCGATCCTGACCAATTCCGAGGCGTGGCCGCTGACGGCACTCGGCCTCGGCGAGCCGATGAGATTTCGGATGAAGGGTGATCGCGGTAGCGCGCAGAGCAACGCGCTGTCTGCGGACGGACGCCCGACGCTGGCATCGGGCTGCATCCCCCAGCTGCTCGACAAGGAAGGGCGGCTACGTCCCCAGAAGGGCCACTCGCTGCACGTCATCAACGCGGTACCGGACGACGTGATCGAAGCTGGCGACCAGGTACGCGCCGAAGGGCTGATCTGGGTGCAACCCTACGAGAGCAACGGGCGTGTGCTCCTGTCGATCACCGTGGAAAGCCTCGTGCCGGTGACGGTTTCCGTTGCGAAGAAGGCGGAAGGCTGATCGTGGCTACGACGAAGCGACAAAGCGCCGCTGTGTGGGCCCTGGGCATTGCGGCTGCTGTTGGTCTGATGCTGACGGGGTGCGGCGCCCCTGCAACGGCTACCCCCAGCGCTTCTCCGGCCACGGAGCGCGTCGATGGTTCGCCATACGAGATGCGCGTGGGTCGCGTCGTCGCCGGAGAGCCGGGGAGTATCACCGCTGAATTCTTCGTCCCGGCGTGGTCTGCGGGTCTTTGGCTGCGGTTCTCTTCGATTGAGGGCACAACTACCCGCGATGTATGTCAGATCGTTGTGGCGGACACCGTGACGTCGACCGAGGACGTGTGCTCAGTCGAGGCCGTCGAGCGCGAGGACGGTGACGTCCGTGGTGTTGTGCTTGTCGTGGAGGGACTGCCCGATACGGGCTACTTCGAACTGGACTCGCGCGAACTCCGCAAAACGGAGGAAGGCGGGTGGTCGGGTGAGACCTCCGGGCGTTCAGTGAAGCTGTGGGGCTTCCTCCCCGTTACGGAGGGGGCGAAATGAGTCTGGATCGTCTTCTGCGACGGGGTATCTGGCTGCTCGTGCCGGTTGTTCTCGTGCTGCTCGCGTTCGTGGGCGTGGATTCCGGTTCGCCCATCTATGCGCTGGTGAGCCTCGTTCGCATCGTTTTGATCGTCCTGGCGGCGATCCTGTTCGCGATCGCGCTGGCTTTCCTGCTGCTGCGCCCGTTCCGGGTATGGGCAATCAATCGGTTCCGCAAGGGTAAAGGTCGTGGACCGAACTTGCCGAAGGAACAGCGCGCTACCCTCAGCAAGTTTGAGGCTCGTGCGATGGCACGGATGCGGGAGCCGTGGAAGTGGGCGGAGCATGCAGGTATCGCAGTGACTGCTCGCTTGCACGATGGTTCTACCGGCACCTATTACCCGAAGGTGGATTCGACTGGCGTATCTGCTTTCGGACCGTTCGTGACGGTGATCGTTCCTCCGGGGAAGCATCCTGGCCATTTCGAGGATGACGCGCTCTCGGCAGCGGTCGGCGCTTCGATTCGCGCTGAGAAGGCCGGCCCTTCGTCGGTGCGCCTGCAACTGCTGTCGCGTGACCCGTTGGCCGGCACGCGACGCGTGCGAACCGATTCAGCGACGGTGGCGACTCCGATTCGGGTTGAAGACTGGACGGACGAGCCGAGAGAGGGCGTGTTCTGATGTCGCTCGACTTTGAAGACGAGGACACGCCCTGGGCGCTGCTCGATGGATTCGAGTTCGTAGACCCGAACGCGGATGGTGAGTCATGAGTGCCGATGCAGTCGTAGGCGTCGATGAGCGCGGGCGTGATGTTCAGTTCGATCACTTCGCGGCACTTCATACGGTCGTCGTGGGTCAGACCAGGTCGGGCAAGACGATCTTCTCCCACATGGCGCTACTGACGGCGGCTCGTGATCCGCGCATTCGGGTTTGCGGGGTAGATCCCAGTGGTTTGTTGCTGCACCCGCACAGACGAGGGGAGGATGACCCGCTGATCCATCTGGGCACGGATGATCCGGAGCGCGCTTGTGGGGTTGTGGAATCACTGGTTCGGATCATGGATCGTCGGATCAAGACACTGCTGGCGCATGGGGTCGATGCCGTGCCGCGCGAAGTGCTGCGGCCCGCGTTTCCGAAGTACGTGATTGTGCTCGAGGAATTCGCGGGTTTGCTCACCTGGCTGGATTCCGAGGACGCTGGGCGTAAGGCGGGCGAAAAGTACGCGCCTCGTTTCAAGTCTGCCGTTGGTCGCCTTGCCCGTGAGGCTGCGAAGGCGTCGCTGAATCTGTACCTCGTCCTCCAGCGCGGAGAGGCCGCCTTCCTGCCAGACCGTGCTCAGCTTGCCCGGCGCGTGGCGTTCAGGCAGGACAACGCCGCGTCAGTGAGCCTCCTGATGGAGAACGCGACACCGGAAGACGTGCAGCGGATCATGTCGCTAGCACCTGGTCAGGGCGTCATCTGGGAGCCGGGTGAACCTCTCAGGTTCCTTCGCGCCGACCTGCTGCCCTATATCGATTACCGCGCTGCGGTGCTCGCTGCTCGCGCTCGTGATGCTGCGCAGGAGGTGGTCAGCGGTGGATCGGCATGAGCGGCTGCGCGCCCTAAACGATGAGATAGCAGCTTTCGAGAAGCAAGCTATCGGCCGCGCAATGGTGGGGCAGTGGACGGCTCAGCATGACATGAAATTGCGAGCTTTCTATGACGAGCGCCGCCGCCTAACTCGGCCTGCGGGTTCGCGGCTTGAACAGGTCGTCACGAACCTCCATGAGTTCATTGCTCTGGCTCGCCGATTGCGACCGGCCCTGCCGCCGCTGCGCACGCCCGGCTCTGATGCGGATAGGGCGGCTGTGGCTCGAATTGAACGGTTGACGGATGAGATCGGCGGACGGGAGGCAGACCGCCTGTGCCTCACAGCTGGTGGCACCTGGACTGCAGACGAAGATGTGGCATTGAGCGGCATGTACGCCGAGTGGAGCCGACTGGTTGAGAAGTGGAGGGACGAGTGATGAGTAAGACCGTGGATACGCCGCTCTGGTACACGGAGGCCGAACTCGCGGAGCTTATGCGGGTGCACCCGTCGACGATCTCTCGGAAGGTTAGGGCTGGAACCTTCCCGATCACGCCGCTTGTCGTCGGTGCTCGAAGGGTATACGCCGTTGCTGACGTGCATCGGCTTGCGGGGCTGACCGTTGAGCGTTGAGCGACGAGAAACAGCCTCCGGTGTTCGGTGGCGGGTGCGGCTCCATGCAGGTGGCCGGGTCGTGGCGGATAAGACGTTCACGACCCGACGTGCCGCGGATGCGTTCGAACGGCAGCAGAAGGAAGCGCTTCACGTTGGCAGCTTCGTCGCCCCTCAGCAGCTGCGCACGCCACTTTCGGAGGTCATTGCTACGTTTCTCGTCGCACGTTCAGGCCAGGTCGCGCCGCACACGCTCCGCACTGACCGCGATAACTTCGCTGCACTTCCGTCGAAGTTCGTTGCTCGGCCCATCGGATCGGTGGGGGAGGCGGAGGTACTGGGGGTGCTCACCGATCTGCTGAGCACTCGCGCTCACTCCACGGTTTCGCGGATTCGCACGACGCTCTCGGCACTATGGTCATGGGCTGTTCGCCAGCGCTACACGCCGACGAATCCTGTTCGTTCTGTGCGGATGCCGTCTGGTGCCGTGCAAGCTCATGAAGGAGCGCCGCTGACGGCTTCTATCCTCGCGGCGATTCTTGATGCACAGCGGAGCCGTTCACCGCACGGCGCGCTCATCACCGAATTCCTCAGCCTCTCAGGCCTTAGGTGGAGCGAGTTACGCGCGATGAGGGTTGGGCAGCTTCAAGACGCGCCATTCCCGGCCGTTCAGGTGCTTCGTGCACAGAGCGACGGCTACGCCGAGAAGTCGCCTAAGACTGCCAGGGGTCGCCGTACTGTGCCTCTCGTGGCGCGTGCGCATGAGATTGCGAGAGAGTGGGCGGCAGGCAAGGGGCCAGCGGACTACCTCGCGACGAGCGCGACCGGGTTGCAGCTGCGGGGCACCTACTTTCGCCGTGCAGTTGCGTGGACGTCGACGTCCCCCGACCATACGGTGCATGATCTGCGCCACTACGCCGCTTCGACATGGCTGCGGCAGGGCATCCCGATCAACCAGGTTTCGGCCTGGCTCGGGGATGACCCGCGCACCGTTCTGCGCGTGTATGCACATGTGCTCGGGGAAGCTCAGGACATAGAGGCTCTGCGCCGCCTGAACGCGTCACTCCCCTCTCACTCCCCTGACAACAACGAAACAGGGGAAGGAGGGAAGGTCGGATAGGAAGCGAAAATCGCTTCTGACCAGGTGCGGAGACGGAGGGATTTGAACCCTCGGTTCCCGTGAGGGAACTCCACCTTAGCAGGGTGGTGCACTAGGCCGGACTATGCGACGTCTCCAGACATCCGACTCGAAAGCACGGATGCGCTCCTCCATCATAACCGGTCGGAACGAGTGTCACGAACCGGCCGTTCTCACGCCTGCGAGTCGGCCAGCAGCCGCGCTGTCGCCGTCGCCATGTGCACGGCCATCGCGGACGCGGCAGCGTCGCCGTCACCTCGGCGCACGCCCGCCAGCACCGCTTCGTGCTCCGCGACCGCCCGCTCCGCCTCGGCGGAATCGTGCACCGCGCGGTCGGCGTAGACCTGCAGGAGCGAGCGGATGACGTGCACATGATCGGTCAACGTCTCGTTGCCGGCAGCCTCGGCGAGCGCGTGGTGGAAATCGAGATCGGCCTTCGCGAAGGCGGGAAGATCGGCGACCGTCTCGCGCATCCGCTTCACGTCGTCGTCAAGCCGGGCGATGACCGCGGCATCCGCCCGCGCAGCGGCCAGCCGGGCGACGTAGATCTCCAGCCCCTCGCGCAGCTCCAGCAGTTGCGCGGTGTTGCGTTCGCCGATGAGCAGCCCCCAGCGCAGCGTCTGCGGCAGAAGCTCGCTCGCCAGTCCGCGAAGGTAGGTGCCGGATCCTGGCCTGACATCGACGATCCCGAGAATCTCGAGCGCGGCGAGCGCTTCGCGCACTGCCGAACGCCCGACGCCGAGTGTCGCGGAGAGCTGCCGCTCCGGGGGCAGCCTGGTGCCGGGTGCCACTGCTCCGCTGGTGAACAGATCGAGCAGACGTCGTGCCACCTCGGAGACCGGCGTCCCAGAGGGCAGCGCACTCAGCGCGGACGCGATGTCATCGACCGATTCGCCGGGGTATGCGGGCATGGCTTCAACCTACCCGAGCGCGAGGAGAAGACTTGCAATTGGTCAACCGGTTTGTCAAAATGTGATCATGATCGGACTCGGCACCTACGCCTACTTCTGGCAGCACTCCGACCGCGTGCCGCAGCCTTTGAGCCTGATCGACGCTCTCGAGGACACCCGCGCCCAGGGCGTCGGCCTCTTCCAGATCTGCGACTACGCACCGCTGGAGCGGATGACCGACACCGAACTGCGCGACGCCGCCAAGGCCGCCGGAGACCTCGGTCTCACGATCGAGCTCGGCACGAAGGGCATCATCCCCGAGCACCTGAGTCGCTTCCTCGAGTTGGCCGATGTCTTCGATGCGCGCCTGGTGCGCAGCATGCTCTACGGTCCGGACTCGCGTCCTTCGCTGGCCGAGGCCGAGACCTGGCTGCGCCGCACGATGCGCGAATACGAAGCCGCGGGGGTCACGCTCGCGCTCGAGACGTACGAGCAGCTGGCCACGGCTGACCTCGTCGGTCTCGTCGAGAGCGTCGGCAGCGATCGCCTCGGAATCTGCCTCGATCCGGCGAACGTCGTGGCCCGGTTGGAGAACCCGAGAACGTGCGTCGAGCAGACAGCGGCGCTCACCAAGAACGTGCACGTGAAGGACTTCGCCTTCGCCCGCCAGCCGGGCTGGGTCGGATTCACCTACAGCGGCGCCTCGATGGGATCTGGGCTGCACGACTACGCCCACATTCTCGGGGCCGTCCGCCCTCGCGAGCGCGGCATCAACGAGATCGTCGAGCACTGGCTGCCGTGGCAGGACGACGCCGAGACGACCATACGAACCGAGCGGGAATGGACCCGCGCCACACTGGAACATCTGAGGAGCACACTGTGACCGAGAACCACAAGATCGCCGTCATCGGCGCGGGCGGCAAGATGGGCATGCGCGTGTCCGACAACCTCGCGAACACGGACCACACCGTCTGGTACGTGGAGAACTCCCCCGCCGGTCGGCAGCGCACGATCGACGCTGGGCGCGAACTGACGGACGCGTCCGCAGCCGTGGCCGACGCCGACATCGTCGTGCTGGCCGTGCCTGACCTGGCCCTCGGCCCCGTCACGGCCGAACTGGTTCCGCAGCTGCGTTCGGGCGCGATCGTGCTGACGCTCGACCCGGCCGCCGCCTACGCCGGGCTGCTCACCACTCGCGAGGACGTCATCCAGGCCGTCGCGCATCCGTGCCATCCGTCGATCTTCCTGCAGCGCGAGACCCCCGCGCAGTGGGCCGACACCTTCGGCGGCATCGCCGCCCCGCAAGACGCCATCGCCGCGATCGAGAGCGACGACGAAGCGAAGAGGGCCATCGTCGAAGCGACGGTCCGCGCGATCTACGCCCCGGTCATCGACGTGCACTGGGTCACGATCAAGCAGCTCGCACAGCTCGAGCCGACGCTCGTGGAGACCGTCGCCTGCATGATCGGCGATCTCCTCAACGAGGCTCTTCAGGAGGCCGTGAACACGATGGGCGTTCCGGAGGCGGCTGCGCGCAGCATCCTGTACGGTCACACGCAGGTGGCACTGGCCAACGGCCTGCGCGGCGACAACCCGTTCAGCGACGCGTGCCTGATCGCGATGGACTACGGCAGGGAGAGCATCATCAAGGACGATTGGAAGAAGATCTTCCGCGACGACGAGCTCGACAAGAACCTCGCGCGGATGCTCCACCTCGACAAGATCGAGCGCTGAGATGACCCGCCTCCAGGGGAAGACGGCACTCGTCACGGGCGCCGGAGCGGGGATCGGACGCGCGGTCGCCGAGCGCTTCGCTCGCGAGGGCGCCCGAGTGATCATCGCCGACAGAGATGCGGATGCCGCGGCATCCGTCGCTGCGGAGATCGGCGACGTCGCCCGCGCGGCAGTCGTCGACATCGCCGACGAGGCATCCGTCGAAGCGGCGTTCGCCTACCTCGTCGCCGCCGGGTGGAGCCCCGACGTGGTCGTGGCGAATGCCGGAGTGCAGCTGTTCGGGCAGGATGCCAAGGCCGCGGATCTCGATCTCGACGTCTGGCGCCGCACGATCGACATCAACCTGACCGGAACATTCCTCACCGTGAAGCACTCGGTCCGCGCGATGCTGACTGCCGGCGGCGGGTCGATCATCCTCACCGGAAGCCCCACCGGCCTCAACGGGGAAGGGCAGGACTTCACGGCGTACTCCGCATCGAAGGCCGGCATCCATGGCCTCACCCGCACGGTCGCCGCGGCATATGCCGGTGACGGCATCCGGGTGAACACGGTCGTTCCCGCCTACACCGAGACCGGGCTCGTCTCGACGATCTCCGACGATCCTGAATCGCGCGCGGCGATCGTCGGGCGCATTCCGCTCGGTCGCGCCGGCAGCCCCGCCGACATCGAGGGGATCATGGTGTTCCTCGCCAGCAGCGACGGAGAGTTCGCCACCGGAGCGCTGTTCGCGGTCGACGGGGGCATGACGACGCTGTGAGCGCCGGCGGCATCATGCTGTGTCTCGCACTCGCGCATCGACGCGAGTCGGTCGAGCCCGGCCCCGTCGGCGTCACGAAACGCTGAACGAGAACGAAAGTGGAAATGCTGTGACCTGGAATCGTGCTGAACGCGACATCCGGAGGCTCGGGCACTGGAGCTTCGAGAGACGCGACGACGAGATCGCCGCACTGCGCTGGCGGGGGCGTCGCGTGCTGCGCAGCGTTCGCGCGGTGATCCGCGACCACGACTGGAACACCGTTCCGCTCTTCGTCGATTCCGTGGTCGCAGACGGTGATGTTCTTGAACTCGCCGTCCGTTCCGACGAGCCCGCGGCCTTCATCGGCAGCGTTCGCGTCGAGCTCGTCGACGGCGGCATCACGATCGGCATGGACCTGCAGGCCGCGCAGCCCTTTCTGACGAATCGCATCGGCCTCGTCGTGCTGCATCCCCCTCTGATCGCCGGCCAGGAAGTCGTCGTCGGTCGTGCCGACGGAACGACCGAGCACAGCCGATTCCCGCTCGGGATCAGCCCGCACCAGCCCATGACTGAAATCTCTGAACTGGAGTGGTCTGACGAGGACACCCTGATCAGCGTCCGCTTCGACGGAGACGTGTTCGAGATGGAGGACCAGCGCAACTGGACCGACGCCTCGTACAAGACGTACAACCGTCCGCTCTCCCTGCCCTTTCCCTACTCGGTCGCCGCAGGCGAGCACATCACGCAATCTGTGCACATCACGGCACGGGCGGACACCGACGCACACGATGCCGTACCCGGCGGTGCCGTCATCCGGCTCAGCGGGGGCGGCCGATTCCCGTCCATCGGCGTCGCGGCGTCGTCGGCGCCCGACCCTGCACCGGCATTCGCACCGCTCGGCCCTGAGCTGCTCGTCGAACTGGATCTGGCCAGCACCAACTGGCACGCGGCTCTCGAACGCGCGGCGGCCACCGGCCAGCATCTCGACGTGCGACTGGTGCTCGATCCTGAAGCACCCGACGAGGTCGCACGGGCGGTCGCCGCGCTCGATGGGCGGCCCGTCGTGCGCATCGCCGCATTCCACGCAGTCGGAGATGCCCGTCATGTATCGGATGCCGCGAGCACTGCGTTGTTGCGCAGCGCCCTGGCCTCTGCGGGGCGGGAGATACCCGTCGTCGGAGGCAGCCGCTCGCACTTCACCGAGATGAACCGCGAGTTCCACCGCCTCCCGGACGACCTCGACGGACTCGTCGTCACCCTCACTCCCCTGTTTCACTCGCGCGACACGGAGCAGCTGGTCGAGTCCATCGCGATCCAGCGGCTCATCGCGGACGAGATGATCGAGCGCGCCGCCGGGCTGCCCGTCCACATCGGACCCGTCACTCTGGCACCCCGATTCAACGACGTCGCGACCGGCCCGCAGCCCGCGCCGAGCCGGATCGATCTCGCCGAGGGATACGGCGCGCAGTTCACCGGGGTCGACGATCCACGACAGCGCGCCACAGAGCTCGCCGCGTGGGTGATCGCCAGCGCCGCTGCACTGGCTCGACCTGGAGTCGCGACCGTTGTGTGGTTCGAGGAATGGGGCCCGCGCGGGGTGCGCAACACGGACGGGACCGATCTGCCTGTTCTCGCGGCTGTCCGCGAACTGGTCGATCTCGCCGCCGATGACACCGCCGAACTGATCTCCGGCCCCAGTCCCGACGGGTTCGTATGGGCGCTGGGCAGCCGCACTCATGAAGGCGGTGCGATTCTCGCCGCGAACATCGACACCGCCGAGCGTTCCGTGCGCCTCGTCGTCGAAGACGAGACCATCGCGCTCATCCTGCCGCCCGCATCCTTCACCCGAATCCCGCTCCCCGCAGAGGAACAGCACGAATGATCGACAACTGGAAGCACCGACTGCGTACGCACATCCTCGAGCACGCCGTGCAGATGACCCGGGAGCCGAGCGGCGTCCTCACTCATCCGTACACCGTGCCCAGTTCGCCGGACTCCCCGTACTACTCGGCGGCGCTGTGGGACTGGGATTCCTGGTTCATCAGCGTCGTGCTCGGACAGGTCGAACTCGAATCAGGGCAGACCGGTCGTTTCGGCGCCTACGAGGAGGGCACGATACGCAACTTCCTCGCACACACCGACGAAGACGGTGTCATGCCGCTGCTGCTCAAGCCGGAAGGACCGCTTCTGCACGGGGACCCGAGCCGTGCAGCCGGGTTCTCGCAGAACATGCACAAGCCGATCATCGCTCAGCAGACCGCACTGCTCAGTCGCCGCCGTGGAACCACCGAGTGGATCCGCGACGACCTCCCGACGATCGAACGGTTCCTCCACCGCTATCTCGAGAGTCACATCCATGCCGAGACCGGTCTGGCCTATTGGCAGACCGACTTCGCCATCGGCGTCGACAACGACCCGTCGGTCTACTACCGTCCCGACCGCAGCACCGCATCGATCTACCTCAACTCCCTGTTGTATCGGGAGCTGCTCGCATACGGGTCTCTGCTCGAGGACGTCGATCGTCTGCAGGAGGCCAACGTCTGGCGCGGGCACGCACAGGACCTCGCCGACGCCATCAACGAGCACCTCTGGGATGAGCGCGACGGCACGTACTACAGCGCCGACCTCGCCTTCCGGGAGATCGACTCAGAGGATTGGCTGCACAGCGGCGCGCCGCGGTCCTGGTCCTCGTTGCTTCTTCGTGTGGACAACTGGTCGAGCTTCCTCCCGATGTGGGCGGGAATCGCATCGCAGGAGCGGGCGGAGCGGATGCGGCAGCGCCTGCAGGACGCCCGCACATTCCGCGCGAATTACGGTGTCCGCACCCTTTCTCGCCTCGAGAAGGCCTACAACCTGCGCGCGTCGAACAATCCGTCCAACTGGCTCGGACCGGTCTGGGGAATCAGCAACTACCTGGTCTTCCGTGGGCTTCAGAAGTACGGCTTCCTCGACGATGCCCGCGAGATCGCCGAAGAGACCGTCGCCCTGTTCGGCCGCGATCTCGAGACCACCGGGTCGCTCCACGAGTTCTACAATCCCGACACCGGCGAGGCCATCATGACCAGGAACTTCCAGAACTGGAACTTCCTGGTGCTGAACATGATCGCGTTCCTCGAAGATCGCGCGACGGTGACCGAGTTCTGAGCTTCGGCAGAGTCGTATCGAGCGAGGGACGTCAGAAGTTCATCGCCCGGTCGACGCCCTGACCACCAATTCGGGTTCGAACACGACCTGTTGCACGGGCCGACCAGGATCCGCCTCCTCGTCGAGCAGGAGCCGCAGAGCGGTCTCGCCCATGATCCTGCTCGGCTGACGCACGGAGCTGAGCGGGACCACGGCCGCCGCCGCGAAGTCGATGTCATCGAACCCGATGAGCGCGACGTCCTCCGGAACCCTCAGCCCGGGCGACTGGAGCAGGCCCTGCAGCACGCCGAGAGCAAGCAGATCGTTGCCGGCGAACACCCCGTCCGGTCGTTCCGACGCCTTTCTGGCGGCGATCTCCTCGCCGACGGCGCGACCGTCGGCGACCTGCATCGCGGATGTCGCGAAGACCTCGAGCGTGACACCGGAGCGTTCACGCACCGCACGCTCGACGCCACGGCGTCGGTCCTCGATCTGCCGCAGGTCGGCCGGGCCGCCGACGAACATCAGACGGCGTCGACTGCGCTCGATCAGGTGCGTGCCGGCCAGCCACCCGCCCTTCTCGTCATCGACGGACACGGAGCTGAACACGCCATCGGCGCTTCGTCTGTCCACCAGCACGGCCGGAGTGCCTCGCTCACGCAACCGCTGCAGTCGGGGGCCGACCTCTCCGTAGGGCGAGATCAGGACTCCGCGCACCCGCTGCTGCTCGAACAGATCCAAATAGCGCGACTCACGCGATTCGTCCTCGTCGCTGTTGCCGAGGATGACTGCGAGATCATGCCGTTCGGCCTCCTGCTCCGCGCCTCGAGCCATCTCGGTGAAGAACGGGTTCCGGACATCCAGCACGACGAGACCGACCGTCGTGCTCTGCCCAGCCCTCAACTGCCTGGCAGCATCGTTTCGCACGTAACCGAGGGCCTCGATCGCCTCGTTCACCCGCCGCACGGATTCCGGAGCCACACGCTCGCGATGGTTCAGGACGTTGGAAACGGTACCCACCGAGACGCCGGCGTGGGCAGCGACCTCCCTGACGCTGACGGTCATGCTCGGCCGAATCCTTCCGTGCTGGCACGGATGACGAGGTCAGGTTCGAACATGTGGTGGGGATCAGCGATCGCACGGCCTTCGATGGTGTCGAAGAGCAGATCGACCACCGTGCCGCCGAAACTGTCGTGCCTGCCGCTCACGCTGGTGAGCGGGATGAGCGACACCTCGGCGAACTCGTTGTCGTCGTATCCGATGATCGCCGTCTGGCGCGGAATGTCGACGCCGCCCTGCACCAGCACCTGCATGATGCCCAACGCGAGAAGATCATTGACGGCGAATATCCCGTCGGGGCGGAGCTCCGCCGGTCGGGCCAGCAAGGCTGCCCCCACCTCACGGCCTCCGCGAACGGTACGGTCGGGCATGTCGATGACTTCGATCGTCGCTGCACCGAACAGGCGCACGGCCTCGCTCGCACCGGCGAGGCGATCCGCGACCTGAGGAATGCCCAGCGGACCACCGACGTAGGCGATCCTGCGGCACCCGACGTCGAGCAGATGCTCCAACGCCTTCCGGCCGCCCGAGACGTCGTCCAACGACACGGACGGCTGTTCGTCCGAGCGTCCCTTCTGGCCGATCAGAACGGATGGAGTGCCACGCTTGCGCACCTGAGCGAGGCGCTCCTCCACGGGAAGGTGCGATGAGACCAGAAGCCCCTGCACCCGGTGCTGCTCGAACACCCTGAGGTATGCGTCCTCGCGATCCCGGCTGCGATGGGAGTTCGCCAGGAACACGGTGACTCCACGCTCGTCAGCGCGTCGCTCGACGCCCTCGGCGATCTCGGCGAAATAGGGGTTGCTCACGTCTGGCGCGAGATAGCCGATCACACTCGAGACACCGAGTCGCAGTTGACGACCGGCACTGCTCGGCACGAAACCCAGTGAGTCGATCGCGAACTGAATGCGCTGAGCCTTGTCAGCGGACACCCGGTCCGGGTGGTTGAGGAAGTTGGAGACCGTTCCGACGGCTACATTTGCGAGCGCCGCGACGTCGCGGATGCCGACCCTGGACATTCGGCGGCCCCCTCCACTCGCGTGACTCACAGATTGAACGCCACTGTACAGGAGCAGGCGGCCCGCACAGCGTTGTCGCTAGAACGTTTCAAAGCCTCCGCAGTCCTCTCTGCCCGCAGGCGCGCTCGCGACCGCGACCGTCCGCGCCGATCGAGAACGCCCCCCGGCTGTCTTGTGATCAAATTGTGACGTTTCAACCTGATCCACCCTACCCGAGAGGCATCTCGCCTGTGCCACCACCGCGCAGCACGGCTACCGTTCCGCCACCGTGGCGATTTTCCCGATTGACATTGGCTTGCCACGCATCTAGCATCCAATTGAAACGTCTCAATAAGGAGATTCCACTTTCAAGGAGGAAATGTGTTCACAGCACCACGGCGGCGCCCCCGTAAGGCGCTCATCGGCGCGGCCGCACTGCTCGGTGCCGGCGCCCTCGTCCTCGCAGGCTGCGCAGGCGGCAGCGGCGGAGCAGAGCCCTCTTCCATGGAGTTCCTCAAGAACTCCGAGAACACCACCACCGAACCTGTGCTCGACGCGCTCGCCGCCGGTGATTGCAAGGCCGAGGATGAGACCCTCCCCCTCGAAGTCAGTTCGATGCCTCAGGCAGAACTCGACTCGCAGATCCAGCTCCTCGCCAGCCAGGGGGGCCTTCCGCCCATGTTCTCGGCCGGCGGCAACCCGGCTGAGGGCGCGAAGCTCGCCGAGGCGGATGTGCTGGTCGATTTCGACAAGGCACTGACTGACCTCGGGGTCCGCGACAAGATCGCTCCCGGTGCCGTCTCCACGATCGAGAAGCTCTACGGCGGCGGTTTCAACTTCCTGCCCTTCCAGTACAACATCGAGGGCATCTGGTACAACACTCAGATCTTCGAGGAGAACGGCTGGGAGGTCCCCGAGACATGGGACGACCTCCTCACTGTCGCTGCGGAAGCGAAGGCCGCGGGGCTGACGCCGCTCTCGGCCTCGGGTGAGCAGGGATGGCCCATCACGCGTCTTCTCTCGACGTACATCTTCCGCGACCTCGGGCCCGACGCGATGCAGAAGGTCGCCGACGGTGAAGCGAAGCTGACGGACCCCGAGTACGTCGAGGCCGCCGAGGCCATAGCCGGTCTCGGTGCTGAGGGCTACTTCGGGGACAACGTGACATCGCTCGACATCGACGGCTCGTACAACCTGTTCCTCACCGGGAAGTCGCCGATGATCTACATGGGAAGCTGGATCCTCGGCAACATCAACGGCGAGGGCAATGAGGTCGGCGCCGAGAACATGAGCTTCTTCCCGTTCCCCGCCGTCGAAGGCGGAGCCGGATCGATCGACCAGTATCCGGCGAATGTGGGCCTGCCTGCCACGTTCAGCTCGGAAAGCTACTCCGACGGTGTGGCCGGATGGCTCGGCTGCATCGCCGAGAACTACGGCAACGAAGCACTCAAGCAGGGCCAGATCACCGGTTTCGTCGCCGATGAGGAGGCCGACCTGCCCGAGATCTCGCAGAAGGTCGCCGATACGATCGCCGAGAGCACTGACAGCGTGCTGTGGTTCGAGGCGCTGTTCAACGCCAAGGCGAGCCAGATCTCGTCGACGAACGCCGCGCTGCTCGTCACCGGTCAGCTCACGCCGGACGAGTTCATGAGCATGGTGCAGGACGCCATCGACAACCCGTGATCCACAGGTGCCCCGTCGTCTCTGCGGCGGGGCACCTCGCACTCGATACTTCTCGCGGACGTCGGCGGGTTCACCTCGCACACGTCCCACTCACCCCGGAAAGGCCCCCTCGATGAAGTCGATCTTCGGTGACCGCAAGGCGATCGTCCTCCTGCTGGTGCCCGCGTTGCTCGTCTATACGCTGATCATGCTGGTACCGGTCGTCTGGTCCCTGTTCCTGACGTTCTTCGACGGCACACCTCTCTCCGGGTTCCAGTTCGCCGGACTCGACAATTTCGCACGGCTCTTCTCCGATCCGGCCGTCTGGGAGGCGTTCTGGTTCACGATCCGGTACGCGGTGCTCGTGACGGCCTTCCAGGTCGTACTGGGCTACGGCCTCGCGCTGCTCTATCACTTCGTGCTGCGCAGGTCGTCGACTCTCGTGCGCACGCTCGTGTTCTTCCCGGTCGTCCTGCCGACCGTCGCCGTCTCGTTGCTCTACCAGAAGCTCTTCCAGTCCGCGCCGGACGACGGTCTCGTCAATGAGCTCCTGGTCAACGTCGGCCTCAGTGGCGTCGACTGGCTCGGCGGGGGCGGCACAGCATTCGTCGTGATCGTCATCATGGATGTGTGGCGCTCGATCGGGTTCTACGGCATCCTCATCTTCTCCGGCCTGCTCGACATTCCTGACGAGATCATCGAATCCGCGCGACTCGATGGCGCCAGCGGCGTCCGCCTCTTCCGGCACATCGTCCTGCCCATGTCCCTGCCGATCCTCTTCGCCTCGATCATCTTCAGCGTCAACGGCACGATCAAGGTCTTCGATTCGGTGTTCGCTCTGACCGCGGGCGGTCCTGGCAGCTCGACGACTCCGCTGACCCTGTACATGTACCGGACCGCGTTCCAATACAGCGACTACGGCTACGGCTCGACCGTCGCGCTCCTGTTGACGATGATGTGCCTGATCGTCACCCTGTTCATCTTCCGTTCGTCGCGCCGCGACGCCACGATCTGAAAGGCGCCGACATGACCTCCACTCTCGATACCGTCGCCGTTTCGTCCCCCCGTGCTCCGCGGCGGCATACAGGCGGCCCCGGCCCTTCGCTCATGCGTGGATTGCGTCGGATTCCGACGCTGCTCACGATCGCGGCCCTCATCCTCATGACGGCCTACCCGCTGTTCTGGATGTTCATCAACTCGCTGAAGTCCAACAGCGACTTCCTCAACAACCCCTCGTACGCCATGCCCGAGATCTGGCGGTGGGACAACTACGTCACGGGATGGGAGACAGCGAATCTCAGCACGACGGTCGTGAACTCCGTGCTCGTCACGTTCCCGTCGCTGATCCTCCTCGTGCTTCTCGGCACAGCCGCGGGATACGCACTCGAAGTGCTGGTCTTCAAAGGACGCAGCACGATCCTGCTGGTCTTCCTCGCGGGCATCATGATTCCCGGGCAGATGATCATCCTGCCGCTGTTCACCGCCTTCTTCAACATCGGCCTCACGGGCTCACTCCTGCCGCTGATCCTCATCTACACCGCAGGTGGATTGCCCCTGACGGTGTTCATGATGGCGACGTACTTCCGCGCGATCCCCCGTGAGATCTTCGAGGCGGCGACCATCGACGGCGCTTCGATGATCCGCGCGTTCTTCAGCATCGGAATGCCGATGATGCGCAACGCGATCTTCACCGTCGCGATCGTGCAGTTCTTCCAGATCTGGAACGATCTGCTCATCGCGCTGGTGTTCGGCGGACAGCGCAAGCTCAACACCATCCAGGTCGGCTTGCTCAACTTCTCCGGCGAGTACGGCTCGGTCAACTACGGGCCGCTGTTCGCCGCCATCTGCATCACCGTCTTCGCGATCCTGATCCTCTATCTCTTCTTGAACCAGCGCATCATGAAGGGCCTCGCGGCCGGCGCTGTCAAGGGATGAGGCCGGTGTCGGCGGGCCGCGATCGCGCCGCCCGCCGATACCCGTCAACGCCAGTCGTGGCGAGCGCGGAACCCGAGCCGCTCCTGGATCTTCGCCGTCGACATCAGCGACTCGAACTCACCGAGACCGTCGGCGATCGGTGTACCAGGGAACCAGTGCTCCGCCAACTGACGAGACGGAATCCGGGATCCGGATCCGGGAGCCGCGACGTTGAAGATCTCGAACCCGGGCCGCGCTCCTGCCACCGCGAGCGCGACCGCCTCGGCACCGTCTCGCGCATCGATCCACGAGCCGATCAGATCACGGCGGTAAGCGAGCTCCCCCGCTTGCTCGAACGTCGCGTATCCGTCCGGCGCCACGACATTCGTGAAGCGCAGCGCCGTGATGGAGGTATCGGGATGCCAGCCCGCGAGCTGAGCCGCCATGGACTCTTCGACCACCTTGCCGAGTCCGTACGTGTTGAACGCGCGGGTGTATGTCTCATCGACCGGAAGCATCGGCGGCGCGACGTCGAAAGGAAAGCCCATCGCCGTGATGCTCGAGGCGAACACCACGGTGCGGACGCCCGCGCGGTGAGCCGCGAGCAGCACGTGGGAGGATGCCGAGACGTTGTTCTCGAACGTCGTGATGTCGGGGACGATGCCGTTGACCGGGATAGCAGCCAGATGCACGATCGCGTCGACACCGTTGTGCCTCGCAGTGACTCCGAGGAACGCGTCCAGTGTCTGCCCGTAGTCGGACAGATCGACGCGGGTGAACCCGCTGCCGGGGACACCCGTGACGTCGAAGCCGACGACCTCATGACCATCGGAGCGCAACCGCTCGACGGTCGCTCTCCCGAGGGTTCCGCTGCTGCCGGTAACCGCGATATTCATTCAATGGCCTCCTGGGTCCAGTGTCGCACTGCCGCATCCGGGTCGGTCCGCACGACCGTGCGCTATCGTTTGAAACGTCACAATTCTACTCCTCCGCGTGTTCAAAGCACCGGACATATCCGCTCTGAAACGTTTCGAGTATCCGGGAGTCTACGATGAAGTCCGCAGTATCAGCCCCTCGCTTCGAGCATCATCGCGAGCCACTCGGAATCGGAGAGTCACGCCCACGCGTGAGCTGGACCGTCGACTCGGCATCTCCCGGCTGGCGCCAGAGTGCGTATCGGCTCGAGGTGCGTGGGGACGATGGGATCCGCACCTTCGATGTCCGATCACAGGATCAGGTGCTCGTACCGTGGCCGTCTGACCCGCTGAGATCCCGCGAGCGGGCGGACGTGCGGGTGAGCGTCAGCGGTGAAGACGGCGTCTGGAGCGAACCCGGCGCATGGGCGACGGTCGAGACCGGTCTGCTCTCGCCATCGGACTGGATCGCGGGCCCGATCGGCGCCATCTGGGAGCAGAATCCGATGACCGACGACCGCAGGCCGGCCCTCGTCCGTCGCGAGTTCACGGCACGATCGGGGCTCGTGCGCGCACGCCTGTACGCCACCGCCCACGGCCTCTACCAGGCAGAGATCAACGGTCATCGCGTCGGCGACGACGTGCTCTCCCCGGGCTGGACCGTGTACCGGGAGCGACTGCGCTACTACACGTACGACGTCACCGATCTGCTCGCCGACGGGCCGAATGCCATCGGCGCGTGGCTCGGCGACGGCTGGTATCGCGGTCGCCTGGGGTGGCGCGGCGGCTTCCGCAACGTCTTCGGCGACGACCAGTCGTTCCTCGCCCAGCTCGAACTCTCGTACGCGGACGGGACGCGAGAGGTTGTCGCGACCGACACGAGCTGGCGGGCGAGACGGAGTCCCGTGATCGCCTCCGGCCTGTATGACGGTGAAGACTACGACGCGAGAGAAGAGCAGCGCGATTGGTCCTGCGCGGGATTCGACGACGAGGGCTGGGAGCGCGTGCAGTTGCGCCGGCGCGACCCCGAGACTCTCGTCGCGCCCACCGCACCGCCGGTCCGCGTGACGGAAGAGTTGGCGCCGGTCGCCGTGCTCACGACTCCCAGCGGCCGCCGGGTACTCGATTTCGGTCAGAACCTCGTCGGGGTCGTGCGTCTGCGCGCAACCGCGGCCGCCGGCACGACAGTGACCCTGCGCACAGCGGAGGTGCTCCAGCACGGCGAGCTCTACACGCGACCGCTCAGGGAAGCCCGCTCGACCGATCGATACACGTTCGCAGGCCGCGCGGACGGGGAGGAGTGGGAGCCGCGGTTCACGTTCCACGGCTTCCGCTACGTCGATGTCGAGGGCTGGCCAGGCGACCTCGACCACGACGCCGCGAACGGCGCTCTCATCGCCCGCGTGATGCACACCGATCTCGAACGCACCGGATGGTTCGAGTCGTCGAACCCGCAGCTCGACCGCCTTCACGAGAACGTCGTGTGGGGCATGCGCGGAAACTTCGTCGATCTTCCGACCGATTGCCCGCAGCGCGACGAGCGGCTGGGGTGGACCGGCGACATCCAGGTCTTCGCGCCGACGGCGTCCTACCTGTTCGACATCTCGGGCATGCTGTCCGGCTGGCTGCAGGACCTCGCCGCTGAGCAGCTTCCTGATGGCACGGTCCCCTGGTTCGTCCCCGTGATCCCTTCGGACACGATGTGGACGCCCCAGCGCCCCGGTGCAGCATGGGGAGACGCCGCCACGGTCGTTCCCTGGACCCTCTATCAGCGCTTCGGAGACACCGGGGTTCTGCGGGCGCAGTTCGACAGCGCCCGCAGATGGGTGGATCTGCAGGCGGACATCGCCGGCCCGTCACGCCTGTGGGACGAGGGCTATCAGCTGGGAGATTGGCTGGATCCAGCCGCTCCCCCGCAGGATCCGGGCGACGGTCGCACGGATCGATATCTGGTGGCCAGCGGATACTTCGCCCGGTCGGCCCGTCTCGTCGCTCAGATCGCCGAGGTGCTCGGAGAGACCGAGGCGGCCATCCGCTACGGAGCGCTCGCCGACGAGGCCCGCGCCGCATTCATCGCCCGGTACGTCGTCGGGGACGGCATGATGACCTCGGATTCGCCGACGGCATATGCCCTCGCTCTGCAGTTCGACCTGCTGCCGTCGGAGAACCGGACGACAGCCGCCGCGCGTCTGGCGGCGCTGATCCGCGAGAGCGACAACCGCATCGCGACCGGGTTCGTCGGTACACCGCTGGTGTCCGACGCCCTGAGCGCGAACGGACAGCAGGAGACCGCGTACGACCTGCTGCTCGAAGAGAAGTGCCCGTCGTGGCTGTACCAGGTGAACATGGGGGCGACGACGGTCTGGGAGCGCTGGGATTCGATGCTCCCGGACGGCACCGTGAATCCGGGGACGATGACCTCCTTCAACCACTACGCCCTGGGCGCAGTGGCGGATTGGCTGCACCGTGTGGTCGCCGGGCTCGCACCCGAGACACCGGGGTATCGCCGCATCCGCTTCGCCCCGCGCCCCGGTGGCGCGCTCACGTCGGCATCCGCCACGCACACGTCTCCGTACGGAGAAGCCGCGATCTCGTGGAGTCTTCAGGGCGACGAACTCACGGTTGAGATGGTCGTGCCCGTGGGCGCCACGGCGATCATCGATCTGGAGGGCCGCGAACCCGAGGAGGTCGGCCATGGTCGGCACGAGCGGGTCGTCGCCCTCGCTCGAAAGGAGGTCGTCGCATGACCCGCATCGCTTTCCTGCACACAGGAGCCGTCGTCATCGCCCCGGTGATGGAGCGTGCACGCGCCGCCTTGCCTGAGGCGACGTTCATCAACTACCTCGACGATCGCATCGTCGCCGACCTCGCGGACGATGATCGCGCCGGCTCCGTGCCCGGTCGCGTCGCAGGCCTCGCGCGCGCAGCGATGAGCGCCGGCGCGGACCTCGTGATGCTCACGTGCTCGTCGATCTCGCAGCTCGCGGCTCGCGTCGAGGACGAGGTCGGGATCCCGGTTCTGCGCATCGACGAAGCGATGGCGGATGCCGCCTCCGCGGATGCGGCGAGGATCGCCGTGCTGGCGACGTTGCCGACGACCCTCGCGCCCACCGTGGCGCTGCTGCACGAGCGGGCTGCGCGAACAGGGCACTCTCCCGAGATCATCGCCGAGGTCATCGAAGGCGCCTTCGCCGCTGTCAGCACCGGCGATCGCGACGCGCACGATCACCTCGTCGCCGCCGCGATCGAACGAGTGGCTGATCAGGTCGACGTCGTCGTGCTCGCCCAGGCATCCATGGCATCCGCGGCCGAGGCCGTGCAGGTGGAGGTTCCGATCCTCACCAGTATCGTCCCCGGGATCGAACGCCTACGGGATACCGTCACTGCCCGCGCCGCGCACGGCGCACCGACCGAAGGAGCGGAGATCCGATGACGACGGCGACCACGCGCACGCCCCTGCGCGCACTGCAGGCAGATGGGGCCCGTTGGGCGAGCGGGTTCTGGGGCGAGGTTCACGAGCGCACCCGAACGCAGACGGTGCCTGCGATGTGGCAGTCTCTCAGTGACTCGTCCGTGAGTCCGGGGCTGCGGAACTTCCGCGTGGCAGCCGGACTGGAGGAGGGAGCGCACGAGGGCCCTCCGTTCATGGACGGCGACTTCTACAAGTGGCTCGAGGCCGCGGTGGCCCAGCTCGAGACCGATCCGGAACCGTGGCTCGCCGAGACGGTCGAGATGGTCGCAGCGCTCATCGCCTCCGTGCAGCGCGAGGACGGCTATGTCCACACGCCCACGCTGATCGCGTCGCGCAACAACGAGTCGGCGACGGCACTGGCCGACCGATTCCATTTCGAGACCTACAACCTTGGGCACCTGATAACCGTCGGCGTGCGACACCACGCGGTGACCGGATCGACGACGCTTCTCAATGTGGCGCGAGGCGCGGCATCCTTTCTCGAAGACCTCGCGACGAACAAGCCGCTCGAGCTCGCCCGCAGCGCCATCTGCCCGTCGCACTACATGGCGGTCATCGACCTCTACCGCGCCACCGGCGAGGAGCGCTACCTCGAGCTCGCCAAAGCGTTCGTACGCGTACGTGACGACTTCGAGGGCGGAGACGACAATCAGGATCGAGTGGCGGTTCGCGAGCAGACCACCGTCGCCGGTCACGCCGTGCGCGCCAACTATCTGTACGCAGGCCTCACCGACCTCGTGACCGAGACGGGAGATGCCGAGCTCGCGAACGTGCTCGAGAACCTGTGGCGCGACGTCGTCGACACCAAGCTCTACGTGACCGGTGGCTGCGGCGCACTGTACGACGGCGCATCGCCCGACGGGCATCCGTGGCAGGAGCAGATCAGCCGCATCCATCAGGCCTATGGTCGGGCCTACCAACTGCCGAACACCACGGCTCACGCCGAGTCGTGCGCGAACATCGGCATGATCCTGTGGGGCGAACGGATGCTCGCGCTGACGCGCGACGCGCGTTACGCCGACGTCATCGAGCAGATCGCGTTCAACTCCTTCCTCGCCGGCATCAGCCTGGACGGCACCGAGTACTTCTACACCAATGCGCTGCGCCAGGTGCGGGATCTGCCCTGGGAGCTTCGGCGGCCCGGCGACACAGGTCTGCATCCGGTACCGTCTCCGCCCCCTTCGGATGCGCGGATGCGCGAGCGCTACCTGAGCTGCTTCTGCTGCCCGCCGAACACCGCGCGCACGCTCGCGCGCTTCCACGAGCGGGCGGCCTCTGTCGGTGACGACGGCCTCTTTGTTCATCTCTACGGCGGCAGTGAACTTCACGCCGTTCTCGCTGATGGGCGCTCCCTGTCGCTGCGTGAGCAGAGCGACTATCCCTGGGACGGACGGATCACATTCATCGTCACGGAGGCCGAGCTCGGCGGACTCCCGCTGCACCTGCGGGTTCCTGGATGGTCATCCGGAGCGACCCTCGAGGTGAACGGCGAGCCCGTCGAGGTGTCCGCCGCCGGAACCTACGCGACGATCACCCGCGAATGGGCAGCGGGTGACGAGATCATCCTCGATCTGCCCATGCCGGCACGGGTCCTGCGCGCTCATCGCCTGGCAGAGGAGACCACGAATCAGGTCGCGGTGCAGCGCGGGCCGATCGTCTACTGCATCGAGAGCGCCGACCTCCCTGATGGAGTCCTGCTCGAGCAGGCGGCCATCCGCCGCGGCGTCGGCCTGCGCCCTGTCGCCACCGAGATCGCAGGGCATCGCATGGTCGCGCTCGAAACCGAACTCGCCATCCTTCCCCCCGTCGATGAAGACGTGCTCTACACCGATGTGGAGGGCGCACCCGTCACAGCATCCGCGCGCCTCGTGCCCTACTTCGCATGGGGAAATCGTGGGCCAGGCGAGATGTCGGTGTGGCTGCCGCTGGTGTGGTGACGACGTGACAGACAGCGTGATCGCCTCCTATGTCATCGAGACGTCGCTCCCACTTGAGAAGGCTGCCGAAGTTCTCGCCGGGGAGCAGTCGACGGGCACCTTCGTGCGTGTCGAGCGAGAGTCCGACGCGGTTCGCGCGCGTTTCGCCGCCCAGATCGAGAGCCTCGACGAAGTCCCCCTCACAGGAGCCTCACCGCTTCCCGGAACGATCGGCGACCCGGCGACGCGTCGTCGAGCAGTGCTGCGGCTGCGCTTCCCGCTCGACAACTTCGGGCCGTCCATCCCCAATCTGCAGGCCGCAATCGCCGGAAACCTGTTCGAGATCAAAGAGCTGGCGGCGATAAAGCTGATCGACCTCGAGCTGCCGGACGCATTCGCTGAGCGATACCGGGGACCTCGTTTCGGTGTCGAGGGCACGAGAGAGATCATCGGGCGTCCCGACGGCGCGCTGATAGGCACGATCGTCAAGCCCTCTATCGGCTTGTCGCCGACCGAGCTCGCCGAACTCGCCGGCGAGCTCGCCGCCGCCGGAGTCGACTTCATCAAGGACGACGAGCTGCAGGGAAACGGGCCGTCCGCTCCCCTCCGAGAGCGCGTGCGGGCCGTGATGCCTGTGCTGCACAGACACGCTGATCGCACCGGCCGCATGCCGATGTACGCGTTCAACATCACCGACGACATCCACCTGCTCGAGGAGAATCACGATCTCGTCGTGGCCGCAGGCGGAACCTGCGTCATGGTGTGCATCAACATGGTCGGCCTCGCCGGACTCGCGCACCTCAACCGCATCGCCCAGGTTCCGATCCACGGACACCGTGCCATGTTCGGCGCGATCAGTCGATCGGAGAACCTCGGGTTCGCGTTCCGGCCGTGGCAGAAACTCGCACGCCTCTCCGGAGCCGACCATCTCCACACGAACGGCATCTCGAACAAGTTCTACGAGTCCGATCATGAGGTGATCGCGGCGATCGCAGACGTCCGAGCGCCCATCGACACGGTCTCCTCGACGCTACCGGTACTGTCATCCGGCCAGTGGGGCGGACTCGCACACGCCACCTACGACGCCGTCGGCACCTCCGACCTTCTCGTTCTCTCCGGCGGAGGAATACACGGCCACCCCGACGGTGCTGCCGCCGGTGTGACGAGCATGCGCGAAGCGTGGGAGTCCGCGGAGCGCGGCGAATCTGTGCACGATGCACTCTCGACCTCCGCAGCGCTGCGTCGCGCGACCGAACGATTCGGTCCTGTCCGTGGGTGATCCGCGCATCGGCTTCTACGGCGACGACGTCACCGGCAGTGTCGATGTCCTGCTGCAGTTCGCACGAACGGGCGCTCAAGGACGCCTGTTCGTGGGGACCCCTGAGACCTCCGCCCTGGTGGCGGCCGCGGCGGAGTGCTCGGTCGTCGGCATTGCGGGGATCGCGCGATCCCTGCCCACTGACCAGCTCGAAGCGGAGGTCGCACCCGCTTTGAGAGCGTTGCGTACGATCGATCCGGACATCGTGCAGTACAAAGCCTGCTCGACGGCCGACTCCTCACCGGACATCGGCTCCCTCGGTCGGGTCTTGGAGATCGGCCGCGACATCTTCGGCGCCACTACTGTGCCGATGCTGTTCGCGCAGCCCGACTTCGGCCGCTACACCGTGTTCGGACACCACTTCGCCGCCGAAGGAGACAGGGTCCATCGTCTTGATCGTCAGCCGACGATGGCGAACCATCCTTCGACGCCGATGACGGAGTCGGATCTGGCAGTGCATCTGTCGCACCAGACCGCGTTGCCCGTGGGTGCCCTCCACTTCACGGAGTACGCCTCGGCGAGCGCGATCGCACAGCGAGTGCTAGATTCGCGCGATGCCGCGGTCGTCCTGGATGCGCTCGACGATGCGCATCTCGCACTGCTCGGCGACGCTCTCCGCCCACTCGCGCGTCCACTCTTCATGATCGGCTCGGGCGGACTCAGCCGTGCCATCGGACTCGCGCGGACGACGGACAGCGCCACACTCACTGGCTCGATCCGCGCCCGCGGCCCCGTCCTCGTCGTCTCCGGCAGCCGCTCGCCGCAGACCCGCCGCCAGGCCGCGGCTGCCGCAGCGGCCGGTTGGGTGGTGCGCCCGATCCCTTCCCTTGTCGACGACGACGCCGTCGCCGACGTCGTCCGGGTGCTCCGCAGCGGACGCAGCCTCGTGCTCACCTCCGACGACACGACGCTGGACGGCGATGCTCTGGCGGCGATCGCCCGGAGTGCCGCCTCGATGATCACGGGCGCTGTGCAGGCGGGCGTGACTTCGAGGATCATCGTGTGCGGCGGTGATACGTCCAGTCGAGTCGTGCGGATGCTCGGAATCCAATCGCTGTCGCTCGCAGCGAACCCCGAAGGCAACGTCGTGCTCCTCCGCGCCCACTCCGATGACCCGTCGATCGATGGGCTCGAGGTTCTACTGAAGGGCGGGCAGGTGGGCGCTGACGACCTGTTCGTGAAGATCGCTGGTGATCGCGCTTGACCGTGGACCTCATCTCGATTACATTGAATGAAACGATTCATCCACTGGGATATCCGAGGAGCATGTCACCGATGACAGCCGCCACCCGCGTCTGCTTCCAGCTGCAGATCCGCCCGGAACTGCTGGATGAGTACCTTCACCGCCACTCCCCTGTGCGGCCGGAGATGCTCGCCGAGATCGCCGCCGCCGGCCGCCGCAACTACTCGCTGTTCCTCGGCGAAGGCGGCACCCTGATCGGCTACTACGAGACCGATGATGACGCGGCCGCGCAGGCGTACCTCGCCCAGTCGGAGGTCGCCACCCGCTGGGAATCCGAGATGGCACGGTTCTTCGTCGACCTCGACGGCCGGCCCGATCAGGCCGCAACCCCGCTCACCGAAGTCTTCAATCTCGCGGAGCAGCTCTCCGCCACAGCATCCGACATAGAAAGCAGTGCATCGTGACCACGCTCTCCCCCGCCCTCCTCACCGAGCTCGAGAAGCAGTCCATCGAGCTTCCCTCGTGGGCGTTCGGAAACTCCGGCACCCGCTTCAAGGTGTTCGGCACACCCGGCACACCGCGCGACCCGTTCGAGAAGATCGCGGATGCCGCGCAGGTGCACAAGTACACCGCCCTCGCTCCGAGCGTCGCCCTGCACATCCCCTGGGACATGAGCGACTTCGGCGACCTCCGAAAGCACGCCGAGGACCTCGGCGTGCAGCTCGGCACGATCAACTCCAACACCTTCCAGGACGACGACTACAAGTTCGGCGCCCTCACCCATGAAGATGCCGCGATCCGCCAGAAGGCGATCGACCACCACCTCGCGTGCATCGACGTGATGGACGCCACTGGCAGCCGCGACCTCAAGATCTGGCTCGCGGAAGGATCGAACTACCCCGGCCAGGCCGACCTGCGCGGCCGCCAGGACCGCCTGAACGAATCGCTGCAGAAGATCTACGCGCGCCTCGGTGACGACCAGCGACTGGTGCTGGAGTACAAGTTCTTCGAGCCCGCTTTCTACCACACCGATGTTCCCGACTGGGGCACGTCATACGCCCAGGTGGCGTCGCTCGGAGACAAGGCGATGGTCTGCCTCGACACCGGCCACCATGCACCGGGCACGAACATCGAGTTCATCGTCATGCAGCTGCTGCGCCTCGGAAAGCTCGGATCGTTCGACTTCAACTCGCGCTTCTACGCCGATGACGACCTGATCGTCGGGGCGGCCGACCCGTTCCAGCTCTTCCGCATCCTCTTCGAGGTCATCCGCGGCGGAGGCCTCAACAACCCCGACGTGGCGTTCATGCTCGACCAGTGCCACAACGTCGAGGACAAGATCCCGGGTCAGATCCGCTCGGTCCTGAACGTGCAGGAGATGACCGCCCGCGCACTGCTCGTCGACAAGGATGCTCTCACCGCGGCCCAGAAGTCGGGCGACGTGCTGGCGGCGAACGCCGTGTTCATGGACGCGTTCTACACCGACGTGCGTCCGGCCCTGGCCGAGTGGCGCGAGTCGCGGGGCCTGGATGCCGACCCGATGGCCGCATACGCGGCATCCGGCTACCAGCAGAAGATCGCCGCCGATCGCGTCGGCGGCACGCAGGCCGGGTGGGGCGCGTGAGCGTTCGGTCTCGCTCCGGAGAGGAATGGATGCTGTGACCCATCCGTACTCCGCCGCCGATGGACTCGTGCGCGTGTACCCGGCCGAGGCGCCTGATGGCGCTGGGCTCGTCTGGGCGCACGGCGGTGGCTTCCTGTTCGGTGACATCGACATGCCCGAATCCGACTGGGTCGCCAGGCGACTCGCCGACCGGGGGACGACCGTCGTCTCAGTCGATTACCGACTCGCTCCGGTTCCGGAGGGCTTCCACGAGGGCGTGACGGCGCAGCCGGGTCACCCTTACCCTGCCGGCTCCGACGACATGGTGGCCGCGTGGCGATGGACGTTGGCGCACACCGCAGAGCTCGCGATATCGCCGTCAGCTCTCGCGATCGGCGGAACCAGCGCCGGTGGCAACCTGGCGGCAGGGGCTGCGCTTCGTCTCGCCGGCTCGCACGAGGCCCCTGCCCTCGTGCTGCTCGCCTACCCGACGCTCCTCGCCGTGCAACCGGCTCCGGATGCGGCCCTGCGCGCCGCTCTCGACGCCACCCCCGACGCGGACCGCTTCGGCCCCGAGTCGGTCTTGAAGATGTACGAGAACTATCTCGCCGGACCCGTCGACGATGCACCGCTGCCAGCCGTTCCCGGCCGAGCCGCGGCGGCCGACCTGGCCGAATACCCGCCGACCTTCATCGTCAACGGCGACATCGACGAGTTGCGGGTCTCGGCAGAGCACTTCGCCACGACTCTCGCCGCTGCCGGGCGCCTCGTCGAGGTCGTCACGGAAGACGGCACGCAGCACGGCCACCTCAATCGTCCGGAGGAGCCCGCCGCGACCCGTTCGATCGAGCGCATGTCCGCACGCCTCGCCGCCCTGTCACCCCAGCTCTCCCCCGCTCCCTCCGAAGGAACAGCCTCATGACCAACCCCATCGCAGCCGCCCTCATCGAGCGGTCGAACCGCCTGGGCGCCGACCCCAAGAACACCAACTACGCCGGGGGCAACACCTCGGCCAAGGGCACCGAGATCGACCCCGTCACCGGCGAGCCGGTCGAGCTGCTGTGGGTCAAGGGCTCAGGCGGCGACCTCGGCACGCTGAAGGAGCAGGGCCTCGCGGTGCTGCGCCTCGACCGCTTCCGCGCGCTCACAGGCGTCTACCCCGGCATCGACCGCGAGGATGAGATGGTCGCCGCGTTCGACTACTGCCTGCATGGCAAGGGCGGCGCCGCCCCATCGATCGACACCGCCATGCACGGCCTGGTGGATGCTGCGCACGTCGACCACCTGCATCCCGACTCGGGCATCGCGATCGCCACAGCGGCCGACGGCGCGGAGCTGACCGCCAAGGTCTTCGGTGACAAGGTCGTGTGGGTGCCGTGGCGGCGCCCTGGCTTCCAGCTCGGCCTCGACATCGCCGAGATCAAGAAGCAGAACCCGCAGGCGATCGGCACCATCCTCGGTGGACACGGCATCACCGCGTGGGGCGACACCTCGGAGGAGGCCGAGGCGAACTCGCTGTGGATCATCGACACCGCCGCCGCGTACATCGAGGCGAACGGCAAGGCTCAGCCGTTCGGCGCCACGCGCGACGGCTTCGAGGCGCTGCCTGAGGCCGAACGCCGTCAGCGCGCCGCAGCGCTGGCCGGGACGGTCCGCGGCATGGCCTCGACGGACAAGCCGATGGTCGGCCACTTCACCGACTCCGACGTCGTGCTCGACTTCCTCGCATCGTCGAACGCGCCGCGACTCGCAGCGCTCGGCACCAGCTGCCCCGACCACTTCCTGCGCACCAAGGTCAAACCGCTCATCCTCGACCTGCCCACGACGGCATCCGTCGAAGAGCAGATCGCGCGCCTGCACGAGCTGCACACCGAGTACCGAGCCGACTACCAGGCGTACTACGACGCCCACGCGACCGCCGAGAGCCCGGCGATCCGCGGCGCCGATCCGCTGATCGTCCTGATCCCCGGCGTCGGCATGTTCTCCTACGGCGCCAACAAGCAGACGGCCCGGGTGGCCGGCGAGTTCTACGTCAACGCCATCAACGTCATGCGCGGTGCCGAATCGCTCTCGACGTACTCCCCGATCTCGGACGCCGAGAAGTTCAACATCGAGTACTGGGCACTGGAAGAGGCGAAGCTGCAGCGGATGCCGAAGCCGAACTCGCACCAGGGGCGCATCGCGTTCGTGACCGGCGCAGCCTCCGGCATCGGCAAGGCCATCGCCGTCCGTCTCGCCGCCGAGGGCGCCTGCGTCGTCGTCGCCGACCTCGATCTCGAGAAGGCGCAGGCCGCGGCCGCCGAACTCGGTGGCACCGATGTCGCGATCGGCGTCGCCGCGAACGTCGCGGATGCCGACGCCGTGCAGGCGGCGCTGAACGAAGCCGTCCTCGCCTTCGGCGGCGTTGACCTCGTCGTCAACAACGCCGGGCTGTCGCTGTCGAAGCCGCTGCTGGAGACCACCGAGAAGGACTGGGATCTGCAGCACGACGTCATGGCCAAGGGCTCGTTCCTCGTGTCGAAGGCCGCGGCCCGCGTGCTCATCGATCAGAAGCTCGGCGGAGACATCATCTACATCTCGTCGAAGAACTCCGTCTTCGCCGGTCCGAACAACATCGCCTACTCGGCGACGAAGGCCGATCAGGCGCATCAGGTGCGACTGCTGGCTGTCGAGCTCGGCGAGCACGGCATCCGCGTCAACGGCATCAACCCCGACGGCGTCGTTCGCGGCTCCGGCATCTTCGCCTCCGGCTGGGGAGCGAACCGCGCCGCGACCTACGGCGTCGACGAGAAGGATCTCGGCCAGTTCTATGCGAACCGCACGATCCTCAAGCGCGAGGTCGTGCCCGAGAACGTCGCGGATGCCGTGTACGTCCTGACCGGCCCCGAGCTCAGCCGCACCACCGGCCTGCACATCCCGGTCGACTCCGGCGTGGCGGCGGCGTTCCTGCGATGAGTGGCAGAGTCCGTGCGGTCGCGGCCGTCGACCTCGGCGCCACCAGCGGGCGCGTGATGATCGGCCGCGTCGGCGCCGACACGCTCGAGCTCGAACTCGTCACCCGCTTCCCGAACGGACCTGTCGAACACGAAGACGGGCTGCACTGGGATTTCGATGCACTCTACGGCCACATCATCGACGGTCTCGCCGAAGCGGTGCGACGAGAGCCCGCGATCGAGAGCATCGGCATCGACTCGTGGGCTGTCGACTACGGGCTCCTGCGCGACAGGGAATTGCTGTCACAGCCGTTCCACTACCGCGATCCGCGTTCGGAGCGCGGTGTCGCGGAAGTGCACGAGATCGCGCCGTTCAGCGAGCTGTATCGACGCAACGGACTGCAGTTCCTGCCGTTCAACACGCTGTACCAGTACCGCGTCGACGAGCGACTTAAGGATGCCGACACCGCTCTGCTCATCCCGGATCTGATCGCCTACCTTCTGACGGGCGGCCGCGTCGCGGAGCGGACCAACGCCTCGACGACAGGACTGCTGGGCGTGCGCTCGGGCGAGTGGGACACCGAGCTGGCGGATCGCCTCGGCATCCCGACTGCCGCTCTGCCCCCACTGGTCGAGCCCGGTACGCGGATCGGGACGCTGCGCGCCGAGCTCGCGGCCCGCATCGGCAAGGATCTGCCCGTCATCGCGGTCGGCTCGCACGACACGGCATCCGCAGTCGTCGCCGTGCCGCTCTCGTCTGCGAACTCGGCCTACATCTCCTGCGGCACCTGGGGTCTGGTGGGCGTCGAGCTCGCCGACCCGGTGCTGACGGATGCCGCGCGCGAGGCGAACTTCACGCACGAGCTCGGAGTCGACGGACGCTACCGGTTCCTGCACAACGTCACGGGGCTCTGGCTGCTCAGTGAGACCGTGCGCGCGTGGGAAGCGGAGGACGGCGCGGCGATCGCTCTGCCAGCGCTGCTGGATGCCGCGTCCGCGGTGACCGACGACATCACACTGTTCGACGCGAA
This sequence comes from Microbacterium shaanxiense, assembly GCF_054779995.1. Classification (NCBI taxonomy): domain Bacteria; kingdom Bacillati; phylum Actinomycetota; class Actinomycetes; order Micrococcales; family Microbacteriaceae; genus Microbacterium; species Microbacterium shaanxiense. The sequence continues at coordinate 645,131 of NZ_BAAGXE010000002.1, read as the reverse complement.
CGACGCGTCGTTGAGCGCTCCCGGCGATATGCCCGCCCGAATCGCGGCGGTGCTGCGCGCCGCGGGATCGCCGGTTCCCGACGGCCGCCCGGCCTTCGCGCGTACGATCGTCGAGTCCATCGCCGCGGCCTTCGCTTCGGCCGTCCACACCGCGGGCGATCTGTCAGGGCGTCAACTCGACAGCATCCATCTCGTCGGCGGCGGGTCGCTCAACCGGCTGCTGTGCCAGGCGACGGCCGACCGCTCGGGGCTCCCCGTGCTCGCCGGCCCTGTGGAGGCGACCGCTCTCGGCAACGTACTGGTGCAGACCCGCGCGCGAGGCGCCGCACCTGCGACGCTCGAGGAACTGCGAGCGCTGGTCGCCCGCACGCACGAACCCGTGCGCTTCGCCCCGCGCTGAGCCGAACCCGCCGGCACACTTGTCAGTCGAAACGCACGGTTGTCAGTGCAGAAACCGCATTCCGGACAGCCATCCGTGTTCTCGGACAGCCCCCGTGCATGAAGACATGCGACTGCACTACGCGATCGCACGGCCGCCCGATGGTCGACGGTGCGGCGGTCGCTGTCGGCTACTCGCGGACGTTGCCGTTCGAGCAGGTCTGCTGCGCGGCCGAGTTGCCCTTGATCGAATCCGGCAGGGCGACAGCGGTGTCCGTCGGCGCAGGCTGCTCTGTCGTCGGCGCGTCGGGTGCGGGAGCTGCGGGCTCCTGCACCACCACGCCGTCGTTCTCGGTGTTCTCGTGCGTGATCTGCAGCTGCTGGTTCGCGTTGATCGCGTCCCACATCGCCTGCGCGGACTCCGTGTCGGCGACGACCTTGTTGACGTCGTCCGGGTCCTCGTACGTCGGGTACTGCAGGAACACGATGTCCTCGAAAGGCACGTCCTTCACGGCGAGCGCGACCTGCACGATCGTCATCGGGTTGGTCAGCGACGTACTGGCCTCGAGATTGCTGAGCGCCGTGTTCGCCAGCCTCAGCATCGTGGGGACGTTGCCGAGCACCTCACCGCTGATGAGCTTGCGTGCGAGGCTCGACATGTACTGCTGCTGGTTGCCGATACGACCGAGGTCGCTGCCGTCACCGACTCCGTGACGCGTGCGCAGGAACTGCAGCGCCTCCAGTCCCAGGATCGTGTGCGTCCCTGCCGCCATGTCGAGACCGGTGTAGCGGTCCTTGATGGGAGTCGCGAGGCAGACGTCGACGCCGCCGATCGCGTTGGTGATCTCGATCACGCCACCGAATGTGACGGATGCCGCGAACTCGATGTCCTGCCCGGTCACATCGGCGACGGTCTTCGCGACGCAGTTGAGCCCGCCGTCCATGTAGGCGCTGTTGAGCGGCTGCTTGCTCATCGCCGAGGTCGTGCTGCCATCGGGTCGGGTGCACTCAGGGATCGGGAGCATGAGATCGCGGGGGAAGCTCACCGCCGTGATCCGACGGGGTTCCTCCGAGACGTGCAGCAGGATGTTGACGTCGTTGAGGTTGCCTTCGGCGTCATCACCGGAGCAGCGATCGCCGAACAGATGCGCATACTCGTCTTCGCACGTGTCGGTGCCGACGAGCAGCAGGTCGAAGCCGCCCTCGTATTCGCTGATGTCCGGCGGCACCGGCTGCTGTCCTTCGAGTTCGACCGCATCCGCCGTCGCCGTGCCGTACAGGTCGCTGACGACGAAGGCGCTCACGCTGACGCCGCTCACCAGCACGACAGCGAGTGCGACGCCGATGATCTTGAGGAGTTGGCTGATCGGGCCAGGAGACTGCAGCTGGCCGTGACGGGCCACAGTCCTGCGGCGACGGATCTTCTCGCTCACTCAATGCCTTTCGAGTCTGTTGCGGTGCTCGGGGGGGGTACCGCAGTCAGTTCTCTGCGGAGGGTGTGGGATTCGAACCCACGAGACATCTCTGCCCACTGGTTTTCAAGACCAGCTCCATCGGCCACTCGGACAACCCTCCATCGACGGACGAATCCGCCGATCAGTGGTCGAGTCTAGCCGGTTTCATTCTCGCGTCCCCACCTGAGGGACCGCTGGACGATCCAACAGCGTGTCCAGTGCGACCGCCAGTCCACCATCGGCGACATCGGTCGTGACCTCGCCCGCCGCGTCCTTGACCTCGTCGACCGCCTGCCCCATCGCCACAGCACGACCCCCGACGCCGAGCGCCCAGTTGAACATGCCGAGGTCGTTGCGGCCGTCTCCCGCGACGAACACGTTGCCGCCGTCCATGCCGAGCGCGGCATGCACGCGCGCCAGCGCCGTGCCCTTGTCGACGCCCTGCGGAGCGATGTCGAGCCACGCCGTCCACCCGATCGCGTAGGAGACCTCGTTGAGTCCGGCATCCGCCACCAGCCGGTGGAAGTCGCCCTCGCTGTGCCCCGGCGAGACGACGACCACGCGCGAGACCGGCTCCGCGCCGAGCTCATCGAGTTCGACCAGGCGACCGTCGCCGAGCGTCCAGTCGTCGAGCTCGCCGGTGAACAGGCGCTGGCCCGTCGCGAGTTCGACCATGTAGTGCGCCTCTGGCAGTCGTTCGGTGAGCAGCGCGAGCACGGCGGTCGGGTCGAACGTCTCGACGTGCCAGCGTTCCCATGCATCGCTCACGCGGCGCATCGTCACGGCGCCGTTGGAGCACACCACGAACTCCGGAGTGATCTCGAGCTCATCGACCCAGCGTTCAGTGGCCATCCAGCTGCGTCCGGTGGCGATCGTCACGAAGTGACCGGCGTCGCGCACACGTGCGACCGCCTCCGGCACGCCGGGGCTCATGGTCTCGTCCTGCAGGATGATCGTTCCGTCGACGTCGAGGCCGACGAGCCAGGTGTCCGTCACTTCGCCGCCTGCCGAACCGCACCCTGAGCGTCTCGGAGCGTGGGCTCCAGCACCTCCAGCCCACCGAGATACGGTCGCAGCGCCTCGGGCACGATCACCGATCCGTCCGGCTGCTGGTGCGTCTCGAGCAGCGCCACGATCCAGCGGGTCGTCGCGAGTGTGCCGTTCAGCGTCGCGACGTGCTGGGTCTTCGCCGCGGCTCCGTCCTCAGCGGCCGGACGGTGGCGCACATCAAGGCGGCGCGCCTGGAACGTGGTGCAGTTGGACGTCGAGGTGAGCTCCCGGAACGCGTCCTGCGTCGGAACCCACGCCTCGATGTCGTACTTGCGCGCGGCGCTGGAGCCGAGGTCGCCCGCCGCGACGTCGATCACGCGGTACGACAGCCCGAGCGCGGTGAGCATCTCCTCCTGCAGGGCGACGAGGCGCAGGTGCTCCGCCTCGGCATCCTCCTGGGTCGTGTAGACGAACATCTCGAGCTTGTTGAACTGGTGCACCCGGATGATGCCGCGGGTGTCCTTGCCGTAGGAACCGGCCTCACGGCGGTAGCACGTCGACCAGCCCGCATAGCGCAGCGCACCTCCGGAGAGGTCGACGATCTCGTCCTTGTGGTAACCGGCGAGCGCGACCTCGCTGGTACCGACCAGGTACAGGTCGTCGTCCTTGTCGAGGTGGTAGACCTCGTCGGCGTGCTCGCCGAGGAACCCGGTGCCCTGCATGATCTCCGGGCGCACGAGCGTCGGCGTGATCATCGGCACGAAGTCGTTCTGCAGCGCCTTGTCGAGCGCCATGTTCATCAGCGCGATCTCGAGGCGCGCTCCGATGCCGCGCAGGAAGTAGAACCGCGAGCCCGACACCTTCACGCCGCGCTCCATGTCGATCGCGCCGAGTAGTTCGCCGATCTCGAGGTGATCGCGCGGGCCGTTCGGGAACAGGGTGGGGTCGAAGGCCGGCGCTTCACCGACGCGGCGCAGCTCGACGAAGTCGGCTTCCCCTCCGGCGGGCACGCCGTCGATCACGACGTTCTCGATCAGGGCGAGAGCGGATGCCGCGGCATCCGCTGCCTCGTTGGCATCGTGCTGCGCCTGCTTGACGCGCTCGGCGAGCTCCTTCACCTGCGCGACGAGGGCGGCCTTCTCCTCCTTGGGGGCCTTCGCGACCTGCTTGCCGAAGGCGTTCTGCTCCGCGCGCAGATCCTCGAACGCGCTCAGAGCCGCACGACGCGATCGGTCGGCCTCGATCGCCGCATCGACGGTGGCGGCGTCGTGGCCGCGCGCGATCTGCGAGCGGCGGACGAGGTCGGGCTGGTCGCGGAGAAGAGCGAGGTCGATCATGACCCAAGTCTAGAGCGCGTGCCCGCGCATCAATCCCGACCCGTCGACTCCCGCCATGCCTGCGCGAGGCGCGCGACACCGTCAGTGAGATCCTGCTCGCTCACCTCTGAGAACGACAGCCGCGCGAACCCTCGGAACACGTCGCCTGTCGTGGCGAACCACTCCCCGCGCTGATAGGTCACGCCCAGATCCTGCGCGCGCTCGAACAGTTGCGCGAAGTCGATGTCGCCGGGCAGCCGCACCCACGTGAAGAACCCGCCCTGCGGTTCGGCGATCTCGACCTCGTCTGCGAACTCCGCGCGAAGCGCTGCCGTCAGCGCCTGAGCCTTTCGCGCGTAGCCCGCGCCCGCCGCGCGGATCGACGCGTCGAATCGCTCATCGGCCAGCATCCGCTCGACCACGGCCTGCAGTACGCCGCTGGTCTGGCCGTCGAGGCGATTGCGCAACCAGGTGACGCGCTCCGAACGCACGGCGGGGAGCACGATCCACCCGAGGCGCAGGCCAGGGCCGAGAGTCTTCGAGAACGTGTTCACCGCGAAGACGCGGTCGGAATCGCGGAAGCTGCTGCGCTCGGGAACGGCGGTTCCTGGGAAGGCTATGTCGCGATAGGGGTCGTCGGCGATGATCGCGAAGCCGTACCGCTCGGCGAGCGCGACGAGTGCGGCCTCTCGTCCTGCGCTCAACGTGACACCGGACGGGTTCTGGAAGGTGGGCACCGTGAACAGCGCCTTCGGCCGCAGTCCGGCGCGGAGCAGGCTCTCGAGCTGGTCCGTGTCGATGCCGTCCGCGCCGACCCGCACCGGCGTGACATCGACACCGATCAGGTCGAGCACGCGCAGGAAGAGCGGATACACCGGATCATCGACGACCACCGTGTCCCCGGGATCCAGAAGGCTGAGCACCGCCAGGGCGAGACCGTGCGCACCGCCGTCCGTGATGAGCACGCGATCCGCAGTGACTCCCTCGCGTGCGGCGATGGCGGCACGCAAGGACGGCAGGCCCGACGCCGGTGAGTACTTGAGCAGCGGAGCGAACCCTTCACTCTCGGTCACCTCGAGGAAGGCCGCGCGGTAGAGGTCGAGCGGGAGCAGGTCGGTCGCCGGATTGCCGCCCCCGAGATCGATGGATCCGGCCGCGAGCCGGATGAGGGTCGCGTCGCCGAATCCCCGGCGCGCGGGGAGCCCCGCCAGCAGGTCGCTCGGGGTGAAGGCGGTGTCGGTCATTGTCGTCCGATCAGGTCAGGGGCGGAAAGGGGCGAGTCGGGGGTCGGGGTCGCCCTGCAGATCACGCGCGATGGACTCGGCGAGCAGCGGGGCGAGCGTCATGCCGCTGTGCGTCACCGCGACATACACATCCTGGGCGACACGGCCGATGCAGGGCAGACCGTCGACGGCGTGGGGGCGGATCGCGTGGTCGACGCGCACCAGGGCGTCTTCCGGGATGCGCCACCCGAGCGCACTCTCGATCTCGGCGCGCAACGGCGCCCCTACCGTTGCGACGGATGCGGTCGTGCCGGTGCGACGCAGTTCGGCTTCGATGGTGAGGCTCTGCGCGGCGATGCGCCAGGGGCCGTCGGGTCTCACCTGCAGCCCGCCTGCCGACAGGATGCGTTCGACAGGGTGCTCGCCGACGTCGATCCGCGTGAGGAATCCGTCGTCGCCCGCCGAGGTCGCGAGCCTCGGGCCGGCGCGGTCGCCGAGCAGCCGCGAGGTCGCGGCGCCGGCGGCCACGAGGATCAGGTCGACCCGACCCACCAGCTCGTGCACGTCGTCGAGGGTGTCCACCGGTGTGTCGGCGCGCAGCGTTCCTCCAGCCGCATGGAAGTCGGCGAGCTGTGCGGTGAGGAACGCATCGGCGTCGACGTACCCGTCGTCCGGGTGCACGGCGCCGTCGACCTCGGCACCGGTCTGCACGAACCACGCGCTCTCGTGCGCGGCCGAGCGCGCAGCGTGCACACGACGTCCGTCCTCGTTGAGTCGTCGGTAGTGCTCCGGGCGCTTCCCGTGCGCGTTGACCCATGCGAAGCTCGCCCGCGACACCGGCGTGGCGCCGGCGGGATCCGCCGAGAACAGCACGACCTCGATCCCGAGCTCGGCGATGCGCGCAGCGGCCGACGCCCCGACGACGCCGGCGCCGACCACGGCGACCCGTCGAGGAATCGGAAGCAGTGCGACCGTCATCCGTCGATGAAGTGCCGTGCGATGCGGTTGCCGATGAACTGCACCAGCTGCACGAGGGCGATCAGCACGATGATGATCAGGATCATGACGGCATAGTCGAAGCGCTGGTAACCATATGTGAGGGCGAGGTTTCCGAGTCCACCACCGCCCACCGCGCCGGCGACGGCTGTCGCGTCGATCAGGGCGACGAATATGAACGTCAGCGAGAGCAGCAGCGGACCGAAGGCCTCGCGCACGACGAACCCGAACAGAATGTGCAGCGGCGATGCCCCGAAGGCCTTCGCTGCCTCCACGACTCCGGGATCCACGGCCACGAGATTCGACTCGGCGACGCGTGCGATACCGACGGATGCCGCGATCGTCAGGGGGAGGATGGCCGCCGCAGGACCGATGCTCGTACCGATCAGGGCTCGGGTCAGGGGCGTCAGCGCGATGAGCAGGATGATGAACGGGATGGGGCGCAGCGTGTTCACGACGATGTTGAGTGTCGTGTGGACCACGCGGCTGTGCAGCAGCTGGCCGGGGCGCGTCGCGTACAGGAAGATGCCGAGGATCAGCCCGATGACGGATGCCAGGAAGAAAGCCACCGTCACCATGAACAGCGTCTCGCCGAGCGCGCGTGCGACCTTGGGGATCACCACGTCGAGATCGAGCAGCGCGAGGGTCACCATGTCGTCACCTCGGTACGGGTCGAGAGCTCGGCGAGGAATCGATCGATCGCGGCGTCATCGCCGTGCAGCGCGAGGCTGAGCTGCCCGTAGGGCTGGTTCTTCACCCGAGCGACACCGCCCTGGATGATCGAGAAGTCGACGCTGTGGGCGCGGGCGAGCGACGAGAGCAGCGGTCCTTCGGCGATCACGCCGTCCATCGCGACCGAGATCCGCCTGCCGTCGAAACGGGTCGACAGCTCTTCACGATCCTTCTCGCTCAGGAATGTGCGCGTGTACGAGCCGACGAGGTTGGCGGTGATCGGATGCTGCGGTCTCGCCAGGATCTGGTGGATGTCGCCCGACTCCACCACGTCGCCGTCGCTGAGGATCGAGACGCGGTCGGCGAGCTGGCTCATCACGTCCATCTCGTGCGTGACGACCACGATCGTGATGCCGAACTCCTGGTTCACCGAGCGGAGCAGGTCGACGATCTCGGTCGTGGTCTGCGGGTCGAGCGCGCTCGTGGCCTCGTCGGCGAGCAGCACCGACGGCTTGGCGGCGATGGCCCTGGCGATCCCGACGCGCTGCTTCTGCCCGCCGGAGAGCTGGCGCGGACGAGCGAACGCCTTGCCGCCGAGCCCCACGAAGTCAAGCAGCTCGCCCACGCGGCGGGAGATGTCGTCGTCCTTCCACCCGGCGAGCTTGAGCGGAGTGGCGATGTTGCTGAAGACGGTGCGGGAGTTCCAGAGATTGAACTGCTGGAACACCATCCCGATGCTGTGGCGCAGCGTGCGCAGCTCCACCGGCGACAGCGACTGCACGTCCACGCCGTCGACGAGCACACGGCCCTCGGTCGGCGCTTCGAGCCCGTTGATCATGCGCAGCAGCGTCGACTTGCCCGCTCCCGAGCGACCGATCAGGCCGTAGACCTCACCGGCACGCACTGAGATATCGATGTCGCGGAGAACGCGGAGGAGCTCGCCCTTTCGGCCCGGGTAGTCCTTGGACACTCCGGACAGCTGGATGCGCTCTGTCATACGAACCTCGGTCTGATCGTGCGGCGCGGCCGCACTGCGGGAGTTACTGTGCGACCAGCTCGGCGAGAGCAGCGCGCAGGTCGTCCACCGGCAGCTCGACGATCGTGGCCTCGCCGCGCTTCTCCTCCTCCAGGGCACTGACCACGCGCTCGTCGCGGTAGGTCTTCTCGAGCAGCGCCCACGCCGGGTCGTCTGCGCGGTCGGCGGTCGTCGCGACGACGATCACATAGGGACTGGATGTGGTCGCCGAGGAATCCTCGAGCACGAGAGCATCATCGCTCGTGATCTCCAGCGCAGGATCGAAGTCGTCCGTGGCGATCACGACCGCGGAGATCGTCGGGTCGCTGTAGCTGGTCTGCACGGACTCGTGCGCGATGCGCACGAGCTCGATCCCGCGCGGGTTCGCCGTGATGTCCTCCTCGGTGGGGAACACCCCGGCGTTCTCGTCGATCTCGATGACTCCGGCGGTCTGCAGGATGAACAGCGCACGGGAGAAGTTGGCCGGGTCGTCCGGCACGGCGATCCTGGCACCGTCGGGGATGCTGTCGGCAGAATCGAGATCGTCGGAGAAGAGTCCCCATGCCGAGATCACCGTCGAGAACACCGGTGTGATGTCGGAGCCGTTCTCCTTGTTGAACTGGCTGAGCCAGGCGACGTGCTGGAAGGAGTTCCCGTCGACCTCGCCCTCCACCAGTGCGGTGTTCGGCAGGTACGGGTCGTCGAAGTTCACGAACTTCAGGTCGAGCCCGTTCTCGCGGCCGACCTCGATGATCGCGTCCTGGAAGTCGCTCTGCGCGGTGTCGGCGATCGTCAGCTGGATCAGTTCGTCATCGCCCGCAGCTTCCGGGGCGGAGTTCTGCACGACCGCGGGGATGATGATCGCCGCCGCGACGGCGATGACGGCGACCGCACCGCCGATCAGCCACAGACGCCTGCGCTTCCTCTGCTGTGCGAGGTGCGCGTCGATCTCATTCTTGGTGTGGTTCTGCTCTGACATGGGCGGGGCTCCTGCGGGGCGGGGCGGGCGGGCAGTCGGGGCTGCATCCATCCCGAGGCGGCGCACATCTGAAGGACTGCGCGGTGATCCCCGATGCTACCGAGTGAGCGCGCCGGTGCACGAGTCGCACGGTAACGTGCCGACACACTGGGGCGGGGTTAGAGTAACGCCATGACGACGCGTGCCACCAGACGCCAGGCAGCACTCGTCTACAACCCGATCAAGGTGGATGAGAAGCGTCTGCGCGCCGCCGTTCGGGATCTGTCGAAGGACGCAGGGTGGTCCGCGCCGTCCTTCCACCAGACCACCGTGGAGGATGCCGGGCAGGATGCCGCGCGATCGGCCATCAGCGAGGGCGCGGATGTGGTGCTCGTCGCCGGAGGTGACGGCACTGTGCGGGCGGTCGCGGAGGCCATGGCCGGCACCGGCATCCCGTTGGCCATCATCCCGAGCGGCACCGGCAACCTGCTCGCCCGCAACCTCGGGCTCCCCCTCACCGTCCCCGAGGCGATGATCAGGGCCGCGCTCGGAGGTTTCCACCATCCGATCGACATCGGCTGGGCCGCGCTCACCCGTGAGAACGGCGACACGAGCGAGCACGCGTTCGTCGTTCTCGCCGGCATCGGGCTCGATGCGGACATGATCGCGAACACGCGCCCCGATCTGAAGAAGTCGGTCGGCTGGGTGGCGTACGTCGACGGCGCCGCGCGATCGCTCCCGAACGCGAAGCCGTTCCGCATCGTCTACCAGATGGACGAGTCGCGTCTGCACTCGACGAAGGTGCACAGCGTGCTCTTCGCGAACTGCGGCACCCTCCCCGCCAGGATCGCCCTGATCCCGTCAGCATCCATCGTCGACGGCGAGATGGACGTCGCGATCATCCAGCCGAGTGGTCCGTTCGGCTGGCTCGGGGTCTGGCGCAAGATCTGGTGGGACAACTCGGTGCTGCGCAGGTTCCGCGCCGGGCGGCTCGTGCTGCAGCGACGGGGCAGGGATGCATCCGTGCGCTACCTGCGCGGAAAGGTGGCCGAAGCGGCCGCCACACGGCCGACGCCGATCGAGCTCGACGGAGACGCGTTCGGCGACGCGGTGCGCATCCGCTGCCGGATCGCGCCGGGCTCTCTGCTGCTGGCGCTGCCAGAAGGCCACCCGGTCGACACGCTCTGACCGTCCGGGCCCGCGCCGATCAGCGACGGCTCAGCCTCTGAGCACCGGCACCGTCGCGTCGAGGTTGCCGCCGACGAGGGTCAGGACGAACTCGCCGTCGTCCGCATCGTCGTCGCTGTCGTCATCGTCGTCACTGAACCCGAGCACGGTCGCGCGTGGCGCCATGTCCATGGTGCACATGCCGTCCTCGGTCGTGAACGTGACGGTCGCGCCGCCGGCCTGCTCCTCGAGGCCTTCGACGATCGGCGGGCAGGTCGATGAGCCCCACGTCAACAGCACCACGCCCTCGTCGTCGAACCAGCCGGCGCTCGGTGCGTAGTCGGTCGAGCTGCCGGGTGTCGCGGTGAGACCCGGGTTCCCGTCGAGATCGACGTCGTCCGTGACGTCGCCGAGCGTGACGATGAACTCGACGTCCTTGGTCGGATCCACCCCTTCGGGGATCGCCCCGACGCTCGCGCGCGCCGCGAAATCGTCAGTGCACGCTCTCACCTCGTCATCGGAGCTGGGCGCATCCATCAGTGACACGGTCACCTTCTGCCCGTCACCGGTGACCTCGTCCACGATCGGGACGCACGTCGATGAACCCCAGGTCACGATGGCGAACATGCGGCCACCGTCCAGCCACGCGGCCTCGACGTCGTCCTCCCCTCGCGGCTGCGTGGCCGAGCCTGAGCCGTCCGACGTCGCGCTGCTCGTCGGCGCCGGCGCCGGTGCGCTCGACGTGGGTGCGCAGCCTGCCACGAGCAGTGCGGCGGCGAGCGCGGTCGAGGCGGCCAGGACGAGACGCGATGGGGAGGTCATGCCCTCAGATTAGTCGTCCGCCGCCGACGTGTCAGTGCGGTGCGCGACATCCCGTCGGGGCGGCGCTCACTGCAGCGCGGATGTGAGCCTGGCGAGGTTGTCGAGCACGGTTGAGCGCAGTGGCTGCTGCAACCACTCCTCGAGCGTGAGCTCCCGGCTGAAGGCACGGTACTCGTCTTCGACAGCACGCATCTCGGCGACGAACTCCTCCCCCCGCACCAGCATCGAGATCTCGAGGTTCAGACCGAACGAGCGCATGTCCATGTTGCTCGAGCCGATGACGGCGACCTCATCATCGATCGTGAGGCTCTTTGTGTGCAGGATGTAGGGCCTGCGATACATCCAGATGCGCACGCCCGCACGCAGCAGCGCCTCGTAGTAGCTGCGCTGCGCGTGGTACACCATGGCCTGGTCGCCCTCTTCCGACACGAACAGCTCGACCTCGACTCCTCGGTCGCTGGCAGCGCTGACGGCGAGCAGCAGAGCCTCGTCCGGCACGAAGTAGGGGCTCACGATCATGATCTTCTCGCGGGCGGCGTACAGCAGCGTGAGGAAGAGCCGCAGGTTGTTCTCGACCTCGTAGCCGGGGCCTGACGGCACGATCTGGCAGTCGAGGTCTCCGCTGCCGATCTCGGCCTGCGTGATGTCGATCTCGCCGAGCACCTCGTCGGTCTCGCTGTACCAGTCGCTGAGGAAGATGGCGTTGACGCTGAGCACGATCGGCCCGTCGACCCTGACCATCAGATCGACCCAGTGCAGCCCGCGCTTGATGTTCTTGGGCAGGTTGTAGGTCGAGTCGGTGACGTTCTGCGATCCGACGAAGGCGACGTTGCCGTCGACGACCAGGAGCTTTCGGTGGTTGCGCAGATCCGGGCGCTGCATGCGGCCCTTCAGCGGCTGCATCGGGAGCATGAGGTGCCAGTCGGCACCCATCGCGTCGAGGCGCTTGATCGTCTTGCGGTAGCGGGGCTTCCAGCGGTTCGCCCAGTGATCGAGCAGCACCCGCACCGTGACGCCGCGCGCGGCGACCTCTTCCATGGCACAGAAGAAGTTGTCGGTCGACGCATCCGATTGAAGGATGTAGAACTCCACGTGGACGTAGTCGTCCGCGGCACGGATGGCATCGGCCATCTCGTCCAGCGATCCCTGATAGTCGCTGATCAGGTGGGCGCCGTTGTCGCCTGAGATCGGCAGAGCGCCGAGCTTCTGGTTCATCGCGACGAGAGGCGGAAACCACTCCGGCGCATTCGGCCTCAGCGTTCCGAAGTGCAGCTGATCCGCTGTCTCCGCGATGTACGCGTTGATCTGATCCTGCTTGCGACGTCGAGCACGCGGAAGCCGCGGGTTGCCGATGACGAGGAAGAGGATGACGCCGATGTACGGGATGAAGAACACGGCGAGCAACCACGCCATCGCGGCCGTCGGACGACGGTTGCGAGGTATGACGATGATCGCCGTGACACGGATCGCGAGATCGATGACGATGGCGATGCCGAGCACCCACCACGGCCACTGATCCATGCGACACTCCCGACGTCCACCGCGCGCTTCGCCGAATGCGGCGTAGGCCTCAGCGTAGTCTGTGCCGGCGACACGGCCGGCAGGCGCGGTGGGACGCCGCCGTGCGGCGAAGGCGCGGGTCGGCTCAGGAGGTGCGGGGCGGAAGGCCGCGGGCAGCGCGCTCTTCGGCCTCGATCCGCGCATGCGCCTTCCGCTCTGTGCGGTCGGAGCGGATGATGCTGCGCATCACGATGAAGAAGACCAGGCTCACTCCGATGGTCGGCAGAAGCGACCATGCTGCGGCGACCCAGAATTCATCCATACCTCCATCGTACGCCGACGCGGCACCGCCCGACTCTCTCTGCACCTCTCCGCGACGCTGCGCTGCCCTGTGCACAACCGATCTCGCCGCCTCCGGTGCGCGACACTCACGGCATGAACACAGTCCTCCGTGCCACAGATTCCGCCGAGTTCCTCGGCCTCGTCCCGGCCCTCGCCGGGTTCACGCCGCGGCAGAGCATCGTGCTGCTGCCGTTCCAGCATTCCCGCGCCCACGGTGCGATGCGCATAGATCTGCCGCATGACGACGTCGATCTCGACGACTACGTCGACGCGGCGATCGGTCTGCTGACCCGGGTCGGCGGCACGGATGCCGTCGCGGTCGTCGTCTACACCGACGAGCCGCCGCAGCACACTCCCGACGGGCTCGTGCTTCCGACGAGCATCGTCGTCGACGAACTGCTCGGGCTCGCCGCAGACCTGGGCCTGCACATCGTCGATGCGCTCTGCGTGACCTCGCAGGGATGGGCGAGCTATCTGCATGACGAGCCCGTGCTCCGCGCGGTGGAAGAGATCCCCGACGTCCCGTCGATACCCGGACTCGCCGACGTCTCCGGCGACCAGGACTCCGGCGCCGCACTGCCCGTCGTCGATCTCGCGGAGAAGGAGCGGGTCGGGCGCGCACTGGCGCAGCTCTCCGATCTGCTCGCGCACGAGAGCCAGGGGTTCGCAGAGGACGAGCGCACGAACCCGCAGGCGATCGCCGCTGCCGTCGCGCTCGAAGACCTGCCGCTGTTCTTCGAAGAGCTGCTCGACTCGCCCCAGAACCTGCCGCCCTTCGCGACCGCAGCGCTCCTGTGGTGCATGGAGCGACCGCGCTACCGCGATGTCGCCCTGCTGCAGTGGGCGACCGACCTACCCACCGGCGAGCGCGCGTTGACCGCACAGCTCGCCTATTCCGAGGGCGCGCAGACCGTTCCGGACGACCTGGGCAGGGTGTTCCTCGGTCACGGTCCGCGCCCGGACGCCGACCGTCTCAAGATCGCACTGACCGTGGCGCGAGGTGCGGCCGCCCGGGCGCCGCGCGCGTCCAGGCCGGCGCCGCTCACCGCCGCAGCCTGGCTGTCGTGGGCGCTCGGTCGATCGTCGCACGCCGCCCACTACCTGCGACTGGTGAGCGAGATCGATCCGAGCTACTCGCTCGCGTGCCTGATCAGCAGCATGATCGACGCCGCGATACTGCCGGAATGGTCATTCCGTCGCGGCGACGCGCGCTGACGGCGGCCGACCGTCAGCGACGGTGCTACTTGACCAGGGGGAAGAGGATCGTCTCGCGGATGCCGAGGCCGGTGATCGCCATGAGCAGACGGTCGATGCCCATACCCATACCGCCCGACGGCGGCATGCCGTGCTCGAGCGCCCGCAGGAACTCCTCGTCGACGCGCATGGCCTCGACGTCGCCGGATGCCGCGAGCTTCGCCTGCTCGACGAAGCGTTCGCGCTGGATGACCGGATCGACGAGCTCGGAGTATCCGGTCGCCAGCTCGAAGCCCCGGATGTACAGATCCCACTTCTCCACGACGCCAGCGATCGAGCGGTGCTCGCGCACCAGAGGAGACGTGTCGACGGGGAAGTCCATCACGAACGTGGGGCGAACGAGGTCGCCCTTCACGAAGTGCTCCCACAGCTCCTCGATGAGCTTGCCGTGGATGGCGTGCGACGGTACGTCGACGCCGTTCGCCTCGGCGAATGCGATGAGATCCTCGACCGTGTCATCGGGCGTGAAGGTGCGACCGGCTGCCTCCGACAGCGATTCGTACATCGAGACACGGTCCCATTCGCCGCCGAGGTCGTACTCGGTGCCGTCGGCCCAGGTGACGGTGGTCGAGCCAGCGACCGCGATCGCGGCCTGCTGCACGAGCTCCTGCGTGAGCTCGGCCATCTGGTTGTAGTCGCCGTACGCCTGGTAGGCCTCCAGCATCGCGAACTCGGGGCTGTGCGTGGAGTCGGCGCCCTCGTTGCGGAAGTTGCGGTTGATCTCGAACACCCGCTCGATGCCGCCGACGACCGCACGCTTCAGGTAGAGCTCCGGCGCGATGCGCAGGTACAGCTCGGTGTCGAAGGCATTCGAGTGCGTGATGAACGGCCGCGCGGATGCCCCGCCGTGCTGCACCTGCAGCATCGGGGTCTCCACCTCAAGGTAGTCATGAGATCCGAACGTGGCTCGCAGGCTCGCGTTCACCGCGGCGCGAGCGCGCACGGTGTTGCGCGCCTGCTCGCGGACGATGAGGTCGAGGTAACGGCTGCGCACCCGCCCCTCTTCACTGAGCTCGGAGTACGCGTTGGGAAGCGGCAGGATCGCCTTCGATGCGATCGCCCAGTCATCGGCCATGATCGACAGCTCACCGCGTCGGCTGGAGATGACCTGACCGTGCACGAAGACGTGGTCGCCGAGGTCGACGAACTCCTTCCAGCGTGCAAGGGAGTCCTCGCCGACCTCGGCGAGCGAGATCATGGCCTGGATGCGCGAGCCGTCGCCGGCCTGCAGCGTGGCGAAGCAGAGCTTGCCGGTGTTGCGGCTGAAGACCACACGCCCGGCCACGCCCACCATCGCACCGGTCTCGGTGCCTGCCTCGAGCTCGCCGTGCTCTGCGCGCAGAGCGGGGATCGTGTGCGTGACCGGCACGGCGACCGGGAAAGCCCCTCCCGCGGCATCCACTCGCTGCGCGATCAGGCGCTCACGCTTGGCGAGGCGCACGGCCTTCTGCTCGTGTACGTCCTCGGCGTCGTCGGGGGTGGATGCGGGCGCGTCAGGCGCGGTGGTCATAAGAGCTCCTTGAAGTCCCGCCCAGTTTACCGGTCGGCCCTGCACGCCCCCGCCGCGCGTGCAGCCGCACCGCACCGGCCGAGAACCGTTCACCGACCCTCGATACGCTCGAAGGATGATCCGGAGATCACTGCCCCGATCGGTCGCTCTCCTCGGAGCGGCGACCGCCCTGATGTTCACCGCTGCGCCGGCCGCGGCATCCGCCGCCGAATCGCAGGGGGGCGTCGACGATTTCGACTTCTCCTCGTGGGAGGCCACGTACGAGGTCGGTATGGACGACGACGGGCGTGCGACACTGCACGTGGTGGAGAC
Source organism: Microbacterium shaanxiense (assembly GCF_054779995.1). Taxonomy (NCBI): domain Bacteria; kingdom Bacillati; phylum Actinomycetota; class Actinomycetes; order Micrococcales; family Microbacteriaceae; genus Microbacterium; species Microbacterium shaanxiense. The sequence continues at coordinate 629,222 of NZ_BAAGXE010000002.1, read as the reverse complement.
CCGCGTCGCCGAGTTCCCCGATTCCGACCAGAACCGAGGCATCGTCGCGGGCTTCCCCGACCACTACCAGGGTGCGGGCCTCGACACCTCGATCATCTCCGTGCGCGACGAGAACGGCGACGACGTCCCCTACGAGATCGAGACCGACGACGGACTGGTGTACGTGCTCACCGGCGACGACGAGTTCGTGCACGGTTCGACGACGTACGTCATCGAGTACGCGATGCGCGACGTCATCCTTCCGGCGCGGGGCACGAACGTGGACGAGTTCTACTGGGACCTGCTCCCGCTGGACAGCACCCAGGACATCGACGCGTTCCGGGCGGAGGTCGTCTTCGATGAAGAGCTGGCCGCGCACCTGACCGGTGCGTCCTCCTGCTATCAGGGGCCGCAGGGCTCCACCGGCACCTGCGACCTCCGCCGGGAAGCCGGCGTGTTCAGCGTGGCGGCGAACGATCTCGCCGCCGGCGAGGGCGTCACCGTCGCGATCGCCCTGGAGCCCGGCACCGTCACGCAGCCCTCCGCACGGCAGCCCAACGCGGCCACCGATGCGCTGCCATACGCGGTCGGCGGTGGCGCAGCGCTGCTCTCGGTCGGCGGCTGGTTCGCCACCAGTGCCATGATCCGCTCCCGCCGACGCGGCACCGGCATCATCGTCGCCCAGTACGACGTGCCCGACTCGATGCCGCCGCTCCTGGCGAGCGCCATCGTCCCGAAGACGAAGAACTCCCTCACCGCTCAGATCGTGCACCTCGCGGTGCGCGGGATGCTGCGCCTGGAGGATCTCCCCGAGGAGGGGACGGCGAAGAAGCGGCGCCCACGTCTGCGCCGCCTCGACGGTCCGATCCCCGATCCCCTGGACGAGCGCGCCCTCAAGGCACTGTTCAACAACACCGAACCCGGGATCGTCATGAAGATGCCGAAGAACAGCGCGGCGTTCGCGAAGCGCATGACGGGACTCCTCAAGGCCGCCCCGAAGGCCGCGGAGGAGCGGGGTCTGACCACGCGAGCGCGCAGCAGGCCCGCACAGGTGATCCAGATGCTCTCCCTCGTCGCGCTCGCGGTGATGATCGGCCTGCTGTGCTGGGGCCTCTTCACGGGAAGGGCATCCGCCGGTCCGGTGTTCCTCGCGACTCTGGTGTGCGCGATCGTCGTGATCGTCTCCAGCGTCATCGCGTTCAAGAAGCACACCGTGCTCACCCCGGCGGGTGCCCTGCAACTGGAGTATCTGGAGGGCGTACGCGAGTTCATCCGTGTCGCGGAAGCCGATCGATTGCGGATGCTGCAGTCGTACTCGGGCGCGGAGCGACGCAGTGACGGCTCCGTCGACATCATCCACGTGTACGAGAAGCTGCTCCCCTACGCGATCCTGTTCGGGCAGGAGCGCGAATGGGGCGAGGTGCTCGAGGTCAACTACGCCCACGAACAGCAGTCGCCGGGGTGGATCGACGGCTCCGCCGCAGGCATCGTCATCCGCATGAACGCGTTGACCGCCGCGACCCACGCCTCCTCGACGTACTCCGCGCCGAGCACCGGCAGTTCGTCGAGCTACGGCGGATCCTCCGGGGGCGGCTTCTCCGGAGGCGGCGGCGGAGGCGGATTCTCCGGGGGCCGCTGAGTCGCCGGCTCGCGGCGACTCCCCTTCGGCGCGCCTGGGCTGGGAGAACCCAGACCATCTGGCGTGGCGGGGGCGCGGGTGCGTCAGATGATGGGCGGGTCGGATGCTTCGCGCAGAGCACGCTCGACGGTCGACTGCACGAGCGCCGAGAGGTACCCGCCGGGGTTCTCCACACCGATGCCGCGCAGGAGCGACGTCGACTGTCCGATGATCGCCCTCGAGAACTCGGATGCGGTGGCGATCGCCTCCGCGTAGGCCGCGCGGTCGTCCTCGTCGATCACGATCGGCTCGCAACCGAGTTCGACCGCGAGTGCCTGGGCGATGGGCAGCACAGGTGCGGGCGCGGTCACGGCGGCGAAGCTCGCGTGCAGCTGCCGCAGGTCGATGGAGGTGCCGGTGAACGAGATCGCCGGATGCACGGCGAGCGGGATGGCACCAGCGCGCTGCGCCGGCTCCAGCACCCCGATGCCGTACGAGGGATCCGTGTGCAGCACGAGCTGGCCGGGCTGCCAGGCCCCGAGCTCCGACAGGCCGCTGATGAGTCCTGGGAGCTCGTCATGCGGCACCGCCACGACCACCAGGCCGCTGCGGCGCAGCACCTCCGCGGCATCGAGCACCGGCACGTCGGGCAGCACTCCGGCCACACGATCGTCGTCCGAACCGCTCGTGATGCCCGTGATCGCGTGACCTGCACCCGCGAGCGCAGCACCGATCACCGGTCCGACCCGTCCAGCGCCGATGATGCCGACGCCGAGTCGTCCGTCACGGTTCATGCAGACCTCTCGTGCGCAGCATCCTGAGCCCAGCGGTGGCTCTGATCGCGCCCGGCGGCTGCCGCTGCGCGGCGCGAGATGTCGTCGACGGCCGCCGTCAGGTCGACGCTCTCGATGCCGACGACGTCGCCGAGGACGGGACCGGTGACGCTGTGCGCCTTGAGGATGGCGACCCGCTGCGCGCGATCGATCGGTCCCTGCGCTGCCGACACTCCCTGCAGACGGGCCAGCGGGAACACCGCGAGCTTGCGCCAGAAGTTGCCTCGCCGCATGATCACGGCGAAATCGGTCACGGCGAAACCGTGCCGCTTCCACGAGAACGGCCGACGCCACCAGCCGCGCTTCTGCAGCACGTGGTACGGGTCTCCCGCCTGCGGTCCGAAGATCCCCTGCTCCCAGACGAGAGGACGGTCCTCCTCCGGCATGTCGGGGAGCACGAGCGCGAGCACGCGCTCGACGTCGGCGCGCGTGCCGACGGGAAGCACGATGTTGAACTGCTGCGCGGTGCCGGACTGCTGCTGCGACACGCTCTTGCCGCTCATCCGGTTGATCTTGATGGTCCACCAGCCGAACGGTCGCCAGAGGATGGACTGCGTCACCTCGACGGCGAAGATGCGTCCGGGCGGGATCGTCTCGGTGACGGTGGTGAACAACCCGAACGTGATGCGCACGCCGTCGGGCGTCGGTGCGATCGAGTACCGCAGCGACCGGGAGATCTGCGCCCACACGATGGCGAACGCCGCGATCACGAACGGCACGCCGACACCGAGCGTGATCCCGACCACTCCGATCCACGCATCGCCGTCATCGTCGGCGAGGATGGCCGGGATGACGAACGCGAGCGTCACGCCGAAGATGAGGAGGAAGAAGGCGAGCCACAGCACACCGGCGAGCACCTGGGATCCGACGAGGCGCCCGGTCGGGATCTTGACCACGCTCTCCGGTGCGACATCGCTGAGGTCGACGCCGCCGATCAGGTCGTTCACGCCGCCGTTCACCGACCCGATGAGCTGGGAGCGGATCGACGTGGCACCACCGGCGGCGGGAGCGCCCTGCGGCGCACCGCCGCGCTGCCTGGCCTCGCGCGCGGCCCTGGCGCCGGACGCGAGTCGGAGGATGTCCGATCGCACGGTCTCGGCCTTGGTCGTGGAGAGGTACTCCAGCGGCACGTTCGCGTCAGTACCCGCGCCGACGACCTCCAGCTTGGCCATCCCGATCAGTCGCGCAGGGAACGGCCGCGTGAGGTTGACGCCCTGCACCCGGTCCAGCGGCGCCCGCCGCTGCGAGCGGAAGATGATGCCCTTGCGCACCTCGACGTGCTCGTCGGAGATGCGGAACTCCTGGAACCGCCAGACCAGCCAGAACCCGACGATCAGCACGATCAGCACGCCGAGCACGATGAGAAGAGCCAGCAGGATGAGGTTGTTCTCCAGCACCCAGTCCACTGGATCACCGCCGGAGTAGTCGCCGACGTGCGCTTCCTCCGGCGCGAACAGCCCGATGGCCCAGTAGATGATCCGGTCGCGGAAATTGTTCAGCACGATGCCGGCCACGATGATGAGCACCAGCCCGCCCTTGAACAGCGGGGTCAGGGGATGCAGTCGGTGCCATTCGCCGTCGGCGAGCGATTCGCTGCCCGCAGGCGGAGGCGGCACCGGAGGCAGCGGCGACTGCGCCGCGGAGGGATCCGGATTCTGCGGCGAGCTCACAGGCCGGTCCGTCGGGTCTCGGCGACCTCGATGAGAGTGTCGCGCAGCGCCTCCGCGGCGGCCTGGGTGAGCCCGGGGATCTGCACGCCTGTCGTCGCGGCTGCGGTGACCATCTTGAGCTGGGAGACGCCGAACGCGCGATCCAGCGGCCCATGCGTGATGTCGACGAGTTGCATGCGTCCGTACGGCACGGCGATGATGCGCTGCCAGAGGATGCCCTTGCGGAACACGATGTCGTCGGCGCGCAGCATGAAACCGATCGCCTTCGCCTGACGAGGGAGGATCACCAGCGTGATGACGGTGATGAGGGTGACGAAACCTGCGGGGATCCAGACCCAGTTCTGGTGGAAGGCGAGGCCGACGATGAGCGCCACCGCGATGACGACCGCGAGGAAGATGCCGTTCTGCAGGAACTGCGACACGACGTAGCGCGGCGAGATCTGATGCCACTTCCCGTCGAGGTCGATGCGGCCGGCGCCGCGAGGCTCGCGGAGCTTGTCGTACGTGCCCTCATCCAGCACGGGCGGCGTGGAGACAGGAGCGGCCGACGGCGCGTGCGGTGCCGTGACGGGTGCGGACGGCGCAGCGGGCTGCGTCGCAGGGGCAGTGACGTTCGGCAGCGGAGGTGCAGGATGCTGCGGTGCGGATGCCGGGGGCGCAGGCGCGACCTGCGGGATGTTCGGCACCTGCGACGGAGGTGTCGGCTCAGCGCCCGGCGTCGGCTCCGGTGGAGGGGTCGTCTGGCTGTCGGTCATCAGGATCCTTCGGCAGAGTGCAGAACTGTTCGGCGACGAGAGCGGCCACCACGAGGACGAGCGAACTCGCCACGAGGGCGGCCATCGCCACAACCGACCCTACCGGGGGATCAACCGGACGCGACAGGAGGAAGACCAGCAGTCCGCCTCCGAAACCCGCCATGATCGCGCCGAGCAGGCTCGAGGCGCGCGCGAGCGTCGCGGCCCTCATCGCTCGGAAGGGATCGATGCGCCCTGGAGTCCTGCCGCGCACGCTGCGCCTGACCGGCCAGGCGACGGCCAGCGCGGCGGCGGCGAGCAGTACGAGCAGTACGGGAAGGAATCCGGACGGGGCGAATGTCGCCCGACCGGACACGGTCAGCAGATGGTCGACGAGATAACCCGCCCCACCGCCGACCAGCGCGAGGAGCAGGAGGACTGCCGCCGAGGTGCGCTTCATCCGTGCTCCGTGCCCGCCCCTGCGGCATCGTCAGCGGCATCCGTTCGCAGTGCAGCCGCGAGCTCGGCGATCCGGCCGCGCCCGGGGAGCTCGCCCTCGGGGTCGAGGCTCAGCCACGGGTCGAGCACGAACAGCCTCTCCGCGGCGCGCGGATGCGGCAGCATCAGGCGCGGGTCATCCGAGACGATGTCGCCGTAGGTGATCAGATCGAGGTCGAGAGTGCGGTCGCCCCAGCGCTCGCGGCGTTCGCGGCCGTGCTCCTCCTCGATCGCATGCAGCATCCCCAGCAGCACCTCCGGTGCGAGACGGGTGGACACGAGCGCGACAGCGTTGACGTAGCCGGGCGCGTCGGGATCGGGACCGTCCAGACGCACCGCGACGGTCTCGTGCAGCTCAGACAGTCGCACATCGTCCACGAGCGGGAGTCGTGCGATGCGGTCCACCGCACGCCGGATCGTCTCGCGGCGGTCACCGAGGTTCGCACCGAGCGCGATGACGGCGGTGACCGGCTCGCGGCCGGGACGAGGGTCGGGGCGCGCGGGGGGTGGCCGACGGATCACCGGGTGTCCTTCCGCGAACGGCTGATCGTGACGGCGACGTCCGAGAAGGTCAGCGGGATCGGGGCGTGCGGCTTGTGCACGGTGACGTCGACATCGTTCACACGCGGATCTGCGAGCACGACATCCGCGATGCGATGCGCGAGGGTCTCGATGAGGTTGACCGGCTCGCCGCCGACCACTGCAGCGACCTGCTCGGCCAGCTCGCCGTAGTGGACCGTGTCGACGACGTCATCGGATGCCGCGGCATCCGCCAGTGCGAGGCGCAGGCGCAGATCGATGACGAACTCCTGCCCGTCCTCCCGCTCGTGCTCGAAGACGCCGTGGCGTCCGAACACCGTGAGTCCGGTGAGTCGGATCTCGTCCAGGTCCTGCATGCTCATCCCTCCCAGGCGTGTGCGATCGCCAGCGCATCGCGGGTGGCGGCGACGTCGTGCACGCGCACCGCCCACACACCGTACCGAACGGCGAGCGCGCTGGTCACAGCCGTGGCAAGATCGCGACGCGTTTCGTCGACATCGGCTTCGCCGTCGAGGGTCTCGGCCAGGAACCGCTTGCGCGAGGTGCCGATCAGTACTCGATGGCCGAGAGCGGTGATGTCGTCGAGGCCCCGCAGCACATCCCAGTTCTGCGCACCGGCCTTGGCGAAGCCGATGCCAGGATCGACGATCAAACGGGCCGGGGCGATGCCCGCCGCCGCGGCCTCGCCGATCCGCTCCCGCAGCTCGCCGGCCACCTCGCGCGACGCGCGGCGGTACTCGGCCCGCGCGTACATGTCGTCGGATGGTCCGCGCCAGTGCCCGACGGCGAAATCGGCGCCGGAGTCGGCGACAGCGCCGAGCATCTCGGGGTCGGCGAGGCCGCCTGACACATCGTTCACGATGCGCGCCCCCGCACGCACGGCCGCAGCGGCAGTGGCCGCGTTGAGCGTGTCGATGCTCACCGCGAGGCCGCGACCGGCGAGGTCTTCGATCACCGGCAGCACGCGTTGCTGCTCCACGGCCGGATCGACACGAACGGCTCCTGGCCTGGTGGACTCGCCGCCGATGTCGAGCACGGTCGCGCCCGCGTCGCGCAGTGCGAGCCCGTGGGCGATCGCGCTCTCCGCGTCGCTGTGGCGACCGCCGTCGCTGAACGAATCGGGTGTGACGTTGACGATGCCCCAGATGCCGGTCATCACTGGGCTCCGTGAGCGTGCCGCTGGGCCGCAGCGCCGCCGATCAGCGCGACGATCTCCTGCCGAGCCACGGGCTCGCTGTACTCGCCGCGCGCGGCGATGGTGAGCGTGGATGCCTCGCTCTGGCGGCCGCCGCGCATCGTGACGCAGCCGTGCGAGGCGTCGAGCACGACGAGCACGCCACGGGTGTCGAGATGCTCCGCGATGGTGTCGGCGATCTGCTCGCCGAGACGCTCCTGCACCTGCGGTCGGGCTGCGAGGATCTCGACCACGCGCACGAGAGCGCCGAGGCCGACGACCTGCTCCCCCGGCAGGTAGGCGATGTGCGCGTGCCCGGCGAACGGCAGCAGGTGGTGCTCGCAGACCGAGCGGAAGCGGATGTCGCGCAGCAGCACCGCACCGGACGGCAGAGTCTCCGGCGCGGGCCCGCGCGAGACGCTGATCGTGCGGGCCAGAGGTGCCGCGGCATCCTCGCCGACGCCGGAGAAGAACTCGGAGTACAGCTCCGCCATGCGCGTCGGTGTCTGCCTGAGCCCGGGGCGCTCCGGATCTTCACCGATCGCTTCGAGGAGCTCTCGGGTCAGCCGTTCGACACGCGCCCGGTCGACGGCCACGATCAGGCCGTCGCCGGCCGGGCCTGCCCGGATGCGTGCGCGGTGCCGGTCTGGCCGCGGGATGCCGCGGCATCGGCCGATCCGTCCATCGAGGCCGCGGCGTCGACGGGGATCACGCGCGTCGGCACGTCGATCGGCGGACGGTCGGAGACCGGTCGCTCGTTGCTCGACAGCCAGAGCGGCCGCTCGGGAAGCTTGCGGATGTCGGTGAAGATCTCGGCGATCTGGTTGTGATCGAGAGTCTCCTCCTCGAGCAGCGCGAGGGCCAGACGGTCGAGGATGTCGCGGTTGTCGCTGATCACCTGGTACGCCTCGTCGTGCGCCTGCTCGATGAGCGTGCGCACCTCGGTGTCGACGCGCTCGGCGATCGACTCCGAGTACTCGCGACCGCGGCCCATGTCGCGTCCCGCGAAGGGCTCGCCACCCTCGGAGCCGAGCTTGACCGGGCCGAGGTCGGTGGTCATGCCGTACTCGATGACCATCTTGCGGGCGATGCTCGTCGCCTTCTCGATGTCGTTCGATGCACCGGTCGTGGGGTCGTGGAACACGAGCTCCTCCGCGACGCGGCCGCCCATGGCGTAGGTCAACTGGTCCTGCAGCTCGTTGCGGGTGACGGAGTACTTGTCGTCGACGGGCATCACCATCGTGTAGCCGAGCGCCTTGCCTCGGGGCAGGATCGTGATCTTGGTCACCGGGTCGGTGTAGTTCATGGCCGCTGCGGCGAGCGCGTGGCCGCCCTCGTGGTAGGCCGTGATGAGCTTCTCGCGGTCCTTCATGACGCGTGTGCGCCGCTGCGGGCCGGCGATCACGCGGTCGATCGCCTCATCGAGGGCGCGGTTGTCGACCAGCTGGGCGTTCGAACGCGCCGTGAGCAGGGCTGCCTCGTTGAGGACGTTGGCCAGGTCGGCACCGGTGAAGCCCGGAGTCTTGCGGGCGACGACCTCGAGGTCGACGCTCTTGGCGAGCGGCTTGCCCTTGGCGTGCACCTGCAGGATGTGCAGGCGGCCCTTGAGGTCGGGCGCGTCCACGCCGATCTGACGGTCGAAGCGACCGGGGCGCAGCAGCGCGGGGTCGAGGATGTCGGGACGGTTGGTCGCCGCGATCACGATGACGTTCGCGTTCGGGTCGAAGCCGTCCATCTCGACGAGCATCTGGTTCAGCGTCTGCTCGCGCTCGTCGTTGCCGCCGCCCATGCCTGCACCGCGGTGGCGGCCGACGGCGTCGATCTCGTCGATGAAGATGATGGCCGGGGCGTTCTCCTTGGCCTGATTGAACAGGTCGCGCACGCGGGAGGCGCCGACGCCGACGAACATCTCGACGAAGTCCGAACCGGAGATCGAGTAGAACGGTGCGCCGGCCTCTCCGGCCACGGCGCGGGCGAGGAGGGTCTTACCCGTTCCTGGAGGGCCGTACAGCAGCACGCCCTTCGGGATGCGGGCGCCGATCGCCTGGAACTTGGCGGGGTCCTGCAGGAACTCCTTGATCTCCTCGAGCTCTTCGATCGCCTCATCCGCGCCCGCGACATCGGCGAAGGTGACCGTCGGGGTCTCCTTGTTGACGAGCTTGGCCTTGGACTTGCCGAACTGCATGACCTTGCCGCCGCCGCCCTGCATCGACGAGAGCAGCCACCAGAACAACAGGCCGAGGAGCACGAGCGGGAGAAGGAGCGAGAGGAAACCGTCGAACCAGGTGGCGCGAGGAACGACGTCGTTGAAGCCGTCCTTCGGGTCGGCGGTGGTGATCGCCTCGACGACCTCGTCGGCGCGTGCGTCGACGTAGTAGAACTGGACGGTCTTGGAGTCTTCGAACGCCTTCGACAGCGTCATGTCGACGCGCTGATCGCCGTCGGTGTTCGTCACCTCGGTCACCGTGTCACCCGCGAGCAGGTCGAGTCCCTGCTGCGTGGTGATCGTCTTGGGTGCGCCGAGGTTCGAGATCAGCAGGAACCCGCCGAACAGCAAAACACCGATCAGCGCCACATACACCAGTGGATTCCGGGTGATCTTCTTCACGTCCATGATCCGTTCAGCGTATCGCGCCGATCTTTACGGTCCGCTGGGATTCGCCCACGGCGTACGCCGCGACGCGGAATCAGGAATACACGTGCGGCGCGAGCACGGCGACATCGCGCAGGTTGCGGTAGCGCTCGTCGAAGTCGAGTCCGTACCCGACGACGAACTCGGTCGGGATGTCGAAGCCGACGTACTTGCAGTCGATCTCGACCTTCGCGGCATCGGGCTTGCGCAGCAGCGCGAGCACCTCGATCGACTCCGGTCCGCGGGACTCGAAGTTCTCCAGCAGCCAGCTCAGGGTCAGGCCGGAATCGATGATGTCCTCGACGATCAGCACATGCTTGCCGTGCAGGTCGGTGTCGAGGTCCTTGCGGATCTGCACAACACCGCTGGACTTCGTGCTCGACCCGTAACTGGACACGGCCATCCAGTCCATCGGAGCGTGGAACGGCAGCTCGCGCGCGAAGTCGGCCATCACCATCACGGCGCCCTTGAGGACGCCGACGAGAAGCAGGTCCTTGCCCTCGTAGTCCTTCGCGACCTGGGCGGCGAGCTCGGCGAGCTTCGCCTTGATCTCCTCCTCGGTGACGAGGATGTCGGATAGGTCGTCCTGGATCTCAGCCGCGCGCATGCATCGATTTTAGTGACACGATCCTGTGCGCGCGCACTACTGTGAGCGGTGAGGCGCGCGGACGCCCGCCGAAGGAAGGAATCCCATGGCTCTTGACGACATCCTCACGCAGGTGCCGATCGATGACATCGCGGCGAAGCTGGGCGTCACGCCCGACGTCGCGAAGGCCGCGGTCGAGCAGGGCGGTGCGGTGCTGCTCGGCGGACTCGCGAAGAACGCCGCGAGCGAAGAAGGCTCGACGGCGATCCAGAACGCGCTGAAGAAGCACGAGGGCAAGACCGGCGTCTCCACCGTGGACGAGGTCGATCAGGCCGACGGCGACAAGATCGTCACGCACGTCCTCGGCGACCAGAAGCAGGAGGTCACCTCCAAGCTCAACGCGTCGGAGAAGACCGCCGGAATCGACTTCGGCAAGCTCCTCCCGATCCTGGCGCCCATCATCATGGGCCTGATCGCGAACAAGAACAAGGAGAAGACGACGACCGAGGGCGCGGAGTCCGGTGGCGGCATCGGCGACCTCATCGGAGGTCTGATCGGCGGCGGCGACAAGGGCGGCTCGGGCGGTGGCATCGGCGACCTGCTCGGCGGGATCCTCGGCGGCGGTTCGTCCTCCGGCGGCACCGGCGGCGGCATCGACCTCGGCGGGATCATCGGCAGCATCTTCGGCGGCAAGAAGTAGCACGGGTGCTCCGGCGGGCTCAGCGGTTCCTGAGCCCGCCGTACCGGCGCGTGTTCCTCAGGAACGCGCGGTGAAGACGATGCGGCCCCCGATCCGGGCGGCCGAGCATCCGGGCAGGTCGATCGGCCCCTGGCCCGCCCACTCGGTGACGAGGCGGGCGACCTCGGTCGTCTGGGTGCGCGTGAGGCTCGCCCCGAACTCGCTGTGGGCGACGAGTCGGATGATGCGGTTGCGCAGAGCCGTCGGGTTCGCCGCGAGCGCGGCGACGCTGACGGAGATCCCGGCCTCGGCGTGCTCGACGATGTCCTCGATCGTCTCGCCGATCATCTCGTCGAACGCCTCGGTGTCCTCCCTGAGCTGCGTCGCGGTTCGCGCGAGCGCCTCTGCGATGCCAGGGCCGAGTTCCTTCTCCAGCACCGGGAGCACACGCTCCCGTACTCGAACACGCGCGAATCGGCCGTCGAGATTGTGCGGGTCGTCCCATGGCGCGAGATCGGATGCCGTGCAGAACTCGCGAGTCGTCACCCGCCGCACTCCGAGCATCGGACGCAGCCAGATCAGCCCGTCGTCGTCGACGCGGCTCGGCGCCATCCCCTGCAGGCTCGCCGCACCGGCGCCGCGGGCCAGACCCAGCAGCACCGTCTCGGCCTGGTCGTCGAGCGTGTGCCCGAGCAGCACTGCGGTCGCCTTCTGCTCCGCGGCGACGCGGCGAAGCGCGGCATAGCGCGCGTCCCTGGCCGCCGCCTCAGGGCCGTCGGCATCGTGGCGCACCTGCACGCGTTCGATCGCGGAGCGGATGCCGAGGGCCTGAGCGTGCGCGGCGGCAGCGGCGGCAACATCCGCCGAGCCGTCCTGCAGTCCGTGATCGATCGTCGCACTCACCACCTGCATGCCCTGCGCACGCGCCTCGAAAGCGGTCGCAGCGACGAGGGCCAGGGAATCCGCGCCCCCGGAGAGCGCGACCACGACTGTCGACCCCTCCGGCAGTTCGACGAGTGCGGTGCGCACAGCGAGTCGGATCTCGGCGATGGCGGGCGACAAGGAAGGCACAGCACAACGGTACGGCACCGGTAGCGCCTATCCGCGGCATCGTGTGCGGCTCTAGTCTGAGCCTGTGACCGAGCACAACACGTTCGCTCCCGAGCGGCTGAAGGCCTTCGTCGACGCCGTCGTGGCGATCGCCATGACGCTGCTGATCCTGCCGCTTCTCGAGTCGGTCTCCGAGGCTGCGACCGACAAGATCCCCACCGGAGAGTTCCTGGCCGAGCACCAGGGCCAGATCATCAGCTTCGTGCTCAGCTTCGTGCTGATAGCGGTGTTCTGGACGGAGCACCATCGGCAGTACGAGAAGGTCCTGCGCATCTCGAGTCCTCTGCTGTGGATCAACGTGGCGTGGATGCTCACGATCGTGTGGCTGCCGGTGCCGACGGCGATGCTCGGCCAGATGGAGACGGACCCGCTGCAGGCGCTGCTGTACATCGGCACGCTGATCCTCACGCAGGCGACGACACTCGCCGGCAAGCTGTACCTGATGCGGCATCTGGAGCTGACGGAGTTCACCGCCGAGCGTCTCCGGCGCGGAGTGATCGGAGACGTCGCGGCCATCATCCTGTTCTGCATCGCGCTGCCGATCGCTGCGTGGGTCCACGTCGTCGGTTACTTCGCGCTGCTGCTGCTCGTGTTCTCGAGTCCACTCGAGAAACTGCTGGATCGAGTGCACAGGTAGGCTTGTCCCCGGCATCCACCCGTCTTTCCTGAGGAGCACACGCATGGGCGCACACGACGCCGTCATCGAGATCCCGCGCGGCAGCCGCGTGAAGTACGAAGTCGACCACGAGACCGGGCGAGTGCACCTCGACCGCGTGCTGTACACGACCTTCGGATACCCGGCCGACTACGGCTACTTCGACAACACCCTGGGCGAGGACGGCGATCCGCTGGACGTGCTCGTGCTGCTCGACCACGCGATCTACCCCGGCGTCGTCGTCGAGGTCCGCCCTGTCGCCGTGCTCAAGATGAGCGATGAGGCCGGCGGAGACGACAAGCTCGTCGCCGTGCTGTCGAAGGACCCGCGCTGGGCGCACATCCAGGACATCGGCGACCTCGCCGAGTACACGAAGAAGGAGATCGAGCACTTCTTCGAGCACTACAAGGACCTCGAGCCGAACAAGTGGGTCAAGGTCGACGCGTGGGGTGACGCCGCCGAGGCGCAGCGCATCCTCGATGAGGCGATCGTCCGCGCAGGCGAGACGGCTCACTGAGCTTTCGACCACGAAGAAGCCCCCGGCCGCTGTGCAGCGGAACGGGGGCTTCTTCGTGGTCGCGGCAGCTCAGACCGAGACGCCGCGCGCGCCCATGAAGTCGATGGGGTTGGTGTACGAGCCCCAGATGTACACCTCGAAGTGGAGGTGGCATCCGAAAGATCCGCCGGTGTTGCCCGCGTACGCGATGACCTGTCCGGACTCGACCCACTGGCCGCTGCGCACCGCGAACGAGCTGATGTGGCCGTAGCCGGTGCCGACGCCGCCGCCGTGCTGAATGCGGACGTAGTTCCCGTAGCCGCCGTTCCAGCCGGCGTAATCGACGGTTCCCGCGTTGGCCGCGAAGATGGGCGCTCCGCAGCCGTTCGCGAGGTCGACGCCGTAGTGCCAGCTGGACGAGCAGCCCTGCGAGCCGCACTGCGACGAGCGGGGCCCGTAGCCGGAGCTGCGCCATCCGCCGTGCGGACGGCGCCATCCGCCGGATCCTGCGCCGCCGCCTCCGCCGCCGCCGCCACCACCGCCGCCACCGCCGCCGCCTCCGCCGCCACCGTTGTTGTTGTTGGCAGCGGCAGCCGCAGCCGCCGCGGCTGCGGCATCAGCAGCGGCCTTCTTCTCCCGAGCGATGCGCGCGGCCTCGGCCACGCGGACGCCCTCCTGGTAGTCGGCGACGGTCTTCGCGGTCGTGTCCTGAAGGGCGGCGAGCTGCGCCTCGAGCGTCGTGAGGTACTTGGTCTGCTCGTCGAGCGCGGCCTGGGCTGCTTCGGCAGCGGCCTGCGCCGCGATCATCTTCTCTTCGGCGACCTTCTGCAGACGGTCGCGCTCGGTACGGGCGACCTGAGCCTGGTCGCTGATCGCTTGCGCGGAGTTGCGGGCCGCGACGGCGTCGTCGTAGACCGACTGGTTGTACTCGAGGAGCTTGTCCATCGTGCCGAGGCGGGAGAGGAGCTGGTCGGCGTTGGCTGCGGAACCGGCGAAGAACAGCTCCAGCGCGGTGTCATCCCCGCCGTTGCGGTACAGCTGCGCCGCGACCTGCCCGGCCTTGGTGGCGGATTCTTCGGCGATCTTCGCCTGAGCATCGGCCTGCGCCTGAAGCTCGTTGGCCTTCGTGATCGCATCGAAGAACGCCTGCTGAGCGGCGTAGTACTCGTTGCCGGCGACCTCGGCCGCGGCCTTCGTGTCGGCGACCTTCTGCGTCAGCGAGCTGATGAGGTTCTGGATGCGCGTGACTTCCGCGGCCTTCGCTGCCTCATTGTTCTTGGCCTGCTGCACGTCGTCCCAGCTCGGGTACGACGCCGCGTACGCAGCGTTCACACCGGAGCCGATGCCGAAGGCGCTCAGGGCGGCGACGCTGAGGGCGCCCAATCCGAGTGCGTTGCGGCGGGTGAGAGTGTTCTTCTGCCAGAAGGTACGCCGTTCAGCCATGCTCGGCGCGCAGCCGCAGGAGTCCCCCGCTTCGCGCGCAGCATCCATCGCGGACTGCTCGTCGTTCACACGGCCCCTTCCACAGGTTTCACTCATGCCACAGTAACAACATCTTTAACATCCGCAACAGGGTTTGAGCGGACACAGTGACATGGCGGGCGCATCCCATCGTCCTCCGGAAACGCCCGGGCGACAGCACGACGCGCCCTCGATTCGCATTTTGGGGAAAACATCCCTTATGCTTGAGCGTCGGCAAGGAAGTCCCCCGGGACGCCCTTCGGCCCCATCGTTTAGCGGCCTAGGACGCCGCCCTTTCACGGCGGTAGCACGGGTTCGAATCCCGTTGGGGTCACTCGTCCGATATACAATTTAAAAGCATGGCCCTGTAGCGCAGTTGGTTAGCGTGCCGCCCTGTCACGGCGGAGGTCGCGGGTTCAAGTCCCGTCAGGGTCGCTCTAAGCGACGGGCCCTTTTTTCGAAGAGGGCCTTTCGTCTAGGTTGCGGCGGATTTACGATGTGCCGCATGGCTCTGTAGCTCAGTTGGTAGAGCGCACGACTGAAAATCGTGAGGTCACGGGATCGACGCCCGTCGGAGCCACAAGGGTGATCGTTACAATCACCCCAGAAACCCTCGCCTAGCTTCTACATGGCGGGGGTTTTGCTTTGCCCTGAAAACAGTGGAGCGCCGACTTCTCGTCGGGCTTGTGCCGATTCTGCGCCGGTAAAGGGTCAGCCCGGGCTAGGCCCATGCGTGAAACAGCGTCGCGCGCTGATGAAAGAAGAGTTTCGGGGCTGCGCGTGCCGTTTGAGCCCCGAAAGTCTTCTTCGCTCCGAAGTCCATAGCCGCGCCCGATCCGCTCAGCCGCCCAGCCCCTCAGCCGCTGCCGCTCACCGCATTCGCACCGCGTACCTGAGATGCGTCGTCTTCGGTGAGGCCTCGGTGCCGACCTGCTCCAGCGCGACGTGCGCCGAGTCGATTCCCTCGAACAATCGGATGCCGGCGCCGAAGAGCACGGGCGACAACGACACCGTGAACTCGTCGACCAGTCCTGCATTGAGGTACTCGACGATCGTCTGGCCGCCGCCGGCGATCCGGACGTCCCGGCTGCCCGCGGCCGCGCGCGCCTGCTCGAACGCGGACTCGATGCCGTCGTTCACGAAGTGGAACGTGGTGCCGCCCGGTCGCACCCACGGCTCGCGGCTCTCATGAGTGACGACGAACACGGGCGTGTGGAAGGGCGGCTCCTCAGGCCACATCGCCTCGCCTGCGTCGAACATCCGCTTCCCCATCACGCTCGCACCAGTGCGCTCGAACGTCTCCCGCACGATGTCGTTGTCCCGCCCCTCCTCCCCGCCCTTGCCGATCTGCAGGTTCTCGCGGAAGTGCCGCTGCCGGAAGATCCACTGCTGCAACTCCATCCACTGCTGCCCCATCAGCTCCTCCGACGATTCGAGAGCGATGAAACCGTCCAACGACATCGACACGCTGAAGAACACCGTGCCGGACATCAGCCTTCGCCTCCTTCGCGAAGGTCGTGCTCGACGTACGCGGCGAGACTGCCCAACGTCTGCGTGCCGCCCTCGATCGCACCGAACTTCTCGATCGCCTCGTCGCGCAACTGCGCGGTCGGGAAGACCGTGACCATCTCGACCCGTGTCGCTTCGCCCTCAGGTTCGAAGGTGAGAACCGACTCGAAGGCGTCCGGATCATCGGCGTGCTCGCCGTGGAGCATGACGATCCGCTCCGGGGCAACGATCTCAGTCCAGGAGATCCACTCCGGATAGTCCGTGCCGTCCGGTCCGCGCATCACGAAATCCCACACGCCGCCCACCCGGAACTCGAAAGCCCTCGTGGTCGTGGTGAACCCGTCCGGTCCCCACCACCGCGACAGATGCCGCACCTCGGTGAACGCCTCGAACACCAGCTCGCGCGGAGCATCGATACGGCGTGCGATCACGATCTCACGCTCAGCCGTCTCCGACATCGACGAAGAAGCCGTCGAATCCATCATGATTCCTCTCGTTCCTGTTTGAGTTCCTGCACATAGGCATCGAGGCGGTCGAAGCTCTCGTTCCAGAACTGCTCGAAGCCGCCGGTCCACTCGTGCACCGATCGCAGCCCTCGCGCGTCGATGCCGTACAGACGCTGCTTCCCCGACCTGCGCTCCCGCACGAGGCCGACCTCTCGCAGCACCCGAAGATGCTTCGACGCCCCGGGCTGCGGCAGGTCCAGTTCGCGTGCCAGCTCGGTCACCGGCATCTCGCCGGACCGAAGCAGCACGAGGATCTGCCGGCGGCGAGGCTCGGCGATCGCGTTGAACACATCCGAGGTCGTCGCTGCGCGTGCCATGCCTGACAACATATACCCATATAGGCAAGTGTTTCAAGAGTCGCCGACGGAAGTTCACCCGGCCGGCGCAGCCATCGTCCACGGCGCGACCGGATATCCGGCACGATGGACACATGACCGATGGGTACGACGCCGGATTCCTGGCCACGCCGCTTCCGATGCCCCGCCCCGCACCGGAGGTCACGGAGCTCACCTATCCCCGGTTCTCCGTGCTGCTCGAGCCGCAGCGCAGGCTCGCCGCAGTCACCGGCGTCAACATCGACGGCGCACGACTTCGCGAAGTCTCGCGTACCGGCGACTGGCGTCTGGACACGAGGATCCCGGCGGAGGAGCAGACCGGCGCGGATGTCTATGCTCGCAACGACCTCGACCGCGGTCACCTCGTGCGCCGCCGCGACCCAGGCTGGGGCACGGCCGATGAGGCTCGCGACGCCACGGAGGCGACGTTCTTCTACCCCAACGCGGCACCGCAGGCAGCCGGCTTCAACCAGTCCAAGGAACTCTGGCTCGGTCTCGAGGATCATGTGCTCGAGTACGCCGAGACGACCGATCAGCGGGTGTCGGTCTTCACGGCGCCGGTGCTCGCCGACGGCGATCCGCCCTACCGAGGCATCCTCATCCCCCTCCGGTTCTGGAAGGTCGCCGCGTGGCAGGGCCCGGACGGGCTCGCCGCGACCGGCTTCATCCTGGATCAGTCCGAGCTCGTCGACACCTCTGAAGGCGTTCTCGCCGCACCGCCGCTGGGGGCGTTCCGCACTTTCCAGGCACCCATCACGGACATCGCCGACCTGACCGGCGTCGACTTCGGGGCGCTGCCGGACGCCGATGTGCTGGCGGCGCGGACCGCGCGCCCGGACGCCTGGCGCGCATTGACCACCGCAGACGACGTGGTCCTGTGAGCGAGGGCGGCGCGACGACCGGCGCCCGAACCCGCCGTATCGAACTCACGATGCACCGACCCTGGTTCGCCCTGTACGCGGGAGTCAGGCCGACCCTCGTGATCGGCGGACGCGGTCAGCCGACGCAGTGGGGCCTCGGAACCTGGCAGGTCTCTGCCGACGAGAAGGTGACGTTGGGCGTCTTCCTCTTCAACAGGCTGTGGCGCTTCGGCGAGGCCGAGTTCGCGCTCGACCCCGGCACGTCAGCGCTCGAGTACCGCGCGCCGGTTCTACCGTTCTCACCCGGGCGACTTCGCCCCGCCGCGCCGCCGCAGGGGTGACGCCCGGGCACCTCCTCGACACAATGGAGGTATGTCTCCCGAACGCCAGTGGAGGTTGCTGACTTCCGTCCGTCGCGCCATCCGCACCGATCCGTCGAAGGTCGCGCTCACCGAGATGCACCCCGTACTGGGTGAGACCGTCGTCGTGAAGATCCTCGACCTCGCGCTCCGGATCGGTGAGTCGATGTTCGCGGTCGGCGCCTCTGCTCACGACGTCACCTTCGCGATCACCAGGGTGGCCCGCGTGTACGGGCTCACCGGCGTGCACGTCGAAGTCACCTTCAACGCGATCAGCGTCTCGTACCATCGCGGCGAGGAGGACTGGCCGACGACCCTGATGCGGGTCGTGCGCGCCGCATCCCCCGATCACGCCAAGCTGCAGCGTCTGCAGGCACTGCTGGTGGACATCACCGAAGGACTCGACCTGGATGCCGCGCGGATGGCCTTCCGGATCATCCGGCGCACGCCGTTCCTGTACCGCCCGCTCGTCGTGATCATCGCCCGCGCGCTGCTCACCGTCGGCGTCGCCATCCTGCTCGCAGCTTCGCCGATCATCATCCTGCTGACCTTCATCGCGGCCCTGTGCGCCGCGTTCACCCAGGCGGGTCTCGCACGCCTGCAGGTGCCGTCGTTCTTCAGCCAGATCGCCGGCGCGTTCGTCATCACCGTCATCGCGACGGCGACCTCGGCGCTCGGCGCCGCAGGCATCGCGCCCTTCGATGATGTGCAACCGTCGATCATCGTCGCCTCTGGCATCGTGCTGATGCTCTCCGGCCTCACCGTCGTCGGTGCTGCCCAGGACGCCATCGACGGTTTCGCGCTCACCGCAGGCGGTCGCATCCTCGACCTCACGATGCAGACCGTCGGCGTCGTCCTCGGCATCCTCATCGGACTCGAACTCGCGCGATTGGCCGGGTTCAGCATGGCGCTGCCCGACGACATCCTGCCTTTCGGCAGCCTCGCCCACCAGATCGCCGGCTCCGTGATCATCGCCATCGCGGTCGCACTGTTCAACGGTGCAGGTGCACTGATCATCCTCGTCAGCGCGGGACTCAGCGTGATCGCGATCGTCGGATACAACCTCGCGATCCTGCTCGACATCCACGAGGCAGCGGCGAGCGGCGTCGGCGCGCTCATGGCGAGCTTCATCGGCATCCTGATCGCCCGGAACTTCCACGTGCCGTCGGTCGCCGTGACGACGGCGGCGATCGTTCCGCTCGTTCCCGGTTCGGCCGTCTTCCGCGGTCTGCTCGGGATGGTCGACTCGGACGGCACGGCCGAGGGGATGCTCGTCAGCATCAGTCCGCTCGTGCTCGCGGGCTCGATCGGCATCGGGCTGGCCGCCGGCGCGTCACTCGGGCTCTACCTCGGCACCCCGCTGCGCGAGACCCTCGCCAGCGTCGCGAAGTCGCGCGCCCGCGTCCGGCGCTGAGATCCTTCGCCCTTCTTCAGAACAGCATGCCATTTCTTCACAACGTTGGAAATTGCCATTGACCTGAGGCATCCTGGCCTGCAAGAGTGTCGGCGTACGGATTTACGACGTTGTAAATTTCATCGCAGCGGATTCATCCGTACTCCCCCATCCGATTCGGACACGGGTCGCGCCCAGCGCCTTGCCGAGTCGGCCGAGTCACACACGAGATGAGGAATCGATGGAGATCACATCCGAGAGTCGGCGTTCGAGCCGGCGCGGAAGAACGCGAAGGGCGGCGGCCTTGCTCACCGCAGCCCTGGTCGCCGTCGCAGGGTTGGCTTTCGCCGCCCCTGTGTCCGCCGCGACCACCCCCTGGGTGACCGTGCAGGATGACGGCTACCTGAGGATCAGCGTGCCCGGCGCTGCGGTCGAGGAGGCGGTCGGACCGGTGTCGCAGGTCGTCGTCGAGGGCAACTTCGGCCCGTCCCACAACTGGGCGCAGATCGGACTGCAGCGCAGCGGCGCCAACTGGACCGCGACGTACGGCCCGTTCGAGCCCGGCCTGTACTACTACCAGGTCACCGGCGATGACAGCAAGGTGCTCAAGGATGCGAGCAACCCCACCAGCGTCGCATCCGAGCCGGAGTGGAGCACGTTCTTCATCCCCGGCGAGTCCGCCGCGCTGCTCGCGGACGCCCCGGAGGACGCCGGCACGATCGAGACGCTGACCTACGACAGCTCCGTCGAGAACGAGGAACGCGAAGCGCTCGTCTGGGTGCCGCCGACATACACGCCCAAGGGCAAGAAGCTCCCGGTGCTGTACCTGCAGCACGGCGGCGGGCAGAGCTACCGCGACTGGGTCGAGGTCGGCCGGGCCGAGCAGATCCTCGACAACCTCTGGCTGTCCGGACAGCTCGAGGACATGCTCGTCGTGATGGGCAACGGCAACGTCTCGGACTTCTCGGCCGAGCTGATGGACAACATCGTCCCCGCCGTCGAGAACGCCTACAACGTCTCGCCGTCTCGGAACAAGCGCGCACTGGCCGGCCTGTCGATGGGCGGCGGTCAGACGTTCGAGGTCTTCAGCGAGCTCCCCGGTGAGTTCACGGCGATCGGCACCTTCGGCGCGGGCCGCTTCGGCGAGCTCGACGACATCCCCGTCAAGAAGATGAACAACAAGACCGACCTGTTCCGCGTCTACGTCGGCAATGCGACGGATGCTGCGCACAATGACGTCTACGACTCGTTCCAGAAGTTCGACGAGCTCGGCCTCGAGTACCAGTTCGACGGCGTCAACCCCGACGCAGGCCACAACTGGAACGCCTGGCAGGAGAACCTGATCGACTTCGCCCCTCGTCTGTTCACGGGCGAAGCATCCGATCCGGCGATGAGCGAGGGGCACACCGCGCTCACCGAGCGCTTCGAGACGCCGGCATCCGGCACCACGCCGACGCCGTGGATCAGCGATGACGGTTTCGTGACGTTCGTGACGACTGCCGAGTTCGCGGACGCCGAGTACGTCTCGGTGTGGGCGAACATCGCTCCGGGCGGCAGCTGGCTGCGCGTGGAGATGAACAAGGTCGGCGATCGCTGGCAGACGACCATCGGTCCGCTGGACCCGTGGTTCTACCACTACCGTCTGATCGTCGATCGGCAAGCGGTCAAGGACACGTCGAACCCGACGTCGGTGACGTCGGAGCCGATGTGGAGCACGTTCCTCGTGGAGGGCGAGGAGTCTCGTCTGCTGACCGACGTTCCTGAGGGCCAGGGCGGCGGACTGGACGTCATGACGTACCAGAGCACGGTCGCCGGTCAGGAACGCAGCGCCTACGTGTGGACGCCTCCTGGCTACGACGCCGACCGCGCCGAGGCCTACCCGCTGTTCGTGCTCAACCACGGTGGCGGGCAGAGCTGGACGGACTGGGTGGAGGTCGGACGTACGCGTCAGATCCTCGACAACCTCTTCCTCGACGGCTCCATCGAGCCGATGGTCGTGGTGATGCCCAACGGCAATGTCAGCGATTATCCGAAGGAGCTGCTCGAGAACGTCGTCCCGGCGACGGAGCAGAACTACAACGTGAGCAGCGATCCGCAACAGCGGGCACTCGCCGGTCTTTCGGCCGGTGGCGCACGCACGTTGTCGGTGATGAAGGCGCATCCGGAGCAGTTCGCCTCGATCGGCGTCTTCTCGGCCGGGTTCGGCAGCGGAGACGGACTGGACGTGGAAGCGATCAACGCCAACACCGACATGATCCGCTTCTACATCGGTGACATCACCGACTTCGTCTACCAGGGGATGATGACCTCGCTCGCGACGATGGACGCGATCGGTCTCGAGTACGAGTTCGACGGCGTGACGCCCGGCCCGCACGGGTGGGACGTCTGGCAGAAGAACCTCATCGATTTCGCTCCTCGCCTGTTTCAGGAGTGAATGACCGAGTCTGACTGATCAGCACGGCGTGGCGTCGCTGTTTCTTCGACACGGAGAAGCAGCGACGCCACTCGTGCGTCTCCGCCCCTGCGGGAATCAGCTGCGGCTGCGACCGACGTAGATCGTGTTCGACGACACACCGCCCGTGACCGGATTGTCGAAGTCCACGACGTGCGCCGCCGCGTCGTCGAAGACGTCGTTCAACTCGACCATGAAGTCGTCATCGGGCGGGTCATCCGACCACAGCGCGAAGACACCGCGCGGCACGAGGTGCCTGGCGAGTGATCGCAGTCCCGCGGCGTCGTACAGATCGGCATGCGTCGGGTCGAGCTGATGCCGCGGGGAATGGTCCACATCGAGCAGGATGGCGGAATAGCCGCCGCGCCCTTCCGCGGGCGCGGCCCGCATCACGGCGAAGAAGTCGTCCTCCACGAGGGTCGTCCGTGCATCTCCCACGAGCGCGGTCGACGCAGGGAGCAGCATCCGCTCGTGCCAGCCGATCACGGCACCGAGCCGATCGATCACCGTGAGCGCGCGCACCCGCTCGTCGCGCAGCGCGGCGACAGCGGTGTATCCGAGCCCGAGGCCTCCGACGAGAACCGAGAGATCCTCACCCTCGACTGCGGCGAGCCCCAGGTGCGCGAGTTCCTCCTCGGCCACCGTGAACAGGCTCGACATGAGGTATTCGTCGCCGAGTTTCACCTCGTAGATCTCCCGACCCACCGCGGGCTCGGTGCGGCGCCTGAGCATGAGGTCGCCGATCGGTGTGGACTGCCAGTCGAGTTCTTCGAACCGAGTGATCACTGCGGCGTCCCTCCGTCATTCCTCACCCTACCCGCGCCGGCAGACCCGGATCGCCATGCGTCACTCCCGCCAGACGTCCGGCCTCGGCATCGGACCTGCACCGCGCTCCAGCTCTGCGGCGAGCGCGATGATCGCTGCTTCCCCGCCCGGCCGACCGACCAGCTGCACGCTCACCGGATGACCGGATGCACTGAGCGTCACGGGCACCACGATCGCGGGCAGGCCTGCGACGTTGACGAAACTCGAGTACGGCGCGTAGCGCACCTGCTGGGAGAAGTTCTCCGCCGCATCCGTCGCATGGAACCAGCCGACCGGCTGCGGTGGCAGCGCCAGAGCCGGAGTCAGCACGACGTCGAACGGCGCGAAGGCGGTGATCGTCTCACGCTCGAAGACCGTCGCCGCGGCGAGGGCCTCGAGCACTTGCGTGCCCGTGAGCGCGCGTCCCTCACGCGCCAACCACGCGGTGATCGGCTCCACGAGCTCGAGCTCTGCATCCGACAGATTCATCCGCGCAGCGCTCGTGCGCCAGATCGTTGTGAACATCTCCGCGTAACCGCGCGGGCGCCAGTCGAACGGATCGACGCCGTGCCCGGCATCCGCCAGCAGCGCCGTCGCGATGTCGACTGCGCGCGCCGCTTCGGCATCGAGACGGATGTCTTCGGCGTCATCCCATGGCGATACGGTCGTGACGCCGACGCGAGCGGATGCCGGTACCGCCGTCGCGGCGTCCGCGAAGCGACCGGAGCCGGAGGCCGCTGTCGCGTACGAATAGGGTCGCCCGTGCACCTGCACGTCGAGCAGCAGCGCCGCATCGGCTACGGTGCGGGCGATCGGGCCCGCCACGGGGAGGCCACCGGGGCTGTCCAGGCCTGAGGCGAACGGAATCCTTCCGCGCGACGGTTTGAGCCCCACGACGCCGACGGTCGCGGCGGGGATGCGGATCGAACCGCCGCCGTCCGATGCCGGGGCGAGCGGAAGCAGTCCGGCCGCCACAGCGCTCGCGGCTCCGCCGCTCGATCCGCCTGCCCCGTTGAGCGGATTCCACGGATCGCGCGCGGGCGGAGCGATCTGCGTCTCGGTGTATCCGGTCAGCCCGAACTCCGGGGTGTTGGTCTTGCCGAGGCTGATCCCGCCGGCCTCGTCGAGCACTGCGGCCTGATCCGCTGTGGCATCCGGGATGAACTCCGCGTGCAGACGCGACCCGAACCGCGTCGGCACACCGGCGCGCGGCACGAGGTCCTTGTCGGCGAACGGCAGGCCCCACAGCGCCCCTTCCGGCGTCTGGTCGCCGAGCGCGGCCGCGCGTGCGAGCGCAGCATCCGCCGTCACATGCACGAACGCGCCGAGGCCGTCGTCCAGTCTAGCGACGCGATCGAGGTAATGGCGGGTGAGCTCGACCGGGCTGATCTCACGCGCGCGGAGCGCCGCGAGTTGTTCGATCGCCGTCAGGTCGTGGAGCTCAGCCATGCCTCGAGCCTACGGGCGCGTGCTGCCGCGAGCACCCGATCCATACCGGTCGGCCAGCGTCGCGAACGCCTCCGCCAGCTCGGGCGGCTCGATCGCCGTGATCGCCGCGTCGAACCGGCCGAACGACGCCGCCAGAGCGACCCATGACCACGAGCCCGCGTCGATCATCGTCCGTCCTTCGTCCACAGCCTCGGCGACTGCATCGCCGAGGAAAGGGCGCACCACCGGGAGGGGAAGGTCGACGATCGCCCTTCCACGGCACGGCCAGACGTCACGTCCCTGAGACCCCTTGAACCGTGCCGCGACGAACGCGCGCACATCGCCGCCCGGCACGTCCCGCTGGGCGAACCGTGGGCCGTTCGGGATGCGCGGAACGATGCGATCGGCGCGGAAGATCCGCCAGTCGTCCTTGTCGAGATCCCACGCGATCAGATACCAGCGCCCGTCCGAGGTCACCAGGTGATGCGGTTCGACGCGTCGCCGGTCTTCGGAGGCGCCGTAGTCGAACCTCAGCGTCTCCTCCGCATGGATCGCGGCGGCGAGCGCGACCAGCACGTCCGGCGATGCCGCATCCGCGTCGTCCATGCGCAGCGGGGTGACCTTCAGCGCGTCGAGGCGGTGCCGCAGTCGTGACGGCATGACCTGCCGCACGGTCGTCAGTGCACGAACCGCCGCTTCTTCGATGCCTGCGCCCATCGCGGTCGCCGACTGCAGCGCGAACCCGATCGCGATCACCTGGTCGTCGTCGAAGAGCAGCGGCGGCAGTTCCGAGCCCGCGTCGAGGCGGTACCCGCCGTCCGGCCCCTTCGCCGCCTGTACCCGGTACCCCATCTCGCGCAGCCGGTCGATGTCCCGGCGCACCGTGCGGGAGCTGACCTCGAGGCGCTCGGCGAGTGCCCCACCCGGCCAGTCGCGCCGCGTCTGCAGCAGCGACAGCAGCATGAGCAATCGCGACGTGGTCGAGGCCATGCTCTCAGACTAGATCCAGTAGGGGACAGAAACCGACCTGTACTGCTGACAGCGTGGTCATCACCGGGATCCACCGGCCAGACAGCGAGGAGCGACCATGTCGATCACCACCACCACTCACCTCAACTTCCGCGGCGATGCCCGAGCAGCGCTCGAGTTCTACCAGGGCGTCTTCGGCGGCGACCTCACCGCGATCACCTACGCCGACGCGCACAGCGTCACCGCCGCCGACGAGGCGCAGCAGATCATGTGGGGACAGGTCGCCTCACCCGAGGGCTTCCGAGTCATGGCGTACGACGTGCCCTCGCACACCCCTCACGCCCCTGGCACGATTCCTGTGTTCGTGTCGGTGCGCGGCGCCGACGCCGACGAGATCACCCGCTACTGGGAGCGTCTCGTCGAGGGATCCGACATCGTCGTCCCGCTCGCGCAGGCCGCGTGGGCGCCGCTCTACGGCATGCTCAAGGACCGCTTCGGCGTCACCTGGGTTCTCGACGTCGAGGCGGCCTGGCCTGCGAGCTGATCGTTCGGGGTGCGGGGCCGCGGTCCCGCACCCAGGGTCACTGCCTCGGCGGTATGCCGTGATGCTGGGTGCTCGGCGGCCCAGCGTACGGGCCGCCGGGTCGCTGTCCGGCACGTTCCGCATCCGCGCGAAGGATGCCGTTCTTCACGGCAGTGCGCATGACCAGATATCCGATCCACAGCATCAAGGCGATGGTTCCGAGGTAGATCACCAGGCCGAAGATGATCGCACCGATCCCGAGGCCTGCGGCCATTCCTGAATAGTCGTTGTCCATGCCCACAAAGTAGCGAACGCGGAGTGCTGCCGGAAGAGCACCCTGGCTGCTCGTCAGCGCGAGCTGATCCCGTCGATCAGCAGTTCGACGGCGGCCCTCGACTCTGTTTCCCACAGCGGCCGGTCGACCGCTGACCCGATCCCGTGCAGGACCACCATCACCGCACCCGCGGAGACCTGTTCGCGAATGGCACCGTCAGCAGCGGCTCGTTCGATCAGTCCGGCGACCGTGAGCTCGAGCTCGTTTCCGCCGTCGGCCTGGACATGAGGCCCCACCAGAGCGGCAAGCGTCCGAGCCAAAGCGGCATGCGCCACGACGTACTCCACGAAGCCGCGCAGGAAGGCTTCGAGGGCCTTCGCCGCGGGTTCTGTCGATGTGCGTGCCCGCTCGCAGAGAGCGAGCACCTCGCCCTGATACACCGCCGCGGCCAGCGCCTCTCGGGTCGGGAAGTGCCGATAGAGGGTTCCGACGCCGACTCCTGCGCGGCTCGCGAAGTCGTCGAACCGCAACTGATCGCCACGGTCGAACGCCGCCCGTGCTGCTGCCACGATCGCGTCCCGATTGCGGCGGGCATCCGCCCTCATCGCACGTTCTTCCGCCATGTGCTCTCCCTTTGACATCCGGAGATGGTTTCCATATCGTAGCATCCGGAGATCGTCTCCACTTATTGGAATCGGCGAAGAGAGGCTCGACATGCGAGTACTGATGTTCGGCCGTGGAGTGATCTCGACGATCTACGCCCACGCACTGCAGGATGCCGGACACGACGTCGAGTTCCACGTCCGCGAAGGACGCGCCGAGCAGTACGGCGACGAGGTGGTGATGGAGCTCCTGGATGCGCGCCGCACGCCGCTCGGCCGTGAGTCCCGCAACGTCGTCCGCACCCGACTGCGAGAGTCGTTCGAGCCATCGGACGCGTTCGACCTCGTCGTACTCAGCGTCGGCCATCATCACCTCTCGGCCGCCTCCGAGTACATCGCTCCCCGCCTGGGCGACGCGACGGTGCTCGTGCTGGGCAACGTGTGGGACGAGCCCCTCGCGGCGGTCGCCCCGATCCCGGCGAGTCAGATCCTGTTCGGTTTCCCGCAGGCCGGTGGCGGTTTCGATGACGCGGGAGTCCTGCATGGCGCCGTCATGCGCACCGTGATCCTCGGCACGTCCGGCACAGCGCCCGTCGCACGGGAGATCGCCGTGCGGAATCTGTTCCGACAGGCGGGCTTCGTCGTCCGTGAGGAGAAGGACATCCGCGGGTGGCTGTGGCTGCACTTCATCGCCGACGTCGGGATGCATGCTCAGGGCCGTCGATACGGCGGTCTGGCGAACATGGTCGGCGACAGACAGGCATTCCGAGACGCTTTCCTGATCGGTCGTGAACTGCTGCCCCTGCTCGAGGCGCGCGGGATCGACCTGCGTCGGCACCGGAGTGCGGTCCTGCCCTTTCGCCTGCCTGCGCAGACGAGCGCCGTGATCGCGTGGGCGTCCACCCGTTTCCGGATCGCCCGGGTCAGCCTGGCAGCCCATACCGATCCGGATGCACCCGAACCGCAGGCGGTGCTCCGAGACGGATCACGAGACGCCCGCAGGCTCGGTATCCCGACCCCGCGCCTGGATGCGGTCCTCTCGGGCGGCTGACAACCCGTGGGGGCGTCTGCTACGCCCGACCGAACTGCGCCACGGCGGGGCAGTCGAACGGATCGGCACCCGCAGAGAGTCCCACCCGGTTCAGATACTGGATGACGATCGCGTACGACTTGAGAAGCGTGGTCTCGGTGTACGGCACGTCGTTGGCGAGGCAGTAGTCGCGCACGATCTCCCTGGCCTTCGCCAGGTGAGGGCGGGGCATGTTCGGGAACAGGTGATGCTCGACCTGGTAGTTGAGGCCGCCCATGAACATGGTCACCCACCAGCCGCCGGAGATGTTGCGCGAGGTGCGCACCTGCTTGCTGAAGAAGTCCAGCCGGGCGCCAGGCTCGATGATCGGCATGCCCTTGTGGTTCGGGGCGAACGCGGCACCCATGTACACGCCGAAGACGGCGAGCTGCACGCCCATGAAGGCGAACGCCATTCCGAGCGGAAGAAGCAGGAAGACGGGCACCAGCACTGCTGCGAGGCGCGCGGTGATGAGCGACAGTTCGATCCAGCGGCCCTTGACGCCCT
Organism: Microbacterium shaanxiense; assembly: GCF_054779995.1. Taxonomy (NCBI): domain Bacteria; kingdom Bacillati; phylum Actinomycetota; class Actinomycetes; order Micrococcales; family Microbacteriaceae; genus Microbacterium; species Microbacterium shaanxiense. Next base: position 600,967 of record NZ_BAAGXE010000002.1, on the reverse strand, counting down.
TCTTCGTGAGCAGGTACCTCAGACCGAGGTAGTGCAGGTTCAGGCCCTCGAGGGTGAGCAGTGGGAAGAACAGCCAGCCCTGCTTGCGGGTGATCATGCGGATCAGGCCACGGGACTTGGCTGCATCCTCTTCGAGGAAGGAGATCGTGTCGACTTCGATGTCGGGATCCTTGCCCACCTGATTGGGGTTGCCATGGTGCTTGGTGTGCTTGTTGTCCCACCAGGAGTAGCTCATCCCGACGAGTCCGACGAGGATGCGGGCCAGACGGAAGTTCGCCGGCCCCGAGGTGAGGATCTGCCGATGCGCAGCCTCGTGCGCCAGGAAGGCGATCTGCGTGAAGATGATGCCGAGGGCGCCGGCGATGAGCAGCTGGAACCAGCTGTCCCCGAGCAGGATGAATCCGGTGACGGCCCCGCCGAGGGCGAGCGCGATGCCCACTGCGGTGAGGAGGTAGAACCATCCGGTGCGCTGCAGGAGCCCTGTCTCGCGGACGACCTGCGAGACGTTCTTGAAAGCGCGCGCCATGGGCGGGAAATCCGCATTGCCGGAGTACGTCTGACGTACCGGTCCGAGAGTGCTGGTCGTTTCGACGACCGTTGAGGTGGAGATGTTGCTCTCCTGTCGATCGGAGCCCTTGAGCTGTGAAAGCCAAGGGCAGGTGCCGATCGCTTACCTTAGGCTAACGCGACGCGTATGCGTCCTCACGTATACATAAGGGGTTCGCAGATGAACTTCAGGAGCGCGCGCGGCTCAGATGCCGGCGCAGGGTCTGCGCGATCGAACGGTTGATGCGACGGGGCGTGCCGTCGAGTGCGCGGCGCGCGTCCGAGGACGTCGCGAAGGCACCCAGTTCGTTGCCGTGGTTGTCGTGGACGATGTACTCGGTGCCGTCGAACTCGACGAAGCCGGCGAATTCGCCGTCGCGGGTCGCGACGTGCACGAAGTCGTCTGCCTGCTTCCAGTTCAGCGGTGCGTGTGGACGGATGGATGTACTGCTCATTGTGATGCTCATTGCTTGTGGTGGGCGCGCGCATGCGCGCCTCATGTTCTCGAGATCGAGAGCGGATGCCGCGCGCGTCGGTGCGAGCGGTCCTTTACGGCCCTGATCAGTGGCGACGTGATGCGCCGAATCGCGGCGAATCCTTCACGTTGCGCCACCAGTCTACCCGAAAACGCCCGAGGGCGCCGATCGGCGTCGATCAAAGCGTGAGAATCGACCTGCTGCGTGAGAAGGGCGTGGGCAACACGAGTCTCACGTTGCAGATCAATTCTCGTGCGCGTCGGTAGATCGCTTGCGGACGGGCGGGCGGATCACCAGCACGGTCACGACGACGATCAGGATGCCGGCGGTCAGCGTGACCGGGATGGGGATGAGCGGATCGAACAGCACGAGGAGCGCCGCGATCGGGACGACGGTGTTGACGATGCGGTCGGCGTTGTCGCGGATCGCGATCCACCAGATCCCCAGGAGGAAGACGGCGATCGGCACGGTGACCGTGAACGACGCGGCGACCGGACTCAGTTCGCTGTGCCCGGTGAGTACGTCGATCTCGACCTCGATGCCCGCCGAGAACGCGGCAGCGGCGGCGAAGACGAAGTAGTGCGTGTAGCCGTAGCGCAGTGAGCGTCTGAACGAGGTGATCGCGTGGTGGTGCGGCGGCCAGAAGTAGATCCACCACAGCGAGGCCGTCACCACGAGGGTCAGCACGGCGATCGCGATGAGCGGCCCGAGCCGGTCCACCTCGTGCAGCGCCTCGATGATGGCGTTCGCCGAGGCGAGCAGGCTCTCTCCGAGCACGATGAGGGTGAACAGCCCGTAGCGCTCGGTGATGTGATGCGGATGCCACGGGGTCTGATGCCGGTACTCCGCGAAGACCGGGATCGAGATCTCGACGAGCGCGAACAGCACGAAGGCGGGGATGCGGACTTCTGCGGGCAGGAAGAGGAATCCGATCCAGAGCACCTGCGCGACGGCGATCCCCAGCGCGTATCGCCGGGTCGCGCTGCGCAGCAGCCCGGAGTGGCGCGACGCGCGCAGCCACTGGGCGATCATCGCGACGCGCATGATGACGTAGCCGACCACGGCGATCGTGAAGTCGGCATGCCCGAAAGCATCGGGGACGCCGGCCGCGAGGACCAGCACGCCACCCATCTGCACGATCGTCAGCACCCGGTAGAGCCAGTCGTCCGTGTCGTACGAGGTGGCGAACCAGGTGAAGTTCATCCACGCCCACCAGATCGCGAAGAACACCATCGCATAGCTCGTGATGCCGTGCAGGAAGTGCCCTTCGGCGAGCGCATGATGAAGCTCCGCAGAGGCGATGGAGACCGCGACCACGAACACGAGATCGAAGAACAGCTCGAGCATGCTCGCCGAGCGGTGCGGCTGCTGCGGGTCCCGCGGCCGCATGCTCGTCAGCCGATATCGGGAAGGCGCCGTGTGTTCGCTCACCGGGACATCGTAGCCCGACGGGTCAGAGCTCGCCCGGCCGCATCGCCTCTGCGTCGATCGCACGGATGATGCGCTGCGCGGCGGTGTCCGCTTTCGGCTCGGAAACCGCGGCACCGGCATCCGCTCTCGCCCGCCCTCGACGGGGCGCGTACACGAACAGCGAGTGGAACAGGAAGCGCGCGAAGAACGCCACGATCAGCGAGAGTGCGGTCGCCAGCACGCTGGAGATGTGCCAGGTCTCGACCATGAGCGCCATGATCGGGATGCGCAGGGCCGCCTCGACGTTGTTGAACGTGAAGGATGCGGCGAATCTGGCACCCACTCCTCTGGCATCGGGGCGCATATCGCCGAAGACGAACCGCTCCTGCAGAAAGAAGTTGCCGACGATGGTGACCTCGGCGCCGATGATCGCGGCCCAGATGTAGGGCATCCCCACCGTGGTGAGCGCCCACATGATGGCGAGGTTCAGAACGGCTCCGATGCCGCCGATCACGGCGAACCGCGACATCTTTCCGAAACGCAGGCGCGTGAGATGGGCGATGAAGGTCGCTCCCTGACGGAGCGTGGCCTTCGACGTGCCGTTGCGGCGCTCGGAGAACTCCATCGGAACCTCGGCGATGCGCACATCCGACCTCGCGAGGATCTCGAGCAGGATCTTGAAGCCCTGCGGACGCAGCGCGGGCACGTCGAGGCTGAGCCTGTCCACGAGGAAGAACCCTGTCATCGGATCGGAGCTGCCCGCGAGCCGGCGGGGGAACATCGCCTTGGTGAGCCAGGTCGCGGCCCGCGAGACGCCGAACCGCATCGCCGTGCCGAGGCCACGCGAGTCGCCGCCACCCACGTAACGGGATGCCGCGACGACGTCGACGTCGCCCTTCTCGAAACGCGAGAGCATGTCAGGGATCAGCTCGGGCGGATGCTGGAGATCGCCGTCCATCACGATGCAGATGTCGCCCGCGGCCTCCGCCAGGCCGAGCGCGACGGCACCTCCGAGGCCGCCGGTGTTCTCCGCGCGATGCATCACCCGCACCGGAAGCGGCGCCGACCCCGATACCCGCTCGACCTCGCCTGCGGTGCCGTCCGTACTGTCGTCGATGATGAGGATCTCGGCGTCGCGATCCGCGAGCGCCGCGCCGGTGCGCGCGACCAGTTCGGCGATGTTCTCGCGTTCGTTGAACGTGGGGACGATGATCGTGACAGCAGTGCGCATGTTCGTCCCCTCTGATCGCGCCGGTCAGCCGTACCCATCGTTTCACGTTCCGCTATGAACTCTCGCGCCCGCCCGGAACCTGTGCAGAGCGCCCGAGCACCTCGGATTCGTTTCAGCGCCCGCCCATCCGCACGCCCGTATCCTGGATTCATGACTTCTCCCGCCTCAGACTCGATCACGCTGTTCGGTGCCGACTGGTGCCGCGACTGCATCCGCACCAAGAAGCAGCTCGACGACCTCGGCGTGGAGTACACCTACGTCGACCTCGTCGCCGAGCCTGCAGCGGCCGACGTCGCCAAGGAGATCTCGGGTCGTACGAACATCCCCGTCGTCGTGTACCCGGACGCCTCGCACCACGTCGAGCCCCGCAACGAGGACGTCGAGGCGAAGCTCCGCGAACTCGCGCTGATCTGACGCCACTCCGCGCCGCTACACTGGCGCGATGAGCACTGACGCTCGACCCGAGCGGGCACCCGTCCGCCTCTCCGCGCGAACGATCGTGAACTATGCGATCGGATCCCTCGGCACCGGTGGCTATTCGACCCTGCCCGGCCTCGTCCTGGCCTACTTCCTCACCGACAATCTCGGCGTCGCAGCCCTCGCCGCCGGCGTCATCGTCACGGTGGCGAAGGTGTGGGATGTGGTGATCGACCCGCTGATCGGCGCGGCATCCGACCGTCAGCTCGCACGCACCGGCTCGCGCCGAGGGTTCATGGTGATCGGCGGTCTGACGCTGCCGATCTTCTTCGCACTCACGTTCGCCGTCCCGCCCTCGTGGGGACCGGTCGCGAGTGCGATCTGCGTCCTGCTCGCCTTCCTCGGCACTGCGACCGCATTCAGCCTGTTCCAGGTCCCTTACGTCGCGCTGCCGGCCGAGCTGACGCGCAGCTACGACGAGCGCACCCGGCTGCTGGGCTGGCGCGTGGTCGTGCTGACCGCCGCGATCCTGCTGTTCGGGGCGGGTGGCCCGATGCTGCGCCGCGCGACCGGCGATCCGGTCACCGGTTACCTGCTGATGGGCAGCATCGCCGGTGTCGCCATCGGGATCGGCATGCTCAGCGCGAGTCGCACTGCGGATGCCGCGGCGAAGGCCGCCGCCATCGACGCCGACCCTTCGGCCGTGTCGCAGGACGGCGCGACGACGACGAGCCTGCGCACGCAGTACCTGTCCGGGTTCCGTGCGCTGCGCCGCAGTCGGCCGTTCCGGGCGCTGCTGGGCACGTTCCTTCTTCAGGCTCTCGCCACCGGGACCATGCTGGCCGGTGCGCAGTACGTCGCGACCTGGGTGCTGAACGACGAGGCCGCGGTCGAAGTGCTGTTCGTCGCCCTGGTCGGCCCCGCCCTCATCGCGACTCCGGCCTGGACGGTGATCGCGAATCGCATCGGCAAGGAGCGCTCGTTCCTCGCCGCCAGCATCCTGTTCCTGGCCGCATCGGCGACGATCACCCTCGCGGTATGGGCACCGGGAGCGTGGATCTACGCCTCCGTGGCCGTCGCCGGCATCGCCTACGCCGGTCTGCAGTCCCTCCCGATGGCGATGCTGCCCGACGTCATCTCGCACGATGAGCACGCGACGGGCCCTGGTCGGGCCGGGACGTTCACCGGCATCTGGACCGCTGGCGAGACGATCGGGTTCGCGCTGGGGGCGACCGCCGTCGCGCTCATGCTCGCCTCGACCGGATACGTCTCCAGCGTCGCCGGGGTGAGCACCGACCAACCGGATGCCGCCGTCGCGGGCATCGTGCTCAGCTTCAGCATCCTCCCTGCCGCTCTCATGGCACTCAGCCTGATCCCGCTCGCCCGCTACACCCTGCGCCGTCACGATATCGAGGAGCTCGGGTGACGTTCGTGTGAGGAATGGCACAACAGCTGCTCCGCAGTCGGCGGATCGATCCTAGGCTGGGCGCGTACCCGCACGAAGGAGATGCCGATGACGTCAACGACCACCGTGGCCCCCGCACAAGGACTCGACGAGGTCGACCGCGATCTTCTGGACGCGGCGATCGCCGACCTGGATGCGGGAGCGCGCAGTTGGTCGGCTCTCGCCGTCGGGCAACGGGCCACGCTCCTGCGCGCCGTGCGCGCCGCCGTCGCGTCAGCATCGGAGGAGTGGGCGCACACCGCTGCCGTGTCCAAGGGTCTGAACGGCGGACATCCGTTGCGCGGCGAGGAGTGGCTCTCGGGACCGTACAGCGCCCTCGGCGCCCTCGATGCGTACATCGAGACGCTCACGAGACTGTCGGAGGGGCGCAACCCGCTCGAAGGCATCCGCATCGACAGGGCGCCCGGTGGACGAACCCGCGTGCACGCCTTCCCCCTGACGGGAGTCGACAAGGTGCTGCTGTCGGGCTTCGCCGGTGAGGTCTGGCTCGAGCCAGGAGTCACGCCGCGCTCCGCACGCGCCGGCGCCGGTCTTGCACAGCGCACGCCGGGAGAGTCCGGCGGCGTGGGGCTCGTTCTCGGCGCAGGCAATGTGACGTCGATCCCCGTGCTCGATGTGCTCTACGAGCTGCTCGCGCACAACCGCACGGCGCTGTTGAAGGTGAATCCGACGCAGGATTCACTGGTCTCCGTGTTCGAGCACGCGTTCGCACCGCTGATCGAGCCGGGATTCCTGCGCATCGTCCGCGGCGGCGGCGACGTCGGCGCCTACCTCACCGCCCATCCGAAGCTCGCCCACGTGCACATCACCGGGTCCGCGGCGACGTTCGACGCGATCACATGGGGCACGGGGTCGGCGGGAAAGCGCCGGCGCCGCGAGGACCGTCCGCAGCTGAAGAAGCCGATCACCGCAGAGCTCGGCGGTGTCTCGCCGATCATCGTCGTGCCAGGTGAGTGGACCGACGCCGACATAGCCTTCCAGGCCGAGCACATCGCGACGATGCGGTTGCAGAACTGCGGGCACAACTGCATCGCCGGGCAGGTCGTGATCATGTCGTCGGACTGGGAGCAGGCGGATGCCTTCCGTGCCGCGCTGCGCCGCGCCTACGCCAAGGCTCCGGAGCGCCCGACCTGGTACCCGGGATCGGATGCGCGCATGCAGCAGGCGTCGGAGGACTACCCGGACGCGCTGGTGCTCGGCGACCGGCTCCTCATAGAGGTCGGGCGTGGCGAGGACGCGTCGGCGCTGCAGAGCACCGAGTACTTCGGCCCGGTGCTGGGCGTGGTCGAGGTCGCGGGCACGGGGCAGGAGTTCCTGGATGCCGCCGTGGCACATGCGAACGACGAGCTGCAGGGCACGCTCGGCGCGAACCTGCTGATCGACCCGGCAACGCAGAAAGCGCTCGGCACCGGATTCGAGCGCGCGATCACCGAGCTGCGCTACGGCTCGATCGCGATCAACGTCTGGACCGCGGTCGGATTCATCACGCCCACGCTGACGTGGGGCGCGTTCCCCGGCAACACTCTGGCCGACGTCGGCAGCGGGATCGGTGTGGTGCACAACGCACTGCTGCTCGACCGTGTCGAACGATCGGTCCTGCGCGGCCCGTTCCGGCCGTTCCCGCGGTCGTTGCCCGTCGTGAACGGCGGAGGGCGGTTCACGATCCTCCCGAAGCCGCCGTGGTTCGTCACGGCACGCACAGGCGCTCAGGTATCGGAGGGGCTCACGCGCTTCCGTGCTGACGGCGGCGCTCTCGGGCTGGTGAAGACCCTGCTTCGAGCGCTCCGCGCCTGAGTCAGTCGTCGGCGAAGAGGTCTGTCGCGTCGCGCAGCGCCTGCTGGATGCCGGGTTCGGATGCCGCATGGCCGGCATCGTCGATGACGACGAACTCCGCCTCCGGCCAGGCCTTGTGAAGGTCCCAGGCCGTCATCATCGGCGTGCCGGCGTCATAGCGGCCCTGCACGATGACGGCGGGGATGTGCCGGATCCGGTCGACCCCCGCGATCAGCTGCCCCTCGCTCAGCCACCCGCGGTGCAGGAAGAAGTGGTTCTCGATCCGTGCGAGCGCGATGGCTGCAGCAGGCTCGGTCATCGAGGCGATCACGTCAGCGTCCGGGCGGAGGGTGACGATCGATGCCTCCCACTTCGCCCAGGCGACGGCCGCCGGCACGTGCACCGCGGGATCCGGATCGCTCAGCCGACGGTGATACGCCTCTGTCATCCGGCTTCTCTCGAGCACGGGGATAGGAGCGATGAACTCCTCCCACAGTTCGGGGAAGAGCACCGCGGCTCCACCGTCGCAGAACCATTCCAGCTCGACGCGCCTCAGCGTGAAGATTCCGCGCAGGATCAGTTCGCTCACCGCATCCGGGTGTGCCTGCGCATAGGCGAGCGCGAGCGCACTCCCCCAAGAGCCTCCGAAGACCTGCCACCTCGTGATGCCCAGGTTCTTGCGCAGCAGCTCGATGTCGGCGACCAGGTGCGGCGTGGTGTTGAACCGGAGATCGGCGTCCGGCGCACTGACGTGCGGAGTGCTCTTGCCGCAACCGCGCTGATCGAACAGCACGATCCGGTACTTCTCCGGATCGAAGAACTGCCGCTGCCAGGGCGAGACGCCGCTGCCGGGTCCGCCGTGCAGGAAGACGACCGGCTTGCCCTCTGGATTGCCGCTCACCTCCCACGCGATGCGCTGGCCGTCGCCCACGATCAGCATCCCGCTGTCGTACGGTTCGATCGGCGGATACAGTGCGTCCAACTTCATCGGCTTCTGGCCCCCCGGTCAGTGAGTCGTCCGCCTTCTGGCGGTCATTCCACCGTACCGCTCAGTGTCGGAAGACCCGCGCAGGCGTGGCTCAGAGCTGGCTGCCGTCGACGGCGAATGTGTCGCAGCTGCCGAGGCCGTTCTCGTATCCGCTCGCGAACCAGTACTGCCGCTGCTCGCTCGACCCGTGCGTCCAGGACTCCGGATTGCTGAAGCCCGACTGCTCCTGGATGTGATCGTCGCCGACGGTGAACGCCGCGTTCAGCGCGTCCTTCAACTGCGCTTCGGTCGGCGTCTGCAGATACTCGACACCGTTCTCGTCTTCGAGCGTCGCGGCGTCTGCGAGCCAGGCGCCGGCGTAGCAGTCGGCCTGCAGCTCGGTGCGCACGCTGTTGCTGTCGGGGCCGGAGCCGTTGTTCGGGTACTGCGTCATGATGCCGGTGATGTTCTGGATGTGGTGGCCCCACTCGTGGCCGACGATGTACAGCTGCGCCAGCTCACCGGCTGAGGCATCGAACTGCTGACGCATGATCTGGAAGAAGTCGGGGTCGATGTACACGCCCTGCTCGGGCGGGCAGTAGAACGGTCCGACGGAGTTGGACGCCGTGCCGCACTGCGTGGAGGTCTGCCCCTCGAAGACGTACAGCTGAGGAGGCGTGTAGCCCTCGACGTGCTGCGCCCAGTAGTCGTCCAGCAGCACTTGGGCGCCGGCCATGCGGCAGTCATCCTGGGTGTTCGCGTCCTCACCCGTCTCGCACGCGAGCACCGTGCCACCGGATTCCTGCGGTGCGCCGCCTTGCGAGCCGCCGCCGACCAGGCCCGACAGGTCGATCCCGAACAGCGGTCCAGCGAGCAGCGCGAGGATGCCGAGGATTCCGACGCCGCCACCGGCGATCGCCGCGGTGCGACCAGGGCGACGCGTCCGATGTCCCGAGATGTCGGAGTCAGGGTTGAACGTCATGGGATGAGAGTACCGCGCAGGCTGCGCTGTGTGCGGGCAATGAGGCCGGACTCGTGTCGGCGCTGAGCGGTGTCGGCGTAGGCTCGGATCATGGTTACGACGATCACCATCACGGGTGCGGGCGGACAGATCGGGTACGCACTGCTGTTCCGCATCGCGGCCGGAGACCTGCTGGGCCCCGACGAGAAGATACGGCTGCGGCTGCTGGAGATCCCTCAGGGGCTCAGATCCGCCGAGGGAGCGGCTCTGGAGCTGCACGACGGCGCCTTCGACCTGCTCGAGCACGTCGAGGTGACCGATGATGCGGCGACCGGCTTCCACGGAGCGAACCTCGCGCTGCTGGTCGGCGCGCGGCCCCGCGGTCCTGGCATGGAGCGCGGGGATCTGCTGGCGGCCAACGCCGGCATCTTCGGACCGCAGGGCAAGGCGATCGCCGAGCACGCAGCGGCGGATGTGCGCGTCACCGTGGTCGGCAACCCCGCGAACACGAATGCGCTGATCGCCGCGGCATCCGCGGAAGGGCTTCCGGCCGAGCGCTTCACCGCGCTGACCAGACTCGACGAGAACCGCGCCCGTGCGCAGGTCGCCGCCGCCCTCGACGCCCCGGTGTCGAGCATCCGTCGCGTACCGATCTGGGGCAATCACTCGGCGACCCAGTTCCCCGATGTCTCGCACGCCACCGTCGACGGACGACCCGTGGTCGAAGCGCTGGCCGAACGTGTCGGAGACGTGCGCACCTGGCTCGAGCAGACCTTCATCCCCCGTGTCGCGAAGCGCGGCGCAGAGATCATCGAGGTGCGTGGATCGTCGTCCGTGGCATCCGCTGCGAACGCCGCGATCGAGCACGCCCGCGACTGGGTGCGCGGCACGGATGACTGGACCAGCGCCGGCGTGGTCTCGCACGGCGAGTACGGGGTTCCCGAGGGCCTCATGTCGTCGTTCCCTGTGCGATCGGTCGACGGCGAGTGGCAGATCGTCGAAGGCCTGGAGCTGGACGAATGGGCTCGCGCGCGCGTGGACGCCTCAGTCGCCGAGCTCGTCGAGGAGCGGGACGCGGTCAGGTCGCTCGGAGTGCTCTGACCCGATCTTCCGGCGCGGGTACCTGGTTGTCCGAGGCGCAGGGCACAATGGATGCTGGAGGTGCGCCGATGAGCGATACGACTGATCTGACGACCGGGAAACATCCCATCGGCGAACCGATGACGAGTCCGTTGCACCTGCCGCATGCGGCGACGCAGTGCGAGAAGTGCTTCACCGAGTTGCAGCATGATCACGACTGGTGGCACGCACGCCCTGCGAGCTCGCGACTGGTCGGACTGGTCGTCTCCCGTGAGGGGATGCCATCGGTCGTGCAGCAGCGCGATGATCTGACCCGCTTCGGCGTTCCGATCGAGGGGTTCCGGCATCCGGCTCCTGAGATCCTCGAGAGCTGGAGCGATCGTCTGGCCCGCTTCATCGCGACCCTGCACAAGGGCGACGTGCTGGTCGTGGCCAACGTGCACGCCCTGGGGCGCGACCGTGACGAAGAGACGCGCACGATCACCGATCTGCGCCAGCGAGGCATCATCGTGAAGGTGCTCAGCACCGACTCCCGGCACCTCGCCGACGCGGTGCGCTGACCGCGTCTGTCAGGGGTGCGTGCGGGCGACGTGCCCGAGCGCACTCGCGAGCGCGACGATCTGCTCCGCGTCGTCGGCCTCGACGGCGACCAGCGGGTAGGCGTCGGAATCTTCCTCGAGGTAGACGAGCGTGAGGCCGTGCTCGTCGAGCATGCCGTTCGCGACCGCGACGGCCGTCGGCAGATCTGCCTCGATGTCTCCGACCGCGTCGAGGTCGATCCCGGTCGCGAAGATGCGCGGCAGGCCGGCGAGAGCGTCGGCGAGCTGTGCACCTCCGTCCTTCCAGTCGAGGTAGGCGAGCGCTCCGGCTTCGTCGAGTCCGTCGATGATGACGAGCCAGGGATCGATGTCGGAGGCGGACTCGATGCCGCGGTCGAGAAGATCATCGGCGTGCGCCGCATAGTACGCGTCCGGATCGTCGACCGCCTGTTTCACCGAGGCGGCCAGCTCCGCGTCATCATCGAGCAGTCCGCACAGGCGGATCCATTCCTCGTTCATGATTCTCCTCGATGTTCGGGTCCTGCAGGATCAGCCGGCCAGAAGCTCTTCGGGGAAACGCGCCACCTCGAAATGCTCGGGAACCGTGCCGGCGGAAGGCGTCAGCACACCGGGCAGCTCGATCAGCCGCTCGAACGGCACCCGCTGCATCCGCCCGTCGCCGCCGTTCAGCACGATCAGATCCGCGCGCGGAACCACGGTGTGCACGTCCTTCGTCACCGTCGCATACGTGGTGTAGGGGCCCTCTTCGCTCTGCTGGGCAAGCTCGAGCGTGGCGACGAAGACGTCCACGCCTGCGGCGGCGTAGGTGCGACCCAGAACCTCTCGGGCGGCGGCGTACTGCACCTGATCCCAGCGGCGACGCATCCGACCCACCTCCGCCGCGACGCTCTCCGGCCATTCGAATCGCTCCCACCCCGACGCACCGCGCACGAGAGGCGTGATCGACACGCTGCGGTCGGTGTTCGCCAGCACGCGCTCGGCCGCGGTCGCGACTGATGCGAGCGATGCGGGATCATCAGCGAACCCGACGAGGGTGTGACCGACATCCGGCACCACGATCACCGGCACGGCATCAGGTCGCAGACCCGATACTGCAGCCGGATCGCGCAGCGCGGCAGCGGCGAAGGGCATCGAGCGGATGACGAGCGCGGCACCGAACTGCTCCACCGGCGACTCGTCCTGACCTCGAGCCGCGGCGCCGGCGGTGACCACATCATCCATCGTCACACCCCACTCGCCGAGCATCGTGGCGGTGACCGGCACATCAGCCGTCGGAAGATCCAGGATCGCACCGACGTAGTAGTCCTCCACCGCGGGCACGGCGGAATCGACCGCCTGCTCCACGCCCTGCACCGCGAGCAGCTGCGCGCGGATCTGGAACGGCACGACACCGACTGGCCGGGCGGAGAGCACTGCGCGAGCCTCGTCGAGGCTCGCAGGGATCTCGATGCCACCGGTCATGAGTTGCTCCTTCGTTGTGGGTATGGACGGGAATCAGGCAGATACGCCAGCGGACCGCAGATCGCCAGGATAGAACTCGTCACTGCGCAATCCGGTGTCATCGATGTCGAGAGCCGTGGCCACACCGAGAGCCTCGAACGCCCAGTACCCGTAGTACACGCTCCTCTTGCCGACCAACTCGTGCCCGCCCCATCCCCAGACGCCCTTCCAAGCCTTGTACCAGTTCTTGAGGTACTTCTCGATCTTCTGCGACGGATCACCGGCGTCGAAGGCTTCGTCCAGCACTCCGACGACCTTGGGAAATGACAGCGTCTCACCCACCGAGTGCTCAGGGCGCCTCGTGGCGATGAGTCGATCGATCAGCCGATCTCCCCAGCCGAACCGCACTGCCGCGACGACACGATCAAAAGTCGCATCGTCCACGCGGAATGCCAGCGCCAGCGACACCAGCGACAGCCACTCGCGATAGAAGTCCTTGCTGTTGCCGAACGCGAACCGCACAGCTCGATGTTCATCCGAGAGGAACTCCAACTCAAGACGCAGCGCTCGCTCCGCGTCGCTCAGAACGATGTCGAAATCGGCACGGAGCACCTCAACAGACGCTCCCTGCGAATAAAGTGCGCTGAATCGGTCCCAGCGTTGTTTCATCACGTCGCCGGCGACCTGCCCGATCATCTTCGGGTCTGCCCACTTCTCCACTGGTCGATCGAATCGTCGATCGTTGCTCTCGCATCGTGTGGTCAGATACTCCACCACGTCATCGAAGTACGCCTGGTCGGCACGGGTGTCGCGCAGCACCGTAATCTCCTTCTCGTCTCCCGGTCGGGTCGTCGCTCAGCGAGTGCGATCGCTGTCGATCACGCGCGCCGCCGCATCGAGGCTCACGGCTCTGGCGCCCAGACGTTCGCTACCGACCGAACGCTCTCGAGTTCGGCACTGGGGGTCGTCAGCTCGAAATACCCGGGCTCGACGGGCCCCGGCTGCAGTTCTTCGACCTGACTCCACGAGGGGTTCTCCAGCAGAAGAAGCGCCTCGCCTGCGGCCTGTTGCAGGACTCGCACCGGCACCCCCCGATGGCTCGCGGTGATGACGACCTCGAAGATCTCGTCGCACTCGCCGAACGGCGCCAGACGGCGATGGATCATCGGGCGGATCTGCTCGAAGCCGTCCGGCACGCCCTCGTCGCCGATCCACACGAGCTCCACGCCCGGCTGGCCGTTCGGCAGGAAGTCCGCCGGCAGATCGTGACCGCGCCACTTCGCACGCGGACCGACGATGTGCAGCGGCGGATAGAAGCCGGTTGCGCCCGTCCATCCCTTCGCGGGCGATCCGAAGGCAGCGAGCTGTTCGATGCGCCCATCGGCGTGCAGGCGCTGAATGGTCGATCCGCTCGGCACGCGAGTGCGCGCAAGAAGCCAGACCGGGGCGCGCACGGGGCCGCGCAGGAACCCCGTCTCGTATGTCGGCCACGGCCGTTCGCCGATGTCGGACGGCGTCTCGAATCGCATCAGCGGACGCTGCTCGAACAGCAGCACATCGACGTACTCCGGCGCTTCGGGGAAGACCAGCCCGTCACCGCCGAGCCCGTATGCGCGGACCAAGTCGGCCGGGAGCACCCCGACCACATCGCCCGCTCGCACGACGGGCCCACCGAACTCGGCGAGCCCACCCTTGAGCATCGCGTCCGTCATCGCCGGCATGAGCAGTTTCTGCCAGATCGTCACAACGCCTCCTTCGACGTCACCACGCTACCGCGCCTCACCCGGCGTCACCTGCCGGCAGGAACCGACGCCACTCTTCAGGGAGACCATCATCGAAGTCCGCCAACTCTGAGCATGCGATCGTCCCCGTCCAATACCCATCGCCCGCGCGTTCCGGGTTGCCGTACTTGTGGAGCGTCACCCCGTCGGGCCACTGACCATCGAGCTGGTGCGGGTATTCCCACACAATGAACGCAACCTGACCATCTTCCAAGAATTCAAGATCATCCAGCCGTGTCCCCCGATACGTCGCGGACGGCGAAATGTACTTGTAGCCCGGTGTTCCCCCGGGGATCTCCCGTCGCCCTGGCTCGACGGTCGGATCCACCGCCACCAGTACCCAGTTCCGACTGTTGGACGCTGAGTTTCCGACGATGCGGTAAAGCACATCATCGATGCGCGTGTACTTCCCCGAACTCAATCTGCTCACGCTGTCTCCACCCACTCCAGAATGGGGTTGCCGTGCGTGTCGACACCGGTCTGCTTCAACACGGCAGTCAGGTGCTGACTTCCGTCTTGATGGATCGACCACATCTCTGCGCCCTCACGCATCTCCGACGCCCGACCGGTGTGAAGCTCTGGAGCGCCATCCGAGCCGAGCGTCCACCCAGCGCCCACGAGCGGATTCTCATGCGGCAGCTTGACTGCCCCGGGAACATTCGGATCTGCGGGGCCACGATCTGCAATGGGCTGCGCATTGTCACCTCGACCGGGCGTGATCTGCCACGCCCCGGAATCCCAGTCGCTCTGCGACCCGTGCCCCGTGCCGCCGAACAAGTCTGAATGCCGCGGCACGACGCTCTCTGCGAAGTCACCCGTCTGATATCGGATGACGGTGACATCTCGGTCGGCCGGAGAGAACTGCGTCCCCTCATAGTTCAGGCCGAGCCGCTCAAAGATGTCGCGCGGAGTCGTCATGTCCGCGACGTCGCCTGCGCGCGCCGTGAATCCGTAGATGCGATCAGGACTGTTGCGTCCCGCACGATCGTTGTACAGGTAGTTGAGCGCGGAGTTGTCGTCGACGACCTTCTGCATCCAGGTGTCTGCATCAACAGTGATCGAATCGCGCACCTGCGTGAGCAAGTCGACCTGATCGGGCGTGAGATTGCGCACGTGCGTGTCGAGTGCGTCATCGAGGTCGTGTCGAGTCCACCCGCGGTCCGCAAGGAAGTCGTCGAGCGGCTGTCCGCCGAACTCGCCTTGATCCCAAGGGGTGGTGTTCGCTGCGATCTGCTCTGGCGACGCCTGCACGGTGTGCGACGTGCCGTCGCTGAGTGCCGCTGTGCCGCCTGAACCGGGGTCGCCTGCCGCACCCGCGGCGTCACCTGGGCCGTCACCGTCGTTGGGCGGCACGTCGCCGCCGTCACCCTCGGCTGCGGGCTCGCCGTCACCCTCGGCTGCGGGCTCGCCGTCACTCTGCGGAGCGGGATCACCAGCAGCCTCAGGCGCCGCGGGTGTCTCAGCACTCGTGGACGAGTCCGGCTCGCTCGGCGTCTGCGGCACGTCGTGAGAAGACTGGGGTGCAGCGCCGGAGGTCGAATGAGAGCCGGACGCCTGAGTAGACGGCGTAGCGGGACCTTCACCGTTCGCGGGGGATCCCGTGAACTTGCCGTCCCCGCCGGCGACGTGTCCGTCGGCGCCCAGCTCGCGCACCCTGATGGAGCCATCCGGCGCGACCTGCGCGAGACCGCTTTGCACGTCGCCGGAGGCGAGCGCGTCATTCACCGCGTCGATGTCAGCCTGAGACGTGTCCTGCATCGCCGAGTCGATGCGGTTGGTCCCGGTGTTGGCGCCGGTCAGCCAGTCGTGGCTCATCTGACGTCCATCGAGCGTGTTCCCGAGTCGTGCGGTGTTGTACTTCGCCTCGATGACTGCGACCTCGGTCTGGCCGTCCGGTCCGGTCCGGCGGTAGATGCCGTCGATTCCCTGCGCCGTGACGGGATGCGACCCGTCCGCACCGTTGTCGATGCGCGTCCAGCCGTTGCTCTCCATGAACGCCTGCGCCTGGAGCTCGCCGTACGTGCCCTTGTTGTGGTTCGCCGGTGCGTCAGGGTCGCCGTTCGCTGCGTTCCACTCATCGAACGAGCGCATGTTGCCGTCGGCGTCGAAGAGACCGGCCACGTTCGAGTTCGAGGAGTTCGCCGGGTTCCAGTCGGACGGTGACAGTCGATCGCCGTCCGTCGGTGACGTCGGCGGGACGGCTGCGTCGTCCTCCGGCGAGTCGCCGGTGTCGTCAGCATCCGCGTCGTCCGGCTTTCCGTCGCCGTCTGCATCGGCGTCGGGGTCGGCTTCCTCGGAGGCTTCGCCCTCGGCGTCGCCGTCCTCGCGAGGGGGCCGGCCGCCGTCGGCCTCGCCGCCGCCGTGCGGGACACCACGAGAACCGAGTCCCGCGCCCTCGGAGCTGCCGGGCGTCGCATCGGGGTCGGCCTCGGCATCGGGCGTCGGCTCAGGGGTCGGCTCCGGAGTGGGCTCCGGCGTCGGCTCCGGAGTGGGCTCCGGCGTCGGCTCAGGGGTCGGCTCAGGGGTCGGCTCAGGGGTCGGCTCCGGCGTCGGCTCCGGCGTCGGCTCCGGAGTGGGCTCCGGCGTCGGCTCCGGAGCGCTGTCGCCCGCGGATGTGCCATCACCGGACGACGTTCCGTCGCCCGAGGTGGAACCGTCGCCGACCGGCGGCGTCACGTTGATGTCGGTCTCGGCAGGAGCCTCGCCGTGATCGGTCGGCGCACCGCCGCCGTCACCGCCGCCGCCCGAGCCGATCTCGTTGCCGGCACCGGTCGGGCCGTCGTAATCTGTCCTCGATCCGTTGCCGTCGACGCTGGTGGAGCCAGGGTCGCCGCCGACACCGGCAGGAACATTGGCGTCGGGCGTCTCGATGCGTCCGCCGTCCACGTTCCCGGCGGTCGGCGAGTTGCGACTGGGGAGGCGTGCGGACATCACCACGCCGAGACCGGCGCTCAGCGCGAGAGCGCCAGGTGTGATCTCCTCGCCTCGGACGCCCATGTCGGTCGCCGTGCCTGCCACACCGCCGCTGCCGTTGCCGAGCGCCTGGACGACGACTCGTCGGCCGGCGTTGCCGAACGGCGCGACCACGGCCGCGGTCACGCTGCCGCCGACGAAGCCGCCCGCGAAGGCCGCGAGGAAGTTCGGGTTGGGGTCGACGGTCTCTGCAGCCATCGCGCCCGTCGTGCCGGAGACGACCTCGATCGTCACGCGGGTCAGCTTCGGGAACCGGGTGCCGGCGGCGCGCAGCGCGGCGACGATCGCCCGCAGCTTGCTCGAGAGCCGCATCGCGGCGGCGACGCACTTCTGGACGAGTCCGGCGATCCTCGCACCGATGTTCGCGATGCGGATGGCGATACCGGAGCCGGCGACGACGGCGGAGGCGCCGAAGGTGACCACGGAGAGCAGACCGCCGACCGCGATGCTCGCCACGACCTCGATCACGAGCTGCACCATCATCTGACGCGATTCGCGATGCGTCTCCTCGATGGTGTCCGCGTAGTCGCGGCAGATGTTGTCGATCTGACCGATGCCGTCGTCGCTGCTGACGAACTTCCCGAGGCCCTCCGAGAAGTCGTCGACCTTGGAGGAGATCGAGGTGAGCTCGCCGCTCTCCATGCCGCTCAGCGGCGCATCCGCAGTCGAGATCGACGTCTTCAACGCCTCGAGATCTCCGAGGATGCTGGCCCAGGTCGTACCGGCCTCGCGGAGCTTATCCGGGTCGCCGTCGGGGAAGAGCGTGCCGACGAGGTTCATGATCTGATCCCAGATCCAGACCGCGGCCGAATCCAGACCGTCGACCATGGTGTCCGGGCGCCCGCCGAAAGCGGAGGGCGGGGATGAGACCGTGGTGCTCTCGATCTTGTCCCGCAGCACATACGTACCAGCGGCGTCGTAGACGATGTAGCCGGCGTTCGCGTTGGCCTGGGCGTGCGTGGCCGCAGCGGCCATGAGCCCGCGATCGAGATCGCGTGCGGACGCCTGAGTGTCCGCGAAGCCCTGAAGCGCCGCCTTCGCCATCTCGTCGTACGCCTCGGCGAACTGCTCTCCACCTGGGTCGGTTCCGGCCATGCCGTCGAAACCGTTCAACGACGAACGTGCGGAGGAGCCGTAGGTGTCGGCCTGCGTGGAGATGGCGTCGAAGTTGTCTGCCGCCGAGCGGAACTTCTCCGGATCGATGTTCACCATGGTTCACCCGGCCCAGTTCGACGTCATGGAGGTCTGGGCGGTCTCGTACTCGGTCGCTGCGGCTCCGGCCCAGGTCGCGAGGAACTCCGCGTGCGAGGTGAGCACGCTCGCCCCGACCTGCCATACCTGCACGGAGTTCACGAACTCCGCGTTGGCCACGCCCTGCCACTGGGAGTCCACCGCAGCGGTCGCGGCCATCGCGTGCGCCTGAAGATCGCTGCAGTAGCCCTGCAGCTGCTTGAGCGCAGATTCGAGACCACGGATGTCGCCCGTCTCGTAGGTGTGCTGCCCGGTCATACCTCAGCGCTCCCGCCCTTGGTGAAGGTCTTGATCTCTGCGACGAGTTCGGTGAGGTCCTCGCGCGAGTCGCCGACGCTCTCGGCGAGGGTCACGCTGACCTTCTCGTCGTCCTTGGTGCCGAGCTCCCCGTCCTTGCCCGGCTGGTTGATCGACACCCGCGCTGAGCGCGTCGCGGTGATGATCTGACTCTCCGTCGTCTCATAGGTGGCCTGGGCGCCGTGCAGTCGCGTCGCGATGCTCAGCAGCGCCGTCCGCGTCAGCGCCGCGCTCGTGATGAACGAGTTCCATTCCTCCAGGAACGCGTCGGCGGCATCGCCGGTCCAGGTTCCCCCGACGACGGCGTTCACGACACCCTGAGCCTGCTGGATCTGCGCGTCGAGCATCCCCGCGGCATTCATCATGGATGCCGCGGAGAAGCCGAGCGACGGCGTGCTCACCACGAAATGCGCCATGAGGCACCCCCCTCACATGTGACGATGGCAGGCCCGAGGGCCCGGCCGGTTGGACTACTGACGGAAGCTGTTGCCGATGTTCGACTCCGACTCCTCGTACGCCAGCGAGGCCTTGTTGAGCTGGTCGCTGATGCCGTTGAGCGATTCCTTCAGCTGGAGGCCGGCGGCGTCCCACTGCTCGTAGAGATCGTTGAAGGTCTCCGATGCCGATCCGCCCCAGTCTCCGGCGATCAGTCCCTGAACCAGGGCCTTCAGATTGCCGAGCTGCGACTCGATCGAGGATGCGCCGTTTGCGAGCTGGCTCGCGACGCCTGCGAGTGATTCTGAGGTGACCTTGATCTCGGCCATGTCATACCCCCTGGTCATGCGGCTGTGCCGCTGGTTGGATCTGCGTAACCATTCCTAACACAGGGCGGGAGCGCTCAACGATGGGGAGATATGCCCATGCGTGCGGCCGAGCCATCGAACCGGAGGGCTCAGGCGACGACGAGCGTCGCATCACCGAGCAGCAGGCGGTCTCCCGGCAGAAGATTCGTCGGCGTTCCTGCGACCAGGACGTACTGGCCACCGGCCCGCTCGAGGAACGTGCCGTTCGCGGAACCAGGATCGGTCGCGGTGACGCCGTCGGACACCGGGGAGATCACGAGGTGCACACGCGACATCGCGCGTTCAGGGTCGGGAAGGCGAACGGCGACGCCTTTGTACTGTGCGGCACCCTGTTCCGGCGATCGGCCGAGGACGAGCACGCTCTCCAGCGAAAGCTTCTTCCCGCCCGGCAGCACCACGGCGGTCGGAACCTGCACAGCGGCCGCGGTCGGCTGCGAGGAGGATGCCGGCTTCTTCTGCGGCGGGGACTCCTGATCCTGCGGCTCTGCCCTCTCCGGCTTGCGAGCGGGCTTCCGCGGCGCCGGCAGGGGCACAGGGGCGAGGACCGGTGCGGGCTCGACGGGGGATGCCGAGTCCTGCCGCCGCGGTGCGGCATCCGCGCCGGGGAACGGCGGAGCCACGCCGGCGACGGCGTCGATGAGCTGTCCGCACGCCGGACAGAACATGCTGTCCGGCCGGACCGCTTCACCGCAGAAACGGCATTGAGTGCTCATCGAAGATTCCCCCCTTCATCCGCTGAGCGCCCGAAAAGGGCGCAGGAACACCGCGTCAGTCTAACCCTCACCGAACCACCCGGATTCACGCGGTGAGGTCCGGGACCTGCACAGGCACGTAGGTGCCGTCGGAGAAGAACATGCCGGAGCCAGGCGCGCCGCGTCCGATGTGCGTACGGGCGAGCTGCACACCGAACACCTGCGTGCCGATGATGGTCGAGGTCGGCGAGAGCAGAAGGCCCGCTCTGCCCTTCTTCGCCTCGGTCAGTGCGACAGTGATCGCGGAACCCGCCGACTCCGATCCGACGCCCACCACGAAACGGGCATGACCCCGCGCGGACGCGAGTGCGCGATCGAGCGTCGAGTCGCGGATTCCCTCGCTGTCGTCGACGACGATCGTGAGCGGCTGCTCGCCCGCGGCGAGCGCTGCGACCACATCGCCCTCTGCCGACTGCGGGGTCAGTACCGGCATCCCGTGGCTGCGCGCCACGTCCGAGAGCACTGAACCGTCGCGGGCGACGGCCACGACGATGCGGGTGCCGTGCCACGCGAGCTGATGCGCGATGACGGCGAGGGCATGCGTCTTGCCGCTGCGCCTGTCTCCGGTGACGACGAAACCACCGACGTCGGGCCATGCGACCGTGATCCGCGAGAGCCGGTCGCCGCCGACGGCCACCACGGGGAACTCGGCGGTCGCGCCTTCCAGGAGCGGCAGCTTCGCGGTCTCGCTGAGGCCGATGCGCTGCGGCAGCGGATCGACGCGGAACGCCTGCGGCAGCTCGGCCAGCTGCGGGAACTGCGCGTAGTGCGCCGACACGTACTCGACGATCGCGCGGACCGCCGCGGTCTGCCCCTCGCCCGTCACGTCCGTGGACAGCACCGCGAGCTGCGCCTCGGTGCCCGAGGAGCCGAACATCACGCGTCCGGGAGGAATCGACGACGGCACCTCGCGGATCATGATGCCCGCGCCACGGTAGTCGTTGACGTCGCGCATCGGCAGCGCGTACCGCGTGTCGATGAAGCTGGCGACCTTGTCGCTTGGCACCGACCGGTCGGCGGTGATGATCACCCGCAGGCCGGACGAGGGCCCCTCGCGGAGCAGTCGCAGGACATGGTCGCGGACCGTCACCATGTCGTCCGCACTCAGCGATGCCGACAGCCGCTCCCATCCGTCGATCACGAACAGCGCGTACGAGAGGGCGTCACGCGCGTCCGCCTGCGCCCGCTGCTCTCCGATGCTGCCCACACCGGCGGCTGCGATCACCGATTGCCTGCGCGAGAGCTCTTCGCTCATCCGCGCGAGCAGACGGGGAAGACGACCCGAATCCTGTGGCGTGATCACCGCACCGGTGTGCGGCGCTCCCACGAACGGCAGCAGCGCACCCGTCCCGTAGTCGACCGCGTACACATGCAGGTCGGCGGGGGTGAAGCGCTGCACGGCCTGGGCGAGCAGCGTCCGCACGGCGGTGGTGCGGCCTGATCGGCTGCCTCCGAAGAACAGCAGGTGGGAGTCGTTGTGGACGTGCCACAGCAGCGGACGCTGCGTCTGGCGCGAAGGCACGTCGACGAGTCCGAGGACGACTGCACCCTCGGGCGCGGAGTCCTCGTCGAAACGATCGAGCGGAAGAAGTTCGGGCAGCGGCAGCAGCCACGGCGACGGGCTGCGCTCCACGCCGAGCTCGGCCGCCGCCTTCGTGGCCAGCTGCACCAGGCCGCGCAGGTCGGTGTCGTCCTGGTCGGGGCGGTGCACCGCCTTCTCCACCGCGGGGAAGCGCGGCGGCAGGCCGACGGTCTGCCAATCGAACTTCGCGGCCGGCGGCAGCACCCTGGTCGTGCGCTGGTGCCCGATCCTCAGCCCTGCCACGCGCGCCGTCTGGAAGACCACTGGGGCGGCGTCGAGGCCCGCACGCATGTACCCGCGACCCGGCGTCGCGGCCGAGATGAGCGCGGCATCGGGGGTGCCGATGACATCGGTGGAGTCCGCGCGATCGGTCACGCGCAGCGCGATGCGCAGGTTGATGTTCGATTGCATCTCGGGTGTGATCACACCGGACGGGCGCTGCGTCGCGAGCACGAGGTTGACACCGAGCGAGCGGCCGACGCGCGCGATGCGCACGAGCCCGTTGATGAAGTCCGGCAGCTCGGTCTTGAGCTCGGCGAACTCGTCGACGACGATCATCAGCCGTGCGAGGCCCAGCTTCGCTGCGGCATCCGCGTCCTTGTCCCACGCGGCGTCGACATCCTTCGCGCCGATCTCGTCCCGCAGCACCCGCTCGCGGCGCTTGAGCTCAGCGTCGAGGGAGGCGAGCGCGCGTTCGGTCTCGCGTGCGTCGAGGTTGGTGACCATGCCGACGGTGTGCGGAAGCCGCGCGCAGTCGGCGAACGCCGATCCGCCCTTGTAGTCGATCAGGACGAAGTTGAGCGCGTCCGGCCGGTTCGCCAGCGCCAGCGAGATGACCAGCGCCTGCAGGAACTCCGACTTGCCCGAACCGGTGGTGCCGGCGACCAGCGCGTGCGGCCCGTCGGTGGCGATGTCCACCGCGCACTCGCCCTCCGAACCCGCACCGATCACGACGAACGACTGCCGGGGTGCGACCCGCCACTGATCGATGATGGGCTGCGGGTCGTTGAGGTCGACGCCCAGCAGCTCCGTGTAGCGCACGCTGGTCGGCACCGTCGCGTCATCGCCGACGCCGCGGACGTGCTCGATCGAGCTCAACGCTCTCGCGAGCTCCTCGGCGTAGTTCACCGTGACCTGATCGAGCAGCACGGGCGAGTGATACGCGTCACCGGACTCGACACGGCCCAGCAGCGGGTCCCCAGGGTCGGCGACGACGACCGTCGTCGCCTCCTCCGGCAGGCGGGACCGGTCGCTGTCGATCGCGATCACATGGATGCCGTACGCCGCTCCGTGCTCCAGCAGTGCGACCATGCCAGGCAGCATCCGGTATCGGCGCGCGCCGTCGACGATCAGCACGACGTGCGATTCGGTCTCGATGCGTCGATCGCGCCCGATGCGCATGCGCACGTCGAGGAGCGCGCCCATCTCGCGCACGCGTTCGCGACGGGTGAGGTCGGTGTTGCCGATGAGCGCGACCGGCCCGACACCCGGCTGGGCGTGCGGCAACCACTGCACCCACGACCAGGCGTGCTCCTGCTCGCGATCGCACAGCACGGCGATCTGGAGATCCCTCGGCGAGCGCAGCGCCGTCAGCGCGGTGATCATCGAACGCACGACGCCCTCGGCCACGTCGGCCGGCCCCGCGACTCCGACGGGCCCGTCGGCGAGATCGACGACCACGGGCGACGGGGACACCCCGACGTGCCGATCCTCGCGTCTCTCCTTCTGCGGACCGCCTTCGAAGCGGACGTCGAGCCGGACGTCCGCGACGCCCACACGCACCTTCAGCGCGTCGGATTCCGATCGCCGGCGCTCCCAGAGCCGCGAGAGCGGACGGGTGACGACATCGCGGATGTACACCGGGTCGAGGTGGTGGTACCAGCTCGTCAGTCGCTGCTGCCGCACGGTCGCAGCGATGCGCTCCCTCGCGGACTCGATCTCCGCGATCCATTCCACCTGCGTGCGCTCGCCCTTGCGCTTGGCGATCTTCTTGTTGGCGATGAACGAGCCGACGACCATGATCGGCGAGGCGGCGGCCATCAGCAGCATGACGGGTCGCTGGAAGACGATCGCGAGGGTGACGCCGAGGACGACGGGCACGATGGCAGACAGCCACGGGAGCGGAGAAGCGTCGGCCTCTTCCGGCTCGTCTCCCGGCAGCGTGACCGACGGCGGTGTCTGCGACGGACGGATGCGGGAAGGCCGGTTGAACGCGCGGGCTCCGAGCTCGTCGACGGTGATGTCGGCATCGGATGCCGGGGCGGAGCCGACGCGCAGCACGCTGCTTCCCAGCTGGACGAGATCAGCGGGGACGACCTCGGCCGATGACGACACCTGTTCGCCGTTCACGAGCAGGTTCCCCGTCGGGTCGACCAGCTCGATGCGCGCGGCGAGTGGCAGAGGCGCGCCCTCTACGGATGCCCCACCGGTCACCGTGATGTGCGCGTGCTCCTCTGCCAGGTGAGGGTCGGCGACGCGGATCGTGGCGCTGGGGCCGCGCCCGATCAGCAGCTGCTCCCCCGGTACGACGGCCACCGATTCGCCGGCGAACGGGCCGGCGACGAAGTCGAGCCTGGTCGTTCCGGCAGGATGCACGGTCGATGAGCGGCTCGGGACCACGACACCGCTTCGCAGCATCGACTTCGCGAACGGTGCTACGGGATCCGCACCGGGTGCGACGATCTCGACGGGCACGCTCAGCGCCTCACCGATCTCGGACACCGTGGTCGCTTCGTCGACCTTGACCAGCCACGATTCTGTATGCGAGCCGCCAGGACGATCGGCGACAGTCAACCGGAGGCTCATGATCCGGGTATCCCTTCCAACAGGAGTGTCAGCGCTCCCAGCAGGGATCCGCCTTCACCGGGTGCGTCATCGCCCGAGGGCGGATAGACCATGTGCAGCGGGGCCTCGTGCGCCCATGCCGGTACCGCGACGTCGCGGTCCCCTGCGTCGGCATCGACCGTGACGCTGCCCCAGGCCTGCGCGCCGTCGTCTGCGACGACGCGGAACATGAACTGTGCGGGCGACGGGCTGTCGGCGGCGAGCGATGCCGTGCCGTCCGGCGCGCAGGCGAGCGCTGCCGGTCGGGGTTCGGCGCAGACGACCGTGAGGTCGTCGCCCCACGACAGCGCGGCGAGGTCCCACTCCGATGCGCTGCTGACGACGTGCAGCGCACCCACCGGCTCCGACGACGCGGCCTCGACGAACGAGAGCGTCAGCTTCACCTCGCCGGTCTGCCCCGCGTCGTCGGTGACGCGCAACGGCACCTCCACATCTCGGGGCGCGGAGCCCCTGACGGAGAGATGAGTGCCGCTCACCCCGACGTCGACGCCGTGCGGGAGCTTGCCGACCTCGATGAGCGCGCCGCCGTCGTCAGAGCACATCTCGCATTCGATGCCCAGTGCGGACAACGGCACCATCGCCTGCGCCCCGACCTCGATGGGCATGTCCAGTCGGTCGACCGTGATCTCCGGTGCCGGCGGGGGCTCCATGCGCAGCGTGTAACCGACCTGGAGGTCGGTGTGCTTCGAGACCATGCGCACGGACAGCGGATGCTCTCCCCAGTCCGGGTCGTACGCGGCGGAGAGCGTTATCGATTCGGTGTCGCACGCGATCGTCACGCCCTCGACGACTCCGAGCGATGAGCAGTCGATCAACCACCCCTCACCAGGACGGATCTCACCGGCTTCCTGGTAGGGGATCATGACGGCGCCGTCCGGGGGCGGGCCCTCGTCTTCTTCCTCGTCGCCCTGCGCGGCGAGCAGGACGGACGCGACGGGCAGCACCAGCGCGAGGACCGCGGCTGCGCCGCGACGCCAGGGCAACGACGAACGCATTCGACTCCAAGTCTCCGGTCGGATCACGACTAGGATAGACGGGACCGATCAGCAGAGAGAATCCGCAGTCCTTCGATGAGCGATGTCCCCCGCACCCGACGAGAGCGCAGCAGCGCGACGGACTCGGTCACCGGGCAACCCTCGATCATCACGACCACGCCGGCCTCCTGGTCTTCCTCTGCGCCGTCATCGGCTCCGGCCGCCATGGCGGGGCAGATCGGATGGTCGTCCCCGCGTCCGAGCCTGGACGCGATGTCCGGTCCGATCCGGCCCCTCGAGATCTCCGGCAGCGTGCTCCCCGAGCTGGAAGAGGACTCGTCCTCGGCGAAGCGCCGTCCGCTGTGGTTGCATCCTGCGTTCCTCGTGTCGGCCGGCACCACGCTGATCGCCCTGATCGCGCTGGCGGTGTTCCTGATCCTCGGTGTCTTCGGCGGTACGGCCGCCGCCACCGATCTGAAGGTCGAGGCGACCGAGAACGTGGTGCGCGCCAGCTGGAGCGGCCCTGACGTGCCGTACCAGGTGATCGTCGTCGACGGTCCGGCCGGCGACGCGGTGGACGTGTCTCAGCGAGTGACCGGCACCGAGGTCTGGCTGCCGCTGGCCGCCGGACTCATCGATGAGAGGTCCTGCCTTCTGGTGCGACCCGCCGAGGGCAATGAGAAGGCACCCGCCTCACTCGATCGGGCGACGCTCGACCAGCAGGGCGCCGTATCGGGGTGCGTGACGGATGCCGAAGAGGAGGAGTGATGCGCTTCGGCGCGTCATCATCCCGCTGACGCTCGCGCTCCTGCTCGTGCCGGGATGCTCCGGAGCCCCAGCCACGCCCGTCGCGACGCCCACCCATCTGGATCTGAGTGAGGACTGGGGCGAGGACGTCGGCAACGGCGTCGCGCTGCTCGGCACCGACGATGCCCTCGCCACCGTGATCGCCGCGATGCGCGCCGAACGCGGGGTGACGATGACGGGCGTATTCGTCGACACGGCGGACAGGTTGATGACGTTCTCGGTGTCCGGCCGCGGCGGCTCGGTGCAGGCCGAGTTCGTGGTCGGCGAAGCGACCACCCGGATCGTGCTGACCGATGACGTGGCCTACATCCTGCCTTCTCCTACGGGCGACGCGGCAGACGGCGTCTACGCCTGCGTCGGCGTCGACGACCCCGCCGTGGCGCGCTGGCGGACGCTGCTCGACCCGGTGCGCACGGTCGCCGAGTTCAGCGCCGACGCGAGTGCCGTCGCCGCCACTGGCGAGGGCACCGCGAACCTCGTCCTCGGCGGCGAGGGAGCGCTCGGCGCGCTGACCGTCTCGACGGACGGCGCTCCGTTGCCCATCGCTCTGGTGCGTGCGGATGCCGCCGGCACGATGGAAGTCGAGTTCAGCGACTGGGCAGAGGCGGAAGTCGCCCCGCCCTCACCGCTCGCCGAAGGCTGCTGACGGCGGCGCCGCCGCGTCACCAGCGCGGTAGGCCCTGGCACGCCGCCGAGACGCGATACACACCGGTCTGCGGATCGGCGAACGCGAGCCACACCGCTTTCTTGTCCTTGCGTTCAGCGGCCTCGATGATGAGTTTGAACGTGGCGGGGGCTGCGCCCGCCCAGTCGATGTACGCGTCGTCGTCGATGCCGAAGGAGCCGAGTTCGGCCACGGCGAGCACCGCCTCCGCCGCCCTGATCACATCGTCGAAGTCATCGAGGTTGCCGATCTGGGATGCCAGCACCGAGGCCGTCAGATCGACGATCGGCTGCACCATCCGGTCGCATCGTTCTGCGCGAAGGTCACTCATGCGGATCCTTTCCTGCTGTGGGGCGCTTTCCGCGCCAGATTGCCATGATCGTCGGATGGATGAGCGCCGGATCGCGCGAGACGATGATGGGCACATCGGCATCGGCCGCACTCACCCTCGCCGCGGTGGCGACGGCGTTGATGCTCTCGTCGTCGATCGCATGGTGCAACGGGATCCTCGGTCCACCGGAGCCCATCGAGACGAAGAACACTCGTCCGACCGCACCCGGCGCGCGCGAGCGGTACTCGCGCACCGTGCCCTCCTGCACACCGAGCAGCAGCTCCACCTGCGGATGACCGGCTGACGACATGACCCCGGCGGTGAGTCGCTTCAACCCGGAGTACTGCACCCCGCGCTCGTCGATGATGAGCCCGCCGACGACCGCCGTCCAGGGGAAGTCGACTCCGGCGAAGCGCATGCCGTCCCGAGAGACCGCGATGTACTCCTGAGGGGAGTCGCGCACGGCGTTCAGCGAACGACGGATGCCGGCGATCCTGGCTGCGGCCACGACGGTCACGATGACGAGTACGGCGAGGAGCGCGTACGTCAGCGCACGCCCCGTTCCTGTGGCGAGGAGCACGGCCGCCACGGCGGCCGCCGCGACAGCGAGCAGGACCAGCGCGGTCAGGAAGACGGTGTTGCTGCCGCGCTTTCGCCGGTTGACCTCGGCCGCCGCCGGCAGCGAGAACACACCGCCGCCGGCGAAGAACGACCGCCATTCCGCGGCGACCGCGGCGTCGACGGGGCGCGGGACGAGCTGCGGCCCCTGGTTCTGATCCTCACTCATCGGCGCCGGACCCTTCCGTGTTCTCTTCCTCCGTGCGCAGATCCAGCAGCGCGAGGTCGGTCTTCGTGACCAGTCGCGATGCGATCGCGTACTCCACGAGCCGCCCCCGCCTGTTGGTCGCGAAGTTCCGTTGACCGCCGCGCATACCCGGTACGCCGATCCGATCGAGCTTGTCGCAGACGTTGTCGAGCTTGCGGTTGAAGCGGGTGATCGTCCACCCCAGCCGCTGCGCGGCACTCGCAGAAGTGGGGATCTCGCTCATGCCGGTGCCGTCGCGCAGCAACTGCGGCTCGGCGAGCGCCAGGATCAGCTGTCGCTGACTCACCGTCAGCGGCACGTCGCCGATCGTGGCATCACCGTCCGCACTCTCCGGACGCGTGGGCCGGAACGTCGGCTCCGCCGCGTGCACGACGAGCTCGTAAGTGGTCGGTCCGGCCGTGAACACCACAGTGGTCCGGTGGAAGACCAGCGGCAGGCGTGCACCGGGAGCCAGCCAGGCCTGCACTCCCCCTGCCGAGTCCGTCACGGTCGCCGTCAGTCGACTGCCGATGTTCGACAGCCACCACAGGCCCGCCTCATGGCTGATCTCGAGGAAGTGCCTGTGCAGGAAGAGGTTGTCGTCGATCGCGAGGTCGCCCTCCCGTCCGACCGTGAAACGCCCCCCGCGTTCGATCGGGAAGTACTCGCCGGCGAACTCGACGGTGACCTGATCGGTGCTCACTCGACGCACCCCCGCACGGGCTCTGACGCGCGTCCGTCACTGCGGCGCAGCATGACGTCGATGCAGACCTGTCCCGACGCCGCACCCTGGAAGGTCACAGTGGCCTCGCGGGACGTCTCCGGCTTGCCGGCTCCGGAGAGATCGACCGTGTTCCACAGGTACAGGTCTCCGTCCTCCGATGCCGGGTTGCTCCAGGTGAAGGTGATCGCGGTGCCGTCCCTGGTGCCTGCGAGCTCTTCGACCCGCGGCACGGCGTCGGACACGGGATCCTGCGGGACGGCCTCGCCCTGCGTCTCCACCGGTTCAGGCTCCGCCCCGGAGATCATGTTGACGCCGACGATCGTCGCTCCGACCAGCACCGCGGCGACTGCGGCCGCCGTGACCCACAGCCCCACTCGAGGTCTGCGTGTGGCGGAGGGCATCGCGGCGGGCGGAGCCGGAGTCTCGGCCCGCGCGTGCTGCACCTGCGGCAGCTCAGGGGAGAGCGTCCGCGGCGCGCGCAGCAGGGTGCGATCGTCGTCGACGGGAGCGGCAGCGGCCGAGGGCGGCGTCGAGCGGAGGACGGTGTCCTCCACGGCACCGCTGTCGACGGGGCTCCCGGGTGAGAACTGCGGACCGGACGGGGATTGCGGGGCAGGCTGCGGCCGACCGAACGGGCGGGTCGTCGCTGACGGGCGGGTGGCGCCGGCATCCGGCTCGATGCTGACGATGTCACGCACGCGGGTGAGGCCGTCCGCCTCGTCCTCGAGGTCTTCCGCGATCGGATGGTCGTCGATGATGTCGATGGGCGTGACCGAGTGCGTCAGCTCGATCTGCACCTTCTGCAGCGCACGCGCGAACGCCACGGCGCTCGGGAAGCGCGCGTCGGGGTTCTTGGCCATCGCGCGTTCGATGGCCTTCTGCAGACTCGCGGGCGAATCGGCGCGCGACAACGGCTGCAGCGGTGCGCGTTCGATGCGCTCGATCAGATCGGCACCCGAGTTGCGCTCACCGGGGCGCTCGAACGGGGAACGCCCCGCGAGCAGCGTGTAGAGCGTGGCGCCGAGGGCGAACACGTCGGAGCGGGGTCCGCTCTGCGGCGGGTCGGCGAAGAACTCCGGTGGCGACCACGGGATCGACATCCCCGTCGCCTCCGTCACCGCACCCGTGGTCGACGCGATGCCGAAGTCGGTGAGCGCCGGGCGGTTGTACTCGGTGACCAGGATGTTCGCGGGTTTGATGTCACGGTGCAGCACACCGGCGCGATGCGCGGTCTCGACCGCTCCCGCGACCTGGATGCCGACGCGCAGGGCCTCGGCGACCGAGAACGGCTCCTTCCGAGCGCGCACCTGCAGGTTCGGCCTCGGGCAGTACTCCATCACCAGGTACGGACGGCCGTCTCCGGCGACACCGGCATGGTAGATCGTGACGATCGCCGGATGCGTCGACAGCATCGCCATGACGTTGGCCTCGTCGGTGAACTCCTGGGCCGCACTGCTCGAGATCCGATCGGCGAGCAGCACCTTCACGGCGACCTTGCGCCTGGGCATCTGCTGCTCGTAGACGAAGACGTCTGCGAAGCCACCGGTGCCCAGCGGCTCGACGTAGGTGAAGCCGGGAAGTTCCGGGGGTGGTGAGGGGGGTCGACTCACGGAAGATCCTCGAACGCGACGGTGACGCCATCGCCGAGGTCGACGACGTCGCCGGAGAGCACGAGCGTCTGCTCCCCCGGGTGCAGGCGCAACGGGTCGGCTCCGGAGCGCAGCAGCGTCGAGCCGTTGGTGGTGTGCAGATCGACCACGACCACGGTGTCGCCTTCGGGACGGATCTCGAGGTGGCTGCGGGAGATGTCCTGCTGCGGGCTCTCCACCGCGACGAGGTGCGGGAGGTCTGCACCGCTCGCACGCGGTGAGCGCGGGCGTCGTCCGATGATGACCGTGCGATCGAGCGTGACGACCTGCCCTGTAGAGACACGCACGCGACCCGCGCCGGAGGCGACCACAGGGAGCACCGCCGTCGGCGCCTCCGGCGCGGCCGTCGGGACCTTCTGACGGAGGGCGCGGGCTTCTGCCACGGAGATCGTCGCTCCGTCGTGGTCTCCGTCGTCCGCGCCGTCCACGGGCACTGCGCCGGCCGGCGCCGGCGGTGCGGGAGGAGCGGGAGCCGGTTGCACGACCGCGCTCGGCGACGCGATCGTCGCACCGAACAGCTGCTCGAACTCGTCGATGTCGCTCGAATCCGACATGTCCGGCGGAGCGAGAGTCGCACCGTCGACCGAGTCGTCGACCGGCGCGGGGGTCTCGGGGATCTGCTCTGTCGCGGGCTCAGGATCCTCGACGGACTCCTCAGCGCTCGGCTCTTCGGAGACGATCGGCTCCGGATCGGATGCCTCGGGCTCGACAGCCGGGGCTGCCTCGGCCGCCGGCACCGCAGCCGGCACCACGAGGGGCGTCACAGGGGGCCGCGCGGCGAATCGCCCGGCCGGCACGTCAACCGGTGCATCCGACGCAGGCGCAGCATCCGGTGCACTCGGCGCCGGCGCATCCGCCGCCGGCGCGGCATCCGGTGCGGCCGTATCAGCAGGCTCGACGTCCGCGCTGACATTCGCCGCCCGGATGATCCCGCCGATGATGGGCAGAGGCGCAGTGCTTTCGGCGCCGTCGGCGTGCACCGCGATCCGATTCGCGTTCGGCGCGAAGCGCTCGCTCCACGTGGTGACGTTCGTGCCCGTGAAGCTCTCGGCGCCGTCGGGACCGGTGATGCGCACCTCCACGTCACCGCGCACGGCGATCCTCGCGTTGGGCCCTTCCATCACGACGGCAGCGAACGGCAGCATCGCCGCGAACGATCCCGACGCGTGATCGGTGAGGGCGTCGATCACGGCCGCGAGGTCGCCGCCGGCCTGCTGGCGCTCCCACAGCGTCGCCACGAGCTCTTCGGGGGCGTCCGGGGATAGCGCGATCAGCGCTCCCGGCGCCACCATGATGTACCAGTCCCCGGGTCGGTAGGTCGTCTGCATCAGCGAATCCCTCCTGCGGCTGCCTCGCGGGGCCGGGTGTTCTCATCGAAGTCGTCGTCCGCCTGCACCTGCATGCCGGGGCGGGACGCCACGAACACCGCATCGACGACGACGACGGTGATGTTGTCCCTGCCTCCGGCGGTGACCGCCTCTCCGACCAGGGTGGCGGCAGCGGTCTGCGGGTCTGACTCGATAGTGAGTATCTGCTGGATCTGCGTGTCCGGCACCTCGGAGGAGAGTCCGTCGGAGCAGATCAGGATGCGATCGCCGAGCTCGGCCGGGAACATCCAGAAGTCGGCGTCTCCTGTGCTGCCCGCGCCGATCGCGCGGGTGATGATGTTGCGCCGATGGTCGGAGACCGCATCGGCGACCGTGAGCTCGCCCGACTCGATGAGCTCCTGCACGACCGAATGATCGACGCTGATCTGCTCCATTTCACCGCGCGACAGTCGATACGTGCGGGAGTCGCCGATGTTGAAGCTCAGCCAGTACCCGGTGCCGTCGACGTCGGCGAGCACGACCCCGCTGAGGGTCGTGCCGGCACGCCCGGTGGCCATGACGGACAGCGCGTCGACGGCCACTCGAGACCGGCTGAGCGCGTCGAGCACGTCGTCGAGGTCCAGGCTCTCCCGACCGGCGAAACGGGCGAACTCCTCGACCACCGCGGCGCTCGCGCGCTCGCCGGCCTCGTGCCCGCCCATCCCGTCGGCGACGATGAAGATCGGTGCGCTCGCGAGCATCGCGTCCTCGTTGAGCGTGCGGCGCATCCCCGTGTGGGTGGACGAGCCTGCGGAGACGATCAGTGGAGCCGTCATGCGTAACCGCCGATCGTGACGATGCGGTCGCCGATCTCGATCGCATCGCCGAGACGGACGCGCACCGCCTCACCGGGGGTGCACGGGATGCGCTCGCCGTCGCGCACGATCACTGTGCCGTTCGTGGAATGCCTGTCCTTGACCCAGCCGCCGGACGCCTCGGCAGCCGCCTCGAAGTGCGTCTTCGACAGCGACAGCGTCTCATCGCGCACGATCACTGCCACGGCGCCGTCCTCGGGCGCCGGGTTGCGCCCGAACAGCGTGCGCTGCGAGACGGTGACCCTGGTGCCGTCGTCCCAGGTGAAGACGAGTCGGTGACCGGGGATGCTGATGCGGGTGTCCTCGACGTCGCCGAGATCGTCGGGCAGCGCCTGGTCGGACACAGCCGGGTGGGCCGGAGCAGGCTGGGCGGGTGCAGGAGGCGCGGCCGGTGCAGGAGGCACCGCGGGAGCCGCGGCGGCCGGAGTGGCCGTCGGCGCCTCGGGTGCCGGAGTGTTCCGCTCCGGCGGACCGTCCTGTGTGATGCCGGGCACGAACGCGATCAGCGAGTCCTCACCGGGACCGGGCGCGACAGGCTGTGCGCTCGGTGGCCAACTGATCGACGGCTGCGCGACCGACGGCGGAGTGACCGGCGGATGAGCGACGGACAGCGGAGCGACCGACGGCGGAGTGACTGGCGCGGGCTGCGGCATCCTGGGTGCGGGAATCGTCTCGTCGAGCGCGGGCACGGCATCGCCTGGTGCGTCGCTCTGAGCCGCGTACGCGATCGACTCGGGAGACGAGTAGCCGTGTGCGGGCCGCGCAGGCGCGAGTCCTGGCACCGGCGGCACTCCACCCATCGGGGCGGGCGCGGTTCCGGGAGCGGAGAATGCGGACGTCGGCGCTGCCGCGCGTCCAGGCAGCGGTGGTACGGCGTTCGGCGCGACCGGCCGCGGAGGCACGTTCATCGCCCGGGTGACGGGCACCCCCACCGCGGCGGCACCGGTGCGAGCGTCGAGCATCAGCGCGCGCGCGACCTTGTCGTGCCATCCCTGGAAGCGCCCCGAGCCGTCGAACAGCGGGGTGAAATAACCGACGACGATGGATGCTGCGAGCCCGAAGATCACATTGCGCAGCAGCGCCTTCCCGAAGCCGAGAGACGTGCCGTCATCCTCCTTGACCAGGCGCAGCCCCTGGGCGCGCATGCCGATCGAGCCGCTGCCTGCCTGCATGAACGTGTAGAACACGAGCCAGCCGACCATCACCAGCCACACCCCGGGTGCGCCGACGGCCAGCACCGCGAGCATGCCCTCGGGGCCGGCGAGGCTCGCGAATACGACGAGCAGGATGCTCAGGACGACCGCGATCCCGGCGGAGATCGCGGCGTCGATGATGTATGCCACGGCACGCCGTGACGTCGGGGCGACGGTGCCGAACGCCGGTTGCGTCATGGGGTCTCACTCTCGGGTGCTTCGGAAGTGCTGTTCTTGATGGTGCCAGGTTCGCGCCGAACTCGCGCGGCTGCCGCTGCTTTGAGCCCCTGGAAGCCGTTCGACAGGGCGGAGCCGACGAGCAGCGATCGCATGCTGAGGCGCGCCTTGATCCGCTTCCAGAATCCGGCTTCGGCACCGAGGCCGAGCACGATCTCATCCACCTCGCGCCAGAAGGCCTCGACATCCTCGGCGCTCGGGTCGCGTGGGCCGAAGACCTCGGCGTCGGCGCGGTCGGCGAGGGTCGTCACCGTCGGCACGGCCAGCGAATCGGCGACGAGAGCCGCCTCTTCACCGCGAGTCGCCCCTGGCGCGAGTGGAGCGCCGTAGTCGACGGCGCGGTCGGTGAGCTCGTCCCAGCCGCCTGCGATCCGGTCGGCGGTCCGCTCGGCCGTGCGGCGCGCGCGTCGCCTCGAGGCCTTCCAGGCGCCGATGATGATGAACGGTGACGCGAGCAGCGCGATGATGCCGAGCGATATCCCGCCGATCGCGAGGATGGCGAGGATGATCCCGCCGATGTTCAGCGACTCGTCCTCGGCCTCACGGTCATCGGGCAGGGTCGGGGGAAGATCGACCGGCTCCTGCGGCGGGGGCGGCGGCTGCAGCACCTGCGGCTTGGGGTCGGCGCGCGGCTTGGTGTTCTGATCGTTCGGGACCTGGTCCTCCGGCGGCGTCGGGTCGAAGGGGACCCATCCGAATCCGTCGAAGTTGACCTCGACCCAGGCGTGGATGTCGTCACCGGTCGCCGTGAAGGTTGCGGCGCCCGCGTCCTCCTCATCCGGGTAGAAGCCCATCACGACCCGCGCGGGGATGCCGAGCTCACCGGCGAGCAGCGCCATCGTCACGGCGTACTGCTCGTCGTCGCCGATCATCTGATCGCCGCCGATGAGCGTCGACACGCGTTCGGCGGTGTGACCGGAGCGCGAGATGACCTCGCCCTCGAGACCGTGGCTGAAGAACCCTTCCTCCGACAGGAAGGTCTCGAGCGCCTGCACCTGCTCGACGGGTGTCTCCGCATCCGCGACGATCTCGCCGGCGAGAGCGGAGAACTCCTCAGGAACGTTGTCCTTCGGCAGGCGCACCGCTCCGAACTCGGCCTCCGCGAGCTGCTCGTCGCTGTACTGCCCCGGCACCGTCGTCTGCACCGTGTAGCTGTCGCCCTTGCTGAGCCCCGGCGTCGCCACGGCGGTCGCGGAGCCCGTGCTGTAGTACGTGCCCCGGCGCAGCGTGTCGGCGTCGTCCCCGGAGAACTGGAACTCCGACACGAGACCCGCCTGCGGCACCCAGACGTCGGAGTACTCGTCGATGTCGAACTGCAGCGTCACGGGGATGCCCTCGGCTTCGGGCGACATGTTCGAGCGGATCGGTGTGAACGCGCTGGACGAGCTGGGACCGCCGTCGACGACGTTGACGACCTGACCGTCGAACTCATCCATGGCGGCGAGGCGCACCCGGGCACCCTCGGGGAGTCCGCGCACGGTGAACAGCGTGCTCTCGGCGTCGTCGCGCACGTGACCGCGGAACGACTGCAGCGCGCTCGGGTAGTCACGCACGTCGAACGGTGGGATGATCGTGTCGCGCAGCACGTGCCGCACCTCGGTCGGCGCGGTGAACGCGCTGGTCGCCACTCCTGCACCCGCCGCGACGGCGAGCACGACCGCACCGGAGATCATTCGCCGCATCCGCATGTGGTTGGCCCTGGCCGGGTCGATCTCGCCCACCGACACGGCGGCGTTCTGGGGGGCCCAGATCTGACGCACCGCCAGCCACGAGATGCTCGCCAAGGCGAACACAGTGCCCTGGATGACGGGGGCGGCCGGCTGCGGCGTCCCGAGGGCGATGACGGCCGCGAGCAATACTCCTGCGGGGATCAGCGCCCACGCCGGCTGCGCGAGGCGCAGGGCGAGGGATGCCGTGATCACCGCGACGACGAGCATGAGCAGGAACGGCACGAGGAGGAAACCATCCGCCCCGGAGACCGGCGCGACGGTAGTGAGCAGCTGCTTCCACGACGTCACGACCCCGACGGCGAGCTGCTGGAGCGTGTCGATCGAGGGGATGACGCCGAAGATCGCGGTGTGCGGCAGTGCGAGCGCGCCGCCGAAGAGGAAGTACGCCAGCACGGTGAGGCCGGCGATGATGAGGATGCCCCAGCGTCGCCATGTCGCGACCGCGGCGACCGCGATGCCCAGCAGCGCACCGCCGATGGCCGCCACGAGATAGCTCGGGCCCGCGAAAGTCGGCCAGAACCCCGCGATCGAGACGCCCAGCAGCACGGCGACCGCCACCATGTCGAGGATCCAGCGGCGCGTGGTGAGGACCGGTGAGGTGGGGAACGCCGATGCGACGGACGCGCTCATGCGAGGACCTTCTGAAGTGCGAGGGGGATCTGCTTCAGCGTGCCAACGCTGACCACGTCGGCTTCTCCGATGCGGCGCAGGGCCGGCGCGTCGACCGTGCCGTCGGCGACGATCGCGATCACGCGGGCGCCGAACGGGAGGCGCGCACAGGCGAGTCGTAGGTCTTCGTTCGAGACCTTGGTACCGCACACGAGCACGACGACGCTCGCGAGCGGCATCGTGGCGGCGATCACGCCGCTGAGGTCGGAGATCCCTCCGTCGCGCGGCTTGCTGGCCTCGACGGCCGCGAGCGAATCGAGCAGCTGTTTGCCGGTGCCGGCCCGGAGCTCGCGGCCCTGCACGCGCACGTCCACGCGCTGGGAGTCGCGGATCGCGCGGAGCCCGACGGAGCCCGCGACCGAGATCCCGAGTTCGAAGTCGCCGTCGCTCGCGTAGTCGCCGCTGGAGCGTGAGAGACCGATCACGAAGTGCGAACGCCTGGTCTCCTCGTACTGCCGCACCATCATCACGCCGGTGCGCGCGGTGGAGCGCCAGTGCACGTGACGCAGGTCGTCTCCGGGCTGGTACTCGTTCAGCGCGTGGAAGGACACGTCATCGCGCGAGAGATCGGCTGCGGGAAGACCTTCGAGGTCGCGCAGGAAGCCGAGGGACTGGCCGTCGAAGAGCACGGTCTGGGGGTGGACGAACAGGTCGACGGGATCGTCGCGGCGGTGCGCGCGCTCGAACAGGCCGAACGGGTCGCCGCGCACCACACTGACCGGGCCCACCTTGACGACGCCGCGGCGCTGAGTGGGTATCGCGAAGAGCTCTTCGGCCTTGTCGCCGGGTGCGAGGCGCTGGATGCCGAACTCGCCACGTCCGCTGCCGACCGGCAGCACGACACGAGAGGGCAGGATCGCGCGATCGCCGGGGTTCGACAGGGTGAGCGCGCCGACCGCTCGTTCCCCCACGACGACCCTCGTGCGGGCGAGGTCGAGGGAGACGTCGTACTCGGTGCGCCCGATGAGGAACAGCGCGCACAGCACGAGGGTCAGCGCCACGATGACAGCGGCGAGGGTGAGTTCACGCCAGCCCAGGCTCGCGCCGACGATCCAGAAGACGACCGCCAGGGCCATGAGCACCCACGCCAGTGGGCGGATGACGCTGGCGATCTTCCGCAGACGTACGCCGATGCGCGCACCGATGACCGCCGCGATGTCGCGCCATCCGGCATCACGGTCGGTCGTGGGCGCTGCGGCCAGCGTCTCTGCGGTCATCAAGCCGCCGTTCGCGCCTGAGGTGCCGCGACCGTCTCGAGAACGCGACCAAGGACGACGTCCGAGGTGGTCCCGGCGAACTCCGCTTCGGCGTCGAGCAGCAGCCTGTGCTGCCACGCCGGGGCGACGAGCGCCTTGATGTCGTCGGGGAGGACGTAGTGACGACCGTGGACGGCCGCCCACACCTTCGCGAGGCGGATGATCGCGATCGCGCCGCGCACCGACACACCGAGCCGGACGCCGCTGTCGTTGCGGGTGGCCTCGGCGAGTTCGGCGACGTAGCGGAGCACGGCCGGCTCGACGTGCGCGGTGGCTGCGAGATCGGCCATGTCGGCGACGGCCCCGGTGGTGATCATCGCCGACAGACTCGAGGACGGGTTGCGATCCGATGCTCCGGCGAGGATGCTCTCCGTCACCGCGAGGTCGGGGTACCCGATCGACGTCTTGATGAGGAAGCGGTCGAGCTGCGCCTCCGGCAGCTTGTACGTTCCGGCCTGCTCGATCGGGTTCTGCGTCGCGATGACGAGGAACGGCCGGCCGGCCTCGTGCGTGACGCCGTCGACCGTGACCTTCGACTCCTCCATGACCTCGAGCAGTGCCGACTGGGTCTTCGGGGAGGCGCGGTTGATCTCATCGGCCAGAACGATCGAGGAGAAGATCGGTCCCTTGTGGAACTCGAACTTGTGCGCCTGCTGGTCGTAGATCGTGACGCCGGTGACGTCGGAGGGCAGCAGGTCGGGCGTGAACTGGATGCGCGAACTGGTCCCCTGCACCGTGGCGGCCAGCGCCTTCGCGAGGCTGGTCTTGCCGGTGCCGGGCGCGTCCTCCAGGAGCACGTGGCCCTCCGCCAGCATCGACGCCAGCACCAGGCTGACGATCTCCCGCTTGCCCTGCACGGCCTTGTCGACGTTGTCGACCAGGCGGGCGAAGGTGCCCTGGAACCAGGCGGCCTGTTCGGGGGTCATTGTCATCTCAGTTCGTTCCTCTGTGTTCGCTTGATTGCGCTGCCGTGCCTGCGGTCACGGTCTCGGCCAGTACTGCTTCTCAGTGTCGACGCCGTCGCCCCAGCCCAGGATGTCCACCCAGACGTCCACGCCGTCGCGGCCCTTGTAGCAGCTCAGCGTCGTGCTGCCGTTGCCGTTGAAGTTGATCGTGTACGAGGAGCCGCCGATCACGTTGTCGACGGTCGAGTTGCACGTGACCCGTTGCGATCCGATGTCGAGGTCGGTCCAGTTGACGGTGAAGCGCTGACACCCGTTCACGCAGTTTCCGGCTGCGCCGCCCTGCGTGACCCAGACGCGCGGATCCGGTCTCTTGTCGGTCGTCGCAGAAGCCGACGCGACGCTCGACCATCCGGCCTTGTTGTGCACCCGCACTTCGATGACCCAGGTCTGGGAGTACTGGCCTCCGACGGTGCGGTTGCCGTTGCTGCCGACGCTGTCCCAGCCGCTCCAGTTGCCGTTGTGGTCGCGGATGCGGATCTGCGTGTCGTCGAGCGCGGCGCCGTTGTTGCCGTTGTTGCTCCAGCTCAAGGTGATGTTGCCGCCGTTGTTCTGGGCGCCTGCATTCGGCTGAGGCGGCAAGCCGTACGGCGTCGCGTTGTTCGATGAAGCCGACTCGACACCGGTGTAGCTCCCCGTGCCGGTATTCGACAACGCCCGGATCTGCAATGAGTAACCGGTGCCGTTGTCCAGCCCGCCGATCGTGTTGCCGCTGAGGCCCTGCCAGCCGCCTCCGTTGAGCCGGTACTGGTAACTGATCTCCGATTGCCTGGCACCGTTGCGCTGCTCTGCGGACAGCGTGTACGAGGAGGTGATCTCGATCGACCGGTCGTGTGCGACGATCGACGGCGTGTTCGGCGCATCGGGCCTGATGGCACCGCGGCGCTCTGCGGAAGGCGGGCTGAACTGGCCCCAGCCGGCCTTGTTCTCGGCGCGCACGATATATGTGTACCCCTGCTCGGAGGTCGGCACGACGATGGCCTGGCTGGTCTGCCCCGCCGCCGCAGGAACGGTGCGCACCGTCGAGCCGCCCTCGAGCACCTGGATCTGATAGCCGTCGATCGAATCGCCGTTGTCGTTCGGCGCCGTCCAGGAGACCTGCATCTGCGCCTGGTCGCCCACGGGTGCCAGCTCCGACGTCGTCGGCGCCGCGGGCTGCAACGGGGGTCCGGCGGGGATCTCCGCGATCGACCAGCCGCTGTAGGTCGACGGCTCAGGGGCCCTGTTCACCGCCTGCACGCGCACCTGGTACGACGTGCCGTTCTCCAGGCCCTCCCAGGTGAGCGAGTTTCCGGTGACCCCGGTCTTCTCCGTGATCCCTGAGGGCGGAGCAGGCGAGATCTGAAGATTGAACGACTCGACAGGCGATCCCGGCGTCGGCGGCGTGGTCCACGCGACCTTGAGCGACTTGTCGCCGAACACGAGGGTCGGTGCGACCGGGGTGTCGGGGCGCGCGTCAGGACGCGCGACCGTCGAGGCGCCGGACGGTTCGGAATCCCCGACGCGGTTGGTCGCGACGACCTGGAACGTGTACTCGACGTTGTTCGTCAGCCCATCCAGCGTGCACGTGGTCGTCGAGCACTGCTTGCTGTAGGCGCTGCCCGACGTGCTCGAGACGGTGTAGTGGGTGATCTCCGCGCCGTTGTTCGACGGGGCGGAGAACGACACCACCACGGTGCGGTCCTGCACGCTCGTCACCTGCGGGCGACCGGGAGCCTCCGGCACGCCCTGCACTGTGAGCACGATACGACCGTCGACATGGCGATCGGAGTCCTCGGTGGCGTCCTCGATCGTGTACCTGATCACGAGCGTGCCGACGAACTCGTCGTCGGGAGTCA
Source organism: Microbacterium shaanxiense (assembly GCF_054779995.1). Taxonomy (NCBI): domain Bacteria; kingdom Bacillati; phylum Actinomycetota; class Actinomycetes; order Micrococcales; family Microbacteriaceae; genus Microbacterium; species Microbacterium shaanxiense. Next base: position 560,337 of record NZ_BAAGXE010000002.1, on the reverse strand, counting down.
CGCGCACCTCGTCGCCCTCGACCGATGCGCTGCCGTTGCCGGCCTCCGGCGCGGCGGAGACGAGCTTCAAGGGAGTGTCGGGGAACGGATTGAAGTCGTTCGCGAGCACCGGCACCGAGATCGTCGCGCCCTGATCCGCCTCGTCGATCGTGTCGGTGTTCGCCGTGGCGAGCGCCCGTGTGGATGCGGTCACGTTCACGACCACAGTGCCCTCGATGGGCTCGGTCTCGCCATCCGTGATCTGAAGGGTCAGCGTCTGGCTGGTGCCCTTCTTCGTGTTCGAGGCGGCCTCGACGCTGAGCGTGTCTCCGTCGACGCGAGCGGTGAGGCCCTCGCCGGCATCCCCCTCGAGCGAGAACTCGTGCTCACCGGCATCCTCCGGATCCGGGTCGGTGACCAACGCCGCCAGGTCGAGCGTCGTGGCCGCATCGCCCGGCGCGACGTTGATCTCTGCGCGGGTGAACGTCGGCTGCTGATTGTCCGGCGGCAGCACGGTGATCGGAATCGTCAGTGTCGCCTTGCGACCTTCGGGGTCATCAGGACCCGTCCCGTCCGTGACCTCGAACGTGACGCCGTCCTCGCCGTAGTACCCGGCCTTCGAGGTGTACACGAGCGTGCCGGGGTCCTTGACGAGGTCTGCCCCATCGGCGTTCGATGCGCTCACCTTCGCGTGCTCGGTGATCTTCACAGTGCCGCCGCCCGCGACCATCACGTACTCGTCGAGCGGGAGTTCCTTCGTCTCACCGCTGACGACCTCGACCGGCTTCGTCGATATGAGCGAGGGCCGCAGGTCTTTCACTGCAGGCACGAAGATGAACGCCGATGTCGACAGTTCGTCGCGATCGGTGAGCGTGTAGCGGATCAGCTGCATCTCGTCGCCGACGGTGACGCGCACCTTGCCGTCGTCGAGCAGCGTGCCGCCGCTTCCGACCTCGACGTCCAGCGTCTCGGTCGTTCCGTCCGGATCCTCGTCGTTGCCGAGGATGTCGACGTCGCTGGTGAGCTCGCCGTCGGTGAGGTCCGAGGGCAGCACACGGTCATCGCGGGCTATCGGGGCGAGCAGAGGCACATCCTCATCGACCGTGATCTGCAGCACGGCCTGGGACGTCGCGCCGCGTGCGTCACTGATCGTGTACTGAAGGGACGTCTCCACCGCGCGGTCCGGAGCCTGCACGAGCACGCGGTCGCCCGAGACGCGTGCGTCGAGACCGGACTCGTCCCCCAGCACGAGCCCTTCCTTGACGAGTGCGATCTCGTCGCCCTCCGGATCGGAGTCGTTCAGCATCACCGGCACGGCTATCTCGCGCCCTGGGCGCACCACGACGGCATCCTTCACCGCGTACGGCGCCTGGTTCATCTCCTCCGCGGGGGCGACCCCGACGCGGATCGTCGCCGTGCCCTCCTTGCCGAGGCGGTCGCGCACCCGGTACGAGAACGTGTCGACGCCGGAGGAATCCGCATACGCCTCATAGACGAAGTAGTTCTGCGCGACCTCGGTGATCCGGCCCTTCTTCGGGTTCGAGGCGAGGCCGATCAACTCGACGGAGTCGCCGTCGGCGTCGATGCCGTCCAGCGGCACCGCGATGTTGGCGACGTTGCCGCTCAGCACGCGTGTCGTGATGTCCTGCGGGCGGGGCGCAGCGTTCTCGTCCTGGACGGGCACGATCTGGATCGTGATGTACCCGCCGACCTTGTTCCCCCGGGTGTCGGACACCTCGTACGTGGCGTACACGGTCTTCGCCTCGTCGCCGGCTTTGAAGCGCACGGCATCCTGCGAGACGAAGATCTCGCCGTCCTCCGGGTCGACGAACGGCTCGACGAGTTCCGGCTCGAGCGTGAGCGCGTCGCCGATCGGGCTCGTGTCGTTCTCGAGCACGGGGATGGTCACGACGTCGCCGACGCGCACCACGGCCTGATCCGGCGTGGTGACCGGCGGGAGGATCTTGTCCGGCGCGGGAATCGGTATCACGACCACCTCGCCCTCAGCGGTCTTCGACCCGTTCGAGATGCGGTAGCTGATGCGCACCTGCTCGTCGAGAGCACCCTGATCGCCGATGCGCAGCGACTCGTGGTTCAGCACCGACACGGAGACGCCGCTGCCGGGCTCCACGGTCACCGACTGGATCACGAGGATGCCGCCGGACGGATCGGTGTCGTTGTTCAGCACACCCAGCAGCACCTCGCCACCCGTCGGCAGCAGTGCGACGTCGCGCACAGCGACCGGCGGCAGATCCTGCTCGCTCGCATCGGCCACGTCGATGCGCACGATGCCCGGCACGCCGTTCGGGCCTGCGGCCACCTCGTACAGCACGTAGTAGACGCCGGGCGCCGGGGCGCTGAAGGTGAAGGTCTTGTTCGGGTAGTCGGGCTGGATGGTCGCGCCGGGCGTCTCATCGCCGTTCACCCTGGTCAGGCGCAGCTGCTCCTGGCCAGAGCTGGAGTCGTTCGCGAGCGGCGAGACCGTGACCTGCTCGCCGACCCGGGTCATCACGTGGTCGGCGTTCGTCTTGGGCAGCGTGGTCCCCGCTGGGCGCACGTCGAGCACGAGCGTGCCGGTCGTGACTTCGCCGAGGGCATCGGCGACGGAGACCTGGACCTCCTTGCGGCCCTGCAGGCTCGCAGTCGCCCGGTACGTGATCTGCCCGTCGGTGGTGAACTCGACCTCGTCACCCGGCGCCGCGACGACGCCGCGCAGGTAGATGTCATCGCCTTCGGGGTCGATCCAGTCCGGCAGGATGTTGTACGAGATCGTTCCACCGGTCTCGATGGCCAGGGTCGTCGCGCGCTTCGGCTTCGGGGCGGTGTTGGTGTCCCAGTCCTTGACGGACAGACTCACCTTCGCGGTGTCCTTGCCGCCGCGGCCGTCGTCCACCTCATAGGTGAAGGACGCCGATCCCGACGCATCCTCTGAGACGGCGATCTGCAGCGAGCCGCCGTCGTAGATCGGCTGCACGGTGCCGATCGACGGCTGCTGCTCGGCGACCGCGGCGACCAGGACATCTCCGTCCGGATCGTTGTCGTTGTCGAGCACGGGCAGCGCTGTGGTCTGACCCGGCCGCACGCCGAACTCGTCGTCCTCCGCGACCGGAGGCGTGTTCACGTTGGTGCGCACGGGAAGAGTGGTCTCCACAGTCTCCTGCGTGGTGTCCTCTTCGTTCTCGGTCTCGCCCTCTGGCGGCGTCAGGTCGTCCCAGTTGTCGACCTGCTGCAGGCTCTCATCGGTGAGCCACGCCGCTCCGCCGACCGTGTCGTTGAGGATGATGACGTCGCGGTTGACGCGGAAGGTCAGCGACGCCGAGGACTCGGCACCGGGAACCTTCTCATTGATGTCGTCGTCCTCGCCGGGGCACTCGCGCACGAACGTGCCGGTGCCGGACCATGCACCGTAGCGGCAGCCCAGCAGCGAGACGGGTGCTGCCGGTGTGCCCTCGCCCCCGGCCTTCGTGACGATCGGGTCGCCGCCGTCGAGCGGTACGTCGACCAGCTGAGATGCGGTCGCCACGGTCACGGTGTCCGTCGCCGTCGAGGAGTACTGCAGCACGGCGGAATCCGCCTCAGTGATCTCGGTGCGCATCCCTCCCGGCGTCATCACGGCGCTGTCCGCCGGCGACAGGACCACCGGCGTCTCGCCGACCGCCGTGATGGACGGCGCGATCGAGGAGTCCAGCTCGGAGAGCCCGGCGGTCTGCGGGTCGAGCGCCTGCCCCTCCGGATCGACCGGGATGGTCACGACCTCGGCGCTCTCGCCGGAGACGGCGTACACCGTGCCGTCCTGCCCGACGGTGACGTCGGAGTTCTTGCCCAGTTCCACGAGCGGGTCGGTGCCCTGCAGTTCGAAACCGGCGATGCCTGCGACCGGCACGACCCAGAGGTCGCCAGATTCGGTGTCCAGGATCGCGGCGGTGCTGGCGCCGAGCGCCACCTTTGCAGAACCAGGGATCGTGGTGCTGTCGCCCAGCGAGACGCGGGCGGAGTCGACGGCGGTGAGCGTCGAGTTCGTGCGGTCGGTGACGAGCACGGTCGACTCGTCCTGGAGGATGTCGAAGCCTTCGCCCGTGGTGCGCAGTCCGCCGTCGAGCAGAGTCGACTCGTTGTTGAAGTGCCCGACCATGAGGGCTGACGACTTCGTGATCCAGACGCCGCCGTCGTTCAGATCGACCTTGGTGGTCGGGTTGCCCTCATACGTGAAGGCGAGCGTGCCGATCGCGACGACCGCCGCGGTGACACCCGCGACGGACGCGGCTGTCTTCGGTTTCGCGCGCAACCATGACAGCGCCTTCATCGTCAGATTCCCCCCGGTGGACGTCACAAGCGTGCGCCGGGCCATCGACCCAGGACGCACCGGTACATCCTAACCGCCAGATGCGGATCGCCCCACGGGCAGGAATACCCATCTGATCAGGTGACGCGCCAGCACCCCTCGACGTGATCGTCGACCATGCCGGTCGACTGCATCAACGCGTACATCGTCGTCGCTCCCACGAACCGGAATCCGCGTTTGCGAAGCGCCTTGCTCATCGCCGTCGATTCGTCCGTCACTGCAGGGACGTCGGCGAACGACCGAGGGCGGCTGCCTGCCGCCGGTGCGAACGACCACATGAGCTCGTCGAGCTCCCCCGGTGCCATCTCGGTCACGAGGCGCGCGTTGCCGATCGTGGCGAGGATCTTGGCGCGATTGCGGATGATCCCGGCATCCGCCATCAGCCGCTCGACATCGTCATCGTCGAATGCGGCCACCGCTTCGGGATCGAACCCGGCGAACACCTCGCGGAACCGCGGGCGTTTGCGCAGGATCGTGATCCAGCTCAGTCCGGCTTGGAAGCCCTCGAGCGACATCTTCTCGAACAGCGCGCGGTCGCCGTGCAGCGGGGTTCCCCACTCCTCGTCGTGATACCTGGCGTACTCGGCATCCGTCCCGATCCATGCGCAGCGTGCGCGCCCGTCGACGCCGGTGAGAAGGGAGGTCATGTCATCAGCGTAGGCAATGCCGCCGACACGGGTATCGCGCCGGTAACCTGGGCACTCGACAATCGGGGGGGATGCCGTGATGCGATCATCTACGACGGCCAGGATCACCACTGCTCTGATCGGCGTCATCGTCACGCCGATCGCTCTGGGCATCATCTCGGCCGGGGGCATCGAGGCGTACCGGCTCTTCACGATGTTCGGCTACACGGGTGTCGGCCTCACGGAGTTCGCGGGGCCGATCGCGCTGCAGATTCTCGGGCTCCTGCTCCTCGTCGGCGTCGTCGCGACCGGGCTGTGGAGCTCTGCCGGCCTCATCGGCGTCGGTGTGCTCGGACTCGCGGCGCTGGTGCTCGCCGTCGTGCCGGGGCTCATGCTCGAACTGCTCATCAGCGCGCCGCCGTTCCTTCCTCGGGCGTGGGGCGACGGGCTCTATTACGGACTCCCCCTCCTCGTATGCACGGTTCTCGGGGCCATGGGCCTGTCGCTCATGTTGATCCGCCGGAGCACACGCGGCGTCGGCGCAGGCGTCGTCGTCGGAGGGTTCGTCGCGGCGCCCGTGCTGCTGGCGGTCGGAGGATGGCTGCTGGTCTGGGGCAACGGCGAGGGTCAGATGAACGCGGTGAGAACCTTCGACACCTCGATCAATCCTCTGGTGGCACTCGCACTGATCGTCGGCGCCGCATTCACCGTCGCCGGGATCGGCGCCAGCAGGTGGTCACCGTGGTCGCTCGTGATTCCGGCGCTCTTCCTGCTTCTGATCTCGCTGCTGTTCGTCACCACGATGGGAGCACCCGTCTTCCGCGGCATCGTGCCGATGGATCTGCTCCGGTCCGGGACGCCGATGGTCATGGTGGGAGTCGCGACCGCAGTCGCCGTGGCGCAACTCGCCTTCACCGTGGTGCTGCTCATCATCTCCCGGCGCGGGCGCCTGCCTGCGGCATCCGTTCCCGTTGCCGATCACGGGGCGTATCCGGTCGGGCAGCATCCTGTCGCGCCTCAGTGGATTTATCCCCCGGCTCCACCGGTCGCGGCTCCACCGCCACCCTCCGCCGGTCCTCCCGTGCCGCCTACCGGCTGAACCCGACGCGCCGTGAGTGCGGCGAGGTCGCCGCGCTCAGCGCTTCTGCTTCTTCAGAACCTTCTCCGAGATCGGCGCCTGACCGGATGCCGCCAACTCGGCGTAGTACGCACGGGCCTCGTTCTGACGCTCCAGCTCCGCACCGCTCGCGATGGGCGCACGCACGTGCTCGGGCTCGTAGCCGAAGGCGTTCACGAGATCGAGGGCGTGCGGCCGCAGCCGCAGGCACAGTCGGTCGATGTAGCTCGACACCGCAGCGGCGCGCTGCGTCGAGAGGCGCCCGTTGATGATGTGCCAGGCGAGGTGCTTCTCGATCAGCTGCAGGCCGAACAGGTCGCGCAGCCACGTGAGCACCTGACGGGTGCCGTCATCGGGGATGCTGTTGACCGCATCCGTGAACGCCTCCCACTGCAGCAGTTCGCCGTGCGCGCGCGCTGCCTCGATGAGGTCGGCCTGGTTCTCGTTGAACAGCTTCTCGCCGAGCACCTTGTCCTTGCCCGCAGGACGCAGGCGGCCGGCGATGTCGGCGACCATCTGCTGCACGCGGTCCGCCAGCAGCTCGTGCTGCTGCTCGGCGCGCAGACCGTTCTCGACCGAGCGCGCGGTCGAGCCGAAGTCGGCGATGTTCTGGCCGAAGCGGCGCAGGCCGGCGCCGTGGAACACCTTCCCTGCGGTCTGTCCGACCGCGTATTTCGCGAGCGCCGCGGCATCCTTGTCCTTGAACTGCTTCGCGAAATCCGTCAGCAGTCGCTTGCCGACCAGCTGCAGCAGGATGTTGTTGTCGCCCTCGAAGGTGACGTAGATGTCGAGATCCTGACGCAGCCCCACCAGTCGGTTCTCGAACATGTAGCCGGCGCCGCCGCAGGCCTCGCGGGCCTCCTGCAGGGTGTCGAGCGCGTGCCAAGTCGACAGCGGCTTGAGTGCTGCCGCGAGGGTCTCGAGGTCTTCGCGGTCGTCGGGTGTGTCTGTGCGACCGGAGAACACTCCGTCGAACTTCTGCAGGAACTCGTCGTGCGCGAAGATCTGCGCATATGTGGTGGCAAGACGCGGCAGCAGCCGGCGCTGGTGCTTGCCGTAGTCGAGCAGCACGACCTCCTGTCCGTCAGCGCCGTCGAACTGGCGGCGCTGCGTGGCGTAGGTGATCGCGATGTACAGGCCGAGGGCGGAGCCCCAGGATGCTGCGCCGTCAAGTGACACGCGACCCTGCACCAGGGTGCCGAGCATCGTGAAGAAGCGGCGGCCGGGGCTGTCGATCGAGCTCGTGTAGGTGCCGTCGGCGGCGACGTCGCCGTACTTGTTCAGCAGGTTCGTGCGGGGGATGCGCACGTGGTCGAACGAGAGCCGACCGTTGTCGATGCCGTTCAGGCCGCCCTTGAGACCGTCGTCCTCGCGGCCGATGCCTGGCAGGTCGTCGCCGTCGTCACCGCGCAGCGGCACGTAGAAGCAGTGCACGCCGTGGCTGACGCCGTTGGTGATCAGCTGCGCGAACACGGTCGCTGCGACACCGTGCAGCGCCGCGTTGCCGAGGTACTCCTTCGTCGCGCCGCGGAACGGCGTGTTGATGACGAACTCCTCGGTCTCGGGGTCGTAGGTCGCGGTCGTGCCGGCCGAGGCGACGTCGGAGCCGTGTCCGATCTCGGTCATCGCGAACGCGCCGGGGATGGAGAGGTCCATGATCCCGGGGAGCCACTTCTTGTGGTGCTCTTCGGTTCCGAGCTGCAGCACGGCCGATCCGAACAGTCCCCACTGCACTCCCGCCTTGATCTGCAGGCTCGGATCGGCCGCGACGAGCTCTTCGAAGCCGGAGATGTTCGCGCCGTTGTCGTCCTCGCCGCCGAATGCCCTCGGGAACGCGCGGTGCACGGCCTTGTTCTCGACCAGCAGGTGCAGCTGGCTGAGCACGCGCTCGCGATGCTCGTCCTTGCCCAGCTCGTCCATGCGCCAGAAGGCCGGATCCTTGATCATCGCGCGCGCCGTGCGGCGCGTGTCTGCCCAGGTGCCCAGCAGAAGGTCGTTGACCCGATCGACGTCGATGCGCGGGGCATCGTCGTCACTGTGTGAGGCTGCGGTGCGGACGGCGGCGTCGACCATGAGAGTTCCTCTCAAAGAGAAGTAAGGATGCTTCAACCGTAGGAGTCCTCCAACACGCCACCAAGCGTTGTGTGCGCAACCTCCAAGCCTCCCGCGGCACGCGGTCAGGTCGAGTTGTCGCGAGGCCACAGCCCGGCTCCCGCGGGCGGCGGCGCGCCTTCAAAGGAGGAAAGTGTCGGTCTCGAGCGATCGTGGCCGACACCTTCCTCCTCTCATCGGGTGCGCTCCGCTCAGAAGGCGACGTCGATCGTGCCGTTGGACTCGATGACCTCGCGCACCTCGTCACTGGCGAACGCGGCCTTCAACGCCGCGGTCGCCTCACTGTCGGCATCCTCTTCACGGACCGCGACGTGCAGCGCGAACCGGTCGTCGAGTTCTGTGATGAGGCCGTCGTCGGCGGGGTTGAGGCCGAGAGCCGCGATGTGGGACGGCCACTGGAAGACGAGGTCGGCCTCTTCGTACGCAGAGTTGAGCGATGCGATCGGCACCTCGAGGAACTCGATGTTCTTCGGGTTCTCGGTGATGTCGTCCACGGTGGACACGTAGGGGTCGACATCGGGGTCGAGGGTGATCACGCCTTCGGCATCGAGCAGCTTGAGCGCGCGGCCCAGGTTCGACGAGTCGTTCGGCACGGCGACCGTGGCGCCGTCAGGAAGGTCGGCGATGTCGTCGAGCGTCTTCGAATAGAACGCGATCACGAAGTTGTACACCGGCTGCACGGCGACCAGCGAGGCCCCGTTGGCCGCGTTGAACTCCTGCATGTACGGCTCGTGCTGCGAGAAGTTGCCGTATGCGTCGCCGTCGTTCACGATCGTGTTCGCGGTGATGTAGTCCGAGACCTCGACGAGCTCGATCTCGTATCCGTCCTCGATCGCCTCCCCCGCGGCCTCGACGACATCCGTCATCGGCGCGGTGACGGCGGCGATCTTGAGCACGACGGGTTCGGATGCTGCGGCATCCCCGCCTTCGGACGGCTGGCCCGACGCGCATCCGGCGAGCACCAGAGCGGCTCCGATGCTCGCGGCGAGGATGCCGATACGTGCGGTTCTCATGAATCCTTCTCTCTTCGGGGTGGTTGTTCCACTGCGCCGGCGCGGCGGCTCAGCGGTGGTCGAGTTTCTCGGAGGCACGGTGTCCGACGGCCTGGATCACCAGCACGCAGACGACGATGATCGCGATCGTGATGTACATGAGCGCGTCGTTGTACTCCTGGTAGCCGTAGCGCATCGCGAAGTCGCCGATGCCGCCGCCGCCCACGACGCCGAGCACGGTCGAGTACGACAGCAGGCTGATCGCCGCGGAGGTCAGCGCGTAGACGAGTCCGGAACGCGCCTCGGGAAGGAGGACGCGGAGCACCGCCTGCGGCAGCGTGGTACCCATCGCGACCGCGACACGGGAGATGCCCGGCGGGATCTCCCGGAGGATCTGCTCGACCAGCCGGGCGTAGATGGCCACGGCGACGAAGCACAGCGGCAGGGTCGACGCCTGCGTGCCGAAGCTGGTGCCGATCACGGCACGGGTGAACGGGATGAGGAAGACGACGAGCAGCAGGAACGGGAACGAGCGGACGATGTTGATGTACATGTTCGCGATCGTCCAGACCGGGCGGTTCTCGGCGATGCCGCCGCGCTGCGTGAGGAACACGACCATCCCGAGCGGGAGTCCGATCAGCACGGCCGCCGCCAACGACACGAGCATCATGTACCCGGTCTCGGCGAGCGCTTCGGCGATGTCCGCGCCGTACTCGGAGAGGAGGTCGGTGAGCCAGCCCATCACATCAGCTCCCGCTTGACCTGTTCGTGATAGCTGGGCATCGCGCGCAGGTCGGTCTTCTTCACCGCGAAGAGTTCGCGCATGCGCCCCTTCTCGAGCAGCAGCGCGCGATCGCAGATCGCCTTCACGACGTCGAGGTCGTGCGAGATCACGACGATCGTCGTGCCGAACTTCTCGCGGGCGTCGAGCAGCACGCGGAGCACCTCGGCGGTCGTGCTGGCGTCCAGCGAAGAGGTCGGCTCGTCGCAGAGCAGCAGCGGCGGGCGGGTGACCAGCGCGCGGGCGAGTCCGACGCGCTGCTTCTCCCCACCGCTGAGCTCGGCCGTGTGATGGTCGGCGCGATGCGTGAGGCCGACGAAGGCGAGCATCTCATCGACGGCGGCCCGCTCTTCGGCACGCGTGCGCCGGATGCCTGCCCTGCGGCTGATCTGGAGTCCGAGCGCGACGTTCTGCCGCACGGTGCGATTGCTGAGCAGGTGGATGCCCTGGAAGACGACGCCGACCTGCCGGCGCAGCATCCGCATCTCGCGGCGACTGCGTCCGGCCATGGTCGCACCGTCGACGCGCACCTCACCGCGGTCGGCCGTGATGAGCCCGTTGACGAGTTCGAGGAGCGTCGTCTTGCCCGCACCGCTCTCGCCGATGACGCCGAAGATCTCGCCGCGATCGATGCTCAGGTCGATGCCGTCGAGCGCCGGCGGCTGGTCGGAGCGGTCGCCGTAGTACTTGCTGACGTCGCTGAACTCGACGATCGTCGTGCCCGTGGTTTCCATCGATGCGTGCCGCTCTCTTCGCTCGCGGCTTCATCGCCCGGAGTTGGTGTACTGAGTCCAATTATAGTTGAGGTATGAGCATGAGGTATCGGACAGGGGCGATCAATCGTGATGGCGGAGACGGGACGGCCGCAGTTCCGGATGGGCTGACGGTGACGGTCTCGTCACCGCTGAACCCCGACCGCGATCCGGCGGGGACGAACCCGGAACAGCTCTTGGCGCTCGCCTGGGCGACATGCCTGAACGCGACAGCGCAGGCCGTGGTGGCGCGTCGCGTGCAGACCGCGGTGCGGGTCGAAGTGGAACTGCACGACGCCTCGGCGGGCGGTGGTTACGAGTTCCACGTCGATGCGTTCCTGTCGGTGCAGGATGCGGATGCCGCGGAGACGGAGCGCGTGCTCGCTGCCGCCCACGCCCGCTGTCCGGTGTCGAAGCTCATCGGCGGCGCCGCGACCGTCGCCGTGCACGCCGAGGATTTCACGGGCTGACGCCTCAGTTCGCGGCGACCACCGCTCTACGCTTGCGCTACACCTCGTGACAAGCGCGCCATCGATCGGTGTCGCGGATGTCACGAACTGTAGCGCTGAGCGTCAGAGTGGCCCCGGCCACTCAGTTCGCGGCGACCACCGCGAGCACGGCGTCTCCGTAGGCCTCGCGCTTCTTCTCACCGATGCCGGTGATGCCGTCGAGGTCGCCCATCGACGCGGGACGGAGCTCGGCGAGCGCACGCAGGGTCGCGTCGCCGAACACGATGTACGCCGGCTTGCCGATCTCCCGCGCCGTCTCGGCGCGCCACACCCGCAGCGCCTCGAAGAGCGACCGGTCGCCCTCGGCGACGGCATCCGCTGCCGCAGACGTCTTGCGTGAGCGGGTAGCGCTGACCCTCCCCATGGTGTCCTTGCGCAGCGGCACCGGCGTCTCGCCGCTGAGCACGCCGGCCGCGACCGCACCGGGGGCGAGCGTGCCGTAGTCGCCCTGAGCGACGAGGATGCCGCGCGCGAGCAGCTGCCGCACGACGCTGCGCCAGTCCTGATCCGACAGGTCGGCGCCGATGCCGTAGGTCGCGAGACCGTCGTGCTTCTGCTGGCGGATGCGGTCGTTCGACGACCCCCGCAGGATGTCGATGAGGTGACCGGCGCCGAACGCCTGGTTGCGCTCCCGCTTGAGCCTGACGATCGTCGACAGCAGCTTCTGCGCCGGAACGAGGCCGTCGAACGTCTCCGGCTTCTCCAGGCACGTGTCGCAGTTGCCGCAGGGAATCGATTCCTGGCCGAAGTAGTTCAGCAGGTTCCGGCGCCGGCATTCGACCGTCTCGCACAGAGCGAGCATGGCGTCGAGGTGCTGCCCCATCCGCATCTTGAACGTGCGATCGCCGGGGCTCTGGTCGATCATGCGGCGCTGCTGCACGACGTCGCCGAGACCGTAGGCCATCCACGCCACTGCCGGCTCGCCGTCTCGACCGGCACGACCGGTCTCCTGGTAGTAGCCCTCGACGGACTTCGGCAGGTCGATGTGCGCGACGAACCGCACATCCGGCTTGTCGATGCCCATGCCGAACGCGATCGTCGCGACCATCACGACGCCGTCCTCGCGCAGGAACCGCGACTGATTCGCGGCGCGCACCTCGGCAGGAAGGCCCGCGTGGTACGGCAGGGCGTCGAGCCCCTGCGCCGCGAGATACGTCGCGGTCTGCTCGACGGACTTGCGGCTGAGCGCGTAGACGATGCCCGCTGCGCCGTCGGGCATCGAACGGACGAACTGCACCAACTGCTTGCGCGGGTCGACCTTCGGGACGATGCGGTACTGGATGTTCGGGCGGTCGAAGCTCGCGACGAAGTGCTTCGCTCCCGCGCTCCCGCCGGCCCCGTCGAGTTGCAGGCGCTCGGTGAGCTCCTTGTGCGTGGCGCGGGTCGCGGTGGCGGTGAGCGCCATGCGCGGGACCCCGGGGAACCGCTCGCCGAGGTCGCCCAGCGCGAGATAGTCGGGGCGGAAGTCGTGGCCCCACTGCGACACGCAGTGCGCCTCGTCGATCGCGATGACGCTGAGCACCCCGCGCTGCAGCAGTGTCGTCGTCTGACGGTTCGAGAGCCGCTCCGGCGCGACGTAGATGAGGTCGAGCTCGCCGGCGATATACGCCCGCTCGACCTCGGAGCGTTCGGAGACCGACTGCGTCGAGTTCAGATAGGCCGCGTTCACGCCGTTGGCGCGCAGCGCGTCGACCTGGTCGTGCATCAGTGCGATCAACGGGCTGATCACGAGCCCGGTGCCCTCGCGCACGAGCGCCGGCACCTGGTAGGTGACGCTCTTTCCCGCGCCGGTCGGCATGAGCACGACGGCATCCCCACCGCCGATCACATGATCGACGATCGCCTCCTGGTCGCCGCGGAACGCGTCGTAGCCGAAGACGGTGTGCAGCGCCTCGCGGGCGGTCGCGTAGCGCGCCGGCGCCGCCTGTCGCGCGACGGGAGCAGAGGATGCCACCACTGGCGTCGCCGGGCCCTGACCCCAGTCGAGCGGCGGTTCGTAACCCGGCCCCTGCGGTTCCCAGTCCATCTCTTCGGGCGGAGGGGCGTCTTCCCAAGGGGCGGGCTCGGTCGGATCCCACGGCAGATCCTCGTACGGGTCACGGGATGTCTGCGGCATCCCTCCAGCGTAACGACCCCTGCGGACGCCCGCCGTCCTAGGGTGGGGATGACCAGCGGACAACGCGAAGGAGCAAACAATGACCGATGACACCACTGTCTCCCGCAACGACGACGCGTCTCGCTACGAGATCCGCGTCGGCGACACCCTCGCCGGTTTCGCCGAGTTCGATCACCGCCCGGGCGAGATCCGCTTCATCCACACCGAGGTCGACCCCGCGTTCCAGGGCAAGGGCCTGGCTTCGGTTCTCGCGGCGGGCGCACTGGCGGATGCCGCAGCATCCGACGACACGATCGTGCCGTACTGCCCCTACATCGCGAAGTACCTGAAGACGCACGAGGTCGAGGGCGCGGAGATCCGCTGGCCGCAGCTTCCGACCGACCCGACAGACGCCACCGGGCAATGATCGGCCAGCACTCCATCGCGCTCGAACCGCGCGAGGTGCCGCTCGGCGGGGTGCGCGGCATGAGCGTGCTGCGCACACTGCCGAACCGCGACCTGCCGACCGTCGGAGCCTGGTGCTTCCTCGACCGCTTCGGGCCGGGTCCGGTGAAGATGAGAGTCGAGCCGCACCCGCACATCGGGCTGCAGACCGTGACCTGGCCGCTCGTGGGCGACATGCGTCACCGCGACTCGGTGGACAGCGACGTGACGCTGAAGCGCGGGCAGCTGAACCTCATGACGGCGGGCGACGGCATCTCGCACTCGGAGTATTCGCTCGGCGAGGAGCCGATCCCGCTCGACGCGCTGCAGCTGTGGGTCGTGCTGCCGGAGTCGGCCAGGCACGGTGCTGGCGGGTTCGAGCAGCACACGTCCCTTCCCACGGTCGCTCTTCCGGCATCGTCCGGTCCGGATGCCGCGGCGACCATCGTGCTCGGCGAGTTCGCTGGGGTCCGCTCCCCCGCGACGGCCCACACGCCGATCGTCGGGGCCGAGATCGCGCTGCCGGCAGGGAGCACCGTCGCGCTGCCGCTCGATGAGGCGTGGGAGCACGCGGTCGTGCTCGTCGAGGGCGATGTCACGGTCGCCGGACGCCCGCAGGCGCGCAACGAGATGCTGTACCTCGGCGATGCACGGTCGGATGTCTCCGTCTCCAGCACTGAGGGTGCGCTGCTCTTCGTCCTCGGCGGCGAGCCGTTCGAGGAGGACCTCGTGATGTGGTGGAACTTCGCCGGCCGCACCCATGATGAGATCGCTCAGGCGCGTGCCGATTGGGAGACACCGGATGCCGCATCCGCTCGGTTCGGGCATGTGGTGGCCCACGGGTCGGAGCGGATCCCCGCTCCCGAGCTGCCGAACGTGAGGTTGAAGCCGCGGCGGCGGCAGATCTGAATGCGGGTAAAGAATCGAATATCGACCAGATATTCTCTTGCCTTATTCGAATCTATGTTCTAAGCTCGAAGTATGGCAACGATCAGCCCACCGCGACCGGCACCCGAGGAATCCCTCGTGCGTCAAGGCGCCCTGCTCGACGATTGGGTCGATGCGGGCAGGCAGATCGGTGCACTCGAAGCGCGCCGCGCTGAACTGTTGGCTGAACGGCTCGACCTGCTGGCACAGGAGCGTTCCTTGGAACCGGGCTCCGATGAGATCGCGTTCCGATCGATGTGCGCGGAGTATGCGGCCGCGGGGCATGTCCCGCCGTCGACGGTGGCGACGCACATCACGAGCGCGTGGGCATTGGCTCGCCTCTTCCCCGAGACCTTGGCGTCGTTGGCGGCCGGCGCGATCAGCAAGCGTCACGCAGATGCCATCGTCGCCGAGGCTCCGAACGTGAGCGGCCATCCGGATGCAGTACGCCTGCGCGGCGACTACGAACAGCAGGTTCTGCCCTTCGCGGAGCATGACACCGCTGCTCGCACCCGCACTCATGCCCGTGGCGTCGCGGTGACCGTGCATCCCGATGGGACGGCGGAGCAGCATCGCCGGGCACGCTCGGAGCGCAGTGTCACCGTCAGGTCAGACGGCGACGGCATGGCTGTGCTGACGGCGATCCTGCCCGAGCTCCTCGCGTATGCGATCCATGACCGGCTGACGGCGATGGCCGACGACGTCACCCAGGCGCGACCGGAGGGGCAGCGTCGGCCTCGCCGTTCCACGCTGGAGAAGATCCGGGCCGAGCGCGATGCCGCTCTCGCACAGCAGACCCCCTTCGACCCCGAGCCGCCGATCGATCTCGAGAACGAGTTCCGCGATTCGATGGCGAAGCCCGCACCGTGGGAAGCGCCGTCCGCCGAGCGGCCGACAGACGACGGCGATACCGTCCCGGCCGAAGATCAGCACTTCGACGACTTCATCGGTGATGAGGACTTCGATGACGCGACCGGCGACGACGACGCGTTCCACGACTCCACCCCGATGCACGACGGCTACGGCACCCTCGAACACGACACGCGCACCAAGGATCAGCTGCGCGCCGATATCCTGGCCGACCTTCTTCTGACGACGACGCCCACCAGCGTCACCACCACAGCGCTCGGATCCGTGAAGGCCACTGTTCAGATCACCATCAGCGCGTCGACGCTCGCGGGCGACGACGACGCGATGGCAGAACTCAACGGTCACGGGCCGATGACTCCTGACGCCGCGAGAATTCTCGCCGGTCGCACCGGCAGTTGGGACCGAGCGTTCCTCGACTCCAGAGGCATGGTCGTCGAGACCGACAACTACGTGCCCACTGCGGGAATGAAACGGTTCCTCCGCGCCCGCGACCAGCATTGCCGCTTCCCCGGGTGCCGGGCACCTGCGCATCGCTGCCAGATCGACCACAACCACGACCACGCCAAGGGCGGACCGACTGCACTGTGCAATCTGTGCCTGTTCTGCACCAGCCATCATCCGCTCAAGCATCCTGATGTCGATGCGCGCGATCGCTGGACGGCGAAGCAGCTCGCTGATGGCGTAATCCTCTGGACCAGTCCGCTCGGACGCACCTACACCGACGAAGCACCGCTGCGCGTGATGTTCGTGTGAGAGCTGGTCGTCGGCGGGCGAAGGGGCGTCCCGCGCATGTGCACGAGGCGCCCCTTCGCATCCGGGCAGTAGCTCTACCGGCGAGCAGCTCTACCGGCGAGCAGCTCTACCGGCGAGCAGCTCTACCGGGCAGTAGCTCTACGGCCCGAATTCCTTACTGTCCGGTGTCGACCGAGACGATCGTCCGCACGTCGGAGTCACCGTACTGCACGACGCCGAGGTATTCCGTGCCAGCCGCGAGGCCGCTCCAGCTGAGCTCATAGCTCGTCGACTGGCCCTGCGTCACCGGGATCGGGTTCGGCGTCGCCGTAAGCGCACCTTCGCCGCCCGGCGCGACGTTGGCGTAGGTCATGTCCCACGTCATCGGCCCGGTCGTCGAGTACACGTTCGCGACGACCAGGTACGTGCCCGCCGTCGGAGCCGGGAGCGTCACCTGCTCATCGGCCGACGCCGACGCCGACTGCCACCGCTCGTAGTAGCGCAGATCATCGGGTGCCACCACGCGGTACACCGTCAGGTCGAGGTCGCTGCCCTCGTCGTCCGACGAATCGAGATCGAACCTCGACAGCGACGTTCCCTCCGGAACGTCCACGACCCACGCGACATCCTTGTTCGCATCTCCCGAGTTCTCGTCACCCGAGTGACCCTCGACGGGGTTGGCGGGATCCGCGAGCAGCTGGAACGGCGTCAGACCTGCGAGGTTGAGCGGCAGCTCGCCGTCCAGCCCCGGTGTGATCTCGACCGTTGTGCTGCCGTCCACGCCGGTTCCCGTCACCTCGGCCGGAGCATCCGCCGTCACGGGGAACACCACGATCGGCGTGCGCACCGAGTTCGACTCGCTCGACCAGGTGAGCGATCCCGTCGTCCACTGCTCGACCGGAGCGCTCTCGTTGTCGAAGGTGACCGTGTAGGTCGCGGTCTCTCCCGCACCGCCGAAGCTGAGCGTCGACGGCTCGACGGTCGCGCTCACGCCGGGAACGTCGATGCTGGCCGTGAACGTTCCGGCCTCCGTCGACGTCACCGTGCGCGTGATCGTCTGCGCGCTGGCGAGGGTGCCGATCGAGATCGACGCGATGTTGAGATCGCTGCCGTCGATCGGCTCGATGCCTTCGAACTCTGCGAGCCCCTTGCCCTCGATGAACGCCGCCCAGTCGGTCACGTCATTCAGGTACAGCATCCCCGGGTCGAAGAAGCGCGACGGATCGACCTGCCCTGCACCCTGCGCGAACGGATCGGTGTTCGCCGAACCGTCTGCGTTCACGGTGTCGTACGCGGTGGTCATCATCGCGGACTTCACCTCTGCGGGCGTCGCGTTCGGACGCTCACCGAGATACAGCGCACCGAGACCGGCGATGTGCGGCGACGCCATCGACGTGCCGGACAGGATGCCGAACGTCGGCTCGTCCTTGCTGCCGCTGTTCGTCGCCGCGAGGATCGCCACGCCAGGAGCCGCGATGTCGGGCTTCATGACATCACTGCCGTCGGCGTGCACCGGGCCGCGGCTGGAGAACCCGGCGATCTGAGGCACCGGGGTGACCTCGTCCGTGGTGTTCTCGCCGATCAGCGAGATCGGCTGGTCGACGCCGCCCTGGACGTACGCCAGCACCGCCTCGCGATGCACGGAGGAGAGGTGCACGGTCGGCACGACGTGGAAGTCGTTGTCGAGCGAGTCCGCCTCACCGGGGACGTTCACGAGCACCATGCCGATGCCGCCGGCGTCCTTCACGACCTGCGACTTCTCCGCCCGCGCGTTGCCGCCGCGATCGCAGACGACGATGTGCCCCGACACCTTCGCGGGGTCGAGCGTGCCGGGGAGGCACAGACGAGGATCGACCGCACCGGCGACCGCGGCATCAGCGGCGTAGATCGACGGGCCGGTCACGGTCTCGCCGAACGGCACCGAGACGGATGCACCGGCCTGGGTGAATCCGTCGAAGACGACCGTGCCCTCCCAGGTCGGGATCGTGGATGCCGCGACCGAGGTGTACCAGGGCGAGGCGTGGTCGGTGGTGACGGCATCCGGGCCGTCGTTGCCCGCGCTCACCGCGACGAACACGCCTGCGGCAGCCGCGTTCAGGAAGGCGATGTCGTCCGGCGCGAGCACGGTGGTGGCCGCTCCCCCGCCGATCGAGTAGTTGATCACGTCGACGCCGTCGGCGACGGCCTGGTCGATCGCGGAGATGAGGTCGCTGAGCGCGCAGATGTCGTCGTCGGTGACCGCGGCATCCGGACCGACGTAGCAGGCCTTGTACGCCGCGACCTTGGCCGCCGGTGCCACACCCGAGATCGTGCCGAGCCCGACGCCGTTCACGGCGGCGTCGACCCCGAAGGCGCCTGCCGCCGTGCTGGCGGTGTGCGAACCGTGGCCGTCTCCGTCACGCGGTGAGAGGTAGTCGTACTGGAAGTCGAATCCAGCCGCCGTCGCGCCGGCCGAGAAGTACTGCCCGCCGATCAGCTTGGTCGAGTAGTCGTGCTTGTCCCAGTCCTGGCCCTGCACGATCGCTCCGCGGAACTGACCGCCGTCTGACTTGTCGAAGTACACGTACGAACCGTCGCTGTACGCGTCGCCGCCGCTCTGCTTCTGCTTCTTGAGCTTGTCGCCCGCGAATGACGGATGCTCTGGGGCGATGCCCGTGTCGATCACGCCGACCACGACGCCCTCACCGGCGTGATCCACGCCCCCGGTCTCCTCCCAGACCCCGCCGGCACCCGCGCTGTCGTCGCCGAGTCCCAGGAAGTCCGTGGAGGTCTGCGCGTCGGGATGGCGCACCTCGTCAGGGAACACCCCGAGCACGTCCTTCGACGAGCGCAGCGCGTCGACCTGGTCGCCGGTGAGCTCGGCGCTGAAGCCGTTGAGCGTCACCTGGTACGTGGCGTCCGGCGTGATTCCACCGGCCTGCGCGAGCTTGCGCTGCTCGTTCTTCAGATGCGCGATGTACTTCTGCGAGTCCTGCGAATGAGCGTCGAGCTGGTTGCCAGGCTTCGGCTTCGTGCTGCGCAGCCCCTTCGTGTCTCCTTCGTAGGTGGCGAGCGGATCGGCCTTCATCATGACGATGTAATGACCTGGAGTGCCCTCCACGGGTGCGGGATGTGTCACCCCCTCGACGCTTGCGAAACTGGCAGTTGCCGAGGATCCGATGACGACTGCGGCCACTGTGACGGCCATCGCCAATCGGAAGGGTGATCGACCCATGTGTCTCTCCGATGGTTGGTGAGCTGCGGCGGCATTGCCGCACCGTCGATCAACTTAGCGCTCAGATCACTCGTGCACCAGATGTCGATTCCGAGAGCGATCTGCGATATATGGACGCTGCACGACTCGGGTCAGGCGCGCTCCGGCGTGTGCAGCCGCCCGAGGTAGCGATCCGCCCGTGAAGGCGCTCCACGGGTGTCCATGAGCGAGACCACGACCGTCACGGCGGTCGCCAGCGGAACCGTCCACGCGGCCGGATGCGCGAGGAACGGCGCGGCTGCGCCCACCCCGCCGATCGCGGTGTGGATCAGCAGCGACAGCGCGCAGGCGACGCCGCCCGTGGTCATGCCGGCGATGGCACCCCGCGCCGTGAGCCCCCGCCACCACACTCCGAGCAGCACGATGGGAGAGAGCATGGATGCCGCGAACACGAACACCATCCCGACGCTGGAGCCGAGACCCTCCGGCACGGTCAGCAGCGCCACCACGAGCGGCACCGCTGTGCACAGCACCGCCGACAGTCGGAACGATCGCACGGATCCCGAGAACACGTCCTGGCTGACGACCCCGGCCAAAGACACGACG
Organism: Microbacterium shaanxiense; assembly: GCF_054779995.1. Taxonomy (NCBI): domain Bacteria; kingdom Bacillati; phylum Actinomycetota; class Actinomycetes; order Micrococcales; family Microbacteriaceae; genus Microbacterium; species Microbacterium shaanxiense. The sequence goes on along the minus strand of NZ_BAAGXE010000002.1, from coordinate 540,260 downwards.
AGGCCGGCGGACGTCGCGAGGAACGCGGCGAACGCGCCGGCGACGATGAGTGCGGTCAGAAGCTCGCCGAACAGCCCGGGGAAGACCCTCGACGGCAGCACGAAGGCCACGGTGTCGGCGACTCCCGGTGCCGCGAGATCGGGGGCGACGATTCGGGAGATCAGTCCCATCGCACTGGAGACCGCGTAGAAGGCGCTCACCATCACGATCACCAGCACCGTCGTGCGCCGAGCCGAGACGCCGGTCGGGCTCGTGTAGAACCGCACCAGCACGTGCGGCAGCCCCATCGTCCCCAGCAGCAGCGCCACCATGAGCGACGCCGTCTCGTACGCGTCGAAGCCGGAAGGACCTGCGGATGCCGGGAAGATCACGACCGGATCGATCTCGTGCGGCCCGCCGGTCAGCGCGAACGCGATGCAGAACAGCGGCACCAGCAGCGCGAACAGCTTCAGCCAGTACTGGAACGCCTGCACATACGTGATCGCCCGCATGCCGCCGGCGGCGACGGATGCTGCGACCAGCACGGCGATCGCGACCTCGCCGATCCACTGCGGCAGACCAGCCACGACCATGAGCGTGATGCCGGCGCCGTGCAACTGCGGCACGATGTACAGCCAGCCGATCACGAGTACGGCGATGCTCGTCACGCGCCGCGCCCTGACCGATTCCAGCCGCGCCTCGATGAAATCGGGGATGGTGTAGGCCCCGCTGCGGCGAAGCGGCGCCGCGACGAAGACGAGCACCAGCAGATATCCGGCGGCATAGCCGATCGGGAACCAGAAGCCGCGCGCACCCTCGAGCAGCACCAGTCCTGACAGGCCGAGGAACGTGCCGGCGGAAAGGTACTCTCCGCTGATCGCCGAGGCGTTCCACACCGGCCTGACGGTGCGCGACGCAACGAAGAAGTCGCCGGTCGTGCGCGACACCCTCAGACCGTAGACGCCGATGAGCAGCGTCGCGATCACGACGAGTGCGATGCCGAGCAGGTCGAACACGGGGTTCATCCGCGCTCCCTCAGCGCACGATACGCCCGTTCGTTGCGCGCGGCGCCGCGCGCGTAGAGCAGGGCGAACACGATGATGATGGGATAGAACGCGAACGCGTGCAGCAGCCACGACAGCGGCAGCCCCGCGATCACGAGCCGATCGATCTCGGGCACGAGCGCGATCACGAGGGTCAGCACCGCTGCGACCACGACGAATCCTGCGACCGTTCCCAGGGCGAGTCGCAGCTGGCTGCGCCTCAGGGCGCGGGCGTACACGGCATCCGCGTCGTCGGCCGGCGTGCCGGGAAGAGCGATCCCATGGGTGTGATCATGGTCGTGCGCACGGCGGTCGTCCGCGCTCACGCGCACGCGACGAGGCGGATGCTGCGCGGTCATCTGGGCGCTCCGCGCACCAGCGCCTCGCGCACGGCGGGCAGGAGCCGCCTGCTCACGGGAAGCACGACCGCTCCGACCACCACAGAGGGCTCGCCTCCGGACAGTCGTGCCTCATCGATCGCGGCGACGGCGGCCAGGTACGAGCGATGCACCCTGACGAATCCGGCATCGGCCCATCGCTGTTCCAGCTCCGAGATCGGGATGCGCACCAGGTGCCCCATGTCGTCCGCGGTGTGCAGACGCGAGTAGTCGCCCTGTGCCTGCACCCAGCGCACGTCGCTGCGATGCACGAAGCGCACGCTGGAGCCCACCGTCACCGAGAGCACCTCGTCGTCCGACGGCGCGGCGGTTCCTCCCAGTTCCAGCACGCGGTCGACGGCGCGGATCAACCGGTCGGCCCTGACCGGCTTGAGCAGGTAGTCCGCCGCACGCACATCGAATGCATCGACGGCGCGGGCATCGTCCGCCGTGACGAAGACGACAGCGGGAGGAGTCGCCAACGACCCCAGCGAACGCGCGAGCTCCATGCCGGAGAGGCCGGGCATGTGGATGTCGAGGAATGCGATCGACACGGCCTGCGCGGACAGCATCCTCAGAACCTCCGCGCCGGAACTCGCCGTCAGGATCTCACCGATGCGATCATCACGGCGCAGCAGATGCGTCAGCTCGTCGAGAGCAGGATGCTCGTCATCGGCGACGAGGACATCGATCATGTCGTCCCTCCCGCTCAGTCGCGCCCCGGGTCGTGCAGCGGCTGCGACTTCGGGATGCGCATCCGCACCAGCGTACCTTCGCCTGGATTCGTCTCCACGACCAGCCCGCCCTCGCGCCCGTACATCTGCCGCAGTCTGGTGTCGACGTTGCGCAGCCCGACGTGGGCACCGTCGTCGGCGGCCGTCAGCAGTGTGCGCAGCGAATCGGGATCCATGCCGACGCCGTCGTCCTCGACGGTGATCTCGGTGTGCGTGCCGTCATCGATCGCCTCGATCCGGATCGTGCCGCCGCCCTCGCCTGGCTCCAGCCCGTGCCGCACCGCATTCTCGACGAGCGGCTGCACGGACAGGAACGGGATGACGGTCGCCAGCGCCTCGGGCGCGATGCGCAGCGTCACCTCGAGCCTGTCGCCGAAGCGCGCCCTCTCCAGCGTCAGGTAGGAGTGGATGCTGCGCAGCTCTTCCGCCAGCGTCGTGAACTCGCCCTGACGGCGGAACGAGTAGCGGGTGAAGTCGGCGAACTCGAGGACGAGCTCGCGCGCCCGCTCCGGATCGGCGTGGATGAAGGACGCCACGGCGGTCAGCGCGTTGTAGATGAAGTGCGGCGAGATCTGGGCGCGCAGCGACCGCAGCTCCGCCTCGGCGAGCGCCGTACGAGACGCGTCCAGTCCGCCCAGCTCCACCTGCGCCGCGCACCAGTCTGCGACCTCCCCTGTCGCCCGCACGAGCGCCGCCCGCACGGGTGCCGCGAACGCCACGACCACGCCGGCGACCTGTCCGTCGACGACGATCGGTGCGCCGACGGCCTCCAGATCCTCGCCGTCGGGATGCGGGAACACCTGCCTCCGGCCGGACTCCTGCACGCGCTCGGCGATGCGCAGCGCCGAGCCCTTGAGCGCGTCGTCCGCACCGTCGATCGCGACCGCGCCGTCGACCCCCACGATCGCGACGGCGTTGCTGCCGAGGAGTGTGCGGAAGTGCCTGGCGGCGCGAACGACGTCCGGTGCGCTCAGTCCTGCGCGCAGATGCCGCGCCGCCAGGCTGGCGTGGTGCATCGCCGCGTACGACGCCTGCTCCGCCGCGCTGCCCAGGTCGGCGTTGCCGCGTGCGAGGCGCCAGGCGAGCAGCAGCAGCACCGTGAGCACGACCCCGCCGATCACGCCGAGGGCGGCGGCGAGCACCACGGATCCGGTCATGGCATCAGCCTAGGACGACGGCGAAACCGGCACTGCTGCCGAGCGCGGCGCCACGCGCTCAGCAGCAGCGTGCTCCGGGGTTGCGGTCCTGCTCGTCCATCCGGTCGCGCCAGAACTCCCGCTCCGTCATCGGCTTCTCATCCGGATGCCTGCGCCGGTGATGCGCGAGATACGTCTCATAGGCGCTGTCGCCCATGAGGTTGCGCATGTACCAGCGGATGCCGCGACCGGCACGCAGCGCCAATGCACCGGCCGCCCTCAGGCCGGTCGCAGCATCCGACTGGATCGTCATGAGATCAGTGTCCCTTGCGGTGGGCGTTGGCGCGGAGCTCTTCGTTCACGATCGGCTCCCACTGCTTCTCGAGCTCGCGCTCGTCGGATGTCGGAAGGAACCCCGCCGGCGCGTAGCGGCGCGAGACCACTGCGGCATCCTCGGTGTTCTCGCCGCCGCCGCGCCGCAGCGCCTTGATGGCGACGATGACGGCCATGATCATCACGACGATCGCGAGGACGACGAAGATGATCGACAGCGTGCCCTGCACCGCGGTGTTGCGGATGACCGCCTCCACGGTCGCCGGCTCACCGAGGCTCGTGTCGCCCGCCTCCTGAGCCGCGCGGTACTTGAAGTGATTCGCCCAGTAGCCGATCTGCGGCACCGGAGAGAAGATCTTGTACAGCGAGGCGGTGATGGTGATCACAGCCGTGAACGCCAGCGGCAGCGCCACGATCCACAGCCACTTCACGTAGCTCTTGCCCCGCTTGGCGACGATCGCCAGCACCACGGCGAGCGCGATCGCGGCGAGCAGCTGGTTGGCGATGCCGAACAGCGGGAAGAACGTGTTGATGCCGCCGAGCGGATCGGTCACTCCGAGGATGAGGATGTACCCCCACCCGGCGACCATGATGGCGGTCGTGATCCACACACCGGGGCGCCAGGAGACGTCGCGGAACTTGGGGAACCAGGCGCCGATCGTGTCCTGGAGCATGAAGCGGGCGACGCGGGTGCCTGCGTCCACCGCGGTGAGGATGAACAGCGCCTCGAACATGATCGCGAAGTGGTACCAGAACGCCATCAGTGCCTGACCGCCGAGCGCCTGCTGCATGATGTGCGCGAGGCCCAGTGCCAGCGTCGGGGCGCCACCCGTGCGCGACACGATCGACTCCTCGCCGACATCCGCAGCGGTACCGGTGAGCATCTCAGGTGTCAGGTTCACCCCGGTCAGCCCGAGCGAGTTCACGAAGGCGACCGCTCCCTCGACCGTGCCGCCGGTGAGTGCAGCGGGCGAGTTCATCGCGAAGTAGATGCCCTGATCGATCGAGATCGCGGCGACCAGCGCCATGATCGCGACGAACGATTCCATGAGCATGCCGCCGTAGCCGATGAAGCGGGTCTGCCGCTCCTTCTCGATGAGCTTGGGCGTCGTGCCCGAGGCGATCAGCGCGTGGAATCCCGACAGAGCGCCGCACGCGATCGTGACGAACAGGAACGGGAACAGTGCTCCGGAGAACACCGGGCCGAGGCCGTTCTCGCCGAAGACCGTGAGGGCCGGAACCGAGATCTCGGGGCGCACCAGCACGATGGCGCCGGCGAGCATGACGATCACGCCGATCTTCATGAAGGTCGACAGGTAGTCGCGGGGAGCGAGCAGCAGCCAGACCGGGAGGATCGCGGCGATGAAGCCGTAGATGATGATGCCCCACGCGATCGTCGTCGTGTCGAGGTGGAACAGCGCCTGTCCCCACTCGGTGTTCGAGACCCAGCCGCCGCCGATGATCGCCGCCATCAGCAGCACGAAGCCGATGATCGAGACCTCGGTGACCTTTCCGGGGCGGAGGAACCGCAGGTAGACGCCCATGAAGAGCGCGATCGGGATGGTCATGCCGACCGAGAACACGCCCCACGGGCTCTCGCCGAGCGCGTTCACCACGACGAGCGCGAGGATCGCGACGATGATGATCATGATGAGCAGCGCGGCGATGATCGCGGCAGTGCCGCCGATCTTCCCGAGCTCCTGACGCGCCATCTGACCGATCGTGCGGCCGCCGCGGCGCATGGAGAAGAAGAGCACCAGGTAGTCCTGCACAGCGCCGGCGAGCACGACGCCGACGATGATCCAGATGGTTCCGGGCAGGTAGCCCATCTGCGCGGCCAGCACGGGGCCGACCAGCGGACCGGCGCCCGCGATCGCGGCGAAGTGGTGACCGTACAGCACGCGCCGGTCGGTGGGGACGTAGTCCTTGCCGTCCTGCTTGACCTCGGCGGGCGTCGCGCGCCTGTCATCGGGGCGCGTGATGAAGCGCTCGATGACCTTGGAGTAGAAGCGGTACCCGATCAGGTACGTGCAGACGGCGGCGAACACGAACCAGATCGCGTTGACCGTCTCGCCCCTGACGATGGCGAGCATCGTCCAGGCGATGCCTCCGAGCAGCGCGATGGCCACCCAGAGCACGATCTTCGGCCAGGTCCAGCGGCCCGCCTTGTCGTGCTGCTCCTCCGTGAGCGCCACGGGTGGAAGGTCGGGGTCCTGGATGAGCTCCGGCTCATCGACGGTGGGGGCGCCGCCTGCGGTGTTCGCTGGGCGGCGCGACGAAGGTGATGACATGGCTGCTCCTTGTGTGCGCGTCATTGCGTTTCCCCACGCTAGAGGCGCAGCATCCGCCGTCCCGATCGTTTCGGGACCGGATGCGACGAGCGGCACGGTCGAGGCGACGAGCGGCGCATCTCACCGTTCCCTGCGCGGCCGGTGCCGCCCCTGCGCAAGTAGGCTGAGGACGTGGCGCGAACCCCTCTCCTGTCGACCAGAGTGCTGCTGGTCTGCGCGGCCATCGGCGTCGCGACCGGCATCGTCGGCGGGATCGCGGGGGTACTGACGCCGTTCGTGCTCTTCACCGCTCCGTACGCGTACGGCCTGCTGCTGGGCGCCCACGTGCTGCCGGGGATCATCGCGCAGGAGGTGCTGCGCCAGCCGCTCGTCGCACTGATCACCCACGTGATCGCCGCGCTGGTCTCCAGCGCCTTCAACCCGGCCTGGGCGCTGCGCTTCATCGGCACCGCGCTGCTGTTCGGCGCGATCCAGGAGGGCGTGGCCGCCCTCACCCGCTACCGGGCCTGGGGGGCATGGCGCTTCTTCATCTCTGCGACCGCGATCGGCATCATCGTCGCGGTCGTCGTGTTCTTCGTCGCGCACCTGGGCTCGCTGCCGCTGTGGGCGCAGATCGCCTACCTCGTGCTCTCATTGCTCGGTCCGATCGCCTGGACCGCACTCGGGCTCGCGGTGGGATCCGCCCTGGGTCGAGCGGGCGTCTCCCGCCGCTGAGCGCCTCCGGCCGAGCACGGATGCGCCGATGGCGATTCAGGTAAGGCTCAGCTAAGTTAGAAGGGTCCGTTCCACCGACCCGGGGTTCCGCCGTGCGCTCATCCGCGCCCCTTCTCCGCGTGCGTGATCTCACCCTCACCCACGCCGATGCCGCGCACCCTTCACCGAGCGATGTGAGCTTCGACATCGCACCGGGTGAGGTCGTACTGCTGCTCGGTCCGTCTGGGTCGGGCAAGTCGACGCTCACGCTCGCACTGAACGGCCTGATCCCCCACGCGCTGCCCGCGACCATGACCGGCGCGGTCGAAGCCGGCGGGATCGACAGCGCGCACGCCTCGACCGCCACGCTCAGCACGCACGTCGCGATGGTGTTCCAGGATCCGGATGCCCAGATCGTGACCGGCACCGTGTACGACGAGGTTGCCTTCGGACCGGAGAACCTGCTGCTGCCCCTGGACGAGGTGCGCGCACGCGCAGAGGACGCCCTGAGCCGCGTCGGATTGTGGCAGCGTCGCGACGAGAACCCCGATCGTCTCTCCGGCGGCGGTCGTCAACGCCTGGCGATCGCCTGCGCCCTCGCGATGGGATCGCCCCTCCTCGTGCTCGACGAGCCGACGGCCAACCTCGACCCGCAGGGTATCGACGACGTCTACGCCGCACTCGCCGAGGTCGTCGCGGCGGGTGACCGCGCGATCCTGCTCGTCGAGCACAACCTCGACGCCGCCATGGAATTCGTGACGCGCACGATCGTGCTCGATCAGGCGGGCACAGTCGCGTTCGACGGTTCGGTCGACGAGATCCTCCGCGGGCACACGGAAGAACTCGTCGCGATGGGCGTGTGGCTGCCGGCCGCGACGTTGACGGCACGGATGCTGCGCGAGCGCGGCATCCTGTCTCACGATGCGCCGCTGCCGCTGACACCGGAGGAACTGGCCGCCGCGCTGCCCGCCGGCGGCGCACACTTGCAAGCCGGAAACACACCTGTCAGCCAAGAAACCGCGTTCTCCACTGACATCCGTGATCTGCACCGACATCTGTCCCCGCCGCCGTCTGACGCGCACACCCTCATCCGCGCCCGCGGGCTCACGGTCACGCGCGGAAGACGCGAGATCCTGCACAGCGTGGACCTCGACATCGAGGCCGGCAGCCTGACGGCGATCGTCGGCGCGAACGGTGCGGGCAAGACCACCCTCATCCAGGCCCTCGCCGGGGTCGTTCCTCCGCGAAAGCGCCAGGTGGACGTCGACGGGCTCGATCCCGCCACGGCGTCGCCGCGCGATCTCGCCGCACGGATCGGCTTCGTGTTCCAGAACCCGGAGCACCAGTTCATCGCGCACACCGTCTTCGACGAGCTCGCGCACGGGCTGCGCCTGCGCCACGTGAGCGAGGCGGAGATCGCGCACCGCGTGCGGCAGATGCTCGGTCGGTTCGGGCTGGAGCACAAGGCGGATGTGCATCCGTTCCTCCTCTCGGGCGGCGAGAAGCGACGGCTGTCGGTCGGCACCGCACTGATCACCGGCCCCCGCGTGCTCGCGCTCGACGAGCCGACATTCGGGCAGGATCGCGCGCGCGCTGCGGAGCTGCTCGCCCTGCTCGACGCACTGCGCCGCGAAGGCACGACCATCGTGATCGTCACGCACGATCTGCAGCTGGTCGCAGAACATGCGACGCACACCGTCGTACTCGCGGACGGACGCGTGCACGCCAAAGGTCGCACAGACGAGCTCTTCCGCGATGAGCACGTCTTCACCACCGCCGGGCTGCGACTGCCCGCGCTGCAGCGCGTCCTCGCCGCCCACGCAGGGACGACGGCGTCATGAGCACCGCAGTCGTCAACCCGTACGCCTCGATGGTCGCCAGATCGCGGCGCGAGTTCCTGTACGCGTTGAACCCGCTGGCGAAGGTCGCCGCTGTCGCGCCGGCGATGATCCTGCTGGTCTTCGTGCGCGACCTCGCCACGCCCGCCGCCTTCCTCGTGCTCGCGTATGCGCTGATCCTGGTCGGCGCGCGGCTGACCTGGCGCCTCCTGCTGCTTCTGCTCGTCGTGATACCGGTCGCCATGCTCGTGATCGGCATCGGCTTCTCGCTGTGGGTGGATGCCGCCCTCGTCGACGACACCGCACCGTTCCTGCGCATCGGCGGCTGGACCCTCTTCACCGGCGCGCTGGAGGTCGGGTTCGCCACCGCGCTGCGGCTCGGCGCCATCGCCGCACTCGCGCTGGTGGGCGGACTCACCACGAGCGGACCCGACCTGGTGCGGGCGAGCATCCAGCAGCTGCGGGTGCCGTACCGCGTCGGCTACACGGCTCTCGCCGCCTTCCGGTTCGTGCCGAGGTTCGGGCACGAGCTCAGCGTGATCCGCGCCGCGCACCGCGTGCGCGGGCATCACGGCGGTCGCGGCCCGTTCGCGCGCATCGCCAGGGGCTGGGGGTACATCGTGCCACTGCTCGCCGGCGCGATCCGCCACGCCGAACGCGTCGCCCTGGCCATGGATGCCCGCGCCTTCGGCGCGCATCCCACCCGCACCGAACGACATCTCGTGCCCTTCCGCACGCGCGACGTCGTGTTCATCGTCCTGCTGCTCGCAGCATCCGCCACGATCTTCATCGTGCTCTTCCCCTGGCAACCCGCCTGAAAGGCATCCCATGGCATTCAGCAAGATGGTCAAGCCCGAGACGACCGAGCTCCTGCACCTCGAAGTGCTGCGCAGCGAAAGGCTCGCACCGCATTGGATGCGCATCACGCTGGGCGGAGGCGAGATCTCCACGTTCCGCCCGATGGGGTACGACCAGTGGTTCCGGCTGTTCATCCCCGTGGGCGGTGAAGCGGGTCTCGAACGCGTGCCTGCGAAGGCGCACAAGATGTTCGGTTACCTGAAGTTCCTGCGCATCCCCGACGGCGAGCGCCCCGTGATGCGCAACTACTCGGTGCGCGCGTACCGCCCGGCTACCGGGGATCGCGGCGCCGAGATCGACGTCGACTTCGTGCTGCACGGCTCAGCTGCCGAGGGGACCGCCGGACCGGCCTCCCGCTGGGCGGAGACCTGCGAGCCGGGCGAGCACGTGCTCATCATCGACGAGGGGCTCACGTTCAACCCCGAGCGCGGCACGGATCATGTCGTCCTCGTCGGAGACGAGACCGCGCTGCCCGCCATCGCCTCGATCTGCGCGTCTCTGCCTTCCACAGCCGAGGGTGCGGCCATCATCGAGGTGCCCTCCGCCGACGATGCACTGGAGTTCGAGCATCCGTCCGGCGTCTCGATCGAGTGGATCACACGCCCGAATGAGACGACGCCCGGCGTGCTCGCACTCGCCGCACTGCGCGAGGCGACGCTGCCGATCGAGCCGTTCCACGCGTACGCCGCAGGTGAGCAGGCACTCGCGTCCGGCGTGCGCAAGCAGCTGGTCGGCGAACGCGGTGTCGACAAGAACAGCGTGAGCTTCTGCGGCTACTGGAAGATCGGCGCCTCCTCGCCCGCATCCAAGGCCGCGCGCGAAGCCGCAGCGGAGCCGGTGTCGTGAGCGAGGCGCGAAGCGCTCGACGCCCCGGCATCTCGACATCGCTGCTGCTCACCTGCGCCGCTCTCGGCGTCGCCGGTGGTCTTCTGCTCGCACCGGCGAACTGGCTCTCGACCGTGCTCCTGGGACTCGGCTCACCGATCCTCTCCGTCGCGATCACCGGATTGTGGGTGCTCCCGTCGGTGATCGCCCTTCGCCTGCTGCGCACGCCGCTCGTCGGAATCCTCGTCGGCGTGATCGCCGGGCTCGTGATCGTGCCGTTCTCGGGCTACGGATTCATGAGCGTCGTGACGAACGCATCATGGGCGCTGTTCGCCGAGCTGCCGTTCCTGCTCGTGCTGTGGCGCTTCTGGAAGACCTGGATGCACTACGCCGGCGCCGCGGTGCTCGGTGTCGTGTACCCGCTGTTCTCGTGGACGTTCTTCAACATGGCGTCGCAGCCTCTGTGGGCGCAGGTCTTCTTCTTCGTCGCGGCTCTGGCGAGCTGCCTCGGCGCCACGGCCCTCGGCATCCTCATCGCCGATCGCCTGCGCACGGCAGGGGTCGGACGGCGCTGAGACGACGAAACCGTCCGTCCCCACTGCGGTGACGGACGGTTTCGCAACGCGTGTCAGCGCTTGCCGGCGATCTGGCGTCCGACGAGGTCGCGCATGATCTCGTTCGTGCCGCCGTAGATGCGGTGCACGCGGGCGTCGGTGAAGGCGCGGGCGATCGGATACTCCATGATGTAGCCGTAGCCGCCGTGCAGCTGCACGCCGGTGTCGAGCACCTCCCACTCGCGCTCGGTCGCCCAGAACTTGACCTTCGCCGCATCCTCAGCGGTGAGCTTCTTGTCCTTGTAGGCGCGCAGCGCCTGGTCGATGTACGCCCACATCACCTCGGTGGTGGTGACCATGTCGGCGAGCCGGAATCGCGTGTTCTGGAAGTCGGCGATGCGCTCGCCGAAGGCCTCGCGGTCCTTCGTGTAGGCGATGGTCCAGTTGGTCGCCGCCTCGGCGGCGGCAGCGGCGGCGACACCGATCGAGAGGCGCTCGAGCGGCAGGTTCATCATGAGCTGGATGAAGCCCTGCCCCTCCTTGCCGCTGATGAGGTTCTCTTCGGGAACGAAGACGTCGGTGAAGCTGAGCTCGGCGGTGTCCCACCCGTGGAAGCCCATCTTGCTGAGCTTCTTGCCCTGGTCGAAGCCCTCCATCCCCTTCTCGAGGATGAGTAGGCTGAACGCGTCGGGGCGGTTGCCCTCGCCGGTCTTCACGAAGGTGACGACCATGTCGGCCGTCGTCCCGGACGAGATGAACGTCTTCGCGCCGTTGACGATGTAGCCGCCGTCGATCTTCTTCGCGTTGGTCTTGATGCCGCGGAGGTCGGAACCAGCACCGGGGTCGGTCATCGCGAGCGCGCCGAGCACCTCACCCGTGGCCATACGAGGAAGCCACTTCTCCTTCTGCTCCTGCGTGCCCATGTGCACGAGGTACGGAACGGCGAGGTCGTCCTGGATGCCGAAGGCCCCGGCCAGCGAACCGGCACCGGAGGCGATGACCTCTTCCATCACGATCGTGCGGAAGCGGTAGTCCTGCAGCATGCCGGCGCCGCCGAACTCCTCAGGCACGGAAAGCCCGATGAGCCCGGCCTCGCCTGCGGCGAGCATGGTCTCGCGGTCGATCTCGCCCGCGGCATCCCACCTCTCGATGCTCTCATTGCTGACGTGGCGCTTGACGAAGTCCTTCACCAGGTCGCGGAATGCCTCGTGGTCTTCTTCGTAGATGTCGCGTTCCATGCCGTCCTCCCGAACGTGTCAGTGCGTCGTTGCTCCCGCGATTCTAGGGCGGAGAGCGGATGCCGCGACAGCGCGTTGTGAGAATGCATCCCACCGCGCGTGGGACTGCGTACCGCGTTTGTGGGATGCCACAGAACGGGTCAGTGCGCGTAGTCGGGGGCCGCGGGCAGACCGAAGAACTCCTCGAGCGTGTGGAAGCCGCCCTCGTGATACGCGGAGGCGAGCTGAGGGCCGACGTAGCGGAGGTGCCACGGCTCGGGCATGTACCCGGTGCGGTCGCTCGCGCCGTTCTCGTATCGCACGACGTAGCCGTGCTCCCAGGCGTGCTCCTGTACCCATGCGGCCTGCGCCGTGCTGCCGAACGCGTCGATGTCGCCGCAGCCGTCGTCGCACGCGACGACATCCACTGCCAGACCGGTCTGATGCTCGCTGAATCCCGCACGCGCGGAGCCCCGGTCGGCGCCTGCGACACCTTCAGAAGCGACGAAGCCGGAATAGGTGGACACCTGCAGGTCGTACGAGCGGTAGCCGTTGTTGATCCCGATGGCTCCGGCACCCGACGCATCGACCCCGTCGGCGAGGGCGCTCAGGGCGTCGCGCGCATCCGTGCGCAGCCGGTCGGATGAGGTCGTCGCCGCGAGGTCGACCTCGGAGAGCGATGCCGGCTCGAAGTCCAACGGCTCGATCGGCCGCGCCTTGTTGACGACGAGCCAGAGCCTGGCAGGGTCACTGAGCGAGATGCAGGGCGCGTTCCCGGCGACGACGGCCTCCCGGAAAGCCGCACCTCCACCGAATGCCGTGATCGCCGCTTCATCATCGCCGACCGCGAGCGCGTCGACGACGGCGGCGTCAGCGCACGGATCGGACGCCACGACTCCTCCGAGATCGACGGGAGGCAACTGGGCCGCGACGACCGGCATGGGAGGGGGCGGGAGCTCGGCTTCTGCCGCGGCCGGGGCGTCCGCGATCGCCCACAGGACGCCGAGCGCCGTCACCGCCAGTCCGACGGGCAACGCGATGGTCAGCACACGGGACGGGCGCGACGCATGCCGGGGGTGATGCGCGCCGCTCATGCCTCCATTCTGCCGTGATCTGCGCCGAGAGCCGCATCCGTTCCGTCGCGGGTGGTTGATATGTTGTGAGTCTCGAGCGCGAAGACGGCATCGATGCCGTCCGCTCAGCCGACTTCGAAGGTGCAGCGAACCTCGAGAGGGAGCACATCATCCGCCCGTCCGCAGTCTTCCTGATGAATCCGGCATCCCTCGTCGCCGACCTCTTCACTTCCGCCATGCTCGATGAGCTGCAGACCCTCGTGGACATCGATCCGTCCTCGGTGGTGTCGCGGACCGAGGAGGCGGTCGAGCAGCTGCAGCACGCCGAGATCGCGATCGGGGGCTGGGGCGCACCACGGCTCTCGCCGCACGATGCACCCGCCCTGCGCGGACTCGTCTACCTCGGCGGCGTCGCGGCCCTGTGCCTCGATGACCCCTCCGCGTGGGCGCGGCGAGGGCTCCTCGCCGCGAACGCCCGTTCCATCAACGCGAGTCCCGTCGCCGAATTCGCCCTGGCGATGATCCTGCTCGACGGCAAGGATTCGTTCGCCGCGGAACGCGCCTATCGCGAGCACCCGGAGGCGCCGGCCGCAGCCCGAAGCGGAGTGGCCGGCAACCATCGGCGCACGATCGGCATCGTCGGCCTGTCCCAGGTCGCGCGCCTGCTCGTCGCACGTCTGCGGACCTTCGATTTCGACATCGTCGCGTTCAGTCCCGAGCTGACGCCGGAGCTCGCCACCGAGGTCGGAGTGCGCGCCGCGACGCTCGCCGAGGTGATGACGCAGAGCGATGTCGTCTCGCTGCACCAGCCGTTGATACCGGCGACAGTGGGGCAGATCGATGCGCGGATGCTGTCGCTCATGCGCGACGGAGCGACTCTGCTGAACACCGCGCGCGGCGCCGTCGTCGACCAGGAGGCCCTCGTCGGAGAGCTGCGCACGGGGCGCATCCGCGCGATCCTCGATGTCACCGATCCCGAGCCGCTGCCGCCCGAGCACGAGCTCTGGTCGCTGCCGAACGCCGTTCTCACGCCGCACATCGCTGGATCGCTGGGAGGCGAGCTGCACCGCATGGGCGAGAACGCCGTGGACGAGGTTCGCCGGTTCGTGGCCGGGGAGCCCTTCCGGTACCCCGAACCACTGGGATAGTACTTCTCTTCGAATCCTACTTGACTTAACCTCGCGCATTTGTTCGAATGAATGCATGCGGTGGCAGGGACAGACGATCGATGACGCGGACGACGCTGCGCTGCCCGGCCTGGAGAATCGCACCGGAATCGTCCGCTCCGTGACGACGCCCGAGTTCGCGGGAATGACCTTCCATGAGGTGCTCGCACGCTCGGCGCTCAACAAGGTCCCCGCCGGGTCGCGGATGCCGTTCAGCTGGACGATCAACCCGTATCGCGGATGCAGTCATGCGTGCACGTATTGTTTCGCCCGCGGCACGCACGAGTACCTCGATCTCGACGGCGGAGGCGACTTCGATTCGCAGATCGTCGTGAAGACGAACGTCGCCGAGGTGCTCGCGAAAGAGCTGAAGCGCGGCAGCTGGCAGCACGAGAGCGTCGCGCTGGGCACGAACACCGATCCATATCAGCGCGCAGAGGGCCGCTACAAGCTGATGCCGGACATCATCCGCGCACTCGCCGAGTCCGCGACGCCGTTCTCGATCCTCACCAAGGGAACGCTAATCCGACGCGACATCCCGCTGCTGGTGGATGCGGCGGCGCACGTGCCGATCGACATCCAGATGTCGATCGCGATGTACGACGACACGCTGCAGCACTCGATCGAGCCGGGCACACCGAGCACGCAGGCGCGACTCGACACGGTGCGCGCACTGACGGATGCGGGGTTCCGCGTCGGCGTCTTCCTGATGCCGGTGCTCCCCCATCTCACCGACTCGGTCGCGGCCGTCGATCACGCACTTCACCGCATCGCCGAGACCGGGGCCGATCATGTCATCTACGGCGCACTGCACCTTCGCGCAGGGGTCAAACCCTGGTTCATGCAGTGGCTGCAGCGCGAGCACCCTGAGCTCATGTCGTCGTACCGAGGGCTCTATCCCGGCGCAGCATCCGAGGCGCCGAAACCGTATCGTCAGTGGCTGGCCAAGCGCGTGCGTCCGCTCATCCGCGCGCACGGGCTCGATGCCCGCCACTCGGACGACGCGTATCCGAGCCGACGGCTCACCCGACCGGCCACGGTCCGCCCGACCTTCGTGGAACCGGCGGCACCGACCCTGTTCTGACGGGCGTCGATTCGCGGTCAACGCCGGCTGCCTCGACGCGTAGGCTCGATGACTATGGCAATCGGCGCGATGATCCACACCTTCACGGTGCAGCTGGCAGACATGGATCGCGGTGTCTACGACGAGCTCGCGCTCCGCGTCGCGCGGCATCCGTCCGAGACAGACGCGTACATGCTCACCCGCACACTCGCGTACTGCCTCGAGTACGCCGAGGGCATCGCGTTCAGTGCCGGCATCTCGTCGACCGAGGAGCCAGCGGTGATCATCCGCGACATGACGGGCACGATCACCGCCTGGATCGAGGTCGGAGCCCCTGCCGCCGAGCGTCTGCACTACGGCAGCAAGCTCGCAGGCCGGGTCGCGGTCTACACGCATCGCGACCCGCTCAAGGTCATCGCCCCGTGGGCAGGCAAGCGCATCCACGACGCAGAGTCGATCAGGGTGTTCAGCTTCGATCCCGGCTTCATCGACGCCGCGACCACCTCGCTCGAGCGCCGCAACACCATGACGCTGACCGTGACCGAGCAGCAGCTGTATCTCGACCTGAACGGCACCACGCTGAGCTCGACGGTGCACGAGCACGCTATCGTCTGAGCCGGCGGCGCGGACGTTCAGCCGGCAGTCGGCGGTCGCTGCATCCTCGGGAACTCGTCGAACGTCGTGAACCGTGACGCCGGGCCGCCGAACCGTCCCGGCATCCAGTCGAGGATGTGCACGCTCGTCCCCATTCCGCCCATCTTCACTGTGGTGCGGGCGCCGGCCTCGCGCAGCGCTGCCTTCAACCCGATCCCGTCGTGATCGTCGGCGTAGCCCGTCCAGGTGACCACATCGACCTCGAGACCGAACTCGTCCGTGTGCGTGACCTCGACGCCGGCGCATCTCGCGAGTTCGTCGCGGCTCAGCCACAGCTGCGGCGCCGACCGGGAGGTCTTCTGATTCACCGCGATCCAGTCGACCGGCGGCAGCAGCGTGGGAAAGTAGCCGGGCGTCCACACCGCATATGAGCGCAACTGTCCCTCGGCCTCGTCGTACGACCATCGAGGTGAGGCGCACGCGGCGCCGACGCCCCGGAACGTGTAGGTGCCGATGTCGTCGTACTGCAGCATCGGCCCGAAGCGCCGTTCGAGTTCCAGCTGCCTGGCGCGCAGCGAGAGCGGATACCAGGGCGAGTCCGTTCCCGGGTCCCATCGCTCGAGTGACGCGCCTCCCTCTGCCGACGCCACGATGCGCAACGGCACCGGCGACAGCCCGCGGGGGTCGGCCGCCAGGCACTCGGCCAGCGCGACACCGAAGAAGTGCACGAGGTCGTCCTGCGCCGAGCCGGCGAGCAGCAGGGTGTTCGCGGTCGGCGCCGCCACGAGCAGCTCTCCGTCTACTTCGGACTCGAACCGCAGGAGAACGTCGGGGACGGCGAGGAATCCCGCAGCCCGTGGGACATCGATCCGCAGCCCTGCGAAGTGCTTCGCAGGTTCGGCGGGAACGGCTGATGCCGACATGTTCGCGAGTGCGCGCGAGTACGACTCCTGGAACGTGAGCCCGTCGACGGTGTCGCCGTTCGCGAAGGCGTTCCGCCGGATCTTCTGCCCACGGCCCGTCAGCCACGCCGTCATCAGGGGAGCAGGATCAGGCACGACGCCGTCGCGCGCGGCGTACTCGCTGTACGCGCCTGTCGCGCCGACGGCGAGACCGAGCTCATCGGGTTCCCACGCGGTCGGTTCGGTCGAGAGGACGACATCAGAGCCCTGTTTGTCTGCCACGCGGCGAGGCTACCACCGCCGTCCGTCGGCGTCGTGGCATCGGCACGGTTCACAACTCCTCACGAATGACGCAGAAGGGCCCCGGATCTTGCATCCGGGGCCCTTCGCCTCATGTTCTTCGAGGAGTTGTGAACCCTGTTATCGGGTGATCTCGTCGTTGCTGGGCATGCGCCCGGTGATCTCCTCGATGATGTCGTCACCGATACGAGCGGACTCGAACGGTGCGTCGATCTCGGCGCGACCCAGCAGCTCGGTCATGCGACGCTGACGCTGACGCGTGATCAGCGTGACGACGCGACCCGCGCGGCCTGCACGGCCGGTGCGACCCGAGCGGTGCATGTAGGTCTTGTACTCGTCCGGCGCATCCGCCTGGATCACCAGGTCGATGTCATCGACGTGGATGCCGCGAGCAGCGACGTCGGTGGCGACCAGAACCGACACGCGCCCCGAGGTCATGCGCTCGAGGTTGCGCGTGCGCTTGGCCTGGTTGAGGTCACCGTGCAGCGCGGCCGCAGGGATGCCGGCGTCGTCGAACTGCTCGGCCAGGGTCTCCGCGTATGCGCGGGTGCGGGCGAAGACAAGAGTCTTGCCTGCACGGTCGACCATCGAGGTGAGGATCTCGGCCTTGTCGCGGTGCTCGATCACGAGCACGCGGTGGTCGATCGTTCCGGAGCCCTGGTCTTCACCCGAGACTTCGTAGACTGCAGGATCCACGAGGAACTCGTCGACCAGCGCAGCGACCTCGCGGTCGAGCGTCGCCGAGAACAGCAGCTTCTGGCTGCCCTCCTGGGTGTGGCGCAGAATGCGCTGCACCGGCTCGACGAAGCCGAGCTCGCACATGTGGTCGGCCTCGTCGAGCACCGCGATGCGGCAGTCCGAGAGGTCGAGCTTGCGCTGCTTGATGAGGTCCTCGATGCGTCCGGGCGTTCCGATCACGATGTCGACGCCCTTCATCAGCGCGCCGACCTGGCGCCCCTGCGGGACACCGCCGTAGATCTGCGTGGTGAACAGGCCCACGCTGCGAGCGATCGGCTGGATCGTGCGGTCGATCTGCAGCGCGAGCTCACGCGTCGGGGCGAGGATGATCGCACGAGGCTTGCGGCCGTACTCGCGACGCTTGCCCGCCTGCGACTTCAGCACGCGCTCGACGAGCGGGGCGCCGAAGGCGATGGTCTTGCCGGAGCCGGTGCGGCCACGGCCGAGCACGTCGCGACCCTCGAGGATCGACGGGATCGTCGCGGCCTGGATCGGGAACGGCGCTTCCGCACCCAGATTGCTCAGCACCTCGACGATGTTCGAGCCGATGCCGAGATCGGCGAACGTGACGCCCTCGACCTCCGGCGCGGCCACGGTCTTCGCCTCGAGACGCTCGTGGACGACGTCCTCGGTGGGCTCGAACGGTGCAGCCGATGTCTTGTTCCAGTCGTCACGGCTCGCGCGCGGCTCGCTGCGGCGGTCGTCACGACGAGGGCCGCGGTCGTCGCGGCGGGGTCCGCGGTCGTCACGGCGGGCGTCGTCACGGCGCGGACGGTCGCCCTGGTTCCGCGAACCGGATGCCGCGCCTGCAGCGTCACGACGGGGACGCTCGCTGTCGACACGGGGACGGTCCTCGTAACGCGGTCGGCCATCGTCGCGACCGCGGTCGTCACGACGCGGGCGGTCGTCGTTGAAGCGGGGACGCTCGGTGGACCGGTCGCTGTTGAAGCGAGGGCGGTCGTTGTCATAGCGGGGGCGGTCGCCACCGCGGTCGCTGTTGTACCGGGGGCGATCGTTGTCGTACCGAGGGCGCTCAGCGCCGCGGTCGCTGTTGAAACGCGGACGGTCGCCGGAGAACCGGCTGCCTGCCGACGCACCCGCATCGCGGCGCGGGCGATCGCTCTGGCCACCGCGGTCGTCGCGGCGGGGACGATCGTCATTGAAGCGCGGACGCTCTGCCGACCGGTCGCTGTTGAATCGCGGACGGTCGTTGTCGTACCGGGGACGCTCGGCGCCGCGGCCGTTCGGACGATCGCTGTCGAAACGGGGGCGCTCAGCGCCGCGGTCGCTGTTGAATCGCGGACGGTCACCCTGGTAGCGGGAACCGGTCGATGAGCCGGCATCGCGACGCGGACGCTCATCCTGGCGTCCACGATCATCGCGGCGCGGACGGTCGTCGTTGAACCGAGGACGCTCAGCTCCACGGTCGCTCTTGTAGCGCGGACGGTCATCGTCGAAACGACGCCCATCGGTGCGGGGACGCTCGCTCTGGTGATGCGGCGCCTCGCGGCGACCGGACTCGGCACGATTGCGGATGCCGCGGGCCTCGTCGCGACCGGCACGCTCCTGGTCGCTCCAACGACGCTTCGGGGCACCGCTCTCGGCCTCGGCCGGACGGTATCCGCGGTGACCCGCGCTCTTGCTGCCTGGGCGGCGGTCGGCACCGGCCGACGAGCGGCTCGAAGCGGAGCGCTGTGCACCGGCATCCGAACGCCCGCCCTCAGGGCGACCGGCGTGACGGTCGTGGAACGAGGTCTTGTTCGCGCCGTAGCGCGGCTCGAAGTTGCGGGAGGGCCTGCCGCCCTGGGGCTTCTTGTTCTTGGGCATGGGTGTGTCCTTCTGGGTTCTGCACGTGACAGCACCGCGCTGCGCGCGCGGGGAAACCCGGACATCCGTCGGCCGGGGGCCATTCATGT
Organism: Microbacterium shaanxiense; assembly: GCF_054779995.1. Classification (NCBI taxonomy): domain Bacteria; kingdom Bacillati; phylum Actinomycetota; class Actinomycetes; order Micrococcales; family Microbacteriaceae; genus Microbacterium; species Microbacterium shaanxiense. The sequence goes on along the minus strand of NZ_BAAGXE010000002.1, from coordinate 520,630 downwards.
GATGGTTAATGTGCGTCGATCGACGCTCACCATCGGCCCCTGGGCTCACACTTCCAACAGATAAACGCCCGCGCCATGCGCGGCTGCCCGAAGCCGACCGCACAAGTTTAGCCGATGCACCTGAGAAACCCCTCGGGCGACGGCGCCCGTGACCTGACCGCCCGTAACATGACACTGTGACCTCGCAATCGCCCACCGGCATCCAGATCCACCTTCAGCGCGGCGCCGTCACGGCGCAGGTCGCCCAGGTCGGTGCATCCCTCCGCGGCCTCACGGTCGGAGACGTCGATCTCGTCTCGCGATACCCCGAGAACATCCCGACCCCTTCGTGCTCGGGCGTCGTGCTCGCCCCGTGGCCGAACCGCGTGCGCGACGGACTCTGGGACGACGACGGCACCGCGCGGCAGCTCGCGATCAGCGAGCCGAAGCTGCACAATGCGAGTCACGGACTGTTGCGTTTCACCGCTTACGAGGTCGAGCAGACGGATGACGTCGCCACCCTCCGCGCGACGATCCATCCGCAGACCGGCTTCCCGTACGAGATCGATACGACGGTCACGTACGCGCTCACCGATGCCGGCATCGAGGTCACGCACACGCTGACGAACCGATCGGATGCCGCGGCACCCGTCGCCCTCGGCACCCACCCCTTCCTCATGATCGGCGAAGTCGACACGCACGACCTGGTGCTCACCGTGCCGGCCGCGACGCAGTTCGACACCGACGAGCGGATGCTGCCCACCGGCACCTCCCCCGCGCCGGAGGGACTGCGCGACGGCGTGCGCCTCGGCGACATCGCGCTCGACACCGGCTTCACCGAACTCACCCGCGATGCGGACGGATTCGTTCGTCACACGCTCACGTCGCCCGACGGTCGCCGCGTCACCCTGTTTCAGGGCGAGGGCTTCGATTTCGTGCAGGTCTACACGACGACGAACTACCCCGGGCACGACCTCGCGGTGGCCATCGAACCGATGACCGCCCCTGCGGATGCATTGAACAGCGGTCTCGGCATCCGCCGCCTCGCCCCAGGCGAGACGTGGAGTCTCACCTGGGGCGTAGCGCTCAGCTGACGCGCAGCTGCCCGAGCTCCTGGGTGCAACGGGTCAGGGCGACGTAGAGCCCGTTCCAGCCACGCGGCTCGGACGCGATACCGGCAGCGTCCACGAGCAGCGTCGCGTCCCACTCCAGCCCCTTGGCGTCGGTCGCCGAGAGCACATTCGTCTCCGGCAGGGCGTCGCGAAGTGCCGCGAGGCGACCCTCTGGTGCGATGACGCCGACGGTTCCTCCGGACCAGCGCGCAGACAACTCATCGACCAGGCGTCCCGCCTCGGCGGCGAGATCCCGCTCGGCGACGTCGCGTTCCCACGGTTCGATGCCAGAGGCACGCACGGCTCGCGGCGGCTCGTTCTCGCTCCCGGCATTTCGCAGCACGGGGGCGGTGAGCGCCATCACCTCGAGCGGGGTGCGGTAGCAGATCGTCAGCCGGGCTTCGGTCCACCGCTCGCCGAACGCCGCTGTCACGGCCTGCCGCCACGAGGTGTGCCGATGCGGTGCCTCCGCCTGATCGATGTCGCCGACGGCCGTGATCGACCGTGAAGGGCAACGCCGCATCACCATCTGCCACTGCATCTCCGACAGTTCCTGCGCCTCGTCGATGACGACGTGACCGTAGACCCAGTCGCGCCTCGCCGCAGCGCGATCGGCGAGGAACTCGCCCTGCCCGCCGCCGGGCTCAGGATCGCCCAGCAGATCGGAGAGCGCGTCGAGGAGCGGGATGTCGCTGCCGGCCCAACCCGCCGGCTCGCGGCGCACCGCATCGCGCTCGGCGGAGGTGAGATCCGGCGCCCACCTGCGCAGCATCGCATCGTCGGCGAGCAACCGGCGCAACTCGGTCGCCGCGTCGAGGATCGGCCACCACTGCGAGAGCACGGCGTCGATCCCGCCGTCGGCGGCGATCCGATCGCGCAACCGCTCGATGTCATCCTCCGAGAGCACTCCGTCGACCTCCGCGCCTGTCGCTCCCGTGGCCGCGGCGCGGTCATCGGAGCGCGCCAGCCCCGCGTCGACGCCGGCCAGGATGTCCTCGAGTCCCTCCTCCAGCTGCTCCAGCATCTGCTCGTTGCGCTCGACGACGGCATCGGTGAGCAGATCCCGCAGCTGTGCGCCGAAGACGGCGCGCGCAGCGTGGTAGGCGCGTCCGGACGTCGCGGATGCGAGTGCATTCACGATCCTGCGCTCCTCGAGCGTGTACGTCTCCCCCTCCCAGCGGAGCTCCAGCCCTGCGGGGGCGGGCGCCAGCGACGACGCGTACTCGGAGAGGGCGCGCTGCCAGAGCGCTCTTCCCTTGATCTCCGCGACCGCACGCGGCTCGTCGCGCTCGACGGTGATCCCAGGGACGAGCGTGTCGCACGTCGCGGGCACGATCGCGGTCTCCCCGAGGGCGGGCAGCACCTGAGCGATGTAGTCGAGGAAGCGCGTCGACGGCCCGAGCACCAGCACGCCCTGCGCGGCCAGTTGCGTGTGGGTGAAGAGCAGGTACGCCACCCGATGCAGTGCCACGACCGTCTTGCCGGTGCCAGGTCCGCCCTGCACCACGAGCGGTCCGCGGGCGTCGGCGCGGATCACGTCGTCCTGCTCGCGCTGCAGGGTCGCAGCGGCGCTGCTCATGCGGCCCGTACGACGCTCGTCCAGCGCGGCGAGCAACGCGCCTTCGCCGACGAGATCGCTCGCCATCGAACCGTCGAGCGGCTCGTCGTCCACTCCCTGCACGGTGCGACCGCTCGTGCGGATGTGCCGACGCCGGGCCTGACCCTGCGGGTCCACGGCAGTGGCGGTGTAGAAGGCGCGCGCAGCCGGCGTACGCCAATCGATCACCAGCGGCTCATCATCGTCCGGGCCGGGGATCCCCACCCGACCGAGACGCCGGACGGTGTCATCGAGAGCGTCGAGCCTCCCGAAGATCAGCCCCTGCTCGGCGTGCACGAGTTCGGACCGCCGCTGCGCCATCATGCGCATCCGCGCGTATTGGACGGCATCCGTCGCGGGAGCCGTGAGGCCCGCGTCGAGCTCCTGCAGAAGGTCGTCCCTGCGCGCGAATGCCTCGTCGAGAGCGGCTTGCTCCTGAGCCACCGCCGTCTCGTTCGTGATCGTTTCCTGGTCGGGCGATGTGGTGAGGTCGTTCAGTGGCACTGACACTCTTTCTGCGCGCCGGGTCTGAGGTCGGCGCACTCGCCGCTGAACAGCACCCGGCTGCGATCTATTCCGCGATGCGCTGATCCGACCTTCCCACGGATGCGCTACAGGTTCCGGCATGCGCTACACATATCGATGTAGCGGATGCCGATATGTGCAGCGGAAGCGTCAGTCGACAGCCTTCACACTGCAGAAGGACGGTGATTCTCGCGCAGCTCACGACGGGTCAGCGGATGCTCAGCACCGTCGGATCCTGGCCCATCGGGCTCCGGCCCATCTGACTCCGACGCGTCGGCCTCGGCATCCGGCCCCGCCTTGCGAGCCCGGCGCCGTTCCTTCGCCCCCTCGACGAGGTTGTACAGCGTGGGCAGCACGATCAGTGTCAGCACCGTGGAGGAGACCAGGCCTCCGATCACGACGATCGCGAGCGGCTGCGAGATGAACCCGCCGTGCCCGGTGATGCCCAGCGCCATCGGCGTGAGGGCGAAGATCGTCGCGAGCGCCGTCATGAGGATCGGGCGCAGACGCTTCTCGCCACCCGCCATCACCGCATCTCGTGTCGACAGACCCTTCTCCCGGTACTGATTCACGAGGTCGACGAGCACGATCGCGTTCGTCACCACGATGCCGATGAGCATCAGCACACCGATGAGGGATGCGACGCCGAGCGGCACGCCGGTGACGATCTGCAGCAGGATCGCGCCGGTGGCCGCGAACGGCACGGATACCAGCAGCAGCAGCGGCTGTCGCAGCGACTTGAAGGTCGCGACCATCACGACGTAGACGATCAGGATGGCCGCGAGCATCGCGAGTCCGAGTTGCGAGAACGAGTCCGCCTGCTGCGAGGCGACGCCGCCGACCTCTGCACTGGCACCGTCGGGCAGATCGACCGCTTCGAGGGCGGCCGCCACCGATGCGGTCGCGGTGGCGAGGTTGTCGGATGCCGGAGGCACCGTGATCGTCGACGTACGCCGGCCCTGCTCGGTCGTGATCGAGGTCGGCCCCTCACGCTGCTCGACAAGGGCGATGTCCTGCAGCGTGAGGATGCCGCGCGGGCTCGGGATGACCAGCGAGCGCAGTTCGTCGATCGTCGCCGGCGGCTCGGTGGCGGCGATGTACACCGTGAGAGCCGTGTCATCCAGTTCGACCGAGCCGACCTGCTGCGGGCGCATCGTGTTCGAGACGATCGAACCGACCGCGACCTCGGAGAGGCCGTTGTCGGCTGCGGCCTGACGATCGACCACCACGGCGATGTACGGCAGTGAGGCGGCCAGGTTGTCCGTGATCGCACCGATGCCGTCGCGTCCGTCGAGTTCGGCCTTCACGGCCTCGGTCGCCTCGGCCAGCGCATCCGAGCTCGGCGCCGTGACGTTCACCTCGATGTCGCTCGAGCCGAGACCAGCCGAGGCGTTGACGCTGATGTCCCCGACGTCCTCCAGCGAGTCGACGGCGTCCAGCACGTCGGCGCGGAGCTGCTCCTGATCGACATCGGACGACGTCATGATCGAGTACGTCACGCCGGCTCCGCCGGAGAAGGCGTCCATGAGCGACGAGCCGCTCGAGCCGATCGAGACCTGCACGTTCTCGATGCCGTCGATGCCTTCGAGCGCGTCCTCGACGACGGATGCCGCGGCATCCTTCGTCTCGAGGCTCGCCGTCGGACCGAGGTCCTGGGTGACGGTCATGGTGTTCTGACCGGAGTCGCTGAGGAAGTTGATCTTCATCAGCGGCGCAGCGGCGAGGGTGCCGCCGAGAACCACGACCGCGAGGATCACCGTGATCGCCGAGTGCTTCAGCGTCCATCCGAGGATCGGGCGGTACATCTTCTGCAGCGGTGTCGGCGGGGCGTCCTGGTGCTCCGGATCGATCACGTCGCCGTTCTCGTCGCGCAGCTCCTTGCCAGGACGCAGGAACCAGTACGCCAGCACGGGCACGATCGTCAGCGCCACGAGCAGCGAGGCGACCATCGCGATCGTCACCGTCATCGCGAACGGTCGGAACAGCTCGCCGACCATGTCGCCGACGAAGACGATGGGCAGGAACACTGCGACGGTCGTGATCGTGGACGCCGTGATCGCGGCCGCCACCTCGCGCACGGCGAGACGGATCGCGTCTCCCTTGTCCGCATCGCCCACGTAATGCCGTTTGATGTTCTCGATCACGACGATCGAGTCGTCGACCACACGGCCGATCGCGATCGTGAGAGCGCCGAGGGTGAGGATGTTGAGCGAGTAGCCGAACGCCTGCAGGCCGATGAAGGTGATCAGCACGCTGGTCGGGATCGAGATCGCGGTGACCAGGGTCGAGCGGATCGACAGCAGGAAGACGAGGATGACGATCACCGCGAAGACGAGGCCGAGCAGCCCCTCCGTGGCGAGCGTCTCGATCGACTGCACGATGAACGGCGCCTGGTCGAAGACGACCGTGAACTCCGCGTCGGGGAAGGCCTCCTGGAGCTCGTCGAGCTCGGCGATCACGCCGTCGGACACCTCCACCGTGTTCGCAGAGGGAAGCTTGGTGATCGAGATCGACAGTGCATCCTCGCCGTTCACGCGGGACAGCGACGACACCGGATCGGACTCCAGCGCCACGGTGGCGACATCCGCCACAGTGGCGGCCGTGCCCACGAGCGGAAGAGCAGCGATGTCGTCGACCGAGGTGATCTTCGCTCCGGTCTGCACCGTCAACGTCTGACCGTTCTCGGTGATGTCACCGCCGGGGAAGAGCGAGCCGTTCTGCTGCAGCGCGTCTCTGATGGCCTGACTGCTCACGCCCTCGGCTGCGAGCTTCGCATCGTCAGGGGTGATGGTGATGCGCTGGCCGATGCCGCCGACGATCTGCGCGGCATTGACCCCCTCGACATCTTCGAGGTCGGGGATCGCGACGTTCTCGAGGTCGGCCTGCGCCGTCTCGGCATCCTCGAATCCGGTGACCGCGACCTGGATCACGGGGAAGTCGTCGATCGACACCGAGAGCACCTGCGGCTCGACGTCCTCCGGCAGCTGCGAGGAGATGCGGTTGATCGCCTGCTGCATCTTCTGCTCGGCGGTGGCGAGGTTCTCGCCGTACGTGAAGGTCGCCTGGATGATCGAGGAGTTCGTCGAGCTCGTCGCCGTCGTGGACTCGAGCCCCGGAACGCCCTGGATCGCCGTCTCGATCGGCGTGGAGACGTCGTTCTCGACCACCTCCGGTGATGCACCGGGGTACGACGTCATGACGATGAGCGACGGCAGCTCGAGCGAAGGGATGAGCTCCTGCTTGAGGTTCGTCAGGGCGAGTCCGCCGAACACGGCGGCGACGATCGTGATGAGAGCGATCAGCGCGCGGTTGCGCAGACTGAGGATGGCGAGTTTCGACACGGTGATCTCTCGGTTGTCTATGCGGTGGACGGCGGCGAAAGGGATGCAGGAGTCTCAGCGGTCCCGAGGATGCCCGCGAGCGCGGTCTCGATGAGCTGCTGATCGAGCGGTCGTTCGTGGATCTGTGCGTGCCAGAGTATGCCGTCGATGAAAACGGCTGCTGCCCTGGCGCTGTCGGGGCCGTGAACGGGGGCGAGGATACCGACGAGCTCGTCCGTCCAGTGCCGCGCGAGCTCGCGCAGCCTGGGATCGTGCACGGCCGCCGTGACGACGGCACGATCGGCCTGGACGGCCGCGGCGTCGGAGAGGGCCGCGTGGATCAGTTCGGCCAGCAGGGCCGGAGTCGCACCGCGTTCGCTGATGGTCGCACGGATGTCCGCCATCCGCTCGGCCACATGAGCGGCGAGCAGCTGCAGCGCCGCATCGCGGAGGTCGTCGAGTGTGGCGAAGTACTGGGTCGTCGCACCGAGCGGCACATCGGCGCGGGAGGCGACCATGCGATGGGTGATCGCGTCGACGCCGACCTCGGTGATGAGCTCAGCGGCCGCGGTGACGATCGCCAGGCGGCGCGTCTCGGGATCGCGTCTGCGACGGACGGCTTCAGCCACGATCCTCCCCCTCTGGACTCCTGTGCATGTACTTTTGTACATTCTCGCATTTGTGAGGATGCTGAGCGCCGTGGCCCCCGCCCGGGTCGGGGCATCCAGGCGTCGGCGGTGGTCAGAGCGCAGCGCCGAGGCCCAGCCCGGCGAGCGCCGCGACGACCGATACCGCGAACGTCCCGATCAGATGCGCCGCCGATGCCCTCCGCTCGCCGTCCGTCCAGAGGGCGATGCTGTCGAGCATCGCGGTGCTGAAGGTGGTGTAGCCGCCGAGGAGTCCCGCCCCGATGACGAAAGCGGCATCCGGCAGCGCTGCGGTGACGAGGCCGAGCGCGAAAGAACCGCTGACGTTGACGATGACGATGCCCCAGGGGAACCGGCGGCCGGACAACCTGCTGACGCCCACATCCGCCGCGTAGCGCAGAGCGGCGCCGGCACCCCCGGCGACGGATGCGAGCAGGAAGACGAGCGGAGTCATCGCGCGCCCTTGCGCCGTGCGACGCGCATCCCGATTGCTGCGGCTGTCACGCCGAGCAGCAGAGTCAGGAACGCGTACAGCGCCGCGAGCAGCGGCGACTGCGCCCACAACTGCACCGTGTCGACCGCGAAAGCGCTGTAGGTGGTGAACCCGCCGAGGATGCCCGTGCCGAGGAAGACGCGCAGGTCCGATCCGCCGGGAAGGCGCGCGGCGAGGACCCCGATCAGCAGCGCGCCGAGGATGTTCACCGTGAAGGTCGCGAGGGGGAAGCCTCCCGCATCCGGCGTCCACAGGGCGAACGCGAGCCGCATCGCGGTGCCCAGAGTCCCACCGAGCACGACGAGCAGCAGCCGGCGGAGAGTCACGCGGCCACTCTAGCCCCGTCGTCGCGTGACCGCGGACAGCGGGATTGTCAAGGCGGTATGTGTGCATTCGCGGGCGGCGTTGACTGAACGCCATGAACCCTCTGTGGAAGCTCGAACCCACTTCATCCCTCGGGTCGCCGTTCGAACCCGGCGCACGCCATGACGTGGTCGTCGTCGGGGCGGGGCTCACCGGCCTGTCGACCGCGGTCATGCTCGCTCGCAAGGGTCTCGATGTCGCAGTGATCGACGCCGGCGAGGTCGGCGAGCTCACGACCGGTGCGAACACCGGCAAGCTGACGCTGCTTCAGGGGCAGACCCTGGCGAAGATCCGCCAGCATCACACGGTCCCACTCGTGAGGGCGTATGTGGACGCCAACCGCGCCGGCATGCAGTGGCTGACCGCCTTCGCCGACAGCGCGGGAGTCCCCTACACCCGGTGCACCGACCACACGTACGCGCAGAGTCCGCGCGGCCTCGACGCTGTCCGGGCTCAGCACTTCGCTGCGCGCGAGGCGGGGCTGGCGACCCGGATGCTGGCTCCGGCCGATCTGCCCGCGACACCGTTCCCGGTCGTCGGCGCCGTCGCCCTCGAGGAGCAGGTGACGATCGACCCGATGCGTGTCGCACGAGCATTGGCCGAAGAGCTGCGGGCCGTGGGCGGAGTACTGCACACCGGCATCCGCGCCACCGGCGCCCACGCCCTCCCCGAGCCGCGCGTGGATACCGCCGCCGGGCCGCTGTTCGCGCGCCACGTCGTCCTCGCGACGGGCACGCCCATCATCGACCGGGGTCTCTACTTCGCGAAGACCCGCGGCCTCCGTTCGTACTGCGTCGCCTTCCGCGTTCCGGGGAGCGCCCTCGAGGGCACCTTCATCGCCGTGGACGACCCGAGCCGGTCGATCCGTCCTGTCTCGCCCGACGACGGGCCTGGCGCGACGGCGCAGCTCGTGGTCGGCGGGAACGGGCATCCGGTCGGACGTTCGGATGGCGAGACGGAGGCGATCGACGATCTCGTGGCATGGACCAGACAGCACTTCCCCGGTGCCGAGGAGACCCACCGGTGGTCGGCTCAGGACTACGAGTCGCACAACCTCGTCCCGTTCGTCGGCGCGATGCCGCGGGGTCTCGGACGCATCCGGTTCGCCACCGGCTACGCCAAGTGGGGGCTGTCCAACGCTCCGGCCGCCGCACTGCGCCTCACCGCCGAGATCATCGGCACCGATCGGCACGACCGACCGCGTTGGATGACGGCGATCGGCACACGGTTGACCGTGCCCGCCGACATCTCACGGGCCGTCGCCGAGAGCGGGCGGGTCGCAGCCGCCGCGGCAACCGGATGGTCACGTGCCGAGTCGCGTCGCGCTCCGGTTCCCCGCCCCGCGGAGGGCAGCGGCGTCGTGGCGAATCGCGCCGGTCACCCCGTCGGCGTCTCCACTGTGGACGGCGTCACGCGCGGCGTCTCCGCCGTGTGCACGCATCTGGGAGGCGTGCTCGACTGGAACGACGCCGAATGCACGTGGGACTGCCCGTTGCACGCCTCGCGCTTCGCGCCGGACGGCACGCGCATCGAGGGCCCCGCGGTCCGCGATCTGACGCTTCACCCCCGGTCGGGCGGTAACTGACGCACGGTCAGTCCGTCTCGTCCCAGCCGGTCTGCGGCGTCTCGCAGACCTCTCGGTACACGTACTGCGACGGGAGCTTGCGCTGGCTGCTCGACCAGTCGATGGCCGGGCGCCGCTGCTCGGGCGGCAGGTAGCCCAGCCGGTACACGGCCATCAGCTCGAGATCGTCAGGCACGCGCAGAAGCCGCACGATCTCATCCCACCGACCCGGCACCTCCATGGGGAACGAGATGAACTGGATGCCCATGCCGAGCTCGACCGTGGTCAGCCAGACGTTCTCCATCGCCGCGCCCATGCTGAACACCGAATAGAACGACGACAGCTGCCCGGGGCGGTACTCGCTGCGATCGAGCATCACGCCGAGCAGCAGCGGAGAGCCCGCGACGAGCTTGCGGTTCTCCGACCCGAGCGTCTTCGGCACCCCGAGGGCGTTCATGAGGGTCTGCCCTCTTTTCGTGAACACCTGACCGGTGAAGGGGCGCAGCGGCGCCGGGAGCTTGTCGAACAGCATCCCGCTGCGTTTCTGCTCCATCTCGGCCTGGCTGAAGCGGAAGTACGGCTTGTAGCGCTCGAAGAACGTGCCGTTCGACATCGCCTCGGTCATGCTCTCGCCCGATATGCGCGCGATCTGCTCGATCGTGTCGCGACTCTCGATCACGACGAATCGCCAGGGCTGGCTGTTCAGCTGCGACGGGGCTCGGCCCGCCGCTTCCAGGAGGATCCGCTGATGCTCCCCCGAGACGGGCTCGGGCAGGAAGGGCCCGTTCGTGGTCTTGCGGCGGCGGATGGCGTCGAGCAGTTCCATGCGATCACTTCCGGTCGGCGGGGCGGAGCGAGCGCACGACGCTCGCGACGATGAAGGGCGCTGCGGCGAGCGCGACGAGCGGATGCCGGCGCGTGTGCGTCGGCACGTAGGCGATCGCGGTGAGCGGCACCACGGCCGGCGCCAGCGCGAGGGCGGCCTGACGCGCGGGCCGACTGCCCCGGCACGCGCTGCCGATGGCGGCGACGACCGTGGTGCACGTCGTGATGTACATCGCATGATGCAGCCAGCGGAAGTTCCGGGTGTCGATGACCCTGGCGGCGACTGCCAGACCCAGTGCGCAGTTCGCCTCATAGCTGAGCGCCGCTGCCACGAACAACGGCGCCGCGTTCGAGGTCGTGCGGCGGCCTGCCATGCATAGACCCTATGCCCCGCAGTCGTTCGGGAGGAGAACGCGCGAAAGGGAGGAGAGAACACGCGGGATCTTCGTCCCGAACGTGCGATCTCCTCCCTGACGCGTGTCCTACAGGTTCGCCTCCGCGTAGACGCGGAGCGCGTCGCGGACGAACTCGGCGCCGCGCGTACCGCCGTCGGCGGTGGCGTAATTGGCACCGAAGCGCGGATCGGCGACGTACATCTCACCGAGCCCGATCACGTAGCCCTTCACGTCGCCCTGCGGCACGGATGCCGGCGTGCCCGGCACCCCGGTCAGCCACTCGACGTGGCGTCGCGCGATGGCCTGCGCCTCATCCGATGCCGGCTCGATGCCGCTCTCGGCGGCTGCGATCCAGTCCCGGGAGAGGTCGGACACGAGCTGCTGCCATTCGGCTCGCTCGCTGTCGGTCATGCCTCGCCACCAGCGATCGCTGTCGGCGTAGGCCTTCTTTCCCCAGCGGTTCTCGACCTCCTCCTTGTACTGCGTGTGGTCGAAGCCGTCGAACATGTTCTCGGCCATGAGGGTTCCTCCTTCTTTCAATGCGTTGATGGTCGTCTCGACCGACGCGATCTGCCGCGCCAGCCGGTTCTGCTCCTCGCGCAGGTACGCGAGGTGGGTCTCGAGAGCGGATGCCTCGGCTGCCGCGCTGCTGTCCGTCGATGCTTCGAGCGCCTCGGCGATCTGGGGCAGACCGAGTCCGAGGTCGCGCAGCAGCAGAATCCGCTGCAGCCGCACGAGGGCGCTCTGGTCGTAGTGCCGATAGCCGTTGTGCGCGATGCGCGATGGAGCGAGCAGGCCGATGTCGTCGTAGTGACGCAGCGTTCTGCTCGTGGTCCCGGCGTGGCGGGCGATCTCCTGGATCGACCAGTCCTGCGTGTGCACTACATCCTCCTTCCGTGTCGATATGACCACGATAAAAGTTGACGCAACGTCAATGTCAAGCCGAACCGCCCAGAACCCGCTAAAGTCTTCCCCGTAATTGAAACGACCGGTGGGGGACCCCTTGAGCACTGACATCACGACATCCGACGCGCCCGGGGTAGCCCGGCGCACCGTACTGAAGGCCTCCGCATGGTCGGTGCCGGTGATCGCCGCCGCTGTCGCGACGCCGTTGGCCGCAGCGAGCGTCGCCACCGACCTGCGACTGGAGGCCCTTCCCTTCGGCGACGGGCTCGGCGCGCAGAGCCCTGACGGCCTCCGCCAGTGGAGCATCGGCGTCCCCGGGGCATTCAGCATCTTCAACGACTCGAGCGCGACAGTGCCGGTCGGCACGGTGGTCACGGCCAGCAGCGACGCACGCGTCCTGGGCGACCCCACTTTCAGGCTCGACTCGTCGACGGGCACCGAGGTGCCGCGTGCGAGTTCGCAGACGACCGGCAACATCGTCACCTCCACGTTCACGATCCCCGCAGAGATACCGGCGGGCGGCTCCGTCTCCATCTACGGTGGCTTCGGCGTCTGGCAGGGAGCGTGGTACGACGACGTGAATCCGTATGTGCTGAGCGTCCTCGCAGCAGGCGACCCCACCCCGGAGAACAACGTCGTGACCATGTCCGCCACGTACGTGGACACGAACGACGGCTCTGTGACCGCCCAGTGGAGTACCGCGACGATCATGAACGAATTCGACGCCTCCACGCCGTACGCGATCGACGTTCCGACGTCCTTCTCGCTCACCTCACTCGCCCCGGGTGGGACGAGTCCGGAGATCTCCTTCGACGTGCGTGGCCCGCAGGTCTACGTCGGTGAGCCCGGCGCGGGCGGAGGCTGGGAGGATGCCTTCACCGGGGCGACGATCACGAGCGCACAGCTCGACGGCGTGGACGTCTCATCGGACATCGTGGAGGAGAGCCCGCTGGGATTCTGGCTGCGCAATACATCGATCGCCGCGGGCCAGACGCTCACCGTGACGCTGACGATGACCATGAATCCCGGCCCGATCCGCGACGTGTACCTCCACCCCGGAGCATCCATTCAGACCAGCATCCACAACGATCGCGATTCCTCGAACAATCGCGTGTACAGCCCGAATTACGTGCAGTGAACTCAGCGCGTTCCTAATGAGGCGCCCGGCTCAGAGCCGGGCGCCTCTTGCGTCTCATCCGGCTTTCACGAGATCTCCTCTTGACAAACTCGCGATATATCGTGTTACTCTCTTCACACGCGATATATCGCGACTAATCACACACCAGGAGACAACATGACCGAGAAGTGGCTCATCGCCCCCGGCGAGGAACGCGTCATCGACATCGCTCAGGCGACCCGACTCAAGGTCGGGCTCGTCGGCGGTCAGGTGGACGTCGTCGCCCACGACGACCCCGGCATCCGCATCGAGGTGCACGGCGTCACCATCAAAGACCTCCGGATCGAATCCGACGGCAACGAGATCGAGATCGACCACCCGCAGCTGGGGTGGGACAACTTCCTTGAGGTCTTCCGCAACTTCGGCTCCGGCGGCCCCCGTGCCGAGGTCAGTGTCGCAGTCCCCCGCAGCATCGCGCTCAACCTCGGCGTGGTCAGCGCAGGCGCCCTGATCTCGGGACTCACCAACGACGCACGGCTCAACACCGTCTCCGGCGACATCATCGTCGACACCCACACCGGAGACCTGACCGTCAACTCGGTCTCCGGCGACGTGCAGGTGCGTAACCTGACCGGCTCGGCGAACGCGAACAGCGTCTCCGGCGACGTGGCGATCACCGGCTCGGTGCGCAAGGCGACGGTCGACACCGTCTCCGGCGCGATCATGGTCGACGCGGCGGGTGCCGTGAACACCATCAACCTGAACACGGTCGCCGGCAACAGCACGATCCGACTCGAGGAGACTCTGCCCGCCAATTACGTGGCACGCTCCATGAGCGGACGGATGCTGATCGACGGCGTCGACCGGGGCAACACCGGACCGACCAACTACACGGGCTCGACGGGAGAGCTCGCCGGCTCGTTCGTCGACGTGCGCACCAACTCGGTCTCGGGCGACATCACGGTGCTGCGTCAGCCTCGCATCACCGTCGCAGACGATGCGGAGTGGGACTCATGACCCCGGCCGTCTTCTCGCACGGCGACCTGCGCCTGTATCTGCTCTCCCTGCTGTCCGAGGCTCCGCAGCACGGTTACGGCATCATCCAGGCGCTCACCGATCGCACCGGCGGCACCTATACGCCCAGCGCCGGCACCATCTACCCTCGGCTCGCGAAGCTCGAGGAGGAGGGCCTGGTCTCCAAGACCGTAGACGGACGCACCACGATCTACTCGATCACGGATGCCGGTCGCGCCGAACTCGCCGGACGGGAGGGCGATCTCGCCGGCATCGAGTCCGGTCTCGCCGACTCGGTCCGCCTGATCGCGAACGAAGTGCGCCAGAGCGTGCAGGACGCCATGAAGAGCCTGCGCGCCGATCTGGCGGCGGCCGCGAACGACGAGCGGACGAGTGCCAAGGCACGCCCCCGGTCGACCTCGTCTTCGATGCCGGACGAACGGGTGACCAGTCGTGAAGCGCTGCACCGGGCGGATGCGTCGATCAACGCCTTCCGCGCCCGAGTGCGCACCGACCTGCGCACTCACGTGGCGCGCGGCGGCGTGCTCGCGGTATCCACCGTCGACGACCTGGAGGCCGCGCTCGACGCCGCAGCCCGCGCCGTCACACAGGCTCTGGCCTCTCCCGGCGCCTGAGCCCGTCCGGCCCATCCGCCGAGATCCCGTATTCGTGCCGAACACAGGATCTCGGCGGGCCGGGCAGAGGCTACTCGGTCCAGATCTCCTGCTGGTCGTCGGGGACCGACTCCTCGAGGGGCACCACGAGCACCGAACGGTGCTGACGGTGAGCGAGACGCGCGGCGACCGAGCCAGTGAAGAACTCTCTGATCGACTCGCCCAGCCCGCGCTTGCGCGTGCCGACCACGATCAGTTGCGCGTCGAGCTTGTTCGCGAGCTGCTTGATCGCAAGGGCCGGGTCACCGACCAGCTGACGCGCGGCCCAGGTCAGGCCCTTGCCGTCGAGTTCGGCGGCCGCGGCCGCCTGGACCTCTTCGAACTCGGCGGCGCCGGCTTCGATGTTGAGATCGATCGGTGCCGAGTGCACGTAACCGTCCGGATCCTCATATGTGACGAACCGGGTCACGTCCACATGGGCGACCACGAGCGGGGCGTTCAGGAGGTGCGCGTAGTGCGCGGCCTCCTGCAATACGTGTACGGCCTGACCCGGTTGCATGCCGACGATGACGGCCTTCTGCAACCCGGCGTTCTGCGCCGTTTCGTCGGACGGGGAGGAGGCTGCATCTGTCATGTGAATCGTTCCCTTCACCTGCCGGCGAAGGCCAGCACACCTGGCCCTCGTGCTATCCTGAATGCTACTCTTACCGGCCGCACGCCGGTGTCGTGAATGCCTCGGGCACCTGATTGTCCGACAGCTTAAATCGTTAGGGGGTCTCGCGCATGGGCCGTGGCCGTCAAAAGGCGAAGCACACCAAGATCGCTCGCGAACTAAAGTCCTTCAGTCCTTCGGTGAACTACTCCGCGCTCGAGCGGGAACTTGCTCATCCGACGGATGAAGACGCCTACGTGGACAAGTGGGCGGACGACTACGCGGACGAAGACGAAGACGAACTAGAGAAGGCCTGACCGCCTGATCTGACAACCCCCGCACCTCGTGCGGGGGTTTCGTCGTGCCCGCATCCGCTGTGTTCACCCGCGGCGCGGCACTGGTTCACCAGCGTCCGTGCCGGCGCTCCCACTCGTCCTCGATCGTCTGCCGCCGACCCGCGATCAACCCGAACGGCACGGCGATCACGAGCACGGCGCCGATGATCAGCAGCGGCAGAAGCCAGTCGCCGGTCTGGTCGTGCACGACGCCGAGCAGGATGGGGAACGCGGCCGCTCCGATGTAACCGGCGCTCTGCACGAAGCTGCTCAGTGCGACGGCCGTCTCCGGTGTGCGCGCACGAACGCTGATCAGCACCAGCGCCAGTGGGAAGAGCACACCGACGATGCCGAAGAGCGCGACCCACAGCCCCACGAGGGCGATCGAGGGCAGCAGGATGAGTCCGGCCAGGCCCACCGCGCCGCAGGCGACGGCGACGATGAACAGCGGCCTCGTCGCCTGGAACCGCACCACCAGCAGCGGGACGAGCAGCGAAGCGGGCAGGCTCATGAATGCGAAGAGCGACAGCAGCAGTCCGGCGACGGATGCCGTGACCCCGGCCCGATCGACCAGGATCGTCGGCAGCCACGCGAACGAGACGTACGCCATCGTCGACGACGTCCCGAAGACGACCGCGATCGACCAGGCCAGCGGCAGCCGGGCGAGCCGTCCGAACACCCGCGAGTTCGCCGGAGCGACGGCGATCGGTCCGGTGACCAGCGTCACGGGACCGGATGCCGCGGCATCCGCCCGTTCCGCATCACGTGCCGAGCGGTCTTCGCGAACGACGGGGACCGGGACGCCGTCGGTGCGCCCTCGGAGCAGCATGAGCACCCAGGGGATGGTGCCGGCGAGTGCGAACACTCCCCACATCGCCAGTGACACGCGCCATCCGGCGGCATCCGCCACCGGCACCGCGACCAACGGCGGCAGGAACGTCGACAGCGCCATCGCCGTCGTGTAGATCGTCATCATCGCGCCGAGCCGGTCGGGGAAGTGCTTCTTGACCAACGGCGGGAGCAGGATGTTCCCCATCCCGACTCCGGCGAAGATGAGCGCGGTCGACAGCAGCAGCGTGATCGCGTCGACCGAGAATCCGCGCAGCACGAGGCCGGCGGTGATCGCGATCAGCGCGATCACGGTGACCCGTTCGAGGCCCAGTCGTCGCTCGAACAGCGGTGTCAGCAACCCGAAGATCGCGAAGCACACCGGCGGCGCGGTGCCGATGAGCCCGACCACGGCGGAGGAGAGCGGGAAGTCGGCGGCGACGTGATCGAACAGCGGCGACAGCGATGCCACGGCGGAGCGCAGCGAGAAGGCGCACAGCAGGATGCCGAGCACCGCGAGCACCCGACCCTGCCAGAGCGGGCGCGACGTGCTCACGACGACTGCGAGCTCTCGACCCAGGAGAGGTACTCGTCGGTGACGGTGCCCGTGACATAGCGGCCGTCGAAGCAGCTCATGTCGAGGTCGGTCACATCCGAGCCCTCGATGATCGCGGCCTTGAGATCCTCGACCTCCTGGTACACCAGGTGGTCGGCGCCGAGCTCCGCGGCGATCTCCGGAATCGTGCGGCCATGGGCGATCAACTCGTGCTTCGAGGGCATGTTGATGCCGTACACGTGCGGGTACCGCACCGGCGGCGCAGCCGAGGCGAACGTCACGGACAGCGCACCGGCATCCCGCGCCATCTGGATGATCTGCTTGCTCGTCGTCCCGCGCACGATGGAGTCATCGATCAGGAGCACGTTCTTGCCCCGGAACTCCGTCGACATCGCGTTGAGCTTCTGACGCACGCTCTTCTTGCGCACCGCCTGACCCGGCATGATGAAGGTGCGGCCCACATAGCGGTTCTTGTAGAAGCCCTCGCGGTACTCGATCCCGAGCTTGCGGGCGACCTCCATCGCCGACGGACGAGCGGAGTCGGGGATCGGCATGACGACGTCGATCTTCTCGCGCGGCACGTGCTTCGCGATCGTGTCGGCGAGACGCTCCCCCATCCGCAGACGCGACTCGTACACGGCGATGCCGTTCATCGTCGAGTCGGGTCGGGCCAGGTACACGTACTCGAACGCGCACGGCGTGAGCGTGGCGTTCTCGGCGCACTGCCGGCTGAACAACTCGCCCTGGTCGGTGATGAAGATCGCCTCGCCGGGCGCAACCTCCCGTACGACTTCGTAGTCGCCGTTCTCGAGCACCAGCGACTCGCTGGTGACGACCCACTCGTCGTGCTCCGCACCGTCGCGGCGACCGAGGATCAGGGGACGGATGCCGTAAGGGTCACGGAAGGCGAGCAGACCGTAGCCCGCGATCACGGCGATCACGGCGTAGGCGCCCTCGATGCGCTCGTGCGTGCGGCTCACGGCTTCGAAGATGCGCTCCGGGTCGAGGTCGACGTCGCTCGTCGTGGCCTGCAGCTCGCCGGCGAGGACGTTCAGCAGCAACTCGGTGTCGCTGGAGGAGTTCAGGTGGCGACGATCGCGCTTGGCCATCTCCGCGGTGAGCTCGCGCGTGTTGGTGAGGTTGCCGTTGTGGATGAGGACGATGCCGTAGGGCGCGTTCACATAGAACGGCTGCATCTCCTCTTCGCTGGATGCTGTGCCCTTGGTCGCGTAGCGAACGTGGCCGAGGCCGACGTTGCCGAGGAGCGAGCGCATGTCGCGGGTGCGGAACGCCTCGCGCACCATGCCCTCGGCCTTGGCCATGTGCATGACGCCGCTCGGCTCAGCCGTGGCGATGCCGGTGGCGTCCTGGCCACGGTGCTGCAGCAGGAGAAGCGCATCGTAGATGTCCTGATTGACCGGGCCGCCAGCGACCACTCCGACGATTCCGCACATGGGGTATTACTCTGCTCCATCCGCGTATGCGCCGACGAGACGCACCGCACCACCATCGACGCCCTTGGCGCCTTCTTCGAACTCTCCGGACGGGCGAGGACCCGTTCCGACCGTCGCGACCTGCCAGGCGTCGATGCCCTCCGCGGCGAGCGCGGCGATCGCGGCATCCTTCTGGCGCTGATCGATCACGGCGAGGAAGCCGATGCCGAGGTTCCAGGTGCCCTCGGCGGACTCCAGTGTGGAACCGGCGATGTCGCTGAGCACACGGAAGACAGGGCTCGGCGACCACGTCGAGCGGTCGACCTCCGCCCAGCTGCCCACCGGGAGCACACGCGCGAGGTTCGCAGCGATGCCACCGCCGGTGACGTGGCTGAGGGAGTGCACGCTGCCCTCTGCCAGCTTCTCGATCAGGCGCAGCAACGGGAGCGTGTACAGGCGGGTCGGCTCGAGCAGCGCTTCGCCCCAGGTGGTGCCGAGGTCTGCGGCGTTGTCGCCGTAGCCGATGCCCGCGCCCGTGACGATGTGACGAACGAGGGAGTAGCCGTTGGAGTGCAGCCCGCTGGATGCCAGCGCGAGCACGACGTCGCCGTCCTGGACGCGCTCGGCGCCGAGCACGGCATCCGCCTCGACGACGCCGGTGGCGGCGCCTGCGACGTCGTAGTCACGCGGGCCGAGAAGGCCGGGGTGCTCTGCCGTCTCACCGCCGACGAGCGCGGTGCCGGTGGCGGTGCACGCGTCGGCGATGCCGCGGACGATGTCGGCGATGCGCTCGGGGACGACCTTGCCGCACGCGATGTAGTCGGTCATGAAGAGCGGCTTCGCCCCCACGACGACGATGTCGTCGACGACCATCCCGACCAGGTCCTGCCCGATCGTATCGTGCTTGTCGAGCGCCTGCGCGATCGCGACCTTGGTACCGACTCCGTCGGTGCTGGTCGCGAGCAACGGCTTGGTGTAGCCGAGCAGAGCGGTCGCGTCGAACAGGCCGGCGAACCCGCCGACACCGCCGAGCACTTCGGGGCCGTGCGTAGCGCGCACGGAGGACTTCATCAGCTCGACGGCACGATCACCTGCAGCGGTGTCGACGCCGGCTTCGGAATAGGGATTGGTGGAGGAGGCTGCCACCCCACAAGACTACCGGTGCCCGAGCAGTGGAATCTCCGCGATCTCTCCCTAGGATGGGGCCATGGCCGAGAAGCCCCAGTGGTTGATACGCGAGGACGCCGGGATGCCGACGCTCGTCGCGCTCGCCCTGCGACAGATGCTCGGGATCCGGGAGCCGGAGGGCCTGCCGAGCCTGCGCGACCTGCAGGTGCGCGCGCCTGATGCCGCCGACGCCAGCGCCGCGCTCGAAGCGCAGTGGCGCGACTACTGGGACATGGCGGTGGAGCCGCGTGCGCACCCCGCCGAGGGCCCGCTGGAGCTCGTCGACGGGTTCGACACCCTGGTCGCTCTGCCGGCCACCGGCGCCGAGGAACTGCGCGAAGCGATCACTCCGCTCGCGGCTTCCGCGCTGCAGTACGCCCGCGACGCGCACAAGCGATATCTGGGAACCATGAAGACGGCCACCGGGGGCGGCGCGTACCGCGCCTATGCGAGCGCGATCGCCGAGTTCGAGCGGGAGATCGGCCGGCGCGCGCACTCATTCGAGCTGAACGTGCAGGTGCTGCCGTTCTCGCAGCGTGGGATCTGGTGGATCGGCGCACTCACGGTCGCCGTCACCGATGGGCTCCGGCGGGATGTGGTCGCATTCGACGCCGCCATCCGGCCGATCATCGCCGAGCTGGCGTAGCGGGATGCCGGTCAGTCGGCTTCGATGATCGTCTCGCGGTCGACGCGCACGACACGGTCATGCCGGCGGGCGAGGCGTTCCAGGAGGATCGCCGCCACGCCGCCCAGAGCGAGCCCGATCGGCACGGTCCACAGCAGCGCGAAGCCGAACACCTGACTCGGCGGGTAGACGACATCGAGCGCCTGCGAAGGCTCGTAGTTGCCGACCATGGTCAGGATGCCGGCGGCGATGATCCCGAGCACGACGCCGATGCCCATGAACACCCCGTAGCGAGGCACCCGTCGTACGGTCGCCTCGACGGTCTCGTGGGAATCGGTGGAGGACATGTCTCCATTGTCCCACTCTTCCGAGGGCTGCGGGAGCCTCACACCTGGCCGACGGCCTCGCGCTTCTCCGCCTGGAACGCATCCTCACGGCGACCGTATGCCCAGTACGCCGACAGCGACAGCTGGGCACGGTCGACGCCGCGCTCATCCGTGAAGTACGGCCGGAGAAGCTTCATCGCACCACGCTCACCGTGGGCGAAGATCTGCACGCGCCCCGACCGCCACTCCAGACCACGCACCGCGTCGATGAGCTCGGTCGTCGTCCCCGCCTCCCGGTCCCCGCGGTGCAGCCAGCGCACGTCGATCCCGTCGCGCACGGAGAGCTCGATGTGCTCCGACTCGTCCTGCACCTCGAGGAGCACCGTGCCGACGGCATCCGCCGGCATCGCCTCCATCGCCGCCGAGATCGCGGGGATGGCAGACTCGTCGCCGACCAGCAGATGCCAGTCCGCCGCCGGGTCGGGAGCGTACCCGCCGCCGATCCCGCCGAGCACGACGGGGTCCCCCGGCTTCGCGTTCGCCGCCCACGGCCCCGCCACACCCTCGTCGCCGTGCGTGACGAAGTCGATCCAGATCCGTCCGGCGTCGAGATCGAACAGGCGGATCGAATAGGTGCGCACGGAGGGCAGCAGCTCGACCGGCAGTCGTTCTCGCAGCTCTTCCATGTCGTACGGCGGCGTCAGCCCCGCTTCGGCCGGCGCGAAGACCATCTTCGTGTACGCGTCGGTGAAGCCGTTGTCCACGACCGCCGAGATACCGGGGCCGCCGGCGATGATGCGCACCAGGTGCGGCGACAATCGGACGGACTCGATGACCTCCAGCACGATCTGCGGACGAGGGCGTCGCTGGGGACGTTCAGTGGTGGTCATACCCTCAATCCTCGCCGATGGCGGAGGACACCGCATCCCGACGCCGCGCGACGATAACGACGACACCCGCTCCCGCGCCGACGACGAGCAGCCCGATGACCACCCATGCCCAGATCGGGAACCCGACGGCATCATCGGTGCTCGGCGTCACCGCCGCGCTGATCGCCGCGACCGGTTCCTCGTCCGCCGCCTCATCCACCGGGGCGACACCGCAGTCGGCTGCCACGGGGATGCGCAGCGACACCGGGTCGAAAGACTCACCAGCCGCATAGGTGCCGAACGCTGCGGATCCGCTCTCTGTGAGGGCGGATGCCGCCCCGCTCAGTGTCAGCACACCGTCCACGGTCTCGGCATCCGCCAGGGAGAACTCGACGAACCGCACGCCCTTCTGATCGATCTGCTCGCCGCCCTGCGTGGTGCCGGCGATGTCGAACACGATGTAGCCCTTGTCGCCGGCCAATTCGACCCGCGCATCGTTCAGCGTCGTGTCGAGCGCACCGTCGTGCCCGTGGAACGCGATGGCGCCGCCGAAGTCGACGAGACCGCTCCCTGCCTCGGAATCGAAGGAGCCGGTGCCCTCCGACCACACGAACTCGGGGAACTCGTAGACGACGCCGCTGAGATCCCAACCGCCGTGGGCGATGCCCTCGATGTAGTTGCGGAAGCTCTCCTTGTACCCCCAGTTGAGAGTGGCGCCCTCGACGGTGCAGACGTCGATCGCCGTCGCGGTGCGATCGAGCGTGAACGCGAGTCCACGGTCGATCGACCCCTGGAAGGTCAGGGTGTGGGCCCCGGCCTCGAGGGTCGCAGGCAGCGCACCGGTCCAGGTGGCGACCCCGTTCGCGTCCGCGTCGACCGTGTCGAGCAGCACGGGCGTCGAATAGACGACGACCTTGATGTCCCGTTCGTCCGGCTGGAAACCGGATGCCGACACGGTGGCGGATGCTCCGGACTGCAGCGCGCTGAGGTTCTCCTCGTCGATCACGATTCCCGCGGTCGCCGGAGGCGCGGAAGGCAGCTCCTGCTTCTGCTGCACGGATGCCGCAGCCACCGTGCCCACAGTGCCGTTGGGCGCTGCGGCCGGTGCCCCGATGGTGAAGGTCACCGGATTGAGGGCGGTGCTGAAGCCGCCGAGCACCTGATTCTGCCCGGCGGAGGTCAGGCTGGCCGGCGCGGCCATGAAGGTCGTCGCACCCCCGGTGGTGGTCTTCGCGGCCGAGGAGATGTCGATCGCAGCGAACGGAACCCGAACGCCGTCATGCGTGACGTAGAGCGTCGCCGCGGATGCCGAGGTGATCTCGACACGCGGGTTGGAGACCGTCACGTTGAGCACGCCGTGGTGTCCGGTGAATCGCACCGCACCGGTGTATGCCACCGCGCCGACACCGGTCGCTGAGTCGTAGGTGCTGCCGGCTGCCTGCCCGAACTGGAACTGACCGCCCGAGCGCGTCGCGCCGCCGGAGACGCGGATCTCGCCCTGGGCGATGGGACCTGTCACGTAGTTCACGAACGACGACGAGATCGCCCAGCGCAGCGATCCTCCGGCCACAGGCTTCTGCGGAGCAGTGGGCGGCGTCGTCGGCGTCGGGGTCGGCGTCGGCTTCGGCGGCTCAGTCGACGGACCGTCGAGCTGCTTCCACTGCTCGGCGGTGATGGTCACTCCGCTGCGTGCATGGATCGTGTCGGCGTTCGGCATCGTGTGCTGCTTCCAGACGATCACCTCGTAGGACTTCCCCCGGTCGAGTGCGTCGCCTGCCGCGCTGAGAGCGGTCGTGAACACGCCGTCGGAGATGCTCCGCACGTACTGCATCGAGAGGAAGCCGCCACCAGCGGTGACATCGGCCTCGGTGCCCTCCTCGATCAGCGCGGCATAGACACCCGGCTCGCCGTCGAATCCTCGTCCGTCGACGTCGACGACGAGGTCGGTGCCGTCGACCGAGGTGACGGCCTGCACGACCTTGTCCTGCGCGGTGCGGTAGTCCAGCAGAACGCTCTGCTCCTGCGCGGCGTTCTTCACGCCACCGGCGCCGTAGGTGTACACGCCGTATGCGCCGCCCTCCGGCTCGGCCGGTGCGTCCTTCAGCGTCAGCGTGGCGGTGAAGGTCCCGTCGGCGGCGATGTCGACCCACTGCGCACGGATCGCGTCCTGGTACTGCGCCGGAACCTGCTCGAGCACGCCTTCTGCGAGTGCCCACACCTGTGCGCCGACCGATCGCGATCCCGATGCCGCGCCCGTGGACGGCTGCCAGTTCTCGGCGAATTCGCCGAACACCACGTACGTGCCCTGCGGCAGGTGCGACGGGATCGGCACCCCGCGACCACCGACGTTGGCGGTCGGGTCGTAACCGCTGCCCTTCACGACGATGGTGTCTCCCTCCGCGAGCGCGGTGCCCGCAGCCGGAGTCGTACCGTCGGCGAGGAACACGTCGATCGACGGCTGCATCGGTGCGGGCTTCAGCGCCGCCCACTGCTCGGCGCTGATGGCGACGTCGGTGCGCGCGTGGATCGTGTCGGCGTTCGGCATCGTGTGCTGCTGCCACGCGATCACCTCGTAGGAGATCGACGGGTCGAGCGCATCCGCTGCGGCGGTCAGACTCACCTGGAAGGCGCCGTCGGCGACACCGCGCACATACTGCATCGCGAAGAAGCCACCCCCTGCCGTGACATCGGCCTCGGTGCCCTTCTCGATCAGCGCGACGTACTCGCCTGAGACGCCTGCGAACTCGGAGCCGGCGACGTCGACGACGAGTCCGTCTTCGATGGATGCCGAGGACACGGAGGTCGTGACGGCGGGGGCCGGCGTCTCGGGCTCGACTGGTGTCTCGGGCTCGACCGGCGTCTCGGGCTCGACCGGTGTCTCGGGCTCGACCGGCGGGAACACCGCGTCCCACTGCCCTTCCGAGATCGATACGACCGAGCGGCCGTAGAGGTTCTCCGGTGTGAACGCGCTGTGCTGCTTCCACACGACCACTTCATAGGTCAGGGTGCGGTCCAGCTTCGCGAGAGGAGCGGTCAGCGAGAACGCGGTCGAACCGGCGGCGACCGCGGGGAACGGCAGGGCGAACGCGACGTACTCCTGGCTGTTCAGCGCCTCGTCGTTGCCCTGCACGATGAGCGCGGCGTACGCACCCGTGATGTCAGCGGGAAGCCCCTGGGCGTTCACCTGGATCGACACGCCCGCCTCGGATGCCGCGGTCACCTGCGCCGCGACCGTCGCGCCGTCGGCGGCGAAGGCGGTGGGTGCGGTCAGTGTGCCGAACAGTGTCATCAGCACGGCCAGCACCGCCGCGAACACTGCTCGGGTGCGACTGTGCGTCGCGCGGGTCTCGGTGTGATTCACGGATGCCTCCAGGCGTGAGGCCGTCGCTCGCCCTGGTCGACAGAGCGCGCGCGACGGCAGAAACCTCTTCAGGTCTGATGCTGTGCTTACGTTTGGTTAGGCTTAGCTAACCTCCGCCTCCGACCATAGACTGATCAATGTGATCTCGTCAAAAATTAGGACAGGCTAACCTCAATGCGCTCTCGTCTCGCTCTCTTCCTCGCGGCGACCCTGATCGTCGGTCTTGCCGGCTGCAGCATCCCAGCGACCGAAGGATCAGAGGACACAGCTTCCGATTCCTGCCCCGCCGCGGCCCGGCAGCTCGCGGATCTCGAGCTCGTCGACGACGTGCGCGCCGCGATCGGCGGCTCCACCGCGTGCCTCTCCGATCATGCGATCAGTGCGGTCGCCGACACGACTGCCCCCGCTCTCCCCGTCACGATCACCGATGCCGAGGGTCGTGATGTCGAGATCACCGATGTCAGTCGCATCCTGCCGATCGACATCTCCGGCACCATCGCTGCGACCGTGTTCGCGCTCGGTATGGGCGACAGCGTCGTCGGACGCGACTCCTCGACGACGTTCGAGGGAACGCACGATCTGCCGGTCGTCACCAAGGCCGGCCACTCTCTCAACCCGGAGGCGATCCTCGAGCTCGCCCCGACCGTGATCCTCACCGACACGACGATCGGTCCGAAAGAGGTGCGCCAGCAACTCCGCGATGCGGGCATCCCGATCGTCGTGATCTCCGACGAGCTGCGCCTCGACAGCACCGACCAGCTCATCGAGGAGGTGGCGTCGGCCCTCGGCATCCGGAGCCGCGGCCAGGAGCTCATAGCCCAGACGGACGCCGACCTCTCCTCGGCGCTCGCGGAGATCGCCGAGGTCACGCCTGCCGACGAGGCCGATCGTGCGCGGATGCTGTTCCTGTATGTGCGCGGCAGCGCGAACGTGTACTACATCTTCGGCAAGGATTCCGGCGCCGATTCGCTCATCGAGGCTGTCGGCGGCATCGATGTCGCGAGCGAGATCGGCTGGGAGGGCAACAAGCCCATGACCGCCGAGGCCCTCGTCGCCGCGCAGCCTGATGTGCTGGTCATGATGACCGACGGACTGGAATCGGTCGGGGGCATCGACGGGCTCATCGAGCGGGTGCCGGCCGTCGCCGAGACGCCTGCCGGGATCAACCGCCGGGTGATCGACATGGCGGACGGCGAGATCCTCAGCTTCGGACCGCGCTCACCGGAGATCATCCGGGCGATCGCTCGCGCCCTCTACGCGCCAGCCGCAGGCGAGACGTCGTCGTCCGGCGAGAACGCAGAATGACCGCAGAGGTCATCACCCGCACGCCGACACGGCACCGGGCGGTGCGGTTCGCCTCGATCACTCTCGGCCTCGCCGTCGCGCTCGTGGTCACCTGCATCGTGTCGCTCGCGAGCGGGCAGTATTCGCTGTCGCCGAGCGAGATCATCGGCATCCTGCTGCACGGCGCCGGCGTCGACGCACCGTGGGCCTCGCCGAACGCATCCGACTCCGGCGTGATCTTCAACATCCGCCTCCCCCGTCTCGTCCTCGGCATCCTCGTCGGTGCCGCGCTGGCGGTCGCCGGCGTGCTGATGCAGGCGATCTTCGGGAACCCCCTGGCGGATGCGAGCGTCGTCGGCGTCTCGTCCGGTGCAGCCCTCGGCGCCGCGGCGAGCCTCACATTCGGACTGTCGACCTTCGGGATGTGGACGACGCCCGCCCTGTCGTTCATCGGGGGACTCATCGCGGTGTTCTCGGTGTACTTCATCAGCAGATCCGGCGGACGGACCGAGGTGGTCACGCTGCTGCTCACCGGTATCGCGATCAACGCGATCGGAGGCGCGGGCATGGCCTTCATGACCTTCCTCGGCTCGACCTCGACGCGCGAGCAGATCGTCTTCTGGCAGCTGGGCTCGCTGAACGGAGCGCTGTGGCCGAACATCGCGGTCGTCGCGCCGTTGACGGTCGTCGGCGTCGTGATCTCGGTCATCGTGGCGCACCGGCTCGATCTTTTCGCACTCGGCGAGCGCACCGCCAGGCATCTCGGTGTGCGCGTCGAGCTGCTGCGCATCGTCGTCATCGTGACGGTCGCGGTCCTGGTCTGCGCCGCGGTCGCGTTCGCCGGCATCATCGGGTTCGTCGGGCTCGTGATCCCGCATCTCATGCGCATGATCATCGGCCCCGCGCACCTGCCGCTGATCATCTCCTCGGCGGTCGGCGGCGCGCTGCTGATCGCCCTCGCCGACCTCGTCGCCCGCACGGCCGTTCCGCTGGCCGACATGCCGATCGGGATGATCACCTCGCTCGTCGGCGGCCCGTTCTTCCTGTGGCTGCTCGTGCGCACCCGCCGTCGTGCCGGGGGATGGGCATGAACGCGCGGCTGCGAGCGAACGACGTCACCGTTCGGATCGCGGGAGGTCGCGCCATTCTCGAGGGCGCCTCGATCGACGTGCACCCCGGCGAGATCCACGCCCTGGTCGGGCCCAACGGTGCGGGAAAGTCCACACTGTTCGGCGTGCTCGCCGGCGACATCGCTCCTGATTCGGGTGCCGTCGAGATCGATGGACGGTCGATCACCGGCATCCGCCCCCGTGACCTGGCCCGCACCAGGGCGGTGCTGCTGCAGGAGAACGCGGTCTCCTTCCCCTTCCGCGCGGAGCAGGTCGTGCGCATGGGCAGGGCTCCATGGGCGCGAACCGCCTTCGAGGACGACGACGACACGGCGGTCGCGGAGGCGATGGCCGACACCGAGATCGATGACCTCGCAGACCGGTCCGTGTCGTCGCTGTCGGGCGGCGAGCGCGCCAGGGTGGCGATCGCCCGCGTGCTCGCGCAGCGGACGCCGGTCATGCTGCTCGACGAGCCGACCGCTTCGCTCGACCTCAAGCATCATGAAGACGTCATGCGCCTGGTGCGCAGCGCAGCGGATGCCGGCACCGCCGTCGCCGTGGTGCTGCACGACCTGAACGCCGCCCTCGCGCACGCCGACAGACTGACGCTGCTCGCATCAGGGCGTGTGATCGCGTCCGGCCCGCCAGCGGAGGTCCTGACGGCCGAACGCATCGCGCAGGTGTACGGGCAGGCGGTGGACGTGTTCCCGCATCCGGTCAGCGGCGTTCCCCTGGTGGTCCCGCGGCGGTAGCCGGGGCTGCCCCTCGACGGGCGGATCTACGGACGCAGCGGCATGAGATCCGACAGATCCGCGCGCGTGCCCGAAGCCTGCACGCGTCCTGCCGCGACGGCCTCGTCCCAGCTCTCGACCCCTGTCGCGAGGTCGATCCAGGTCGCGGCATCCATCTCGATCACGTTCGGCGGCGTGCCGCGCGTGTGGCGCGGACCCTGCACCACCTGCACCGCACCGAATGGCGGCACTCGCACCTCGACGCTGTTGCCAGGGGCCTTCTCATCGAGCAGCTGCAACAGGTAGCGCACTGCCGTCGCGAGCGCGCTGCGCGCAGGCTTCGTACCCGCGGTGCGCGACTCACGCACGGCATCCAGCGCGTCGCGCCCGTCGCTCACATCGATCTTCCTGGCCACGGCATCAGCCTACGACGACGGCCTCTCCCGATCCGATGCCGGTCGGACCCGCCGCCCCGACGGAAGAAGCGCGCGTATGCTCGAAGGGATGACCGATCCGCAGCATCCGGAGGGCGCCCGCGCCGAGTTGCTCGCCGCCGCGCAGTCCGGCAGCTGGGGCATACTTCCGCAGCTGGAAGATCCGGACGCGGCTCGTGAGTCCGCTGTTCTGATCCTGTTCGGCGTGCTCGATCGCACCCCGGCCCCCGTCATCGACGCCGCTGTGGCGAAGGATCTCGACGTGCTCCTCCAGCGACGCGCATCGACCCTGTCGTCGCATCCCGGCCAGGTGTCCTTCCCCGGCGGAGGGCGCGAAGCGGCCGATGCGGACTCCGTGGCGACGGCGCTGCGCGAGGCGGTCGAGGAGACCGGACTCGATCCCAGCGGGGTCGAGATCCTCGGTGTGCTCCCCGAGCTCCCCCTCGCGGCCAGCAACCATCGGGTGACACCGGTGCTCGCGTGGTGGACGACGCCGTCGAAGGTGGCAGCCGTCGACCATGCCGAGACCGTCGAGGTGTTCCGTGTGCCGGTGGCGCAACTGCTCGACCCCGCGACGCGCTTCACCTCCGTCATCACCCGTGACGGATTCCGTTTCAGCGGTCCGGCATTCGACGTCGACGGCACGATCGTGTGGGGATTCACCGCGATGGTGCTCGACCGCCTGTTCGACAGCTGCGGGTGGACCGTGCCGTGGGATGCGAGCGACGAACGTCCCGTGACCGTCTGACGCGGCTCGACCGGCTCGGTAGTCTGGATGGGTGAAGATCCTCGTCCTCGGTTCCGGTGCCCGTGAGCACGCGATCATCCTCGCCCTGAAGGCAGAGTCCGAGAAGGCGGGCGGTGCGCAGCACGAGATCCTCGCCGCGCCGGGCAACGCCGGCATCGCGCAGGACGCCACGCTCGTGATCCTCGATCAGCTCGACGGCGGAGCGGTGACGACGTTCGCGAACGAGAACGGGATCGACCTCGTCGTCATCGGCCCTGAGGCCCCGCTCGTGGCCGGTGTCGCGGATGCGCTGCGCGAACGCGGCATCCCCGTGTTCGGCCCCGGCAGGGCCGCGGCGCAGCTCGAGGGTTCGAAGGCTTTCGCGAAGCGAGTGATGGACGCGGCATCGGTGCCGACCGGACGCGCCGTGCGCGCAGCATCCGTCACCGACGTCGAGAGCGCGTTCGACGACCTGGGCGCACCGTACGTCGTCAAGGCCGACGGACTCGCGGCCGGGAAGGGCGTCATCGTCACCTCCGACCGCGCCGAGGCTCTCGCCCACGCCGCGCACTACCTTCCCCAGGGACCGGTACTGATCGAGGAATTCCTCTCCGGACCCGAGGTCTCGTTGTTCTTCCTCTCCGACGGCGACACCGTGCGCGCCCTGAGCCCCGCACAGGATTTCAAGCGCGCCTATGACGGCGACGAGGGTCCGAACACCGGCGGCATGGGCGCCTACTCGCCGTTGCCGTGGCTCGTCGAGCAGTTCGGTAGCGAGC
The DNA here is from genome assembly GCF_054779995.1 of Microbacterium shaanxiense. NCBI lineage: Bacteria > Bacillati > Actinomycetota > Actinomycetes > Micrococcales > Microbacteriaceae > Microbacterium > Microbacterium shaanxiense. The sequence continues at coordinate 490,943 of NZ_BAAGXE010000002.1, read as the reverse complement.
AGGAGTTCGTCGCGCTCGTGACCGAGCAGGTCGCACTGCCGGTGATCCGCAGGCTGGATGCCGAGGGCACCCCGTTCATCGGTCTGCTGTACGCGGGGCTCATCCTCACGGACAAGGGCGTCAAGGTCATCGAGTTCAACGCCCGCTTCGGAGACCCCGAGACGCAGGTCGTGCTGCCGCGTCTGGTGACCCCGCTGTCCGAGCTGCTCTTCGCCGCGGCATCCGGAACTCTCGAAGACCAGCCCGATCCCGTGTTCTCGGACGATGTCGCGATCACCGTCGTGCTCGCGAGCGAGGGCTACCCCGAGGCTCCGCAGACCGGTCGCCAGATCTCAGGACTCTCGGATGCGGCGAGCGTCGACGGTGTGCGACTCGTGCACGCGGCGACCGCCGGGCCCGATGCGCCGGGCGGAGACCTGCTCGCCACCGGCGGCCGTGTGCTCAACGTGGTGGCCGTCGGCTCGGACTTCGCCGCCGCTCGCGCGCAGGCGTACGACGCGATGGGCCGGATCGGGTTGGACGGTGCGCACTTCCGCAGCGACATCGCCGCCCGCGTCGCGCAGTAGTCCGCGGTCGGAGCTCGCCCGCGCCGCTTGGGCTGCAGAAATCGGCAACCGCTGCACATATCGATGTAGCGCATGCCGATTTCTGCAGCGCACGCAGGAGTCGAGGATCGGCGAGGCGCCCTAGTCGGCGAGGCTGAAGCTCTGCGGCAGGATCTCCGGGCTCAGCGCGTGCTCGATCGCGAGCAGGCTCGCACCGCGCACCGCCGCCTCGCCGGCGGTGACGGACTGCACGATCGCGAGATGCTCGGTCGCCAACGGCATGGAGTGCGTGTAGACGACCTCACGGACTCCGGCGATCAGGTGCTCCCCGACGCGTGCCATGGCGCCGCCGATCGCGATGACCGACGGATTGAGCAGGCTCACGGATGCGGTGAGCACCTCACCGAGGTCTCGCCCAGCTTGCCGCACCGCCTGGATCGCATCGAGGCTGCCGGCCTTGACGAGCTCGACGACGTCGTTGCCGTCCTTCGCCTCGATGCCGCGCTGGCTGAGTGCCCTGGCGATCGCCGGCCCTGAGGCGAGCGCCTCGAGGCATCCGGTGTTCCCGCAGTGGCACGGCACGTCCGCGCCTCGCGCGACGCGCACATGCCCGAAGTCACCCGCGATGCCCTGCGCTCCGCGCAGCAGACGTCCGTCCGAGATGATCCCGGCGCCGATGCCCGTGGCGACCTTGACGAAGATCATGTGGTCGGTCGACGGCCACGCGACGGCGCGCTCGCCGAGTGCGGAGATGTTCACGTCGTTGTCGACGAGGACGGGAACCTGCAGGTGCTGCTGCATCCAGCCCGGCACGTCGAATCCGTCCCAGCCGGGCATGATCGGCGGCTTCGCCGGACGGCCGGTGGCGTGCTCGACCGGCCCCGGTACGCCGACGCCGACCGCCGCGACGCGCTCGTGCGTGAGCCCGGCCTCGGCGATCAGCTCGTTCGCCGCCTCGACGAGCCACAGCAGCACGGGTTCCGGGCCGAGAGACACGGCGAGCGTGCCGGTGCGCTCGGCGAGGATCGTGCCGGCGAGATCCGTCACGGCGACCGTCGTGTGCGATGCGCCGATGTCGGCGGCGATGACGACCTTCGCGGTGGGGTTCAGGGCGAATTGGGACGGCGGGCGACCGCCGGTCGAGGCGGCATCCGCGACCGGTGCGATGAGGCCCTTGCGCATGAGCTCGTCCACGCGGGCCGCGACCGTCGACCGGGCGAGGCCCGAGGTCTTCGCGAGCTCCGCTCTGGTGCGGGGCTCGCCGTCGCGCAGCAGCTGGAAGAGCTGCCCGACCCCGCCGGCGTTGAGATTGCTTGCCATTCTTAAACCTGTACTTCTCGTGAACGGCCATGCGCATCATGCATGCGGCACGGCATCAAGGCCCCGGCGACGGCCCCCTGCGTCTGTCGATTCTACGCTTCGGGCACCGCCTTGATCGCTGTCAGCCGGCTCTTCGCGACGCGTCCGACCGCGAACCGCTGCTGCAGCAGCACCGCGACGACGATGATGACGCCCTTCGCGACGGCCTGCGCCGAGGAGGTGAGGTTGTTCTGCACGAACACGTTCGACAGCGTCGCGAAGATCAGCACGCCGAACACGGTGCCGGTGATCGTGCCGCGTCCGCCGATGAGCAGCGTGCCGCCCACCACGACAGCGGCGATGGCATCGAGCTCGTACAGGTTGCCGTGCGTCGAGGTGCCGGCCGTCGTGCGGCCCATGAGCATGACCGCGGCGATTCCCGCGGTCAATCCGACGAGCGCGTACAGCCACATCGTGTGGCGCTTGACCTTGATGCCGGCCAGACGCGCGGCCTCGGGGTTGCCGCCGATCGCGACCGTGCGGCGTCCGAACGTGGTGCGGTTGAGCAGGAACCATCCGGCGACGGCGACCACGGCGAAGATCCAGATGAGGATGTCGACACCGAGGATGTCGACGTTCATGGCGCGCACGAAATCGCGATCGGAGATGACCAGGGTGCGGTTGTTGGCGAGGATCTCGGCCAGGCCGCGCGCCCCGACCATCATCGCGAGCGTCGCCATGAAGGCGGCGACCTTTCCGTATGCGATCACGACTCCGTTGATGAGCCCGGCGCCGACGCCGACGAGCAGTGCGACGAGGACCGTGACGATCCAGTGGCTCGAGCTGGCGATGTCCTGGATCGCCGACAGCGACCCGACGACGGATGCCAGTGCCAGCACCGCGCCGACGGAGAGGTCGATGCCTCCGGCGATGATGACGAAGGTCATCCCGACGCTGATCACGCCGATGATCGACGCCTGACGCAGGATCACGAGCGCGTTGTCGAAGTTCAGGAAGTTCGACGAGGTCACCGCGCCGACGACGATGATCACCAGAAGTGCCAGGACGAGGCCGAGGTTGCGTCCGACGGATCCGGACATCAGCCTGCGCAGCGCCGACGGGGTATCAGCCTCGGTCGTGCCGGGCGAGGTGGGGGTCTGCACGCTCACGCGGCGACTCCTTTCATGACGAGGTCGAGCACGCCGTGCTCGTCGATCTCTGTTGCGGGAAGTGTGGTGAGGACGCGTCCGTCTCCGACGACGAGGACGGAATCCGCGAGACCGAGGACTTCCTCGATCTCGCTCGAGATGACGACGATCGCGTGACCAGATGCCGCGAGCCTGCGGATCAGGGCGTAGATCTCGGAGCGCGCTCCGATGTCGACTCCTCGAGTGGGCTCGTCCAGCAGCAGCACCGAGCTGCCGTGCACGAGCCAGCGTGCGAGCAGGATCTTCTGCTGGTTCCCCCCTGACAGGGTCGCCGCCGGCCGATCGGGATCCGCCGGTCGCAGCTCGAGTGCGGCGATCTGCTCCTTGGCCGTGCGGCGCTCGCTGCGCTCATCGAGCAGCGGGCCCTTGGCGAACCGCGTGAACGACGAGAGCGTGACGTTCTTGAAGATCGGCTCTCCCAGTACGAGACCCTGCGACTTCCGCTCCTCGGGACTGAGACCGACACCCGCGGCCACAGCCGCCGAGACGGATCCTCGCGGGAGTTCCTTCCCGCCGACGCGGACCGTTCCGGCCGATGCCCGCCGCGCGCCGTAGATCGTCTCGATGATCTCGCTGCGCCCCGACCCCACGAGGCCCGCCAGACCGATGATCTCGCCGGCGCGCACCGAGAACGACACGTCCTCGAACACCCCGTCCAGGCCCAGCCCCTCGACCTCGAGCAGCACTGGTGCGTCGGCGGCGATGGGCTCTGCGGGAGGGAAGACGTTCTGCACCGCGCGGCCGGTCATGTGCTTGATCAGCTCAGCCGTGGTCGTGTCGGCGACGGACAGGTTGCTAGCCACTGTCGACCCGTCCTTGAGGACGGTGATGCGATCGCCGATCTCGCGGATCTCCTCGAGCCGGTGGGTGATGTACACCACAGCGATTCCCTGCGACGTCAACTCCCGCACGACAGCGAACAGGTTGCTGACCTCTTGCGAGTCGAGGACAGCGGACGGTTCGTCCATGATGATGAGCTTCGTGTCGTGCGACAGGGCACGGGTCATGCTGACGATCTGCTTCTCGGCCGCACTGAGCGAGCCGACGTCCGCGTGCGGCGACATCGAGCCGTGGCCGAGCCGCTCGAGGAGCCTGCGGGTCTCATGCACGAGCTGACCGCGGCGGGTGAACCCGAACCTGTCGAACTCGTGGCCGAGGAACACGTTCTCCGCCACAGTGAGGCCGTCGACGACGTCGAGTTCCTGGTACATGGTCGAGATGCCGAGCGAGATGGCCGCCTGCGGGTTCGCGATCTCGACGGGCTCCCCCATCCAGCGGATCTCACCGGCGTCCGGCGTGTGCACGCCGGCGAGGGTCTTGATCAGCGTGGACTTGCCCGCACCGTTCTGTCCGAGCAGGCAGTGCACCTCGCCCGGCCTCACCTCGAGGTCGACGCCGCGCAACGCGCGCACACCGACGAAGCTCTTCTCGACACCGCGCATCTCCAGTAATGCCGGAGTCTGGTCAACTTTGATCACAGCAGGAACATAACACGCTCTGTTTTCGAATGCGAGAGCATCGTGTTCGACGATCGAGAGATCATGTCCAGTGCTCGCCTCCTCGAATCACAGGGATTACAACGCTGTACTTACTTTTGATCGGTCTACAACAAAAGCTGGTCACATGGTGACATGTTCTGCTAGCTTGACTCTTGTCAGTGCGCGGCGCTCACCGGCTCGGGTTCCGATCCTGGTTGTCTGCGCCGCACGCAGCTGCATCACATTTCAAGGAGGAAAGACATGCACAGCATGCGCACACGCGGGCTCCGCCCGTTGATGGCAGGAGCGGCAGCACTGTTCGCCGTCACTCTGCTGGCCGGATGTACCAGCGATGGTGCAGAGGGCGAAGGGTCGACCGAGAACCAGGGCACCACGAGCGAGGAGAACACGGCCTCGGGCGACACCGTTGTCATCGGCTGGTCGGGCCCTGAAGCCGACCACGGATGGCTCGGCGCGATCAACACGGGCGCCATCAACGCGGCGGAGGGCTTCGACGACGTCGAGCTGCGCCAGGCGGAGGGCACGAACGACGCGAACCAGCAGATCGCCGCGGTCGAGCAGTTCATCAACGAGGGCGTCGACGCGATCGTGCTCCTTCCGACGGACGGCGCCGCGCTCACCCAGGTCGCGCAGAAGGCGATGGATGCGGGCATCCCCGTCATCAACGTCGACCGTGAGTTCTCCGACACGTCGGCCTCGCGCCTGACGATCCTCGGCGACAACTACGGCATGGGCGTCAGCGCCGGCATGTACATCTGCGAGCAGCTCGACGGCCAGAGCGATGCCGTCGTCGCGGAGATCGCCGGAATCGACTCCCTGCCGCTGACCCAGGACCGCTCGCAGGGCTTCAAGGATGCTCTCGAAACCTGCGACCTCGAGGTCGGAGCCCGAGTCGCCGCGGACTTCACCGTCGCCGGTGGCGAGAGCGCAGCATCCCAGCTGCTCTCGGCGAACCCCGAGATCGCCGCGATCTGGAACCACGATGACGACCAGGGCATCGGCGTCCTCGCTGCGATCGATGCAGCCGGTCGCGACGAGTTCTTCCTCGTCGGCGGCGCAGGAAGCGTCAACATGATGGACAACATCAAGGCCGACGACACCGTCGTCAAGGCGACCGTCATCTACCCGTCGACGCAGGCCGCCGACGGCATCGCGATGGCACGTCTGATCGCGCAGGACAAGACGATGAGCGACCTCATCACACCGAGCGTTCCGTACCGCATCGTGCTGGACGCGCCCGTAGTGACCAAGGACAACGTCGACGAGTTCATCAAGCTCGCCTTCGAATCCTGATCGACACCCGCGGGGCGAGCGCCACGGCGCTCGCCCCGCACCGTTTCCCCGGGAGTGGATATGACAACTGAGCTGCGAGTGGCCATGATCGGCCATGGATTCATGGGAGCCGCGCATTCCGTCGGCTGGCGACAGGCGCCTGCGGCGTTCGACCTTCCCCTCGCTCCGAGGATGACGGTGCTCGTCGGACGCGATGCCGACAAGACGGCATCCGCGGCACGCAAGTGGGGCTGGGACGAGACCTCCACCGACTGGCGAGCCGTCATCGCGCGCGACGACATCGACGTGATCGACATCGTCACCCCCGGAGAATCGCACGCCGAGATCGCGATCGCCGCGCTCGCGGCCGGCAAGCACGTGCTGTGCGAGAAGCCACTGGCCAACACAGTGGAAGAGGCCGAGGCGATGGAGCGGGCTGCGCAGGATGCTGCGGCCCACGGCATCCACGCCATGGTGGGCTTCACCTACCGCCGGGTGCCCGCCGTCACCCTCATGCGCGACATGATCGCGGCAGGACGCGTCGGCACGGTGCGGCAGGTGCGCGCGAGCTACCGTCAGGACTGGCTCGCCGATCCCGAGTCGCCGATGACGTGGCGTCTGGACAAGGACCGCGCGGGCTCGGGCTCGCTCGGCGACATCGGCGCGCACATCATCGACATGACGCAGTTCGTCACCGGGCAGTCGCTGACCCAGGTCTCGGCGGTCCTGGAGACGCTGGTCGACGAGCGCCCTCTGCTGGGCGAGTCCGTCGGTCTCAGCGGCACCGCGAGCACCGAGCGCGGGAGGGTCACCGTCGACGACGTCGCCCTGTTCACCGGACGACTCGAGTCGGGAACGCTGGCCACCTTCGAGGCCACCCGATTCGCGACGGGCCGCAAGAACGCGCTCGACATCGAGATCTCGGGTGACGCCGGTGCGCTGCACTGGAACCTCGAGGACATGAACGTGCTCGAGTTCTACGACGCGACGCAGCCGGCGGGCGAGCAGGGCTTCACCCGGATCCTCGTCACCGAACCGGAGCACCCGTACCTTGCCGGATGGTGGCCGACCGGGCATATGCTCGGCTACGAACACGGCTTCTCGCACCAGGCGAAGGACTTCGTCGAGGCGATCGCGAGCGGCTCCACCCCGCACCCGACGTTCGCAGAGGGACTGCATGTGCAGCGGGTGCTGGATGCAGTCGAGCGCAGTTCGTCCGACGGTTCGGCCTGGACCGGCGTCTGAAGACCAGCACGAAACGAACTCACGAGAAAGAGGACGAAGATGTCACGACCTGTCACCCTGTTCACCGGCCAGTGGGCCGACCTGCCGTTCGAAGAGGTCGCGCGGCTCGCGGGCGAGTGGGGCTACGACGGCCTCGAGATCGCGTGCTGGGGCGATCACCTCGACCCGTGGCGCTGGGACGATGACGCATACATCCAGGACCGTCTCGACATCCTCGAGCGCAACGGTCTGAAGGTGTGGACGATCTCGAACCACCTCAAGGGCCAGGTGGTGTGCGATGACCCGATCGATCAGCGGCACCGCAACATCGTCTCCGATCACGTCTGGGGAGACGGAGATCCCGAGGGCGTGCGCCAGCGCGCCGCGGAGGAGATGAAGAACACCGCCCGCCTGGCCGCGAAGCTCGGCGTGAAGACCGTCACCGGTTTCACCGGGTCATCGATCTGGAAGTACGTCGCGATGTTCCCGCCAGCCACCGACGAGATGGTGGAGGCCGGCTACCAGGACTTCGCCGACCGCTGGAACCCGATCCTCGACGTGTTCGACGAGGTCGGGGTGCGCTTCGCCCACGAGGTGCACCCGTCGGAGATCGCGTACGACTACTGGACCACCAAGCGCACCCTGGAGGCGATCGGGCACCGCGAGGCGTTCGGCCTCAACTGGGACCCGTCGCACATGGTGTGGCAGGACATCGACCCGGTCGGCTTCCTGTGGGACTTCCAGGACCGCATCTATCACGTGCACTGCAAGGACACGAAGAAGCGCCTCGGCAACGGTCGCAACGGCCGCCTGTCGTCGCACCTGCCCTGGGCCGACCCGCGGCGCGGCTGGGACTTCATCTCGACCGGTCACGGTGACGTGCCCTGGGAAGACGCGTTCCGCATGATGAACGCGATCGGCTACGAGGGTCCCCTGTCGGTCGAGTGGGAGGACGCCGGCATGGACAGGCTCATCGGCGCACCGGAGGCACTCGAGTTCGTACGCAGGCTGTCGACGTACAAGCCCGCCGACGCCGCATTCGACAGCGCATTCTCTACGCGCTGAGTTCGCGCTGCTCGGCTCGCGCTGCACTCATCGGCAGACGCTACACATATCGGTGTAGCGTCTGCCGATTTCTGTAGCGCACGACTTCACTGGCGCGAAGCGGTGCGCCGACTACTTCCGTGCGGCGAGGTGCTTCGGCCGGCGCAGCACCAGCACCGCGGCGACGCCGAGCAGGATGACGGCTGCGGGCAGCAGCATGGTCTGCGCCATGGCATCCGCGAACGGGCCGGCGACGGCATCCGGCATCTTCCCTCCGCCGAAACCGGTCGCATCCGCGGCCCCCGGAAGGTTCGCCTCCAGGCGGTTCTGCATGAACGCCGCGATCGCCGCAGAGCCGAGGACGGAGCCCACCGTGCGCATCGTGTTGTAGATGCCCGACCCGGCGCCCGCCTGACGCGGCGGCAGATCGCGAGTCGCTGTCGTGGCGAGCGGACCCCACATCCCGGCGTTGCCGAATCCGAGGATGGCGGAAGGGATCAGCAACCAGCCGATCGGGATCTCGGTGTTCATCATCACGGCGAACAGGAAGAGCGAGGTCGAGACCAGCAGCAGCCCCGGCACCAGCATGAGGCGCGGATCGATCCGGTCGAGAAGCTTGCCGGCGAACGGCGAGATGATGCCGGCGGCGAGCGCCATCGGGATCAGCAGCAGCGCCGACTCGGTCGGGGTCAGGCCGCGCGCGAGCTGCAGGAAGAACATCAGCGGCAGGCCCTGGGCCGTCACGGTGAATCCGACGATCGCGATCGTGATGTTCGACCACGCGAAGTTGCGGTTGCGGAACAGCTCAAGCGGAACGAGCGGCTCGTTCTTGGTGCGCGACTGGTACCAGAGGAAGAGCACGAGCACGACGACGCCGGTGATGATCAGGCTGAGCACCGAGATCGGACCCCAGATGACGCCCCAGTCATACGCCTCGGCCTCCTGCAGCCCGAACACGATCAGAAACAGGGCGATCGCGCTGAGGAACACGCCCGGTACGTCGAAGCGGTGCTTGTGCGTCTGCAGCTTCGGCACGAGGACGCACGCGAGGATGAACCCGATCACGCCGACCGGCAGGTTGATGAAGAAGATCCATTCCCAGCCGAGGCCGTCGACGAGGAATCCGCCCGCGAGCGGACCGACGAGCATGGCGACGCCGGATGCTGCGCCCCACAGCCCCATCGCCGCACCCCGGCGCTCGGGCGGGAAGGTGCGCGTGATGACCGCCATGGTCTGCGGCGTCAGCAGCGCTGCACCGAGGCCCTGCACGGCGCGCGCCCAGATCAGCCCGTCGAGCGTCGTGGACAGTCCGCACCACAACGAGGCGAGCGTGAACACCGCGAGACCGATGAGGTAGATGTTCTTCGGCCCGAAGCGGTCGCCGAGGCGCCCGGTGATCAGCAGCGGCACGGCGTACGCGAGCAGATACGCGCTCGTGACCCAGACGACCCGGTCGAGGTTGTTGGAGGTCGGATCGAGCGCCTCCTTGATCGCAGGGTTCGCGACACCGACGATGGTCGTGTCGACGAGGATCATGAAGAACCCGATGACCATGGCCCACAGTGCCGGCCACGGGCTGCGCGGGCGATGCCCGGTGGCGTACGTTCCGGTCGAGGGCCCGGAGGATGCCGATGAGTCAGTCACCCGGCAACGGTACACCCGTGCGCCGACGTCATCGGCGCACGGGAACCGCTCGCGTCACTGCGCAGCGCGACGCGCTTCATCCAGGTACGCGTAGGCGGTCACACGCGAGATTCCGAGGCGCATGGCGATCGTCTCGACCGACTTGCGCATCTGCGTGGCACCGCGCTCGTCGAGCCGCTCGAGCACGCCGATCTTGTCGTCGCGCGTCATCTGGTTGACCGGCCGGCCCACCTCCCGGATGGCCTCACTGATCATCGAATCCATCACCGAGACGAGGTCCCGGCCGAAGTACTCGTCGGGGGAGGCGTCCGCCGTGCCGTCCTGCGCAGGCAGCAGCGCATCCAGGAGGGACCGCGCCTGTTGCACGGCGCTGAGGTCGATGTTGATGCACAACGCGGCGATGATGTCGCCGGCCCTGTTGCGGAAGTAGACGCTCGAGCAGCGCAGCTCGCGCCCGTCGTCCGTGAAACCGCGATAGCCGAACGCGTCGTGATCCTCTTGCCGATTGCGCTGGACGCTCAGTCCGAGGCTGGTGGAGGGGCCGCCGACCTCACGTCCGGTGACGTGGCCGTTCTCGATCGCGGCGATCGTGTGGCGGAGGTCGACGTCGGCGCCGTCGAGATTGTGCAGCACGACTTCGCAGGACGGCCCACCGGCCGCGGCGATGGCCCGCATGACGGGCCGGAAGGTCTCGAGCACCTCGGCCGCGCCTTCGAATGTGTCGTGCGTCTGAACTCCCATGGTCACCACTCTGTACCCCCGAACGCGATCTGAACTAAATGTATCTCATCTAGACAATGTGTTCGAGCTGCGCTAACTTGTCTCAAGCTGACCAACCCTGACGAGTAAGGAAGCTCTCATGACCCGAGCGGGCGCCCCCAGCGGACTCTCCCCCAAGCAGAAGCGCACCATCGCCGGTGGCTCCATCGGCACGCTGATGGAGTACTACGACTACTACCTGTACGGGCTGGCGTCGGCGGCGGTGTTCCCTGCGGTGTTCTTCTCGAGCAACGACCCGGTCATCGCGCAGCTCTCCTCGTTCGCCACGTTCGCCGTCGGATTCCTGCTGCGCCCGGTCGGCGGCATCATCTGGGGCATCGTCGGCGATCGCGTCGGACGCAAGGCCGTACTGATGATCACCGTGGTCGGCATGGGCATCGCGACGACGGCGATCGGCCTGATCCCGCCGGACTACCTGATCGGGGCGACCGCCCCGATACTCCTGATCGTGTTCCGCATGTTCCAGGGCTTCTTCGTCGGCGGTGAGATGGGCGGAGCGGCGACCATGGTCGTCGAGAACGCACCGATCGGCAAGAAGGGGATGTACGGCGCATTCCTCATCAGCGGTGCGGGCATCGCCAACGTCGTCTCCGGCGGATTCATGGCCGCCCTGGGTCTCGGCGAGGGGTCCTGGTTCATCGAGTGGGGCTGGCGCATCCCCTTCGTGTTCTCCCTGGTGCTCGCGATCGTGGCGATCATCCTGCGGCACAAGCTGGAGGAATCCGACGAGTTCGTCGAGACGCAGAACCTGCAGATCGCCGCAGCCGGTAAGAAGGCGAACCCGCTGATCGAGGTGTTCCGTCACCCGAAGAACGCGATCATGGGAATCCTCATCGGCCTCCCCCAGTCGATCGCCGGCTACGTCGTGCTCACCTACGGCCTCAGCTTCATGGTCTCGAACCAGAGCCTGCCCGCATGGATGGGCTTCGCCGGCACGATGATCGTCGGGCTGCTGCAGGTCGTCGTCGCCCCTCTCTGGGGAGCGATCTCGGACCGCATCGGCAGGCGCACCGTCTACATCATCGGATGCCTCGGCTTCGCCGCCATGGTCTATCCCACCTTCATGCTGTTCAGCACCGGCAACATGTGGCAGATCTGGCTCGGTCAGATCCTCGGCTTCGTGGTGTTCGGTGTGGCCATGCAGGCGACGCTGTCGACGATGCTGGTCGAGATGTTCGACGCGGAGGCACGCACCACAGGGGTGAACATCGGGTACCAGTTCTCCAACACTCTCGGCGGCGGCTTCGCACCGCTGATCTGCACAGCGCTGGTCGCGGCCGCAGGAGGGGCCTTCTGGCCGGTCGTCGTCTACTCGGCGGTGATCGCCGTCGTCGGCGTGATCGCCACGCTCGCAGCATCGATCCGTCCCGACCGGGAGGACGCGGGACGTCTGCACGTGCTCGCCGCGACGCAGAACATCCCCACCGTCAAGGCGGGAGCCGTCTCGCGGTGAAAGGGCGATCATGACCGATGATCTCTCCGGCCGCATCGTCCTGCGCGGCGGCACGGTCGTCGACGCGAACGGCGAACGCCGCGCCGACGTCGCCGCGCAGGGCGCGAAGATCACCGAGGTCGGCACGGTGGCGCCCGAGGAGGGCGACACCGTCGTCGACTGCGCCGGCCGGTTCGTCATGCCGGGGTTCATCGACGCCCATTCTCACGTCGACGGGCTGCTGGGCGACGAGGACGTGCAGCGGGCGCTGCTGCGCCAGGGCGTGACGTCGGTGATCGTCGGGCAGGACGGTGTCTCGTACGCTCCCGGCGACGGCGCATACGCCGTCGAGTACTTCGCCGCCGTCAACGGCCCTCATCCCCACTACACGGGTGGCGGAGTCGCGGGGTATCTCGCCTCGGCCGACGGCACCTCGCGGGTGAACGCCGCCTACCTCGTGCCGGCCGGCACCGTGCGGTTCGAGGTGTGCGGGCGCTCGCAGGATCCGGCGCACGACGAGCGTCTGGAGGCGATGTCCGCGCTCGTGCGCGAGGGCATGGCCGAGGGAGCGGTGGGCCTGTCGACGGGCCTCGACTACGTGCCCGGCATCTTCCAGGGCGTCGACGAGATCGCCGCCCTCTGCGCCCCCGTCGCCTCGGCCGGCGGCGTCTACGTCAGTCACATGCGCGGCGGGTACGAGGCGAACTCCGCCGCAGGAATCGACGAGATCGCCGCGATCTCACGCCGAGCCGAGGCGGTGACAGGTGCCGCGCTGCGCGTGCACGTCTCGCACTTCCACGCCGAAGCCGACGTCGTGCTCGCCCAGCTGGACGAGCTCGCCGCCGCCGGTATCGATGCGACGTTCGACGCGTACCCCTACATCCGCGGCTGCAGCCTGATGAGCATGCCGCTGCTGCCGCCCGAACTCTCCGCACGACCCGTCGACGAGGTGCTCAGAGCGCTCGAGGACCGAGCGGAACGCGAACGGCTGCGGCGCGAGTGGTTCCCCCGTGTCGGTCAGAACCCGAGCCTCGGGCCCGACTGGCCGCACATGATCTCGCTCTCGCACCTGTCGGCACCGGAGCTGTCGTGGGCCCACGGGCTCACGCTCGCTCAGGCGTCCGAGCGCTCCGGCCTCGACGTCATCGACTTCGTGCTCGACACGCTCCTGGCGTGCCGGCTGCAGGCGAACGTCATCATGGCCGTGCGGTACGAGCGACCCATCACCGAGCTGGCCCGCATCTTCTCTCATCCGGGTCACATCGGCGGATCAGACGGGATCTTCATCGGCGCTCATCCGCATCCGCGTGCACGCGGTTCGTTCGCACGGTTCCTTCGTGAGTTCGTGCGCGAGACCGCGACCTGGTCGTGGGCGGATGCCGTGCATCATCTGTCCGCCGCACCCGCCGCACGTTTCGGGCTGGGGCGACGCGGTGAGATCGCGCGCGGAGCGGTGGCCGATCTGATCGTCGTGCAGCCGGATGCCGTCGCCGACACCGCCACGTACGAACAGCCGCTGAGCGAATCCGTCGGCATCGACGATGTCCTCGTGGCCGGCGTCCCCGTCCTGGCTGCGGGCGAACTGGTCGCCGCGGCATCCGATCGACAGCTTCCCGGGCGCGGACTGCGCCGGGCCGGACCAGACCACCACCCATCCAGAGAACGGAGCGACACATGAGCAAGACCGCTGTCCAGACCACCAACGCCCCCCAGCCGGCGGGCCCCTACAGCCAGGGGATCATCGCGAACGGCTTCTTCTACACAGCGGGCTTCGGACCGCAGGACCCTGCCACCGGAGAGGTCGCCGATTCGGTGTCCGAGCAGACGCGCCAGGTGCTGCGCAACATCGGCTCAGTGCTCGCCGAGCACGGACTCACGCTCGATGACAGTGTGAAGGTCACCGTGCACCTCGCCGACCTCGCCGACTTCGCCGAGTTCAACGAGGCGTATCAGGAGTTCTTCACCACGCCGTACCCCGTGCGCACGACCGTCGGGTCGCAGCTGGCGAACATCCTCGTCGAGATCGATGTGGTCGCGGCCGTCCGTCAGTCCTAACGGCTCGCGGCGGTGACCGGGCGTCCTTTCCCCGGTCACCGCCGCGGTTCTGCACGAACACGACCAACCGGGATAATGGGCGGATGAGCGATGCACTGAACATCCCCGGCTGGCGTCACCTCTACTCCGGGAAGGTCCGCGATCTCTATGCATCCCAGGACCCCGCGGACACCCGCATCCTCGTCGTCGCGAGCGACCGCGTCAGCGCCTTCGACTACGTGCTCTCCCCCGGCATTCCCGAGAAGGGCGCCCTGCTGACCACGCTCAGCCGATGGTGGTTCGCACAGCTCGACTTCCCGAATCACCTCGTCGACGGTGAGATCCCGGATGCCGTCGCCGACCGCGCCATGCTCGCGCAGTCGCTGGAGATGCTGCCGATCGAGTGCGTGGTGCGCGGCTACATCACCGGCACCGGATGGGTCGAGTACCAGCAGAGCGGGACCGTTTGCGGCATCCCGCTGCCCTCGGGACTCGAGAACGGCGACCGCCTCCCCGAGCCGCTGTTCACGCCGGCGTACAAGGCGCCGATGGGCGAGCACGACGAGAACATCACCTTCGAGCGCGTCGTCGAGCTGGTGGGCGCGGAGCGCGCGGCCGAGCTGCGTGACGCCTCGCTCGCGATCTACGCGAAGGCTGCGGCCATCGCCGAACAGCACGGGCTGATCCTCGCGGACACCAAGTTCGAGTTCGGGACGGATGCCGACGGCACGCTGCGTCTGGCTGACGAGGTGCTCACGAGCGACTCGTCGCGCTACTGGGATGCCGCGACGTGGGAGTCCGGATCGACCCCGGCCACGCGCATGGCGAGCTTCGACAAGCAGATCGTCCGCGACTGGCTGGCATCGAACTGGGACAAGCAGGGCGAACCGCCCGCTCTGCCGGACGAGATCGTCGAGCGCACGGCCGACCGGTATCGCGAACTCATCACGCGCCTCACCGCGTAGTCCAGGGGAGCCGCGTCGCGCACGGCGCGCGTCGACGACTCGATAGTGTTTCTCCAGCATCCCCCCGATTCCCTCACCCCGATTTCCGAGGAGCCCTCATGCCCGTGTGGAAGATCCATGGCAATGGTCACACCGTCGCCCCCGGCGAGGTCGTGCGTCCAGAGGAGCGCCTGAACTGGCCCGCCACCTTCGCGATCGGTGCGCAGCACGTTGTCGCGATGTTCGGTGCGACCTTCCTGGTGCCGATCATCACCGGCTTCCCGGTGTCGACGACGCTGCTGTTCTCGGGCCTCGGCACTCTGCTCTTCCTGCTCCTCACACGCAACCGGCTGCCCAGCTACCTGGGTTCGTCGTTTGCATTCCTCGCCCCGATCACCGCCCTCAACGGCGGCAACGCCCTCGAGACGCCGGAGCAGATCGCCCAGGCGCTCGTCGGCGTGCTCGTGGTCGGCGTGCTGCTCGCCGGCATCGGATTCCTGGTGCAGGCGGTCGGCAGTGGCTGGATCGACAAGCTCATGCCGCCGGTCGTCGCGGGCTCCATCGTCGCGCTGATCGGCTTCAACCTCGCCCCCGCCGCGTGGAACAACTTCACGCTGCAGCCCGAGCTCGCCTCGGTGACACTGATCACGGTGGTCCTGTTCAGCGTGCTGTTCCGCGGCTTCCTCGGCCGCATCTCGATCTTCCTCGGTGTGATCGTCGGCTACATCGTCGCCGCTTTCACCGGCCAGGTCGACTTCGCCCCGATCGCGGATGCCGCGTGGATCGGCCTGCCCGAGTTCCACCTCGCCGCCGTCGCAGATCCCGGCGCCTGGACGATCGTGCCGATGTTCCTCCCCGTCGTGCTCGTGCTCATCGCCGAGAACGTCGGGCACGTGCGCGGCGTCGCCACCATGACGAACGACCCGTCGATCAACAAGCACACCGGACGCGCCCTGGTCGCCGACGGTCTCGCCACCACGCTCGCCGGCGGCTTCGGCGGCTCGGCCACCACGACCTACGGCGAGAACATCGGCGTGATGGCGGCTACCCGCGTCTACTCCACCGCCGCCTACTGGGTGGCCGGCTTCGCCGCGATCCTGCTCGCCTTCTCGCCGAAGATCGGCGTGATCTTCAACACCATCCCACCCGGAGTGCTCGGCGGCGTGACCACCGCACTGTACGGCCTGATCGGCGTCATCGGCATCAAGATCTGGGTCGACAACCGCGTGGACTTCTCCCGCCCGGTCAACCAGTACACCGTCGCGATCTCGTTCGTCATCGCGGTCGGCGGGTTCGCGATGCAGTGGGGCGCCTTCCAGCTCGGCGCCATCGTGATCGGCACTGTCGCGGCGCTGCTGGTGTATCACGTCGGCAATGCGATCGCCCGTGCCCGCAAGACCGGAGCGGATGACGGCGGGCCCATCCCCGCCGTCGGCCCGCTGGGCGGCGATCCGGAGTAGGCGCTTCCGCGCGTCACGCCTGTCGGAGGTTGTCACGCCTGTCGGAGGTTTTCACCGAATCTCTCCGACAGGCGTGACAACCTCCGCAGTGCGTAACAGCGACGCGGACCGCAAGCTCGGACGCTGCGACTCAGCCGATACGGCCGATCGCTGCATCCGCGGCGACGAGGTCGCCCACCGCAGCAGCCTGAACCAGTACCCCGGCGCGATGAGCGGTGACCTGGGTCTCCATCTTCATCGCGTCGAGCACGGCCACGGCATCCCCCGCCTCGACCGACGTTCCATCATCCACGAGCCAGCGCACCAGCGTGCCGGGGACCGGTGCCCGCAGCTCGGCAGGATCGGCGGATGCCGGAGCATCCGCCGGCACGGCCCCGCCGGCGAATCCCTGCAGCAGCGCAGCCGGAACCCCGAGCATCACGCGACGCCCGTCGATCTCGACGGGGAAGCGCTGCAGCGCAGCATCCTCGACGGGCGCCGGTCGCAGCTGCGGCTCCAGCCGCGGCAACAGGGTGCTCTCGATCCACTGGGTGTGCACGGCGAACGTCGCGGTCTGGAACTCCGGCTCATCGACGGCCAGGCGATCGAACGGGATGACGGTCGCCGGCCCCTCGACCGACAGCTCACGCAGCGCGCGCCGTGCGCGCACCAGCGCAGCATCCCGGTCGTCCGCATGCACGATGAGCTTCGCGATCATCGAATCGAACGCCGACTGCACGGCATCCCCCGCTTCGATCCCGCTGTCCCACCGCACGCCCGGTCCGCCGGGAATCCGCAGCGTCTCGACCGTCCCCGGGCTCGGCAGGAAGCCGCGCCCCGGATCCTCCGCATTGATCCGGAACTCGAACGCGTGCCCCTGCGGCTCGGGGGTGTCGGTGAAGGACGGCCCGTCCCCGAATGCGATCCGGAACTGCTCCGCCACCAGGTCGACGCCCGTGACCTCCTCGGTGACAGGATGCTCGACCTGCAGCCGAGTGTTCACCTCGAGGAAGGAGATCGTGCCGTCCGCGGCGAGCAGGAACTCGACGGTTCCCGCGCCGCGGTATGCGACCTCGGCGCAGATCCGGCGCGCGGCGTCGTGGATCTCGGAGCGCTGCGCAACGGTCAGCCCGGGCGCCGGAGCCTCTTCGATCAGTTTCTGATTGCGGCGCTGCATCGAGCAGTCGCGATCGCCGACCACGACGATCTCGCCGCGCCCGTCGCCGAGCACCTGCACCTCGATGTGCCGCGGACTCTCGAGGAACCGCTCCACGAAGCACTCCCCCCGCCCGAACGCCACGATCGCCTCACGGGTGGCGGCGTCGAACGCCTCCGCGACCTCGGACAGTTCGCGCACGACCTTCAGCCCTCGCCCACCGCCTCCGAACGCCGCCTTGATCGCGATCGGCAACCCGTGCTCCTCCGCGAATGCGACAGCTTCGGCCGGCCCGGCGAGCGGCTGATCCGTTCCGGCCGCGAGAGGCGCGCTCACCTTCTGCGCGATCCGTCGTGCGGTCATCTTGTCGCCGAGCGCGTCGATGCTCTCGGGCGCAGGGCCGATCCAGACGAGGCCTGCGCGCTCGACCGCACGGGCGAACTCCGCGCTCTCCGAGAGGAACCCGTAGCCGGGGTGCACGGCATCCGCCCCGCTGTCGGCGGCAGCGCGCAGCAGCGCATCGATCGAGAGGTACGTGTCGGCGGCGCTCGTGCCGCCCAGTCCCACCGCCTCGTCGGCCAGGCGCACGTGCAGCGCATCGGCATCCTGATCGGCGTACACGGCGACCGAGCCGTACCCGGCCTCGGCGCATGCGCGGATCACGCGCACCGCGATCTCGCCGCGATTGGCGATCAGCACCTTCTTCATGACAGTCCTTCTTCGATGCGGGGGATTCGGAAACGGATGCGCGCACCCGGCGGCAGCTGGGCGGCGAGATCCAGGCAGCGATCGGTCAGGGCGCCGATGATCGGGTACCCGCCGGTGAGCGGATGATCCGGCAGGAACAGCACAGGCTGCCCGTCGGGCGGCACCTGGATCGCACCGGTCACGGCGCCCTCACTGGGCAGTTCGCCCTGCGTCGCGCGAGCCAGAGGCACTTCGCCCTGCAGCCGGATGCCGACCCGATCGGACCGCGGCGTGACCAGCCACTCCTGTGTCGTCAGAGTGTCGAGAGCTGATGCCGTGAACCAGTCGTCGCGCGGACCCAGTGTGATGTCGAGCTCGACGAGCTCGCCGGATGACGGCAGCTCGCGCTGCGTGGCGACGGGATCGACCGCGTACCGTGCGGCATCTCCGATGGCGACGAGATCACCGGCGGCCAGCGGGTCAGGACCGAGGCCCGCGAGCGTGTCGCTGGCTCGGCTGCCGAGAGCGGATGCTGCGTCGATACCGCCACGGACACCGACCACGTAGCGCAGTCCACGGTCGGGATGGCCGAGCTGCAGCGCGTCACCGTCGACGGTGGCGAAAGGCGCACCGTGCGGGATGCCGCGGGTGAGGCCCTCGGCATCCGTCAGGGTGAGCTCGCCGATCGCGCCGGTCACAGCGGCGACGCCGTCACCGTGGAATCGCAGCACCGCTCCGCCGACGCTCTCGAGCACCGCGGCATCCGTTGCGTTGCCCACGGCCCGGTTGGCGTCGCGCAGCGCCGTGCGATCCGCGACTCCGGATGCCGAGACTCCGAGCGCCGCGTGGCCGGGCCGACCGGCATCCTGCACCAGCAACTGCAGGGAGGGGCGCACCACTTCCACGCTGCCGCCTCTGGGAAAACCCAGACCGACTGGCGTGTCCTCGGCGCGGCGAGCGGCGACACTCCGGAGACTCGCCGGCTCGTCTCCGTTCTCCGATCCAGCAGACCGGGACAGTGTCGCCGACTCCCGACCAGCGCGCTCGAACCTCACCAGCGCCCCCGGCGACAGCAGTGCCGGCGGGTCGCGGTCGATGTCCCACATCACGGCATCCGTGTGGCCGATCAGCTGCCAGCCACCGGGGCTCTCGCGCGGATAGACGCCCGTGAACGCTCCGGCGAG
This sequence comes from Microbacterium shaanxiense, assembly GCF_054779995.1. Lineage (NCBI taxonomy): Bacteria > Bacillati > Actinomycetota > Actinomycetes > Micrococcales > Microbacteriaceae > Microbacterium > Microbacterium shaanxiense. The sequence goes on along the minus strand of NZ_BAAGXE010000002.1, from coordinate 471,552 downwards.
TGCGACCGATCCGGCCGGCACGCGGGTGCGCGGCGACGAACGACGCGGTACGTCGAACAGCGGATCCCCGCTCACGACGTACCCGAACCCGGGCGCGAAGCCCGAGAACGCGACCTGCCAGTCGGCCGCGAGATGCCGGTTCACGAGCTCCTCGGACGACACCCCCAGCAGCGACGCGGCTTCCGTCAGATCCTCGCCGTCGTAATGCACCGGCACCGCGACCTCGCGCGTGTGCGGCACGTGCGCGGCGTCCACCTGCGTCGCCGAGAGCACCTCGGCGAGCGCGGCAGCCGACGTGCGCAGCGGATCGAACCGCACGAGCACCGTGCGCGCCCCGGGGATGCGCTCGACGATCCCGGGCACGCCGTCCCAGGCCAGGTTCAGCCGCATGGCTTCGTCGAGGTCGACCGCCTCGACGAGCAGAGTGCGGTCTGATGCTGTGAGGATGCGCATCAGACGATGTACTCCGCATCCGGCACGTCGGTGATGAACATGTAGCCGGGTGCATGCGTGACCGCGAACGGCGGCTTGGATGCCATGATCGCCGCCTGCGGGGTGACGCCGCAGGCCCAGAACACCGGGATCTCACCCTCGCGCACCTCTGGAGCATCGCCGAAGTCGGGATGCGAGAGATCGGCGATGCCGAGCGATGTCGGGTCGCCGACGTGCACAGGGGCGCCGTGCACCGCCGGAGTCCGTCCCGAGATCTGCACGGCATCCGCCACCCGACCCGCAGGGATCGGCCGCATCGAGACGACCATCTCGCCGCGCAGACGCCCGGCTGGGACGCAGTCGACGTTCGTGCGGTACATCGGCACGTTGCGTCCGAGCTCCTGGTGGCGGATCGGGATGCCGGCATCCACGAGCCCCGTCTCGAACGTGAAGCTGCACCCGATCAGGAAGGCGACCAGGTCCGGATGCTCGTCCCACGCCTCCGTCGCATCGCTCACCTCTGAGGTCAGTTCGCCATCGCGCCAGATCCGGTACCGGCCGATGTCGGTGCGGATGTCGCTGCCTGGTGCCAGGATCGACTCCACCTGTCCCTGCTCGATGACCTCGAGCACCGGGCACGGCTTCGGATTGCGCTGGGCGTAGAGCAGCGTCTCGAAGGCCCAGTCCGCCGGCACGGCGATGAGGTTCGCCTGCGTGAGCCCCGCGGCGACACCGCTGGTCGGCACGGCCTGCCCCGAACGATACGAAGCACGCGCAGCCCGGGCGGCGGCGAGCTGATCGGAGGTCGCGAGCACAACCATCTCAGACTCCGGCGAACGGTGCGATCGTGATGCCTGCTGCCTGCAGCATCCGCTTCGTCTCCGCCGCCATCGCGATGGAACCAGGGCTGTCGCCGTGCACGCAGATCGACTGGGCCTCGACGCGTACGTCCGTTCCGTCGATCGCCTGGATCACGCCGTCCGAGGCGAGCCGCACCATGCGTTCGGCGACGGCGGCGGGGTCGTGCAGCACGGCGCCCTCCTGGGTGCGCGACACGAGCTGCCCGTCAGGCATGTACGCCCGATCGGCGAAGGCCTCGGCAGCGACCGCGAGGCCGGCCTTCGACGCGACTTCCAGCACGACGCCGCCCGCGAGACCGAGCAGCACGAGGCTCGGATCGATCGCCTTGATCGCCGCGACCACGTCGGCGGACTGCCGCTCGTCGCGGGCGATCGTGTTGTACAGCGCACCGTGCGGCTTGACGTACGAGAGGGTACCGCCGACCGAAGAGGCCAGGCCGATGAGCGCGCCGAGCTGGTACTCGACATGCGCCTGCAACGTGGCCGAGTCGATCTCGACGTTCGTGCGGCCGAAGTTCTCGTAGTCGCGATAGCCGGGGTGGGCGCCGATCACGACGCCGCCCCGCACCGCGGCCGCCAGAGTGTCGCGGATGCCCTCGGGGCTGCCCGCGTGGAACCCGCATGACACGTTCGCGCTCGTGACGATCTCGAGCATCGCGACGTCGTCGCTGACGATGCGGTCGGGGACATTCTCGCCGAGGTCGGAGTTCAGGTCGATGGTCGGCCCACCATTCACAGGCATGGTCACGCTCCGATTCCGAGGAAGGCGAAGATGGGTCCGACCGAGACGATGCCCATGTACCAGGTGAGCAGCGTCACCAGCGTGCCGGCGATGAGCAGTACCAGCGGGTACTTCTTCGTGCCGAGCAGGTCGCGGCGGAACCATCCGATGTACATGAACACCGTAAGGCCGATCGGCAGGATGAGTCCGTTGAAGCCGCCGACGAACACCAGGATCGCGGCCGGTGCGGTGCCGATCGACAGGTACACGATCAGCGACACGACGATGAACGCGACGGTTGCGATCTGCAGCGACCAGCCGCCGAGGAAGCGCTTGTGGAACGACGACAGGAACGTCGCCGACGTGTACGCGGCGCCGATCACCGAGCTGAGAGCGGCGGCCCAGAAGATCGCACCGAAGATGCGCAGGCCCGCATCACCGAGCACCGAGCCGAAGGCCTGGCCGGCGGGGTTGGCGGCCTGGCTGGACAGATCGAGGGCGACACCGGAAGCCACGACACCGAGGATCGCGAGGAACAGCACGTAGCGCATGATGCCGGTGATCAGGATGCCGTTGGCGGCTGCCCGCATGACGGGGCCCGCGTACTCGGGGCCGGTCTGCCCTGAGTCGAGGTAGCGGTGCGCACCGGAGTAGGTGATGTAGCCGCCGACGGTGCCGCCGACGATCGTGGTGATGGTGGCGAAGTTCAGCTCGTCAGGGACGAACGTCTGACGCAGCGCGTCGCCGATCGGCGGCTGCGCGATGATCGCGACGACGACCGTCATCACGATCATGCCGATGCCGAGGACGACCAGCACGATGTCCATCACCTTGCCGGCCTTCTTGATCAGGAAGATCACGATCGCCAGCGCCGCGGTGAGCAGTCCGCCCACCTTCGGGTCGACGCCGAGCAGGGCGTTCAGGCCCAGCCCGCCACCGGCGATGTTGCCGATGTTGAAGGCGAGGCCGCCGATCACGACGAGGATCGCGATCACGTGCCCGGAGAACGGGATGGCCGAGTTCGCGAGTTCGCCGGCGCGCTTGCCGGAAGAGGTGATCATGCGCCAGACATTGAGCTGGACGGCGATGTCGATGAGTACCGAGACGAGGATGGCGAACGCGAAGGCGGCACCCATCGATGCGGTGAAGGTGGCGGTCTGCGTGATGAAGCCGGGGCCGATGGCGCTGGTGGCCATCAGGAAGATCGCACCGATGACGGCGCTGCGGCCGACGCGCTTCTTCACTGCGGCGAGTTTCGCGGCGGTCTCGGGGTCGGTCTGGGCGTCGATCGGGGACTGCTCGGACATGAAGGGATTCCCATCGTCTTCGGCGGGTGTCGGGTGACACCGAGTGTAGAACGGATTGACCATGATTGTTCAACAATTTTGTTTCCGGGATGCTACAGCGAGGGCTCACCCGCTTAACATGAAGGCGTGAACCATCAGGGAGCGCTGGCCGATGAGCTGCGGCAGAGGATCATCGACGGCGACTTCGCACCGGGCGCCCGCCTGTCGGAGGCGGCTCTGGCCGAGAGGTTCGAGGTCTCGCGCAACACCCTGCGGGAGGCGTTCCGCGTATTGGCCGAGCAGGGCCTCATCGAGCACGTGCCGCACCGAGGCGTCTCGGTGGCGGCGCCGTCGATCGCCGATGTCATCGACATCTACCGGGCGCGCCGCGTGATCGAGTGCTCCGAGCTTCGCCAGTCGGAGCCGGAGCATCCGGCAGTGCAGTCGATGCGCGCCGCGCTCACCGAAGCCGAGAAGCACCTGCCGAAGGAGGAATGGCACCGGGTCGGCAGCGCGAACATGGCCTTCCACGATGCGATCGTCGCGCTCGCCGACAGCCCGCGACTCGCGCGAACGTACCGCGACGTCGCGGCGGAACTCCGCTTGGTGTTCCTCGAGATCGACGATCCCCGTGCCCTGCACGAGCCCTTCGTGCGCAAGAACCGCGTCGTGCTCAAGACGCTGCTGGAAAAGGGTCCGCATGCGGCGGCCGACGCGCTGGAGACCTACCTGATCTCGTCGGAGCGCACCGTGCTCGGCGCGTTCGCGCGCATGGGACGCGGGTAGACGGAATACTTCCCGGCCGATGCCGGTTTGCATTGACATGAATGAAAAACTTGCCGCGGCAACTTCTATGGGTGCCGTCACCCTGCTGGTCGCCGATCTCGACGCGATGACGGCGTTCTACCGCGACGTCGTCACACTGCAGGTGCAGGATGCTGCCGGCCATGCCGTGACGCTCGGTCGAGCCGGCGCACCGCTCGTGATCCTCCGCCACGAGCCGGCGCTGCGGCACGCGAGCCCCGGTTCGGCCGGACTCTTCCACACGGCGATCGTGTTCGAGTCGCAGGCAGCGCTGGCGGGCGCTCTGTTCTCGATCGCAGAGCACGCGCCGCAGACGTTCACCGGCAGCGCCGACCACCTCGTCAGCCAGGCGTTCTACCTCACCGACCCCGAGGGCAACGGCATCGAGCTGTACTGGGATCGCGACCGCTCCGACTGGTCGTGGACGCACGGGCAGATCGAGATGGCGACCCTCTACCTCGACCCGAACGCGTTCCTGCAGGAGCACCTGGGCGAGGAGCCGACCGGAGAAACGGCGGCGCAGATCGGCCACGTGCACCTCTCGGTCGGCGATGTCGACACTGCGCGGGAGTTCTATGTGAACCGGCTCGGCTTCGATGCCACGGCATCCCTCGGCGGCCAGGCGCTGTTCGTCAGCGCCGGCGGGTACCACCACCACATGGCGATGAATGTGTGGAACTCCCGTGGAGCGGGTCCGCGGATGCCGGCGCTCGGCCTCGGTCAGGTCGACCTGCTGCTTCCCGACGTCGACGCACTTGGTGCATTGAACGAACGCCTCAGGCACTTCGGCACCGAGGTCCGCGACGACGGCCGCACCCTGGCATTCGAGGATCCGTGGAACAACACGCTCAAGGCTGAACTCTCGGCCTGAGGATCGCCGGTACCGCGGGCCGCTCGGCACCGTCGGCCACCGCCGCTGCCGAGCGGCTTCATCGTCCGCCCGCATTCATCAGCCGGCTGCGCACGGAGGGGATCAGCCGCCGGCTGACGGGCAACTCGACTTCCTGGAGCCCGACCACCGGCACCGGGCCGGTGAGGCGGAGTTCGGTGACCGCCTCCGCCTGCACGAGATAGGACCGATGAATGCGCACGAACCCCGCCGCCGACCATCGCTCCTCGAGCTCCGAGATCGGGATGCGAACGAGATGGCTGGCGCCCGATTCGGTCCACATCCGCGAGTAGTCCCCCTCTGCCCTCACCCAGCGCACGTCGCCGCGCCGGACAAGCCGTACCGACCGCCCGGTCGACACGGGCACGGTCTCCACTTCCACGCTTTCAGGCGCGTCGCCGACGCCACGGTCGTCGAGCAACCTGTCGACCGCACGTCGCAGTCGCTCGGGGCGAACCGGTTTGAGTACGTAGTCGAGAGCATGCACGTCGAACGCCTCGAGCGCACCCGCCTCGTCGGCAGTGACGAACACGACCGATGGTCGCTGCGCGAACCGATCGAGAGCTCGCGCGAGATCGAACCCGTCCACACCCGGCATGTGTATATCGAGGAAGACGGCATCCACCGCCTCGATCGAGAGGGTACGAAGGGCGTCTGCTCCGCTGGAGACCGCGTGGATCGCACCGATCCTGGCATCCGCCTCGAGCAGCGCCACGAGCTCGGCCAGAGCGGGTGGCTCGTCATCGGCGACGAGCACATCGAAGATCATGGGGCGTCCGTCTCCTGCAGCGGTTGCGACTTCGGGACCATGGTATAGGCGTCGGGAACCGTCTCGATGATGAGAGCGCCGTCCCGCGAGAGCGACGAACCACCGCGTCGGCGGCACGCGGGAAGGACGGCCGGCGCATCCGTCGAGCGGACGCACCGGCCGTGACCCGACGATCAGGCCATCTGTTCGGACAGCTTCCACGCAGCGTCGACGAACCGGTCGACGTCCTCCTGCTGATGGAACAGATGAGTCGACACTCGCACCGGAACATGCAGGGTCGCGTCCCCGATGACCGGCACAGAGGTGGTCCGGACTTCGATCCCGTGCTCGTCGAGCAGCCGCGCCACGAAGTCGGCCGACTTCTGTGAGTTCTTCACATCGTCCGCATTCTGGAACGGGTTGAACCCGGTCAGCGCGCAGGTGAGACGGCCATCGGACTTCGCGGAATAGAGCGCACCTGCTCCCCACCGCTCGACGACCTGCTCCTTGAGGTTGTCGGCCAGGCCGACGATGTGGTCCTGGATGTTCTGCCGCCCTATCTCGTCCCACACCTGGACCGCCGTCTGCACTCCGACATTCAATGCTTTGCTGCCGTTGCCGACGGACTGCAGATACTTGCCGATGTCCTGGCTCTCATCACGGCTGCGCAGATCCACCGAGCCGTCCGTCGGGTAGCCCGACGACACGATCGGCCAGAACTCGGGCAGGGGGTTCGGGTTCGCCGCGTTGACACGGTTGCGGATGTAGAGGATGCCGGTGCCGCCGGGGCCGCACTGCCACTTCGCAGCGGATGCCGCGAGGAAGTCGACTCCGAGCTCCCTGAAGTTGTAGTTCATCATTCCCGGGATATGCGCCCCGTCGACGAGCGTCGGGATCCCGTGCTCCTGTGCGAGCACCGCCAGTTCCCTGATCGGCAGCATCGTGCCGGTGAGGTAGGTGGGGGCGGAGAACATGATCAGTTTGGTACGACTGGTGATACCGGCGCGGAACAGGGCGACGTAGTCCTCGGCGCTCTGCTGATCGCCGACCGGGAGCTGCACCCGGTTGATCACGACTCCCTGGCGGTCGCGCAGCATCGCCATCGGGGTGTTACCTCCGCCGTGCTCATGATTCGTCGTCAGGATCTCGTCGCCTTCGCGCAGGTTGAGCCCCATCAGCGCCTTCGACATTCCGTCCGAAGTGTTATGGGTGATCACGATCTCGTCCGTGTCGACACCGTGCGCTGCGGCGATCGTCTGGCGCACATCCGCGAAGTCGCTGTAGGCCGCTTCGGCGTCCCGCGCCACCTGGCGGTGAACGGCGTCCACGATGTCGAGCACTTGGCGAGGGGGCGAACCGACGGTGCCGACGTTCATATAGAGGATCTTCTTGTCGAGCACGAACATCTTCTCGACCTTTTGCCAGAAGGCGGCGTCGTTCGCTGCCGGTACGACGGCGGCGGGGGTCAGCGCGCTCGCGGGCGATGCAATGCCCAGAGTGCTGAGGCCCACGGCACCTGCCCCGGCGCCGAACAGCCTGAGGGCATTGCGTCGTGAGATTCCGGATGTCTGAAGGTCTTGCGTTTCCATGATTTCCTCTCCTATCGCACGGCGATCGCGCTGATCTCGACTTTTGCTCCCTGCGGCAGTGCGGCGACCTCGACGGTCGCCCGCGCGGGGGCGGCTTCGGTGCCGAAGTACTCGGCGTAGACGGAGTTGAACGCGGCGAAGTCGTCGATGTCCGACAGGTAGACGGTGGTGCTGACGACATCGTCGAGATCGAGCTTCCCCTCCTTCAGCACAGCTCTGACGTTCTGCACCGACAGGGCGGTCTGCTCCGCGATCGACTGGCTGTTGTCGATCGCGCCGACCTTCGGGTCGATGGGCAGCTGCCCTGAGACGAACACCATGTTGCCTGCGGCGATCCCCTGGGAATACGGACCGATCGCCGCAGGGGCATCATCGGTGTGCAACACCTTCTTCGAGGAGCTGGAGGGGCTCTCCAGCGATGAGGGCCCCGCGTCGGCGACACCGCCCAAGAGGCTGGTCGTCACAAGACCTGTGACGAGGACGGCTCCAGCGACGGACAGAACCATCGCCCGGGGGGAGGAAACGAATGTGAACAACTGACTCTCCTTCGAGTTCGTCGGCACGACGCGTTGCATGCTCTCGCGTGCGGCATCGCGTGCTGTCAAGCTAGGGACGGCAGTGTGCGACCGCGATGGTTTCCGGCGCAGCAGACACAGAAATGCGACGAGCGGCATCGGATCTGCGACGAACGGCTACCGGGTCGAAGGCCGAACTCGCCGCCTGAGGCCAGATCCGAGCACGAAAGCGCGAGCGCGCCACGGCCGTTCGTCTCGCGATCACCCGTGCCATGATGGGCCGGACCATATTTCACCGCTGGGGGGCGCCATGACGGACCGGGTACGACGTACGACGACCGTGGGAGCGGCGCTGCTGCTCGGAGCCCTCGTCCTCACCCCGCCCGTCGCCGCCGGCGCCGAGACTCCGCCGGAACTCGAGCCGGGATACATCAGCGACGTCTCCGACGTCCTCGACGACGCAGACGAAGCGCGCCTCGAAGAGCGTCTCGGCGAGTTGGCGTCCGACGGAAGCCTCCCCGAGCTCTACGTCGTCCTGGTGCCCGACTTCGAGAACCCTTCCAATGCTCTGGCCTGGGCGGATGACACGGCGCAGCGCAACAATCTCGCGTCGGATCAGTACCTTCTCGCGATCGCGACCGACGGCCGCAGCCTCGCCATCTCGGCGGAGTACGGCGGCGACGGAGTCTCAGCCGGACCGCTCTCCGAATCCCGGGTGCTCGACATCGAGAACGCGCTCGGAGGGGGCTACCTCGCGGACGACGACTGGGCCGGCGGAATCGCATACGTCGCCGACGAGTTCTCGGAGGTTCCGACGCCGTGGTGGGTATGGCTGCTGTGGGCGGCCGGACTCGTCCTGGTCATCTTCCTCATCACACGACTCGTCCTGTTCCTCAGGCGCCGTGCACGGCTGGCCGCGGAGCTGCGAACGCTGGAGGGGCAGAAGAAGCGCGCGGCGCGTCAACTGGTCCAGACCGATGAAGCGGTGCGCACGAGTGAGCAGGAGCTCGGCTTCGTGACCGCGGAGTTCGGCGAGGAGACCACGACCGAGTACGCCGACGTCCTGGCGGCGTGCCGGTCCCGCCTGCAGGAGGCGTTCCAGCTTCTCGAGAAGCTGGAGGATGCCGATGAGGACACGACGCAGGAGACGCGGTCGTGGACAGACGCGATCATCGGGCTGTGCGAGCAGGTCGACCGCGATCTCGAAGGACGCACGCGCGAGATGGCGTCGCTTCGGGCTCTGACCGATGGAGCGGCGGACACTCTGACCCGGCTGAAGTCGGAACGTGCCGACGCCGGAGCCTTCCAGAACGACGCCGCGGCCCGGCTCACCACGCTCACTGCCGCGTTTCCGCCGGCGGATCTGGTCGGCGTGGTGGACAACCCGGAAGAGATCGGCCGTCGGCTGGGCGCCGCGGACCGCGAGCTCGATGCTCTGCAGAAGGCTGTGCAGGCGCGCAAGCCGCGGGCCATCACCCGTGCCGTGCACGAGATCGAGCGGCTGCTCGCCGAGGCGAAGGATCTTCGTGACGCCGTCGATGCCCAGGCTGACGCGCTCGTTGCACGGTCGGCGTCGCCGACGACGCCGACGCCGACGACGCCGACGCCGACGCCGACGGGATCGATCATCGACCAGGCGAAGGCCGCCGTCCGCGCGGCCGAGATCTCGGTGCAGGCACGACCCGGCGAGGTGACCTCATTCCCCCTGATGCGGCTGCAGTTCGCCCAGCGGAAGCTCGCCGAATCCGTGGCGGCCGCCGGCACGGAAGACGCAGAACAGCAGGCGGCTTCCGCACTGTCGGCGGCCGAGCAGGTGCAGAGTCTCGTCGGCGCCTCGGCGGCGCCGGAGAGCGGGCGCTTCGTCCGATCCGTCCGGCCCCCCGATGACGGCCCTGTGATGTACGACCCGCCCACGCGCACGACCGAGCGCTCGGAGTGGCGGCGGCCACGCGTGTACGAAGAGGACGACGGGACGGCAGGGAAGGCTGTGTGGGGCGCGGTCTGCGGCGGCGGACTCGGGTTCTTCAGCAGCATGGCCGTCGCCGAGGAGCAGCCAGGACTCGTCGTGCTGTTCGTCATCGGCGGCGTGGTGATCGGCGCGCTCTCCGGTGCGTTCGGCCGCAGCGGCGGGGGCGGAGGCGGCGGCTCATCCGGATGGGGAGGCTCCTCGTGGAGCGGTTCGTCGCGGAGCAGCTCATCGCGATCGTCGAGCAGTCGGTCCTTCAGCAGCTCCGGCGGCAGCAGGTCGTCAGGTCGTTCCGGGGGTCGCCGGTTCTGAGCGCGGAGTGCTCTACGCCGACCCGCGCACGACCAGCTCGGTCGGCAGGATCGTCATCTTCTCGGTCTCGCCGCCGGAGAGGCGAGAGAGCAGCACCGCGGCCATGGTCTCGCCCTGCAGATACATCGGCTGCCGCATGGTCGTCAACGGAGGGTCGGTGGACAACGCCACTGCCGAGTCGTCGAATCCGAGCAGCGCGACATCCTCCGGCACCCTCAACCCCACCGACCGCATGGCGTTCAGCGCGCCGCGCGCCATGAGGTCGCTCGCCACGAAGATCGCATCGGGAGTGCCGGCCGACAGGATGCGGCGCACGGCCTCCGCGCCGCTCGTCTCACCGTAATCACCCTCCTCCTCCGCGAACGGGGCGAGTCCGGCATCCGAAAGCGCATCGCGGAAGCCCTGCACGCGATCGACGGAGGCGAGCATGCTCAACGGACCGGAGATCGTCGCGATACGCGTGCGGCCGATGTCGATCAGGCGCTGCGTCGCGGTGCGAGCCGCCGCGACGTTGTCGACGTCGACCACGTAGTCGCTCGGGCGCTGCCGCAGAGGGCGTCCGCCCCAGACGACGGGCACGGCGTCCGCGATGCGATCGATGAACGCGTCGCTCGTGTGATGCGACACGATGAGCGCGCCGTCCACACCGCCGTTGCGCACGAAGCTGGTCATCTTGTCGCCGGGGTCGTCACTGGCGATGAGCAGATTGAGCAGATAGTCCGAGCCTCTGAGCGCGCCGGTGATACCGGCGACGATCGAGGCGAAGAACGGATCGCCGAAGAAGCGCGTGGTGTCCTCCGGAACGATCAGAGCGATCGCGTGCGTCTGTTTGGACGCCAGGGAACGGGCAGCACGGTTGGGCACGTAGTTGAGCTCGGCGATCGCCGTCTGCACGGCGGCGAGCGCCTCCGGGCTCACCGCGGTGGAGCCGTTGACCACGCGCGACACCGTCGAACGCGATACTCCTGCGGTGGCCGCCACCTCTTCGATCGTCGCTCGTGTCATCGGCAACCTCCTTCGTTCGAATCGCGCAAAGGGCTGCGTCCCGGGTCCGAGTGCAGCACTTCGCGCGATCTGAATGCCGACGACCCGACTACAGGGTGCGCGCGGCGATGATGCGAGCGTACTCCCGACCACTGTCCTTGAGGCTGCGCTGCTGAGTGTCGTAGTCGACACGCACGATGCCGAATCGCTTGTCGTAGCCCCACGCCCACTCGAAGTTGTCGAACATCGACCAGTAGAAGTAGCCGCGCACGTCGACTCCGGCATCCGCGGCATCCAGCACGGCACCGAGGTGCTGGCGAAGGAATTCGGTGCGATCCGCGTCGTGCACGCGCGTCTCGCCGTCCTCGACGACCGCGACGTCGTCGTATGCGGCGCCGTTCTCGGTCACGTACAGCACGGTGCCGGCTGGCTCGGCGTACTCGGTCCAGACACGCTGCAGCAGGCGGGTCAGCCCCTCCGGCTGCACCTCCCAGTTCTGCGCCGTGCGCGGCAGTCCACGCTCGACCGTGTGGATGCCGTCGTTCGACGGGTACGGGCTGCGCCTCGCCCTCTCGGTCGTCGGCCCGCCCGACACGGGCGGCACCGCCGGAGCCCGACCGGACAGAAGATCACCGTGGTAGTAGTTGACGCCCTGGGTGTCGATCTTCTGCGAGATCGACGTCATGTCGCCGTCGTGGATCGCGGCTTCGAACAGCGCGACCGCATCCGGATCCACGCCGCGGATGTCCTCGACGATGTCCGCGGGGTACGAGCCGCGGTAGATCGGGTCGAGGAACCACCGGTTGAACTGGCCGTCCACTCGGCGCACGGCGTCGGCGTCGGCGGGACGGTCGGGATCGGCCGGATCGGCGACCGTGTGGTTCAGCGTGATGCCGAGGTTCAACGTCTCATCACGCGAGCGCAGCTCCTGCACGGTCCGGCCGTGCGCGAGCAGCAGATGATGCGATGCCAGCAGCCCCTCGGCGACGCTGGTGTGACCCGGCGCGTGCTCACCGCCCGTGTAGGAGAGGAACGAGGAACACCACGGTTCGTTCAGCGTCGTCCACACGTTCACCCGGTCGCCGAGCGCGTCATGCATCGTGCCGGCGTACTCGAGGAACCGGTCGACGGTGTCGCGGCTCGTCCACCCGCCCTTCTCCTGCAGCGCCTGCGGCATGTCCCAGTGATACAGCGTGAGCCACGGCAGGATGTCGGCGCCGAGGAGCTCGTCCACGAGGCGGCTGTAGAAGTCGACGCCTGCCCTGTTCACCGCGCCGCCGTCGGGACGCACGCGCGCCCACGAGGTCGAGAAGCGGTAGGTCTGCAGACCGAGCGCGGTCATGAGCGCGACGTCTTCGGGGTAGCGGTGATAGTGATCGCAGGCCGCCTTGCCGCTCTCACCGCCGACGACGGCGCCGGGTACGCGCGCGAACGCATCCCAGATCGAATCGGTGCGACCGTCCTCGTGCGCAGCGCCTTCGATCTGATACGCCGCGGTGGCGGCGCCGAACAGGAACTCCTCGGGGAAGGGGCGGGTCATAGCGGTCATCCTTTCACCGCGCCGGCCATGATTCCACTGACCAGCTGCTTGCCGGCGACGGCGAACAGGATCAGCAGTGGCAGCGTCGCGAGCACCGCGCCCGTGAGCACGATCGAGTAGTCGACGTAGTACCCGGACTGCAGCTGGCTCAGCGCCGTCTGCAGGGTCGGGTTCTGGGGGGAGAGCACGATCAGCGGCCACAGGTAGTCGGTCCACGCGGTCATGAACGTGAACAGACCGAGGATGGCCATGGCGGGCCGCGCAGCGGGGATGCCGACCGTGAGGAACGTACGGAACTGGTTCGCGCCGTCCATGCGGGCCGCCTCGATGAGCTCATCGGGGATGACGTCGACGAGGTACTGGCGCATGAAGAAGACGCCGAACGCCGTGACCAGGGTCGGGATGATCACCGCGCCGATGGATCCCGTCCACCCGAGCTCGCGCATCACCATGAACAGCGGGATGATGCCGAGCTGGGTCGGGATCGCCATGGTCGCGATCACGAAGATCATGAGTCCCTCGCGCCCCTTGAAGCGCAGCTTCGCGAAGGCGTAGCCCGCGAGAGTCGAGAAGGTCACGACCGAGAGGGTGATGATCGTCGAGACGAGCAGGGAGTTGCCCAGTGCCAGCCAGAACGGGATGGCGTCGAACACCTTCGCGGCGTTCGCGAAGAAGTTGCCACCCGGGATCATCGGCAGCGTCTCGCCGCGGGTCGAGTTGGTGCCGCCGGCGACGACGACCGACCACCACAGCGGGTACACGCTGCCGATGATGAAGGCGGCGAGCAGCCCGTAGGTGAGGAAGCCAGGACGGCTGCCGATCCCGGCGTTGCCGCCGCTGCTTCGACGCCTGCGGATCTTCTCCGGCACGCTGAGTACCTGGGTGGCGGTCATCGCGTCTTCTCCGTGTTGATTCGGGCGCGGCGGCGCGCAGCGCGATTGGCCTTGGGCGCGGATCCGGTGGCGATGCGCCGGGAGAGCAGGAAGTTGATCACGCCGATGCCGACGATGAGCAGGAACAGCAGGATGGCGACGGCGGATGCTTCACCGAGGTTGCGCCGGAAGAACGCGAGTTCCCACAAGAACAGCACCGTGGTCTGGAACTGACGGTCGCTGCCGCCGATGCCACCGGCCGTCGACACGTCGAACAGCCTCGGCTCGGCGAAGATCTGCAGACCGCCGATGGTGGCGGTGATGATCACGAAGATCAGCGTCGGACGGATCGTCGGAATCGTGATCGAGAAGAACCGGCGGCCAGGCCCCGCGCCGTCGATCGCAGCGGACTCGTAGAGGTCGCGCGGGACGGCCTGCATCGCCGCGAGCAGGATCAGGGCGTTGTAGCCGGTCCAGCGGAAGTTCACCATCACGGCGATCGCGATGTGCGAGAGGAAGGTGTTGTGCTTCCACTCCTGATCGACGATGCCGATCAGGTTCAGCAGGTTGTTGGCGAGACCGTCGGCCTCGTTGAAGATGCTCGAGAAGATGATGGCGACGGCCACTGGCGTGACCACGAACGGGATGAGCACGCTCATGCGCCAGATCGTCGGGGCGCGCAGCCCCCGATCGAGCAGGTAGGCGACCAGCAAGGCCACCGCCAGCTGCGGGATCGCGGAGAGCAGGAAGATGCTCAGCGTGTTGACGATCGAGTTCCAGAACATCGCGTCGCCGAGGATCTCGACGAAGTTGCCGAAGCCGACGAAGTCGCCCTCGCCCTTCAGCAGGTCCCACTCGTGCACGGCCACGTAGACCGTGTACACCAGCGGGAAGAGCCCGACGAGACCGAACAGCAGGAAGAACGGCGCGACGTACGCGTACGGTGAGGCGTTCTGATCGAACCGCGAGAGGCGGTGGCGCCAGGAGCGCTTCGGCACGGCATCCGCCTGCTTTGCGGGTGCTGTGTCTCGGCGCCCCTTCGGCGGAGCGGTGAGAGTCATTGTCTGTGTCCTTGTCGCGTCGCGTGCTGATGCCGGGGAGCGTGCTTCGGCAGGCCCGGCGACGGTCGAGCGGTCACCGGGCCTGCCGAGGGGTGCGTCAGCCGACGAGCTCGTCCAGGAGCTGGATCGCCTGATCCCACGCGCCCTTGGTGTCGGTCTCGCCGCGGTCGAGGCTGCTCAGGGCCGGACCGAAGACGTTCTCCTGGATCACCGAGTCATCGGCGCCCTTGAACTGGGCGACGACGCCCTTGGCGCGCTCGGCGAGGATCGCACCCGTGGGTGCGTCGTTGAAGAACGCGTTCGGCGTCGCGGAAGAGGCGAGCTCGTCCTGCGCCTCGACCGTGGACGGGAAGTTGCCGGCGGCCTCGGACTGCTTGACCTGCTGCTCCGGCTGCGTCAGCCAGTCGGCGAGCGCCGCTGCGGCTTCCTTGTGCTCCGAGCTCTCCGGCACGGAGAGGAACGCGCCGCCCCAGTTGGCTGCCCCGCCGGGGAAGACATCGGCGAAGTCCCAGCCAGTCGCCGCGTCGCCGCCGCCAGCTTCGACCTGACCCTGCACGACACCCAGCATCCAGCCAGGGCAGACGAAGGTCGCGAAGGTGCCGTCGACGAACGACTTCCCGCCGTTCCAGTCCCACGCCGCCTGCGCCGCGGACTGGCCGCCCTCGGTCGCTGCACCGAGCAGCTCGAAGCGCTCCTTGAGCTCGGCGTTGCCCTCGACGTTCAGCTCGCCGTCAGCGGTGTAGTAGCCCTCCTCGAGCTGGTTGACCATCGAGTTCCAGACGAAGCCGGAGTGGTCGTACCAGGCCTTGCCGGTCTTCTCGGTGTACTCGGCGCCGACGGCGAAGTAGTTGTCCCAGTCGCCGGTCAGCAGCTCCGCGACGGACTCGCGATCACTGGGAAGCCCCGCGGCCTCGAAGGCCGCGCCGTTGTAGCAGATTCCGCTCGGGCCGATGTCGGTGCCGTAGCCGATGACGCGCCCCTCGGCGTCGGTCCCCTGCGCGTACTTCCAGTCGACCCAGTCGTCCTTGCGGTCTTCGATCCCGTAGTCGCGCAGGTCGACGAAGGTGTCGGAGACGTCCATGATGGCGCCGAGCCAGCCTTCTTCGATCGCGACGACGTCGCTGAGGCCGGAGCCTGCGGCGATCTTGGTGAAGGCATCGGTGCGGGCGTTGCCGCCGGTGTCGATGTTGGTCGCCTCGATCGTGACGTTCGGGTTCTCCTCCTCGTACTGCTCGTAGAGGTCTTCGTAGCCGAAGGTGCCGAACGTCGTGACGGTCAGGGTGACCTTCTCGTCGGTGTCACCGCCACCGGTGGTGTCGCCGCTCGCGCAGCCGGCGAGGGCCAGTGCGGAGACGGATGCGACGGCTACCGCCGTGGTGATCCGGCGCTGTGCGTGTGTGTTCACGATTCACTCCTTTGTGTGTGCAGGTGCTTCATGCGGGATGGTGCTGCGGGTTCCGGCGTGCGCGTGGGAGCGCTCCCACGAACTGTTGGGCCACTCTATGGGAGCGCTCCCACGAAAGTCAAGCGCGGGAGCACCGCGCGCCTGAAGTAGCCTTGGCCAGTGCCCTCCGCCGACCTCTCCCCTGCTCTCGCTCGCGCCGAATCGCTGATCCGCAGCATCCCGGACTATCCCGAACCCGGCATCCTGTTCCGCGACATCACGCCACTGCTCGCGGACTCAGAGGCGCTGCGCGTGACGACCGAGGCGATCATCGAGCCCTTCGCCGGGCAGTTCGACGTCATCGCGGGGATCGAAGCGCGAGGATTCCTCATCGCCAGCGCCGCGGCGATCGCCGCAGGCGTGGGCCTCATCCCGATCCGCAAGGCCGGCAAGCTGCCCCGCCCGGCGGCATCCGTCGACTACGCACTCGAATACGGAACCGCGACGATCGAGATGCACAACGACCTGCCCGCCGGCTCACGCGTCCTTCTGATCGATGACGTGCTGGCCACCGGCGGCACTCTGGCAGCGGGTCGTCAGCTCATCGAGGAGCTCGGGTCGCACGTCGCCGGCATATCGGTGCTGTTCGAGATCGACGGCCTCGGCGGCCGCGACCTCATCGGCGACCTGCACACGGTCTTCCACTCGGCCTGACGCCCGCGCGCTACTCCACGCGCGCAGACGGAGGCTTCGCGAGGTCGGCCGGGGCGACGCCTCGATCGATCGCGGAGCGGATGGATGCCGCCGCATGAGCGAGGCTGCTCACCGCGACCAGCTGTCGAGCACGAGCATGGACGGCGAGCAGCATCCTCCTGGCCACCTCGTCGCGCGAGCCGTCTGGACGCAGCGCGGCGATGTTTCGGCCCGCGAGCGGCTCGAGCGCGTCGGCGTACTCCATGAGCTCGTCGACGTCGTAGTCCAGGCCGACCGCGGACGCCTGTGCGAGCGCGTGCGCCAACCCCTGTTCGGCTGCGCCGGGATAGCCGCGCCAGTCGCGGCGCCGCATCAGCTCGTGCGTTCGCTCGCGGAAGATCTCGTAGTCGGGATCCGAGACGACGCTCTCGCCGATCCCCAGCGCGAACGCCTGACACGCGTTCATCACCTCGAGCGTGGGGGCGTCGGAGTCGATCACATCGGTCAGCGACCTGATCGCGGCTGTCGACGCGCGGTAGGAATCGCGCATCACGACGATCAGACGCGCCCTGTCGACGTGACGCTGCTCGTAGACGGCCGTGGTGCGATTGCGCAATCGCCCGGCCGGCATGATGCCCACGCGGATCCAGTGCTTGAGAGTGGTCGTGCTGACTCCACTCTGAACGGCCAGCTCCTTGAGCTTCATGCGCTGCTCCCCCTCGAGGTCGACCATTGGAGAGTGACGAGCCCCGCGACTCTCCACGATGCGGCTTCTGTGCGATGACTCTAACCTGCTCATGGAGGGACTTGTGTCGCCGCTGGGGATTCGCGGTCGGGAGTTTCGATGAGCAGGGGCTCCTCGACATGCTCGGACGGATGTACCAGGGGGGCTGCGTCATCCGTCCGAGCATCCGCGAGCCGCGCCGGCGCCGCATCTGCGCATCCGTCGACCACCACCCGGGCGGCTAGACTGGAACGGCCCGCCTTCCCGCGACTTCTGGAGCCTTCAATGCCCACCATCGTCGTCGACGTCATGCCCAAGTCCGAACTGCTCGACCCGCAGGGGAAGGCCGTCTCCGGCGCTTTCGCGCGTCTGGGCGTGGAGGGCTTCAGCGATGTGCGCATCGGAAAGCGCTTCGAGCTCACGGTCGACGGCGAGGTCACGGATGCCGTGCTCGCCGAGGTCAAGAAGCTCGCCGATGACGTGCTCTCCAACGCCGTCATCGAGGACGTCGTCGGCATCGAGGTGGTCGAGTGACCGTCCGCATCGGCGTCATCACCTGGCCGGGCTCGCTGGACGACCGCGACGCGCAGCGCGCCATCCGACTCGCCGGCGCCGAACCCGTCGCCCTGTGGCACGGCTCGCACGATCTCGAAGGCGTCGACGCACTCGTGCTTCCCGGCGGATTCAGCTACGGCGACTACCTGCGCTCCGGTGCCATCGCCGCGCTGTCGCCGATCATGACCGAGGTGAAGGATGCCGCGGCGTCCGGCATGCCGGTGCTCGGCATCTGCAACGGATTCCAGATGCTCGTCGAGGCGCACCTGCTGCCGGGCGGGCTCATCCGCAACGACCACCAGCACTTCGTGCGGCGCGACCAGAAGCTGACGGTGGAGAACACCACGTCCGCGTGGACGAGCGAGTTCACCAGCGGCCAGGAGATCGTCATCCCGCTGAAGAACGCCGAGGGCGGCTACATCGCTTCGGAGGAGACGCTGGATCGCATCGAGGGCGAAGGCCTCGTGGCGTTCCGCTATGCGGGCGTGAACCCGAACGGCTCGCTGCGTGACATCGCCGGTCTCACGAACGACGCCGGCAACGTCGTCGGCCTCATGCCGCACCCCGAGCACGCGACCGAGGCGGGCTTCGGACCGAACACCGCCGACGCCATGCGCTCCGGCACGGACGGCCTTGCCTTCTTCACGAGCGCCATCGCCGCCGTCAGCCGCGTCGCGGCGTAGTCGCGCGGGCGCCGGTCAGCGCGGTACCGCGATCAGACGCCCAGTTCGGCCCTGATACGGGTGAGATGCGCGGCGAACGCCTCGTCGTGGATGAGGTCGGCTTCGGTGAGCACCGGGTACGGACGCTCCAGGATGCCGTCCCCTGGGCGAACATCCAGATGAGCGGTCTCGTACCCCTCCGCATGCAGCTGATCGGCCATCAGGTAGTCGCTGCGTGAGTCGCCGACACTGAGCCAGCGGCGCGGCACGGGCCCGTGAGCACGGAAGTGCTCGAGCGCACGTCGCGCGGCGTGATCCTTGTCGAGGCGGATCGACTCGATGTCGGTGGAGATCACGGTCGGATCGATGCGGAACGGCACCGCTCCAGAAGAGTCAGGGACGGACAGCTCGCCGTAACGGAGCCCCACGCCCTGCGCGGTGAGGATGCGGAACGCTTCGTCCTGGAAATCTCCCTGGGCACGGCGGTAGTCGTCGGCTGCGACATCCGTGCGCTGCTCGACCGAGATCATCGCGCGCTTGGTCTCGTCGAAGAACATGGTGCCGGCGAATCGCTGCCCGACCAGGTCCCGGATCGCGTCGACGGCATCCGCGTCGAACGCCACGGTCTGATCGATCGTGGGCTCACCCATGCCGGCGACGTCGATCGTCGACCACGCACCGCCCTTCTCGAACACGCCGAACATGCGCGCCCCTGGACGACCCAGTGCCTCGCGCAGCCCGGCGGCCTGAAGGGTCGGGATGACCACGTCGGCGATGAACTCGTGCGAGCGCCCTGTGATGAACGCGATCGGCACGCCTTCGGCGACGAGGTCCACGATGTCGCGGGCGATCGATCCGATCGCGATGGTGCGGGTGACGGGGCTGGCGACGGGGCCGTCGACGTCGAGCAGGAGACCGAGGTCAGGAGGATTCACCCTCTCAGCCTAGGCAGTCGATCGGTGCGCCGGCGCCAGGTGCGGATCAGATGCCGGCCGGCGGCCAGACTCCGATCAGCACCGCCATGATCACGAGCGTGACCAGCTCGTGGGCGATGTTCATGGTCGTCAGTGCAGTGGGGCGACCTTCGAAGGCATCGTGCGTGATGAAGCGCGCGGCGGTGAACCCGGCCCAGAGGAGGATCGCCGTCACCACTGCCGAGACGAAGAACGATCCCTCGTAGAAGTGCCAGGCGATGGCGGCCGCTCCGGCGAGCACCCATGCGGTCACGAAGCTCACGATCACCGTGGTCACGATCGGCCACACCGCGCTCTTGGCGGACCCGGTCATGTCGACCTTCGCGAGCCGCGCCCACCGGGTGCCGAACACTTTCGGCGTGTACCAGATCGATCCGACGATCATGCTCGAGATCATGGCCAGCAGCACCGCCCAGTAGTTGATCTCCGGAATCATGGCTCCTCCTCGCGCCTGAGAGCGGCCGAGGGCCGCTGCTGAGGCCGACGCTACTCTCCCCGCCGTGCGGGATCGATAGGCTCGACGTGTGAGTCTCTTCGTCACCGTCCCCACCGCCCACCTGGCCGAGAACATCGGAGCGCTGCCCGAGGGCGTCGAGCTCGAGGTCTGGGACTTCCGCTCTCCCGCGCCGAGGGACAGGATCGACCTCGTGGTGGCGCCGTACATGGGCGCCTCGTCCGTGCTGTCGGTGCTGGACGGCATCGACATCGGCCTCGTGCAGAGCCAGTCGATCGGATACGACGGCGTCGCCGCCGCGCTGCCCGCCGGCATCCCGTTCGCGAATGCGGCGAGCGTGCACGAGACGTCCACTGCCGAGATCGCTCTTGCGCTCGCCCTTGCCGCGCAGCGGCAGCTCCCCCGGTTCGTGCTCGCCCAGCAGACCGGCGAATGGGCGCAGGTCTTCGCCGAGAGCCTCGCCGACCGGCGCGTGCTGCTGGTCGGATTCGGTGGTGTCGGTGAGGCGATCGCCATGCGCCTGGAGCCGTTCGAGGTCGAGTTGACCGTCGTCGCCCGCACCGCCCGACCGGTGTGGCACGAGCGACTCGGCCGCGTGCAGGTGCATGCCATCGACGAGCTCGCCGACCTCGTCCCGAAGGCCGAGATCGTCATGCTCGCCCTCCCCGGCGGCGATGAGACACGACACCTTTTCGACGAGCGGATGCTCGACCTCATGCCCGACGGCGCGCTCATCGTCAACGTGGGGCGCGGCACGCTCATCGACACGGACGCCCTGGCCCGTCAGAACGGCCGGATCCGCGCCGCGCTCGATGTGATGGATCCGGAACCGCTCCCCGCCGAGCATCCGCTCTGGAAGACGGACGGCGTGCTCATCTCCCCGCACGTCGGCGGCGCCTCGACCGCGATGAATCCGCGCATCGCCAGACTCGTCCGGAAGCAGATCGAACGGATGCTGCGGGGCGACGCCCCGGTGAACGTCGTGATCCAGGGCTCCTGACACCTGCTTCCGCCTTCCGCGCCACTTCTCGGCATCCGCTACATCGATCGATGGCGCGCGTGCCAGAATGTGTAGCGCAGGCGATGAGGAGATCCGGCCGAACCGATTCGATCCAGGCGCTCGCACAACTGTAAGCGCTTGCAGTAGGCTCGTCGCATGACAGAGCTTGAGCAGTTCGCCGCCCCAGGAGCAGAGTGGTGGCGCAGCGCCGTCATCTACCAGATCTACCCGCGCTCGTTCGCGGACGCGTCCGGTGACGGCATCGGAGATCTCCCGGGCATCACGAGCCGGCTCGATTCGCTGAAGGAGCTCGGCGTCGATGCGATCTGGCTGAGCCCGTTCATGACGAGTCCGCAGAAGGATGCCGGATACGACGTTGCCGACTACCGCGACGTCGATCCGATCTTCGGCACTCTCGCCGACTTCGACGAGATGATCGCGCAGGCGCATGCCCGCGGCATCCGCCTGATCGTCGACCTCGTCCCCAATCACTCCTCCGACCAGCACGTCTGGTTCCAGCAGGCGCTCAAGGCGGGGCCGGGCAGCCCTGAGCGCGCCCGCTACGTCTTCCGCGACGGCAAGGGCGTGAACGGCGAGCTCCCGCCGAACAACTGGGAGAGCGTCTTCGGCGGTGGCATGTGGGAACGCGTGACCGAGGCCGATGGCACGCCGGGCCAGTGGTACCTGCACATCTTCGATGCCAGCCAGCCCGACTTCGACTGGACGAACGAAGAGGTCAAGGAGGAGTTCCGCTCCGTCCTGCGCTTCTGGCTCGACCGCGGCGTCGACGGCTTCCGCGTCGACGTCGCCCACGGAATGGTCAAGGAAGCCGGTCTGCCCGACTACGCACCGGTGGCGGATGCCGACTCCATGGGCGGCGGAGAGGCCAGCGTGCCGTACTGGGGCCAGGACGGCGTGCACGACATATACCGCGACTGGCATGAGGTGCTCGCCGAGTACGACGGCGACCGCGCCCTGTGCGGTGAGGCATGGTTGCCGACGCTGAAGCAGACCGCGCTGTGGGTGCGTCCTGACGAGATGCACCAGACGTTCAACTTCCCCTACATGATGACCGCATGGGACGCCGTGAGCATCCGCAACGTCGTCCGCGAATCGCTCGACGAGTTCGGTGCCGTCGGAGCACCGAGCACCTGGGTTCTGTCGAACCACGACGTCGTCCGGCACGCATCGCGTCTGGCTCTCACCGCCGACAACCCGCAGGGCGAGGGCATCGGCCCGAAGTCGGCGGGCAAGCCCGACCCCGTCATCGGGCTGTCCCGTGCACGTGCCGCGACCACCATGATGCTCGCACTCCCCGGCTCGTCGTACCTGTATCAGGGTGAGGAGCTCGGACTCCCGGAAGCCATGGATATCCCCGACGAGTTCCGCCAGGACCCGACCTGGTACCGCACGAACGGCAAGCGGTACGGCCGCGACGGATGCCGCGTGCCGATCCCGTGGGAGGCGAATGCTCCGGCGTTCGGCTTCAACGACTCCGGTGACTCCTGGCTTCCTCAGCCCGCGGAGTGGGCGTCGTTCGCCCGCGACGCGGAAGAAGCGGATGCCGCGTCGACCCTCAACCTGTACAAGCAGCTGCTGCAACTGCGCCGTGAGCGCGCGCTGGGTGTCGGATCGCTCGTCTGGGAAGACCTGGGCGAGACGGCCGTCGGCTTCCGCCGCGGCGATCTGCACATCGCGGTCAACCTCGGCACCGAGCCGCTGGAACTCGGCGCTGACGCCGCATTCGTCGTGCGGAGTCAGCCGTTCGACGGCACGGCGCTGCCCGTCGACACCGCCGCCTGGTACACCAGGGGCTGATCGTATTCCATGGTGAGCATCGATGAGGTCGCGCGACTTGCCGGGGTGTCCACGGCGACCGTGTCGCGCGCCCTCAGCGGTCGCGGTCATGTCTCGGCCGCGTCGCGCGATCGCGTGCTCGTCGCGGCGCAGACTCTCGGCTACGTGGTGTCGTCGCGCGCCTCATCGCTCGCCTCGGGTCGCACCCGCAACATCGGTGTGGTGGTGCCGTTCCTCGATCGCTGGTTCTTCAGCACTGTGCTCTCGGGCGTCTCCAGTGCCCTGATGCGTCAGGGCTACGACATCACCCTGTACAACATCACGGCCGACAAGGACGTGCGCCGGAACGTCTTCGACACGGCGCTGCGGCGCCAGCGTGTGGATGCCGTGATCGCCGTGTCGATCGAGCTCGACGAGGCCGAGACGACCCGTCTGCTCGAACTGGGTCTTCCCGTCATCGCGATCGGCGGGCCGAACCCGAAGCTCGACACGCTCACGGTCGACGACGGCGCAGTGGCGCAGCTGGCGACCGAGCACCTGCTGAGCCTCGGCCACACCGCGATCGCCCACATCGGCGCGAATCCGGAGTTCGACCTCGACTTCCACATCCCCACCCGGCGCCGGCTCGGCTTCGAGAAGGCGTTGGCGGATGCCGGAATCGCCCCGAAGCCGTCATTCCTCGAGCCGGCGGACTTCACGGTCGAGGGCGGCTACCGCGCGGCGAAGCAATTGCTGGGCAGACCGGGGCCGCGACCGACGGCGGTCTTCGCAGCATCCGACGAGATGGCGATCGGTGCGATCCTCGCCGCGCGCGATCTCGGCTTCCGCGTGCCGGAGGATCTGTCGGTCGTCGGCATCGACGGCCATGAACTGGGCGAGTTCTTCCAGCTCACGACTGTCGACCAGTTCCCGCTCGCCCAGGGCGAGCGGGCGGCGTCCGCAGTGCTCGCGAAGCTCGAGGACGCCCCGGTCGCACCCGCACCCGGTGCGCTGCCCTACGAGCTCATCGTGCGCGGGACCACCGCCCGAGCCTCGCTGGCGAGGACCCGCGTCACGAGCCGCTCGCCCGGCCGGGACTCCGATGATTCCCGGCCCGCACGCACCTGATCAGCGACGCCGGCCCTGCGCTGGAAGGTCTATGGGACCGGTGACCGAGAGCTCGTCCTCCCACACCTCGATTCCCCGCACACCGGGCAGCCGCGCCTTGGTGAAGACCGGGTCCAGACCCTCACGGCGCTGCTGCGTGTAGTCCTTCAGGAGACGGAACGCGACACCCGAAAGCAGGGCGATGGCAACGAGGTTCACTATCGCCATGAAACCCATCGCGCCGTCGGCGAAGTTCCAGACGACGTCGGCCGACACGAGGGCGCCGGCGAAGACCGCGGCGATCGAGAATATGCGGTACCCGAGCAGCACGCCGCGCTTCGACGTGATGAACTCGATGTTGGATTGGCCGTAGTAGTAGTTTCCGAGGATCGAGCTGAACGCGAGCAGGAAGATGATGACGATGAGCACGACGTTCGACCAGCTGCCGAGCGCGCCGACCACCGCCCCTTGCGTAAGGCCGATGCCCCGTTCCGCGTTCGCGAGATCGGGCACGGAGACGAGAATGATGAACGCCGTGATCGAGCACACCAGGAACGTGTCGAAGTAGACGCCCAGCGTCTGCACGAGGCCCTGCTTCACTGGATGGGTGACAGCAGCGCTCGCGCCCGCGTTCGGCGCGGAGCCGAGACCGGCCTCGTTCGAGAACATCCCGCGCTTCACACCCGTGAGGATGATGTAACCGAGTGTCGCGCCGACGACCTCGTTCGGGCCGAATGCCTGCGTGAAGATGGTCGCGAACACCTCGGGAAGACGATCGATGTTGATCGCGACGATGACGAGTCCGAGTAGCAGATACAGCAGCGCCATGAGCGGGACGAGCGTCTGCGTCACCGTGGCGATGCGGCGCACACCACCGAAGATGACGAGCCCCATGAGCACAGCGAGCGCCGCCCCGGTCACCCACGGCAACCAGCCCACGGCATCGCCGCCGAAGCTGCCCGCGATGGTGGCCTGGATGGTGTTCGCCTGCAACGAGCTGAACGCGATGGGGAAGCAGATGATGAGGATGATCGCGAAGACGATCCCCATCCATCGGGCACCGAGTCCCCGCTGCATGTAATAGGCCGGACCTCCGCGGAAGCCCTCGGCATCACGCGTCTTGTACAACTGCGCCAGCGACGACTCGATGAATGCGGACGCACCGCCGACGAAAGCCATCAGCCACATCCAGAAGACCGCACCAGGACCACCGATCGCGATCGCCGTGCCGACGCCGGCGATGTTGCCGACTCCGACCCGCGACGCCGCTGAGATCGTGAATGCTTGGAACGAAGAGACCGACTGCGGCTCACCCGTATCCTTCCGCGGCGTCCGGTCCTTCAACGTGCGGAACATCTCCGGTATCAACCGGAACTGGACCACACCGGAGCGCACGGTGAAGTACAGCCCCAGCAGCACGACGATCGGCAGCACCAGCCACGTCCAGAGATTGTCGCCCCACGTGAGCAGCCACTCATTCACAGCATCCATTCAGTCAGTATGTCGTGATCGTCGCTTATTTGGCTACGAAGTCGGCGCGCGCCGACAATCAGCCGCAGGCTGGCGTCGGCGTGAGGATGCCGTGAGGATCGTGTCCGCGACATCGCCGGCCCTGCGTAAGGATCCCGTTAGGATCCTGTCGCCGCGGCCAGTGCTCGCGTAGCCTTCCCTGTTGTGGTTCGAACCGACTTCTTCGCGCGAGCGCGTCGCCCGAAGCAGCGACACCTCGCCCCTGCACAGGCGATAGCGATCGGATTCGGGTCGGCCATCCTGCTCGGCACCTTCCTGCTGATGCTCCCGATCTCCTCAGCCGACGGCAGGTGGACCGGTTTCATCGATGCGCTGTTCACCTCGACGTCCGCCGTATGCGTCACGGGACTCATCGTCGTCGACACACCGGTGTACTGGAGTCCGTTCGGCAAGGTGGTGATCCTGCTGCTCATCCAACTCGGCGGTCTCGGGATCATGCTGTTCGCCTCGCTCATCGGACTCGCGCTCGCGCGCAAACTGTCCGTGCGCTCGCGCGTCATCGCGGGAACCGAGACGAAGACGGCCGGTGGCGGCGACATGAAGCGCGTCGCGACCGGCATCCTGGTGACGACCGTGGTGATCGAGGCCGCCGTCGCCGTGCTCCTGTTCGCCCGCTTCACGATGGGGTACGGTTACGACCCTCTCCGCGCCGCCTGGCATGCCGTCTTCCACGCGGTGTCGTCGTTCAACAACGCCGGTTTCGCGCTCTACACCGACAGCCTGATGGGGTTCGTGTCCGACCCCTGGATCTGCCTTCCCATCTGCGGCGCGATCATCCTCGGCGGACTCGGATTCCCCGTGCTGCGGCAATTGCGCAAGGAGCTGCGCCGGCCGCTGCACTGGACGATGAACACTCGCATCGTGCTGTGGGCGACCTGCGTGCTGCTCGCGCTCGGAACCGTGTACGTCGTCGTGATCGAGTGGGACAATCCGGCCACCCTCGGCGCGCTCGACCCAGGCTCCCGGGTACTGGCAGGCTTCTTCCATGCCGTGCAGTCCCGCACCGCCGGCTTCAACTCCGTCGACACGTCGCAGCTGCACGATGAGACCTGGCTCGGCACCGATGTGCTGATGTTCATCGGAGGTGGACCGGCCGGAACCGCCGGCGGCATCAAGGTCACGACCTTCGCCGTGCTGTTCTTCATCATGGTCACCGAACTGCGCGGCGGTACCGCCGTGAACGTCTTCGGCAAGCGGCTCTCGCGTGCCGTGCACCGGGAGGCGATCACGGTCGTGCTCGCGGCACTGGGCGCCGTGATGGCGGCGGTGATCGTGATCCTCGCCATCACCGATCTCGACCTCGATCGGGTGCTGTTCGAAGTCGTGTCCGCATTCGGGACCGTCGGGATGTCGACCGGCATCACGGCCGATCTCCCTGAGGCGGCCCAGCTCATTCTCATCCTGCTCATGTTCCTGGGCAGGCTGGGTCCGTTGACGCTGGGATCGGCGTTGGCCCTGCGTGAGCGGGCGACGGCGTACGAACTCCCCAAGGAACGCCCCGCAATCGGATGATCCCGCGGAGCACGCACATCGAAAGGACCTCGCATGGCCAGATTTCTCTCATTCGGGCAGGATGCCCGTCGCATCGCCGAGGCCGATTCGGTGGCTGTCATCGGACTGGGCCGGTTCGGCACGTCTCTCGCCGTGGAGCTGATGGACTCCGGCACGGAAGTGCTCGGCATCGACGCGGATGAGGAGGTCGTGCAGTCGCTGAACGGCCTTCTGACGCAGGTGGTACGCGCCGACACCACTCGTCCAGAAGTGCTGGAGCAGCTCGCGATCGGTGAGTTCGACCGGGTCGTGCTCGCGATCGGCAGCGACATCACCGCATCGATCCTCACGGCGTCCCTTCTGCTCAACCTCGATGTTCCGGTCATCTGGGCCAAGGCGGTCGACGAACGCCACGGAGCCGTGCTCGAACAGCTCGGCGTGCACAAGGTCATCTATCCGGAGAAGGACATGGGGCGGCGGGTCGCGCACCTCGTCCGCGGCGCGGCCGCCGATTACCTGGAGATCGACAAGGGCTATGCGGTCGTGAAGACCATCGCACCGCAACTGCTGCACGGCATCACGCTCACCGAGAGCGCGGTCAGGCACACGCACGGCGTGACGATCGCCGCGTACCGCGGTGCGAAGGGCTCGTGGCAGAACGCTCAGGCCGACACCGTGCTGCATGACGGCGATCTCGTCCTCGTGGTCGGTCCGACGACCGAGGTGGAGCGCTTCGCACAGCTTCGCTGAGCATCGCCTCATCGATTAGACTGGGAGCTCGGAGTGTCGGGAAGCCTGGTCGACGTCCCTGTTCGTCGACCAGAATGGCCACCATGTCGCCCACTCCTCCCCGCTTCGCCCGAGTCCGAAGCATCTTCCCCTCGGCATCCCGAGAGGAATCGGTCCGCGTCACCGAGATCCTGCGCAAGGAGACGGTCGGCGGCATCCTGCTCGTCGTCTTCGCAGCCATCGCGCTCATCTGGGCGAACTCGCCCTGGGCCGACTCGTACTTCGCGATCCGCGACTTCGAGATCGGGTACGAGCCGTGGCACCTGAAGCTCTCACTGGGTGCATGGGCTGCGGACGGCCTGCTCGCGATCTTCTTCTTCCTCGTCGGGCTCGAACTCAAGCGCGAGTTCGTGGCCGGCGACCTGCGCAAGCCCAGCACGGCGATCGTCCCTGTCGTCGCCGCCGTGGGAGGCGTCGTCGTACCCGCGCTCGTGTACGTCGCGGTGGTGGGCACGACCACGAGCGAAGCCAGGGGCTGGGCGATCCCGACCGCGACGGACATCGCGTTCGCTGTCGCCGTCCTCGCGCTCATCGGATCGCATCTGCCCAGCGCGCTGCGCATCTTCCTGCTGACGCTCGCCGTCGTCGACGACCTCATCGCGATCGGCATCATCGCGATCTTCTACACCGAGTCGATCGACCTCGTACCGCTGCTTCTCGCCCTGGTGGCGATCGCGATCTACGGTGCGATCGCACAGCGCTTCCGACAGTTCTTCCATGTCCGACCGGGAGCAGCGTGGCTGATCCTGCTGCCCATCGGCTTCACCGCCTGGGCGCTGATGCACGCCTCGGGCATCCACGCCACCATTGCCGGCGTGCTGCTCGGATTCACGATCCCGGTGCTGCACAAGAGGGCGGAGCGGTCGGAGGATGCGGGGCCGGGGCTCGCCGAGCTCTTCGAGCACCGGTTCCGGCCGCTGTCCGCGGGTTTCGCGGTCCCGGTGTTCGCGTTCTTCTCCGCCGGCGTGGCGATCGGCGGCGCAGACGGATTCGTTTCGGCGCTCACGGATCCCGTGCTGATCGGGATCGTCCTCGGTCTCGTGATCGGCAAGCCGCTCGGCATCACGGCCGCGACCTGGCTCATCACCAGGATCCGCCGCATCAACCTCGATCCGTCTCTGAGGTGGATCGACATCGCAGGGGTCGGCATCCTCGCCGGGATCGGGTTCACGGTGTCTCTGCTCGTCGCCGAACTGAGCTTCGCCGCCGGCAGCCCGCACTACGACCACAGCAAGGTCGCGATCCTGACGGCATCCGTCGTGGCCGCCCTGCTCGCGGCCGCGCTGCTCGGGTTCCGCAACCGGCGCTACCGCAAGGCCGAGGAGCGCGAGCAGGAAGTTCAACCGTGAGTGTCGCGACCGTACGACAGCGCGTCGACGGTGAGGACATCGAGTACCTTCATCGACCTGGAGGCGATCGGCTCGCTGTGCTGCTGCACGGTGGGCATATGCGAGCCGATCTCTCGATAGGTCACGAGGCGTTCCTGGCAGCCGGGTGGTCGGTTCTCCAGCCTTCGCGGCCGGGCTATGGCGGTACGCCACTACGCGCCGGCACCGACCTCGCTCTCTTCGCCGATCGGATCGCGGCGCTGAGCACGCGGCTCGGCTACCGCGAGGTCGCAGTGGGCGTCTCGGCGGGAGGCCGCTCCGCGATCACGCTGGCGGCGCGTCATCCGAGCCTGGTCGTCGGTCTCATCCTCGAGAGTGCGACGAGTTTCCTGCCTTGGCCATCGCCGTCGACCCGAGCGATCGCGAGAGTCGTGTTCCGTCCAGGCTTCGAGCAGGTGACGTGGGCACTGACACGGCTCCTGTTCCGCATCTTTCCGTCATTCACGCTCAAGCGGATGCTTTCATCGCTTTCGACCATGCGGCCAACCGCCGCGTACGATCTGCTCGGGACTGCCGAACGTTCGGCGCTCGCCGACCTGCTATCGCGGATGCGGTCAGGATCAGGGTTCATGAATGACCTGCGCGTGGTGGACGATGTGTCACCCGAGGTGATGCAGCCCGCACTCGTCGTCGCGAGCCGGAACGACGGTGCCGTACCGATCGAGCATGCGCACGCTCTCGTCCACAGCATCCCCAGCGCGCGGCTCGTGCTGACCGACACCCTCAGCCACTTCCTGTGGATCGGGCCGCATGCGGAGGACGAAGTTCGTGCGGTCTCGTCGTTCCTCGCGCATCTGTCCCCGCCGGAAACCGAAGGTTGAATCCAGGAGCCCACCCATGCGCGCACTGATCATCACCTTCGGAACCCGCGGCGACATCGAGCCGTACCTCGCGCTCGCCGAACGCCTCCGGCGCGAAGGCCACGACGCTGTGCTGTGCGCACCGGAAGCGTACCGACCCGAGGCCGTACAGGCCGGCGTCGGGTTCGCCCCAGCGGGCACGCGCATGCACGAACTCGTCCGGGGCGGCATGTCCACCGCATCCGGTCCGATCGACGTCGCGCGCGCGGCGCGGCAGATGACCGCCGCGATGCGCGACTCCCTCGTCGAACAGTGGATTGCCGCGCAGCGAGCCGAGCCGACGATCATCGTGTCGCATCCGAAGGCGCTCGGTGGGCTGCACATCGCCGAGCGGCTCGCGGTCCCTTTCGTGGCGTCCCTGCCTCTGCCGTTCCTGACTCCGACCGGGGCCTTTCCGATCCCGTTCATCACCGGCCACCACACGGAGCGCTGGAACCGGATGACGTACCAGTTCAATCGCTTCACGGCGATCGCCTACGGGGGCATGATCAATCGCTTCCGAAAGAAATACCTCGGTCTCACACGTGAGAGCCGGTTCAGCGACTACCTGCACCGCGACGGCGCATCCGTTCCCGTGCTGTACCCGGTCAGCCCGTCTGTGGTGCTCCGGCCGCCCGACTACCCGGACTCCGCACATCTGACGGGCTATTGGTTCCGCGATCAGGGATCGGCAGAGGCGCTCCCTGCTGATGTCTCGGACTTCCTCGACGGCGACGGTCCTGTCGTCTACGCCGGCTTCGGCAGCATGGGCTTCGGCAGGCACGCTGCTGATCGTGGCAGAGCGGTGCTGGATGCTGTCAGGACTGCCGGCGCTCGGGTCGTGATCGCGCGAGGGTGGGGTGGCCTGGAAGCGGAACAGGCTGAAGATGTTCTCGTCGTCGACGAGGTGCCGCACGATCTGCTGTTCCCGCGTATGTCCGCGGTCGTGCATCACGGTGGATCGGGCACGACCGCTGCAGGCCTGCGCGCCGGCCGACCGACGCTGATCTGCCCCGTGCTCGGCGACCAGCCGTTCTGGGGAGAGCGAGTGCACGCGCTCGGCACCGGTCCCGCGCCGCGGCCCCTGAAGAAGATGCGCGCCGATTCGCTCGAAGAACGGCTGACCGACCTGGTCGGCAATGCCGCTTACGCCGAACGCGCGGCGGTGGTCGGTGAACGGATCGCGAGCGAGGACGGCACCGGGACCGCGGTGCGGCTCCTGGAGGAGATCGAATCCCCGTGAGCGCGAGCGCCCTCGCCGATCGACGAGCGAGGACGCTCGGGCGTGTCAGCGCGCGGAGATGAGCCCCTGCGTCGCCGTCCGCGCCCTCTCGAACCGCTGCTGCACGTCGTCCCAGTTCAAGATCTCCCAGAACGCCTTGACGTAGTCGGCCCGGACGTTCAGGTAGTCGAGGTAGTACGCGTGCTCCCACACGTCGAGCTGCAGCAGGGGCGTGACACCCAGCGGTGCGTTCCCCTGCTGGTCGAAGAGCTGGAAGATCACGGGTCGCGCCCCGAGGCCGTCCCACGCGAGGACCGACCATCCAGAGCCCTGCACGCCGAGGGCGGTGGCCGTGAAGTGCGCACGGAACGCATCGATCGAGCCGAACGAGTCCTGCAGCGCCGCGGCGAGCTCGCCCTCCGGGGTGCCACCTCCGTCAGGTGACATGTTCTGCCAGAACACCGAATGGTTGACGTGGCCGCCGAGGTTGAACGCCAGATCCTTCTCGAGCTTGTTCACGTTCGCGAGGTCGCCGGCGTCGCGCGCTGCGGCGAGCTGCTCGAGCGCGGTGTTGGCACCGGTGACGTAGGCCTGGTGATGCTTGGAGTGATGCAGCTCCATGATCCTGCCGGAGATGTGCGGTTCGAGCGCCGCGTAGTCGTAGGGCAGTTCGGGGAGGGTGTAGGGAGCGGGCATGTCAGTTCCTTTCAGAGTGGATCGGCAGGGAGTGGAAGCGCTTGTCGAGGTAGACGAGAGGACGGCCGGCACCGCCGGCGATGATGTCGAGGACCTCGGCGATCACCACGGTCGATGAGCCGACCGGGATGGTGTGCAACGCCCGGCAGCGCAGCGCCGCTCTGGCGCTGGGCAGATGCGGTTCGCCTGAGCCGAGCGTGTCCCACCCCTGCTCGGGGGTGAACCGCTCGGCACCGCTGGTCGCGAAGGCCTGAGCGAGATCGGCGTGGTCGTCGTCGATGAGATGGACGACGAAGGTGTCGGCGCCGAGGAGGGCTCCGGCACTGCCCGTCGCACGGGTCACGGAGAACATGATCGCTGCCGGGTCGACCGCGACGGAGGCGACGCTGGATGCCGTGAGACCGACGGGTCCGGTCGGCGAGGCAGCGGTGATGATCGCGATGCCGGCCGGGTGAGTGCGGAATGCCGCTTTCAACCCCTCGCCCACTGCCGATGCGGTCGGATCACTGTGCGCCCCAGTCATTCGATCCCCTCCTGCGGGGGCAACGCGGCGATCAGCGGATGATCATGCGCGATCATCCCGAGCTTGGCGGCCCCGCCCGGGGAGCCGATGCCGTCGAAGAACTCGACGTTCGCCTTGTAGTAGTCCGCCCACTCCTCCGGCACGTCGTCTTCGTAGTAGATCGCCTCGACGGGGCACACCGGCTCGCATGCGCCGCAGTCGACGCACTCGTCGGGGTGGATGTAGAGCGAGCGCTCGCCCTCGTAGATGCAGTCGACCGGGCACTCGTCGATGCAGGCACGATCCTTGACGTCGACGCACGGCAGCGCGATCACATAGGTCATCGAGAATTCTTCCTCCGGGTCATGTCCTCCACGCTAAAACCTCAAGTACCCTTGAGGTCAAATCGACAACGGCGGGAGGAGCAGAGATGGCGACCGAAGAGGGCGCGGAATCACCGCACCACGTCCCCGACGAACTGCTCAGCATCGGCGAGATGAGCAGGCGAACCGGTGTCTCCGTGTCGGCGCTGCACTTCTACGAGAAGCTCGACCTCATCGCGTCGACGCGCACGCCGGGGAACCAGCGACGTTATCCGCGTCACATGCTCCGGCGGGTCTCCCTCATCACCGTCTCCAAGAGACTGGGCATCCCGCTCTCCGACGTGCAGGAGGCGTTCGCCGATGTGCCGCTCACGGCCACGCCGAGCCACGAGGACTGGCAGCGCGCGTCACGGCGGTGGAAGCGCGACCTGGAGCGACGACGCGAAGGGATCGAGCGTCTGGAGCGCGAACTGACGGGATGCATAGGCTGCGGGTGCCTGTCGATGAAGGCGTGCGGACTGCTCAACCCCGACGACGCCCTCGGCGCATCCGGAGTCGGGCCGCGCCGACTCGACGACGGCGACGGGCCGGACGCCGACTGAGTCAGTGCCCGGCGCCGAGCCCTCCACTGAGTCGTCCGTACATCCGGGTCGTGGCGTCGTTCATCCCCTCCAGGGTGACGCTCTTGCCGTGACGGGCGTACTTCGTCGTTATCGCGTCGAGTGCGGCGACGGTCGACGCATCCCACACGTGTGAACGCGACATGTCGATGACGATCCGCTCGGGGTCTTCCGCGTACTCGAACTGCGTCGTGAGGTCATTGCTGGAGGCGAAGAAGAGCTCGCCGTCGACCGTGTAGCGCACTGTCGGTACCTGCTCGTCCTTGTCGATACGACGCGTCACGCTGACGAAGTGTGCGACGCGTCGGGCGAACATCACCATCGCCGCGAGGACTCCGACACCCACGCCGACGGCGAGGTTGTGGGTCCATACCGTGATGACGACGGTGATGAGCATGACGAACGTCTCGCTCTTCGGCATCCGCTTGAGGGTCGCTGGTCGGATGCTGTGCCAGTCGAAGGTGAGCACCGACACGACGATCATGACGGCGACGAGCGCCGCCATCGGGATGATCGCTACGACGTCGCCGAGGACGAGGACGAGGATCAGCAGGAAGACGCCGGCCAGGAACGTCGAGATGCGGGTGCGCGCGCCGGAGGCCTTCACATTGATCATGGTCTGGCCGATCATCGCGCAGCCACCCATGCCGCCGAATGCGCCGGAGAGGACGTTGGCGATTCCCTGGCCGAAGGTCTCGCGGGTCTTGCGTGAGTGGGTGTCGGTGATGTCGTCGACGAGCTTCGCCGTCATGAGCGATTCGAGGATTCCGACCACGGCCATCGCGGCGGCGTACGGGAGGATGACAGCCAACGTCTCCCACGTCAGCGGGACGTTCGGGATGAACAACTCAGGCAGGCTCTGCGGCAGAGCACCTTGGTCGCCAACGGTGGGCACGTTGAGCCCGAAGACGACGGCAGCACCCGTGAGCAGAACGATCGCGACCAGCGGAGCGGGGACCACTCTGGTGATGCGCGGCATCAGGAACATGATGAGCAGTCCGACCACGACGAGCGGGTACACCATCCACGGCACGTCGATCAGCTGCGGGAATTGCGAGATGAAGATCAGGATCGCGAGCGCATTGACGAATCCCACCATGACGCTTCGCGGGATGAAGCGCATCAGCTTCGCGACTCCGAGCGCGGCGAGCACGACCTGGATCAGCCCGCCGAGCATCACGGTGGCGATGAAGTAGTCCATGCCGTACTCACGCGCGACCGGCGCGATGACCAGCGCGATCGCTCCGGTCGCAGCAGTGATCATCGCAGGGCGGCCGCCGAGGAAGGCGATCGCCACGGCCATGACGAACGATGAGAACAGTCCGACGCGTGGGTCGACGCCGGCGATGAGCGAGAATGCGATCGCCTCAGGGATCAGCGCGATCGCCACCACGAGCCCGGCAAGGACCTCGCGTGTGAGGAGGCGGGGGCTGCGCAGCGCCTGCCACACGGTCGGTTCGATGCGGTATCGCTCTTTGGGATCCTGAACGGGGATGACGTCGGTCATGGGCGCTCCAGAGGGTGCGGGGAGTGGACGGAGATGTTGCAGCGCACCGTTGCGCAGCTCCGACGGGGTCGTCGGGAGACAATGGGGAGTCGGTCCGCAGACTGCGGACGAGGAGACTCTACCGTAACGTGAGAGTTGCACGTAAATCTTCAGAACAGGGAGACCGCAGTGAACGACGCGAAGACCATGCACATCGGTGAAGTGGCCGAACGCACCTCGCTCTCGCTGCGCACACTCCGCCACTACGACGAGATCGGACTCGTCAACCCATCGGGGCGAACCGACGGCGGTTTCCGCCTTTACACCGATGACGATGTGCGCAGGCTGCTGCTGATCCGGCGCATGAAGCCACTCGGATATTCACTGGAGCAGATGGGCGACCTTCTGCGCGTGCTGGACGGAGCCGGACCCGGCGACGACCCGGAGGCGCTGACCGTGCTGCGTGACTTCCGCGTCGATGCAGCAGAACGCCGAGACAAGCTTGCGAGACAGCTCGAGATGGCAGACGAGTTCCTCGAGCAACTCGACCGCATCTGATACGCGAGAGGCTACGGCGGCGACTGCGGTCGGATCACCTCGGCGCGGCAGAGCGTTGACATCGGCCGATCGGCCGATGCGCCGGGCGGTCGGTCCCAGCGACGCTGGGTGCATGACCACTTCCCGTCTGAAGCTCCGCACACCGGCTCGCATCTCCTCTCCCTCACGTTCCGACCGTCGTGACGTCCTCATCGCGACCGGCTTGCTCCTGCTCGCGCTCATCCCGTCCGCAGCCGGCGCGTTCCGCGTCGGTGAGATCGCGAGCGGTGCACCGACCACCGCCGGCAACGCGCGCTTCATGGAGGTGCCTCTTCCTGTCGTGCTGCACATCATCGCGGCACTGGTATACGCCGGCATCGGCGCTTTCCAGTTCCTCCCGCGGCTACGATCCCGCCGCATCGGATGGCACCGCTTCGCAGGGCGATACCTGCTCGTACCGGCGGGGGCAACGGTCGCGCTGAGCGGCCTGTGGATGACCGCGTTCTACGATGTGCCGCCCATCGACGGCCTCGCGCTGCAGATCTCGCGCTACGTCGTCGGCATCCTCATGCTCGTCTTCCTCTGTCTGGGCGTGATGGCGGTGCTGCGCCGCGACATCGGCGCGCATCGAGGATGGATGATCCGCGCCTATGCGCTGGCGATGGGCGCCGGAACCCAGGTGCTCACCTCGGCACCGTTCGCGCTGCTGTTCGGCACGCCGGACGAGTTCTGGCGCCTCGTGCAGATGGACGCCGGGTGGATGATCAACATCGTCGTGGCCGAGCTGATCATCCGCCGTGGACGCCGGCCAGCCGAACGGGTCGCGTAGCATGCGTGGCGTGGACACCGTCAGCGATCTGCGCACGCCGCGGCGCCGCGACTTCGCCCTCGCGATCGCGCTCATCGCACTGGCGGTGGTCGAGGGCGCGATCCGCCACGACCTGCACTGGCCGATCGCCACGGTCGCCGTGACGGCGCTCCTCCTCTCCGGGCTCCCGTGGCGGCGTCGGCACCCGCTGGTCCTCGTGCTGGCCATGACCGCCCTGACGACCGGATTCGCCGTCGCGCAGGCATGGGCGGGATTGCCTCAGGCCGGCCTCGGCGCGATGTTCGCACTGCTGCTCGTCCCGTACGCGCTGCTGCGCTGGGGAACGCGCACCGAACGCATCATCGGCTCCGCGGCCCTCGCTGTCAGCGTGCTCGTCTCATCCGCGCTGGCGACGGGAACCGCGGCGGATCGACTGATCGGCGCGATCGTCGGATTGCTGTTCGTCGGCACTGCGTGCCTGATCGGTGCGTTGCGCCGCGAACGGGCCGCATCACGGGAGCGTGAGATCACGATGGCCCGCGCGCAGGAGCGTGATTCGCTCGCGCGCGATCTGCACGACACCGTCGCGCATCACGTCTCGGCGATCGCCATTCGGGCGCAGGCGGCGACGGCTCGCGGCGTCGATGCGACCGATACGGCCGCGTCGCTGGCCGCGATCGAGAAGGAGGCGAGCGCGGCGCTGGACGAGATGCGCGGCATCGTCCGCACGCTGCGCGAGCCCGTCGCGTACGTCCCGACCCGTGGGCTCGACGATGTGGCTGCTCTCGCGACGTCGGGACCGCCACGGGTGACGGTGCGAATCGACGTCACGCCCGCACCATCGGGAGTCGTCGCAGCGACGCTGTACCGCGTCGCGCAGGAAGGCGTCACCAATGCGAGAAGGCACGCGATCGGGGCCGGCAGCATCGACGTCGATGTGCGGTCCGAGAGCGGTGACGTGATCCTGACGGTCATCGACGACGGGCAGCCCGCCCCGACGGGCGACGGGTTCGGCCTGCGAGGGATGGCCGAGCGGCTCACTCTGCTGGGTGGCGAGCTGAATGCCGGTCCGAGCGATGCCGGCGGGTGGGCGCTGCGTGCGCGCGTCCCGCGGAGAGTGCCATGATCCGCGTGCTCATCGCCGACGATCAGGAGTCCGTGCGCACCGGACTGCGCCTGCTGCTGGAGACCCTCCCCGATGTCGAGGTCGTCGGCGACGCCTACGACGGCGTGAGCGCGGTGAGCGCGGCGAGAAGGCTGCGTCCCGACGTCGCGCTCGTCGACATCCGGATGCCGAAGTTGGACGGGCTCCAGGTGACGGAGTTGCTTGCGGGGCCCGACGTCGAGGATCCGATCGCGGTCGTGATCATCACGACCTTCGACCTGGACGAATACGTGCACGGCGCACTGCGTGCCGGCGCGAAGGGCTTCCTGCTCAAGGATGCCGGTGGGCCGCTGATCGGCGAAGCGATCCGGGCCGCGGCGAACGGCGAGTCGCTCGTGTCCCCGCGCGTGACGACGCGGCTGCTGTCGGCCTTCGCGAACCGCCGCCCCGTCGCTGCACCCGACGAAGCGCTCACAGCGCGCGAGGAGGAGGTGCTCGCGCTGCTGAGCTCCGGCCTCACGAACGACGAGATCGGCGAGCGGCTGTTCGTGTCGCTGGGCACCGTGAAGGCCCACATCGGCGCGATCCTCGCGAAGCTGAAGGTGCGCAACCGCGTCGAGGCGGCGATGTGGGCCTACGACACCGGAAGAGCTCGGGAATGAAGGCGGTGGTGTGCCCGGCATACGGCGCCCCAGAGGTGCTGTCCATCCGGGATGTGCCGATGCCCGAGCCACGTCACGGCGAGGCGCGTATCCGCGTGGTCGCGACCACGGCGCATGTGGGCGATGCGCGTATCCGACGTGCCGATCCGTTCGCGGCGCGCTTCGCATTCGGGCTGTTCCGCCCGAGACCAGACCTGATCCTCGGGCTGGAGCTCGCCGGTGTCGTAGATGCTGTCGGATCCGCTGTCACGACGTTCGTACCCGGTGACGAGGTGATGGCCTTCTGCGGGTTCGGTTTCGGCGGCAACGCCGAGTACAGGTGCCTCCCCGTCGCAGCCGGCAACGCCCAGCGTCTCGGCGCGATCGTGCGCAAACCCGCGTCGCTGAGCTTCGAGGAAGCCGCAGCCTTCCCTGCCGGTGCGCTGACCGCCCACAAGAATCTGCAGAAGGCCCGACTCCGTGCGGGGCAAAGCATCCTGATCAACGGTGCCTCGGGGAGCTTGGGCACCTATGCGATCCAGATCGCGAAGCACCTCGGTACCGAGGTGACGGCGGTGTGCAGCTCACGCAATCGCGAACTCGTCGAGGACCTCGGAGCGGATGCCGTGATCGACTACCAGTCCGAGGACTTCACCCGACTCGGTCCGCGGTTCGATGTGGTCTACGACGCAGTGGCACTGTCATCGCGGCGTGCATGCCGAGGGTTGCTTCGCCCGGGCGGAGTGCACGTGCGCAACACCGGGTTGTCCCCGATCACGCGCGACGACCTGCAGCGTCTCGCTGACCTCGCCGGCACTGGGGTGCTGCGCCCGGTGATCGACCGCACCTTCTCTCTCGAGCAGGTCGTCGAGGCGCACCGCTACGTCGACACCGGCCGCAAGCGCGGCAACGTCGTCCTGACCGCCCCCACCGCCTGACGGCGACGCCCCCTCTCGTCGTCCACGCCCCCTCGGGTGTGCGCAGGGCGGGAGGGGCGTCGGCGACGGAAGGGGGCTCGGCGATGGAAGGCGCGCGTCACGCGACCGTGAACACTGCGTTCAGCAGCACCTCGTCGCGCGAGCTCGGGCCCACCAGCAGGGTGAACTCACCCGCCTCGACGACGCGGTCGCCAGCGGCATCCACGATCGTGCAGTCCGCGACGGGCAACTCCAGGCGCACGCGCGCACTCTCGCCCGGCGCCAGCGCCACCTTGCGGAAGGCCTTGAGCTCCTTGTCGGCCCAGCTCACGCTCGTCACCTGATCGCGCACGTACACCTGCACGGTCTCGAGCGCCGGCCGCTCTCCCGTGTTCGTCACGGTGACGTCGGCGACGATCGTGCCGGATGCTGCGAGCGCAGGATCGGCCAGCACGAGGTCGCTGTACTCGACCGTCGTGTACGAGAGCCCCTCGCCGAACGCCCACGCGGGCGACTGCGTGAGGTCGGCGTAGCGGTCGCCGTGCTGTCCGCGGAGCTGGTTGTAATAGGTCGGCTGCTGGCCGGCGTGCCGTGCGAACGAGATCGGCAGGCGGCCGGTGGGCTCGATCTGACCGGTCAGCAGCTCGGCGATCGCGCGCCCACCCTGCATCCCCGGATTCGCCACCCACAGCACCGCGGCGGCCTTGGAGACGGATGCCGGCAGCACCAGCGGCTTCGACGCCATGAGCACCACGACGACGGGCGTGCCCGTCCCGATCACGGCGTCGAGCAGGGCGTTCTGCCCGCCGATGAGCTCGAGAGTCGCCGTGGAGCGGCCCTCGCCGTACAGCCCCTGCGCATCGCCGACCACGGCGACGCACACGTCGGCCGCCTTCGCCGCGGCGACCGCCTCGGCGATCTGCGCGGCATCCGGTGCACACGGCTTCACGACCGGCGGGCGTGGCTGCCCGTCGGGCCAGGTCGCACCGGCGGGGTCGGGCTCGAGTGTGAGGATGTCCGCGCCGCGCACGTGCAGGACCTCCCAGGGCGCGATCTCGCGCAGCCCGTCGAGCACGGTGGTGATCATCTCGCGCGGCTGCCCGTCGAGCCATCCGGCCTGCCCCGAACCGCCGGCCCAGTCGCCGAGCTGTTCCTGCGCATCGTCCGCGAGCGGCCCGACGACCGCGACGCGCGCGATCGAGGTTTGCCGTAGAGGTAGTGTCCCGTCGTTCTCGAGCAGCACGAGCGAACGTCGCGCGACCTCCAGGTTGAGGTCCGCGTGCTCCACCGTTCCGACGATCTGCTCGAGCCCGTCCAGCGGGGTCCGCGGGTCCTCGAACAGTCCGAGCTCGAACTTCAGCGTGAGGATCCGCTCGACGGCGGCATCGAAGGCGTCTTCTTCGAGCAGGCCCTGCGCGACAGCATCCAGAGCGCCCTCGAAGAAGGTGGGCGTCGTCATGATCATGTCGTTGCCAGCCTTCACGGCGGCCGCTGCCGCATGCATGACATCGGGCTGCACCCGCTGCTCCCACACCATCCGGCCGACGTTGTCCCAGTCGGTGATCAGCGTGCCGGTGTAGCCCCACTCGCCGCGCAGCACGTCGCTGAGCAACCAGTCGTTGAGGGTGATCGGCACGCCGTCCATGCTCTGATAACCCAGCATGAACGAGCGGCACCCTTCGCGGGCGACGCGCTCGAACGGCGGCAGGAACCACGACCGCAGCTTGCGCCGCGAGATGTCGGCCTCGCTGGCGTCACGCCCGCCCTGGGTCTCGGAGTACCCGGCGAAGTGCTTGGCCGTCGCGAGGATCGCCGTCGGATCGTCCAACCCCTCGCCCTGGTAGCCGCGGACCATCGCCGACGCGAGTTCTCCGAGCAGGAACGGATCCTCGCCGAACGTCTCGTTGACACGCCCCCAGCGAAGATCGCGGGCGATGCAGAGCACCGGCGAGAACGTCCAGTGGATACCGGTCGCCGCGACCTCGACGGCTGTCGCGCGGGCGACCTTCTCCAGCAGGGACGCATCCCACGAAGCCGCCATGCCCAGCTGGGTCGGATAGATGGTCGCGCCTGGCCAGAACGAGTGACCGTGGATGCAGTCCTCACCGACGAGGAGGGGGATCTGCAGGCGCGTCTGCAGCGTCAACTCGCGCGCCGCGACGATCCGCTCCGGCGAGGTGTGCAGGATCGATCCGACCATGCGCCGGAGCACGTGGTCGTCGAGATCGTCGCGCGCATCGAGCTGCAGCATCTGTCCGATCTTCTCCTCGAGCGTCATGCGCCCGAGGAGGTCGGCGACGCGGTCGGAGACGGCCAGATCGGGGTTCAGGTACGGGAGGGTGAGGGTCTCGGAGGTCATCACTTCTTGGTCTCTGCGGTCGCAGCGGCCGCGTCGGTGGTGCGCACGGCCGTGACCGCGTCGTTCACGTTCAGGCCCTTCTTCTTCATCGCACGCGCCCGCTCGCCGGCGGAGCGCAGGCGCGGGTTGACGTACTCGTCGATGCCGAAGTTGATCAATGACAGAGCGACGCCGATCGCAGCGATGCACAGTCCAGGCGGCAGGTACCACCACCACTGGTTCTGGCCGAACGCCCCCTGGGCGGAGGCCCAGTTGAGGATCGTTCCCCAGTTGTACGTGGTCACGGGGATCACGCCGATGTACGACAGCGTCGTGAGGCCGAGGATCGCGGCGGTCACCGTGCCGACGAAGCTCGCGGCGATCAGCGCCATGAGGTTCGGCAGCATCTCGACCGTGATGATGCGGCGCAGGGGCTCGCCGTTGGCCTTCGCGGCCTGCACGAAGTCGCGGTTGCGCAACGACATGGTCTGCGCGCGCAGCACTCGCGCGCCCCACGCCCACCCCGTGAGGCCCAGCACGGCGGCGATCAGCACCAGGGGCGGGTCCTCGAACATCGCGGCGACGATGATGATGAGCGGCAGCCCAGGGATCACCAGGAACACGTTGGTCAGCGCCGACAGCGCCTCGCTCTTCCATCCGGACAGGTACCCGGCGATCACGCCCACGGTGATGGCGATCACCGTGGCGATCAGC
The DNA here is from genome assembly GCF_054779995.1 of Microbacterium shaanxiense. Classification (NCBI taxonomy): domain Bacteria; kingdom Bacillati; phylum Actinomycetota; class Actinomycetes; order Micrococcales; family Microbacteriaceae; genus Microbacterium; species Microbacterium shaanxiense. Next base: position 429,698 of record NZ_BAAGXE010000002.1, on the reverse strand, counting down.
GCGGCGAGGAATCCGACGACGATGACGCCGCGGGTGCCGTGGATGACCTGGCTCAGCACGTCCTCCCCGATGTGGGTGGTGCCCAGCCAATGCGCCGCGGACGGCGGCTGCAGACGCGCCGAGTTGTCGATCTCCGTGGGCGAGAACGGCGCCAGCACGTCGGCGAAGATCGCGACCAGCACGAAGAATGCGAGGATCGCGAGACCTGCGATGGACTTGCCGTTGCGGAACATCGCGAACGCCGAGGCGAGCTTCGCCCAGAAGCTCTGGCGCTCGCCCCCGGTGCCGGTACCGCTGGTGCGGATGAGGAACGTGTCGGGAGCGCTCGCCTGGCGCCGGCCGGCCTTCTCTGTCGTGGTCATGGCTCAGGCCTCCGTCTGGCGCGTGCGCGGGTCGAGGAATGCGTAGGCGATGTCCGCGAGGATGTTCGCGACCAGCACCGAGAGGGTGATGACCAGGAAGACGCCCTGCATGAGCGCGTAGTCCTTCGCATTCGTGGCATCCAGCAGCAGTTTGCCGACGCCCGGGTAGCTGAAGACCATCTCCATCACGATCGTGCCGCCGACGATGAAACCGATCGACAGTGCGAAGCTCTGGATCTGCGGCAGAACGGCGTTGCGAGCGGCGTAACGCCACAGCACGCGCTGGTTGGGCATGCCCTTCGCCTGCGCGACGGTGATGTAGTCCTCATCGAGCACGGTGAGCATCATGTTGCGCATGCCCAGCATCCATCCGCCGAGAGAGGCGATCACGATCGTCGCGGCAGGCAGCGTGCCGTGCACGATGACCTGACCGATGAACTCGAGGTTCCAGCCGGGCACCATCCCGACGCCGTACGCCTTGCCGATCGGGAACCAGCCGAGGTTGACCGAGAACACCGCGATCGCGAGGAGGCCGAGCCAGAAGTAGGGAATGGTGCTGAGGAAGGTGGTGATCGGGATCAGCGCCTCGAGCCTGCTGCCCCTGCGCCATCCGATCACCGCACCGCCGATCGTGCCGATCGCGAAGGACACGATCGTCGCGAAGCCGACCAATCCGATCGTCCACGGCAGTGCCTGGCTGACGACCTCCGTGACCGGCCGCAGGCCGTGCAGCAGGGATACGCCCAGATCGCCCCGCAGCAGCAGAGCCCAGTAGTCGAGGTACTGCTGGAAGAGCGTCTTGTCGGTGTCGAGCCCGAGCAACGAGCGCAGCGCGTCGGCCGCCTCGGGAGAGACGTTGCGGTTGCGCGAGAGGTACTGGCTCACCGCGTCGCCCTTCATCATCCGCGGCAGGAAGAAGTTGATCGTGAGCGCGGCCCACAGGGTGAAGATGTAGAACGCCGCACGCCCACCGAGGAAGCGCCACGGTATGCGGGAGCGACCGGCGACGACCTTGGTCGCGGTCGTGCCGACCTCGACGGCGTCGACGGACGACCGCTCGTCGGTGGTGGGCATCTGGGGTTCGACGGCGGTCATCGTGCACCTCCACGGGTGTCGGCGAAGAATCGCTCAGGGTCGGGGGATGCTGCGCGCAGCTCCTGCGTGTACGGGTCCTGCGGCCGCAGGATGACGTCGTCGGCGGGCCCGTGCTCGACGATCCTGCCCTGGTTGAGCACCATGATCTCGTCGCTGAAGTGGCGGGCCGTCGCGAGGTCGTGCGTGATGTAGAGCACGCCCAGCCCTTCCTCGCGCTGCAGGTCGGCGAGCAGGTTGAGCACGCCGAGGCGGATCGAGACGTCGAGCATCGAGACGGGCTCGTCGGCGACGAGGATCTTCGGCCGCGAGGCGAGCGCACGTGCGATCGCGACGCGCTGGCGCTGCCCGCCGGAGAGCTCGTGCGGACGGCGATCGATCACGGCATCCGGAACCAGTCGCACCCGCTCGAGGAGCCGGCGCACCTCGGCCTCGGTCTCGCTCTTCGGCACCACGGCATCCAGGCGCAGAGGGCGCTCGAGGTGGTAGCGGATCGAGTGGTACGGGTTGAGTGAGGCGAACGGGTCCTGGAACACCATCCGCAGCTGTTGCCGGTAGGTGCGAAGCCCTCGTCCTCGGCGCGGGATCGGCGTGCCGTCGAGGAGCACCTCGCCGCTCGTGGGCGTCTCGAGCTGGGTGAGGATCTTCGCGATCGTCGACTTGCCGCTGCCGGACTGGCCGACCAGGCCGATCGTCCGACCCGAGGTGAGCGTGAAGCTCACGTCGTCGAGCGCCTTGAGCTGTCCGGCCCCGCGCACGTTGTAGACCTTGGTGACGCTCTTCACTTCGAGAGTGCTCATCGCACCACCACCCCCTTCTCGCCGGTCAGTCTCGGGAACGAGGAGAGCAGCGTCTTCGTGTACTCGTCCTGCGGGGCGTTCCAGATCCGCTCTGCGGTGCCGATCTCGACGATCTCGCCCTCGCGCATGATGGCGATGCGATCGCTGATCTCGAGCAGCAGCGGGAGGTCATGGGTGATGAAGATCACCGAGAACCCGAACTCCTCGCGCAGCTGCGAGATCTGGCGGAGGATCTCGCGCTGCACGAGCACGTCCAGCGCCGTCGTCGGCTCGTCCATGACCATGAGCTGCGGACGCAGCGCGAGCGCCATCGCGATCATCACGCGCTGGCGCATGCCGCCCGACAGCTCGTGCGGGAACGAGCGTGCGCGCTGCGCGCCGACCTTGACGATCTCGAGCAGCTCGGCGACCGCTTCGCGCCGCTGCTTCCTGCTCATGCCCGGACGGTGCACTTCGAACACGTCCTCGAGCTGCGCGCCGATCGTGGCGACGGGATTCAGAGCGTTCATCGCCCCCTGGAACACCATCGAGATCTTGTCCCAGCGGAAGCGGCGCATCTGCTCGGCGCCGAGCGCGCTGACGTCGATGTCGTCGCCGTCCGCGTCGTGGAAGGTGACGGATCCGCTCGTGATCACCGCCGGTGCCTTGAGCAGACGCTGCACGCCGTACGCGAGGGTGGTCTTGCCGCAGCCGCTCTCGCCGGCGAGTCCGAGGATCTCGCCGCGCTGCAGTTCGAGGGTGACGTTCTTGACCGCCGCGACGGGCGGATCGACGTCGTACACGACCGAGAAGTCTCGGACGGTCAGCAGGGGGTCTGGCATGGGTATCGCTTTCGTGCGGGGAACGGATGCCGGGCGTGGTGCTGCCGAGCCCGTCGACGCATGCATCGACGGGCTCAGCATCCGCGCGTTCTTACTTCGCCTCGAGCTTCGTCAGGATCTGCACGATGCCCGGCTGGGTCGGGTCGGCCGACGCGTACTGGTCGTCCTCGCTCGGCCATCCGACGTAGTTGCGGGTGTTGAACTCGCCCAGCAGCGGATGCGCGCCGAGCGGGATGGCCGGCACGTTCTCGGCGAAGGCGGTCTGCAGCACCGCCGAGGCCGCAGCGCGCTCCTCATCGGAGGAGGCGTTGGCGTAGGTGTTCAGCGCCTCGGTGACCGCGGGGTCCTCGAAGCGGCCGAAGTTGTACTGCGCCTTGTCGTCGACGATCCACTTCGGATCCATGGTCGAGGTGTACAGGCCGTACACGTTTCCGGTGTCCTCGAGCCAGTGGATGATCGCCTGGAAGGTGCCCTCCTGGCGGGCGGCGTCCCAGCCGCCCCAGTCGGGCTGGTCGACCTTGACCTCGATGCCGAGGTTGTCGCCGAGCTCTTCTGCGAGCAGCGCCTGCTCGGTGTTCCAGTCGCTCCATCCGGCGGGAACCGAGACCGAGAACGACACGGCTTCGCCGTCGGGGTCGATGAGCTTGTCGCTCTTCCAGGTGTAGCCGGCGTCCGTGAGGATCTGCTTCGCCTTGTCGACGTCGACCGAGTACTCGGCATCCTGGTACTCGGGGATGATCTCGTCCGCGAGCAGCGTTCCGAGCCCGGTGACGTTCCACACCGCCTCACTCGCGCCCTCGCGGGCGATGTCGACGTACGCGTCGCGATCGATGGTCCAGGCCAGGGCCTGGCGCAGCGCCGGGTCGTTGAACGGCTTGGTCTGCAGGTTCATGAACAGCGTGCCCGCGCCGGCGGTGGGCGAGACGAGGAACTGGTTGTCGGGGTCGACCGACAGATAGCTCTCCTCGATCTGCGGCAGGAACGCCTGGGCCCAGTCGGCCTCGCCCGATGCGAGCGCGGTGGTGAGGGCGGCGTTGTCGCCGTAGGAGACGTAGTGCAGCTCTGGCACCGAGAGCTCGCCGCCCCAGTAGTCCTCGTTCGCGGTCAGGGTGACCGATTCGGTCGTCCAGCTGGAGAGCGCGTAAGGGCCGGTGCCGACGGCGAGGCCGTCGGCCGTGAGCGGGTCGGTGTTGGGGTCGGCGATGTTCTCCCAGATGTGCTGCGGCACGATCGGAGTGTGCAGCACGCGCGACTGGGCGGTGAACTTCGAGTCACCGAACTTCAGCGTGACCTTGTCGCCGTCGACCGTCGCACCCTGGTAGTTCAGACCCGAGGAGTCGGTGAGCTTGCCGCTGAGGAACTGGTCGAATGTGAAGACGATGTCGTCTGCCGTGAACGGCTCGCCGTCGCTCCAGTTGACGTCGCCGCGGGGGACGACGGTGAGCTCGGTGTAGTCGTCGTTCCACTCGACCGACTCCGCGAGCCACGGTGTGGTGCCGAGGTCGCCGGTCGGGTTCACGAGCGCGAGCGGCTCGAAGATGACCTTCGCGTAGCCGTACTTCGATGCGGCCGAGTCGCCGAGGTAGGGGTTGTGCGACTCGGTGGTGATCGCCCCGTCGGGCTTGGCGATCGTGAGTGCGGCGGTGGACGAGCCGGAGTCCGCACCCCCGCCGTCGTCTGAGGCCGGCGAGCATCCGGCGAGCACGCCGATGCTGAGGGTCGCGATCGCGCCGATCGCGATCAGAGATCTGCTGAGCTTCATTGCTTCTCCTTGGACACGGGTCATTGTGCAGGTGTGGCACGCGTCGGTGTGACGCTTTAGCTTACTCATGAGAAAGTAAACTGAGGCGAGGTTACCGACAAGTAAGTAAGCTTGCAAGTACGCGATGCCAGACCGTTACACTCACCTCAGAGGGGGATGCCGTGGCCACAGAGAATCCGACGCGCACGCGCCCTGCCACCAGGCAGAAACGCACCGACATCCTGGAAGCAGCGGTCGAGATCTTCGGCAACAAGGGATCGACGAACGGCACGCTCGCCGACGTCGCCGAGCAGGTCGGGATGACGCACGCCGGCGTGCTGCATCATTTCGGTTCGAAGCAGAAGCTGCTGCTCGAGGTGCTCGCCTACCGCGACCAGGCCGACGTCGCCGAGCTCGACGAGAAGCACATACCCGGGGGACCGGAGCTCTTCCTGCATCTGGTGCGCACGGCGTTCGCGAACGAGCGCCGCCCCGGCATCGTGCAGGCCTACACCGTGCTGTCCAACGAGTCGGTCACCGACGACCACCCGGCGCGCGACTTCTTCGAGGAGCGCTACACCACCCTCAGGCGCGAGGTGTCGGAGGCGTTCCACGCCCTGTGCGCTCAGGAGGGCGTGACCGAGCCCGACACTGTCGCCGCGGCATCCGCCAGCATCCTCGCCGTCATGGACGGCCTGCAGTTGCAGTGGCTGCTGCATCCGGAGATCGTCGAGCTCGGCGAGGCCAGCGAGTTCGCGATCCGCGCGATCGTGAACGCCGTGCTGCATCCTGGTCCGGAACTCGAGACGTACGCGCGCGTGGAGTGACAGTAGGCTCGCCCCATGAGCATCGACCTCGAAGCGCTGTACATCGACCTCCACCAGCATCCTGAACTCTCCTTCCAGGAGACGCGCACCGCGGGCATCGCCGCCGGGCACCTGCGCGATCTCGGGCTCGAGGTCGAAGAGGGCGTCGGCATCACGGGCGTCATCGGCGTGCTGCGCAACGGGGAGGGTCCGACGGTGTGGGCGCGCGCCGACATGGACGCACTCCCGGTCGAGGAGCAGACGGGTCTCGCGTATGCGAGCACCGCGCACGGGATCGACCCGGCCGGCCACGACGTCCCCGTGATGCACGCGTGCGGGCACGACATGCACGTCACGGCCATGCTCGGAGCGGTCGAGCGGCTCGTCGCCGAGCGGGCGGAATGGTCCGGCACGCTCGTGGTCGTCATCCAGCCGGCTGAGGAGTACGGCGCGGGGGCCAGGGCGATGCTCGACGCCGGCATCCTCGACCGCTACCCGAAGCCCGACATCGTGCTCGGCCAGCACGTCACCCCGTTCGCGGCGGGAGTGATCGGCCTGCGCAGCGGCACCCAGATGGCGGCATCCGACGGTCTCACCGTCACCCTGCACGGCCGCGGTGGGCACGGGTCAAGGCCGCACACGACCATCGACCCGGTAGTGATGGCGGCCGCCACCGTGATGCGCCTGCAGACGATCGCCTCTCGCGAGACCGACCCGCAGGGCGTCGCCGTCGTCACGGTCGGATCGATCCACGCTGGGCTGAAGAACAACATCATCCCCGCCGAGGCGACGCTCGAGCTCAGCCTGCGCTATCCGGACGACGAGTCCCGCGCCGACGTGCTCGCGAGCGTGGAACGGATCGTCCGAGCAGAGGCCCTCGCCTCCGGCGCCGAGCGCGAGCCAGAGATCCGCACCGACCACACGCTGCCGCCCACGATCAACGATGCGGATGCCGTGGCGCGGGTCAGTGCCGCATTCCAGCGCACGCTGGGCGAAGCCGCCGTGATCGACCCCGGGATGATCACGGGCAGCGAGGACGTCTCATGGTTCGCACGTGACGCCGGTGCGCCTCTGGTGTTCTGGTTCTGGGGCGGGGTCGACCCCGCGACCTTCGCCGCCGCGGTCGAGAGCGGCACGGTCGCCAGCACGATCCCGACGAACCATTCCCCGTTCTTCGCGCCGGAGATCCACCCGACGATCGAGGTCGGCGTCACAGCAATGGCGACGGCGGTGCGCGAGTTCCTCGGCTGAGCGAGTTACACCTCGACGATACGGGGCGGCGGCGGATCCAGCTGACGCTGCGGCACGCCGTGTGCCTCCCGGTGCAGCCGCTCCATCCGCGAGTCGAGTTCGGCGGCCGCATCCGCCGCATCCGACAGGCTCTCGACGAGGTGCGATGGCACCTGGTTGGAGAACTTGTAGTAGATCTTGTGCTCAAGGCTCGCCCAGAAGTCCATCGCTATCGTGCGGAACTGCACCTCGACGGGCACGAGGAGCGGCCCGGTCGACAGGAACACGGGCACCTCGATGATGACGTGCAGGCTCTTGTAACCGTTGGGCTTCGGGTTCTTGATGTAGTCCTTCACGGCCCGCACCGTGATGTCGTCCTGCTGGGTGAGCAGGTCGAAGAGCTGGTAGACGTCAGCCACGAAGCTGCACGTCACCCTCACACCGGCGATGTCGGTGATCTCCTCACGGATGCGCTCGAAGTCCGGCTCCTCAATCCCCTTGCGGGCGATCTTCTCGACGATGCTGTCCGGCGTCTTGATCCGGCTCTTCACGTGCTCGATGGGGTTGTACGCGTGATCGTGGAGGAACTCGTCCCTCAGGATCGAGATCTTCGTCTCGACCTCGCGCATCCCGAACTCGTACTCGCGCAGGAACTTCTGGAATTCGTCACGGAGTTCGCGCGTCTGGCGAATGTCGTCTTCGCTGACCTCGATGGTCGTCATGAGATCGACGTTACGTGGTCGTGATCAGAACGCGCTGTGCGTTTCGCTGTGGGCGGATGCCGGTGACGTGAAGATTCGGTGCGTGTCAGCCGCATCCCGGCCGACTCAATTGGTTCGCCCGTCATCCGGGGACGGGTTGTCGGTGGTGGGGGCTTCGGGTGGGATGCCATCTCTGGTGGCGGTCCCACCAGGCGGGGCCGCGGACTTCGGGGACACCGTGGTTCATGCGGATCACCCACTCGGTCAGGTGCAGGGTGCGGTGATGGAACCAGCACAACAGCACCCCGTTATCGGTATGCGTGGGACCGCCGTCCGCGTGCTCTTGCACGTGGTGCACCTCGCACCACGTCGCGGGGATCGTGCACCCCGGGATCACGCACCCACCATCCCTCGCAGTGATCGCCCGGCGTTGCAGGGCATTGAAGATCCGACTGCTGGTGCCGATCGACACGATCCGGCCATGGTCATCGAACAGGATCCGCTGGATCCCACCCGCACACCCGGCCTGCAGTGCCGCCGTGAGCGGGACCAGGTCACCGGTGTGCCCGATCTGCGCCCACCCGTACCCCGCGGCAAGATCCGCCGCCGTCGCCGAGACCGTGAGCGTCGGAGCCGCACCACCCAGATGCGGGAACAAGTCGGTCCGGGCCGCAGTGTTCAAGATCGTGGCGAGAGCGTCGTGGAGTTTCTGCCCACGGGTGCGGATATCCGTGACGCCCGTTCCGTCCGCGGGGTCGGTGTCGGCGGAAGGTTCGAACCGCACGCCGCTTCCCGTTGACGCGCCGCCCATCGGCTCACCACCCCGTGGCCTGCCGGCTGTTGCTCCGTCATCGGTTGCTTCGCTGTCCCTGCCCGGCTCGTCGGCCCCGTTGATCTTCGGGTTCAGGAGGCTGTCGATCAACAGGGCGAGTTGTGCCGCGACCTCGGGCAGCAGGCTCCCCCGCACCGGCGCCGCACCGTCCTTGACCTTCCCGATCGAGAAGTACCGCCCCCGCATCGCCGCCTCTTCCGCCGGCTCCGCACCATCCGGATCCAGATACGCCACCATCACCCGCGCCAGCACTCCCAGGTCTTCCGGAAGCGGGACCGGGCGCGGCGCCACACTCTCCGCCGCCCCGGCGTCCACGCCGCGGGCGAAGTCCGCCAACTGCCGGTCGGCCTCGACCCGGTCCTCATCACTGATGCGCCGCGCGGACTGCTCGATCGGATCCGTCGCCGCCAACAACCCCGCCAGACCCAGACCCCCGTCGACCATCACTTCCCGCAACGCCTGATACCGGGCCGGCAGGAACGCCCCATCCGTGATCCCGACATCACGGCGCACCAACCGGGCCGCCCGCACCAACCTGGTCGCGCCCCGCGTGTCGGTTCCGACGAGCATCCGCACGAGATCCGCCGGCTTCGAGCACCCGAACCGGGTCGTCAACCGCTCTTCCTTCAGCCCAACCGACCGATCGACCACCTGCACGGTCGCCTCGACCTGCACGCCCTCCAGGCGGCGCTGGATCCGCCCCGACACCGCCAGCACCTCCGCCACATCGGCATCCGACAGAGAAGGAATCCGCTCCGCACCGAACGCATCACGCACCACCGAATCGAGAGACTCCTCCACATCCCGAAGCCGAGCAACGATGCTGTTCATACTCACTATTCAACAGGGGGCCACCGACATTCCAACCCTGGTTTAACCCAGATCAGAGAACTTTTCTGAAGAACTTTCCATGCCGCCCGTTGTGTGGGATCTAGGCTGAATCCATGACCGACCCGCAGCACCTTGATCCATGGCCGATCCGCACCTCACGCCTCGAGATCCGACGTTGCTCTCCGGACGACCTCGACCGACTCTGGGAGTTCCGGCAGCTCCCCGAGGTCAACCGTTGGCTCGGCGTCGCACCAGCCACGCGCGACGAATTCCACGCGCGCTATCTCGAACCCGACCGCCTCGCAGCGACCTTCGTGATCGAGCTGCTGCCGACGTCCGGCGTGGACCGGACCGTCATCGGCGACCTCATGGTGCGCATCGAGGACGCATGGGCGCAGCGGGAGGTCGCCGACGACGCCAAAGGCGTGCAGGCCGAGCTCGGCTGGGCGCTCGACCCGGCGTTCGTCGGTCATGGGTACGCCACCGAGGCGGTCAAGGCCGCGATCGACGTCTGCTTCGGCCCTTTGGGTCTGCGCCGCGTGCACGCCGGATGCTTCGCCGACAACGAACCATCCTGGCGACTGATGGAGCGGATCGGCATGCGCCGCGAGGAGTTCAGCCGCAAGACCGGCCTGCACCGCTCGGGCGAGTGGATGGACGGCATGAACTACGGACTCCTCGCCGAGGAATGGCAGTCGAGCCACGACTGAGGCAGCCTGTTCAACCGCGAGATCAGCGGAACGCTCGACTGACGGCAGCGGCGATCTGGGACAGGCTGATCCAGATCAAGAACTTCTGCACCGGCCGCAACGGAAGGCCGATGGCTCTCCGCCAGCCACGATGGCGGGTCCACGACATGGTGATGATGACCTGGGTTCCGCCCGGCGTCTGCGTGAGCATGAATTCGGTCAGGATCGGGCTGGTCCGGGGTGCGTCAGGGTACGAGAAGCGCCATGCGACCCGTTCCGCCCGATGCGCGACGGCGAGTTCGATCTCGCGGCGACGAAACGGCGGTCGGATCTTGATCGGCTTGCCGTCCGGACGGACCGTGGGCGCGTGACCGTGCCACACAGCGCCAGGAATCCCATCTTGCGCGTCTCGCTCGATCGAGCCGACGCTTCCTTGCCACGCGGGGACATGATCCGGATCGACCAGGTATTCCCAGACCTTGTCGACGGATGCCGGCACGAACGCCTGCGTCGACCCGGATGCTCGCACGCTCCCCTTCGACGCCTCTGATGCTCCCTCGGATGGGGCCGTCGCATCGACATCCTCAGGCTGATCGAGCCTGACGAGAACATCCGCGCGACTTGCGCCGAGCCGATGAAGGATGTCATCGATGAGGCCACTGGGCTCCACGACGAGCTCATGAAGGACGGACGATGCGCTCCCGTCACGGTTCTTCCCCGCCGCGCGCCCGATCAGGTCTGCGGTCCGCCGCGTGAGCTCGTACCCGTCGGTCTCGTGGAACACGATCCGCCCCGGCTCGGGGAGTTCTGCCCGGATACCGAGAGAGGAGATCTGATCCTCGTGCTGTTCCCGCACGGCACGCCGCGCATCCTCGATGCTGATGCCCAAGCCTCGAAGCACCCGCCCCGCAGCTTGGTCGGACAACACGAGCGCGAGGAACAGGTGCTCGATGTCCGCTTCTCTGAGCCCCTGTCGTGACGCCTCTTCCAGGGCCATGAGAGACAGCATCTGACTGGTCTGCGCGGCCTGAATGAACTTGCTCATGCGTTCCTCCTCGGGATCGGGATCGAGGGATCCACCCGTTTGGCGTGCTTCTTATGGACCGCCTGCCGCGTCACACCGAGCGCATCGGCGATGTCCTGCCACTTCAGCCCTGCACGCAATGCGGCTTCGACCTGCCGCAGCTCCAATGTGTCGGCGAGAACACGCAACGACGCCACGGCCCGCAGGCCCGCTCTCGGGTCGCTCGTGTCCGCAGCGACCACTGCGATCCTCGAAGACTCCATTCAGTCAACCTATGTTGCTTAACTCAATCTGTCAACCTAAGTTGCTGGCGCGCTGCTCACGCCGGTGAGATCCACGGCAACCGCGCGATGTGAGCATCCCGTATGCATCGACCGCACGCCCGTAGGGAAACCGTGAGGATCGTGGATACGGCGAGCGCACCGGAGTTGTATCGACTCTCGTGCTCGACATCATCTACCTCGCGCTGACCTTCGCGCTCTTCGCCCTCGTCGCTTTGATCGCGAAGGGGGTGGAGCGACTGTGATCGTCTTCGAGATCGCCGCCGCCGCTCTCGCCGTCGCCGCGATCGTCTACCTCGTCGTCGCCCTCGTCGCGCCGGAGAAGTTCTGATGGATGCCACGATCTGGTTCGGCGTCCTCCAGGGTGCGACGCTCATCGTCGCCCTCGTGCTCCTGTATCGCCCGCTCGGCGATGCGATCGCACGCATCTACACCTCGCCGCGCGATCTTCGCGTCGAGCGAGGCCTCTATCGCGTCATCGGTGTCGACCCGACTTCGGAGCAGACCTGGCGCGCCTACGCACGCAGCGTGCTCGCCTTCTCGCTCGTCGGCTTCCTGCTCGTCTACGCACTGCAACGACTGCAGGCGTTCCTGCCGCAGTCGCTCGGTCTTCCCGCCGTACCGGAGGGCCTCGCGTTCAACACCGCCGCGTCATTCGTGGCCAACACGAACTGGCAGTCGTATTCGCCCGAGCAGACCATGGGCTACGTCGTGCAGCTCGCCGGCCTGACCGTGCAGAACTTCGTCTCCGCGGCCGTCGGCCTCACGATCGCCATCGCACTGATCCGCGGACTCTCCCGTCGGGGTTCCGCGACGATCGGCAACTTCTGGGTCGACCTCATCCGCGGACTCGGACGACTGCTGCTGCCGATCGCCCTGGTCGGCGCCGTCGTGCTGATCGCCGGTGGCGTGGTGCAGAACTTCGCCGGCTTCACCGACGCCACGACGGTGTCCGGCGGCACGCAGTCGATCCCCGGCGGCCCGGTCGCCTCGCAGGAGGTCATCAAACTCCTCGGCACGAACGGCGGAGGGTTCTTCAACGCCAACTCGGCGCACCCCTTCGAGAACCCCACCGCGTGGACGAGCCTGTTCGAGATCCTCCTCATCCTCGCGATCCCGTTCGCACTGCCCCGCGCCTTCGGGCGCATGGTCGGCGACCACCGCCAGGGATACGCGATCGCCGCGGTCATGGGCACGATCTTCCTGGTCTCGACATTCGCCCTGTCAGCGCTCGAACTGGCCGGCCGCGGCACGGCGCCCGAGCTCGCCGGCGCCGCCATGGAGGGCAAGGAGCAGCGCTTCGGCGTCCTCGGGTCCACGCTCTTCGGCAGCGCCAGCACCCTGACGTCCACCGGCGCCGTCAACTCCATGCACGACTCCTACACGGCACTGGGCGGCATGATGCCGATGCTCAACATGATGCTCGGCGAGGTCGCCCCCGGCGGCGTCGGCTCGGGTCTGTACGGGATGCTCGTGCTCGCGATCATCGCGGTGTTCGTCGGAGGCCTGCTCATCGGACGCACCCCGGAGTATCTCGGCAAGCGGATCGGTCCGCGGGAGATCAAGCTCGCGAGCCTCTACATCCTCGTCGTACCGGCGCTCGTGCTGGGCGGGACCGCCCTGAGCTTCGCGATCCCGGGGATCAGAGCAGACGTCGAGTCGACCAGCATCCTGAACCCCGGAGTGCACGGCATGAGCGAGGTGCTCTACGCCTTCACCTCGGCGGCCAACAACAATGGCTCCGCGTTCGCCGGCCTCACCGCCGACACCCCGTGGTTCAACACCGCGCTCGGCATCGCGATGCTGCTCGGCAGGTTCATCCCGATCGTGCTCGTGCTCGCCCTCGCCGGTTCGTTCGCGGCGCAGGAGCGCATCCCGGCGACATCCGGGACGCTCCCCACCCACCGGCCGCAGTTCGTCGGCCTCCTCACCGCCGTGACGGTCATCGTCACCGCACTCACGTACTTCCCGGTGCTCACCCTGGGCCCGCTCGCTGAAGGACTCGTCTGACATGACACTCATCACCTCCGCACCCGAACAGCAGGATGCTGCGGCATCCGCGTCTTCGACAGCATCGAAGCCCCGTTCCTTCGGATGGGCGCAGCTCGCCCATGCCCTCCCCGGTGCGCTGCGCCGCCTCAATCCGGCATCCCTCGTCCGCAACCCCGTGATGCTGCTCGTCTGGGTGGGCGCCGCGTTCACCACCGCGCTCGCGATCGCAGAGCCCTTCCTGGGCGGGCCGGGCGAATCCGGCGGCACCCCTGTGCCGGCCGCGTTCACTTGGGGCATCGCGGTGTGGCTGTGGCTCACGGTGCTGTTCGCGAACGTCGCGGAGTCGATCGCCGAGGGACGCGGCAAGGCCCAGGCCGCCAGTCTCCGGGGGACCCGCACGAGCACTCTCGCCCGCCGGGTGCCCGCATACGACCCGGCATCGGATGCCGCGGCGAGCAGCGCGGAGACCGTCGAGGTCTCCTCCGCAGAACTGCAGCGCGACGACGTCGTGATCGTGGAAGCCGGTGAGCTGATCCCCGGCGACGGCGACATCCTCGCCGGCATCGCCACGGTCGACGAATCGGCGATCACCGGTGAGAGCGCTCCGGTCATCCGTGAATCCGGCGGCGACCGCAGCGCCGTGACCGGCGGCACCCGAGTGCTCTCCGACCGCATCGTCGTGCGCATCACGTCGAAGCCGGGCGAGACGTTCGTGGATCGGATGATCGCCCTCGTCGAAGGGGCCAGCCGGCAGCGCACCCCGAACGAGATCGCCCTGAACATCCTGCTCGCGAGCCTGTCGATCGTGTTCCTGATCGTCGTGCTGGCGCTCAACCCGATCGCCTCGTATGCGGCATCGCCGGTGAGCATCCCCGTGCTGATCGCGCTGCTCGTGTGCCTCATCCCGACGACCATCGGCGCACTCCTCTCGGCCATCGGCATCGCCGGTATGGACCGGCTCGTGCAGCGAAACGTGCTGGCGATGTCGGGGCGGGCGGTGGAAGCGGCGGGAGACGTGACGACCCTGCTGCTCGACAAGACCGGCACGATCACGTACGGCAACCGCCGTGCGCACGAGGTGGTGCGGATGCCCGGCGTCGATCCCGACGAACTGCTCCGGACCGCCGCGCTGTCCTCTCTCGCCGACCCGACCCCCGAGGGTGCATCGATCGTCGAACTGGCCGCAGCCCGCGGCATCCGGGTCGAAGAGCCCGCCGACGCGGTCGTCGTTCCGTTCACCGCCCAGACCAGGATGAGCGGGCTCGACCTGCCGGACGGTGCGCAGATCCGCAAGGGCGCCGGCTCCGCCCTGCAGGCATGGCTCGGGGCTGCGGACGACGACGAGCTGACCTCGCGCACAGAGGCGATCGCGCAGAGCGGCGGCACTCCCCTGGTCGTCGCGGTCAAGGATGCCGCAGGCATCGGCCGCGTACTCGGCGTCGTGCACCTCAAGGACATCGTGAAGGACGGCCTGCGCGAGCGGTTCGATGAGCTGCGCAGCATGGGCATCCGCACCGTCATGATCACGGGCGACAATCCGCTCACCGCAGCGGCCATCGCGAAGGAGGCGGGCGTCGACGACTTCCTCGCCGAGGCCACTCCGGAGCAGAAACTCGAACTGATCCGCCAGGAGCAGGAAGGAGGGCGACTGGTCGCGATGACCGGCGACGGGACGAACGATGCCCCGGCCCTCGCTCAGGCCGATGTCGGCGTCGCGATGAACACGGGCACCTCGGCCGCGAAAGAGGCCGGGAACATGGTCGATCTCGATTCCGACCCGACCAAGCTCATCGACATCGTCCGCATCGGCAAGCAACTGCTCATCACGCGCGGTGCGCTCACGACGTTCTCGCTGGCGAACGACATCGCGAAGTACTTCGCCATCATCCCGGCGATGTTCATGGGAGTCTTCCCCGGACTCGCGGCGCTGAACATCATGCAGCTGCACTCCCCGGCATCCGCCGTCACCAGCGCGATCGTCTTCAACGCGATCGTGATCGTCTTCCTCATTCCGCTCGCGCTGCGCGGCGTGAAGTACCGCCCGGCGAGCGCCTCGCAGATCCTGCAGCGCAACCTTCTGGTCTACGGGGTCGGGGGCGTGATCGCGCCGTTCATCGGCATCAAGCTCATTGACCTCGTCGTCAGTCTCATCCCCGGTTTCTGAAAGGCACCCCATGTCCTCCACACGCACTGCAGTCCGCACCGCCGGCGTCGCCGTCCGCACGATGCTCGTGCTCACACTGCTCCTCGGCGTCGGCTATACGCTCGTCGTCACCGGCATCGGTCAGGTGCTCCTGCCGTGGCAGGCGAACGGCTCCTCGCTCTCCGACGGCAGGGGGAGCGCCCTGATCGGGCAGCCGTTCACCGACTCCGACGGCGAGGCTCTGCCGGAGTACTTCCAGTCGCGCCCCTCGGCAGCGGGCGACGGCTTCGACGGCACGCGTTCCGGCGGCAGCAACCTCGGTCCTGAGAATCCCGATCTGATCTCGACGATCGAGGACCGCAAGGCACAGATCGCCGACCGCGAAGGCGTCTCCCCCTCCGAGGTCCCGGCCGATGCGGTGACGGCATCCGCCTCCGGGCTCGACCCCCACATCGGCGTCGCCTATGCCCTGCTGCAGGTGCCGCGCGTCGCCGATGCACGCGGGCTGTCGGAGTCGGAGGTGCGCAGCGTCGTGGAGTCTAGGATTCAAGGGCGGGACCTGGGCTTCCTCGGCGAGGAGCGCATCAACGTCGCAGAGCTCAATCTCGCACTCGACGACCTGGAGGGCTGATGCACGCAGAGCGGATGCCGCGACGCGGACGGCTCCGCGTGCTCCTGGGCGCGGCTCCCGGCGTCGGCAAGACGTTCGAGATGCTCGCGGAGGGCCGCCGCCTGTTGCTCGAGGGCCGCGACGTCGTGATCGCGATCGTCGAGACCCATGATCGCGCGGCGACCCTGGCCCAGACCGTCGGGCTGCCAGAGATTCCGCGCCGCGTCGACCAGCACCGCGGTGTCGCGCTCAGCGAGCTCGATCTGGACGCCGTGCTGGCCCGCGCACCCGAGATCGCCCTGGTCGACGAGCTGGCGCACACGAACATCCCCGGGTCCAGCCATCACAAGCGCTGGGAAGACGTGCAGGTGCTGCTCGACGCCGGCATCGACGTCATCACGACCGTGAACGTCCAGCACATCGAGTCGCTCAACGCCGTGGTCGAGAAGATCACCGGCGTCGCCCAGCAGGAGACGATCCCGGATGCCGTCGTGCGCGCCGCGGACGAGATCGAGGTGATCGACCTCGCCCCCCAATCGCTGCGCGATCGTCTGGCTGCGGGCCTCGTGTACCCCGCCGAACGCGTCGACGCCGCCCTCTCGAACTACTTCCGACTCGGCAATCTCACAGCGCTGCGTGAGCTCGCGCTGCTGTGGCTCGCGGATGAGGTGGACAGCGCACTGCGCAGTTACCGTGCCGAACAGGGCATCGAGGGCGCGTGGCAGGCGAGGGAACGAGTGGTCGTCGCCCTCACCGGCGGGGCGGAGGGCGAGACCCTGCTGCGCAGAGGAGCCCGCATCGCAGCGCGCTCGGCGGGTGGCGAACTGCTCGGAGTGCACGTGTCCACGCAGGACGGACTGCGCACCGAGGCACCGGGAGCGCTGACCGCCCAGCGCACGCTGGTCGAATCCCTCGGCGGCAGTTATCACCAGGTCATCGGCGACGATGTGCCCGAGACCCTCGTGGAGTTCGCCCAGTCGGTCGATGCGACCCAGCTGGTGATCGGCGTGAGCCGTCGCGGCCGACTGGCAGCGATGCTGACCGGCCCAGGCATCGGCGCGGAGGTGATCCGGCGCTCGGGCGACATCGACGTGCACATCGTGACGCACGCCCACGCCGGCCGCCGCACCGCACTGCCGCGCATGACCGGCGGCGCGCTGGGATGGCGCCGCCAGGTGCTCGGCTTCGTCGTCGCGCTCGTCGGCGGGCCGCTGCTGTCATGGCTGCTGTTCACGCTGCGCACTCCGGAGTCGATCACCTCCGACGTGCTGTCCTATCAGCTGCTCGTGGTCATCGTCGCGCTGATCGGCGGGCTGCGCCCGGCGCTGTTCGCCGCGGTGCTCTCCGGGATCACACTGGACTTCCTCTTCGTGGCACCGCTGTTCACCGTGACCGTCGCGCATCCGCTGCACGCCATCGCGCTCGCGCTCTACGTCATCATCGCGATCCTCGTCAGCCTGATCGTGGATCAGGCGGCACGACGCGCGCGCTCCGCTCAGCGTGCGACCGCCGAAGCCGAGCTGCTGGCGTCCATCGCCGGCAACGTGCTGCGCGGCGACAGTGCGGCGCTCGCCATCGTCAGCCGGACGAGAGAGGCCTTCGCGCTGAGCGGCGTGCGCCTGGTCGCGCCGGACGGCGAGGTCATCGCCACCGACGGGGAGCCTCTGCGCGACGGCCGTGCCACCACCATCCCCGTCGGCCGCGGCGGCGACGGGGAACCGCGCGCACTGCTCGAGTTGCACGGCGGGCCGCTGGACACTCCGTCGCGCAGACTGCTGGATGTCATCGTCGCGCAGCTGTCGGCCGCGATCGAGCACACCGACCTCAGCGCCACCGCGAAGGAGGCCGAGGCTCTCGCCGAGACGGATCAGGTGCGCAGCGCCCTGCTGTCCGCGTTGAGCCACGATCTCCGTCGCCCGCTGGCCGCCGCCGTCGCCGCGATCGGAGGGCTGCGCGGAGCGCACCGCCTCTCGGCATCCGACCGCGATGAGCTGCTCGCCACGGCGGACGAGAGCCTGGCCGCCCTGTCGACGCTCATCACGGATCTGCTGGACGTCACGCGTGTCGAGGCGGGAGTGCTGGCCGTCTCGGCCACTCGGGTCGACGCGTCGGCCGGCATCCTCGCCGCGCTCGACGAGCTCTCCCTCGGCCCCTCCGCCGTCGAGCTCGCCCTCGACCCCGCACTCCCCCCGCTGCAGGCCGACCCGGTGCTGCTGCAGCGCGTGCTCGTGAACCTGCTCACCAACGCGTTCCGGCATTCGCCCGCCGATCAGCGCGTGATCGTGTCGACGAGCCGTCTGGGGGAGCGGGCCGAACTGCGCATCATCGACAGGGGCGCCGGAGTGCCACCGGAACGGCACGGCAGCATCTTCCAGCCGTTCCAGCGCTACGGCGACACCGACAACACCACGGGCCTCGGTCTGGGTCTCGCCCTCTCGAAGGGGTTCACCGAGGGGATGGGCGGTAGCCTGACTCCGGAGGACACCCCGGGTGGCGGCCTCACGATGGTCATCTCCCTGCCGCTGGCCGCGGGAGAGTCCGACATCCAGGAGGCGGAGTGAAGCTGCTCATCGCCGATGACGATCCGCAGATGGTCCGTGCCCTCCGCATCACCCTCGGGGCGCACGGCTACGAGGTCGTCGCCGCCGCCGACGGCGCGGGAGCGATCGCGGCTGCCGCGCAGACGCACCCGGACATCATCCTTCTCGATCTCGGGATGCCGCGACTCGACGGCATCGAAGTGATCCATGCCCTCCGCGGCTGGACGACGGTGCCCATCATCGTGGTCTCCGGCCGCACCGGCTCGGCCGACAAGGTGGAGGCGCTCGATGCGGGGGCGGACGACTTCGTCACCAAGCCCTTCCAGATCGATGAGCTGCTCGCCCGGCTGAGGGCGCTGTCGCGTCGGGCGACGCCCGCGACGGGAGAGTCCACCGTGCGCTTCGGTGATGTCGTCATCGACCTGGCCGCGAAGGCCGTGACCCGTGACGGCACCAGAGTGCACCTGACGCCGACGGAATGGCGGATGCTGGAGCACCTCGCCCGCAACCCCGGCGCCCTCGTGACGCGCCAGGATCTGCTGAAGGGCATCTGGGGCAGCGACCAGGTGTCAGACTCCGGCTACCTTCGGCTGTACATGTCGCAGCTGCGCAAGAAGCTCGAGGCTTCGCCGGCCGAACCAGTGCATCTGCTCACCGAGTCGGGAATGGGCTACCGGCTGGTGCTCTGACTCGGACTCGCGCGCGAACTCAGACGTCGCGCGACCGCCACAGCAGCCACACGAAGTACGGCGCTCCCAGCAGCGCGACCACGAGACCCGCCGGCAGCTGCTCCGGCGCGATGATCGTGCGACCGATCGCATCGGCAGCGCCGACCAGCAGCGCACCGAGCAGCACCGCAACGGGGATCACCCTCGTGTGCCGGGAGCCGACCAGCGCGCGGGCGGCGTGCGGGGCGACCAGGCCAACGAAACCGATCACCCCTACCGCTGTCACGCTGAGAGCGGCCAGCACCGCGGCGGCGACGAGCATGATCATGCGCGTGCGTTCGACCCCGATGCCGATCAGGCGGGGCGTGTCCTCGTCGAGCGCGAGCACGTCGGCGTCGCGGCGCACCGCGAAAGCGAGCGGCACGGCGATGACCAGCACGATCGCGACGGGGATGACCTGCTCCCAGATGCGCCCGTAGGTCGTCCCGGAGAGCCAGGTGTAGATCTTGGGCGTGTCCCACGGGTTGGCGCGCAGCAGCAGGAACGTGGTCAGTGCGGATGCGCCGTAGGAGACGCCGATGCCGATCAGGATGAATCGGTCGGCGTTCAGCCCGCCGCGCCACGCGAGCAGATAGACGAGGCCGAACGCGAGCAGCGCTCCGACCACCGCTGCCGCGATCATGCCGGCGGTGGAGGCGACGGCGCTGGTCACGATGATCACGGCGCCCAGGCCCGCGCCTCCCGTCACCCCGAGGATGCCCGGGTCCGCGAGCGGGTTGCGGCTGACGGCCTGGATGAGGGTTCCGGCGAGGGCGAGAGCGGCCCCGGCGCACATCGCCGCGGCGACACGCGGTGCCCGCTCGGAGAGCGCGAACGCGATCTGCGGCGGTGCCTGTCCCTGCAGCCACAGCACCACGTCACCGGTGAGCAGCGCGGTGTGCCCGAGCAGCAGGCCGACCAGGCCGATGACGACCACTCCGACCCCGGCGAGCACGATCACGATGCGGAATCGACGTGCGCTCCGCACCCCGAAGCGGACCTTCGGGGGTTCCCTGGTGGGACCGGCGTCGCGGAGACGCCGAGCCATCAGCACCAGCACCAGCGCGCCGAGCAGCGTCGTGGCCACACCGGTCGGGATGCTGATCGCCTGCTCTGCCCCGAGGATGGCCCTGAGCACGGCATCCGACACGATCACGACGAGCGCACCGAGAAGACCGGATGCCGGCAGCAGGAAGATGTGCCTGCTGAGCCCCGGCACGACGCGGGTGAGGAGGCGTGCGAGCACGGGTGCGCACAGTCCGACGAAGCCGAGCGGACCGGCGAGCGTCACCGAGACCGCGGTTAGCGCGACGGCGAAGAGGATTCCGATCGCTCTGGTCGAACGGATCGGGATGCCGAGGGACGAGGCCGTGTCATCACCGAGCGCCAGCACGTCGAATCGACGGGCAAGGAGCAGCGAGGCCGCCAGCACGAGCACGACGACAGGGGCGGCCTGCAGGAAGGCGTTCAGGTTCAGCTGGGTCAGCGAGCCGCTGCCCCAGGCCAGCAGGCCCTTGGTCTCCTCCGAGAACAGGATGAGCAGAGTCGAGGTTCCGGCTTGGAACGCCATCGCCAGTGCGGAGCCCGCGAGCACAAGGCGCGTGGTCGAGGATGCCGCGCCGCCGGCGAGCCCCAGCACGATCACCGCACCGACCAGTCCACCGATGAAGGCGACCGTGCCGGACGCCCAGATCGGCAGAGCGATGCCGAACGCGGCGATCACCGTGACGGCCAGATATGAACCGGCCGTCACCCCGAGCGTGTCCGGTGAGGCGAGAGCGTTGCGCGACAGCGACTGCAGCAGAGTGCCGGCGACGCCGAGCGCGACACCGACGGTGACGCCGGCGGCGAGACGGGGGATGCGCGAACCCCACAGCACCGTCTCGTCGGCGAATGCGGCGCCGCTCGTGCCCTGCGTGAGATGCCACAGCGAGACGAGGACGAGCAGTACGGCGAGGGCGATGAGGGCCCCCACCGCGCCGAGGCGCGCGGCGCGCGGGACAGGGGCGGCGGTCGCCTCCGTCGGAGCGCCGCGCGTCTCGGTGAGCGTCACTTGCTCAGTGTCATTCGCTCAGTGCCGCGACGTACGCGTCGATGATCTGCTGCGCCGAACGAGGACCGCCGAAGGTCCAGATGCCGGCGGGGAAGCTGTAGATCCGCTCCTCCGCGACGGCCGGAACGGTCTTCCAGATGCTGTTGCCGTCGAGCGCGGCGAGGAACTCGTCCGAGTCGTCGCCGACCGTGCCGGTGTGCAGCAACGTCGCGTCGCCGATGGCCAGCATGCCCTCGATGTCGGTCTGGCCGAGACCGTACGCCGCGTCGACCTCGCCGGTCCACGCGTTCGTGAGACCGAGCTCTTCACCGATCTCGCCGATCAGCGAGCCCTGCCCGAAGGGCCGCAGTGCGACGTTGCCGCCGTCGATCCAGCCGTCGAAGAACACGAAGTCTGTGGTGGGGAGGTCGGCATCGGCGAGCGTGCCCTTGGCATCGGCGAGGTAGGCGTCGAACTCGTCCTTCACGACCTCGGCGCGCTCCTCGCGGCCGGTGGCCTCGGCGATCAGGTCGAAGGTGGCGAGCATCTTCGCGATCGGATCGGCGGCATCCGCGCCGATCGTGGCGATCACTGGCACGTCATAGGCCTCGAGCTGGGAGATGATCTCGTCGTCGGGGCCTGTGGCCTCGACGATGACCAGGTCGGGGTTCGTCGCGAACAGCGCATCGAGGTTCGGCTCCTGCCGCGTGCCGACGTCGACCACGCCCTCCGGCAGCGCCTCCGCGGTGTCCCAGGTCGTGTACCCCTCGGCATCGGCCACGGCGACGGGCGTCACGCACAGCGTGAGGGCGTCCTCGATCTGCTGCCACTCGAGCACGGCGACGCGCTCGGCCGGCTTGTCCAGCTCGACCGTGCGGCCGAAGTCGTCGGTCAGCGTGACCGCGTCGGTGGAGGTGGACGTCTCGTCGGCCGCGCAGTCCTCGCTCGCGACGGATTCCGGAGCGGCGGTGTCCTGCGCGGCGACGTCGGTGGTGCCGCATCCGGACAGCATCAGCGCCAGGACGCTGACGGTCGCGAGCGCGGTGATCGGGGTCTTGTTCATGCTTCCTCTGTTCACTCTTCCTGTGTTCATGACATCGATGCTTCGACGAGTCGTGGCCGCTGATGTCGGCCACGCGGCAGTACTCGGACGTGCCCTGTCTCGTCGTCGACGACGGTGTCGATGTGCAGCCCGTACACCTCGGAGAGATTCTCGGAGGTGAGCACCTCGGCAGGCCGACCGCTGGCGCGGACCCGACCGTCGTGAAGCAGGATCACCTCGTCGGCGACGGAGGCCGCGTGTCCGAGATCATGGAGGACCACGCCCAACGCGGTGCCCCGGTCGGCGAGATCGCGGACCAGGTCGAGGGTCTCGATCTGGTAGCGCAGGTCGAGATGGTTGGTCGGTTCGTCCAGGAGAAGGATGCCGGTGTCCTGCGCGAGGCACGTCGCAAGCCACACGCGCTGCAGCTCTCCACCCGAGAGTTCGTCCACGGCGCGGTGCGACATCTCCGCGAGACCTGCCAGCGCCAGCGCGCTGTCGATGGCCGCGCGATCCGCATCGCTCACTGCGGCGAAGCGACCCCGATGCGGGTGCCTGCCGAACGCGACGACATCACGGATCTCGAGCCCGGAGGGATGAGGCCGCGACTGCGAAAGCATCGCCACCGTACGCGCGAACTCTCGTGCGGAGAGCGTCCTCGATTCGGCCTCTCCGACGTGGACTGTTCCGCCCTCGACGGGGTGAAGTCGGGCGAGCGCACGCAGCACTGTCGACTTGCCGCTGCCGTTCGGGCCGATGAGCGCGGTGACGGCGCCGGGCCGAAGCTGCAGTGAGACGTCGTGGACGACGCGGTCCTTGCGATAGCCGAGGGCCAGATTCTCGCCACGGAGGACGCCGTCGAATGCGCGAAGGGGGTCTGGGCTCACGTTAGGAGAGCCTAACCTATATCTTCGATCCTCGCGATCTGCGCCTGTGCTGTGCGCCTGCGCTCCGCGACTCGCGACGCGTGCTCAGCGTCGGGCGACCACCATCGCCGCCTCGGTGCGGGTCGCGACACCGAGCTTGCGCAGGATCGCCGAGACGTGCACACTCGCGGTCTTCGCACTGATGAAGAGGCGCTCGCCGATCTGCTTGTTGCTGAGCCCCTCGGCCACGAGCTCGAGCACCTGCCGCTCCCTGATCGTGAGTTCGAGGTCATCCGTCGGACGCTCTGCGGTCGTGATCCCGCTCGCCCGCCCGAACGCGGCGACACTCCTCTGCAGAGGGACGTGACCGATCCGGTCGGCGACGGCCGCAGCATCCGCCAGCACCGCCTGCGCCTCGCTCCTTTCCCCCGCCTGGACCAGCGACCGTGCCAGTTCGAGTCGGGTGACGCCGCGCATGATCGCCGGCACGTCGTGCGCGTCGGACGCGGCGACGGCCGCGGCGAGCGCATCCGGCGAGGGCTCGAGCATCGCCTCGAGCATCGTCTCCCAGTCGTCGGCGCGCACAGCGTCCGGCAGCTCCGACCACAGCCGGCGGATCGCCGAGACGGCAGTGCCGGTGTTCTCACCGGATGCCCGCACCTCGGCCACGATCCAGCCGGATTCGAGCAGCAGCCGATACGCGTGCAGCAGCACGAATCCCTGATCCTCGGTCATCGCGACGACCGCGGCGAGCGCATCAGACCATCGTCCGCGGGCGACCGCGAGTGCGATCTCGTCCTCGATGAGCCGATACCACGCCTGGCGCTCGATCTCCCCCGTGCGCTGCAGCGACGGCAGCCACTCCTCACGCAGCCGCTCGGCCTCGTCGACCTCACCCTGCCATGCGAGAACGCGGATGCGCGTGAGGACGACGTACTGATCGTTGAGCACCTGGGGCCTGCCCACCGGCACCGACGCCAACCGCGCTCTCGCCCCGTCGAGGTCGCCGAGCGTGAGCAGCGGTTCGGCCATGTTCTGCACCATGAGCGTGCCGGAGGCGCGTTCGACACCCAGCTCTCTCGCCTTGGCCACGCCGGCCTCAGCCACGTCGAATGCCTCGTGGTGCCGCCCGAGCAGCGCGAGGATGTCTGAATAGTTGACCTGGTAACGCAACTCCGCGCCGCCGTTGCTCGACTTCGCGAACCGCTCCGCTTCGCGGTAGTCGGCGAATGCCTCGTCCAGCTGCCCGAGGTACGCCCGGCACGTGCCACGAAGGTTGTGGGCCACCGAGATCGCGTAGGGGTCGTCGGCACGCTGCGCGATCGCGAGCGCCTGCGTCGCCGTGATGAGAGCCTCGCGCGGCATAGATGCGAGCATGTGCTTGCCGGCGATCTGATTGAGAAGCGTCGCGTGCAGACGGTCGTCATCGACGCGCGCATCCACGATCTCCAGCGCCTGCAGATACAGATCCTTCGAGCCCGGAAGCCCGAGGTTGCTGCGGAACTCCCCCTTGTCCCGCAGCAGCCGGGCATGCTCTGCCGGATCGGTGCTGTCATCGACCTCGTCGAGCGCGCGCTCGGCGATCGCGAGCGCCCGCTCCGCTTCGCCCGCGTTGCGCAGGATAGATCCGATCTGACGCAGGAGCTGCACGTGCGTCAGCGCGACGACGGTCTCCGGATCGGGCACCTGCTCCCACAGCTCCAGCGCGAGCTCACCGAACCGGGCCCCGCTCGCGAAGGCGAATCGGGACTTCGCCTCGTGCATGGCCTTGACGGACGCCGCCAGCGCCTTGTCCGGCACCTGCGCGAGTCGCCAGTGGTGTGCGAGCGAGGAGCGATCGCAGCGATCGAGCAGCTCGGCGCGGGCTTCGAGGGCCTCGGCGTACGAGCGGTGAAGCCGCGCCCGCTCGCCAGGCAGCAGGTCGTCGTGCACCGCCTCACGCAGCAGCGCATGCCGGAACGTGTACTGATCGTCATCGACCGAGAGCATGCCTCCCTGCACTGCCGCGCGTATCGCGTCGTCGAACCGGTCGTCCGGCAGGCGAGCGAGTTCGGCGAGCAGCGTGTGCGAGAGCATCCCCTCGGCACCGGATGCGACGCGCACGACGTGCCGAGCGTCATCGTCGAGCTGGTCGAATCGCACGAGCAGCATGTCGCGCAAAGAGCCGGGAAGCGGTCCTGCCGCACAGCAGGCGACCTCTTCGATGAAGAACGGCACACCCTCGACGCGCTCCATCAGACGCTGCAGAGCGGCCTCGGTGAGCGAGTCGCCCGCGAGCTGTCGGACGAGCTGCCGCGTGGCGTCGGCGTCGAGGCGCCGCAGCGAGAGCCGTTCGATGAGCCGAGCACGCGTGGTCTCGGCGATGAAACGGCTCACGGCGTCGCCCCGTCGCACATCATCACTTCGGCAGGTTATGACCACGAGCACGCGACCCGACTGCAGAGTGCGCAGCAGGAACGAGAGCATGCCCAGCGTGGAGTCGTCCGCCCAATGCACGTCCTCGATCACGATCACCTGCGGTGCACGTTCGGCTGCGGCCTCGATCAGGGTGATGACCGCGCCACGGAGTGCGTCGGGACTCGTGAGCTCGCGCTGCGCCGCGCCGCCGCCGAGTTCCGGCACGAGCATCCGCAGCGCCTCGGCGCCGACTCCGACCGCGGCGCGCGCCTCGTCGACCCCGATGGTCTCGACGAGGGAACGGAGGATGCTGATCAGCGGACCGTACGCCGAGCGGGCGGTTCCGAGATCGAGGCAGCGCCCGACATGCACTTCGGAGTGCGGCGACACGTCGCTCAGGAACTCCCGCAGCAGACGCGTCTTACCGATGCCGGCCTCTCCTTCGATCAGCACGGCCGACGGCTCTCCACCGGCCGCTCTGTCGAACGCGCGCCGCAGTTCGGCAAGATCGTCGTCGCGACCCACCATCGTCGTGCTGTCCGTCGGAACCGTCACCTGTTCATGGTGCCACGCACCGCGGACAGCGGGGCCGGAGATCTCGGCGGGGAACGGGTTCACCGCGCGTGCGCGGGTCGCGCGGTGTGATCGCAGACGGCTCGCGCACCGTCCACGGACGTGGCCGCCGATACGGCATCCGCTCGGCCGGCACGGAACCAACCGCGCATCCGATCGAGAACGGGGTGCGCACGCGGGATGATCCTGGACGGGTTCTCGGCGATGATGCGGCGCATCTCGTTGGCGCGGTCCACGCGCTCCTGCTCGACGATGATGCTGCCGTACGTGAAGGACGGGTGCTCGTACATGATGTCGACTCCTCTGCTGCGCCTTCTGGCGCTGAGTCAACACTCCGCTCTAAGGCCCCCTGCCGACATCGGGCAGATGCCTTATTTCCGTGCCCCGGCCGCCTCATACGGCAGCGTCGATGAGCACCTCAGCCGCGCCTCGCGCCTGCGCCGCGACCCGGGGATCGGCGGAGATCGCTGCCGTGCTCTGCGCTCCTTCGGCGAGGATGGACAGTTGTGCGGCGAGGATCTCGGATGCACCTGTCTGCGCGACGAGTCCGGTCATGTACTCCTGGAACGACGCCTTGTGCTCGCGCACGATCCGGGCCACCTCGGGTACTGTGCCGCCGAGTTCACCGAACGCGTTGATGAACGCGCAACCACGGAAATCGTCGGTGCTGAACCAGTCCTGCAGGAAGTCGTACACGGCGAGCAGACGCGCGCGGGGATCGTCACCGGCGGCCTGCACCGCGCTCGTCACCATGCTCTCCCACTCATCGTGCTTGCGGGCGAGCACCGCCTTGATGATGTCGTTCTTCGAGGGGAACAGCGCGTACACCCGCTTGAGGGAGACGCCCGCCGCCGCACGCAGCTCATCCATGCCGACAGCGGCGTAGCCCTTGGCGTAGTAGAGCTCCTCGGCCGCGTCGAGGATGCGTTCGCGCGACTTGTCTGAATCCATATCCCGATTGTACTTGACATGAGAACGATCGTTCTCTACATTTGTGATCAACGGCGGAGAACGATCGTTCTCCACTCTCTTCCAGAAAGGCAGAACCATGGGGTACATCAACGTCGGCACCGAGAACTCCGCTCCGATCGAGCTCTACTACGAAGATCAGGGCGCCGGCCAGCCGGTCGTCCTCATCCACGGCTACCCGCTGAACGGCCACAGCTGGGAGCGTCAGACGCGCGAACTGCTCGCGAACGGCTACCGCGTCATCACCTACGACCGCCGCGGGTTCGGGCAGTCGTCCAAGGTGGGCACCGGGTACGACTACGACACGTTCGCCGCCGACCTGAACACCGTGCTCGAGACCCTCGATCTGCGCGAGGTCGTACTCGTCGGATTCTCGATGGGAACGGGTGAGCTCGCCCGCTACGTGTCGCGCTACGGGCACGAGCGGGTCGCGAAGCTCGCCTTCCTCGCGTCGCTCGAGCCGTTCCTCGTGCAGCGCGACGACAACCCGGACGGCGTGCCTCAGGACGTCTTCGACGGGATCGAGGCTGCCGCGAAGGGCGATCGGTTCGCCTGGTACGCGGACTTCTACAAGAACTTCTACAACCTCGATGAGAACCTCGGAACCCGCATCAGCCAGCAGGCGGTCGACGGCAGCTGGAATGTCGCGATCGGCAGCGCACCGGTCGCCGCCTACGCCGTGGTCTCCGCATGGATCGAGGACTTCCGCGGCGATGTGGAAGCGGTCCGTGCGGCCGGCAAGCCGACGCTGATCCTGCACGGCACGGCGGACAACATCCTGCCGATCGACGCCACCGCGCGACGCTTCCACCAGGCGGTGCCCGATGCCGAGTACGTCGAGGTCGAAGGCGCCCCGCACGGCCTGCTGTGGACGCACGCCGACGAGGTCAACGCCGCGCTGAGCGCATTCCTCGACAAGTAAGGACCCTGTGACGCCGACTCCGGTGGCCGATGCTCAACAGCGCGGCCGCCGGAGTCGCGCGGCTCAGGGGGTCATCCGGTCGGTGCGCGCTCCGCGGCCCACTCCGTTCACTGTCAGCAGCGTTCCCGTGTCCGTGAACTCCTGCAGGATCTCGTTCTGACGTTGCGACCCGTCGCGATGGGTGAGCAGGCTCACGACCACCGCCACGATCGTGGCCGCGATGAATCCGGGCAGCAGTTCGTAGAGCCCTGGCCAGATCGCCTTGAACAGGAAGACACCGGCCGCACCGACGAACATGCCGGCGAGTGCGCCCCAGTTCGTGAGCTTGCGCCAGAACAGGCTGAGCAGGATCAGCGGACCGAAGGCCGCACCGAAGCCCGCCCATGCGAACGACACGAGTCCGAGGATCGTGTCGTTCGGGACGAGGGCGAGCAGTGCGGCGATGATGCCGACGCCGAGCACCGTCATCCGCCCGAGCAGCACCAGCAGCTTCGGGGACGGCTCCTTCTTCACGACCTTGAACAGGTCCTCCACGAGCGCGGACGACGCGACGATCAGTTGGCTGGAGATCGTGCTCATGATCGCCGCCAGCACGGCGGCGAGCACGAGCCCCGCGACGAAGGGATGCAGCAGCGTCTGCGACATGACCAGCACGACCGTCTCGGGGTTGGTGAGGTCGATGCCCTTCTGCGCCATGTAGGCGATGCCGATCATGCCGGAGAACACCGCTCCGACCAGGGAGATGATCATCCAGGTCATTCCGATGCGGCGAGCGGTCTTCGCCTCGCCAGGATTGCGCAACGCCATGAACCGCACGATGATGTGCGGCTGACCGAAGTAGCCGAGGCCCCAGGCGAGGCCCGAGACGATCGTCAGCACCACCCCACCGGTCAACGCCGTACCGCCGATGAGCGACAGGTGGTTCGGCGCGAGGTCGTCGATGTAGCCGCCGACCTCGCCGAAACCGCCGATGGCGATGACGGCGGCGACCGGGATGACGATGAGCGCGATGACCATCATCAGCCCCTGCACGACGTCGGTGAACGACGCCCCGAGGAAGCCGCCGAACAGCGTGTAGAGCAGCGTGACGCCGCCGACCAGAGCAATGCCGAGCAGATAGTCGGAGTTGAAGGACGTCTCGAAGAAGAAGCCACCGGCGACCATGCCGCTGGAGATGTACAGCGTGAAGAACACGAGGATCACGACGCCGGCGAGGATGCGGAGCAGCCGTGACGAGTCGCGCAGCCGGTTCTCGAAGAAGCTCGGCACGGTGATCGAGTTGCGCGAGACCTGCGTGTACGCGCGCAGCCGCGGAGCGACCAGCAGCCAGTTCAAGTAGGCGCCGATCGTGAGACCGACGGCGATCCACGCCTCGATCAGACCCGACAGGTAGATGGCGCCGGGAAGGCCCATCACCAGCCAGCCGGACATGTCCGACGCCCCGGCGCTGAGCGCCGCGACCCACGGCGGCAGGTTCCTCCCGCCGAGCATGTAGTCCTCGTGGTCGGTGGTCCGGCGAAACGCCAGGTAGCCGATGGCGAGCATGGCAGCGAAGTAGAGGCCCAGCGCGATGAAGATGAAAATCTGGTCGGACATCGTCGTCCTTTCGTGGAGGTCGGTCCCCCGATACTGACAGGGACGGATGCGGGGTGCTACCCCGTCCGGCGCGGCTCGGCCGGGATCACCCTCCCAGCAGTGACCCCCGCACCGACGGGCGCGCGACGTCCGGAGTGAGCACCGCGAGCACGCGCACCAGCGTCGTGAGCCAGAGCAGCCCGAGCCCGATCACGATCACCTCGAGCACGGTGATCGAGTAGAGATGGAAGCTGTCGGCCAGCACGAACGCGATGACGAGCAGCAGGGCAACGCCCACCGTCGTCAGCAGCAGCGGCCGTGGCGGCCCCGGCATCACGGTGGTCGTGAGGACGCCCGACGCGACGAACAGCACCAGCGCGGAGACGGCGGCGATGTTGTGGATGACGACGATGTTCTCCTGCGGGAACAGCCCCACCCCGGCGAGCGCGACACCGGTCGCCGCCCACAGCACGACGACCCACGCGATCCGTCCCAGCGCCGCGTCGCCCAGGACGCGATGCAGGTCGCGGCCGATGTACGACCCGACCGTCGCGATGAGGATGCCGGCGACGACGAGCGTGCCGTTGAACACCCAGGAGCCGACCCCGATGCCGAGCTGTGAGAAGTTCGTCTCCCACCACTGCGGATCTGCGGCGGTGAGCATGGCGAAGAGCGTGCCGATGACGAGGTAGCTGAAGAGAAGCGTGGCGAGGTCGGCGGTTCGCAGGCCGATCCCCGCGTCGAACGTCAGCCTGCCGCCGACGGCACTCGCGACCCCCGTGATGATGCCTCCGCCGAGCGCCGGCAGCTCGAGTCC
Organism: Microbacterium shaanxiense; assembly: GCF_054779995.1. Lineage (NCBI taxonomy): Bacteria > Bacillati > Actinomycetota > Actinomycetes > Micrococcales > Microbacteriaceae > Microbacterium > Microbacterium shaanxiense. The sequence goes on along the minus strand of NZ_BAAGXE010000002.1, from coordinate 399,303 downwards.
TTGAAGACCGACGCCGAGCACTTCACTCGCGAGCAGCACGCCCAGTGCGGTCACCCCGGCGAACGCCACCGTCAACGCCACGGCCGACGACGCCGAGATGATCACCTGCCACACCGGCATCGACGCGTGCTCGCCTCTTCGGTGCAGGAAGGTGCTGACGACGAAGGATGCCGCGGCGACGACACCGGCGACGAGTGCTGCCGGCAGGCTGACGGATCCGTCACCGGCGATCGGCCGTGGATTGCCCCACAGCACCGCCGTGCCGATGCCGGTGCCGACCAGGAAGCAGATGACGGTGGCCCAGATCGCTCGGGATTCCTGCCGCATCCTGCGCTCCTGGTCCATGCCTCCATCGAACCACGGGTCGGCGACGTTCCGATCCCGGCCGATGCGACCCCGAAGGATTCAGCCGCGCATCGCGACGCCGCGGCGCCAGTACCCCATGAACGCCACCTGCGATCGGTCGATGCCGAGATCCTTCACCAGATGCCTGCGCAACGTCGTGACGACTCCGCTCTCGCCCGCGATCCAGAAGTACCGCTCGTCGGCGACCGCACCGACCACGTCTTCGCCGCCGCCCGAGTAGACCGGGGTCTCCCAGACGAGCTCCTCGCCCTCGGCATCCTGCACGACGATCTCGGTGTGGCCGGTGTCGCCCAGGCAGTCGAGCACGGTGGGGATCAGGCGCAGCCCGTGAGCCGCATCCCCCCGCGGCAGCCAGTGCACCTCCACCCCCTCCGGCGCATCGATCGGAAGGACGTCATCCGCTGTGGGCACCTCGATGAACGCGAGACCGCGCAGGCTCCGCGGTGCGTCCTCCAGGATGCGGGCGATCGCCGGGGCCGCGGTCTCGTCGCCGACCAGCATCACGGATGACGCCGCCCCCGGCGCGTACTCGATGCCGCTGCGGTCCTCCCGTCCGCGGCGCGGACCGACCATCCACAATTCGTCCCCCCGCGACGCGTTACTCGCCCACAGCGACGCCGGGCCGGTGAGCCCCGGCGCGAGGTGCAGTACGAAATCGACGACGACTTCGGTGCCGGCATCCGAGACATCGAGTGAGCGCACCGAGTAGGTGCGCATCGACCCGCGCTGCTCCTCCGGTACCGCGAGATATCCGCCCCACCAGTCGTCGGCGTCGCGATCGAGGTCGGGAAGGATGCCGGACGCGGGCGGGAAGACCAGCTTGATCCGCGCGTCGAAGACATCGCCAGGGGTGCCGAACTCCTCGAGGTCGAGCCCGCCGAACGTGACGCGCACGAAGTTCGGCGAAAGCCGTTCGACTGCGCGCACCTCGGCGCGGGCGAGGACATAGGAGGGGCGCTGCGTGGTGGTGGTGCCAGCGGACATGATGCCTTCCGATCGGCGTGAGTATCGGCTTCGCCTGCGGTGTACGGGCATTTGCCAGCGACGAATCGGGCCGACTAGGATCTAGGCAAGCCTACCCTAAGTCAGCGTCAGTGCTGCGTGGGGACATCCGTGCGCGGCTCATCCGCGGCATCCCTGGCTCCCCCTCGATCGAACTGGAGTTCACCTTGCGCACTCGCTCCCGGTATGCGGCCGTCGCAGCCATCGCGGCCTCCGCGGCCCTCGTCCTCTCCGCATGCGGCGGCACGCCGGAATCGGAGACCGACGGCACCGCACAGTCCTCGGGCGACTATCCGATCACGATCGAGCACGCTCTCGGCACGACCACGCTCGACGAGAAGCCCGAGCGCGTGGCCACGGTCCAGTGGGCCAACCACGAGGTTCCCCTCGCACTCGGCGTCGTGCCGGTCGGCATGGCTGCGGCGAACTTCGGCGATGACGACGGCGACGGACTGCTGCCCTGGGTCAAGGAGAAGCTCGACGAACTGGGCGCCGACACCCCCGTGCTGTTCGACGAGACCGACGGCATCGACTTCGAGGCCGTCGCGGACACCGACCCCGATGTCATCCTCGCGTCATACTCCGGCCTGACGCAGGAGGACTACGACACGCTGAGCGAGATCGCGCCCGTCGTCGCGTACCCCGAGGGCCCATGGGCGACCTCGTGGCAGGACGTCATCGAGTACAACGCACTGGGCATGGGCATGGGCGCCGAGGGCGAAGAGCTCATCGCCGACATCGAGCAGGAGATCACGGACTCACTCGCCGAGTACCCGCAGCTCGAGGGGAAGTCCACCATGTTCCTCACGCACGTCGACCCCGCTGACCTGAGCACCGTGAACTTCTACACCGCGAACGACACCCGCGCCGCGTTCTTCGAAGACCTCGGACTCGGAACGCCCGCGGCAGTGGAGGAGGGATCCGCGAGTGGCGAGTTCTCCGGCAAGATCAGCGCCGAGCAGGTGGATGTCTTCGATGATGTCGAGGTGATCGTGACGTACGGCGACCAGGAACTGGTGGACGTGCTCGAGGCCGATCCGCTCCTGTCTCAGATGCCGGCGGTCAAGAACGGGGCGATCGTGTCGCTGGACGGTGCAGGTTCGCTGGGGACCGCCGCCAACCCGACGCCGCTGGCGATCTCGTGGGTGCTCGACGACTACCTCGCGCTCCTCGCGGATGCCGCAGACAAGGTGAAGTGACGCACCTGGAAGACCAGAGCGCTGTGGGCGTCGCCGTCGTGCGACGCCCACAGCGCGTTCGCCTGCTCTGGCTGATCGCGGTCGTCATCGTGCTGATCCTGCTCTTCGCGGCATCCGTCGCGATCGGGTCGCGCGACGTCACCTGGGCGGACATCGTCGCCGGCCTCTCCGGCTCGACCGACAGCATCAGCGAGGCCGCGGTGGTCAAACGCGCCCCGCGCACCATGCTCGCCGTGCTCGTCGGAGCCGCTCTGGCACTGTCGGGCGCGGTCATGCAGGGCGTGACCCGCAACCCGCTCGCCGATCCCGGCATCCTCGGCGTCAACATGGGCGCCTCACTGGCCATCGTCACCGGCATCGCCTGGTTCGGGCTCTCCTCCGCCGACGGCTACCTCTGGGTGGCGATCATCGGCGCCGGCGCAGCCGCCGTCTTCGTCTACACGGTGGGCTCGCTCGGTCGCGGTGGAGCCACGCCCCTCAAACTCGCTCTCGCAGGCGCCGCCACCTCCGCCGCGCTCGCATCCTTCGTCACCGCCGTCTACCTGCCCCGTGGCGACATCTCCGGTGTCGTGCGCTCCTGGCTCGTCGGCGGCGTCGGCGGCGCCTCCTGGACGTCGATCCAGCAGATGCTCCCCTTCCTCGTGGTCGGCGCCGCCATCACGCTGCTCTCCGCCCGAGGTCTCAATTCCCTCGCACTCGGAGACGACCTCGCGGCCGGTCTCGGCGAGCGCGTCGCCGTCGTGCGCGCGTCCTCCGCGCTCGGCGCCGTTCTCCTGTGCGGGGCTGCGACCGCCATCGCGGGTCCGATCGCGTTCGTCGGACTCATGATCCCGCACGCCTGCCGTCTGCTCGTGGGCGTCGACCACCGCTGGTTACTGCCCTTCTCGGCGCTCAGCGGAGCGTGCCTCGTCGTGGCGGCCGACATCCTCGGGCGGATCGTGGCCCGCCCGGGCGAGATCGACGTCGGCATCATCACGGCCGTCGTCGGCGCCCCGGTCTTCATCGCCATCGTCCGCCGCCAGAAGGTGCGTGCGCTGTGACCGTTCAGACATCGACGCACTCGCCCGCCACGAGCATGGACGACGTCGCGACCGCGATCGCACGCGGCCGCGGTCGCCGCCACCGTCGGCGCCGTGGCGTGATCGTGGTGCTCACCACCCTCATCGTGCTGATGTTCGCCGTCTCGCTCATGGTCGGCAACACCTTCTATCCGCTCGGCGACGTCATCGGCGTGATCCTCGGGCAGGACGTCGACGGCGCGACGTTCACCGTCGGTCGCCTCCGTCTGCCGCGTGCCGTGCTGGCGGTGATCGTCGGGCTCAGCTTCGGCGTCGCCGGCGTCACCTTCCAGACCATGCTGCGCAATCCGCTCGCGAGTCCCGACATCATCGGCATCAGTGCCGGGGCCAGTGCCGCGGCGGCCTTCGCCATCATCGTCCTCGGCCTGAGCGGGACGATGGTCTCCGTCTTCGCGATCGTCGCAGGACTGGTCGTGACGGTCGTCATCTACCTGCTGTCGACCAGTTCGGGTTCGGCGGGCACCCGGCTCATCCTGATCGGCATCGGCATCGCGGCGATGCTCGACGCCCTCACGCAGTACGTGCTCTCGCGCGCCGGTCAGTGGGAGCTGCAGGAGGCGCTGCGCTGGCTGACCGGAAGCCTCAACGGCAGCACCTGGAACCAGGTGCTGCCCACACTCGCCGCGCTCATCGTCCTCGGTGCGCTGCTGCTCAGCCGGTCGCGCGATCTCGACGCGATGCGCCTCGGTGAGGACACGGCCTCCGCTCTCGGCGTGCGCGTCGACCGCACCAGACTCATCGTCGTGATCGCCGCGGTCGGACTGATCGCCTTCGCCACGGCCGCCACCGGGCCGATCGCCTTCGTGGCCTTCCTGTCCGGGCCGATCGCCGCTCGGATCGTCGGCCCGCACGGATCGATGCTCATCCCCTCGGCGCTCGTGGGCGCACTGCTCGTGCTCGTCGCCGACTTCGTCGGACAGAACCTCGTCGGGATGCGCTACCCCGTCGGCATCGTCACCGGCATACTCGGCGCCCCGTACCTCGTGTATCTCATCATCCGCACCAACCGCGCGGGAGGGTCGCTATGACCGCATCGCACACACTCGTCGCCGAACAGCTCACTCTGGGATACGGCGATCGGAGCGTGATCGAGGAGCTCGATCTGTCCGTTCCGCCAGGGAAGATCACCACGATCGTCGGCCCGAACGCGTGCGGCAAGTCCACCCTGCTGCGCTCGATGTCACGGCTGCTGGCTCCGCGCACGGGCCAGGTCGTCCTCGACGGCGCGTCGGTGCACCGGATGCCGGCGAAGCAGCTCGCACGCACGCTCGGCCTGCTGCCGCAGTCGCCGATCGCTCCGGAGGGCATCACCGTCGCCGACCTGGTCGGACGCGGACGGCATCCGCATCAGGGCATCTTCACGCGCTGGACCCGCGAGGACGACGAGGCCGTGGCCGAGGCGCTGCTGGCGACCGACACCGTCGCGCTCGCGGACCGCGCTGTGGACGAGCTCTCCGGAGGGCAGCGCCAGCGCGTGTGGATCGCGATGGCACTCGCGCAGCACACCGATCTGCTGCTGCTGGACGAGCCGACGACCTTCCTCGACGTGAGTCATCAGGTCGAGGTGCTGGATCTGCTCACCGATCTGAACCGGCGTCGCGGAACGACGATCGTCATGGTGCTGCACGATCTGAACCTCGCCGCCCGTTACGCGGATCACCTCATCGCGCTCAACGGCGGACGCGTGCATTCGGCAGGCGATCCGACGAGCGTGCTGACGCCGACGATGGTGCAGTCCGTGTTCGGCATCGAGAGTCAGGTGATCGTCGATCCGACCTCCGGCAAGCCGCTGATGCTGCCGATCGGGCGGCATCACATGCGGCAGCCGTAGAGCCTCACGGGGCCGGGACGGCCTCTTCGAGCAGCGGGGTCAGGTTCTCGACGGTGTAGAGCGCCGCCTGAGGGGACCCGAGCGAGTACGCAGCCGAGATGTCGCCGTCGATGACGATGGCGCGGTTCTCCTCCACGGCGCTGAGCTTGCGCCACTGCGGGTCGTCGGTGATCTCGGTGGTCTCGATGTAGATCGGGAAGGCGACGATCAGGTCTGCCTCCATCGCGTCCAGTTCCTCGCTGGAGATCGAGACCGAGAAGCCCCCCGAGTTGACCGGGATCTCCTGGATCGTCGGGTTCTGCACGAAGCCGAAGCGCTCCATGGTCTCGACCCGGTTGCTCCCTTCGATGTACGCGCCCCAGCCCTCGCTGGTCCTCGTGGCGGCCGTCACCGTCTTGCCCTGCCATTCCGGATGCGCCTCGGCGGCCTCCGTGTAGGCGGTCTCGATCTCGTCCAGCAGCGCTTCGCCCTCTTCCGGCACGCCGAGAGCGGTCGAGATCATCTCCACCTGCTGCTGCTGGGTCGTCAGGTAGCTTTCGCCGCCCTCCGGAACGCTGACGGTCGTCGCGATCTCGGCCAGGCGGTCGTAGCGATCCTGGTCACCGCTGCCGCGCACGTCGAGGATGAGGTCGGGCTCGAGCGCCGCGATGGCCTCGTAGGACGGTTCGAGCGTGTCGATGATCTCCGGGGAGGTGTCGTAGAGGCCCTCCGCCCACGGTCCGACGCCGTCGCCGCCGAAGGCCAGCCAGTCCGACGCCCCGACGGGCTGGACGCCGAATGCGAGCGCCGTCTCGGCGTCGCCCCACCCGAGGGCGACGACTCGCTGCGGCGCGCTCTCGATCGTGATGTCTCCGAAAGCGGTCTCCACGGTCTGCGGGAACGATCCTGTCGTCGAGGTCTCGCCGGTCGGCTCCTCCTTGTCCGCGCCGGCGGAGCTCGCACATCCCGTCAGCGTCACTGCCAGAAGGGCGACGACCGCCGCGAACTTGTGCCTCGAGTTCATCCGTTGCTGCCTTTCAGGCTCATCTCCGGGTCGTGGGCCGTCTGCCCACCCCATTCTTCATCCAGCTTAGGTTAGCCTAAGCTGGATGAGTGACCCCACCGTCGATCGCACGCGCGAGCTCCGCAGGCGGTGCATCCGCAGCCGAGCGACCGCCGCGCGGACGACGCCTCCTGGGATTGCTGGTCATCGCGATCCTGCTCGTCACCGTCACCATGCTCAGTCTGATGATCGGGGCTCGCGACGTGCCGCTGCGGGTCGTCTGGGAGACGCTGATCGGCTTCTCAGCCGATCGCGACGCCGAGACGGTGCTCGGGCTGCGCATTCCCCGCACCGTCCTCGGACTGCTGGTGGGCGCAGGGCTCGGAGTCGCCGGAGCGCTGATCCAGGCGGTGACACGCAATCCGCTCGCCGATCCCGGCATCCTCGGCGTGAACGCCGGCTCCGCATTCGCGGTCGCGATCGCCGTCGGAGTGTTCGGGATCACGTCCCCACCCGCGTACCTGTGGTTCGCGTTCGGCGGCGCCCTGGTCACGACGATCGTGGTGTACCTCATCGGGTCGGCGGGACGAGCATCGATCAGCCCCGCGCGCATAACCCTGGCCGGGGTCGCGATCGGCGCCGTGCTGGCCGGCATCACCTCCGCCATGGTGCTCGCCGATCCGAAGGGCTTCAACGCGATGCGAGCGTGGGAGTCGGGCGCGATCGCCGATCGGGGATGGGAAGTCGTCGCTGGGACAGCGCCGTATCTCGCCGTCGGTCTCGTGCTCGCCCTGCTGCTGGGACGCTCCCTCAATGCGGTCGCGCTCGGAGACGATCTCGCCCGCGCTCTCGGATCGAGCGTGCCGAGCACTCGGATCCTGGCGATCGTCGCGGTCACGCTGCTGTGCGGAACCGCCACCGCCATGGCCGGTCCGATCGTGTTCGTCGGGCTCATGATCCCGCATCTCGCCCGGTGGATCGTCGGTCCGGATCAGCGGTGGATCATCGCCTACTCGATGCTGCTCGCACCCATCCTGCTGGTCGCCGCCGACGTCCTCGGCCGCATCCTGCTGCGCCCCGGTGAGATACCGGTGGGCATCGTGACGGCGTTCCTCGGAGCGCCGGTGCTGATCCTCCTCGTCCGCACGCAGAGGGCGAGCGCGCTGTGACGGTCAGCACTCGCACGCCGCGCCGCAGGCGCGTGCCGGACGGCCATCTCGCGCTGCCGGTTCCCGGCGGACGCATACCGATCCCGCGGCGGGGTCTCCTCGTCGGCACGATCGCGTCGTCGGCCATCATCGTCGTCGCCGTGACCGCCCTGACCCTCGGGGATTACCCGCTCACCGTGCCCGAGGTGATCGCGGCGCTGTTCAGCGACCAGGGGTTCGCGAGCAGGATCGTCGGAGAATGGCGTCTTCCCCGGATCGTGGCGGCCATCGTCTTCGGTGCGGCGCTCGGAGCCTCGGGCGCGCTCTTCCAGACACTGACGCGGAACCCGCTCGGCTCTCCAGACATCATCGGGTTCTCCACCGGCGCGTACACGGGAGCGATCCTCGTGATCACGATCGCGGGCGGCGGATTCATCGCCGTCTCAGCGGGCGCCCTGGCAGGCGGACTCGCGACCGCCGCCGTCGTCTACGTGCTGGCATGGCGCAACGGAGTGCAGGGATTCCGCCTCATCATCGTCGGAATCGCCGTCACCGCTCTGCTCAGCAGCGTGAACACCTTCCTCCTCCTCCGAGCGCAGACCGAGGTCGCGATGAGCGCTGCCATCTGGGGCGCCGGTTCGCTCTCGCTCGTCGGCTGGGATCAGATCGCGGTCACCGCGATCCCCCTCCTGCTGCTCGCCGTCGGCACCATGATCGTCGTCCGACCGCTGCGACAGCTCGAGCTCGGCGACGACGCGGCGCACGCTCACGGAGTGCGCCCCGAACCCGTGCGCCTGCTGGTCATGGTGGTCGGCGTCGCCCTCATCGCGATCGTCACCGCGGCCTCCGGTCCGATCGCCTTCATCGCCCTCGCCGCGCCTCAGATCGCCCGCAGGTTGAGCGCCAGCGCCGGAATCCCGGTGGCAGGATCGGCGATCGTCGGGGCGTTCCTCCTGCTCGCCGCCGACGTCATCGGCCAGCATGTCGTCCCCGGGTCGGCTCCCGTCGGCATCGTCACGGTCGTGATCGGCGGCATCTATCTCATCGCACTGCTCGTCAACGAAGCACGAAGGCAACTGTAGACATGACCGCACCGGATACTCGCCTCCACGCCGACGATCTCACCCTGGCCTACGATCGTCGGGTCGTCTCGGAACAACTGTCCATCAGCATCCCGGATCAGTCGTTCACCGTGATCGTCGGGCCGAACGCATGCGGGAAGTCCACCCTGCTGCGCGCTCTGTCGCGTCTGCTGCTCCCGAGCAGAGGAGAGGTCGTGCTGGACGGCAAGGCGATCTCGTCGTACCGGGCGAAGGAGGCCGCGCGCATCATCGGGCTGCTTCCGCAGAGCTCGATCTCCCCGGAGGGCATCACGGTCGTCGACCTCGTCGGACGTGGCCGATATCCGCACCAGGGACTCATCCGGCAGTGGACCGACCAGGATCAGGATGCCGTCGAGGCCGCGATGCTCGCGACGAACATCGTCGATCTGCGGGCCCGACAGGTGGACGAGCTCTCCGGCGGTCAGCGGCAGCGTGTCTGGGCGGCGATGGCGCTGGCGCAGCAGACGCCGATCCTGCTCCTCGATGAGCCGACAACGTTCCTGGACATCGCCCACCAGATCGAGCTCCTCGACCTGTTCGCAGATCTGCACTCGGCGGGGAACACCCTCGTCGCGGTCCTGCACGACCTCAACCACGCGTCCAGGTACGCCACCCACCTCGTGGCGATGCGGGACGGGAGGGTCATCGCCGAGGGCGCACCGAAGGAGATCGTGACGTCGACGCTCGTGCGCGAGGTGTTCGGTCTGGAGTGCCGGGTCATCGAGGATCCGGCGACGGGCACGCCCATGGTCGTTCCCGAATCGAGAGCGGTGCGGACCGCGCGCGTGTGAACGTGTTGCCTGACGTCGACGCCCCCGCTCGGCGTCGACGCCCCCTCTGAACCACGCAGACCGGAGGGGGCGTCGGCGCCCGAAGGGGGCGTCGATGCCCACCGGCACCAGCGCTAACGTGGGGTCATGCGGATGACGTCGGCGGTGCGCAGCGCGAAGCGCGCACCCTTGCTGCAGGTCGTGAAGTCGGCGGTGGCGACGATCGGCGCCTGGCTGATCGCCGGCTGGCTGGTGCCAGGACCGCTGCCGGTGTTCGCGGCGATCGCCGCACTGCTCGTGGTGCTGCCGAGCGTGAACCAGTCGTTCACGAAGGCGATAGAGCGCAGCGCCGGGGTGATCGTCGGCGTCGTGATCGCCACGGGACTCAGCCTGCTGCTGGGACCGCAGAGCTGGGTGGTCCTGCTCGCGATCGTGGTCGCGATGCTGGTGGCATGGGTGTTCCGTGCGACACCGGGGATGGGGAATCAGGTCGCGATCTCGGCCATGCTGGTGCTCGCGCTGGGTTCATCCAGCCCCCAGTACGCCCTGGACCGCATCATCGAGACGCTGATCGGCGTCGCGATCGGCATCATCGTCAACGCGCTGATCGTGCCCCCTGTGCTCACCGAGCCGGCACGGCGGGATCTCGGCCTGCTGGGCACGGAGATCGCCGCGAGTCTCGACCGGCTGGCCTCGGCGCTGCCGACTGCGCAGACGCCCGCTCAGCTTCAGGGATTGATGGTGGAGGCGCGACTGCTGCGCCCGATGCGCGATGCCGCCGAAGCATCCATCACCGCGGGCGAGGAATCGCTCACGCTCAATCCTCGCCGTTCGCAGCGCGGCGACCTCGCCGAGATGCGCGCGCTTCTGGACAGGCTCTCCCCGATCGTCACGCAGGTGATCGGGATGACGCGAGCGTACTTCGACCACTACGACGACACTCTTGCCGACGAACCGACGGTGCATGCGATCGCCGAGCAGCTTCGCCGGGCGGGCCACGATGTGCGCCTTGCCGTGCAGGTCGCCGACGTCGCACCCGAACCGTCATCGGAGACCTCGGCGATCCCGGCGCTGACCGCTCCGCTGCGGGTGAAGCCACCGGCATCCGGTCACTGGATCCTGATCGGATCGCTCATGGAGGATCTGCGGCGCATCCGCGACGAGCTCGTCGGCGAGGACTGACGCGTCGACGCGGGTACACCCGTCAGTGGATTTCACGGATGTCAGCCGAAACCGGCCGATCTGTGCTGACATCTGTGTTCTGGACTGACATCTGTCACCGGGGCGCCGGTCGTACGCTGGAATCATGGCCGACACGATGACCGTCCCCGAGGTGCTCAGCGAGCTCGCGGCGCTCGAGGATCCGAAGATGCGAGCCGCGAACGAGAAGCGCGGCGACGACCACGGCATCAACCTGTCGAAGATGCGGGGGCTCGCGAAGCAGATCAAGACGAACCATCCTCTGGCGAAAGAGCTGTGGTCGACCGGCGAGACCGCGCCGCGCCTGCTCGCGATGCTGATCTGCACGCCGCGCGCCTTCACAGCGGACGAGCTCGACGCGATGCTGCGTGAGACGCATCCGCCGAAGGTCAACGACTGGTTCGTGAACTACATAGCCAAGAAGTCGCCGCTCGCCGAGCAGATGCGTCAGCGGTGGTTCGACGACAGCGATCCGACGGTCGCCGCCGCCGCGTGGTCACTGACCAGCGAACGCGTCGCGAAGAACCCCGAAGGCGTCGACCTCGAGGATCTGCTCGACCGCATCGAGCGCGGCATGAAGGATGCGCCGGCACGGCCGCAGTGGTCGATGAACGAGACGCTCGCGCAGATCGGCATCCATCATCCGCACCTGCGCGCCCGCGCGCTGGAGATCGGTGACCGGCTGCAGGTTCTCGCCGACTACCCGACCGCGCCCGGGTGCACCTCGCCGTTCGCGCCGATCTGGATCAACGAGATCGTCAGACGCCGCGAGGGCTGACTCTAGGCTGAGTGCATGAGCACGCACATCGCCGCCGAGCCCGGTCAGATCGCCCCCATCGTCCTGTTCCCCGGCGATCCGCTGCGCGCCAAGTGGATCGCCGAAACCTTCCTCACGGATGCGCAGCTCTATTCGGAGACGCGCGGGATGCTGGGGTTCACCGGCACCTGGAACGGGCACCGAGTCTCGGTGCAGGGGTCGGGCATGGGCCAGCCGTCCATGGCGATCTATGCGACCGAGCTGTTCAAGGACTATGACGTGCAGACGATCGTGCGGGTCGGCTCGTGCGGAGCGCTGACGGAGCGGCTCGCCGTGCGCGACATCATCATCGCGAACGGCGCCTGCACGGATTCCGGCATCAACCGCGTGCGGTTCAACGGACTCGACTACGCCCCGGTCGCCGACTTCTCGCTGCTGCGCGCGGCGGTCGAGGCGAGTGAGACCATGTCGCTGGATGCCGCCGTGCACGTCGGGCTGCTGTTCTCGAGCGACCAGTTCTACAGCACGCGGCCCGAGCTGACCGAGCCGTTCGTCGCCCACGGTGCACTGGGCGTCGAGATGGAGACCAGCGGGCTGTACACGCTGGCGGCGTTCCACGGACGTCGGGCGCTGAGCATCTGCACCGTCTCCGATCACATCGTGACCGGCGAGGAGACCACCGCGCAGGAGCGCGAGCAGACCTTCGGCGACATGATCGAGATCTCGCTGCGCGCGGCGACGGCCTGATCCGCGGCATCCGCCCGATCGTCGAACGCGACGCTCGGTAGGCTGAATCGGATATGACAGGCACGACGTCGACACCCGGCAGTGTGATCCGGACCCCCGGGATCATCGCACTGATGTCGATGTCGGCGCTGGGCTTCGCCGGCTTCGGCGCACTCGTGTCGACGGTGCCGCTGTGGGCCGTGCGCGGCGGCGCGGACGAAGTCGGGGGCGGCCTCGTCAACGCCGTGATGATGGCCGCGACCGTCGCGGTGCAGACGACCGTACCGGCAGCACTGCGACGCTTCGGATGGACCCCGACTCTCGTGGCCGGTGTGGCGCTGCTCGGTGCACCGTCGCTGCTGCTGCTCCTCACTGATGCTCTGCCTGCGATCCTCACGATCTCCGCCGCACGCGGTGCCGGCTTCGCGGTGATCACCGTGTGCGGATCGTCCGCGGTGGCGATGCTGGTCGATCCCGCCCGCCGCGGCCGCGCGATCGGCCTCTACGGTCTGTCGATCGCCGCCCCGCAGATCTTCCTCGTGCCGACATCGGTGTGGGTCGCGGAGAACATCGGCTTCTGGGTCGTCTTCGCCATCGGAGCGGCCCCGCTGATCGCGACGGTCCCCGCTTTCCTCCTCGCCCGACGACTCGACCGGATGTCGCAGTCACCGGCAGCCGATCATGTCGCACACGGGACGAGCGCACGGGTGTGGCTCGCGCTCACCGCCCCGAGCGTGGTCCTGCTCACGATCACCGCCCCTGGTGGGGCGCTGCTCACTTTCGTGCCGCAGTTCCCCGAGGTGGGCGGCTACGCGGTCGCCGGTCTGTTCGCGCTCACGGCGTGCGCCGCGATCGCCCGCTGGCTCGTCGGCGGGCCGGCCGATCGTTTCGGGCATCTGGCGTTCCAGCCACCGTTGCTCCTGATCGGGGCGTCGGGGCTCGCACTGTGCGTGTGGTCGATGCGCGGCGGAGGAGGCGCGGCGCTGGTCGGCGGAATGGCGCTCACCGGCATCGCCTACGGCGCGCTGCAGAACGTCACTCTGATCGAGTCGTTCGCGGCGGTCGGGCCCCGCCACCGCGACGTCGCGAGCGCCGTCTGGAACATCGGCTTCGACTGCGGCACCGGCATCGGCGCGCTGGTGGTGGGCTTCATCGCCGCAGGCACCGACTTCAGTGTCGCGCTGGCCACGACTTCGGTGCTCTGCTTCATCGTCGCGATCGTCGTGCTGGTGCGCATCCTGGTCGGTCGGCGTCGCCGTGCCGGCAGTCGACCACCCGCCAGGCGCTGATGCAGCCCGCAGTGAGGGATGATCGAAGGACCATGACTTCTTCCGCGCGCCTCGATCCGACCTCCCTGCGCGACACCGAGGGCGCGATCGACCCGGATGCCGTCTACCTGGCATTCGTCGAATGGGCTGAGGGCACCGGCATTCAGCTGTACCCGGCGCAGGACGAGGCCGTCATCGAGATCGTCTCCGGACAGAATCTGATCCTCTCCACTCCCACCGGCACCGGAAAGTCCCTCGTCGCCATCGGCGCGCATTTCGCGGCGCTCGTCGAGGGCCGCCGCAGCTACTACACCGCGCCGATCAAGGCCCTCGTGAGCGAGAAGTTCTTCGCGCTCGTCGACATCTTCGGCCCTGAGAACGTCGGCATGATCACGGGCGACTCCTCCGTGAACGCGGACGCGCCGATCATCTGCTGCACGGCCGAGATCCTCGCGAACCTGGCGCTGCGCCAGGGCCCGTCGGCCGACGTGGGCCAGGTCGTGATGGACGAGTTCCACTTCTACGCCGACCCCGATCGCGGCTGGGCGTGGCAGGTGCCGCTGCTGACTCTGCCGCAGGCGCAGTTCATCCTGATGTCGGCGACGCTCGGCGATGTGACGGCGCTGGCCGAGGATCTGACCCGCCGCACAGGACGCGAGACGGCGACGGTCACGGGCGTCGAGCGGCCGGTACCGCTGCACTTCTACTACGAACTGACGCCGATCCACGAGACCGTCGACGATCTGCTGACGACCGGCCAGGCGCCGATCTACGTCGTGCACTTCTCGCAGGCCGCCGCGATGGAGCGCGCGCAGGCGCTGTCGAGCATGAAGATCGCCACGCGCGAGCAGCGCGATCAGATCGCCGAGCTCATCGGAGAGTTCCGCTTCACGACCGCGTTCGGCAAGACGCTGTCCAAGTTCCTGCGCGCCGGCATCGGCGTGCACCACGCGGGCATGCTGCCGAAGTATCGCCGGCTCGTCGAGCAACTGGCCCAGCGCGGCATGCTGCGCGTGATATGCGGCACCGACACGCTCGGCGTCGGCATCAACGTGCCGATCCGCACGGTGCTGCTCACGGCGCTGACGAAGTTCGACGGCACGCGCATGCGACAGCTCAACGCCCGCGAGTTCCATCAGATCGCCGGTCGTGCGGGCCGCGCCGGCTTCGACACCGCCGGCACGGTGGTCGCCCAGGCGCCCGAGCACGAGACCGAGAACGCCGCGCTGATCCGAAAGGCCGGTGACGACCCGAAGAAGAAGCGCAAGATCATCCGCAAGAAAGCGCCGGACGGTTTCGTGTCGTGGGGCGAGCCGTCGTTCCGCAAGCTGATCGACTCCGAGCCGGAGACGCTGACCTCGCACATGCAGATCACGAGCGCGATGATGCTCAACGTGATCGCGCGCGGCGGCGACGTGTTCGGCAATATGCGCGCGCTGGTATACGACAATCACGAGCCTCGGGCGCGGCAGCGGATGCTGGCGATCCGGGCGCTGGGAATCTATCGGACGCTGCGGGAATCGGGGATCGTCGAGCAGACCGCAGACGGAGAGATCCGTCTCACGGTCGATCTGCAGCCGAACTTCGCACTCAACCAGCCGCTGTCGCCGTTCGCGCTGGCAGCATTCGAGCTGTTGGATCCGGATGCCGCGACCTTCGCCCTCGACATGATCTCGATCGTCGAGGCGACACTCGACGATCCGCGTGCGGTGCTGAGCCAGCAGGAGTTCCTCGCGCGAGGCGACGCGGTCGCGGAGATGAAGCGCGAAGGCATCGAGTACGACGAGCGGATGGAGCTGCTCGAGCAGATCACATATCCGAAGCCTCTCGAAGAGCTGCTCGGCGCGGCCTTCGACACGTACAGCGCTGCGCAGCCGTGGATCCGTGACTTCGAACTGCATCCGAAGGCCGTCGTCCGCGACATGTACGAGCGTGCCATGTCGTTCGGGGAATATGTCGCGTACTACAAGATCGCCCGCTCGGAGGGCGTCGTGCTGCGGTATCTCTCGGACGCGTACCGCGCCGCGTCGCAGACGATCCCGGAGGATCTCAAGAACGAGGATCTGCGCGATCTGATCGAGTGGCTCGGCGAGCTCGTTCGTCAGGTCGACTCGAGCCTCCTGGATGAGTGGGAGGAGCTGCGCTCGGGCACCGACAACGGAGTGGTCGACCTTCCCCGCCATGACGACGAGCCGATCGTGCCGCCGGCGCCGAAGCGTCTGACCTCCAACGTGCGCGCGTTCCGCATCCTGGTGCGCAACGAGCTGTTCCGCCGCGTGCAGCTCGCCGCCCGCGAGGACGTCGACGCCCTTGCGGCGCTCGACTCCTCCTTCGGCGAAGCCGGCTGGAACGACGCCCTCGACGCCTACTTCGCCGAGCACGACGACATCCTCACCGGCCCTGATGCGCGAAGCTCGAAGCTGCTGCTCCTCACCGAGGGCCAGGCGCAGTGGACCGCGCGTCAGATCATCGACGACCCCTCCGGTGACCACCACTGGGGCATCTCCGCGACGATCGATCTCGCAGCATCCGATGAAGCCGGCGAAGCGGTCGTGACAGTGACCGCGGTGGACCGGCTCTAGGCGCTCGATCGCGGCCGATCGATCCGCGAGACGAAGTGGAGTGGAGCATCGAGCGGATTCTCCGGCTCCATGTCGCCTTCGCCGATGCGGCGGAAACCGGATTTCTCGAGCGCACGCCACGACGCCGTGTTCCCCGCCACCACCGGCACGATGACGGCCGGGCAGTCGGGGTAGCGCGACCATGTGTCCGCGATGATCGCGCGGATGATCGCCGTCCCCAGACCGCGCCCCGTCCGGGCGGAGTCCGCGACGAAGTAGTCGATCGTGACCGCGCCGGACGGCACATCGACGATCGCGCTGAGCTCACGGAAGTCCTCCGCGTAGTCCTCTATCCGTGAGCGCTGCACGAGGGCTTCGGGAGTCCCGTCCACCGACACGAGCAGATCCTCCCCGGCCTCGTCGCCGCGGGTGCCCGGTCCGAAGTCGCGAGCCACACCGTCGGGAGTGAAGTCGTGATGCCAGTACCGGTGCACGTGCGGCCGCGACAGCCAGTCCGAGAGCAGCGGGAAGTCGGCCTCGACGACCGGTCGCCACGTGATCGTCTCCACTGATGTCGGGGCATCGTCCATCCCGCCATGCTCGCCCGCCTCGCGTCATCGGGCAACCCCCGAGCGTCGATCGGCTCCATACCGCGTTCAGCCGTGCATCCGCGGATCCTCGGTCGGATCGGAGTACGCCGGCGGGCAGCCTGAGGCGACAGCATCCGGTCGCAGTTCGTAGTGCCACGACTCGTTGCCGTAGATCTGGCACAGCCCGTACTGCGCGCCGTGCTGGGCGAGCCAGTCGGTCGCCGTGAGCGGACCGATGTCGACAGCATCCCCCGACACGTGCGCTGAGGTCTGCGCCGTCGCGACCCAGCGTGCCGCCTCCTCCTCCGAGCCGTAGTCATCGACCGCCGCGCGCAACAGGAAGCTCTGATACTCCGGCGATCGCCAGCCGCTGTTGACGTCGAACTCGACACCGCTCGCCTCGGCATCCGTGGCCGCCCGGCGCAGTGCGTCGAGGAGCGCGGGGTTCAATCGGGTCACGGCCGGCGCCTGGTCCTCGAACACGGACAGCCCTTCGCCCTCGGCGATGTAGCCGTGCTCGGAGGTGAGGACGGAGCCCGAATCGCCGATGGGGTCGAACACGACAGGCTGCCCTGACCCGCCGGCGATCTCTGCGAGCGACCGGGACCCGTTGGCCACCACGAGCACGAGTGCTATGACGAGCGCGATCAGGGTGACGACGAGCGCGGCCACGGCACGACGCTGCTGGCGGCGGGCGTCCGCAGGCGAAGTCGGCGGAGGGGCGAGCACATGGGTGGTTCTCATGCATCCAGCGAACCCGGCGCGACGTTGCGACGCCGTATGCGTTTCTTCATACGCTCCCGATATGCGCGGGTGCGTAGGATCTGAGCACATGGAAGCAGACTCATGCGCGTGCTGATCGTCGAGGACGAACCGTATCTGGCGGAGGCGGTGCGCGATGGTCTGCGGCTCGAGGCGATCGCCGCCGACATCGCGGGTGACGGCGACACCGCGCTCGAGCTGCTGAGCATCAACTCGTACGATCTCGCCGTGCTCGATCGCGACATCCCCGGCCCTTCCGGTGATGAGGTCGCGCGCTGGATCGTGGACTCCCGCAGCGGCATCCCGATCCTCATGCTCACCGCCGCCGACCGCCTCGACGACAAGGAGTCGGGATTCGAACTCGGCGCCGACGACTATCTCACCAAACCGTTCGAGATGCGCGAACTCGTACTGCGGCTGCGCGCCCTCGACCGGCGACGCACGCACGTGCGCCCTCCGGTGCACGTGGTCGCCGGCCTCCGCCTCGACCCGTTCCGCCGCGAGGTGTACCGCGATGACCGCTACGTCGCACTGACGCGCAAGCAGTTCGCCGTGCTGGAGGTGCTCGTCAGTGCCGCGGGCGGCGTGGTCAGCGCCGAGGAGCTGCTCGAGCGGGCATGGGACGAGAACGCCGACCCCTTCACGAACGCCGTGCGCATCACGGTCTCGTCGCTGCGCAAGAGGCTCGGCGAGCCCTGGCTGATCCTGACGGTGCCGGGTGTGGGCTATCGGATAGACACGGATGCCGCCGATGGCTAGGCGCCGCGGCATGAGCGCTCGGCTCAAACTGACGCTGAGCTACGCCGGATTCCTGATGGTCGCGGGCGTGCTGCTGCTGGCGGTGGTCGCGCTCTTCCTGCTGCGCTACGTGCCGGACGGGCAGATCAGGACCATAGGCCCCTTCGTACCCAACCGCTCCGACCTGGTGCGCGCGTTCGTGCCGCCGACGATCGTGGCGCTCGTCTTCCTCCTCGCGCTCGGCCTGGTCGGGGGCTGGTTCCTCGCGGGCCGGATGCTGGCGCCGCTGACCCGGCTCAATGAGGCCGCTCGCCTCGCGGCCGATGGTTCGCTCTCGCATCGCGTCGACATGCCGGGCGCGAAGGACGAGTTCCGCGACCTCGCTGACGTATTCGACACGATGCTCGCGCGGCTCGAGGCGCACGTTGAGGAGCAGCGGCGCTTCGCCTCGAACGCCTCGCACGAGTTGCGCACGCCCCTGGCGATCTCGCAGGCGATGCTCGAGGTGGCGCGCGAGGATCCCGAGCGCGACGTCGACGTTCTCATCGACCGTCTGCAGGACGTCAACGCACGGGCGATCGCTCTGACCGAAGCGCTGCTCCTGCTGGCCAGGGCCGACCGCGGCACGTTCAGTCGCGAGCGCGTTGAGCTGTCGCTGCTGGCCGAGGAAGCGGTGGAGAGCCTGCATCCGCTCGCCGATCGGCGGGGCGTGACACTCGACATCCGGGGCACGACGGCCTCTGTCGACGGCTCTCCTGCGCTGCTCCAGCAGCTCATCGTCAACCTCGTGCACAACGCGATCGTGCACAACATCGCGGTGGGCGGCAGCGTCGAGGTGCGCACCGAGATGAGCTCCCGGGGCGCGGTGGCCGTCGTGGAGAACACCGGTGAAGTGATCCCTGCCCATCTCCTCGCCACGCTGCGGGAGCCGTTCCAACGCGGTGCCGGCCGGTTCCGGAGCAAGGATGCAGCTCATGCGGGTGCGGGCCTCGGGCTCGCGATCGCCGACGGGATAACGCGCGCCCACGGCGGAACGCTCGAGCTGGAGCCGCGCAGCGGCGGCGGGCTCATCGTCACGGTGCGGCTGCCGGTCGAGTGAGGGTGGCGGGCGCCTCGTCGGGCGCCGCGTCGGTCACTGTGATGGGCGGAGAACTCCGTGATGGGCGGACAGATCCTCGCGAATCGTCCGCCCATCGCCGTGAAGTCCGCCGGACAGGGTGGCGCTGCTTCACTCGGCTCCGCCCATCACCGCGAAGTCCGCCCATCACTGCGGGACTATCCCGCATCGGCCGCCCGCGCGGCGATCGCCTGCCACTCCAGAAACAGCGGGTCCAGATGCCGAGGCAGCAGCGAATACGCCTCGCGCACCGGTCGGTACGCCTGCACCCATTCCGATTCGGGCGTGAAGCTGTCGGCGGCGTGCACGGTCGCGGCGACGGATTCGTCCCACGACGCGTGCACGCCGGCGCCGACGAACGCGGAGATCGCCGCGCCCATGCCCGCGGCATCCGTCAGTCGGTTGCGCCGCACAGGTCTCTCGAACACGGCCGCGAGGATGCACATCATCAGGTCCGACCGCGAGCCGCCACCCGAGACGATCACGCTCTCGAACGAGTGCCCGAGCGCGGCCTCCATCGCATCGACGTGCCCGCGCATCGTGAGGGCGATGCCCTCCAGGATGGCGCGGTGCACGTGGAATCGTCCCTGACCCCCGTCGAACCCGAGCAGCGCCCCGCGCCGGTGCGCCGCCCCGCCGGGGGCGAGCCAGTCCAGAACGGCCATCAGCCCGTCGCTGCCCGGCGCGATGCCGCTCGCCCCTGCATTGAGCTCATCGTCCGTGATCCCCTGCCCGGCGTCGAGCAGGTCGCGCCACCAGCTGACCGTCCACATGCCCCGTCGGATGCCGTCGCTCTCGTACAGGTACCGACCCGGCTCAGCCGCGAAGTTCGTCCAGTAACGGTCATCGGTCGCGCTCGCGTCGCGCCCGACCGTCATCGCCGCGACATACGTGCCGAGCGACAGAAGGGCCGTCCGATCCTCCCTCAGCCCCGAGCCCAGCGCCTCCACGGCCTTGTCGTTCGCGGTGGCGTACACGTCCAGCCCGGTGGGAAGGCCGGTCGCCGCGGCGGCAGCGGCGGTGACCCGACCGAGCATCTCGCCCGGCAGCACGAGGTCGAACAGCTGCTCCGCCCGCATTCCCGTGCGCGCATAGGCGTCCGGGTCGTCGGACCAGCGCCACCGCCCCTGATCGACGGGCCACACCCCCTGCTGATTGCCGACGCTGTCGCGCCGCTCGCCCGTCAGCCGATGGGTCAGATATCCCGACGACGTCGTCACGTAGTGCACGCGAGCATCCTGCTCATGCGGCCGCGACACGCGTTCGTCCATCCAGCTGAGCACGGGCTCGACGAGACCGCCGTCCGCGTCGAGCAGCGCACGGCAGAAGCGGATCGTGCACAGCCCGACCCCGACGATGCGATCGGGATCGCCCTCGAAACGTCCGAGCGCCTCACGGCAGGCCTCGACGATCGAGTCCCAGAGATCGTCATCGGGATGAACGACGTGACCGGGCGACGGAGACTCGGTCGGTCTCAGCCGTCGCTGCGCGGACGCGTGGATCTTTCCGGCCTCGTCGACGACGAGCACCTTGGTCGATTGCGACCCGCCGTCGATGGCGACGACGTAGCGGGGTCCGCTCACGCCTCGAGCGGGAGGATCGTGCCCGCGTTCATCACGCCGTTCGGGTCGAACGCCTGCTTGAGCCGCTCCAGCATCGGGTACGCCGAGCCGTGCTCCTGGCGAGTCCAGGGTGTGCGGTACTTGCCGATGCCGTGGTGGTGCACCATCGAACCTCCCAGTCGCAGTGCTTCTTCCACGATGATCGCATTGAGCGGCACGTGATAAAGGTCGATCTCCTGCCGCGGCTCGCAGTCGATGTCGTAGTCGTAGACGAAGTAAAGGTTCGTGCCGGTCTGGTAGCTGTGCGACGAGTGCGCTCCGAGCATCGTGAGGTGATCGGCGCGCGGGTACTCCGACCGGATGCGGTCGATGACGGCGTGGTAGAGACTGCTCACCCCTGACCAGTTGATCGACACCTCAGTGGTGTATCCGAGATGCGAATCGCGCAGCATCGCCTCCTTCTCGGCATCGATCTTGTCCTGCCCCCAGTTGAGCCCCTGGAACCACGTCTCGATGTGGGCGGAGTCGACCCGCTGGTGCGGCCGCTCGGCGAACACGGCCTCGATGCCGGTGGCCGTCGCGGCCGCGAGCGGCTCCGGTCCCTCGGCGGTGAGCACGACGACCGACTTGCCCTCGGAGAAGTGCGCGAAGTGCTGGTTCGCGTCTTCAGGAGAGTAGACCCGGCAGACCGAGGGCCGGTATCCGGCGGTGACGAGTTCGCGCAGCGCCTCGACGCCGACCTCGAACTCATCGACGAGGAACCCGAAGAAGCGGGTGCTCTCCGGGTGGTACGGGAAGATCTTCACCGTGACCTCGGTGATCACGCACAGCGCGCCCTCGTTGCCGATGATGATGTGGCGGATGTCGGGACCGGCTGCACGGCGCGGCACATTCTTGATACGGGTCACCGTGCCGTCGGGGAACACCGCTTCGAGTCCGACGACCATGTCCTCGATCGCACCGTAGAGGGTCGAGAACTGTCCGATGGATCTGGTCGCGACCAGCCCGCCGTACTGCGCGAGCGGCTTGGACTGCGGCGAATGGCCGGTGGTCAGGCCGCGCTCGCGGAGTTCGTCCTCGAGCCGCTGCAGCGGCACGCCGCACTGCACCGTCACCGTCATGTCGGTCTCGTTCACATCGAGGACGCTGTCCATCCGCGAGCCGTCCAGGACGATCGTGTCCTCGACGACCGTCTCGAGACCGCCCTCGGTCGCCGTGCGGCCGGTGCGCGGCACGACATTGATCAGGTTGTCGTTCGCGAAGCGCAGGACGTCCGCCACCTCTTCGGTGGTGCGGGGATAGGCGATGATCGCAGGGATCGGGCCGTCGAAGATGCCGTGGACGGACTGGTACTTCTTGAAGCGGTCGACACTGGCGAGCTCGAGCTCGCGCGGATCTGTGTCGACCGCATCGGCGCCGAGGAGCGCGGTGACGCGCGTGACGATCTCGTCGCGACTGAGGGCGGATCGTGATGCCGACATGGGAATGGCCTTCGCTTTCAGGAGTTGTTCGGATCGGGTGGGTCTGTGAAGAGCTGGTCAGCGGACGAGGTAGCCGCCGTCGACGACGAGCACGTGCCCGTTGACGTAGTCCGAGGCGCGGCTCGCGAGGAAGACCGTCGCCCCCATGAGGTCGGCGGGGTCTCCCCACCTCTCGGCGGGGATGTGCTCGAGGATCCGTCGGCTCGCCTCGGGATCTGATCGGGTGGCGGCCGTGATCGCGGTCGCGAAATACCCCGGCGCGATCGCATTGACCTGGATGCCGTCGGCGGCGAGCTCGTCGCAGTACGCCTTCGTGAAACCGACGATCCCGGCTTTCGTCGCGGCGTACGCGGGCGACTGCTTCCCGCCGAGGAACGCGAACAGCGAGGCGATGTTGATGATCTTCCCTCTGCCCTGGCTGCGCATGACCCGGCTCGCCTCGTGCGCGAGCTCGAACGGTGCCGTGAGGTTGACCGCGATCATCGGATCCCACTTGTCGCGATCGAACGCATCGACGTCGTCGAGCAGCGCGATGCCGGCCGAGTTGACGAGCACGTCGAGCGATCCGAAGCGCTCGACGCAGGCCGCGACGACCTCTGCCGGCACACCGCGGCGGGCGATGTCCGCCTCGAGGAACGCGTACTCGCGTCCTTCGGCCTCGATCAGGCGACGCGTCATGCCGTCGTCCTCTGCGAGCCCGGCCACGAAGACGTTCGCTCCCGCCTTGGCCAGGGCCAGGCTGAAAGCCCGCCCCAATCCGGTGTTACCACCCGTGACGACGGCCGTCAGGCCGTCGAGCGAGAACAGGTCGAGGGAGAAGTCGGTGATCTCCATGCTCACCTGCCCTCGGGTGCGTACGGGTCGGCGATGTTCACGTAGCGCGTCTCGAGGTACTCATCGATCCCCTCGAATCCGCCCTCACGCCCGAGGCCGGACTGCTTGACGCCGCCGAACGGCGCGGCGGGGTTCGACACGACGCCGGCGTTGATGCCGAACATGCCCGTCTCGAGGCGCTCCGCGAGGCGGAGGCCGCGGTTGAGATCCGACGTGTACGCGAACGAGACGAGTCCGAACGGTGTGCGATTGGCGATCTCGATCGCCTCCTCCTCCGTGTCGAACACGACGATCGGGGCGACGGGACCGAAGATCTCCTCGTCGAGGATCGCGGCATCCACCGGCACGTCTGCGAGCACGGTGGGCTCGTAGAAGTAACCGGCTCCGGGAAGCGCGTGCCCGCCCAGAGCGAGAGTGGCCCCGTCGCTGACAGCGCCGTCGACCAGCTCCGCGACCTTGCTCCGCGTCGCCTCATCCACGAGAGGACCCATCGTGGTGGCGGCATCCGTCCCGCGGCCGACCCGGAAAGCGGCGATCCGCTCGGTGAACAGACGAGTGAACTCGGCGGCGACGCCTCGCTGGACGAGGAAGCGGTTCGCGGCCACGCAGGCCTCCCCGCCGTTGCGCATCTTCGCCAGCACGGCACCGTCGACGGCCTTCGAGAGGTCGGCATCCTCGAACACCAGGAACGGCGCATTGCCGCCGAGCTCCATCGAGACGCGCAGCACCTGTTCGGCGGAGTCGGCGATCAGGCGCCTGCCCACTTCAGTGGAACCGGTGAAGGACAGCTTCCTCAACCGAGGATCGCGGATGAGCGGACCGGTGACGGCGCCGGCGCTCGTGGTCGGGATGACCGTGAGCACGCCGTCGGGCAAGCCCGCCTCTCGCAGCACCTCGGCGAACAGGAGCGCGGTCAGCGGAGTGAGCGCTGCGGGCTTGAGCACCATGGTGCAGCCGGCAGCGATCGCCGGTGCGATCTTGCGCGTCGCCATCGCCAGGGGGAAGTTCCACGGCGTGATGAACAGCGACGGCCCCACCGGGGTCTTCATCACCAGCAGGCGGCTCTTCCCGTCGGGGGCCATCGCGAACCGACCCGAGATCCGCGGGGCCTCCTCGGAGAACCAGCGCAGGAACTCGGCGCCGTAGGCGACCTCGCCACGGGATTCCGCGAGCGGCTTGCCCATCTCGAGGGTCATCAGCAGGGCGAAGTCGTCCGCGCGTGCGGTGACGAGCTCGAAGGCACGGCGCAGGATCTCACCGCGCTCCCTCGGCGGCGTGGCCGCCCAGCTCTCCTGAGCCGCTGCCGCCGCGGCGAGTGCACGCTCGCCGTCCTCCGGCCGGGCGTCGGCGACCTCGGCCAGCACCTCGCCCGTCGAGGGATCGGTGACCGGGAAAGTACGGCCGCCCTCGGCATCCGTCCAGCCGTCGCCGAGAAGCAGCTGCGTCGGCACGCGCTCCAGCAGCTGCCGCTCACGAGTGTCCGTGCTGGGATCCGCAACGGTCATGCCTGCTCCTCCGATCCGGCCAGCACGAGTTCGGGGGTGAGCCGGAGTTCGCTGTGGATGAGGTCCTCGTACAGCCGGAACGGCGTCATCTCCCCCGCCTTGTCTCCGTACGACGCCCGCGCCCGGCGGTAGACCTGCTCGACCAGTGAGGAGAGCTCGACGGGCACGCCGACCGACCTCGCCAGATCGATCGACAGGCCCAGATCCTTGCAGGCGAGTGCGATCGCGAAGCCCTCGTCGTAGTCGCCGTGCTCCAGGATGGAGAGCACGTCGCGCTCCACGAACGTGCTGTTCGCTGGGCTCGCGATGAGCGAGTCGCGCAGCACTCCCAGGTCGACGCCCGCGCGAACGCCGACGGCCAGCACTTCCGCGGTCGCGACCAGGTGCGAGAACCAGAGCTGATTGATCATCAGCTTCACGGCGTAGCCGGCACCATGGCCGCCGACGTGGAGGATCCGCTCTGGATCGCCCATTGCCTCGAGCACGGGACGCACCCGTTCGACGTCGTCGGCATCGCCGCCGACGAAGATCTGCAGCATGCCCGACGCCGCGCCCTTCGCCATTCCACTCACCGGCGCATCGAGGATGCGCAGTCCGCGCGCACTCTCCTCCGCGCGCACCCGGTCGGCCACTTCCGGCACCGAGGTGGACATGTCGATCCACGTAGCGCCGTCGGCGATGCCCTCCAGCATCCCTCCAGGACCGCTCACGACGTCGGTCACGTGACGCGGCGTCGGGAGCATCGTGATGATGATGTCGCTGGCGGCTGCGACCTCGGCGGCCGATGCAGCCCACGTGGCGCCGCCTTCGACGAGCGCCGCCGCCGCCTCCGGCCGGACGTCGGTGACGACGAGACGGTATCCCGCCTTCTGCAGGTTCGAGGACATGCCCGAGCCCATGCTGCCGAGGCCGATGAAACCGACCGTCGGGGTAGTGACCATGCTTATCAGTTCTCCAGTGCTCAGTCGGCCGGGGCCGTGTAGAAGGGATTGCGAGGTGCCGACCGTGCGTCGAGAACCTCTTCGGTGCGTGGCAGACCCTGCGAGCCGTTGCGCAGGGCGGTGCGGGTGGCCTCGCGGTTGTTGCGGTACACGGCATCCGCATCATCCGCGCCAGGGTTGACCCAGACGGCGGTGATCACGACGTTGTCGTCGACGGCATCCGCGGGGAGCGTTCCCTCCGCGACGGCGTCCGCGACGCCTGCCGCGACCCCGGCCTGCGCCGGGCCCCAGATGTGGTTGCCGTGCTCCTCATTCGCCGGTGCGGCCTTGGTGACGAACAGCGTCAGCGGCTTGACGGGGAGGGAGGGGCGCAGCACCGCGACGAACGGCACGTGCCCCGGACTCGGAGTCGCGAGAGCCGTGGCCCAGGCCGTGCCGGCCGGTCCGGTGCGAGGGCCGTAGACGCTGTTGATGTGCGCCGCGTTGACTCCTTCGCCGATGAAGCTCTCGCCCAGCTGAAGCGCGTCCGTCATCAGATCAGCTCCTGCTCTTCGAGCCAGTCGATCGCGACGTCCTCGGGGTCTTCACCCTCGACGTCGACGAGTGCGTTGAGCTTCTGCATCTCCTCGGTGGTCAGCAGCGGCGCGATCTCGGCGATGATGTCCGCGATCTCCGGGTAGTCGTCGAGGACCTCCTGGCGGATCGTGAAGCCGCCCTGGTAGGAGGGGAAGAACTCCTCGTCATCCTCCATCACGACCAGATCGAGAGCGGGGATGCGGCCATCGGTCTGGAACACCTCGCCGAAGTTGCAGTCGTCGCCCTTCTGGGTCGCGGTGTAGATGACACCGGTGTCGAGCATCGTGACGTTCGAGTCGGGGATGTCGATCCCGTACGCGGTCTTGAGCCCTGGCCATCCGTCGTCCCGAGTGGAGAACTCGCTCTCGATGCAGAACGTCTGGTCCTCGGCGGGGAGCGCGGCGACGTCGCTCATCGTCTTGACGCCGAGTTCTTCTGCCTTGTCGGCGCGGACGGCGAACGCGTAGGTGTTGTTGAGCGGCGCGGGGTCGAGCCACGCGATGTCCTTCTCGGCATCCGCTTCCTTGACGGCGTCGAACTGGGCCTCAGCGCCCTTGACCGGCGTGGTGTTGCCGTTGTAGGTGATCCACGAGGTGCCGGTGTACTCCCAGTAGCCGATGAAGTCGCCGTTCTCGAGTGCCTGTCGCACGTTGGCCGAGCCGACCAGCTTCACGTTCGCCTCGAGATCGGCGCCGTGTGCGTTGAGCAGCTCGGTGGTGATGTAGGCGAGGATGTACTGCTCCGAGAAGTCCTTCGAGCCGACCTGCCCGGTCAGCCCTTCGAGCTCGTCGCCGGCGCTGGCGCTGCTGGTCGAGCCAGAGCATCCCGACAGAAGGAGCGCACCCGCGGCGAGCGCGGTGACTCCGGTGATGAGGTGTTTCTTCATGACTGCTCCTTGGTGTGTGACGTGCAGATGCGTGTGATGGGAAGCGCGGGTCACAGCCCGCGCGGGCGGACTGCTTCTTCGACGAGACCGGCGATCCAGTCGATGAGGACGGCGATGGCCGCGACGAGGACGGCGCCGACGAGGAGTACAGGGAATCGCTGCAGCTTCAGGCCGTTGACGATCATGTCGCCGAGGCCGCCGGCGTTGATGAACGTCGCGATCGTCGCGACGCCGACGCAGAAGACGAGGGCGGTGCGCAGGCCTGCGAGGATCACGGGCGATGCGAGCGGAAGCTCGATGCGGCGCAGCACCTGCCCCGATGTCATCCCCATGCCGCGGGCGGCCTCCTTGACCCCGGCATCCACCTGCTCGAGGCCGACCAGAGTGTTGCGCAGGACGGGGAGGAACGAGTACGCGACGAGTGCGACCAGCGCCGTGGCGAAACCGGTCTGCCACACGATCGCCAGCAGGATCACGACGCCGACCGCGGGCGTGGCCTGGCCGATGTTCGCGAGTCCGAGGGCGAAGGCGTGCACGATCTTCGAGCGACTGCGGTAGACGCCGATGCCGGCGGGGATCGCGAGGACGGCCACGAGTGCTGAGGCCGCGGCGGTGAGCAGCAGGTGCTCTCCGACACGGGACAGGATGTAGTCAGGGTTGAGGGTGCGCTGCTCGATCGAGTCCAGCGGGATGCTCGCGACCCACACGAGGGTGAGCACGAGCACGACGCCGACGACGATCGGCGCGGCGGAGATGCGTGCGACCGAGCCGAACCGACCACGGCGGGCGACGACCGGGGTCATCTGGGTCGCGGAGACGACGGTCATGTCAGTGCACTCCTTCGACGGCGGCACCCGGCGCGTCAGTGAGCACTGCGGAGATCCCCGCGTTGTCGATGGAGCCGCGCACTCGGCCGTCGGCGTCGACCACGTTGACGACCGGTGCTCCGGTGACCATGAGCAGGTCGAGCGCATCGCGCAGCGAGACGTCGAGATCGATCTGCGGTGCCCCATCGGATGCCGGACGCAGCTGGGCCTCCGAGACGGGGATGAGTGCCAGCCTCTTCAGGGCGGCACCGTGGCCGATGAATGAGGCCACGTACTCGTTCGCCGGGTTGGCGAGGATGTGCGCCGGGGTGTCGAACTGCTCGATGTGCGAGCGATCGCTGAGCACGGCGATCCGATCGCCGAGCTTGATCGCCTCATCGAAATCGTGCGTGACGAAGATGATCGTCTTGCCGATGTCGGCCTGCAGGCGCAGGAACTCGGCCTGCAGCTTCTCGCGCGTGATGGGGTCGGTCGCGCCGAACGGCTCGTCCATGAGCATCACGGGCGGGTCGGCGGCGAGAGCGCGGGCGACGCCCGCTCGCTGCTGCTGGCCGCCCGAGAGCTGCTTCGGGTAGCGCTTCGCGAACTGTCCGGGGTCGAGCTGCACGGTCTGCAGCAGCTCGTCGACGCGCTCGGCCGTCTTCGCCTTCGACCAGCCGAGCAGGCGGGGCACGACGCCGATGTTCTCGGCGATCGTCAGGTGCGGGAAGAGCCCGATCTGCTGGATGACGTACCCGATATGGCGGCGGAGCTGATTGGGGTTCATCGACAGGATGTCGGTGCCGTCGATGCGGATGGAGCCGCCAGTGGGCTCGATGATGCGGTTGATCATCTTCATCGTGGTCGTCTTGCCGCATCCGCTGGGCCCGACGAACATGATGAGCTCGCCAGGGTCGATCTGCATCGAGAAGTCCTCGACGGCCGGCGCATCCTGGCCGGGGTAGACCTTGCTGACCCCGCGGAGCTCTATGCCGACTCCGCGCTGCTTCTGCGCGATCGCGGAGAGGAAACCGGTGTCGGTGGACACCTTCTGTGTGTCAGTGGTGAGATCAGGCACGAAGACCCCTCGAGGTTGTGTATCGGGAGATGAGAACGAACGCTCCGTCGACGAGGAGCGCGAGGACGATGACTCCGACGGTGCCGGCGAGGGCGTAGTTCAACGCGTTCTTCGAACCGAGCGACGAGAGTCCTTTGAAGATGTACTGGCCGAGGCCGGGGCCGGCGACGTAGGCGGCGATCGCGGCGATGCCCAGCGACAGCTGCGCGGCCACACGGGTGCCGGTGAGGATCACGGGCCATGCGAGCGGGAGCTGCGTGGTCAGCAGAACCCTGGGCCTGCTCATCCCCATGGCCGTCGCCGACTCGAGGATGTGCGCGGGGATCTCGCGCAGCCCGACCACCGTGTTGCGGATGATCGGCAGCAGCGAATAGAAGACGAGGGCGACGATCGTCGGTCCCCAGCCGAGGCCGAGGATCGGGCTGAGCAGCGCGAGCAGTGCGAGCGAGGGGATCGTGATCGCGACGGATGCCGAGGTGATCGCGATCGCACGCGGCGTCGCACGGTCCCACACCAGCAGGCCGAGGACCACCCCGATGACGAGCGCGATGGCGAGCGAGATCACCACGACGAGCAGGTGCTCGGCCGCCAGCTGAAGGATGTCTTCCCAGCGGCGTTCGAGGAACTTCGTGACGTTGTCGAGATCGAATCCTGACACGGACTGTCGCTCCTTTCTCAACGGTGAGGGGATCGTCCGGGTGACGATGACATCAGATTAGGGAACCGATGACATTCCCACAACAGATGTTGACCATATGGCAACCGCGATCTACGCTGTGCAGATGACTCCCCCACAGAGCACCGCCAGGCGCAACTCTTCAGGACTGGGTCGGGACATCGAGATCATCGAACTGCTGGGCAGCGATGAAGCCGTCGCGGAGGGCGGTCTTGGCGTCATGCGCATCGCGCAGCTCACCGGTCGCGACAAGGCGGTGATCTCCCGGACGATGTCGACGCTCGCCGACGCCGAGCTCGTGGTCCGCGACGAGACGACGATGAACTACCGGCTGGGCAGCCGACTGTTCGCGATCGCCGCGCGCACCACCGAGGCGTCGCTGGTCTCCCGTGCCCGGCCGCATCTGCGCAACATCGCGCAGTCCACTCGCGAGACCACGCACCTGTGCGTACTCCGCGGTGGGAACGTGCTGACCGTTCTCAGCGAGCTGAGCCCGCACGAGTTCCGGACCACCGGGTGGGAGGGCGTGACGACGGCGGCGTGGCGCACCCCGTCCGGCCGCGTGCTCATCAGCGACTGGGATCGCGCCTCGCTCACCCGCTGGTACCACGAGCACGGCCGCGACCAGCCCCTCGTCGGTCCGTTGAACCCGGCGATGGCGGCGGCGGGATTCGCCGTCCTGGAGACGCCGCCGGAGAACAAGGCGATCGTGCGCGACCTCGACTCCCTCCTGGTGGAACTGCAGCGGATACGGGAACGCGGCTACGCGACGCTCGATGAGGAGCTCGAGCTCGGAGTCGTCGGCGCATCCGCCCCCATCACCGACTTCACCGGGCACATCGTCGCGGCGATCAACGTGAGCGCACCCAAGTCGCGCATCGGTGGGCAGCTCGATCGGCTCGGCGCGTACGTGGCGCAGGCCGCGCGCGAGCTCTCGAGCTCGCTGGGCTCGCCTACGGCGATGGCCTGAGCGCGCTTCGGGGACACCGCCTCGGGAGGAGAACGCGCTCATGGGCGGAGGAATCCTTGAGAATCCTCCGCCCATCGGGGTGAAGTCCGCCCATCGCGGTGGGGCTCACGAGACCCTCAGCTCAGGAACCTCGCGACGAACCGCTCTGCCCCGTCCCTCTCCAACAGCACCACCTGGCCGTTGAGTATCCGCGGGCAGGTGCCGTCGGTGAGCGCCTCGACGCCGACCCGCAGCAGGGTGCCGTGCGCCACGACGATACTGTTCCCCTCCAGCCGTTCGATGCGGGTCAGCACCCGCCGCGCCCGCTCTGTCGTCTCGTTCAGCGGCTCGGCATCCGGGTAGTCCGACTCCGGCCAGCGCTCACGCGCCTCGCTCACCGCCATCCCCTCGGCAGCGCCGTAGTCGCGCTCGATCAGGTGTGCGTCGGTCGTGACCTCGGCGTGCGCGAGCTTCAGCCTGATCAGCGACGCGGTCTCGGATGCGCGGCGGAGCGGCGAGGTGACGATGCGGTCCCAGGTGGCGCGCGACAGCAGTTCCGCTGCGCTCTCCGCCTGCGCCCGCCCGTGCGCGTCCAGCGGGATGTCGGCACGGCCCTGCATGCGCCTGGCCAGATTCCAGGCGGTGCGCCCGTGCCGGACGAGAGCGACCGTCATGCGCGGGCGAAGGATGTCGGGCGGGCGGATGCCGCATCCTCGGCCGCCGGCATGGCCGCAGATCCGGTCTGCCCGCCGCCGTCGTCGGCGTAGACGAGCGCCTCGCGAACGGCGACGCGCATCCGGTCCCCGACCCGCGGTCGCGTGCCGTGCGTACGCGTGCGCAGGGCCACGCCGGCCCAATCGATCATGAGGTCGCTTCCCTCAGGGGTGAACAGCGACGAGCGCACGACGCCGTCCCCGTCCTCGGCGGGCACGACCTCGATCGCCGACGGGAGCAGTGCGGCATGAGCCCGACCTGAGATCGGCATGCCGGCGTCGCGCGGAATCCGGAGCGGATGACCGTCGGCGCGGAACCCGTCGGCGTCGACGGCGCCGGGGACGAGTGTGGCATCCGAGAGGAATCGTGCGACGAATCCGCTCGCGGGGCGCGTCACCAGCTCGTGCGGCGTGCCGACCTGACGGATCATTCCGGCATCGAGCACGGCGACCCGATCGGCGAGGCCGAGTGCTTCAGAACGGTCGTGCGTGACGTGCACCACCGTGAGACCCAGCTCGCGGGTCAGGGCATGCAGCTCCAGGCGGAGGTGATCGCGCAGCGGCTCGTCCAGTGCGGAAAGCGCCTCGTCGAGCAGCAGCACCCGAGGACGAGCGACCAGCGCCCTGGCGAGCGCGACGCGCTGCCGCTGTCCACCGGAGAGCGTCGCCGGGTCGCGACGTGCGTACCCTTCGAGGCCGACGAGCTCGAGCGCCGAGGCGACGCGCGCGGATCGCTCCGCCTTCTGCACTCCGGCGCGGCGCAGCGGATACTCGACGTTGCGACCGACGTTCCAGTGCGGCCAGACCGCGTGCTGCTGGAAGACCATGCCCAGCTCGCGCTGCTCCGGCGGCACGAACGTGCTCCCCTCCGCCACGGTGCGGTCGCCGATCGTCACTCGGCCGCTCGTCGGCGAGAGGAACCCGGCGATCGTGCGCAGCAGTGTCGTCTTGCCCGAGCCGGACGGGCCGACCAGTGCGATGAACTCGCCGTCATCGACGTGCATGTCGATCGAGTCCAGGCCGATGGCCCCTGACGGATAGCGGACCGATACGGAGTCGAGATTCACAGATGCCATGACTGCTCCCTTTCAGAATGTGCGGAGGGCGGGTTCATGAGGGGCGGCGGGTGGCCAGACCGATGACGGCGATGCCGAGCACGGCCACGACGAGCGACCACGCCGCTGCGGTGCTGAACGCACCGGCCTGCTGGAAGTTGAAGATCGCGACCCCGAGGGTCTGCGATCCGGGCGAGAGCAGCAGCACCGACAGCGTCAGCTCGCGCACGGCCGTGGCCGCGACGACCACGGCGCCCGAGATAGCGGCGGGAAGCGCCATGCGCGACGAGATGTCGATCAGTGCCCGAAGACGCCCCGCTCCGGAGATGCGGGCCGCCTCTTCCGCGCTGGTCGGCGTGCTCGACAGCGGTGCGGTGACCGACTGGACGACCAGCGCGGTGAACGAGGTGATGTAGGCGGCGAGGATCAGCCAGGGCGTGTTGAACAGCCCGATGCGCGGCGCGATGATGAGCCACGCCACGGCGATCACGATCCCCGGCACGGCCTGCGGCAGCATCGCCACGGCGTTCAGGCCCTTGGCCGCGCGCGCCGACGTGCGGGTGGTGAGCACGCCGATACCCAGGCCGAGGACACCGCAGACGACGGCGGCGAGCGCCGCGAGCATCACCGAGTTCGCGGCTCCACCCAGCGCGGTCGACGACGACAGCGCCTTGGCGAAGTTGTCGAACGTGAGATTCTCGAGCGTCAACGGCACACCGGGGGCGCGCAGCAGCGACTGGGTGAGCAGCGCGAGCAGCGGGAGCAGCGTGATGGCCAGCACGATGGTCCACATCGCGATCCCCAGCGGTGTGCGCGCACGCCCGAGCGGAAGCGGCTGCGGGGGTGAGGAAGAGGCATCCAGTTCCCACCCGCGGCGTCCGATGGTCGCATTCAGCAGCAGTGCGCCGACGGCGAGGACGAGCAGCACCACGCCG
Source organism: Microbacterium shaanxiense (assembly GCF_054779995.1). Classification (NCBI taxonomy): domain Bacteria; kingdom Bacillati; phylum Actinomycetota; class Actinomycetes; order Micrococcales; family Microbacteriaceae; genus Microbacterium; species Microbacterium shaanxiense. The sequence continues at coordinate 366,107 of NZ_BAAGXE010000002.1, read as the reverse complement.
ATCGTCGCGACCACGGCGAGCGGCTCGTCCACCGTCCCCGACTGCAGGTACCGGTACACGAGGGTCGCGAGCGTCACGTAGCGCTCGGGCAGGCCGATGATCGAAGGGATGCCGAAATCGGCGAGGTTGCTCACCGCGATGAGCAGGAACGACGACAGCAGCGCTGGGCGCAGCAGCGGCACGGTGACCGAGAACAGCGCTCTCGCAGGGCCGGCACCGGAGATTCGCGCGGCCTGCTCGAGGTCGGAGGGGATGCGGCGCAGCGCGGCCGAGACGATGAGCATGGCGAGCGGGTAGCTGTGCACGGTGAGCAGGATGATGACCCCGTCCGCACCGTAGATCGACCACAGCGGACCGCCGAACATCCCGCGCCACCAGACGTTGAGCGGGCTCGACGGTCCTGCGATCCCGAGCCACGCGATCGCGCCGACGAAGGGAGGCATGAGCAGCGGGGTGAGTGCGATCAGGCGCAGCACCCGGCGATGACGCAGATCGGTGCGCTCGAGCACGACTGCGAACGCCGCGCCGACCGCGACGGCGGCCAGAGCGGAGACGGTGGCCGAGACGAGGCTGTTGACCGCGGCCTCGACGACGTCGCCCTGCACGAGCACGCCGAGCTGCGAACCGCCGGCGGTGAGAGCGATGATGGCGCCGATCGGCACGAGCACGACCGCCCCGCAGACGATCCACAGGACGACGGTCAGCGCATCGACGCCGTCGAGGCTCCGGAGTCGGCGAACCGCCGACCCCGGAGCCTGAACGAGAGCACTCACTACTGGAACAGCTCCCGGAAGGTCTCCACCGCGCCGGCCTGCGTCGAGCGGATGGTCTCGAGGTCGGGCGCGAGGATGGCGATGTCGTCCAGCTCCGGTGCACCCTCCGGCGTGCCGACGTCGGAGCGCACCGGGAGGTACGACTGCTCGACGGCGAGCTTCTGGCCCTCAGCGCTGACCAGGAAGTCGACGAACGCCTCGGATGCTTCGACGTTCTCCGAGTCCGCGAAGATGCCGACCGGCTGCGAGACGAACGGCACGCCCTCACTGGGGTAGGACACCGCGATGGGCGAGCCCTGCTCGGCGAGCTCGCGCACCAGGTAGTCGACGACGATGCCAACGGGCTGGGTGCCGGTGGCCACAGCCTGCGAGACGGGGCCGTTGCTGTCGGCGATCACCGGGCGGTTGGCCGCGAGGGCGGTCAGCCACTCCTCGCCGAGTTGGTCCTCGTCCAGCCACACCGCGGCGTTGTAGGCGGCCGCTCCCGAGACATCCGGGTTCGGCATCACGAGACGGTCGGCGTACTCGGCATCGGTCAGATCGGCCCACGACTCGGGCGCCTCCTCGACCATGTCGGTGTTGTACGCGATGACGGTCGGGATGATGCGCGTGCCGACGTAGAAGCCCTCGGGGTCGACAACGGCGGGGTCGAGGGCGTCGACGTCCGCGGGCGTGTACTCCCGCAGCAGGTCGTCCGCGGCGTAGTTCTCGAACGTGGGGGCGTCCGCCGCGAGGAACACGTCGGCCTGGATCTTGCCGGTCTCCTGCTCGGTCGCGACGCGGGTGGTGAGGTCGCCGGTGCCCGCGCGGAACACCTCGACGGTGACCTCCGGGTGCACCTCGTTGAAGGCGGCGACGAGTTCGTCCGCCTTCTCCTGCGGCTCGGACGTGTAGAGGGTGATCGTGGTGGGCTCGAGTGCGTCGGCCGTCTCGGCCGGGCTCTCACCCGCTTCCGATGACGCCGGAGCGCAACCGGTGAGGGTGATGGCTGCGATGCCGAAAGCGGCGACAGCTGTGGTGAGGCGTGAGCGGGACATGGCTTCCTAACTGTTCTGATGTGCGGGTACAGGAACGGAGGATGAGAAGAGGGGCGAAGGCGATTCGAGGCTCACGCTGGTCGCGGTCATGCCTTCGGAGAGCAGGTGCACGATCGAGAACATCGCGCGGTCGTGCCCGCTGATGAGGTCGGGGCGCGCATCCATCACCTGGTGGTACGCCAGCGACGGGCCGACGGTGACGGGGATGCCGCGCAGGTGCGCCGCGAGCGGATGGTGGAAGTGCCCGGCAAGGATGGCGCGCGCGTCTGAGCCCTCGACGACGTCGAGGAACTCGTCCGCATCGCGCAGTCCCGCCTTGGCGAGGGTCGGCAGGGGCGAGCCGAGCGGAGGGTGATGCAGGGCGATGACCGTGCCGTCCCGATGCGGCTCGGCCAGCTCACCGGCCAGCCACTCCCGCTGCGCGCCGCCGAGCGCACCAGACGACGTGTCGAGGAGCATGATGCGCAAGCCGGCCACGAGCACCGAGCGGTGATGCGACTTCTCGTGTCCGCGGAGGATGCGCGCAGCGTCCGGTTCGTCATGGTTTCCCAGCACGGTGAGCACCGGCGCCTGGACGGTCTGCTCGAGATCTGCCAGCGCATCGCGCACCGCGCCGTACGCCGCGGAGTTGCCCCGCTGGATGAGGTCGCCGGTCACGATGACCGCCTCAGGGGTGATCCGCGCACGGCGCGCGTACTCCCCCACCGCCTGCAGCCGTTCGAGACCGTCGACGGCGTCGTAGAGCAGGCCGTGATCGGTGGCGTGCACGTCGCTCACGTGCAGCACCGTGAGGCGTCCGCTGGCCCGGCTCACGCCGCAGCCCGCCGCTTGCGCCGCAGTTCACGCAGTTGCGGATCCGACAGTCCGTTGCCGGTGAGGTAGGCCGCGGCACCGCCGAGACCGTCGATCACGGCGAGCGCATGCTCGATCGCCTCACGGGGACTGGCCAGGTGCAGGCGGAGCGTCTCCTCGCGCTCCGCGGCGGGCAGCGCGCCGGCGACCGCCAGAGCATGCCTCTCCCGAACCGGTCTGACATCCGGCTCTGACAGCACGTAGTCCTCCACGACCTGCTCGGCGGAGTCGCCCGCGGCGAGCCTGGCGAGGGCCACCACCAGTCCGGTGCGGTCCTTGCCCGCCGTGCAGTGCACGAGAGCGGCGCCCTCGGCGTCCGCGACCAGCCCGACAGCGACGGCCAATGCCGCGCCGCGCTCGCGCAGCAGCGCCTCGTAGACGTCCTCCAGACGCCCGGTCTGCGGTGGTTCGGCGCCGTAGATCCCCACGGAGCGCACCGGGATGCCGTGCTCGGCGACGCCGACCTCGCTCGGCTCGCGCAGGTCGATGATGACGCTCACGCCGAGTGCGCGCAGCGTCGAGACGCCGTCGGCACTGAGTGCATCTGGGGCGCCGGTGCGGATGAGCCACGGCGCCGATGCGCTGGTCGCGCGGGCGTTGAACAGCCCGTCGATTCCGATCGTCCGCATTTCCACCCTGCCTGTTACATGTGTTTCATTCCGGTTGGAATTCGATTACACAGGCAGGTTGACCCGTCTCAGTGACAGGCAGGTGTCCGGCAGGAGACCGGGACGAGAACGATCGGTGCGCGAGAGAGCGGTCGGTCAATCCTCGCTGAGAGCGTCGGCGACGACGTGGCGCATCTCGGCGACATCGGCCTGCCCGGCGTCCCTCGCGAGCGCACCGTGCAGCGCGTGCAGCACCACCGTGTGCCCGAGGCGCGCCAGGTACGGGTCGAGGTCGTGCGCCGAGCCGACCGGGCCCGTCGCGATCACGATGTCGGCGGCCCGTCCGAGCGGCGAGCGCGTGTAGCTCGTGATCAGCGCGACCGTGGCGCCGCGCTCGGATGCCGCTGTGCACGCGCGCAGCGTCTGCACGTTCGCTCCGGAGTAGCTCAGCGCGAGGCAGAGATCGTCCGAGGTGAGCGAGTGCACGGCGAACTGCTGTGCGAGCGGATCGATCGGCGCCTCGACGGGCCGCCCCAGTCCGCTGAGGCGCATCGCGAGATCCTGCAGCGGCGGTCCGGAGAACCCGTTGCCGACGAGAACGACCCGGCGAGCGGCCCGAAGCGCCTCGACCGCCGCCTCGATGCGCTCGGGATCCACGCTCTCCTGGGCGAGGCGCAGCGCGTCCACCGCGTCGTCGAAGGTGCTCGCCCCTGCGGCATCCGCCTGATCCCTGGGGACGAGGGGCGCGGAGCGGGCGAGTTCGAGGCGCAGATGCTGGAAGCCGCGGAACCCGAGGCTCTGGCAGGCTCGGATCACCGTGGCGGTCGAGGTGCCCGCCGCCGAAGCCAGTTCGGCGGCGGACCAGTCCACGACATCGTCGGGGCGCTCCATGATGACGGCGGCGACCCGACCCTCGCTCGGCCCGAGTGCGGATGCCGCAGCCCGCACCCTGGCGTGGACGCTGACGTCGGGGCGGACGATGGTCATCGACGGGTCCTCACCTGAGCGCGACACGTCTCATGCGCGCCGTCGGGGCATAGCGTACCCGGCCCGATCGACGAGTTCCCGACCTCGGTGCGGCCGTTCAGGCGACCTTGGTGCCGCGCGTCGCGGCGAGCTCCTGCCCGTACACGCGTGCCGACTCCTCGGCCTTGCCCTTGAGCTCGTTCGCGACCTCCGTGAAGGCGTCGAGGGCCGGGTTCACGCCGACGAGGGTGAACGGGCGCTGCACGACGCGCAGGTCGAGGCCCCAGACGTCCTCGAGCACCCGACGCAGCCAGCCGGTGGAGTGGTCCCAGCCCTCCTTGGGCGTCCCCGGCGCGTAGTTTCCGCCGAGCACCGTGACGAGAGTCGCGGGCTTGCCGTTCAGCGCTGTTCCCTCCGGATCGATGCGGGGATCGGTGTAGGCGAGGTCGAACCACGTCTTGAAGTGCTGCGAGACGCCGTAGTTGTACAGCGGCACGGCGAACAGCAGCGCATCCGCGCCGATCAGCTCGTCCGCGAAGGTGGCCGCGAGGGCGCGCGCGGCGTTCTGCTGCTCGCTGCGCTGGTCCTCTGCGACGAACTTCGACGTGACGGCGTCGGCCCACACCGTCGCGGGGACGGGGTCGGCGGCGAGGTCGCGCCTCGTCACGATCGAGTCGGGGTGGGATGCCGTCCACTCGGCCTCCACGAGATCGGCGAGCGAGCGGCTGGCGGATGTGGCGGGGAGGATGCTGGCATCCAGGCGGAACAGGGACATGAAGGACCTTTCGTTTTCGGAGTCACTCTGTTTTTATTAGCGACTCGCGTTAACGTAGCACAGGTATGATGGGGGCATGGCCGAGGCCGAAACAGCGATCCACGTGTGTGACGCCGCTGTCACACTGGCCTTCAGCGTGCTCGGAAAGCGCTGGAACGGCATGATCGTGTCGTCACTCGGCGGGGGCCCCGCCACGTTCGTGGCACTGCGCCGCGCCGTGTCCGGCATCAGCGACGCCATGCTCTCCGACCGTCTCGCCGAGCTCGCTCAGGCGGGGCTCGTCGACCGCACAGTCGACGCCGGGCCACCGGTGACCGTGTCGTACGCGTTGACGGACAGCGGCGAGAGGCTGCTGCCGATCCTCAGCGAACTCGGTCAGTGGGCGGCTGCGAACCTCGAGGTCCCCGCGCACTGACGGCGCCTCAGCACGTCGTCGCGGTCACGCACGAAACGTGATCTTCACCTGAGCGTCAGATCGATGTCACGTGCGTGCGGTTCTGTGTACTTGCGCGCACAGCGCGTGAGCATCACCCCGCAAACGGGCTCCGGCCCGCCGAACAGAAGGAACGAAAATGGACGCAATCCTCGGCCTCATCACCGGACTCCTCAGCAGCCTCCTCGGACTCCTCGGGCTCTGATTCACTGATCACACGGACGGGGCGGCTGCGCGTCAGCCGTCCCGTTCCTGCGTCCCGGTCTGCGTCAGATCACCAGGGGTTCGGCTTGTAGTCCTTAAGGAACACCCCGTGCACGTCGACGCCCGCCTCGCCCTGCACGATGGGGTCGTACACGCGCGCGGCGCCGTCGACGAGGTCGAGCGGGGCGTGGAAGCCCTCCTCGGCGAGGCGCACTTTGGTGTGATGCGGACGCTCGTCCGTGATCCAGCCGGTGTCGACGGCGGTCATCAGGATGCCGTCGGTCTCGAGCATCTCACCGGCGCTGGTGCGGGTGAGCATGTTGAGCGCGGCCTTGGCCATATTCGTGTGCGGGTGTCCAGGGCCCTTGTAGCGTCGGGAGAACTGGCCCTCCATCGCCGAGACGTTCACCACGTACTTGCGGTGCGCGGACGATGCGGCCATCGATGCCCGCAGGCGGCTGATCAACAGGAAGGGAGCCGTGGTGTTGGCGAGCTGCACCTCGAGCATCTCCAGCGGATCGACCTGCTCGATCGACTGCACCCAGCTGTTGACGCGGTTGATGTCCGGCACGAGGCCGCCGGCGTCGATCGCACTGCCGTCGGCGTGCTTCTGGAGCGAGGAGGACCCAGGCGCCATCGCGAGCCGCGCGAGGTCTTCGGCCGTGAGCGCCTGTCCGCCCTGCTCCGCCACCGTGCCGCCGAGGGCGGCCACCGAGAGCAGCGGGTTGGAGTCGACGGATGCCTGCAGCGCCTGAGGGTGCGGATCGACCGTGTGACCGAAGGTCTCCATCTCGGGCAGCGGTCCGTCGGGGAGCGGCTGCATCTCGGCATCCGCCAGCAGCGAGTACGCACCAGGCGAGCGCCTGACCGTCTGCGCGGCGTTGTTGATGAGGATGTCGAGCGGCCCCTGGGCCGCGACCGAATCGGCGAGCGCGATCACCTGTGCCGGATCGCGCAGGTCGATGCCGACGACGCGCAGCCGGTGCAGCCAGTCGGCGGCATCCGGTAGTGACGAGAACCGGCGCACGGCGTCACGGGGGAAACGCGTCGTGATGGTGGTGTGCGCGCCATCGCGCAGCAGCCGCAGGGCGATGTGCATGCCGATCTTCGCGCGGCCGCCAGTGAGCAGCGCGCGCTTGCCGGTCAGATCGGTGCGGGCATTGCGCTTGCCGTGGCTGAAGCGCGCGCAGTCAGGGCAGAGCTGGTGGTAGAACGCATCGACGAGCGTGTACGGCTGCTTGCAGATGTAGCAGTTACGCGGCTTGAGCAGCTCTCCGGCGATCGGGGCATCCACCGTCGTCTTCAGGTCGTTGCCGCGCGTCTCGTCGTCGATGCGGTCAGGTGCGCCTGTCGCGGTGTTGGCGACCACGGCCTTGTCGGCCGCGGCGATCGCGTCGCGGATCTCCTTGCGGCGCACGCGCTTGACAGCCTTGAACATCGCCGCGGTCGCGCGGCGGACGGCGATGTAGTCGGGATGCTCTTCGCTGATCTTGTCCATCGATGCGAGGACCCGCAGCGTCGTCTCGAGATCCGCCGGGTCGAGGCCGTCGCCGAGGTCAGAGGTGTCGGCAGCGGGCGCATCGGTCATTGTGCCGATTTTACGCGAGCGGGCTGGGAGAAGCCGCCGCGGACGGGCGACCGCTACGCGAGCGGTCGCCCGTCCGCCACGTGCACGACGGTGAGACGCACGAACGGCGTCGTCTCCCCCGCGGCGACGAGCAGCGCCGTGACCCGATCGCGCACCGCCTGCGCGATCTCGACGGCGCTCCCCTGCGAGTCGATGCCGAGTGCCACCTCCACCTGAGTGGTGCCGCCCCTGTTCGTCATGACCGCACGTGTCGCGGCATCCTCCGATCCGCTCAGGCGCTCGGCGGCCGCCCCGACCAGGTTCGTCACCGCCGAACCGGTGCGGTACAGCGCGACGACACCTGGGGTCCCGAGCACCGCGGCCTCGATCTCCACGACGAGGTCGTTCATCTCTTGTCCTCCGTCCAGGTCGAGATGTCGTGCACCGTGATGTCGATCCCGGTGACGGCGAACTGGGTGTGCCTGTCCAGCCGGACGGCGATCTCAGAGCGGAGCCTGTTCGCGAGCTGCGCGATCGGCTCGCCGAACGGCACGCTCACATCGATCTCCACGCCGACCTCTGCGCCGCGCACTGCGACGTCTCCGTTGAGACGGCAGCGTCCGATGAGAATCCCGGGGAACACGTTCTCGGCCGCACGGATGAGCCCGCGCACCGCGCCCTCCGTGATCGCGAGGTCGGATCCGTCGTCGGGATCGACGAGGGGGATGCGTCGACCGGAGCGGGCATCCAGTGCGATGCCGCTGAGGATCGACTGGATCCATCCCGGTTCAGGGTCGGGTTCGGACGCCTCATCGCGTGCCATCAGCGCGGGTGTGAGCGCACGAAGACGCTCCATCGCGTCGAGGGCGAGTGCGCATCCGGGGGAAGCATCGATGGTTGGATCGGCCGGCGTCCGGCCGGCATCGAGGTAGTCCGTCAACTCCTCGATCGTGTGGCCGTCCAGGTCGTCCGGCTCGAGCCCGAGGGGCAGTCTGCCGTCTTCGGTCATCGCCATTCCTCCATTCGCACGATGATGTGCTTGCGCGCACGAGCGAGCAGCCCGCGCACCGTGGTCACTGGCATCGCGAGCTCCGCTGCCATCTCCTCATACGTGAGTCCGCCGATCTCGCGGAGCACCCAGCTCTGCCGCTGCGCCTCCGGCAACTCTGCGAGCGCCTCGTTCAGCGCCTCCACGCCTGCACGAGTCTCCACCGCACGCGCCGGAGTCGTATCAGGCGATGCCGGATGCTCGATGTCGTCGATGTCCACCTGCGGCCGCCTCGATCGCACACGGTCCATGGCCTTGCGACTCACGATCCGCATCAGCCAACTCTTCACCACCGAGGGGTCGTCCAGCTCGGACAGTCGCTGCCAGGCGATCACGAACGCCTCCTGCACGACGTCATCGACGTCTGCACTGGCCCCCAGCACCCGACGCGCATAGGCGCGCATCATCGGCGTATAGCGGCGCACCAGCACTTCGAACGCGGCGATGTCACCGTCGATCGCGCGACCGGCGACGATGCGGTCATCCGCCGCCGCCAGTCTGCCGCCCGGCTCTTCGTCGGTCATCCTCTTCCCATCCCTCCGCGCGCGTCCGCCCCGGCCATCCGCGGGATGCGGAGACCGGGGCAGACGATGCACGCGTGCGTCACTTGGCGGAACGCCGTCCTGCGATCAGGCCGTAGACCAGCAGAACGATCACCGAGCCGCCGATCGCGAGCAGCCAGCTGCTCAGCGAGAAGAACTCGTCGACTCCGACACCGAAGATCGCGCTTCCGATCCACCCTCCGAGAAGAGCGCCGACGACGCCGAGGATCAGCGTGACGAACCATCCGCCGCCCTGCTTACCGGGGAGGATGAGCTTCGCGATCGCACCGGCGATCAGTCCGAGGAGCAGGAATCCGAGAAAACCCATTTTGTGTGTTGCCTTTCAGTTGTGTGTTCAGTCTGCGGTCGGGGTGTGACCTCGTCCAGACTCAGTTCGCGAGTTCCGCGAGAGGGCCTCACCGAACGCGGACGGCAGAGCGGTATCGCCCGAGCCATCCGCGATCGGTGAGGTGGATCAGGATGGGAGTCTCGCCCCCCAGCAGAGAATCCCAATCCCGGACCGCACGTTCGGCTGCCGTGAGCACGTCACCGAGGGACGCACCCTGTCTGACGGTCACGGAGAGCCGAACGGTTCGTACGCCCTTCACCAGGAAGACCCCGGTGCGGGCGGACACCACATCCGGGCGCGCGATGAGCGCGCCGGAGAGAACGGCGTCGACCACACTGCGGTCGACCTCCGTCCGGCCATCGTCCGCCCGGATCCGCGCGACGTCTTGGACGCTCCCGCGTCCTCGAGCGAACACGAAGATGACGAGCGCGACGGCCAGTATGAGGGCGGCAACGGATGCCGCGATGAGGACGAGGGGGACGTCGCCGCCGAGCATGGTGATGCTCGGGCCCCGAAGCGCGTCGTCGACGCTCCTCTCGACATCCGAGAGGACGACCTGAGCCCGATCGGGACGCCATGCCCACAGGAGAGCGGCAGCACCTGCGGCGGCCAGCAGCAGCCCGGCGATGAGAAGCACGGCTCGGTTGAGGACACGGTTCGTCGCGTTCACGCGATCACCCCTGCACGTGCGATGTCGACGGACGCCGCAGTGTCGAAGCCCGCGTCGGCGACAGCGACGCTCGCGGTCTTCGCGACCCGGTCGGGGTCGATGCGGATTCCGCTGGTGGGCGTGACCCTGACGCTGAGGGAGCGCCGCGCGATCGTCGTCGAGATCTGACGGCGGTCGATGTCGTGCTCGCGGGCGACGGCATCCGCCGCGGCATCCGCCAGCACGCCGTCGTCGATGAGGAGGGCGACGCGGTCCGTCACCCGCGCATGGCGGGCTCGGCGTCCCGGAAGCACGGCCGCGAGGATGAGCAGCACGGCGACGAGCAGGCAGAGGATGCCGGTCACGATGAGCACTGAAGTGGCATCGGCTGCACGCACGACATCGGAGATCCAGGCCGCCGCCCGCTCTCGGAAGGCGCGGTCAACGACCGCCCAGACACCGAGTGCGAGCGCCCCGAGCAGCATCAGCGCGAAGAGCACGGCGAAGATCACTGCGGCCGCGGACCGGGATGCGTGCGTCTCGCGACGCAGCACGCGCCGGTAGGTCGCATGACGACGATCCATCAGATGACTCTCCTTTCCGTAAAGTGCTTCACGCCTGTGAACCTGACATCGACGGCGCTCACCCGACGGCCGGCCAGATCTGCCAGCCCGGAGATGATGCCCGCACGCAGCCGCCGGCTCTGAACGTCGACCGACCTGGACGGCTTCGTGATCAGCATCGGCACCACCACGCTGACCCGGAGGTCTCCGGCATCGTCGGAGAGCCTCACCGTGACGTCGCGCGCGGCCACGTCGGCGGCATCCTTCGCCAAACCCGTCGCCAGATGCTGCAGCGCCCGGGCGCTGAACGTCGTGCGTCCTCGCAGGGCCCTGATACCGACATCCGCGTTGCTATCGCCGGCACCGTCCGCCGAGGTCGTCATGACGATGAGCGACGCCCACGCAGCGCATCCGCCAGCGCGCGCACGTCGAGGCGTCCATCGATGATGCGGCCGAGCACCGCGCCGATCAGCGCGGCCACGACCACCAGCACGAACGCCCAGAAGCCGAGGACGATCCAGACGATGGCGAGTGCACCGGCGGCGACGGCGCCGATCACGGTCGCATTCACCGGACTCGCGCCTCCTGCGCCCCATCGGACTCGTCGTCCTCCGACGGGATGTGCACGTCGTTGATGGTCACGTTGACCTCGGTGACCTCCATGCCGACGAGGTCTTCCATCGCGCGGAAGATCGATGCGCGCACGTCGTCGGCGACCTTCTGAAGGGAGACGGGGTACTCGGCGACGATGGTCACGTCGACCGCGACCTGCTTCTCGCCGACCTCGACGCTGATGCCCTGGGTGAGGTCCGTCGTGTTGAGGGCGTCACGGATGGCGCCGACGACACGAGCCGCTCCGCCGCCGAGGGCGAAGACGCCTGAGACCTCGCGTGCCGCGATGCCGGCGATCTTCGCGACCACGGCGTCCTCGATGGTCGTCCTGCCAGACCCCTGCAGGGTCTTGTCCGACACATCGGCCGGCGTCGTGGGCTGGGTGCGGGGCGTCGCATTCACCATGTTCAGTCCTTCGTTCGCTGTGCGCATCCGATCTGGATGCCTGTCGCGGAAACCGCGTCATGGATAAGACGCACGCACCCCGCGAAACGTCACGAAAAATCTGGAAGAAGTTCTGACGCACTCCGGCGACAGTGTCTCCGCCCCGGCGTATCGTCGCCGGTATGAACGACAGCGCATACGGCATCATCCCGGCATACCTCCTCGCCCGCCTGGCCGAGTCGGGGCGGTTTCCCCGGGCGGCGGATGCCGCGCGACAGACCCTGCTCGCCGGTCGTCCGACGTTCCGCGCGCGCATCAACCTGTCGATCGATGAGCAGGGCGATCTCGTCGCCGAGTTGTCGGATGCGCCGAACCGCACGATCAGCGACGCGCAGAACAGCGAGACGCTGCCGGGTGTCGTCGTGCGCGCGGAAGACGATCCGGCGGTCGACGACGTCAGCGTGAACGAGGCGTTCGACGGGCTCGGGGCGACCTTCGAGATGCTGCTGGCCGCGTTCGGGCGCAACTCCCTCGACGGCAACGGAGCTCCACTGGATGCCACCGTGCACTACGGCACCGACTACGACAACGCCTTCTGGGACGGGGAACGCATGGTCTTCGGAGACGGCGACGGCGAGGTGTTCCGCGGTTTCACCGGATCGATCACCGTTATCGGCCACGAACTCGCGCACGGCGTCATCCAGCACACGGCGAACCTCGAATACCAGGGCCAGCCCGGCGCACTGAACGAGTCGATCGCCGATGTGTTCGGCGCCCTCACCGAGCAGTACGCCCAGGGGCAGACGGCGGATCAGGCGAGCTGGCTGATCGGCGCCGGCATCTTCACGGAGCAGGTGCAGGGCACGGCGCTGCGGTCGATGCTCGAACCCGGCACGGCCTACGACGACGACGAACTCGGCAAGGACCCGCAGCCCGCGCACATGCGCGACTTCGTGAGAACGACAGAGGACAACGGCGGAGTGCACATCAACTCCGGCATCCCGAACCGCGCATTCGCCCTCACCGCGACCGCGCTCGGCGGCAACGCGTGGGAGCGCGCGGGCCTCACCTGGTACAACGCTCTGACCGGCGGGCTGGCGAGCACGGCGGACTTCCGGGAGTTCGCGGATGCGACGATCGCGGCCGCCATCGACGACGAGGTCGCGACAGCCACTCGCGCAGCGTGGACCACCGTGGGAGTCTATGAGGATGCGCGACGTAGCCCCACCGAGTGATCCGGCCGATGAGCCGGGCTTCCTCATCGTGGTGATCCGCACCGGCGGCATCGCCGGCATCCGTCGACGCTGGCGCGTCGTGCCGCCGCACGATGAAGAGCCCCACTGGATCGAGCTGATAGACAGCTGCCCGTGGGACGATCCGTCAGCCGACCCGCAGCGGGGGGCGGACCGCTACGTCTGGAGCATCCAGGCACGCACTCCGCGCGCGCGGCTCGAGCGGGAGTTGCCGGAGTCGGCGCTCGATGGTCCGTGGCGGCAGCTGGTCGATGCGGTGCGCGAGGCCGGAAACGAGTGAGGGCACACCCGTCAGTCCGGATCACAGATGTCAGTCGAAATCGGTGATCTCAGCTGACATCTGTGAAATGCGCTGACAGGTGTACGCCGGCTCAACGGTCCGGGCGCTCCTCCAGTGCAACCCTGGTGACCGGCAGGGCGTCGGGATGCTCCTGCTGCAGCCACGTCATGATCTTCTCCCGCACGAGACAGCGCAGATCCCACTGGTCGTCGGAGTTCGCCGCCGAGATCTTGAAGCGCAGCGTGACGTGCCCGCCCTCCGAACCGGTCACCAGAACGTTCGCGGAGCGCCGGTCCCAGGCGTCCGACGATTGCACGATCTCCATGAACTTCTCGCGCACGGCATCCACCGGCACCCGCCAGTCGAGATCCATATAGACGGTACCGATGATCCTGTCGCTCCTGCGGGTCCAGCTCTCCACCGGCTGCGAGGTGAAGTAGGTGCAGGGAAGGATCAGCCGGCGCTCGTCCCAGATGTTGACGACCACGTACGAGAGGTTGATCTCTCCGATGCGTCCCCATTCGCCCTCGACCACGACGACGTCGCCGACGCGGATCGAGTCCGTGAACGCGATCTGCACTCCGGCGATCAGGTTGCCGAGAGTCGACTGCGCGGCGAGCCCGGCGATGACGCTCACGACACCGGCCGATGCCAGGATGCTGGTGCCCACCGCGCGCACCTCGGGGAAGCTGAACAGCACCGCGCCGATCGCGATGATCGCGATCAGGACGACGGCGAGCCTGTTGAGCACTGTCAGCTGCGTCTGACGGCGGCGCGCTTCCGGGCTCGTGGCATCGCGCCTGCTGTCGTACTGCATGAGCCGTTCCATGCCGAAGGTGACGACCGTCGACAGCAGCCAGGCACCGACGAGCACCACGGCGATCAGCAGGATGCGCTGCAGCACCGGCCACCACGACAGGCTCGACGGCGCAGTGACGGCGCACGTGATCCACACCGCTATCAGGAAGGCCAGGATCATCCCCGGCACGCGGATGCGGCGCTCGAGGTCGCCGATCCAGGCGGAGCGGCCGCGGGTACGACCTGCCACGAATCGGATGCCGATGACGACGACGGCCACGATCGCGACCGCGACGAGCAGCGCCACGAACGTCTCGAGCCACAGGCCCCAGTCCAGGTTCGCACCGCCGAGAGCGTTCTGACCGAGGGGAGAAGGCATCGTTCCACCCTAGACAGGTCGACCCGCTCCAGAGAAGCCCCTTGTCTACGATGCACCTCTGGCGCACTCTGGATGCGATGAGGTGCGCCGAACAGGACGGGCGAACCGCTCGCAGCAAAGGAGCTGTCATGTCGCAGAAGATCATCCCCAACCTGTGGTTCGACCAGAACGCCGATGAGGCCGGCGCGTTCTACGCCGACGTCTTCCCCGGAGCCACGGCGATCGTCGGCGCGCGGTACCCGGATGATGTGCCTGACTGGCAGGCCGAGTTCAGCGGGAGGACCCTGACGGTCGACCTCGTGATCGACGGCTATCTGCTCACGCTCATCAACGCGGGGGAGCAGTTCCGCCCCAACGCGTCGGTGTCGTTCATGCTGAACTTCGATCCGCTGCGCTTCGACGGCGACCGCGACGCCGCGCGCGTCGCCCTCGATGAGACGTGGGCCAGGCTCGCCGATGGCGGCGTCGTGCGGATGGAGCTCGGCGAGTACCCGTTCAGCCCGCGATACGGCTGGGTCGAGGACCGCTACGGCGTCAACTGGCAGCTGCTGCTGACGAACCCCGAGGGGGAGCCGCGACCGTTCCTCATCCCGCAGCTGATGTTCTCCGGCCCGGTGCAGAACAAGGCTCGCGAGGCGGCGGAGTTCTACACGTCGCTGTTCCCCGATGCCGAGGTCGGCTTCATCGCCGAATACCCGACGCAGACCGGCCCAGCGGATGCCGGCAGCGTCATGTTCGGCGAGTTCCGCCTTGCGGGGCAGTGGTTCGCGATGATGGATTCGGGGGTCGAGCAGGACGTCCGCTTCGACTGCGGCGTCTCGCTCGAGGTGCGCGTCACCGATCAGGACGAGCTCGACCACTACTGGAACGCCCTGACCACCGTGCCGGAGGCGGAGGTCTGCGGCTGGTTGGCCGACCGCTACGGCCTGAGCTGGCAGATCGTTCCGGAGAACATGGGAGAGCTGATGCAACGCCCTGGTGCGTACGCGAAGATGATGGAGATGAAGAAACTCATCATCGCCGACTTCTGAGGATCACATGGGACTTTTCACGCAGAAACCCGACGACCCAGGGCCATGGGCATCACTGCCGGGCGAGCCGCGGGATCAGGATGCCGTCGACGAGCTCGACGGCACGGCCACCGTCGATCCGCTCGAGGTGGGTCTGGGCGCTCAGACGACGTCGATCGTCTTCCCTGTCGCTCCTGTTCTGGAGGACGGGGCGGAGCAGACGGACGGCGAGCCCGAGTCGTGATGCTGCTGCGGTAACGTCTCTCCGAGACGACACGAGGGGGGGGACCATGCCCACAGCTGATGAGGCATCGAGGCTGCTGGCACTCGCGCAGGGCGCGCACGCGCGCGGCGACGCGCTGCTGCAGCTGCAGCTCGACGTCGGCCTGCTCACGGGTGAGAGGTCGACCTGGGGCTCGGCCGGGAACACCATGTCGAGCGACGACAGCACCGGCTACTTCCTCGGCGAGGTCGAGAAGCTCGGCTGGCGACTCGAGCACACCGGCTTCACGTTCGTGGAGAGCGGCGCGACCACGTCTGCACGCATGTTCGGCACCGGCGAGGGCGTCGTGAATCACGGCGCGGTGGTCGGGTACTACGTGTTCCGTCGGGCGTGAGTCACGGCATCCGCAGCATCGAGATCTCGACGTGGATTGAGGCAGCATGACCGACTCCGAACCCGACGCGCATGTCATCGGCCCCGGGCTGCTGGCGACGCCCTTCACCGCCGACGAGATCCGTGAGGCGACCGGCGACGGCAAGACGATCCGGCTGCTGGTCGAAGAGCCGGGGCGCGCTCAGCACTTCCGCCTGAACCGCTTCCGTGAGACGGATGCCGCCGGCGCGACCCTCGAGCGATGGAGCTCGGGCTCCGACGGCGTCGTCCAGGGCGGGATCTCCCGCACGAGGGTGACGTGGCGCGACCTGCAGGCGCACGCCGCCTTCCCCGCAGATCGCACCGTGCTGTCGAGCGAGACGTTGTCGCTGCCGATCGGGCTCGTCGACTGCCTGCGGTACGACGTGCGCGAGGAGCCGGACGCAGAACCCTCGACGTTCTGGTTCTCGATGCGGCACCCTGGCATGCCAGTGCGGTACGAGACTCCGGTGGACGGCGGTGCGCTGCGGACGACGATCGTGGCGATCGAGTGGGAGTAGTCATCGCCGTTACGCTCGAAGGATGACGATCATCGCCGCCGCAGACGGCTCCGCTCTGGGCAACCCCGGCCCGAACGGCTGGGCCTGGTACATCGACGACGCGAACTGGGCGGCGGGGGGATCGTCGCACGGCACCAACAACCAGGGCGAGCTGCAGGCGGTGCTCGAACTGCTGCGCGCGACGGCCGGCACCGACGAGTCGCTGCTGATCATGTGCGACAGCAAGTACGTCATCGACTCGATCACCAAGTGGATGCCGGGCTGGAAGCGCCGAGGATGGCGCAAGGCCGACGGCGCCCCTGTGCTCAACCGCGAGCTCATGGAGTCGCTGGATGAGGCGATGCGCGGCCGCGACGTGAGGTTCGAGTGGGTCAAGGGCCACGCGGGCCACGACCTCAACGAGGCCGCCGACGAACGGGCGAACGGCGCCGCGAGGGCGTATCAGGCGAAGCAGGAGCCGCGCCGCGGACCAGGGTTCACGATGGCGACGGATGCCGGAGCCGCCGTCGCCGCGTCCGCCGCGGTGGCCGCGGGAGCATCCGCTCCGGCTGCGACAGTGCGCGAGTCGCCGGACGCAGTGCGCGAGTCGCCGACTGCTGCAGCGCCTGTCACTGCAGCGCCTGTCACTGCGCCGCTCTGGGCCGAAGCATCCGATCTGCTCGACGGCCTGACCGACGAGCCCGAGGTCGCGCCGGTCGAGGTGAATGTGACGCTGTCGCCCGCCGAGCTCTCACGGCTCCGCGCCCGCGCCAAGGCGCAGGGCGTCTCTCTGGAAGAGGCGCTGCGCCGGTTGATCTGACACACCGTCGGGCGGCCGGCCGGCATCACGCCTCAGCGGTCAGCCACGCCACCACGACATCGCCGATCATCGAGCGGAAGTGCTCTCGACGATCCTCTGCGAGCAGATCGCGATCGAAGAGGTACCCGAAGGTGTGCTGGTTGGCGACCTGGAAGAAGCAGTACGAGCTGATCAGCAGGTGCACGTCGAGCGCGTCGACATCGGCGCGCACGCTCCCCTCGGCTCGGCCTCTCTCGAGCACTGTCTCGAGCACGGCCACGGCCGGCTGGTTCACCGTGCGCAGGCCGTCGAGGCGCTTGATGAACTCGCCGTGGTGGATGTTCTCGATCGACACCAGACGGATGAAGTCGGAGTGGTTGCGATGGTGGTCGTAGGTGAGCTCGGCGATCTGCCGCAGCGCCTCCACCGGCGCGAGGTCGCCGGCGTGGATCGACTGCTCCTTCTCGCGGATGCCTCGGTAGGCGTTCTCCAGCACCGCGAGGTAGAGCTGCTCCTTGCCGCCGAAGTAGTAGTAGATCATCCGCTTCGTCGTCTTGGTGCGCTCTGCGATCTCGTCGACGCGCGTGCCGGCGTAGCCGGATTCGGCGAAGGCCTCGGTGGCGACTTCGAGCAGTTCCGCGCGAGTCCGCTCGGCGTCGCGCTTTCGCACGACCGGCTCGGTCACGCTGTTCGTCATCGTCTCTCGTTCCTCTCGACCACGCGAGATTTCGGCTGTGCACACATCATGCCCCACCCGTCAGCACTCGCCGCGGATTCACCACCATCAGCTGGTGCAGAGCGGCCTCATCGACACCGCCGGCGCGCAGCTGCGGCAGCACGGTGTCGAACAGGTGGCTCATGTGCCAGTTCGGCACATGCTCGTTCCGCCACGAGGGCGGCGTGACCCGGCTGAACACCGCCGCGTCGTGCGAGAGCACGATGCGGTCGGCATAACCGGCGTCGAGCAGGGCGCGCAGCATCCGGATGCGATCCTCATCCCGCCCGACGTGCTCCATCCCGAATCGGTCGAAGCCCAGGTACGACCCGCGGTCGGCGAGTGCTCGCAGGTACGACAGATCGAGCGAGTCACCGCTGTGCCCGATCACGACATGCTCGAGTGGCACGCCCAGCCGCGCCAAGGCGTCCTGCTGCGCGAGCCCTCCGCGCGCGGCCGCATCCGAGTGCGTCGTGATCGGCACGCCGGTGCGCAGGTGCGCCGTGGCGGCCGCCGCGAACACCCTCTCGACATCAGGGGTGAGCTCCGAGCCGTCCGAGGCGATCTTGATCATCCCCGCGCGCACCTGAGTGCCGGCGATCCCGCGCTCGATGTCTCCGATGAAGAGGTCGACGAGCGGATCGGGGCCGTCGACGACGAGACCCGGCCCGTTCAGCCGGAAGTACGGCGGCAGCACGGACGCGGCGTAGCATCCGGTCGCCGCCACGATCTGCACCGGGACCCTGGCCGCCACCTCGGCGACCCGTCGCACGTCCCGGCCGAGACCGATCACTGTCAGGTCGACCACGGTGCGCACCCCGCGCTCGTACAGCGACGAGAGGGTCTGCACGGCGCGTTCGATCATCGCCTGCTCATCCCATTCCGGATGAGGCATATTGACATCGAGTTCGGGGTCGGTCACGAAGACGTGCTCGTGGATCAGGGTCACACCGAGCGCATCTTCGTCGACCGCGCCTGTGAACGTCGGGACCGAACGCGCCATGCAGTCAACTCACTCCGAGGTCGAACGGATGGCCTCGTACACGTCGAGCGAGTCCCCCGTGAGGGTGCTGGAGAGGTACTCCTCCGCCTTCTCGCTGAACGCGTCGCGGTCGACGTCTTCGATGACCTCCCATTCGCCGCCGCTGCGCCACTCCTCGAGCACCGCTTCCTCGTCTTCGGTGACACAGGCGGTGACCTCGGTGACGGCCTTCTCGGTCGCGGCGGTCAGTGCTTCCTGCTGCTCGTCGCTGAGCTCGTTCCAGATCGGGCCCATGATGACGAGGTTGGTGTTCAACTGGTGCGAGCTGAGACTGACGTAGTCCTGCACCTCTTTGAGGTTCGAGGCCACGATGTTGGTGATCGGGTTCTCCTGGCCGTCGACCGTGCCCTGCTGCAGGGCGAGGTAGAGCTCCTCGTACGCGACCTCGGTCGCCGTCGCGCCGAGCGCCTTGGCGTTCATGAGGAACTGCGGGGATCCGGGGAAGCGCATGCGCAGGCCCTCGAGATCCTCCGGCGTGCGGATCGCAGCATTCGCGGTGAACTGGCGGGCCCCGGCCGACCACGCGCCGAGGGTGTGCACGCCGGACTCCGCTTCGAACGCCTCGGTGACCGTGTCGGAGGCATCGCTGGCCATGAAGGCCGCGAGGTGATCGGCGTCGTCGAACGCGTAGGCCGCATCGAGCACGCTGATCGGTTCGTAGACGGCGCCGAGCGCCGACGCGCCCTGGATGTCGATGTCGATGTCTCCTGAGGCGACCGAGGCGATGCGATCCGCGTCGCCGCCGAGCTGGCTGGACGGGAAGATCTCGATCTCCAGTCCGACGTCGGCCGCGGCGACCTCGTCCGCGATCACCTGCGCACCGCAGCGGTGCTGCGGCTGTTCTTCGTTGTAGCTGTGGGCGAGCGTGAGCTTCTGCGTCGTTCCTGCATCGCCTCCGTCGCCGGTGGCGTCGCCTCCGGTGCTGGAGCAGGCGACCAGCATCATCGCTGGTGCGGCGGCAAGGGCGATCCACATCGTTCGCCGCGTGCGTCGTGCGTTCATCGGTTCTCTCCTCTTCCTGGTGCTGTTTCGGGTGTTGCGTCTGGTGATGTCGGGTGGGGGGCCGCGGCCTCCTCGGCGGCGACCAGATCGTCGAGATCGGCGAGCATGGCTGTGCGGTCGGCGTGCTGCCCCGTGAAGATCTCGAAGGCGTCGGCGGCCTGGTGCATCGCCATGCCCAGTCCCGACATTGTGCGGATGCCGCGGGCGCGAGCCGCCTGCAGCAACGCGGTGTCCGCCGGTCGGTAGACGATGTCGGCGACGCGGATGCCGTCGGGCAGCATCGCGCTGTCGAACGGGGTGCCGGGATGCGCGGCCATGCCCACCGGCGTCGCGTTGACGATCAGGTCGGTGTCGGCGATGAGGCCGGGCAGCTCGTCGATGCCTGCCGCGCGCACTTCCGCGGTGGTCAGCGCGCGCACCTGATCGGCGAGCACGTCGGCGCGCTCTCGCACCTGGTCCATGAGCACGAGCTCGGCGATCGGATGCTGCGCCAGCGCCGTGGCGACGGCTGAGCCCGCTCCTCCGGTGCCGAACAGCACGACACGTCGCAGTCGCTCGTCGCCGAAGGCGTCTTTCAGAGCGGCCGCGAAGCCTGTGACGTCGGTGTTGTGGCCGATGGCACCGGCATCCGTGAACACGACCGTGTTGACCGCGCCCACGGCCCGCGCGCTTTCGCTGAGCCCGTCGAGCAGCGGGATGATCGCCTGCTTGACGGGGTGCGTGATGTTCAGGCCGTTGAATCCCAGTCGTCGCGCAGAGGCGAGCAGCGTGCGCAGCGATGCGGTCGTGCCCTCTTCCGGGGCGAGGTCGATCGTGCGGTACACGTAGTGCATCCCGTGCCTGGCGCCCTCGGACTCGTGCATCGGCGGCGTGAGCGATGGCGTGACGCCCTCGCCGATCAGGCCGATCAGCACGGCAGGCCGGCGTGCGAGCGCAGTGTCGAGCGTCACAGGCCCAGCACCCCCGGCAGCCACATCACGGCGCTCGGGAACGCGATGATGAGCACGCAGATCACCAGCAGCGGGATGATGAACGGCAGCGATCCGCGGAACACCTCTCCGATGCGGGTCTTCGACACGGCAGCCGTCACGAACAG
Organism: Microbacterium shaanxiense; assembly: GCF_054779995.1. Lineage (NCBI taxonomy): Bacteria > Bacillati > Actinomycetota > Actinomycetes > Micrococcales > Microbacteriaceae > Microbacterium > Microbacterium shaanxiense. The sequence continues at coordinate 345,237 of NZ_BAAGXE010000002.1, read as the reverse complement.
GACGGTTCCCACCGGCGGGGTGAGGAGGCCGATCATGAGCGAGAGGATCATGAGCACGCCGAGCACGATCGGGTCGACGCCGATCTGGTTCCCGATCGGGAGGATGATCGGCACGGTCAGCACGAGGATCGCCGTCGCGTCGATCACGGTCCCCAGGATCAGCATGAGCACCGCGACGAGGATCAGGAAGACGGTCGGACTGTCGCTGATCGCGAACACCAGTTCGGTGAGCATCTGCGGCAGGCGCTCCTTGGCGAGGATGTAGCCCAGCAGCGACGCCGATGCGACGATGATCATGATCGACGCCGTCGTCGTCACCGTCTCGGTGAGCGCCTTGATGAAGCTCTTCATGCTCAGTGAGCGGTGGAGCAGCCCGACGAGGATGATGTAGACGACTCCGACCGCTGCGGCCTCGGTAGGGGTGAAGAATCCACCGAGGATCCCGCCGAGGATGATGATCGGTGCGACGAGCGGCAGGACGACGCCCTTCGTCGAGTCGACGAACTCGGCGCGGTCGAACTTGCCCTTCTTGACGTTGGGCATGCGCTTCACGAGCACCCACACAACGATGCACAGGCCTGCGGCCATGAGCAGTGCGGGGATGACGGATGCCGCGAACAGTGCTCCGGTGGAGACTGCGGCGAGTCCTGCGTAGATCACAGCGGGGATGCTCGGTGGCATGACGGGCGCGATGAGCGCGGAGGTCGCCGAGATCCCGGTGGCGAAGCGGCGGCCGTAGCCGGCGCGGATCATGGCGGGGATCTGCACCTTGCCGAGGGCTGCGGCGTCGGCGACGGCCGATCCGCTCATCCAGGCGAATCCGACGCTGGTGCCGATGGTGACGTAGCCGAGGTTGCCGCGAATGTTCGCGAGCCCTGCCTGGGCGAAGCGGAACAGCCGGTCGGCGATCCCGGCGTGGTTGGCGAGCGCACCGAGGAAGATGAACAGCGGCACGGCGAGCAGGGGGAAGCTGCTGGCGGCGTTGGTCACCGTGCGCAGAGCCATGCCGAGGGACTGGCCCTCGACGGCCATGTACACCAGCGACGGCCCGAGGAAGGCGAAGGGCACAGGCACGCGCAGTGCCAGCAGGAGAGCGATCGCGAGAGCGAGAAGTATGAGAGTCACAGTCCTGCCACCTCGATCTGGTCGTCTTCGATGTCGGCGGCTTTCGGGCCGTGCAGCGCGACGTCGGCGGCGGACAGCAGAGCGCGGATGGTCGTACTGACGGTGCCGATCAGGACCGGGATGTAGACCCACGACATCGGCAGACGCAGCACGGGGGACTTCACGATCCCCTGCGTCTCGATGAGCGCCCACGCTTCGAGCGAGAGGCCGATGCCCGCCGCGGCGACCACCAGCAGCGCGAACACCTGGATGATGCGCACGATCATCGGGTTGCGGATCGAGTCGGCGAGCTCGAGGGCGATGTGCCCGTTGCTCGTGACGAGGATGCCCATCGCGGCGAAGGTCGCCCACAGCAGGGCGAAGCGGGCGAGCTCACCGGTCCACGCCAGACTCTCGAACGGCAGGTAGCGCTGCAGTGCCTGGCAGAAGACCAGGACGAGGATCATCAGCACGGCTATCGCTCCGATGGCGAGCTCGATCACCGTGATGATGCGAGCCGCGCGGCGAAGGATGCCGGTGGCGGGTGGGGGTTGTTGTGGGGTCACGAGACGCCTTTGTGCTCGGTGGATCGGGTACTGGTGACGAATGTACTGGTTGGTACATTGATTCGGCAATACCTCTGGGAAATTAATGTACAAACTGGTACGTTCACTGCCATGCACACCTCAATCGCTTCGGTCTGCCTCTCGGGTGGACTCGTCGACAAGCTCCACGCCTGCGCTGCGGCAGGCTTCGACGGCGTCGAGATCATGGACGCCGATCTCATCTCTGCACCGGAATCCCCCGAGGAGATCCGCGCGCTGTGCGAACGGCTCGGGCTGCGGATCGACATGTTCCAACCGTTCCGCGATGCAGAGGGGGTCGCGGACGACGTCTTCGAGGACACGCTGCGGCGAGCGGAGGCGAAGTTCGAGATCATGAACCGGCTCGGCACCGACCTGATGCTGGTGTGCAGCAACGTCGGCACGGCGACGATCGACGACGACGAGGTGGCCGCACGGCAACTGGGCGAGCTCGCGGATAGGGCTGCGGTGCACGGCATCCGCCTCGCCCACGAGGCACTCGCCTGGGGTCGCTTCGTGGACGATTACCGTCGCACGTGGTCGATCGTGCAGCGGGCCGACCGACCCAATCTCGGCATCTGCCTCGACAGCTTTCACATCCTCTCCCGCGGACACGACCCGGCCGGCATCGAGGAGATCCCGGCCGAGAAGATCTTCTTCCTGCAGTTGGCCGACGCCCCGGCACTCGACATGGACGTGCTGTCGTGGAGCCGGCACCATCGACTGTTCCCCGGCGAGGGCGATTTCGATCTGGTGGAGTTCATGACGCACGTGGTGCGCGCGGGATACACGGGGCCCTGGTCGCTGGAGGTCTTCAACGACACGTTCCGCCAGACCGAGACGGTGCGCACGGCCGCGCACGCTCATCGATCGCTGGTGTGGCTGGCGGATCGGACGGCGGAGGAGAACGATTGGGAGGACGGACGCATCGGCTCGGCGCAGCCGGTCTCGGCCCTGGACTTCATCGAGGTCGCCGGAGCAGACCTCGCGGAGGTCGATGAGCTGCTGGCGCAACTGGGCTTCGCCTTCGAAGGCCGCCATCGCAGCAAGCCGGTGAGGCTGTGGAGCGCGGGCTCTGCCCGGGTGATCCTGAACGAGCAGGTGCGCCACGACGAGCCGCGCTTGTCCGGCATCGGCCTGCAGGTCCCGGATGCCGCGGCCGCCGTTGATCGGGCGATCGCGCTGGGTTCGCAGAAGATATTCCGTCGCACGTATGAAGGCGAGCAGGACCTCCGGGGAGTCGCGGCACCGGACGGCACGCAGGTGTTCTGGAGCTCGCTGCCGGCCGAGGAGTCATGGCTGCAGGAGTTCGACGGAGGCACCGACGCCGCGGGAGGCCTGGTCGGCGAGGTCGATCACATCAATCTCGCGTACGCGTGGCAGGACTTCGACGAGGCCGTGCTGTTCATGTCGAGCGCCCTCTCGCTGCGTGCCGAGCCACCGGCGGATGTGCCCGGTCCGCAGGGGCTGATCCGCAGTCAGGTCATGCGCACTCCTGACGGCATCGTGCGCGTACCGATCAATCTCGCGCCTCCCACGGCGCCGCCCCCCGCACGGCACATCGCCGTGCGGACGGACGATGTGTTCGCGGTGGCGCGTCGCGCCAAGGAGCGCGGCATCGATCACCTGCGCATCCCGGCGAACTACTACGACGACCTGTCGGCGCGGTTCGGCCTGCCCGACGATCTGCTCTCATCGCTGCGCGAGCTCGACCTGCTCTACGACCGCGACGCTGATGGCGAGTTCATCCACTTCTACACGCGCACGATCGGCGACGTGTTCTTCGAGGTCGTCGAGCGCCGCGGCGGGTACGACGGTTACGGCGGCGCGAACGCGCCGATCCGCCTCGCCGCACAGCGGGCGATGGGGCGCTGAGCTGGCACAACCCCTCAAGACCACAGCCGAACGGCCCGGAATCCAGCGGATCCGGGCCGTTCGGCTCACTCCTTGAGGAAGTTATGAACGCGTGGAGCTGAGCACCTCGCGCTCGAGTCGCGCGTACGACTCCTCCATGCCGTCGGCCATGCCGGTGGCGAGGATCATGTCGCGCGTCTCCTTGTCGGGGTACTCGATGAACAGCGTCACCAGGGTGGCGCCGTCCTCCTCGTAGAGGTTGAGGTCGTTGAGCGTCTCAGGGCCCTCAGTGCCCTGCATCCGCTCGGTCGACACGGCACGACGGGGAGCGTCGACCAGCAACACCTCGCCCTCGAAGCCGAACGCCTCTCCCTCGGTGTCGCCCACCGGCGCCCACGACGTGCGGTGCTTCTCGCCGGGAGCGGTGGCGACGACGCATTCGGTCATCTCCCACCCGTCGGGTCCGAGCATCCACTGCCGCATGAGCTCTTCCTCGTTGTAGGCGCGCCAGACGAGTTCGCGCGGACCGTTCACCAGGCGGGTGATGCGCACGTGCGTGTCGTCGAGCAGGTCGACCTGCGTGCCCTTGCCCTCGGCGTACTCGCGGAGATCCTGCAGCACGGCATCCAGCTGCGACATCGCCATCTTGGTGCCTTCGACCATGCCCATGGCGACGACCTGCTCGAGCGCTTCGGCGGAGACGAAGTGGCTGGCGGTCACCATGCGGGTGCCCTCGGCGGTCGGCTCGAACGTGAACTCCATCCGCATCGCGGGGATCTCATCATTCGGAGCGCCCTGATCATCGGCGAAGCCGTCGAGCACCTCGAAACGTCGCGGTTCTTCGATCGCGAGGAACTCCCAGTACCCGGACGACTCCTCGCCGCGCGGGCCCTTCATCGTGTAGTTCGCGCGTCCGCCGACGCTGTGGTCCCAGGCGGTGAACGTCGCGGGCCATCCGGGAGGACCCCAGAACCGCTCGAGCTGGCGCGGGTCGCTGTAGGCGTTCCACACGCGCTCGATCGGAGCGGCGAAGTCGGCCGTGACGGTCATCGTCAGATTCTCGGTGTCGGTGGTGACATCGGTGACAGGCATTTCAATCTCCTTCGTTGGTTTCAGCCAGCAGGTCATCGAGGCGGGCGATTCGGGCCCGCCACATCTCTTCGTATCGGGCGAGCAGCGCCCGGGCGCGCGCGATCATGTCGGGATTCGCGCGGACGAGCCGCTCGCGTCCCTCGGCGCGCTTGATGATGAGGCCGGCGGCCTCGAGGACGGCGACGTGCTTCTGCACCGCAGCGAACGACATGTCGTAGTCGCCCGCGAGGGTCGACACGGACTGCTCTTCATTGATCGTGCGGCGCAGGATGTCGCGTCGGGTCGCCGTCGCCAGTGCGTGGAACACACGGTCGGTCTCCGCTTCGCTCAGTTCTCGTTGTGTAACCATTTGGTTGTACGTTAGTGCGAAGCGGATGCTGTGTCAAGAGTGTTCTCCGGTTTCGTTCTGTCGAGACTGCATCGCCGAGACAGACCACCTTCGGTGACGCGGGGTAGGGCAGAATCGGTTCATGACCGGTGACCGACTCGCTCGTCTCAGCCTTCGTTTCGACGCGATCTACTGCATTGCCCTCGGCCTCGTGGTCGCAGTCACAGCGCCCTTCGCGGCGAACGCGGTGGCTTTGCCTCCTGCGCTTCTCATCGGTGTCGGCAGCGCAACCCTCCTGTGGGGCGCCTACGTCTGGCGCGCGTCGCGTCAGCGACCGATCAGGACAAGAGCCCGCCTGGTCATGATTGCGAACATCGTCGCCAGCTTGGGGTTGGCGGCCACCGGTATTGTCGCGGGAACGACCGCGCTCGCCCTCGCAGCCTTCGCTGTTGCCATCGACGTCGCGGCGTTCGCCCTCAGCCAGGGACTGGCTCTGCGCCGCATCGAAGGTGCGGCGGCCTCCTAGACGAGGCGACCCGTGTTGCGCACGCCACAACCGCTCAACGGGCCTCGATCATCGGCCCGGCCTACTTGTTCAACCATTGAAGGACTGCAACCGGGTCTTCTGAAAGCGTGCTGACCGCTCGCTCGCCCATCGACATGGCTTCGACGACCGGCCGATAGGTCTCCGCGCCATCGATGAAGTGCACACCGTCTGAGCGCCCTCGTTCAATCCCGAATCGGACGGTGCGCGTTCCGCGGCGCAGAAGCAACTCCCACACATCCATCTGCACAGGCCCGGTGAGACTGCGTATCGACCACCCGGCAGCGAGCAACTCGCGCGCCAGCCATGCCGCGGCATGATCTCGCGATGACAACCGACCAAGAAAATCTGATAGCTCGGGGCCGCTCATGCCCCGAGAATACTGCGGCATGGAGCGAGCGCTGGGGCCGCCATTCAGCCGCGCAACGCCGCCACGATCTCGCTTCGCGCAGCGCGACCGCTACGGATCGGCAGGAGCGGGAAGACGTGGAGCGCGCCGGCCCGCTCGCGGAACGTCACATCCACGCCGGCTGCCCGCGCACTGTCCACGAGGATCCGCGCATCCGGGTTGAGGACATCGCGTGTTCCACTGAAGACGAGCATCGGTCCGAGTCCGTCGAATCTGCCGAAGAGCGGACTCACGATCGGATCCCGCACGTCGAGTCCGCCGGCCCACACTCGGCCGAGTTCGCGCCCGCCGTCTTGAGCGAGCCACGGGTCTGTGGGCTGGATGACGGGGATGAGCGGGTTGGAGAACGTCAGGTCGAGCCCGGGCGCGATCAGCACCGTACGGACCGAACCGACCCCGCGATCGCGCAGCGTCTGCGCCACGGCAAGAGTGATCTGTCCCCCTGCGGAGTCGCCGACGAGGCGCACACTTCCGTGCTGCTCGATGAGCTGCTCGGCGATCCCGAGAACCAGGTCATGCGCTTCGCGCGCATCTCCGAAAGGCAGCAGCGTGTAGATCGGAACGACTACCGTCACGTTCGCTTCGACGGCGATCTGCGCGATCAGCTCCCAGTGCTGTCGAGCGATCTGGTGGATCCATCCTCCGCCGTGGGTGTAGATGACAGATCCGCGCGGGACGCTTCGAGCGGGAGCCACCGTGTAGACGGGAACCTTGCCGATGTGCGTGACGCTCACGCGGAGATCGGACCGCAATCGTGACGGCGGCCCATACGGCTCCGGTCGCAGCTCCGCATTGCGGATCGCTCGGCGTGCAGAGCCGACGCTGAGGAACGGGGCGTTCGCGCGCGTCGCCCGAAGGAACGCTGTGACGAGGGCTTCGGGAACGATCACGGTTCTGCACCTTCTGTCATGCGGGCGCCCGTGCGGCACCGGCCGATGGTTCAGTAGAACACTGTTCCCGCGTGAGTGTTCACGCCAAAACGTGAGCGGTGACCGTCGGCAGCGCGCTCACCGCCGCCCCGCGCCGCCGAACAGCGCGTACAGCAGCGGCAGCACCGACCCCGCCATCAGCACGATCCCGAGCGGCGCAGCCGGTACGAGCAGCAGGGCACCGCCGATGAGCAGGCCTCCGAACAGCAGCGCGGCGACCGCGCGGCGACCGATGCGCATCAGCGAATCGAGGCGGCGCTCGAGCCTTGAGGTGTCGAAGGTCACCGTGCCGTCGTCGATGCGCGTGATCACATCGTCGATGCGCGCGGGCAGACGCCATGTGGTCGCTGCCGTCGAGACCGCCTGACGCGCGAAGGCCTGGATGACGTTGCCGCTCTCATCGCGGATCAGGCGGGCGGCGTACGGCTCAGCGGCATCCCACACGTTGAAGGCGGGGTTGAGCCCGCTGCACATCCCCGAGGTGAGCGACACCGCGCGGATCAGTAGCAGCATGTTCTCGGGAAGCTGGAGCGGCAGTGTGCGAACGGTGTCGCCGAACTCGTTCGCGAAGCCGCGGAACTCGCTCGGGTCGACCTTGCTGAGTTCGACGAAGCCCATGCCGCCGAAACGTTCGAACAGTGCAGCGAGTGCGCGCTCGAGTTCGAGGGTGTCGGCCGACGGCAGCAGCACCCCGATCTCCTGCGCGGCCTTCACCAAACCCTTGCTGTCCCGCCCAGCGACGGCGACCAGCAGTGTGCGCAGACCGTCGCGCAGGCCGTCGGGAACCTCGGCCATCATTCCGAAGTCGACGAAGGTCAGGCGCCACGGCCTCGCATCACCGGACGCGGCGGCCGCGGCATCCGTCGCCAGCGGCGTCACGAAGATGTTGCCCGGGTGCGGGTCGGCATGCACGAAGCTGTGCGTGAACACCTGGTCGAACATGATCTCGGCGAAGACGTCGGCAACGTCGTCTGGATCGATTCCCGCCCGCCGGAGAGCCGCGGTGTCGTTGATCTTGATCGCCGTGACGTCCGACAGCGTCAGCACTCGGCGGGTCACGCGCTCCCACACGATCTCCGGTGCGGCGACGCGCGGGTCGGCGGCGAAGTTCTCGGCGAAGCGCTCGGCGTTGGCGGCCTCGTGCAGGTAGTCGATCTCCTCTAGCGAGGTCACCGCGAACTCTTCCACGAGGGCCGGGGCGTCGACCCGATCAGAGACGAGACGGATGCGGCTCGCCCAGCCGGCCACCCGGCGCAGGGCTGTGAGGTCGGTGGCGACGATCTCGTCGATCCCCGGACGCTGCACCTTGACGACCACTTCGCGCAGCCCGGTGTCGGCGGCATCGAGGTCCGACAGGCGGGCGCGATGGACCTGGCCGAGGGATGCCGCGGCAAGAGGCCGTTCGTCGAACCGCGCGAAGGCACGCTCGAGAGGCACCCCGAGCTCGACCTCCGCAAGCGCCCTTATCTCGGCGAACGGGACCGCGGGAACCTCATCCTGGAGGCCGGCGAGCTCCTGCGTGATCTCGGGCGGCAGCACGTCCAGACGGGATGACATGAACTGGCCGACCTTGATCATCAGCCCGCCGAGTTCGACGGCGAGCACGCGGAAGCGACGGGCGAAGCTCAGCATCCGCGCCGCACGGGTGCGCTCTGCGACCCCGGAGAACCCGAACCTGGGCAGGACGAGTTCGAACCACCAGATCTTGATGAACTCGAGGGCGGCGAACGAGACGATGCGGCGATAGCGCGCCCGGTGGGTCGTGCGATGCGCTGGTTCCGCGCGGGCGGGCGCAGGTGCGGCGGGCGCAGGTGCGGCGTCCGCAGCATCCGTCATCGGCTCGTCCTCTCGCCCCGATCAGGCAGGATGCCCGACCGGGCGGTGCGGGGCGAGTCAGTCCTGCGCAAGGATCGCGTACAGCCTACGACGCGCCTCGTCGAGCACGGTGACCGCCTCGTGCACCTGCTCGGGCGTTCCGGTGCGGGCGACCTGCGCGGCGGCGCCGGCGAGATCCATCCCGGCCTTCGGCAGCGCGGTGAGGTGTCCGCCGTCGCGTGAGGCGAAGGCCTCCCACGGTGCGGGCTTGTCAGCGGCGATCTCGGCCTCTTCGCGACCGGCGCCGGTGAGCGAATAGGTCTTGCGGCCGTTCTGCTCCTCGGCGGTGATGAGTCCCTCGTCGGCGAGCAACTGCAGGGTCGGGTAGACGGATCCCGCACTCGGCTTCCACGAGCCGCCGGAGCGCTCGGCGATCTCGTTGATGATCTGGTAGCCGTGCATCGGCTCTTCGGCGAGAAGGGAGATGACCGCCGCGCGCACATCGCCGCGAGCCATGCGGGAGGGGCCGCCGGTGCGCTGCTCGAATGACTTGCGCAGTTGGTCCATCGCGTCGAAGATCGCGGATGCCGGGCCACCTGCTCCGCCGAACGGCGAGCCTGAGCCTGTTCCGCCGAAGGGGCCGGTGGGGAAAGAGCTGTTCATGGTGTCCTCCAGAGTCGAGCGGACGATGTGCGTTAACGATATATCGTTCAGTGTCGTTCGGGAAGAGGCACGCGTCGAGTACGCGTGGCGGCATCCCGATGTCGGATGCCGGGAATACTCTGATCCCGTCTCACCGATGAGGCAGTCTCGATGCCGAGATGAAGAACATACGGAACCGGAGTGAAGAACATGAACGAGACCATCCTCACGATCGTGGGCAACCTGACCGCCGAACCCGAGCTGCGCCAGACGGGCTCAGGAGTGGCGGTCGCGAGTTTCACCGTCGCCAGCACGCCGCGCAACTTCGACCGGCAGACCAACGAGTGGAAGGACGGCGACGCGCTGTTCATGCGCTGCTCCGCCTGGCGCGATCTCGCGACGAACATCACCGCGTCTCTGACGAAGGGCACTCGCGTGATCGTCACCGGTCGCCTGCAGCAGCGCAGCTATCAGGACCGTGAGGGCAACAACCGCGTGAGCCTCGAGCTGCAGGTCGATGAGGTCGGCCCTTCGCTGAAGTACGCGACGGCGCAGGTCGTCCGCGGCGATCGATCGGGCGGTGGCGGTGCGCCTGTGGCAGCAGCAGCGGGCGGCGCGGCTCCTGCGGCGACGACCGACTCATGGTCGTCGACCAACACCGATTGGTCGACGGCGGACGAGACGCCGTTCTGAGCTGACGACGAGACCTCAACTCAGAGGAGGCCGCCGGTCAGAGTTTCGCGAGCCGCATCGTCGCCGTGGCGCTGTGCGCCGCCATGCCCTCGGAATCCGAGATCACCTGAACCGCATGAGCCACTGCCGGCGTCGCCTCTCGAGCAACGCGCTGATACGTCAAAGGCTTGAGGAAGCGCGATACCGACAATCCCGCACTGTGCTTCGCGCCTCCGGCTGTGGGCAGCACGTGGTTTGTGCCGGCCATCCCCTTGTCCGAGTATGCGACCGTGCTCCACGGCCCGATGAACAGTGAACCGTAATTGCGCAGGTTGTCGTGGAACCAGGAATCGTCCGCGGTGAGCAGCTCGAGGTGCTCCGGGGCGAGATCGTCCATGAGCGCAGCAGCCGTCTCCCGATCATCGGCGACGGTCACGACTCCATAATCCCGCCATGCGGCACCGGCGATCGATGCCGTCTCGAGTGTCTCGAGTTGACGCTCTACAGCGTCGATGACGGCTCGCCCGTGCACTTCGGAGGTCGTCACCAACGCGGCCGGCGAGTTCGGGCCGTGCTCGGCCTGCCCGAGCAGATCAGCGGCCACGAGATCGGGGTCGGCTGTCTCGTCGGAGATCACCGCGACCTCGGAGGGACCGGCGAGCAGATCGATCGCCACCGCGCCGAACAGCTGACGCTTGGCCTCGGCGACGAAGGCGTTCCCCGCACCGACGAGCATGTCGATCGGCAACTCACCCAGGAGCCCGTATGCCATCGCGGCGAGCGCCTGCACACCGCCGAGCACGAACACCCGATCCACGCCGGAGAGGTGGGCGGCGTAGACGACCGCATCGTTGGCCCCGCCGTCGGGCTGCGGCGGGGTGCAGGCGATCACCGTCGGCACCCCGGCGGCCTTCGCCACACCGACAGTCATGAACGCGCTCGCGGTGAGCGGGAATCGCCCCGCAGGGAGATAGGCGCCGACGCGCGAGACAGGGACGTAGCGCGCACCCGTCACGACACCGGGCACGAGCTCGGTCTCGAAGTCGACCAGGTGCGACCGCTGCTCGCGGGCGAACGCGAGTGTGCGCTCCGAACCGAGCTCGATCGCCTCGCGAAGGTCTGCGGGAAGTCGATCGCCACTCGTCGCGATCTGCTGGGCGCTCAGCTCGACATCTCCACCAGCGTAACGATCGAGCTTCCGGGCGTAGTCGAGCACCGCATCCATTCCGCGGGACTGGATGTCGCTCAGCATCGCGGACACGGTCTCGATCACTGCGGGATCGCGCTGCGCAGCCGGCGCATCGATGAGAGGTGTCTTGAGGTGGTGGAAGGAGCCGTTGAGGCTGTCGAGGACAGCTGGGGTGTAACGCATGCAAGCAGGCTAAGCACGCTCCGGCCATCAGACAAGACGAGACAATCCTGCACTTCCCATCGGGTTTACCATTGGGTATGACGATCAGTCAGCTACGTGCGTTCCTCGCCGCTCTCGAACACGGTTCCTTCACCGCCGCATCCGTGCACCTCGATCTCACCCAGGCGTCCGTGTCCGAGCTCGTCTCACGACTCGAACGAGAGCTCGGCGTCGCGCTGTTCACGCGCGGCAGCCGCCGACTGGTGCCCACGCAGGCCGCGATCGAGCTGCGCCCTCACGCCGCGCAGGCGGTGAGCGCCGTGCGCAACGGCATCGACACGATCGATGCCCTGACCTCACTCGAGCGAGGCACGTGCACGTTCGGCGTCCTGCGCAATGCCGCGTACTACGACCTCGCCGATCTCGTGGAGAACTTCCACCACCGGCATCCGAACGTGCGCGTCCGTCTCATCGGCATCAACTCCGCTCTCGTCGCACGATCAATCGCAGAAGGCGAGATCGAAGCCGGCCTGGTCGTGCTGCCCATCGATGAGGCGGGCCTGGAGGTCAAGCCGCTGTTCCGCGATGAGGTGCTCTATGCGTCCAGCACGCGCGACCCCGAAGCGGGGCCCGTCCCGATCGAGGAGGCCGCAGTAGCGAAGCTCGTGCTCTACGACGCGTTCGCGGCCTGGGACGATCCCACCCGACGCCAGCTGCGCGAGCGCGCGCGCTGGAAGGGTTTGACGATCGAACCCGCGATCGAGGTCGAACACGTCGAGACCGCACTCAGTCTCGTCGCCGCCGGCGCGGCCGACACGATCGTGTCGCGCACCATCGCGGAATCAGCCGGGTTCCCTGACACGATTCGGACCGTGCCGTTCGCTGAACCCATGCACGACACCATCGCCCTCGTGCAGCGGGAGGGCGTGCTGCTGTCTCCTGCGACGAAGCAATTGGCAGAGCTCGCAGAGCGGATGCTGCGCGAGCGCATCGACGAGCACCAGGGTCGCAGCAGCGTGGTGTGAGCCACCGGATCAGTACAGCTCTGGCCGCCGATCGGCGAAGAGATCATTGTGCGGCGGGAGGCCCTTGTCCCGCGCGTTCGCGAGAGACACCGCCGCGAGGCTCAGGCCGGAGCGGAACGCCTCGACGGCCCAACCCTGCTCGTCGATGATCGAAGAGCCGCCGGTCCATGCGACACCGCGCTCAGCACCGTGCCGGTCGGCGATCACGGTCGGCAGCCGTGACGAGCGAGCAGCGGCCATGGCTTGGATGAGCTCGGGCGGACGCTCCCCCTCCGGCCGCGGGACGAGCGGCCAGTTCACCGGGAGAGCGAGGATGTCGGCTCCGGCAAGGGCGAGATTTCGCGGCACCTCGGGGAATTCGTTGTCGTAGCAGATCGCGACGCCGAGCCGGCCGAATTCCGTGTCGACCAGGATGCCGGCGGCATCGCCCGGCGTGAACACCAGGCTCTCCGCACCCCAGAGGTGCGCTTTGCGATAGTCGGCCAAGCGTGCCGCCCGGGTCAGGACGGCCGCGCTGTTGAACAGATCGGAGCCGGCCGTCTCGCAGTATCCGACGACCGCGACCACGCCCTCCGGGATGGCCGCATGCACGGCATGCCACCGCGCGTCGTCCCTGCTCAGTGCGAGCGACTCGGCCTCGGCGCGATCAGCGAAGACGTACCCGCTCGTCGCCAGTTCCGGCAGCACGATGAGACCTGCACCGCAGCCTGCGGCATCCTGGATCCCCCGTACGATCCTGGCCAGATTCCCGTCGAGGTCGCCCATGCGAATGGTCGGCGAGACAGCCGCCGCCGTGAGCATGCTCATCACTCGTCCTTCCCTTCCTGCATGCGAGAGGGTGCGAGACGACGACCGCCCCGCACCCTCGCAACGCGTGTGCTTCTCAGTCGTCTTCCGTCGCGGTGACCATCACACCGAGCGGTGCGAGGTATCCGTTGGGGTCGATCGTCCAGTCAGCGGCGGCCGCAGCATCGACGACCTCGGGAGCCCACTCGAGGTAGACGCGGTCGTCGCCTCCGTTGATCACGAGCACCGTGCCGGTACCCGACTCGTCGCCCTCGACGCACGTGTAGGAGCGCCAGGCGCCCTCGGGAACGGAGAACGTGTCGCCGGCGCCGAGTGTGACCGTCGTGGCCGGGTCGCCGTTGAGGGTGACCTCCCAGCGGCCGGTCTTGAACAGCAGCGCCTGCGTCTTGTCGTGCCGGTGGCGCAGCACGCCCTGACCGGCTTCGGCTCGCACCCAGGCCAGGTTGAACGAGTGAGGTTCGTGCACGTTCGGCACCTGCCGGCGGTTCTCGCTCATGCCGTAACCGATCGCCGTGGCGAGCTCGACACGGCCCCCGTCGACGGCCGCGCACAACAGCGCGGCAGACGAGTACTTGCGGTCGCCGGGCTGGATGACCCGCGAGCGCATGTCCTCGACCGAGTACGTGGTCAGCTCGTCGATGTAGTGCTGCTTCATCGGCGTGATGAGCGCGACGTCGTCGGGCAGCACATCGCCGGCGACGGTGTCGATGAGCTGGTTCTCCGCGGTCAGGTGCAGGCCGTACGACTCCGCCTCGCGCAGAACGGACGGCCCCCAGATGATACCGCCGTTGTCGTCCCGTCCGAGCACGGTGTAGAGGATGCCGTCATCCGGTCCCTCGTTCGTGAATCCGCGGAAGATCCAGGTGGGGATGGTGACGATGTCGCCGTCGTGGCTGATGTACTCGCCCTGCGTGCCGTCCACGCCCCAGCGGAGGCGGAACTCACCGCCGAGGTTGATGAAGACCTCGGCCGTGAAGTGCAGGTGCAGGTTGTTCGAGATGCCGTTGGGCATGCCGGCCGCGCCGGTGTTGAACCCGTGGTTCACCTCGAGGTTCACGTACTGGCTCGCGTTCTGCGAGACTCCCGCTCCGATGAAGGAGTAGTTCTCCTTGCGATCCGACCCCGGCGTGCGGCAGTCGATGAATGCCGAGTTGCAGGGCACCCAGTCCGTTCGCCGGATGGTCCGGCGTTCGATCTCTTTCGCATCGACGATCACGTCGGTGGCGTCGATGATGGCGTTGCTCATTTCTCTCTTCTCCTTGGTGATCAGCGGCTGATCAGTAGATGTTGCCGGGGCCGACCGGCTCATCGCCGCGCATTCCGGCGATCTGGGCGCGGAGGGCGATGTCGTCCCACAGGCGCACTTCCTTGACGATGGCGCCCTGGTGGAGGGTGAACTGCGAGATCCCGAGAAGGTCCACCGGCTTGCCGGTCAACGGTCCGTAGTTGGCGACGCCGTTGTAGTCGCCGACGAACTTCCATGTCACGGCGACGCGGAGGCCCGCGTAGCGGACGTCGTAGTTGGTCTGGATGTCCCGGATCTCGAACCGCCCGCCGGGGAACGACTCGAGCAGACGCAGAAGAGCGCGCCGGTACCCCTCAGGACGGATGACGACACGATTGCCGACCGTCTGGAGCACGAGGTCGCGATGGAAGAAGCGCTCGACCTTCTGAAGATCGCGATCGTTCCACACGGTCTGGATCATCTCGAGGACGGTCTCGACCTCGGAGCGGTACTCGTCAGGGCGCGGACCCGAGTCGCCGACCGCGATCGGGTCCTTCGGAGCTGGTTCGGTCCACGACCCGGTGTATCCGCGGAACGCCTGCGCTCGCGCGAGCTCTTCCAGGTCGTCACCGTTCTCCAGCGCGCCGGCGAGTGAGTCGCGAACGACCCATTCCTCGACCATCCGTCCTCGGCGATACAGGCAGTTGGCGATCGTGCGGCTGTGCTGAGAGGTGAGCAGGTGTCCCGAGAGAACGAGGTGCGAGCTGAGGAAGGCATCGTCGCCGCGGGCCTCCCAGATGACGTCCTCCGCCTGGCCTGTGCGATCGGGGGTCGCGGAGATGCGCATGAGCGTTCCCTCGATGACCTCGTCGCGCGTCGTGGAGGTTCCGTATGCGCCGTGCACGATCGAATCGGGCTCGTAGTTCTCACGGATGTAGCTGATCGACCGGTCGACCCAGATGAGGTCTGTGACTTCACGGATGAAATCGTCGGGATCTTTGTATGGCTGGTATGCGACCGGGTCGAGAGGCACGCTGTTTCACTCCTTTGACATCATCGCCCGCGATTCTTCGATGATCACGTGTCGATGTAGGCAGTGTATGCGTATGCACAACAGGATGCAACAGTCGAGTTCGAGACACACGAGTGCCAAGGGGCCGAGCGTCAGTGCGGCTTCGCCTGCGCGAGAGTGCGTCGCGCTTCGAACCTCGAGTCGAACCGCTTGTGCTCCACCGGGGCGTCCGGCTGCTGGATCCGCCGCACGATGAGATCGGCGGCGGCGCGCGCCATACCGGCGATGTCGAATCCGATCGTCGCGAGGTCGATGATCGGCCACTCAGCCTCGGGCAGGTCATCGAACCCGACGATCGAGACGTCGTTCGGGACGCTGAGCCCGGCACGGTGCGCCGCGTTCAAGGCGCCGTAGGCGACGACGTCGTTGCCGCAGAACAGCAGCGTGGGCGGCTCGCTCTGCTGCAGCAGCTCAGCGGCGGCGGCCTCCCCCGCGGTGGCGCTGTATCGACACCGCCGCACATCCGCCTCCGCCATCGAGATCCCGCTGGCGGACAACGCCGCGCGCAGCGCGCTCTCACGACTCTGCGCCGTGCTGGTGTTGCTCGGGCCGAGAATGGCGCCGACGTGCCGGTGACCGAGTTCTGCGGCGCGCTTGACCGCCTCCGCGTAGCCGGGGATCGGATCCACGATGGCCGCATCCGCATCGACGAAGGATCCTGTGCGGTTGAAGTAGACGAACGGCAGTCCACGGTCCTTCAACCGCACAGGAGCCACGGATTCCATCAACGTCGTCGCAAGGATGACGCCGTCGAGCCCGTTGGCCATCAGACGTTCGGCGATGGTGTCGTTGTCAGCCGACTCGGTGTGCAGCATCAGCTGATATCCGAGCTTCTCCAGCTCGCGGTGCACCGGGGCGATGATGTGGGAGTAGAACTGGTTGTCGACGTCGGTCAGCAGCAGGCCGATCCGCCTGGTTCGACCGGACGAGAGCGCGCGGCCCGCCTCACTGGGTACGTAGCCGAGCAGGCGGGCCGCATCGCGAACCCGATTCTTGGTCGCCTCCGATACTCGCGCGTCGTCGCGCAGAGCACGCGACACCGTCGGCTGGGAGACCCCGGCCAGTCGCGCCACATCCCGGCTTGTCACCACCATCGATCACTCCCCCTCGATTCATGGGATTCTAGCGGCCTTGACCTCCGTATGCATACGACCCCATAATCAAAACATACGTATGCAACGAGAGGACCGGATATGCCCATGCATCTGAAGAGTGCACCGAGAAAGACCTTCGCCGACACCGCGCAGAAGGATGTCGCGGAGCGGGTCGGGGCGATCATCGACGACATCCGCGAAGACGGCGATGCCGCCGTCCGTCGCTACGCCGAGAAGTTCGACAGCTGGAGCCCCGAGTCGTACCGGCTCTCCGACGAGCAGGTCGAGCAGATCATGAGCACGCTCGATCCGCAGATGATCACCGACATCGAGTTCGTGCAGGCGCAGGTGCGACGATTCGCGCAGGCCCAGCGCGACTCGCTCGTCGACCTCGAGATCGAGACCCTCCCCGGTGTCCTTCTCGGGCAGAAGCACGTTCCCGTCCAAGCCGCCGGCGCATACATCCCCGGCGGCAAATACCCGCTCACGGCATCCGCCCACATGACGATCATCACAGCCAAGGTCGCCGGCGTGCCTCGTGTCATCGCCTGCACTCCTCCGATCAGAGGCGAGATCCCCGCCGCGACGATCGCCGCCATGAAGCTCGCCGGCGCGGACGAGATCTACGTGCTCGGCGGCGTCCAGGCCGTCGCCGCCATGGCGATCGGAACCGACACCATCCGGCCGGTGAACCTCATCGCCGGACCAGGCAACGCGTACGTGGCCGAGGCGAAGCGGCAGCTGTTCGGCGAGGTGGGAATCGATCTCTTCGCAGGCCCGACAGAGATCCTCATCGTGGCCGACGAGCACGCCGACCCGTTCTTCACCGCCGTCGATCTGCTGTCTCAGGCCGAGCACGGCCCCGAGTCACCCGCGGTGCTCATCACGACCTCGAAGACTCTCGGAGAGGAGGTCATCGACTGGATCGAACGGCTCCTTCCGAACATGCCCACCCGTGACTACGCAGAGCCTGCATGGCGCGACTGGGGACAGGTCATCGTCGCCGACGACCTGGACGAGGCGTACCGCATCGCCGACGACTTCGCCTCCGAGCACGTGCAGATCTTCACGCAGAACCCCCGTGAAGCACTCACGAAGATGCACGATTACGGCGCGCTCTTCCTCGGCGAGAACACCTGCGTGTCGTACGGCGACAAGGTGATCGGTACGAATCACGTGCTGCCCACGCTCGGCGCCGCACGCTACACGGGCGGGTTGTGGGTCGGCAAGTACCTGCGAACCGTCACCTACCAGGAGGTCGTGAACGACACCTCCTCCGCCGAGCTCGGCGAGGTCTGCGGACGCGCGGCGCGGGTGGAGTTCTTCGAGGGCCACGCGCGTTCGGGCGACGCCCGCGCATGGCGCCATTCCGGTCAGTCCTTCGAGTGGATCGACGAGAGTCACGCACTGCAGGCGAGCTCCCAGTGACGGATCTCACCGGACGCAGTGCGCTCATCACCGGCGGCGGCAGCGGGCTGGGTTCTGCCATCGCCCGCGCTCTGCACACCCAGGGTGCAGAGGTCATCCTCGTCGGACGCGACGAGCAGAAACTCACGAAGGTCACCGCCGGCCTCGGCGAGCGCGCGCGCTGGGTCAGTGCGGATGTGTCGGACGCGGCATCCGTCGACGAACTGCGCGAAGCGCTCGGCGACACCGAAGTGTCGATCCTGGTCAACAATGCCGGCGTCCCGGGACCCGTCGCCGCCCTCACCGACATCGAGGTGGAGGATTGGGACGAGGTGTTCGCCGTCAACGTGCGGGGCACGTATCTGCTGTGCCGCGCGTTCCTCCCCGGCATGATCGAGCGCGGTGACGGCGATGTCATCAACGTGGCATCGGTGTCGGGCAAACGTCCGCTCGCACATCGCACGCCGTACTGCGCATCGAAGATGGCCGTGATCGGGCTCACATCGACGCTCGCGTTCGAGGTGGGCCCGTCCGGCGTGCGGGTGAACTCGCTGTCGCCAGGACCGGTCTCCGGGCCCCGCATGGAGCGCAACTTCCGTCTCGAGGCCGCGCGGTCGGGATCGAGCGTCGACGACGCCGAACAGGCGTTCGTCTCACGCGCGGCCCTCGGTCGTATGGTCACTGAGGACGAGGTCGGCGCGGCTGTCGTGGCGATGCTCGCCATGCCGGGGATGTGCGGAGCCGACGTCGATCTCTCCGCAGGGATGGTGGCGTGATGGACTCGCTGCGCGCACGCGCCCGGTCGGGGGAGAAGTTGATCGGTGCCCTGCTGAGGATGCCGTCGGAAGAACTCGTCGAGATGATCGCGATCGCGGGGATGGACTTCGTGCTCATCGACTGCGAGCACGGTCCTGCCGACATCATCTCGCTGCGTCAGCACATCGCGGTGGCAGCCGTTCACGACGTGCCGGTGATCGTCCGCGTCGGCGAGAACGATCCAGGGCAGATACTGCGGGTGTTGGATCAGGGCGCCGAAGGCATCCTCGCACCGCACCTCGACACGGGCGCACAGGCGGATGCCCTCGTCGCCGACGCCATGTATCCGCCGGTGGGTCGACGGGGCTTCGCGACGTACAGTCGAGCCGGGCGCTTCGGCGAAGTGGATCCCCGCGCCCACCGCGACTGGTACCTGGAGAACACGCTGGTGCTGGGGATGATCGAGTCACCGCTGGGCGTCGCGAACGTCGCCGACATCGTCGCGAGTGCGCGCCTGGACGGCATCATGATCGGTCCAGCCGACCTCGCGGCAGCCAGCGGTGCAGACGACCTGCCGGTTCCGGATGCCATCGCCGCCGTCAACGCGGAACTCGCACGCGCAGGTTCGCTGCGGATGGACATCGTGGGAACCCGCGCGGCCGCCGAGGCGGCTTTCTCCGCCGGAGCGGATCTCGTCGTCTACAACCTCGCGTCATCTCTGATGGCGCATCTCCGGGGGCTCGCCGCACCGCTGGAGTGAGGCTGCCAGGCATCGCGTCACACGCGGTGCTTCCTCCGCCAGGAGACCAGCAGCTGGCCGAACTCTCTCGGCCTCTCCATCGGAAGCAGATGCCCCGCGTCGTACGACACGAGACGTGCGCGGGGCATCTCAGAGGCGATCTCGGTGTGGAAGTGCGGCGGGCAGATCACGTCATCCCGGCCCGAGACGACCAGCGTCGGAGTCGCGAGCTCGGACAGCCTGCTCAGCAGGTCGACGCGCGTGCCCTGCATCCGCAGTTGAGCGCGCAGTACGGCAGCATCCGTCATCCGCCCCATCGCCCGCACTCGGTCCTCGAGGTCTGGTCGCTCTCGTACGCCGCCGGGCGACAGCAACGAGGAAAGGATGCCTTCCTGAAGGGCTTGCGGATCCTCACCGGCATCCAGCCGCGAAATCCAGTCGCCCCATCCGTCGCGCTGCGCGGGCGTGGGTGCCTTCGCATTCGTCGATACCAGGCACATCCCCGCGACACGCTCCGGTGCCGCAAGGGCGAGGGCCATCGCGACGATCGCTCCGAGTGAGAGCCCAGCGATCGTGAACCGCTCCGGAAGCTCCTCGAGCAGCGCCTCTACCTGAGCATCCATGCTCTCGTGCGTGAGGGCGGGGCGGATCGCCCCGTTCCCGTCATGGTCCAGACCGGTGCCGGCCCACAGATCGTCCGTGCAGTTCATGCCGGCCAGCAGCACGAGCGGATGCACGTCAGCCCTTCACAGCACCGTCGCTGAGTCCTGCGACGAGATACTTCTGCGCGACGAACGCGATCACGAACACCGGGATGGTGAGAAGCATCGAAGCCGCTCCCGCCTGTTGCAGCATCGGCAGCGTCTGCCCGAGCTGAGTGGCGATGAACACCGGCACGGTCTTGGACGAGGTGTCGGTGAGCACGAGGGCGGTGAGGTACTCCTGGAACGCGAACAGGAAGACGAAGATGCCGGCGGTGAGGATGCCGGGACCCATGAGCGGGATCATGACCTTCCTCAGCATCCCGATCCTCGTGCATCCGTCGATCATGGCTGCCTCATCGAGCTCCTTGGGGATCTCGGCGAAGAAGTTGCGCAGCAGCCAGATGGTGAAGGGCTGATTGATGGCGACGAGGGCTATGGCGAGCGCGAACGTCGTGTCGTAGATGCCCAGCGCCCTGCTGATGTCGTACATCGGCAGCACGACCGCGAAGCGGGGAAGCGCGCGGAAGATGAGGGCGAGGATCAGAAGGAGCGCTGACACGTAGCTCGGGAATCTGGACAGCGCGTAGGCGGCGGGGATGCCGATGATCAGCGCCACGACGGTGGACACGACGGCCACCACCAGGGTGTTGACGAGATAGTCCGCGAAGTAGGTGGTCTCCCACAGGTCGACGAACGCCTGGAATGTGGGCTCGTACCCCCAGAGGACCGGCGGGTTGGAAAACGCGACGTCGGTCGGCTTGGTCACCGACAGCGTCATCCAGATGAACGGGCTCAGCGCCACGAAGCAGAGGATCGCGAGAAGGATGCCGGTGATGACGGGAGGCCGACGCTGCGACCTGGTGCGGCGCTTGGAGGATCCTCCGGTGACGATCGCCCTCGTCGAGAGCTCGGTTGAGGTGAGACTCATCGTTCGGCCTTCGCTTCCTTGAAGATGCCCCGGATGAACGGGATCAGCATGATGAGGATGAGGATGATCGTGAGCACGTTGATCGCACTGCCGAGGCCGAGCTGCTGCGCCCCGTCGGCGAACGCGACCGAGTAGACGTACATCATGATCGACTCGTTGCCTATCGCCTGCGCCTGTGGCGACAGCGGGATGAGGTTGTCGAACATCCGCAGGACATCCATGATCGTGATCAGCGTGACGAAGCCGAGCACGCCGCGGATCGTCGGGATGATCACGTGCAGATGGGTCTGGAGCGCGTTCGCGCCGTCGATGCGTGCGGCCTCCTTGAGCTCCTGCGGAACACCTTGGAGCCCGGCGAGGATGATGAGCATCGCGAACGGGAGCATGTGCCAGACCGTGTTCGCCGTGACGAGGATCGCGTTGGGCACCTGGTCGGTGAACCAGAGCACCTGCGTCCCGCCGAAGAACCCGATGATGCGGTTGACCACTCCGCCGAAGTTGTCGTCGAACAGCCACGAGTACGCGACGGCCCCGACGAGATTCGGCAGGACGTACGAGACCAGCATGATCCCGAGGACCAGCGGTCGCGACGTCGTGATCCGATTGATGCCCGTCGCGACGATGTAGCCGAACACGAGCAGTATCACCGTCGTGACGACGGTGACTGCGACGGTGAACAGCACCGCCTTGCCGAAGCGCACATCGGTGAGCGCCGCGGTGAAGTTGTCGAGTCCGACGAATGTGCCTGGTGTGCCGTATCGGACCTGCTCGAGACTCCACTGCACCGTGCGCACGAGCGGGAGCACGAGAAGCGCGCCCATCACCAGCAGACTCGGGAAGAAGAGGATCCAGAACTCACGTGCCTTCATGTGCGTCCCTCCTGGACGGACTGTGGCCTGAACAGCGCGCTCAGGCCACAGTCATCATCTGATGTTCGCTGGTCAGCCGGCGACCTTCTCGCCGGCGGCCTGCATCTGAGCGAGAGCGTCGTCGACGGAGATGTTGCCGTTGAGTGCCTGGACCAGGATCGGACGGATGTCGTTGGTCACCGTCGCCTGGATCGGCGACACGACCGGCGGCATCGCCGTCGCCATCGATTCGTTCGCGGCGGCACCGTAGGGGGAGTTCTCCTCGGTGACCATTCCCTCTCGGGCGGGGTACGCCGCGGGAACGGATGCCTCGGATGCGTCCTCACTGACGGCGGATGCCATCATGACGAAGAGCATGTCGTGGTCGAGCTTCGTGTTGAAGGGGATCGACCAGCCGTCGATGGAGAGACGGTTGTAGGAGTACTCGGCGTCGGCGGTGACCTTCGGAGCCGGGGCGAAGCCGATCGAATCGAACAGCTTCGAGTTGGACTCCATGGTCAGATCGACCATGCGGCCGGAGAACATGACCGACATCGCCGCGGTGCCGTTGAACATCTGCTGCTGCACCTTCGGCTGATCGAAGGTCGTCACCTGCGGGTCCATGTACGGCTTCAGCGCCAGCAGTGATTCCAGTGCCTGCTTGGCTTCGGGGGTGTCGAGTGTGATCTCGCCCTCAGCGGTGACGAAGTCGGCACCGAGGGAGTTCATGGCCGCCTGGTAGCTGGTCGTGACGTCGCTGGTCGCGAGCCATGGCAGAGCGATGGGGTAGTCCATGACGCCAGCCTGCTTGATGGCCTCGGCGGCGGAGATCATCTCGTCGAACGTCGTCGGCGCCTCGAGACCGAGGTCGTCGAAGACGTCGGTGCGGTACGCCATGACGTACATCTGCGCCTGCATGGGCAAGGCGTAGAGCTCACCGTCGTACGACATGCCGGCGCGCATCGACTCGCTGATCTCGTCCAGACCGTAGTCGGCCGCGTACTTGTCATAGAGGTCGCCCAGCGGGACCAGCTTCTCCTCCTCGGCGAAGCCGGGGATCACGAACCCGTAGGTCTCGATGATGTCGTACGTACCCGTCTCGCCGGCAAGGGTAGCGGTGGTCTTCGTGACCTGGCCGCCGAAGTCGATCGGATCGTGCTTCAGCGTCACGTCGTCGGTCGAGCAGCTCGAGACCATCGTGTCGGTGAAGGGATCGATCGCCGACGAGTTGTACGCCAGGACATTGACCGTCGTGCTGCCTTCGGGAGCGGTGTAGTCGCACGACACCGTTGTCGCGTTCTCGTTTTCGGTGCGGGTGCCTGCACCACAGCTACTGAGGGCGACCATGCCCACTGCTGCGAGTGCGAGTACCGGCAATGCCCGATGCTTCATGTGTGCCATGCCCTGATGGTATACGTATGCACCGGGCTTAGGGAAGCCTATGTTGTCGATTATCTGAGTGATTGACATACGTATACGGGTGCGATGCGCCGGATGCGGCTGCCAACCCCTCCATTCTGCCGGGTGATGCAGCCCGGCATCACGCGTCACAGCCGCCGCGAAGTCAACCCCGCCCCCGAATCATCCACGCGACGTAGGCTCGAAGAGGGCGGACCGACCGAGAAGCTCTCTCGGCGACGTGCCCGTCCGGGAGGGAGCCGTCATGGCTCAGTACGACGTTTCGGACCGCTCGGCGATCGTCACCGGAGCGGGCAGTGGGATCGGAAGGTCCGCCGCGATACTCCTCGCGCAGAACGGCGCATCGGTGGTCGTGAACGATCTGAACGCAGAGGCCGCGCAATCCGTGGTCGAAGAGATCCGCGCCGCGGGCGGCGTCGCCGAGGCGTCCGCCGGCGACGCGACCGACTCGCAGTGGATCGCGTCGTCGATCGAACTCGCGAACAGCCTCGCACCGCTGCGGATCGGCGTGAACAACGCCGGCATCGGTGGCGCCGCGGCGCCGACAGCCGAGTACGGCGACGACGACTGGGACAAGGTCATCGCGATCAACCTCAACGCGGTCTTCCGCAACATGAAGGCGCAGATCCCGTCGATCCTCGGCAACGGCGGCGGCTCGGTCGTGAACATCGCGTCGATCCTCGGCAGCGTCGGCTTCGCCTCGTCCCCCGCCTACGTCGCGGCGAAGCACGGCGTCGTCGGCATGACCAAGACCGCGGCGCTGGAGTACTCCGCTCAGGGCGTGCGCGTGAATTCGGTCGGACCGGGCTTCATCGACACTCCCCTGCTCGCGCAGATGGATGCCGATGCGAAGGAGTTCCTCGTGTCGAAGCATCCGATCGGCCGACTCGGGCAGGCCGACGAGGTGGCGCACCTCATCGCCTTCCTCGCGAGCGACGCCGCCAGCTTCATCACCGGCAGCTACCACCTCGTCGACGGCGGGTACACCGCGCCATGATCCGCGGCGGGTGAAGGCATGTGGATCGGCTGGATCGAGTTCGACGTGCTGCTCGGTGACGTGCGCTCCCTGAAGGAGAAGCGCAGCGTCATCCGGCCGCTGATCGCCGACCTGTCGCGCCGCACGGAGGCCGCGGCCGCCGAGGTCGGCGCGCACGACCTGCACCGACGCACGGCGATCGGACTGTCGGTGGTCGGATCCGAGATCACGCATGTGCGCGAGGTGCTGGATCGCGCAGAGCGGATGCTGGCGGAAGAGCACCCTGAGGTCACCCTGCTGACGTCCCGCAGAGGGCTGCATTCCAGCGAGGACTGAGCCACGCCCGCCTTCCCGATTCGAGGAGGGCGGGCGTGGGGGGGGTCTCAGCGCCGCCGCGACACCAACACGATCACGGCGCCGAGGACCGACAGCCCCGCCGCTCCCAGGAAGAGCCACGCGAAGCCGCCGGTGAGCGCATCCGCTGCCGACGCTCCGCTCGCCTCGAGCGACGCCGTCCTGAGACCGGCGATCGTGCCGAGCACGGCGAGACCGACCGCGCCGCCGATCTGCTGGCTGGTGTTGATGAGTCCGCCGGCGAGGCCCGCTTCACCACCCTCGACACCTTCGACGGCCAACTGCGTCGTGGCGACGAACGCACCACCGAGACCGACTCCGATGAGCAGCGTCGGCCCGAGCAGATGCGTCAGGAAGACGGCATCCGACGGCGCGGTCGCGAGCCACACCAGGCCGCCGGCCAGGACGAGCAGCGAAGTGGCGAGCACCGGCCTGGTGCCGAGTCGTCCGATCAGAGAAGGCACCGCACCCGCGATGATCACGAGCGCACCGGCGAGCGGCAGCTGGGTCAGGCCCGCGGTGAGCGCGTCATAGCCGAGCACGGCCTGCATGTACACCGACAGCGCGAAGAACAGCGCCACCATCGCGGCGCCACCCAGCAGCATGACGACGTTGCCGAGCGCGAGATCACGGTTGCGGAACACCGCCAACGGCACGAGCGGTGCGGCGCTTCGTCGTTCGATCATGACGAAGGCCACTCCGAGGACGACCGCGACAGCGAAGAGCACGAGAGGCAGCGGATGCGTGAAGCCGAGGCGCTCCACCGCGCTGAGGGCGCCGACGAGCGAGACGAGCGCCGCGGTCACGGTGATCGCACCTGCTGCATCGAGCCGTCCGGGCTCGCGAGCGCCGTCGCGGGTGACGAGCACGGGTATCGCGATCAGCACGATGGCGCCGATAGGAACGTTCACGAAGAACACCGACTGCCATCCGAGCGTCGCGGTGAGGATACCGCCGAGCAGCACACCGGCAGCTGAGCCGATACCCGCGACCGCGCCCCAGACGCCGAGCGCTTTGGCGCGCTCCCTGGCGTCGGGAAACAGTTGCGTGAGCAGCGCGAGCGCCGCCGGCGCGAGGAGCGCAGCGGATGCTCCCTGTGCTGCTCGTGCCGCGAGCAGCATCTCGCTCGAGACAGAAGCGCCCGCGAGGGCGGAGCCCACGACGAAGCCGGCGGTGCCGATCAGGAAGATGCGGCGGTGGCCGTATCGATCGGCGAGACGGCCACCGAGCAGGAGCAGTCCTCCGAAGGCGAGCACGTACGCGGTGATCACCCAGGTGAGCGCGGCGGTGTCCATGGCGAGCTGCCGCCCGAGCACGGGGAGGGCGATGTTGACGATCGAGGCGTCCAGCACGACGAGGAACTGTGCGAGAGCCAGGATGCTGAGGGCCAGCCAGCGACGAGTGCTGCGCGGTGCAGCGCCGAGGGTTCGAACGGGATTCGAGAGCGTGTCCATTGTGTCGTTCCTTTCAGTGGAGAATGGATGAGTGATTCATCACTCACTCTTTTGGGCAAAGAAAAACGGTAAAGACCCCTGGTCCGGTCAGGCCGGGTGGCTCATCCCCTTGGTCAGGAGTTTCGCCCAATCCTCCGGGCGCCCCTCGAGCTGGGTCGTGACGATCAGATGGCACAGCTGCCCGTAGGCGATGAAGCGCTGCACGTCGTCATCCGCGCCGCCCGAGCGGCTCTTCGCGAACGTCGTGACGCGCGCGAGTCCCGAGCGAAGCGCCTCGCCCACGACCGGGACATCAGCGACCGACTGCGCGTGCACCTGCAGCATCAGCAGCGTGCGATCGCTGATCAGCTGCGCGTAGGCGTCTCCCATCGCATCGAGGATGCTCTCGGGCGACTGATCGACGGCAGCATCCGCCCCCTCTTCGAGCGCCGAGAGGATCGCCTCGAAACACGCCTCGAGCGCGGCGACGAAGAGCGCCTCCTTGCCGGAGTAAAGCTTGAAGACGTAGGCCGGAGAGATCTTCGCCTCGCGAGCGACGTCGGCGACGGTCGTGGCGTAGTAGCCGCCGCGCGCGAACTCCGTCAGCGCCGCGGCGGCGACGAGAGGTCGTCGCGCGTCGGCGGTGGAGAGGATCGAACTGCGCGTCGCTGACATATGAGTGACTGTACACTCACTCTCCTCCGAGAGCAAGCAAGAACCTCACGCGGCGCGAGCCCGCACTCGCTCACAGCCCCTCGGCGATCTCCTTGATCGCGGCGAGGCGGCGATCCCAGTCGCGACCGATGGCGTCAAGACGCTGCGCAGTGGCGCTGAGCTCAGCACCGATCACTCGGAATCGCAGCTCACGGCCCGCTCGCACAGGCTCGACGAGGCCGACCTCCTGCAGCACCGCGAGGTGCTTCGCGATCGCCTGGCGGCTGACCGGGAGGCGCCCGGAGAGGGCGGATGCCGAAGCATCCCCCTCACCGAGAGCCTGCAGGATGCTCCACCGCGTCTCGTCCGCGAGCGCCGCGAACATGGGGGCCAGGGTGCCTGCGCTCACGCGTCACCGTCGGCCGTGTCGTTCTCGACCAGGACGACGAGCTTGTCGAGCTCCTCATCCCATCCCGTGCGGTGGCTCTCGAGGTTCGCGAGCGGGGCAGAGGTGTTGTCGAATCCGGTCTCCACGACATCGAGCCGCGTACCACCGTCGACCTCGGCGAGCGTGAACGCGAACACGGTCGAGCCCTTGTCCTGCACCTGCTCCGGAAGAGATTCGAGGGCATCGTCGTTGTTCCAGCGATACGCGACACGGCGCGGCTCATCCCACTCCTCCACGCGCAGCGGGATGGAGCCGTAATCAGGGAAGGTCATAGTGCCCGCGGCACCGACCCCCACCCCGTCGAGCACTGTACGGCCGAACCAGCGGGAGATGTGCTCGGGCTGAGTGACGGCGCGCCACACCTTCTCGACGGGTGCGTTGATGCGGATGCTGCGGCGCACCGTGAACGACTCTTCGTCGACGACGGATGCCGGGTTTTCGGTCATGCTCACCATGATGGTTCCTTTCGGGATCTTTCGCTGGCCGATCGGCCAACTGCAATCTCATGGTTGCACTTAATCCGAGCTACTGCAACCCTAGAGTTGCAGTCGGTAGCGTGAGTATCTCCGCACCGTCATCCGTGATCGCGATCGTGTGCTCGCTGTGCGCGGTGCGACCGCCCGTCGCGCTGCGGAGGGTCCACCCATCGGCATCCGTGATGAGCTCTGCAGTGTCGGCCATCACCCACGGCTCGAGAGCGAGCAGCAGACCAGGGCGCAGCGCGTACCCGCGGCCGAGTCGGCCGTCGTTGGCCACGTGCGGGTCCTGATGCATGGTCGAGCCGATGCCGTGGCCGCCGAACTCCATGTTGATCGCGTATCCGGCGTCGCTGAGAACGGTGCCGATCGCATGCGAGAGATCGCCGATGCGTGCGCCGGGTCGAGCAGCGGCGATACCCGCGGCGAGCGCGCGCTCGGTCACCTCGATCATCGCGAGGCTCTCCGCGGGTCGCGCCTTCCCCACGACGAAGCTGATGGCGGCATCGGCCGAGATTCCGCGGAGCGTGACAGCGAGGTCGAGGGTCAGCAGGTCGCCGTCAGCCAATCGATAGTCGTGCGGCATGCCGTGCAGCACGGCGTCGTTCACTGCTGTGCAGATGTAGTGGCCGAAGGGTCCACGCCCGAAGGCGGGGGCATAGTCGACATAGCAGGACACCGCCCCGGCATCCTCGATCATCTCCTTCACCCACCGGTCGATGTCGAGCAGGTTCACACCGACCGCGCTGCGGCTCTTCATCGCCTGCAGGATGTCGGCGACGAGCGCCCCAGCGTCTCGTGCGCGGGCGAGTTGGGCAGCGTTCAGGATCTCGATCATCCAATAACTATACCGGTCATATCATCCCGGTATTAGAATCGGGATCATGATGGTCAGGATGCCGCTCACCCCCGCAGAGGTCGCTCGAGGAGAGCGCCTCGGCGCGCTGCTGCGTCGCGCCAGGGGCTCACGCTCGATGCTCGACGTCGCACTCGACGCCGGTGTCTCACCGGAGACGCTGCGCAAGATCGAGACCGGACGCGTGGCCACACCCGCCTTCCCGACGATCGCGGCGATCGCCGACGTGCTCGACCTGTCGCTCGACACCGTGTGGGCGGAGATGGGCGGCGCCGACCGGGAGCCTGCAGCCGGCCGCAAGGCCCGCGAACCGCTGGCGTCGTAGCCGCCGTCGTGCTCGCGCGAGATCGGCTCGCGTCTAGATCAGATCGGCCCGCACATGCTCGATCTTGTCGCCGGCGAATGTGATGTCGAAGATGCCGCCGGTCTGCCCTCCGGGGAAGTCTCCCGTGAAGTCGACCTCGACATGGAGAACACCGTCGCGTGGCTCCGTGCGTACGAGACGGGTTCGGGTGTTGTACCCGATGAAGTAGGAGTCGAAGTAGCGACCGACCCCCTCGTGCCCCTCGAAGACCTCCCCGACCGACGGGTCGTCGAGAACGGCATCCGCTGTGAACAACGACAGGAACGCCGTCGAGTCGTGAGCATCGGCTGCGGTGATCCACTCGGCGATGGTCGCGTCGTGGTCGGTGGTGGTCGACATGGTGTTCTCCTCTGAGATCGTGCGGATGATCGGGACGATCACGTCCGTCTTCGACTCTGAACCGGATCGGGAGCCGCGGCCAGGGTGCGATCCACCCTGGTTGGTGTTCCGCGCACGAGGGATGCTGTTCATAGACCGCACAATTGCGCACACGACTCTGATGGAGCATCACATGCCTTCCGATTCCTCTTCCCTTTCGACCGCCCGCACGCAGGCGCTCGAGGTCCGCGCGCTATACGAGATCCTGGAGGAGAGATTCAACGGCACGACCTGGTCGCTGCACGAGCTGATGATCGGCTTCTCGAACGACGTCGGATACATCGGTCGCCTTCTGCTCGCCGACGAGGGCACGTGGGGCATCGACGGCGACCCGCGGGCCGAGCTGAAGCACAAGCTCGCGGAGTCGATGTGGTGGACGTTCGTTCTCGCCGACAGGCTCGGCATCGATATGGACGAGGCGTATGGCGACACGATGTCGAGCATCCGCGCGAACCTCGAGGCCACCGTCGCCCGCACCGAGGTCTGACGCGACTAGCGTGAGCAACATGGCAGATCCCGCGGGCCCGCTCGGAGAGTTCCTGCGCGCACAGCGCTCGCGCATCAAACCAGCGGATGTCGGCCTGCCGGATGTCGGCGGCAGGCGAGTGAACGGCCTGCGGCGGGAAGAGGTGGCGGTCCTCGCCGGCGTCAGTACCGACTACTACGCCCGGCTCGAGCAGGGCAGAGAGCGCACACCCTCCACGCCGGTCGTCGAGGCGCTGGCGACAGCGCTGCGTCTGAGTCCGGATGCGCGCAGCCATGTCTTCCGACTCGCTCGGCTCGCACCGGGAGTGCAGGCGGTCCCCGGTCCGGTGAGCGATGAGCTCATGCAGTTGATGGATGCTTTCCCACAGGCGGCGGCGTACGTCATCGATCCCGGCTTCCAGATCATCGCGGCCAACGCGACGGCACGGGCCCTGCTGGGCGAGTCGCAGCTCGCGCACGGAGCGATGGACTTCGTGTTCCTCGATTCGTCCGCGCATGCCTACTTTCAGAACTGGGATCTCGTCGCACGCGCGGCGGTCAGCGCACTTCGACTTGCGGCGGGCTTCAGCTCGCCGCATCCGGCCGTACTGCCGCTGATCGCGCGGCTGCGCGGGGGATCTTCCGAGTTCGCCCGCTATTGGGCGGACCACACGGTCGCCGGGTTGAGCATGACCGAGAAGACGATCAACCACCCCGACGTCGGTCGTCTCACCCTCACGTATCAGACGCTCGATGTGCGGGACGCTCCAGGGCAGCAGCTCACGGTGGCCACTGCCGCGCCGGGGAGTCCGAGCGCAGATGCATTGGCGCTTCTCGGAACGCTCGAGGCGACGAGGAGTTCGCGAGACTGACCTGTCGGACATCGCTCACGCGGCGATGTCGAAGCGCGCACGTCCGCCCAGTCGCGGAGTTCGAGCCGGATCGACGTGAGCGGGCGGAATGAACCAGACCCGTGCATTCACACCCGTGCCGTCGATGCGGATGTCCCATCCGTTGTCGTGGATGCGGTGGTGGCAGCTCTCGCACAGCAGGATGCCGTTGGAGAGGTCGGTTCGGCCGTGATGTCGTTTCCACCACTGCATGTGGTGAGCCTTGACCATCGCGGGTGGGAGATTGCACATGGCGCATCCGCCGTCGCGCTCGACGAGAGCGAGGCGTTGGGCTTTGCTGAAGAAGCGCTTCTTCCGACCCCAATCGAGGATCTCGCTGTCTCCGCCGAGAACACAGGGGATCACACCACCGTCCGCGGCCATCCGCCGGGCGGCGGCTGCACTGATCGGCTGATCGATGCCATCGATCGTGGCGGCCCCCGTGGCCGCTTCCAGGTCATCGACGTGCATCCGGAGGATGACGGTGGCCCCCGCGAGGGGAAGCTTCTCGCTCTTGCAGCCGAGCACGTGCGAGCAGAACAGGGCGAGCGCGTCGGCGTGCAGCATCGGCACGGTGCGACGGTCGGCATCCGGAGAGTCGGGGTCTGTGGCGTCTTTCCGCGCCGCGAATGCGGCGGTGACATAGCCGCGAAGCGCGGCGACGATGGGGGCACCGGTCTCGACGTCGAAGCTCCCGTTGAGATGCAACCGTCCGCCGCGCTCGAAGAACGTCAGCGAACGCTTGCCCCGCTGCTCATCAGCCCTCGGCTCGACGCCATCGGGGTCAAGCCATGCCTCGACCCGAACGACGAGTCGACGGATCTCATCGAGCGCGAGTCCGGGAGCAGCATCGACCAGAAGCTTTTCACCGTCACCCGTCCGTTCCGGACCGGCGGCGATGCGGCATCGCTCCAGCACCGCGATGATCAATGCGGCCGCCTGCGCACTGACGGATCCGGCTTCCAATGCCGCTTTCACCAGCGGATACTTCGCCGGCAGCCGCGCACCGAGCAGATCCGTGCGCGTCGCCGTCGCCTCGCCCACCTTGATCAGACGGATGGCATCGCCAGTGGAGACGCCTGTGGCCGCCGCGATCAACTTGGCCGGCGTCCGGAATCCGTGCTGCTTCGCCAAAGAATCCGCGCCCAACTCGCTACGCGACTCGCTCGCGACACCCGCCGCGACCCCTGCATGAACAGCGTCGAGCCGGCGCTGCAACAGGCCGATCGCATTCGTGACCGCGATCAACTGATCTCTCGAAAGTTCGTTCGACTCGCCGGCATCCGCCCACACCTCATCCAGGCAGATATCGCCCCGTGAAGACCGGTCAACGTCGACATACCTCGAGCTTACCCGAGTGTCACTCATTTGTCGAACATTAATTCGAATCTGGGAGATGAAATCCCGAGCGGCGAGGTTCTCAGGTCCGCGAATCGGCGGTCCGCATCGCACCGGCCGCCGTGCCGCCGAGGTAGGTCGCCACCTGAGTTCCCGTGTGGGGTGAGGTCTCGACCACGGCATCCACCTCGTACACCCCGCGGAGCAGCTCTGAGGTGAGCACGTCGGCCGGGGGCCCCGCCGCCCGAACACCGCCATCGTGGAGCACCACGACCCGGTCGCAGAACCGTGCCGCGAGATTGAGGTCGTGCAGTGCGGTGATGACCGTCATCTCCAGCGAGGAGAGCAGAGCGAGCACGTCGAGTTGGTAGCGGATGTCGAGGTGGTTCGTCGGCTCGTCGAGCACGATCACGTCGGGATCCTGAGCGAGAGCTCGAGCGAGCTGGGCGCGCTGCTGCTCACCTCCCGACAGACTGCGCCACGTACGTGAGCGATAAAGCCCCATCCCTGTCAGCGCGAGAGCGCGTTCGATCGCGGCATGATCCTCGCTGTCCAGGGCGGCGAACGTGCCGCGGTGCGGTGTCCGTCCCAGCGCCGCGGTCTCCTGCACCGTGATGTCGTCGTGCACTTCCGGCGACTGCTCGACGATCGCGAGCCTGCGGGCCACGGACCGGCGCCTCAGGGATCGAAGGTTCTGCCCGTCGAGAAGGACCTCGCCGGCATCCGGGCGGCGCAGGCCGGCGAGGATGCGCAGCAGCGAGGTCTTGCCTGCACCGTTCGGCCCGAGGATGCCGAGCATCTCCCCCGAGCGGGCCTCGAGCGAGACGGCGTCGAGGATCGCGGTTCCGCCCGCCGACCACGCGATGCCCTGGGCAGTCAGCACGGTCATCGTCGCGCCGCCTTCCGTAGGACGAGAGCGAACACCGGCGCGCCGAGCAGCGCGGTGATGACGCCGACCGGCACCTCGTGCGGTGCGAACGCCGAGCGCGCGAAGGTGTCGACCCAGATGAGGAAGATCGCTCCTCCGAGCGCCGACAGAGGCAGCAGCATCCGGTGCGTATGACCGGCGAGCAAGCGGACGACGTGCGGGACGAGGAGCCCGATGAATCCGATCGCCCCGGATGCCGCGACCGCGGCGGCCGTCATGAGTGCGGTGAGGATCATCAGCGCCACCCTCGTGTGCGTGACGCGGATGCCGAGCGAGGCGGCCGTGTCCCATCCGAAGGTGAAGGCGTCGAGCGCCGGCGCGAACAGCAGACAGGCGACGGCGCAGATCACGATGACGAGCGACGCGACGATGAGCGGCTCCCACCGCGCGCCGCCGAGCGAGCCGAGCAGCCAGTAGGTGAACCCCCTGGTCGAATCGGCGTCGCCGTTGAGCATGAGCACGAGCGAGGTGACGGCGGAGAATAACTGCGACACGAGTACTCCGGTGAGCACGACGCGGGACGGGTTCGACACCCGGCCCCCACCGATCAGCAGCAGCACGATCGTGAAGGCGACGAGCGCTCCCCCGAATGCCCCCATCGAGAGGCTCACGGCGCCCGAGCCGAAGCCGAGGATCATGACCGCGACCGCTCCGGTGGAAGCACCGGACGAGACGCCCAGCAGGTACGGCTCGGCGAGAGGGTTGCGCGTGATCGACTGCAGCACGGCGCCGGAGACCGCGAGTCCCAGCCCCACAGTCGCGGCGAGCAGCACCCGCGGCAGCCGTGATTCCCAGATCAGTGCGTCGATGAGCGGAGAGACGGCGGGAACCGGAGCGAGCACATCGAGCCCGAGATGGCGCAGGACGATTGCGATGACGTCGAGCGGGCCGATGCTCGCCGTGCCGACGAAGGTCGCCGCGACGATGGACGCGGCGAGTGCCGCCGCGAAGAGCATGAGGACGCCCGATGACTGCAGCCGACGACGCGTGCGATCGCCGGCGGCCCGGCCGGTCGGCGCGCCGACGGTCGAGGGCTGCGAGTCGACGGTCGAGGCCGGCATGCCGACGGTCGAGGGGATCACAGCGTCGGGGGCGACGCTGCCGGTGTCGGAGCGAGCAGCGGCTGACGGATGCGGGGTCGGCATTGCGACCCCGGCATCCGTCTCGGTGACCCTCGTCATCGCCGTCCCAGAACGACGACGTCGTCGTAGTGACGCCAGATCACGCCCGCCTCGGAGAATCCGGCCGTGCGCAGCGCACTCAGGTGCAGGTCGAGTGGCGCGTGCGGCGTGGCCGGTCGATCCGCGAATCGCCGTTCACGCTCGGCCTTGTGCTGACCGAGTTCGGCGAGCGCGACGGCATCCGCCCACCATTCATCCCAGGTCTGCACGCCCTGCGAGTGCGCGGCGTGCTGGGTGCGCTCGTCATCAGCGGCCGACATCGCGCTGAGGAGGGGCTGGGTGGCGGGGTCGTATCGAAGATGATCGGCATCCATGAAGACGCCGTCGGGCGGCAGCACCGCTGCGAGCGTGGCGTACAGTGCGACGAGCTGTGCGGGCTCCAGCCAGTGCAGCGCCGTGGATGAGACGGCGACGTGCGGCGCCCCTTCGGGCAGTCCCTTCTCCCATCCCGGTGCCGCGAGATCGGCGTCGAGAGTCGTGAATCGTTCGCCGTACCGTGCACCGAGCCAGGCGCCGGCGAGTGTGAGCAGCACGGGGTCGTAGTCGACGCCGACCACTCGGGCGCGGGGGAAGCGCTCGAGTATCCGCTGCGACAGGCTGCCCGGACCGCAGGCGAGATCGAGTGCGACGAGCCCTGAGCCGTCGGATTCCAGACCCGGCGTGGTCGCGCACAGATAGGCGATGACGTCGAGCATGATCTCGAAGCGCTCTTCGCGGTTTGTGATGTACGCCGCCTGCTGGTCGTCCCAACGGCGGATCAGGTCCTCGATCGCGTGCGTCATCACTTGGCCTCCAGGTCGACGAGGCCCTGAGCGACGGTCGGAAGCGCCTGGACGCTGTGGATCGACGGGTCCATGTACTGACCGGGGACGATGATGAATCGCTCGTTGATGACGGCATCCATCGTCGAGGTCAGCGGATCGCTCTTGAGGAAGTCGATCTTCTCCTCGGCGGTGTCTCCCGGGTATCCACGGGTGAGGTCGGCGAGCACGATCACGTCGGGATCGCGCAGGGCGATCTCGTCCCAACTGACCTCCGGCCACTTGGTGGCGGCGTCGCTGAAAACGTTCTCGGCACCGAGCATCTCGGTGACGGTCTGCGGCAGGCCGCCAGGGCCCGCGACGGACGGAGTGGATGCCGAGGCCGCCGTCGAGTAGAACCAGACCAGCTTCGGCGTGCCCTCGATCTGTTCTGCGATTTCGAGCCCTTCGTCGACGACGGCCTGCTGAGCTGCGACAACCTCTTCGCCGGCATCCGGCACGTCGAAGATCTGGGCGATCGTCTCGATCTCGTCGAAGAGCATGTCGAAGGTCGCTCCGCCTTCGACGGCCACATGGTAGGTGCAGTCGAACTCGCTGAGATAGGTCGGAACGCCGAGGTCATGCAGCTCGGCGCGCTCGCCCGCATTCTCGGCGGTGAGGAAGGATGCGAAGGAGGAGTATACGAAGTCGGGTTCGGCTTCGAGCAGCGTCTCGTGCTTGAGGAGCCCGTCGGTCAGCAGCGGGATCGCGGCGTACGCGTCGGCGATGTCGTCCCCGATCGGGTCGGTCTCGTATGAGGTGCCGGCCATGCGATCTTCGAGTCCGAGCGCGATCATGATCTCGGTGGCGGACTGGTTGAGCGAGACCGCGCGCTGCGGGGCGCGCTCGATCGTGACCTCGGTGTCGCAGTTCTCGATGGTGAGAGGAAAGCTCTCGCCCCCGCCGCCGGCAGCCGCCGCGTCGTTCACGGCGGGCGCGGATGCTGCACCACAGCCGGCGAGGCCGAGCGTCGCCGCGGCGATCGCACTAATGATAATGATTCTCAGTCGCATGAACTGAGCGTATAGCTCCGCCCACGCCCGCGCGAAATCGGACCGGTGCTCGTGCGTCCGGCGCAGGTGTCGCGAGCGAGACTCAGACGGGGACCGACCGCACGACGCGTGCCGGCGAGCCGACGACGATCGACCCTGCGGGTACGTCCTTGGTGACGACGGATGCTGCGGCGACGACGGCGTCATCACCGATCGTGACTCCCGCGAGGATCGTGGCGTTGGCACCGATCCAGACGTTGCGGCCGATCGAGACCGGGGCGGGGTGCATGTCTGCGCGACGGCTCGGGGCGAGATCGTGGTTGAGGGTCGCGATCACGACGTTGTGGCCGATGAGGCAATCGTCGCCGATGGAGATGCCGCCCTGGTCCTGGAACTTGCATCCGGCATTGATGAAGATCCGCTTGCCGAGGGTGATGTTCCGCCCGAAGTCGGAGGAGAAGGGCGGGAACACGGTCACCGTCTCGTCGACGGGCTTGCCGATGAGCCGCGAGAGCAGCGCACGCACCTCGGCCGGCTCGCGGTACCCGCCGTTGAGTTCACCCGTGATGCGCATCGCATCCTGACTCGTTCGATGCATGATCTCGTGGAGCGGCGAGTCTCCCGTGATGGTGCGTCCGGAATTCAGTTCGGCCAGAAGATCTTCCAGGTCCATAGTGCGCCTCCTATTGCGGGTCTCGTGATCAGTCTGGGGTGCGAGAGTAGAGATTGCGACCTCGCGGCCCGCACGTTCGTAAGGTCGGAGCCGAGACGAACACGCCCCTCGAGGCTCAGCCACGAGACTGGATCGGTTCTCAGTAGGCTGACGGCGTGATGTCACGTGCGAAACGAGAAGCGACAGTACCCGCAGCAGATACAACTCGGCCAACCGCGATTACAGTCAGCGACGTCGTCGACACCGCACTGCGAATCATTGATACTCGAGGCCTGCAGTCGTTGTCGATTCGAACGATAGCCGCGGACCTGTCACTGTCGCCGATGTCTGTTTACAAGTACGTCGGCTCCAAGACTGAGCTCCTGGATCTTGTTCTTCTGCGCATCATCTCACTGATGGAGATTCCCCCCGCATTCGAGACCGACTGGATGGAACGAGTCATCACGACGATGTCAGCATGGCGACAGCTACTCCTCGCTCATCCCGATGCCGTGCCGCTGCTCATGGAACGACCGATCCCGCGTGGTTCCGACGGACTGGCCCGGATGCAGGAGTCCATACTGGCAAGTCTCGAACAGGCGAACATCGTGGGAACGGCCGCAGCTCAAGCGTTCTGGCAGATCTTCACCGTCACTGTAGGCCACGTGATGTTCGAACTGCCCCGTCGGGACCTGACCGATGAGAGCGTGCGCGCTCACGGCGAAGAACTGGCCAACATAGCGCGAGAACGGGGCCTGTCACGAACTCTCGAATCCGCTGACGCACTGGCGAGCGTCAGCCTTCGACCACCTTTCACCGCAACGTTGCGGACGCTGCTCCGCGGGCTGGACGCTCCCGCAAACCCGTAACTTGGGCGGGCAAAGGACTATCGGGGCTAGCGTGTCCAGATAAATACGGTGTATATATGGGCGATACACCGTATTCAATGAGGAGACCGTGACCATGACTCTTGACCTACCTATCGTTCCGTCGCCCGGCTCGCACCCGCCACAGGACGCCCTGGCTGCATCCGCGCAGTACTCAGATGTTTCCCGCATTCGACGGCTCCTCGCGGAGAGCGAGTTCGACGGCATCGTGGCGGCTTGGCCCGAGAACACCGCCTACCTCTCTGGCTTTTACCACCCAGATATGCGGCTGCTATGGGAAAGAATGCACATCGTCGTCTGGCCAAAAGGTGGCGACCCCGTCTATATCGTGCCGGCTCCGCGCGCGGACAATTGGAGTGGCAGGGATTCCGGCTCATGGGCCCCCGAGGAAAGCCGCCCATTCATCGAGGACATCCGCGGTTACGCCGGCGAACACGATGACATGGTCACCGTCACATCAGCTGTGTTGAGCGAACTCGGACTCGAGGGAGCCTACTTGGGCATCGAGGGCCGTACTGTTCCATTCAAGCTCACGAACGGGCTTGTCCGTCGAAACAACCGGATTCGGTTCGGAGACGCGTGGCCTTTGCTGAACGCGATGCGAATGGTGAAGACGCCTACAGAGCGAGAGCGGATCACGGCGACAAATCGACTCACAGCCCACCATCTCGAGAAGGGTCTGCGCTCTGCTCGCGCGGGCGAAACCGAGATCGAGGTTGCTGCCCGAATCAACGATGGACTGATTCATGACGGTGCCCACGAGCTGACCCATACGATTCTCGGCGGAGGATGCCGCGGCGGTCAGTGGCATCCATACCCCCGCCGCACAGAACTCGAGGAAGGCATGCTGATCCGATCCGATTGGGGCGTGCGTATTGACGGCTACTGGTCAGACATCGCACGGACAGCTGTGGTCGGTAGGGCTTCGCGCGAACAACGAACACGCTTCGATCACATCAGCGCCGTGCACGATACCGTCGTTGATTTCCTGAGGCCGGGCGTTGTCGCGCGCGAGGTCGCCGATTTGGCACGGCGCGAGTACGCGCGACTAGGCGAAGAATTTCGCTGGGGCATCGTCGGGCACGGCATCGGTCTCGTCGTTCACGAGGAACCACAGCTCACAGTCGACTATGAGGACCCGATCGTGGAAGGGATGACGATGCAGGTCGAGCTCGGGTGGGTCGATCCCGTGCAGGGATATCACATTGAAGACCTGGTTTACGTAGGTGCTCAGGAAACGACCAACCTGACCACTCCTGTCGGGTCGCGCCAGATCATCGAGGCCGGACTATGAGCGCCGTAAGCCGCCCGACAGTGCTGCAGCGAGCCAATAGTAAGGCGATGAAACGGCTACTTCCGATACTGGCGCTACTGTTGTTCGTCAATTATCTCGACCGCGTGAACGTCGGGTTCGCAGCTCCGACAATGAACCCTGCCATAGATCTGACAGCCACAACGTACGGGATCGGCGTCGCCGTGTTCTTCATCGGGTACGTCCTCCTGGAGATTCCCAGCAACTACGTGATGTTCCGCGTCGGTGCGCGCAAGTGGCTCTCGCGTATTGCGGTCTCCTGGGGAATCGTCGCAGCGCTGCACGCCTTGGTAGTGGATTTCCCAACCTTCGCGCTGGCTCGTGCGTTGCTCGGCATCGCAGAAGCTGGCCTGCTTCCCGGTATCTTGCTGTACATCTCGCTCTGGTTCAGCGGACCACAGCGAATCCTTGTGCTCGGTATCTATTACGTCGCCTTGCCGCTGTCGACTGCCCTGGGCGGGCCACTATCAATCTGGCTCATCGATCTCGGGGACACGACGTTCGGGATCGAGGGTTGGCGATTCATGTTCGCCTTCGAAGGAATCGCCGCTGTCGCACTCGGGATCGTGGTGTTCTTCGCGCTTCCATCCCTGCCTCGCGATGCGCGCTGGCTGACACCCGACGAGAAGGACGCGATGGCCGCGGCTTCTGAAGCCGCAGAGGCCGGACACCATCAGAAGGGCTTCCTCGGCGCACTTCGTAGCCCAGTGACACTCCGGTTGGCGGGGATCTTCTTCCTCATGACTTTCCCGATGTTCGCGATCAGTTTCTTTCTCCCGCTGGTCACTTCCGCGATCGCCGAGGCTGGCCCTGGCGCGGTGAGCCTCGTAACGTTCATTCCCTTCACACTGGGCGCGATCGGTTCGTTCGCCTGGAGCCGTTACTCTCATCGTCGAGGACTGCGTCCATGGCACTATGGGGTCCCGATCATCGTCGCCGGCATCGCTGTCCTGGCGTGTGCACTGAGCCGCAGCGGATCCTTTCCCGTGCTTCTTGGAGGCGTGACGATCGCTGCTGTGGGAATCTATTCGGCCGCGCCGATCTTCTGGAGCTTCGCCACGGGCTCGTTGTCCGGCTCAAGCTCCGCCGCAGGACTCGCGCTGATCAACACTG
Organism: Microbacterium shaanxiense; assembly: GCF_054779995.1. NCBI lineage: Bacteria > Bacillati > Actinomycetota > Actinomycetes > Micrococcales > Microbacteriaceae > Microbacterium > Microbacterium shaanxiense. The sequence goes on along the minus strand of NZ_BAAGXE010000002.1, from coordinate 305,392 downwards.
TCGGGAGTCTTGGCGGCTTCGTCGCGGGATACTTCACCGGTTGGCTCCGCGACGCCACCGGGGAGTACAGCCTTCCCCTTGCGGTCATGGCAGTAAGTCTCGTTCTCAGCGGCGTGATCGCGTTGCTGACGCTCGGGCGACACATCCTGTCGGTCGCGCCTGAGAGCTTGAACGAGGAGACCTCAACACCGGCGTGATCATGACACTCAACGAGCGAGAGGGTGGGGTAGGGCTGATATCAGCCCTACCCCACCCTCTCGCTGTGAGTTGAGCTCCTCGAGACAGGAAGTGCGCCATGTTGGATTACTCCGACGCGCGGCTTCGTTACGTCACACGCTGCGGCGCCTCTCCAGCACTCCGGCGCACACGATCGCCACGACACCGGCGATCGGCACGACGAGCAATCCCGCGCGCAGCCCCGCGTTGTCAGCGATGAAACCGACGAACGGCGGCGAGAGCAGGAAGCCCAGTCGCAGAAGCCACGACACGATCGTGAGCCCGGCGCCGTGTCGAAGACCCGGCAGCGCATCGGCGGCCTGCAACGCGGCGGGGATGAGGGTCGCGCTGCCGAATCCGGCGACCGCGAAGCCGAGGATCGTTCCAGGGATCGTGGGGAAAGTCAGCGCCAACCCCATCCCGACCGCGATGAGGAGTCCGCCGACCTGTGCGACGGCACGCTGCCCGAAGCGATCGACCATGCCGTCGCCGATCATCCGCCCGATGAATTGCGCGCCGACGAGGGCGATGTAGCCGGTGGTGGCGATCGCGGCCGGTGCGGCGAGATCCGCACCGAGGTAGAGGGTCGCCCACGACATTCCGGCATCCTCGACGATCGCGCCGGCGATCGACAGAAGTACGAGCGCGAAAATGACGGCCACGGTCTTTCCTGAGATACCGCGGCGCAGTGCACCGCTGATCTCCGTTCCGCCGGCGATCGCCTCTTCCTCCGTCACTTCGTCGCGCCCCGGCAGGCACATCCGCAGCGCGACCAGCGAGACGACGCAGAACACGATGGCTGAGATGCCCAGATGGATGCCGAGGGGCAGCGCCAGCGCGATCGCCGCAGCGGACATCGAGCCGCCGAGCACCGCACCGATCGACCAGATCGCATGGAAGGAGCTGATGATCGAGCGCCCGTATCCGCGCTGCACGCGGAGACTGTGCGCGTTCTGGCCGACGTCGGTGATCGCATCCGCCGCGCCGCCGAGGAAGAGGCCGAGTGCGAAGAACACGGCCGACGGCGCCAGGCCGGCGGCGAGGATGCCGAGGCTGGTGAGGATGGTGCCGACCACCGCCACCTTCGCCGACCCGAAGCGCCGGATGAGCACGGCTGCTCCGAGCCCTGCCACCATCGCGCCGGCCGGGAACGCCGCGATCGCGATTCCGTAGGTGGCGGCGTCGAGGCCGAGCTGCACCTTGATCTCGGGATAGCGCGGCAGGATGTTCGCGAACAACGCGCCGTTCGTGAGGAACAGGAGTGCGACGCCGATGCGTGCACGGCGCACGGCCGGCGCGACGACGATCGAAGAAGACATATGGACGATCGTACACGTGACGCGTACACTCGTACGCATGACGACGGATGCCGGCGCGAAGGCGCCGCGAACGAACCGGCGCTATGACCCGGATCGGCGAGAGCGGATCATCGCGAGCTGCCTCGATGTGATCGCAGAGCACGGAGTCGCCGGCACATCGCACCGGCGCGTGGCCGGCGCGGCCGGGGTGCCGCTCGGCTCGATGACGTACCACTTCTCGGGCATGGATGAGCTGCTGCGCGAGGCCTTCGGACGTTTCAGTCGGGATATCGCCGAGCAGTTCGAGCGCAGGCTCTCGGCAGCGGCCACGGTCGACGAGGCCCGTGAAGCGGTTGTCATGCTGATCGCCGAAGACGTCTTCGGCACCGAACGCGATCTCGTGCTCACCCACGAGCTGTACACCCTCGCCGCCCGCGAAGCGCCGTACCGCGAACTCACCAGCGGATGGATGGCCCGCAGCCGCGCCGCGCTCGAGCGGCACTTCGATCCGATCACGGCGAGGATGCTGGATGCCTTGATCGAGGGGCTGACGATCCATCGCGCGCTCGACGTCGTGCCGCATGACCGATCAGTCGCACGACTGGCCGTCGAACGGATCGTGGGCACCGCGCGGGGGTGAGAGCACGCGTGCATTGTCCGGCCGGACAGTCTGTGATCAAGCTCCTCGCGTCACTGCGGCGTCACTGCGATCCCCACTGGTGACGGCTCGGTGATGACTCGATTCGAGCATCGCCTCGAGGCGGCGAAGTGCGCGCACATGACGCGTCCTTGCGGTTGATTCGTTGATGGACAGCAGACGAGCAGCGTCCGCGATGCTGAAGTCGTCCCAGTAGATGAGCATCAGAAGCTCCCTCGCTCGCTCGTCGAGGCGCATCAGCACGCTTCGCACGTCGCTGGCTCGTAGCGCTGTCTCGGCTATGGCATCCGCGGCGTTGTCAGGCTCGGGCACGTCGCGGAGACGAGTTCGTAGCGCGTTCGCGAGGTCGATCGACTTCACTGCTTTCCGGCGATGCTCGCGGAGCACGTTGCGGGCGATTCCGAAGCACCACATTCTGGCACCCTCGTCCGTGGTCGGCACCCGTGCACCCTTCTCCCACAGAACGAGGAACACATTGCCGAGCAGGTCCGCTGCATCCTCTCGCTGGTTCACTCGTCGCGTCAGATAGCGGAGAAGATCGTCGGCATTGTCTTGGATGACGAGCTCGACCCAGTCGTGAATCTCCGGAGGGAGTGACCGTCGACGCATCAATGGAGTTGGCCTTTGCAATCCATGGTGCTGCCGGAGGACCATCCGTCGTGCATCAGGTCGTCGGGTATCTCCTCCCAGATCACTTCTGTGGCGCGGAAGAACGATGACTGGTCCCGCAGTTCCGGAGTATCGACTTCCCACTCGTCGTTGGGACCGGGAACGAACGGGTCGGCGATCGCTTTGTCGTAGATGCGCTGCCCGATACCTGTCCAATCGTGCTCGTTCATGAACGCGGCGAGCCGTTCGTCGGCCGGGCTCCGATCGGCAGGATCGCCGAAATAGATCCCGAACCGACAACTGACCTCGACACCCGTGTCGGTCGTGTACACGATGGGGATCTCTGCGTCGAGCTCGACGTGCGTCCCGTTGATGCCCAGCTGGAGAGGAATCAGCACGGCCGCACCGGTCACAGCCACGAGAGCGACGAGGCCCATGGGGACCATTGCGCGTGGACGCTTCCACCACGAGCTCCGGCCCGCGGTTCCCGTCGCGGCCGCGGCCTGAGCATCGCGGGCCATACGCTGCACGAGCCCATGGAGTGTCGCATCCTCACCCCCGGCAACCGGATCGGCGGATGCGAGATCCGACTTCAACATTTCGTTCATCGCGCTCTCCTGATCATCGTCCCGTACAAAGGACATGACGGGCGCAGGCGAACCGTCTCAGAATCGCATCAGACGAGTGACGCGCCGCATGCCGGATAGGCGAACCCGCCGGCCGGACTCGTCGAGATGCCATGCGCGACCGCCTCTCGTCAAGGGCCCGGGCTCTATGACGCCGCGCACCTACCGTGAAGCGACATGGACAGTTTCATACACCTCGGGTTCGCCGTCGCATATCTCGCGCTCCTCGTCTGGGGCGTGTGGCTGCTGTTCGCGCGACGCCGAGCGATCGCTTCCGATCTCTCCCTCCTAGTGGTGCTCGGTCTGGTCTACGACAACACCGTCATCGGGCTCGGTGCGATCATCGGCGAAGGCGACGCACTCGAAGCAATGAATGCCGCGCGCTACTGGCTGCACGCCTTCCTGACACCGCTGCTCGTTCTCGTCGCCTGGCATGTGCTGATCCGCACCGGAATGCGCTGGGCGCGCACCACCTGGGCGGCGGTGGCGGCGCTCACCGCGACTGCGGCACTCATGGTCTACGAGGTGATCGTGGGTGCGCTGCCGATGCGACTCGTGGCGCAACGGGAGTACGGCACGCTCAGCTACGGCAACGAGAACGCTCCAGGCGGACCGCCGGTCATGGTCCTCCTCGTCGCCCTCGCCCTGCTGGTGGCCGGCATCGTCGTCTGGGTTCGCGAGCGTTGGCCATGGCTCACCGTGGTCACCGTGCTGATGGTGGCCGGCAGCGCCGTCGCGCTGCCGGTCCCCAGCGCCGCGATCGTCAACGCATTCGAGCTGATCCTGCTCATCGGTATCGTCGCAACGATCGCGTTCCAGGATCGGATCGCGGCCCGCCCTGCGCCCGGCCTCACGGGATCACGATGACCTTCCCCGCGATCCGGCCCTCGGCCGCCTCCGTGTGCAGAGCCTGCAGCTCGGCCAGCGGGATCCGGCGGGTGACCTCGAGATGCAGGGCGCCGCTGTCGACGAGTGAGACCAACTCGGTGAGCCGCTCGGTGTCGCTGCGGACGAACACGACGGCCGAGCGCACGTTCCGTTCAGCGTCGTCCGGCGCCGGCATCCAGGCGGTGGTGCTCACGACGACTCCACCCGATCGGACGAGGCTCACCAGGGCGGTGAACTCCGCCGGCTCGATGGGAGCGAGGTTGAGCAGAAGGTCGACCGGCTCGGAGACCGCATCGAGCACCTCGGCCTCGGTGCGGTCGATGATCTCGTCCGCACCCGCAGCTCGCACCGCGTCGATACTCCGCGGGCTCGCGGTCGCGATCACGTGCGCCCCGGCTCGCTTCGCCAGGGCGATGGCGTACTTTCCGACCACCCCGCCGGCGCCGACGATCAGCACCCGCTGACCGGCCTCGAGCCCTCCGTCGTCGAACAGCGCCTGCCACGCGGTGAGCGCGACTGATGGCAGAGCCGCAGCATCCGCGAGCGGCACGCTGGTCGGTGCCGCGACGAGCACATCCGCGGGTGCGACGACGTACTCCGCCGCCCCGCCGTCCTCACCCATCGGTAGGAATCCGATCACCTCGTCCCCGATGGCGAACCCGTCGACTCCCTCGCCGATCGCATCGATCGTGCCCGACACGTCGTACCCCGGGACGTGCGGGAGCGTGAGTGGGATCGGCAGGAATCCTGCGCGCATGCCGTTGTCGGCAGCGCTGAACGCGGATGCCGCGACCCGCAGCCGCACCTGCCCCGCACCCGGCTCTGGTCGATCGATCTCGCCGTACTGGAGTACCTCTGGTCCGCCCACTTCGTGGAACCGTACTGCCTTCATGATCCTGTCCTCTCATTTCGAATGTGCTTCGAATTCGAAGCACATGGCGACAGTAGCACTGCTTTGAATTCGAAGCAACACGTATACTTGAAGCATGAGCACTCGCCCTCCCCAGCTCTCCTCCACCGAGCTCGCGGCCTACTTCGCCTTCACCGAGGTGAGCAGCCTTCTGCGGCATGCGGTGGAGAAGCAGTTGCGCGACGTCGGAAAGCTCAGCTACGTGCAGTTCCAGGTGCTCGCGCGGCTGAGAGACGCACCGAACGGCAGCCAGCGGATGACGGACCTCGCCGACGACCTCGTCTACAGCCGCAGCGGTCTGACGTACCAGGCCCAGTTGCTCGAGGAGCGCGGCCTGCTCACCCGCACGCCCTCCCCCGAAGACGAACGCAGCACGATCGCCGCCATCACGGCTGAGGGACGCGAGGTGCTTGCGAAGGTGTTCCCCGGGCACATCGAAGTCGTCAAGAGCCTGCTGTTCGAGTCACTCGCCGGCGACGATGTCGAGGTGCTCGCCCGAGTGATGACGCAGGTCAGCGGTCACCTGCGCGCGAACCCTCCGCGGTCTGCGACGAGGCGGCGGAGCAGCAAGACGGCGTAGCGGCTTGCGGCGGGGAGACGTTCACGGTGCGACGCACGGGACGTGACATACTCGCGAAGCACAAGGAGACGCCGCTCGCCGACCTCGCCGTCAACGCGGTGGACTGCTGATGCACCCCGGCATCCTCGAAGGAGCTCACCATGCCCAACGCCCTCGTCACCGGCAGTTCCCGCGGCATCGGTCGCGCGATAGCGCAGAACTTCGCTCGCCGCGGTGATCGGGTCGCCGTGCACTACTCCAGCGATCGGGCAGCCGCGGAGCAGACGCTCGCATCCCTCCACGGCACCGGGCACGCGATCGTCGGCGGCGATATCGGTACACCCGCAGGCAGCCAGCAAGTCGTCGACGATGCGGTCGCCGCACTCGGATCGCTCGACATCCTGGTCAACAACGCCGCGGTCGCGCCGAACGCAGGCAACGCGCACCGGCCCGACTCGACCACATTCGAGCAGTGGCAACAGGCTTGGATCCCGATGGTGCAGGTCAACCTGCTCGGGGCCGCGAACGTGACCCTGTTGTTCGCCCAGCACCTGATCGCCCGCGGATCCGGCGGCGCGATCGTGAACATCGGCTCGCGCGGCGCCTTCCGCGGCGAGCCCGATCACCCGGCCTACGCAGCGACGAAGGCCGGCTTGCAGGCGCTCGGGCAGTCGATGGCGCTCGCATTGGCCCCGCACGACATCGCGGTCGCCTCGGTGGCGCCCGGCATGATCGCGACCGAGCGTCAGGCCGAGATCCTCTCCGGCGCATCGGGCGACCGCATCAAGGAACAGAGTCCATTCGGTCGAGTGGGAACGCCGGACGAGGTCGCCGAAGCCGTCGCCTACCTCACATCGGGTTCGGCAACATGGGCATCGGGCACGATCCTTGACTTCAACGGGGCCTCTCACCTTCGATGAGCGACCTGAAGGATGCTGGCGGTCGCTCGCTGCAGCGCCCTATGCCTGCAGCACGGAATCCAGCAGCCCAGGGAACAGGGCGTCGAGATCGTCGCGCCGCAGCGTCAGCATCCGTCGGCGCCCGTTGGGCTCGTTGCGGATGACGCCGGCCTCGCGCAGCACCTTCATGAAGTGCGACTTGGTCGACTTCGGCAGGTTGGGATCGGTGGCGTGACAGGCGGCCATGTCGAGGGGGCCGTCGGCGAGCTGGCGCGCGATCGCGAGGCGCTCAGGGTCGCTGAGCGCGAAGAGAACGTCCGTCAGCTGGATGTCGGAGCGCTCCGGATGCGGGAGATCACCGGGCATGGTTCGATAATAGTTGAACAATTGAAGAAGGGCGAGTACGCTCCGATAGTTCGATGATTCTCGAACCGACAGAGTCTCGAACTCGAGGAGCACGCATGACCACGACCGAACCGATCGCCATCCGGCAGACCAGCCCCGGCATCCCGTCGTACTCACGCTCCGCCCGCACGCGCTTCGGATTCGCGCTGGCGGTCGTGGCGCAGATCCTGATGATGGCCGGCGCGAGCGCACCCTCGCCCTTCTATCCGGTCCTCGCCGAGCAGATCGGCTTCGCCCCGATCGTGATCACCGCCGTGTTCGCGGTCTACGCGATCGCGCTGCTGCTCACGCTGCTCACCGCCGGGTCGCTGTCCGATCACGTCGGCCGGCGTCCGGTCGCGATCGTCGGATTCGTCCTGCTCGCGGGCAGCATGCTGCTGTTCTCGCACGCGGACTCGGTCGCGCTGCTCTTCATGGCACGCATCATCCAGGGCATCGCGAGCGGGCTCCTGCTCTCTGCGCTCTCCGCCTCAGTGCTCGACCTCGCGCACCCGGCCCGCCCCGCGACCGCGGCGCTGTGGAACGCGCTCGCCCCGGGCATCGGCCTCGCGACCGGTGCGCTCCTGTCCGGCGCCGCGCTCGACATCTTGGGCGAACCGCTGGTCGATGTGTTCGTACCGCTCACGGGTGCCTACTTCGTCCTCGCGGTGCTCTTCTTCTTCGCCCCCGAGACCGCCCCGAAGAAGCCGGGAGTCTGGGCCTCGCTGCAGTTCCGCCTCTCGATCCCGCCGGCGATCCGTGCGGACTTCTGGCGCGCAGCGCCCGCTGTCGTCGCGGGCTGGGCGACCGGCGGACTGTTCCTCTCCCTCGGCGCGAACATCGTGCACAACGAGCTCGGCGGCGTCGCGCACATCTGGCAGGGTCTCGGCGTCGCGATCCTCACCGGCGTCGGGGCGATCACGGCGTTCGTCCTCCGCCGCCGCTCACCGCGAACTATCACGATCTTCGGCACCGCCGCCCTCGCCGCCGGGACGGCGATGTCTCTCGGAGCCCTCGCCCTCGGCTCGCTCCCGGCCTACCTCATCGCCGCCGGCGTGACCGGGATGGGCTTCGGCACCGCGTTCTCGGGCGTGATCGCGTCGCTCGCACCGCGCATCCCCGCGACCGAGCGCGCCGACACGTTCGCGGTCATCTTCCTTCTCGCGTATCTCGCGTTCGGCGTGCCGGCCGTGATCGCGGGGATGCTGGTCGGCGTCGTCGGGCTCGGTGCGGTGTGCGTCGGCTACGGCGTGGTCGTCATCGCGCTCTCGGTGCTGGCGCTGGTGTTCCGGGTGCGCAGCAGGATCTGAGGATGCCGCGACCTCACCGCACGCGCAGGAACTCCTCGACCTCGTCCGCGGTCGGAGCGGTCGTCGGCCCGCGACGCGTGACCTTGATCGCCGCCGCGGCGTTCGCACGTCGGCACGCGTCCACCCAGGTCGCACCTTCGGCGACGCCCGCCAGCAGCGCACCGGTGTGGGTGTCGCCGGCGCCGTTGGTGTCGACGGGAGTCTGCGGAAAGCCCGGTACGTAGGTGCTCTCGCCGTGCGCGTGCACCGCGCATCCTTCAGCTCCGTCGCGCACGATGGTGACGGCGCCGGCGCGCATGAGCGGGACCAGTGCGCGTGCATGCGCCACGATCTCGCGTTCGGATGCGTGGGTCGAGTCCTCGACGGGCACAGCCAGCGCAGCCAGCAGATCGGTCGCCTCCTCGGCATTGCCCGTCCACACGTCGGTGCGGGCGAGCATCGCGTCGCGCACGTCGGCAGGCAGCTCGGCGAAGGCCGCACCGGGGTCGAGGACGACGACAGCATCCTCGGGAAGCGTCTTCAACCACGTCAGCAGCGGATCGCGGGTCTGCGCGACGGCCAGCGAGTATCCGGTGACGCAGACGAGATCGCCGGGCTGCACGTCGGCGGTGGCGAGCGAGTCGACAGTGATCTCGCGCTCCGCGCCCAGCGTCGTGACGAACGTGCGCTCCGCGGAGGGCTCGATCAGCACGACGCACACCCCGGTGTCCTGCGTGGTCACCGGCGGGGCGGATGCGGCGATGCCGTCAGCATCCAGCGCTTCACGGATCAGATCGCCGTATGGACCGGTGCCGATCGCCCCGGCATGCAGGCAATCGGCGCCGAGCCGCGCCGCCGCGAGCAGCACGGTGACGGAGCCGCCCGCGTACTCGGCCACGGAGTCGGCCATCAGGTTCTGTCCGCGCGCGGGAAGGTCTGCCACTTCGATGACCAGGTCGACCAGGGCTTGTCCGGTGTGGATCACCCGTGGTCGGCGCACATCCTGCGCGAGGAGGTCATCGGTCTCGGCAGGGCTGCGCATGCGGACAGCATATCCATCAGGATCTGCGGACGGTCGGCTACCGCCCGACGAGCATCCCCCGCAACTCCGCCGCCTCATCATCCGGCATCGAGTACGAGTGCTCCGTCGCCGGATACGCTCCCGAACGCACGTCTTCGGCGTACGCCGCGACCCCGGCGACAGCATCCGTCCGCAAGTCTGCGTAGCGCTTGACGAACTTCGCCGCACCGCCGTCGTACAGCCCGAGCAGGTCGTGGAATACGAGTACCTGGCCGTCGGCATCCGCTCCCGCGCCGATCCCGATCACGGGGATTCGCATGAGCGGCTTGAGTGCGGCAGTCACCTCCGACGGCACGGCTTCGATGACGAGCAGCGAGCAACCGGCATCCTGCAGGGCCAGCGCGTCATCGATCACGGCACGCGCAGCTTCGGCACTGCGACCCTGCGCGCGGTACCCGCCGAGAGCAGTGGCGGTCTGCGGGGTGAGCCCGACATGCCCCACGACCGGGATGCCGGCGGAGACGAGAGCGCGTGCGCGGTCGACCGAGGTGCCGCCGCGCTCGATCTTCACGAGGTCGCAGCCGGCCTCCTTGATGAAACGCTGCGCCGTGGCGATGGCGAGCGCGTCGGATGCCTCGTACGATCCGAACGGCAGATCGCCGACGAGCAGCGGAATCGTCAGACCGCGCCGCACCGCGCGAGTGAGCATGAGCATCTCGTCGACCGTGACAGGCACGGTGCTGTCGTAGCCGAGCACCGTCATCGCACCCGAGTCGCCGACCAGCACGACGTCAACGCCGGCGGCCTCGACGATCTGCGCACCGGGATGGTCGTAGGCGGTGACCATGACGATCGGCTCACCGACGCGTTTCTTCTCGGCGAGACCCGCAAGAGTGACCCGCGTGCGCGTCGTCGCGTGCACGCTCATGCGCCTGCTCCGACCGAAGAAGAGGCCTCGGTCAGCAGCCGGTCCACGACGTCGTCGACCTGGATGATCCGGTTCGCCCGGTCGACGTGCACCACGACGGGTTCGTACGTCTCGAGGTCTTCGCGCGAGTAGTCGGCGTAGGAGATGACGATGATGGTGTCGCCGGAGTGCACGAGGCGGGCAGCGGCGCCGTTGACCTGGATGACACCGGATCCGCGCTCCCCGGCGATCGTGTACGTCTCGAAACGCGCGCCGTTGTCGACGTCGACCACGTGCACCTGCTCGTGCGCGAGGATGTCGGCGGCCTCGAGCAGATCGGGGTCGATCGTGATCGAGCCGACGTAGTTGAGGTCGCTGCCGGTGATGGTGGCGCGGTGGATCTTCGACTTCAGCATGGTGCGACGCATCAGGCGCTCCGTTTCAGGATGTGGTTGTCGATCAGTCGGGCAGCGCCCACGCGGGCGGCGACGGCGAGGAGGGCGTCGCCTTCGACGCTCGTGACGGTCTGCAGGCTCTCGGCGTCGCGGAGCTCGAGGTACTCGGGCGTGATGCCGGCCTCGTCGAGCACCCGGCTCGCGGCGGAGAGGATGCTGTCGCCGTCGCGCTCGCCCGACTCATGCAGAGCCGCGGCAGCGTCGAGTGCACGGTTGAGTGCCGTGGCCTGCACGCGGGCATCGGCGTCGAGGTAGACGTTGCGGGAGCTCATGGCGAGTCCGTCGGCTTCACGCACGATCGGGCACGCTTCGATGCGCACGTCGAGGTCGAGGTCGCGCACGAGACGGCGGACGACGGCGATCTGCTGCGCATCCTTCTGCCCGAAGTACGCGACGTCGGGGCGGACGATGCCGAACAGCTTGGCGACGATGGTGGCGACGCCGTCGAAGTGGTGCGGTCCGCGGGCCGCGCCGTCGAGCATCTCGGTGACGGCCGCGACGTGGATGCTGGTCGCGAAACCGTCGGGATAGATCTCGGCTGCATCGGGGGCGAAGAGGATGTCGACGCCTTCCTGCTCGGCGCGCGCGGCATCCGCCTGCTCGTCGCGGGGATAGCTGCCGAGGTCTTCGTTCGCACCGAACTGGGTCGGGTTGACGAACAGCGAGACGACGACGAGGTCGGCGTTCTTCCGCGCCTCGCGCATCAGCGAGACGTGGCCGTCGTGGAAGGCGCCCATGGTCGGGACGAGACCCACTCTGTGACCGGCGCGCCTCGCGTTCTCGACGACGGCACGCACTTCAGGAATCGTGCGGAGAATTCTCATGCCGTGGCCTTCTCGCGGGCGATCGCACGCGTGGCGGCGGCGAGCTCGTCGAAGAGACTCGTCAGCGCGGGGTCGGCTTCGTCGACGGCCGCGCGCTGGCGAGCGATCGTGACCTCGTCGCCGCGGGCGATCGGTCCGGTGAGGGATGCTGCCGCGCCCCCGCCCTGCCAGTTGTCGACCGTGCGCCGGAGGAGCGGAGCGAGGAGGTCGCGCGCCTCGTCGGCCGCGATGCCGGCGGATGCCGCGAGCTGCTCCGCCGCGTCGAGCACGGTCAGAACGAAGTTCGAGGCGAACGATGCGGCCGCGTGATAACCGGCACGGTGGGCGTCGTCGATCTCGAAGGGGCTGGCACCGAGGGTGCGTGCGAGCTGCGCGGCCAGACGCTGATCGTCTAGGGTGCGACCGGAGATCGCGGCGCCGATGCCGTGGAACACGTCAGGGGACTCGGCACCGGTGAACGTCTGCAGCGGATGCACGCTGAAGTCGACATCATCGAGCGGGGTGGCGCCCGAGACGTGACCGATGCGGGTCGCCGTCCGTCGAGCCGAGGCTGCGGCTTCGGGGATGGCCGAGTCGGGGACGCAGAGGATCGCGATGTCCACGTCGGGAACGCCACCACCGCGTCCGAGCGGACCGTGGACGACGATGCCCTGCGCGCGGAGCGCCCGCGCGAGCACGCCACCGAGGCGGCCGGCGCCGATGATGGCGATGGTCGTCTCGGGCGCGAGAGTGACGGAGGATGTCATGGTGATTCGGGGCCGGGATCGGACGGCTCAGATGCCACGAGTATCCGCCCGCTCGGCGTGTCGCACCAAATCCAGATGCAAAACGCACACCATCGCGACACTTCTGGTGGGCTATATGCGCATGAACAACGCAATCGGCATTACGTATTGATCCGGGCGCGAAGAGCGAGCTCAGCGCACCAGACAGGGCCGTTTGCTGTCGAACGTCCAGTCCTTCACGAGGTACTGCATCCCGATGGCGTCGTCGCGCGCACCGAGTCCGTGCTCGACGTACAGCTCGTGCGCCTCGGCCAGACTTGCACGATCGAGCGTCACCCCGAGCCCTGGCTGTTCGGGCACGCGCACCGCTCCGTCGCGGATCTGCGGAGCGTCGACGGTCAGCTGCTGACCGTCCTGCCAGATCCAATGCGTGTCCAGCGCCGTGATCTCGCCCGGCGCCGCCGCGCCCACCTGAGTGAACATCGCCAGAGAGATGTCGAAGTGGTTGTTCGAGTGCGAACCCCACGTGAGATCGAAATCGTCGCAGAGCTGCGCCACCCTGACCGAACCGGCCATGGTCCAGAAGTGCGGGTCCGCGAGGGGGATGTCGACGGCATCCGATCGGATCGCATGCGCCATCTCGCGCCAATCGGTCGCGATCATGTTCGTCGCCGTGCGCAGTCCGGTGCGCCGACGGAACTCCGCCATCACCTCACGCCCCGAGAACCGCCCCTCCGCACCGCACGGGTCCTCGGCGTACGCGAGCACATCCCGCAGGCGATGCCCGATGCGCACGGCATCCTCCAGCAGCCACGCCCCGTTCGGGTCGAGCGTGACGCGCGCCTCGGGGAACCGCTGCGCGAGAGCGGTGACGACGTCCGCCTCGACCTCGGCGTCGAGCACTCCGCCCTTCAGCTTGAAGTCGGCGAAGCCGTAGCGCCGCTGCGCCGCCTCGGCCAGACGCACGACGCCGTCCGCGGTCATCGCCTCTTCGCGCCGCACGCTCTCCCATGATCCGGCGTCGCCGCCCTCCCGCAGATACGGCAGATCGGTGCGATCCGGATCGCCTACGAAGAACAGATAGCCGAGCATCGGCACACTCTCGCGCTGCTGCCCGTCGCCGAGCAGCTCAGCGACCGGAACCCCGAGGTGCTGGGCGTGCAGGTCGAGCAGCGCCGACTCGATCCCGGTGACGGCGTGCACCGTCGTGCGCAGATCGAACGTCTGCAGCCCGCGCCCTCCGGCATCGCGGTCGGCGAACCGCGTCGCGACCGCCCGCAGCAGCGAGCGGTACCGGCCGACGGGCTGCCCCGCGAGCATCTCCCCCGCCTCCGCGATCGTCGAACGGATCGACTCGCCACCGGGAACCTCACCCAGGCCCTCTCGCCCGTCCGAATCCGTCGCGATCACGATGTTCCGCGTGAAGAACGGCCCGTGAGCACCGGAGAGGTTCAGCAGCATCGAGTCGTGCCCGGCGACCGGGACGACCTCGATCCGCTCGACGGTGGGAACGGTCACGCCGACGCCTCGCCGCGCCCGTCGACCAGCCGAGGGATGTTCCACGGGTTCGCATCGCGCAGCGGCTCCGGCAACAGCTCGTCGGGGATGTTCTGATACGCCACCGGGCGCAGGAAGCGCTCGATCGCCAGGGTTCCCACACTCGTCGAACGCGAGTCGCTCGTCGCAGGGAACGGACCGCCGTGCACCATCGCGTGCCCGACCTCCACACCTGTCGGCCAGCCGCCCGCGAGGATGCGCCCGACCCTGCGCTCGAGCACGGGCAGCAGCGCGGCGGCGAGCTCGTGATCGGCCGGGGACAGCTGCAGCGTCGCGGTCAGCTGGCCCTCCAACTGCGATGCGGCCTCGACCAGCTCCGCGGCATCTCCGTAGCGCACCACCAGCGACGCCGCGCCGAAGATCTCGTCGTGCAGTACGTGGTTCTCCTCGAACGAGGAGATGTCGGCGGTGTGGATCACCGGCGCCGGAGCGTGCGGGCCGTCGCCGTCCGCCCCTCGTGCGAGCACCTCGGCATTGGCGTCGCGCGTGGCGACGCCGTCACGCCACGCGGCGGCGATGCTCGGCGAGAGCATGGTCTGCCCTGTCGAGTCGAGCACCGCACCCGAGACGGCGCGCACGAACTCGTCGCCCTTCTCGCCGCGCGGCACGAACACGATCCCGGGCTGCGTGCACAGCTGCCCGCTCGACCCGGTCGCGCTCTGCACGTATCCGGAGGCGAGCGCCGCGATGTCGCCGTCGAGCGCCCCTGGCAGGATGAACACCGGGTTGACCGAGCTCATCTCGGCGTACACCGGAATCGGCACCGGCCGCTCCTGCGCCGTGCGCACGAGCGCGAGGCCGCCTTCCCTGGAACCGGTGAACCCGACGGCATGGATGCCGGAATCGGCGACGAGCGCCTGGCCGACGCTGCGTCCAGGTCCGAAGATGTGCGAGAACACTCCAGGATGCAGTCCGTTCGCCTCGATCGCCCGTGCGATCGCGGACGCGACGAGCTCGCTCGTGCCGGGGTGCGAGCTGTGCGCCTTGAAGACGACAGGGCAGCCTGCGGCGAGCGCGGATGCCGTGTCTCCGCCCGCGGTCGAGAACGCGAACGGGAAGTTCGACGCCCCGAACACCGCCACCGGCCCGAGCGGGATCTTGCGCTGGCGGATGTCGAGTCGCGGCATCGGCGTGCGATCGGGCTGCGCGGGGTCGATCCGCACTCCGCGATACCGCCCTGCGCGCACGACGTCGGCGAACAGGCGCAGCTGTCCGGTCGTCCGCGCCCGCTCTCCGACCAGACGCGCCTGCGGCAGCCCGGTCTCCCGCATCGCCCGCTCGATCAGCGGGTCGCCGATCGCCTCGATCTCGTCGGCGACAGACTCGAGGAACGCGGCGTGCGCCTCCGGGTCCAGACGCGAGAACGACTCGAACGCCTCGGCCGCGGCGGCCGTCGCCTCACGCAGCTGCTCGACGTCGATCTGCGAGTACGGCGGCTCGAGCTGCTCGTTCGTGTCCGGCGCGATGGCGTGCAGCGCCGTGCCTGTGCCCGGCACGGAACGTCCGGCGATCGAAGAATGGCCGGTGAGGACGACGGCGGTCATGTCACACTCCTTGAGTCAGCGATGCGTATATGAAGGGATAGCAGGGATCAGGCCGGAACCGACGCGCGCACTCCGGCGCGCTCGATCAGCGCCAGCAGGTCGGCGTCGTCCTGCTCCGAGAGGTCGTGCAGAGGCGGACGCACCGGCCCGACACCGCGTCCGGTCACCCGCAGCCCCGCCTTGACGATGGATACGCCGAATCCGCGCCCGCGGTCGCGGATCGCAAGGTACGGCAAAACGAAACGGCCGAGCTTCTCGGTGACGGCGGCGCGGTCCTGCGCCCGCACGTCACGGTAGAACTCGAGCGCGAACTCTGGGACGAAGTTGAACATCGCCGAGGAGTACGTGCTCATGCCCATCTGCAGCAGGGGCAGCGCATAGGTCTCGGCGGTCGGAAGGCCGCCCAGGTAGAACAACCGCTCGCCGTTGCGCACGTAGACCGACGCGAGGTGCTCGATGTCGGCTGTCGCATCCTTGAAGCCGATCACGTTCTCGTGGCGGTCGGCGAGGATCGCCATGGTCTCGGCCGAGTAGATCGCGTTGCCGCGGTTGTAGACGATGATCGCGAGGCGCGTCGCGGCGGCGATCGCCGAGACGTGCTCGACGAGGCCCGCCTGGTCGCACTCGGTCAGGTAGGGCGGCAGCACGAGGAGGCCCTCTGCTCCGGCCTCCTCGGCGGCACGGGCGTTCGCGATCGCATTGCGGGTCCATCCGCCGGCCGATGCGAGCACCGGCACCTCTGGCCGCGTCGACTCCACCGCCGCGCGGACGACGAGGGCCGACTCGGCCGGGTCGAGACTGAAGCCCTCGCCCGTGCCGCCCGCCGCGAAGAGCCCGGCGACGCCGAAGCCGGCCTGCCATTCCACGTGCTCGCGGTAGCGCTTCTCGTCGAACTCGAGCTCGGGCGTGAACGCCGTCGCAGGGAAGGAGAGGAGACCATCGCGAAGGTGGTCGGCCAGCTCGGTGGGCGTGAATCGTGCCACGGTGCACTCCTGGGGTTTCTCGCCGGGGTCCGGCTGGGGTTGCTGCCGGTGACCGGCGGGGATCTGAACAATGGTCACGCTAGGCGTGAAACGATGCGCTTACAAACCAAATGGTGGATGGATCAATGCACCGCCTGCATCAATGTGCGGAAGCCTCCGGCACGGGCGTGAGCAGGGGCTCGCCGGCGAGGTACGCCCGCAGGTTCGCGAGCGTCAGATCCCGCATGTCCTGGCGGGTCTCGTGCGTACCGCTGCCCACGTGCGGCAGCAGCGTGACGTCGTCGCGGATCAACTGCTCCGGCACATGCGGCTCGTTCGCGAACACGTCGAGACCCGCTCCCGCGATCTCTCCGGCCTCCAGTGCGGCGATCAGCGCATCCTCGTCGACGACCGAGCCCCGTGCGATGTTCACGAGGAACCCGTCCGATCCGAGGGCGCGCAGCACCTCGGCATCCACGAGGTTCACGGTCGACGGCCCTCCGGGAACGGCGACCACGAGGACGTCGGATCGCCGCGCGAGATCGACGACGGATGCCACGTGCTCCCACGGCACGCCCTCGACGGGGCGGCGGGTCGTGTACAGGATCGTCGTGTCGAAGGCGGCGGCACGCCGGGCAATCGCCTGCCCGATGCGACCGAGCCCGAGCACGCCGACCGTGCTGCCCGAGAAGCGGCGGGTCAGCGGGAACCCGCCCGACTCCCATCTGCCGTCACGGAGGAACCTCTCGGACGCCCCGAACCTGCGGAACACGTCGAGCATGAGGCCGAGCGCAGTGTCGGCGACGCAATCGGTGAGCACGTCCGGTGTGTTGGTCACCCTGATGCCTCTGGCAGCCGCCTGCGCGACATCGGTGGTGTCGTATCCCACTCCGAAGTTCGTCACGATCTCGAGGTGGGGAAGCGCCGCCATGAGCTCGGCCGGAACACCGAAGCGGCCGCTGGTGACGACGGCCCGCACCCTCGCGGCATCCGCCGGATCGAGGCTCGCGACGTCGTCGGGAAGACGCACCGCGTCGTACTCGTCGCGGATGGTCTGCTCGAGGGATCCGAGCAGAGGACCGGCCTGGGCGACAGTGCCGGGTGCGACCGACGGAGCATGTGAGGGAAGGTTCGTCATGGCGTGAGACTACGACTCGCGAACGATGCGCGTCCAAAAGCGAACTTGCATGGATTGATGCGCGTGCTGTATTCATGGGGGAAGAACGGCGGAATCACGCGGGTCGCGTCGCGCTCGGCGCAGACAGCCGGGCACCGAGGTCCGATGACACCGGCCGATGCACCCGACGCATCGGTTGACGCCCGTGAAGCGCTCTGCGACATTCACAACGAGCCGTCAGCCATTCGGGGCCGCGGCCGTCCCCTACCTGGAGGAACCGATGAAGCTTTCTTCCCCCCGACGCACAGCCTCCCGAGCGTCGGCCGTCGCCGCCGGAATCGCGTCGATCGCACTGCTCGCATCCTGCTCGGTCGCGAACTCGGAGTCGCAAGGCGGCGGCGAGGGCGGCACGGATGAGACCCTCCGCGTCGTGCTCACGCAGGAGCCGCCGACGCTCGAGGCGTGCGACGCGAACCTCACCTCGACGGGTGTGGTCGTGCGCAGCACGGTCACCGAGCCGCTCGTCGAGCGCAACCCGTCCACCGGTGACCTCGAGCCGCTGCTCGCCACCGAATGGGAGCAGACGGGCGACAACGAATGGACCTTCGCGATCCGCGAGGGCGTGACCTTCCAGGACGGCACGCCGTTCGACGCCGAGGCGGCCGCCTACTCGATCGATCGCGCCGTGAACGGCGACCTCGGCTGCAACGTCGAGGGCTACATCTTCGGTGACGATGACCTCGAGGTCGAGGCCACCGACGCCACCACGCTCACCGTGACCACCCCGAACCCCGACCCGATCCTTCCGCTGAAGCTCTCGTTCATCGAGATCGTCTCGCCTGAGACCTCCAACACCGAGTTCGTGCGCGAGCCGATCGGCACCGGGCCCTACGCGATCGGCGAGTGGCAGGCCGGCACCAAGCTGACTCTCGACCGCAACGACGACTACTGGGGCGACGCTCCCGAGTTCTCGTCGGTCGAGTACCAGTGGCGCTCCGAGGGCACTGTCCGCGCGGCGATGATCACCAGCGGCGAGGCCGACATCGCCCTCGGCCTCAGCGCCGAGGACGGCATCGGCGATCTCGGCGTGAGCTACCCGAACAACGAGACGATCGCGCTGCGCTTCTCCGGCCAGACCGCGCCGCTCGACGACATCCGCATCCGCCAGGCGATCAACTACGCCATCGACCGCGAGGGCATCGTGTCGTCGCTGTATCCCGACGGCGACAAGGTCGCGGCGCAGCTGATCCCCGAGGGCATCGTCGGGTTCAACGCCGACCTCGAGCCGTGGCCGTTCGACGTCGAGAAGGCGAAGTCGCTCGTCGAGGAGGCGAAGGCCGACGGCGTTCCCGTCGACACGCAGATCATCATGCCGGTGCGCACCGCGCAGTTCCCCAAGGTCAGCGAACTCGGTGAAGTGCTGCGCGAGCAGCTCGCCGCGATCGGCCTGAACGTCGAACTGCGCATGGTCGACACCACGCAGCACCTGCAGTACCAGCTGAGCCCGTTCGTGACGAACGAGGGTCCGATCGCGATGCTCGTGCAGCACGGCAACCAGGCGGGTGACGCGCAGTTCACGGTCGAGCAGTACATGCTCACGGGCGGTGCGCAGGCCGAGTTCGGAGACCCGGGTCTGGACGAGCTCATCAACACGGCTCGCACCCTGACCGGCGAAGAGCGCCAGGCCGCGTACGAGGAGGCGTTCGCCTTCGAGCGCGAGAACGTCGTCGCCCTCGCACCGATCGCCCACCAGACCGTCATGCTCGGACTCGCCGACCGGGTGACGTACGAGCCCAACTCGTCCACGGGTGACGAGCTGCGCATCAAGGAGGTCTCGCTCGCGGGCTGACCGCGAGCGAGAGTGAGGAAGGCGGGCGACCATGTGGACCTACCTGAGAAGACGGATCCTGCAGAGCGCATTGCCGCTGATCGCAGTCGTACTGGGTGTCTTCGTGCTCGCCCGCCTCACCGGAGATCCGTCGAAGCTGTATCTGCCGCTGAACGCGACCGATCAGATGCGCGAAGACTTCGCGGCCAGGAACGGATTCGACAAGCCGATCTGGGAGCAGATGGGCGACTACTTCCTCGGGGTGCTGCGGCTCGACTTCGGTGAGTCGCTGCGCACCGGAGAGCCCGCCGCCGAGATGGCCCTGCGTGCCTTCCCCGCCACGCTCCAGCTCGCCGCGGTGACCATGGTGCTGGCGATCATCGTCGCCGTGGTGCTGGGCAGCTGGGCATCGCTGAAGCCCAACGGCATCGCCGACCGGATCGTGAGCTTCTTCTCGATGACGGCGGCTAGCGTGCCGGACTTCTGGATCGCGATCCTCGGCATCTGGATCTTCGCGATCACGCTGGGCTGGCTCCCCACCTCGGGCACCTCCGGCCCGCTCGTGTGGATCCTGCCGATCGCGACGCTCATGCTGCGACCGGTGGGCGTGCTCGCCCAGGTCGTGCGCGGGTCGATGGTGACGGTGCTCGGACAGCCCTACATCAAGGTCGCCCGCAGTCGTGGTGCCGGCGAGATGCACATCGTCACCAAGCACGCGCTGCGCAATGCCGCGGCCCCCGCCCTCACCGTCGCCGGTGACCTCGCCGTCGGCCTCGTCAACGGCGCGGTCGTCGTCGAGTCGATCTTCGGTTGGCCCGGCATCGGCAAGCTCATGATCGACTCGATCCTGCAGCGCGACTTCGCCGTCCTGCAGGCCGCCGTGCTGATCACCGCACTGGCGATCTTCGCCCTGAACATCATCATCGACCTCGGCTACGCACTGCTCGATCCTCGCGTGCGCCCGACGGCCGGCACCCGTGCCCGCCGTCGAGGGCCAGGGGCGATCTCCGACACGAAGGCAGAGGCACTGACGAATGTCTGACGACAACGCATCCACCGTCACCGTCCTCACGCAGAAGGCGCGCAAGACCCGCGGGACGGGCCGTGCGAATCTCTGGCAGCTGCTGCTGAAGGACAAGGTCGCCACGGCCGCCGCGATCGTGCTGGCCTTCATCATCCTCACGGCGATCATCGGCCCGATGCTGTTCGGCGATCTCGCGCAGCGTCAGGATCTCGGCGCCCGCAACATGCCGCCGTTCAGCATGCATCTGGGTTGGGAGTACATCCTCGGCAGCGACTCGCTGGGTCGCAGCCTGCTCGCCCGCATCATCGCCGCTGGCGGCACGACGCTCGGCGTGGCCGGCGCGGCCGTGCTCGTCTCGGCCGTCGTCGGATCGATCTGGGGCATGTGGGCCGGATTCCACCGCGGATGGCGCGAAGCGGTCTCGATGCGCATCGCCGATGTCATCATGAGCTTCCCGTCGCTGCTGCTGGCCGTCGTGATCCTCTACGTGTTCAACCCGAGCGCGGCGAACATCGTGCTCGTGCTGGCGATCACCCGCATCCCGCTCTACCTGCGCACCGCTCGCGCGGAGGCCGCCGAGCTGCGTTCGCGCATGTTCGTTGACGCCGCGACGAACTTCGGCGCCAAGCAGGGCGCGATCGTCTTCCGGCACATCGTCCCGAACGTGCTGCCGACGCTCGTCACGCTCGCGACTCTCGAGTTCTGCTACGTGATGCTGGCCGAATCGTCGCTGAGCTTCCTCGGCATCGGCATCCAGCCGCCGGATGTCAGCTGGGGTCTGATGGTCGCCCAGGGCCGTCAGTATCTCGCCGAGGCGTGGTGGCAATCGGTTCTTCCCGGCCTCGCGATCGTGATCACCACGGTCGCAGCGAACGTCCTCGCCGCCTGGCTGCGTCTCGCGACCGATCCCGGTCAGCGCTGGCGCCTGCAGACGAAGAAGCGGCGCCGACTGATCGGTTCCGTCGTCCCCCAGCGCTGAGCATCCGGTGACGCCCCTCGAGTTCGCACTGCTGGCGCTGGTCATCCTCGCCGCCGCCTGTCTGCAGGGCTCGATCGGGTTCGGCATGGGGATGCTGGCGGCGCCGTTCATCGCGCTCATCGACGCGACGCTGCTGCCGGTGCTCGTGATCGTGCTCGCCATGGTCGTGACTCTGATCGTCGTCGTGCTCGATCGCGCCTCACTCGACCTGCGCGGTGCCGGTTGGGCGCTCGCGGGTCGCGTGCCGGGCAGCGTGGTGGGTGCGGGCCTGCTGACGATCATGTCGACGGCCGTGCTGTCGTGGGCGGTTGCCGCGGTGGTGCTGCTGGGCGTGCTCGTGTCGCTGCGCGGCTGGCATCCCAGGGTGACGCGGTCGACGCAGGCCCTGGCCGGCGCGCTGTCGGGCGTCATGGGCACCACCACCTCGGTGGGAGGCGCGCCGATGGCGATCGTGTGGCAGGGCTCGGACGGGCCGAAGCTGCGCGGCACGATGTCGGCGTTCTTCCTCGTCGGATCGTCGCTGTCGCTGGTCGCCCTGTTCCTCTGGGGTGCGGTGCCGCCGCACGCCGTCCTCACCGCGGCATGCATGATGCCGTTCGCCATCGCCGGCGTGGCGCTGTCGCGCTTCGTCAACCGCTTCCTCAACCGCCGCCGCACCAGGGCGATCGCGCTCGGGGCCTCTGCGCTCGGCGCGCTGACGTTGATCGCCACCCGCCTGTTCGGCATGGGGTGACGCCGACGCCGCTGTCCGCTCAGCGCACCTGCCGCTCCAGGGGAAGACCCGCGTCGAGCAGATCGATGTTCCGCACGATGTCGGCGGCGCGCGCCGTGAACACCTCACGTGCGTGGCCGGAGAAGTGCGGCGTCAGCACGACACGGTCGAGCGATGCGAAACGGTGCACGACGGATGGAGCCTCGGTGCCCTGCGGTGCATCCCACCACACGTCGATCGCCGCGCCCCCGATGCGGCCGGCGGCGAGCGCGTTGTGAAGCGCGTCCTCGTCGATCAGCGCGCCCCGGGCGACGTTGATGATCAGGGCGTCGGGATGCAGCTGGTCGAGCGCTTCGGCATCGATCAGGCCCCTGGTGGCCTCGGTCAGCGGCGCGGTGACGACCACGACTTCGCTCTCGGCGAGGAGCGGATGCAACTGGTCCTCGCCGTACACGCGGTCGAGCAGTTCGGTGCCGGTGCCCGAGGCGTCCGGATGCCGTCGCATGGCGATCACGCGCATCCCGAAGGCCTTCGCGAGGTGGGCGACGGATCGCCCGATCTCGCCGTAGCCGATGAGCCCGAGGGTGCTGCCGGCGAGCGCGCGGTGATACGGCGTGCCCGGTGCCGTGGCGACCGTGCGCCACTGCCCGCTCCGCATCTGCGCGTCGACCTCGAGCACGCGGCGGCGCATCATGAGCGCGGTCATCAGCACATGCTCGGCGATCGCAGGGCCGTGGTGACCGGTGTTGCAGACGGCCGCCGTCGGCACCTGATCGAGATCGATCCGGTCGACGCCGGCGCCCGTCGCATGCACGAGCCGCACGCGGTCGCCTCCGGCCACGTCATCGCCCGTGAGCTGCGAACACACGATCACGTCGGCGCCGTCGATGGCGGCTCGGGCAGAACCGGCGACAGCGGGATCCGCGAAGGTCCAGTCGTGGGGACGCTCCGTGCGGCGCAGCTCGTCGGCGAACGCCGAGATGATCGGATCCGTGACGGCGATCCGCAGCGGGGCACTCACCAGCGCGGGCTTTCCAGGACGAACCCCGCATCGACGCGTTGCATGTAGCCGGTGTCGTCGCGTTCGCGGATGCCGCCGTCGATGTACTGACGATGCAGGCGCTCGAGCGCCTCGGTGTCGATCTCGACCCCGAGCCCTGGCACGGTCGGCACCGAGAGCGCACCGTCGGTGAACGACAGCGCGCCTGGCACGATGACGTCCTCGTCCTCGCGCTTCCACGGCCAGTGCGTGTCGCATGCGTAGTCGAGGCCGGGAGTCGCGGCGGCGAGATGGGTCATGGCCGCGAGGCTGATGCCGAGGTGCGAGTTGGAGTGCATCGACAGGCCCCAGCCGAGGGTCTCGGCGAAGCCGGCGAGAAGGCGCGAACGCTCGAGCCCTCCCCAGAAGTGGTGGTCGGACAGCACGATATCGATCGAACCCAGGCGCACGGCATCCGCGATGTGCGAGAACGCGACGACGCACATGTTGGTGGCCAGCGGCAGGTCGGTGCCGCTGCGCACCTCGGCCATGCCCTCGAGCCCGGGGGTGGGGTCTTCGAGGTACTCGAGCACGTCCTTCAGGGCGTCCGCGACGCGCAGCGAGGTCTCGACGGTCCATGCGCCGTTCGGGTCGATGCGCAGCGGGTGACCGGGGAACGCCTCGCGCAGAGCGAGCACGGCGGCGATCTCCTGGTCGGGCGGGAGCACGCCGCCCTTGAGCTTGAGCGCCGTGAAGCCGTATCCGTCGACGATGTTCCGCGCCTGCGCGACGATGCCGTCAGGAGTGAGCGCCTCTCCCCATTCGTCTGATGCCGCGTCGGGGTGGCCAGCCCACTTGTAGAAGAGGTAGCCGCTGAAGGGCACGGCATCCCGCACCCGCCCGCCCAGCAGTTCGCTGACCGGCACGCCCAGAATCTTGCCGCGGATGTCGAGCGCCGCCACGTCGAACGGCGACAGGACCCGGTCGCCGGTGCTCGTTCCCGTGACCATGCCCGACATGCCGTGCCCGCCCTGCACGCCGTCGCCGGCGACGCCGCGCTCGACCCGCGCCCGCAGCTCGTTGGTCGCGAACACGTCGCAGCCGAGCACGGCGTCGGCGGCGGCACGCAGACGCTGCAGGTGCGCGCTGTCGCCGTAGGTCTCGCCGAGTCCGCGCACGCCGGATTCGGTGGTGACCTGCACGATCGCGCGGAGCGCGAGGGGCTCGTGCACGCCGACGGTGTTGAGCAGCGGAGGATCCTGGAAGGCGACCGGCGTGATGCGGATCGACCGCACGGCGTTCTCCGCCAGCCGGGTGGACGCGGGGACAGACAGCAGGATCTCTTCGGGCATCGCGCCTCCGTTGGTGGGACTGCTCCGACACTAAGGTGGTGACGGATGCGCAGACAAACCAAATTGCGCACTGACTGATGTCAGGAGTGGATCGATGATCTCACTGGTGCAACTCGAGTGCTTCATCGCGGTCGCCGAGGAGCTGCATTTCGGTGCCGCCGCGACGCGACTCAAGATGACGCAGCCGCCGCTGAGCCGGCAGATCCAGCAGCTCGAGCGCGAGCTGTCGACGCGGCTGTTCGACCGGACCAGCCGCCGGGTCGCCCTGACGCAGGCGGGGCGCGCTCTGCTCCCGAACGCACGACGGCTGATCGACCTCGCGGCGAAGGCGGTGTCCGATGTGCGCTCCGTCGGACAGGGCGCGGCGGGCACCATCACGATCGCCTACACGGCGATGGCGGGACAGGCCGTCGTGCCCGATCTGCTGCGCCGAGCCTCCGCCGAGCTGCCGGGGGTCACGCTGCTGCTGCGCGAGCTCGTCTCGCTGGATCAGATGGAAGAGCTCGAGAAGGGCACGGTCGATATCGGGCTGATGCGTCCGCTGCTCGCGCGGCCGCAGATCAGCAGCCGCCCGGTGTATCGCGAACGGCTCGCCGTGGCGGTGTCGAGCGACTCGGAGCTGGCGCAGCGCGAGGAGCCGTTGAAGCTCATCGACCTCAAGGACGAGCGGCTGCTCATGTACTCGCCGAGCGTCGCGCGGTACTTCCACGATCTGCTGCTCTCGATGTTCGTGGCGAGCGGGGTGCATCCGCACATCGTGCAATACGCGGGACAGGTGCCCGCGCTGCTCGCCATGGTGAGCGCGGGCCTCGGGTTCAGCCTGGTGCCGGAGTCCGCCGAACGGATCGCTCCCGACACCGTGACGCTGCTGCCGATCAGCGACGCCGACCCCTCGTCGCGCGTGAACAGCGTCGAGCTCGACATCGCGTGGAACTCCGAGTCGCACAATCCTCTGGTCGAGCGGTTGCTGGCCCTGGTCGAGGACGTCGACGACGAGGAGTGATCCATGCAGCGAGTGCATTGCGCAATGCTCATGTAGTGCTTGATCCGGATGAATCGACCCGCATAGCGTGAAGGAAAACGACCGTGCTCGACGAGGAGGACGCATGCTGCAGGACGACGTCGCCGCGACTGTCGATGAGCCCGCTCGGCACACCGAGTCGGGCGACCCCCTCGAGCGTGATGAGCCTGCCGCGCAGCATCCGTCGCCTGTGCAGGCCGACATCCTGCGCGTCGACGACCTGCGCGTGGCGTACCGGATCGGCGACCGCGAGGTCGACGCCGTACGCGGGGTGAGCCTGAGCGTGAAGCGCGGCGAGGTCGTCGCGATCGTGGGCGAGTCCGGATCGGGCAAGAGCACGATCGCGCAGGCGATCATGAACCTCCTCGCACCGAACGCCGAGGTCACCGGCGGGCGCATCGAGTTCGACGGCGAAGACCTGCTTCCACTGAGCGAACGGCGCTGGCGCAGCATCCGCGGCCGTCTGATGGGGCTGGTCCCGCAGGATCCGGCGCTCTCGCTGAACCCGGTGCGCCGTGTCGGCGTGCAGGTCGCGGAGCCGCTGATCGTGCACGGGCTCGCGTCGAAGCACGACGCCGCGGATCGCGCGGTCGAGCTGCTCGAGATGGCGGGGCTGACCTATCCGGCCGAGCGGGCGAAGCAGTACCCGCATCAGTTCTCCGGCGGCATGAAGCAGCGCGCACTGATCGCCGGTGCACTCGCGGCGCAGCCGAGCCTGATCATCGCCGACGAGCCGACGAGCGCTCTCGACGTGACGGTGCAGAAGCAGATCCTCGACCACCTCGGGCACCTGACCCGCGATCTCGGCACGGCGATCCTGCTCATCACGCACGACCTGGGAATGGCGGCCGAGCGCGCCGACAGGGTCGTCGTGATGAAGCACGGCGAGATCGTGGATGCCGGACCAGCTGCGAAGGTGATGAACACGCCGACGCACGAGTACACCCGCAAGCTCATCGCCGCTGCTCCTCGGCTGAGCGCGCATGCGCGTCGGACGGCAGACACCCAGGCGCGCATCGAGTTCGGCGGAGAGCCGATCGTGCGCGTGACGGAGCTGACCAAGGTCTTCTCGCTGCCGAAGGGCGAGGGCGGACGCCGTTCGCTCACCGCGGTCGATGCCGTGTCGCTCGACGTGCGGCGCGGGGAGACGCTCGCGGTCGTGGGCGAGTCGGGGTCGGGCAAGAGCACGCTCGCGCGGCTCGTGCTGCGCCTGGACGAGCCGACCTCGGGCGCCATCTCGTTCGCCGGCGAGGACATCACGCACACCAAGGGCGAGAAGCTGCGTCAGCTGCGGCGGCGGTTCCAGATGGTCTATCAGAGCCCGTTCGACTCGCTGAACCCGCGGATGACGATCGAGCAACTCATCACCGAGCCGCTGCTGTCGTTCGGCGAGGGGGATCGGTCGTCACGCTCGAAGCGGGCCGTCGAGCTCTCCGAGCAGGTGGCGCTTCCCGACGGGATGCTGGACCGCTACCCCGATGAGCTGTCGGGCGGCCAGCGGCAGCGCGTGGCGATCGCCCGCGCGCTCGCCCTCGACCCCGAGTTCATCGTGCTCGACGAGGCGGTGTCGGCGCTGGACGTGTCGGTGCAGGCGCAGATCCTGCAGTTGCTGGACGAGCTGCAGCGCGAACGCGAGCTCAGCTACCTCTTCATCACCCACGACCTCGGCGTCGTCGCCGAGACCGCCGACCGCGTCGCCGTGCTCAAGCACGGCGAACTCGTGGAGTGCGGCGATGCCGCGCAGATCTTCACGAATCCGCAGCAGGAGTACACCCGGATGCTGATCGAGGCCGTCCCGGCGTTCAGCGCGTGACGCTCTGCGGCGGGTGCCGCAGACTGGACAGATGAGCGAGATCCTCGACCTTCTCCCCTCGGATGCCACGCACGCGGATGCCGAGCGCGTGTTCGCCGAGGCCGGCTGGACGCCGTGCGGCGCCGGCGACTGGGCGATCGCGCTGCGCTCTCCCGACACGACCATGGCCGTGCGGATCAGCCCGTTCGACCCCACCGGTCCGTACACCGCGGAGCTCTATCGCGAGGCGGCGCACACGCGGCAGGTGCCGCAGCTCTTCGCCCATCGACGCCTCGTCGGCGGCGGCGATCTGCAGGTGATGGAGTGGCTCGACGCCGTGGAGGAGCAGGACGCCGTCCAGTTCCACCAGGCGATCGAGAAGCGCGAGGAGTCGGTCGCCGAGCTGGTCGACATCGTCCGTCGCGTCCACGAGCGTGCGCTGCGCGAGCTGCCGTGGTGCGGACCGCTCGATCAGAACCCGTCGAACGTGATGCACGGATCCGACGGCCGCCTCGTGATCTGCGACCTGTTCTACGCCGACGGACCCGACCTGTATGCGACGGCGGCGGCGAACCCTGAACTGGTGGCCGAGCGGATCCCGGAGAGCGAGCGCCGCTTCATGACCGAGATCCCGCTGGCCGTGTCGGGCCCGTGGGATGCGGCGGAGCGTGAGGCCATGCGTGTGGGGCTGGCAGCGGTGGATCGCCGAGGTCAGGCCGACCCCGACGTCACCGGCGCCGGCTGACCGGCGCCGCCTCGACCGCCGTGTACGCCCCCTCTGGGTACAGATCGGGAACGTGCGTCGACACGTAGTCGCTGAGCTGCTTCACCAGACGACGGATGTCATCGCCCGCGTAGTGCGTGCGCTCCCACCCCGCATAAAGGGCAGCGTGCATGGCCGCTCCTCGGTGCACCAGCCGTCGGGTCACAAGGCCGAACCGCGGCGGCTCGACGACCACGCACGGCCCGTGCCCCGCGGCCGATCGCGCCTGGATGATCGGAGCATCCGCCCCGAGGCTCGCCATCTCCAGCGACCACCCCTCGCCCTCCGCGACCTGCTGGATCTGCGCCCAGGCCGCCGATCCGCGCCCCGACGTGAGGAAAGGGCCTGCGAGCATGTCTTTCAGCTCGATCTGCTCGCCGTCGGCGAGCGGATGCGACGCGGGCAGCTGGCAGAACAGCGGCAGCGTCGTCACCCGCGTGCCGCGCAGCCTCGAGGCCGGCGGACTGGTCGTCACCGCGAGGTCGGCTCCGGTTCGCAAGCGGTCGTAGGTCTCGGCGGGTGTCGCGATCATCACGTCGGAGATCGGACCGCCCTCGGCGATGAACGGCGCGAGCACGAGCACGCTGGTCATCTCGGGTGCGGCGACGACGAACGAGCGCTGCTCCTGCACGATGCCGGTCATCACCTCGCGCGCGCGACGACCACGGCGCACGAGGTCGCGGGCCATGGGCTCGAGGCGCTCACCGGCGTAGGTCGTCATCATGCCGTTCGGCATGCGGCGGAACAGCGCGGCACCCACCTGCCGCTCGAGCGAGGCGATCTGCCGCGACACTGTCGGCTGCGTGCGGATGAGCCGTTCGGCAGCCAGGCTCACCGATCCACTGTCGATGACCGCTACGAACGCTTCGAGTTCTCGTTCGCCGTACATGCACAAAGCGTATAGGCATACCCGTTTTTCTCATTGGACGGGCATGACGGAGTGCCGTCAAGATGGCCTGAACCCGATTCCCGACAACTTCCTCCCCGACAGAGAGGGCCGCTTATGGCCGCTTCGCACACTGAGATCTCCCCGGCTCGTCAACGACGGTCGATGGTCGGCGCCTTCGTCGGCACCGCGATCGAGTGGTACGACTTCTACATCTTCGGCACGGCCGCCGCGCTCGTGTTCGGCCGCGTCTTCTACCCGGATGTCGCCCCCGGCGCGGCGCTGCTGGCATCGTTCGCGACCTTCTGGGTCGGCTTCCTCATGCGCCCCGTCGGCGGGCTCGTCTTCGGGCATTTCGGCGACAAGCTCGGACGCAAGAACGTGCTCGTCATCACGCTGATCATGATGGGCGCCGCGACCACCCTGATCGGCTTGCTGCCGACGTACGCGCAGATCGGGATGCTGGCGCCGATCCTGCTCGTCGTGCTCCGCGGCCTGCAGGGCTTCGCCGTCGGCGGCGAGTGGGGTGGCGCGGTACTGCTCTCCACCGAGAACGCCCGGCTGGAGAAGAAGGGTCTCGCCGGTGCGTGGGTGCAGCAGGGGTCGCCCGCCGGATCCATCCTCGCCACCCTGATGTTCCTGCTCGTGGGACTGCTGCCCGATGAGCAGTTCATCACGTGGGGCTGGCGCATCCCGTTCCTGCTCTCCGCGATCCTCGTGGTCGTCGGTCTCGTCATCCGCCTGAAGGTGGAGGAGTCGCCCGACTTCGTCGCGGCGAAGCAGAAGCAGGAGGTCGTGAGCGCGCCCGTGCTCGTCGCTCTGCGCACGGCTCCGCTCTTCATCGGGCTCGGTGTCCTGGCATCCGTCATGGGCATCTCCAACGCCTACTTCTCGAACACGTTCCTGCTGTCGTGGACGACCGGGTCGCTGGGCCTCGACCGACAACTGATGCTCAACATCCTGCTGGGCATGGCGGTGCTCCAATTCATCTGGCAGCCGATCGCCGCGAAGATCGCCGAGCGCTTCGGCATCGCGAAGGTCATGCTCACCGGCCTCGTGTTCAGCGTGCTGCTGACCGTGCCGTACTTCCTGGCCATCCAGGCGGCGTCAGCGCTGTGGATCACCGTCACGCTCTACGCCACGATCCTCGGCAGCACGGCGTACTACGCGCTGCTGGCCACGTTCCTCGCGTCGGCCTTCCCCGCCCGCATCCGGTACTCGGGCGTCTCGCTCGCCTACCAGCTGTGCGCCACGGTGTTCGGCGGTTCGACCCCGCTGGTCGCGCAGTGGATCCTGAACTCCAGCGGCGGCAGCGTCTGGGCGGTCGCGGTGTTCTACGCCGTGATGATCCTCGTCACTATCGCCGGTGTGTGGGGTCTGCAGCGTCAGATCGTGCGGCAGGTGGAGCGGGAGAGCGCGGCCTGACATGCACATCGACGCGATCTTCACCAACGCCCGCATCCGCACCCTCGACCCCGAGCGGCCGTTCGCGCACAGCATCGGCACGCTGGGCGGCCGCATCATCGGCTTCGACGACGACCTGCACGGCCTGGATGCTGACCGCATCGTCGACCTCGGCGGGCATCCCGTGCTCCCCGGGTTCCACGACGCGCATCACCACCTCTCGCTGACCGGGTTCCGGCTCGCGTCGCTGAACCTGCGTCCTGGGGCGGTGAACTCGCTGGCTGAGCTGTACGACGCGGTCCGCGAATATGCGGACGGTCTCGCACCGAATGCGTGGGTAAGAGGATCCGGGTACGACCAGAACTTCCTCGAGGATCATCCGACCGCCGAGGCGCTGGATCGGGCTGCGGGAGGCCGGCCGGTCATTCTGGAGCACGTCTCCGGGCACATGCTCGTGGCCAACACGCGTGCGTTCGAGCTCGCCGGTTATCCGCGCAGGGAGGGCTATCCGGACATCGCGGGTGGCAGCATCCCGCGCGATGCTGACGGACGACCGCAGGGTCTGCTACAGGAGTCGGCGATGGGCCCGATCAATGCGCTGGTGCGGCCCGTCGAGCTGGACGAGGTGCAGCGGAATCTGCAGCTGGCGAGCGATCAGGCGCTGCGCTACGGGCTCACTTCGGTCACCGAGCCCGGGGTCGGCGAGATCCGCGTGGTCGGTAACAGCCCGCTCGATTATCACGCGTATCAGACGGCGGTCGAACAGCGGATGCTGCAGGTGCGGACGACTCTGATGCCGTACATCACTGTCTTGCATCCGTTCGAGGATCTGCCCGACAAGGACGTGCTGGGGCTGGATCTCGGCATCCGCACCGGGCTCGGCGACGACATGCTGCGTGTCGGGCCGGTGAAGATCGTGGCCGATGGTTCGTTCATCGGGCGGTCAGCAGCCATGCACGCGTGCTTCCACGGCGAGGCCGACAACTTCGGTGTGCTGCTGCACGAGCCTTCCCAACTTCGTGACTACATCGTCGGCGCGCATCGCGCCGGGTGGACGGTCGCGACGCACGCGATCGGTGATCGCGCGATCACGCATGTTCTGGATGCTGTCGAAGAGGCGCAGCGCATCGCGCCGCGGTCCGACGTGCGCCACCGCATCGAGCATTTCGCGCTGGCGAGCGATGCGGATATCGCGCGCGCCGCACGTCTCGGGGTGATTCCGGTGCCGCAGGGCGTGTTCCTCTCGGACTTCGGCGACGGCATGGCCGCGGCCGTGGCGGAGGATCGTCGCGACGACATCTACCGTGTGAAGTCGCTGGCGGATGCCGGGATCGTGCTGAACGGTTCGACGGACTCCCCCGTGTCGGACGCGAACCCGCTGGTATCGCTGCGCGACATGGTGCTGCGGCGAACCAGCGGCGGAAACGTGCTGGGCGAGCGCGAGCGCATCTCGATCGACGAGGCCGTGCGGGCGTATACCTACGGCTCGGCGTATGCCGTCGGTCAGGAACGCTCGAAGGGGACCTTGAAGGTCGGGATGCTCGCGGACTTCATCGCGCTCAGCGACGACCTGTACTCGGTTCCCGCGGAGCGGATCGCGGAGCAGGAAGTCACGACGACGGTCGTCGGTGGGGTGGTGGAGTTCGGGGACGTCGGGTAGAGGGTTCAGACCTCGAGAAGTGTGCGCACTTCGGCGACCGAACGCCCGAAGGCGAGTCGGGCGACGCGTGCGGCGAGTTCTGTTCTGACCTGGACGACGGTCGCTCCGTGCGACATCCAGCGTCCACCCTGTTGTGTGAGCTCGAGGCCTGGCCGGGGGTCTGCATCGGGCAGGTCAGGAAGACCCGCGGCGACGCGGTTTTCGGCGCCAAGCATCCCGACGAGCCATGCTTCTCCGAGTGTGTGAGGCCGGATCGACGCGACCGGCGCGCCGCCGACGAACACTTGGAACATGGTGTCAGCGCGCTTCACTACCCACGGCTTGCCCGGGTGCGTGAACTCGCAGGCGACGTCGGCGTGCAGGGTCACGTCAGCGCCATAGTGCTGGATGGCATCGACGCACTCGGAGGTCAGCAGCCGGGCGTCGATCTCGCGCTCGCGGCGGAGAAGTTCGGCCCGGTACTTCTCGCGCGCGATCAGGGCGTATTCGCGTTCGAGTTCTCGCAGGTTGGCGCGGGCACCGTGGGCGAGACGGTCGAAGAGCCAGCCGGGATCGATCTGAAGGAAGTAGCGGACGTGGATGTCGACCGGGCCGCGTCTGAGCTTGCGGTCTTCGACGAGAAGTTGCACACCGTGATCGACCGACCAGACTGCGGCTGCCGCGCCGTCGACGACGACGACCCATGACCACCCTTGTGCTTTGATTTCGGGTGAGCACTGCTCGATGGCGGCGCTGAGCAGCGTGCCTCCGGAAATGGTGGTCGTGTTGGCGTGCGACTTGGCGTCGTCGCCCATAGCGACGCTGTCGCGGTCGACGTGGACGTCGATGGTCTTCCAGGGCATGGGGATGAGCCTAGTTCGCAGAGCTGCAACGCCCAGCGGAACTCAGCAACATGCTCATCGAGTGCGCGGATCTTCATTCCAGGAGCTGGCGAAAGGGTCTTGAGAAGAGACTTCGGTGCCGACGGATCGTCGAGCTGTACGCGACGATCCGTCGACGGGATCAACGCTGGCGACAGTGATCGCACATACGGTTGCCCCCGGTTCCGGCTACGCGGTTCCGCGGTGGAATCTGGACGCCGCTGGGACAGTCGTTGTACACGTGGTGAACGTCCGGATTGCTGGGATTGCTCGAATGGTAGGCGGGGACTCGCATGGTGCTCCTTTGCATCGTCGGGCCGAATTGTTCGTCTCTCGTATCAGGAGCCGGTTCGTACCCTCCTGATACGTGGAGTCGGCATCAGATCGACACTTCGCGCTTCCGATATATCGGTAGTCTCAGCCATACCCGATCAGAAAGCCGGCAATGATGCCAGAAACACCTCAGGGTTGGTACACCGACCCGGACGAACCCGCGCAGCAACGATGGTGGGACGGCTCGCAATGGACGCAGCACACTGCTCCGGTCGGCCAGGCCCCCGTGGTCGCGACGGAGGCACCACCGACGAAGTCATCGAAGGTGAAGGTCGCGCTGATCGTAGGCGCCGTCGCTCTGGTGATCACGCTGCTCACGCGCAGCCTAGGCGCGATTCTCATGCTCGCCGGGTTCTTCCTCTTCTTCATCGCGATCTATGGAATCGTGCGCGGTTCCGCCAAGCTGTTCCGCGTGCGCTCGCGGGGCGCCGCATGGGCCGCGCTCGGTATCGCCTTCGTGCTGATGTTTGTGGGGAGCGGAGCCAACGCGGCACTCGGCGGTCCGGGCTCGAACGCCGACAACGCGAACACCGCGGACGCCAAGCCGTTCGCATCGACCCCGACTGAGAAGCCGTCCCCGTCGCCCAAACCGACCACGTTTGAGGAGGTCGAGGAGTCCACCACGATTCCGTTCGAACGGTCCGCGGCGGATGATCCGAACATCGACGTCGGACAGGTCCTGGTCACGACCGCCGGAGTCGACGGCACGAAGGTGACGACGTATCGCGTGAAGTATGTGGATGGCAAGGAGGTCTCGAGGGAAGTCGCCAACGAACTCGTGACCGTCGCGCCGGTGAACGAGGTCACGTCCACCGGGACTCGGCAACCACCCCCGCCGCCCGCTCCCGTGCCGCTTGTTCAGGCGCCTAGCAACTGCCACTCCAGCTACGCCGACGTGTGCGTACCGGTCGATTCCGACGTCGACTGCGCAGGCGGCAGCGGCAATGGGCCGTCGTACGTCAGCGGCCCGCTTCGGGTCGTCGGCCACGACGAGTACGACCTGGATCGCGATGGCGATGGGATTGCCTGCGACTAGCGAGGTCTAGACGAAATACCACCTGTGCGTTGGATTACGCATGCGGAAGGACGCGACGCCATCGAGGTGCTCATCCCTGGACGTACCGTGTCTGCAATCGAAGATCGTGCCCGCCACCGGGCGAATCCCGCGCTGAAGTCTCCGCGGATGCTGTCCCCGAGGTACTACCTGGCCATCATCGGGCTAGCGCTCATTCCCGAGGCGACCGCATTACTCTGTGGGTGTCCGGCGCTGGCGATCGCTCCGGTCGCTCCAGATACGGGCTGGACTACTTCATTGCGAGGGTGTTCCAGGTGATGCTCGGGTTGGTCGGGTTCGTCAACGTGCCGGCGATCATCATATTCAACTCGTAGTTTCCGCAGTTGATCGATATGTCGTGGGCACCGCGCTCAGGGCGGATTCCGTTAACAATCTCCGTGACACCGTCGACAGGACACGGTTATGCGACACCGTCTAGAACTCAGCGTCTCGAGACACACGTTTGATGTGGGACTCATTGCCCTTCATTGTCTCCCACGGCCGGCGAAAGGCACGCTTGGGCATCACCTTGGGGCTTAGGTCGTAGGCGCCTTTCTCGAACTGGTAGCCGGAACGCTTCCAGGGATGACGTGCTCTGTGCAAACTCAACAAGAGTGATGGCCGGGGATAGAAACGCCCTCGAGACCGAGAAGCACGGCGAACTGCAGCACGAACTGGCTTGTTCCACTCACCAGTGAGCTCGGTCGCGAGGTCGGTGACGAACCACGGATGCAGGTCACCTCGACGACACTGTTCTGCTCTCAGCAGGAACCCTAGGACGACGAGTGCGTCCTGGCTGTCGTAAAAACCGAACTCGGTGAGATGATCGACGTCGTCGCCCGTTGCTCTTGGCACGAATAGCACCGTGGCCCCCTCCTTGCGATGAGACATCCAGAGGATCACGTGGTAAAACCGAGCGAGATCCGGCCCGAAAAGAGCGTAAGCCTCCCTCAATGTCCATCGCCCCGTCAAGAGGGCGTCGCTCGCGTAAACCAAAAAGCGAGAAACTCGGGACACCAAGGCGCGTTGTTCTTGAAGTGCTATCGGACTCGAATTGTGCTTTTCACGCTCGGCTTCGGCCACCTCGTGGTAATAGAAAGCCGGGCCGTACAGATACATCAGCACGTGGCTCCAGGTGGGACGGAGGTTCTCCCACTCGCGCCTGATGCCGACGAGGAACGCTTCTTTCTCCGTCCTGTGAGTACCCCTCGCGACGAAGAACGCAGCGAGCGCAACAAGGATAGTTCCGATTCCGACGGTCAACTGAACAAAGAGCTCAGCCATCTGTTGGGGTGTCCATTCGCCAGAGTTCACATAGCGACAATAGCCCGCCGGGAGCAGAGTTGCGCTAAGGGGCCGCGTCTCGGAGATCCATCCGTGTACCGCCCCACGCGTGTGGACGAGGACGTGATGCCTGGACCGACTTGTGCGCGATCTCGACGGCGTATCTGGCGGCGGTGCATGTTGCCTTGCTCAACCGCTCCCGGGCCACGTACACCGCTTGATAAGGTCAAGCAACCTTCAGATGGTCGCTACAACGAAATGATCGGCCGCGGGCGCTACATAAGCATCCCACAGTCCCACGAACTCCGCATCCATGTACTCACGAACCGAGCTACCGCTCGGGATTTGATGCGGAGGTGGTATCTCGACCAGATCGATCGAAACCGCTCTTTCTTCCGCTCCGAGGATCTCTCGTCCGGCATTAATATGCTCAATTAGGCGGTTTAGGGCCGCACCCACTTCAAAATAAAGGTTGCGATCGAGTGAAAGCATCGAATCAGAATCTAGCAATCCGACCATGGGCTGATTGTTGTGCAGAAATACAGGCGCGTCAGCAAACCTCGTTGTCACGAGATCAAAATCACTGACACCTCGAGTGGCCCAACCGGCACCGCCTTCAAAAAGACAATAAGTACTCTCCCCAAAATTTGGAGACGCGAGGTAGAAGATTCTAGTTTTCACATCTGTTATGCATTCCCGCATTCGATCCTTCAACTGCGCAAGGTTTTGTGCATCGTCTCGCTCCCGATCTTTCGAGGTGTAGAAAATTTCATCTTCAGTCACACCCTTTTCGCGGAGCAAATAGTAGAAAAAGTCGGCTAACGCCTTATCTTTGCCTGCGTGAGAAAGGAATATTCTGTGATCGACCTTCGCTGCCACGGCGGAACCAACCAGCTTGTTCTCGATGGGCAGAATCAAGTTTTCGATCTCATCGCCCGACACGTCTGCCTGTTCTAACTCGTTTCGCAACTCCGACACAAATTGTGCTTTTGCTCGACTCTGGATATCCTCTAGGCGTTTACGCTCTGCGGTCTTGAGTTCGTTCATAACCGCTTCTCGCTTTCGAATCAAAGCGCGAACCAGCGGGCGCAACAGTTCCTTAAGACGCTGCATACGTAGGTCGTTCTCGTCGAATCCTTGGCGATTCGTCGTTGCGATATCGGCTAGTACGTCTTCGTCGAGGATATCAAAACTCACTTCACCCTCAATGTAGTTCGCGTAGGCTTGAGTGATGCCGAGCATCCCGAGAACATTCTCGGCTGCCAGCTTGTTGCGGACGTACAATCGAATTTGCGATGGATTGTAAAACTGGTTCTTCACGAACCGATCATCGTTCGTTTTTGCGAGTTCATTATCGATCGTCGCATGGACTGCCAGCCACCCACTCAGCTCGTAGGGCAGGACACGAGACTCGTCGGAGCCATCATCGACTGCTATCTCACCCGAAGCGTCAGCTGCTGCACCCGGGTCCAGCTGCGCGAAAGTACCTACCGCGACCGGCAAGTCTTTGATTGTCTCCCCTACCTTCAGCTGAACCGATCTACCTTCAATCCTCGTTAGCTCCGCGGGTGCAGCTCCACTCAAAGCGAAGTTGCTGTACGCCATCATATAATTGCCAAATGCAACTTGCTTTTCAACTTCGCGATACTCGATTGTTTCGCTAGCATCAGATCGTATTGCGAACCATATTCGGCGATCTGACATTGCCGAGAGCAAGAACTGATTTGCGAGCTTCATGCCGAGGGCATCGAGCGATGCTGCGCCCGACCCACGCAAATCAATGTGCAGAATCTGTAGGGTTGTCCCAGAGACCCCACCGTTCGAGAATTCACCGATTAAGTCAAGGGGGTCCGAACGCTGGCGCATTTGAGGTTTAGAATCGTCGGCCCTCTCAGGATCGATGACCAGACTCCACGTCGATGTCGCACCTTCACGTGTGGTTTCCATGTAGAACTCGTCCGATAAATAGAGTGCAGCCAGCTTCCCGATACCTTTTCTCCCCATTGGCTTCGCCACTGGACTATCTGGGCTCTGTTCTCTCTTATTTCGTCCTACACGCACATAGTTCCGAACACCCTCGCGGTCCATTCCGACGCCGTCATCGCGCACTTGAAGGGTGGCATCGTCCTTGCCTTCAGACAGGTCAAGTAGCACCCAAACATTGTTGGCATCCGCGTCAAATCCATTTGCGACGAGTTCGGATATAGCCGCCCATGGGTTAGAGTACAGACTCTTACCCAAGAGCTTGAGGGCCTGCCAGGTGAAAGAAAACTCCTCGACTTCGTTGGCATCATTCGGCATTCTTGTCACACCCCGATTTTCTCGTGTTGAACCTGGATCCCAAGCAATAGATCGACCTTAGCTTTATCCGAAAGGGGGAGCCCCCCATACTGGACGTGATTTTTCACGCGGTCCCGATAGGTGGACGCGGTCTCGGAAGCGCCGAGTGGAACGGCTCGGTGCAACCGACGGCCCGCTTTCAGCGTCTGTTGAAAGCGAAGGGAGTTTCCAGTTTCCTCGGCGAGAACGTCGATTAGTGATTTTGGCTCACTGTAGGTGCCGGATAGTCTTCTCACAGTTGCTCGGACCACTGCCTGAACTAGCTTCGGTGGTGCCGCGTTTCCAATCATCTGTTCGACCGTTGACGATGGCCCGATCCACTTGAAAGATGTGGGAAACGTTTGTATCTGTGAGCGTTCCGATGACGTGAGGGAGCGCACCCAGATGTCATCCGTTGAGTCGTTTGGGTGGTAGCGGTAAGTCGCGGGTCGGGGGCGATTCGTTCCTCGGACCGTTGGGGATGGTTCATCAATCGAGAACACGGCCCTACGGTCATAACTTCGTGGATGCCGATAGTAGTGCTCGACCGGCAACGCGCTCACGCCTCGTCGAACGGAAAGCGGAAAGACGCTTTGCTCCGACTGGATCAGTCCGCGAACCGAGTCGTGCTCAGCGCCTCGTATGCCAATCACGAAGGCACGCTTTCGGTTTTGAGGTACGCCATACAGCGATGCGTTCAGGATGAGCTCGGTGATGCCATAGTCGTCGAGTTCGAAGACCGCTCGCGCCTCTGCGTATGCCGCGCTCCGCAGAGCCGCTGGAACATTTTCCATGATGAACGCCGTCGGACGCATGTGCGAAACGTATCGGGCGAAAGTAGTTGTCAGCCCGGCACGGGCACCCTCCGATCGATTCCCAGCATTGGAGAAGTCTTGGCAAGGAGGCCCGCCGAGAACGATGTCGGCAGAATGCGCATCTAGTGCGGCTAACACCGTTGGTTCGTCCGCTAGATCCAACTCGGTGGCTCCGTGCGTAAAGTTGGCAGAGTATGTCTCGACCGCAGGAGCCCAGTTGTCGAACGCAGCAAGCAACGTCAAACCTTCATTGATGGCACCCTGGCTCATGCCTCCAGCTCCCGCGAATAGCTCAACTGCCTTCACTGTGCCCTTACCTCTCACTTGCATCGCTGATGTGATCACGCTACCGCCCGCTGGCTTGTCGTAATCGATGGCGCGTGGTGCGCCGCGCCCTGCCCGAACTTCGGTCCCGCTGTTGCTGACTGAAGTTCCCCTACTAGTAGCTGAACTCGGGGCGTCATGACCTACCTGATACCGTCGCTGCATGATCTCTACCCGGTCATCACGGTCGGGAGTCGCGTGCCGCCACCCCCACCGCCTGCACCAGCACCTGTCCCCCTTATTCAGCAAAACGGCGGCTGCGATTCAACTACGTGGATGCGTGCGTCCCTATCGCCAGCGATGTTGACCGTGCAGGAGGAAGCGGAAACGGGCCCGCCTATGTCCAGGGCCCCGTGCGAATCGTCGGCTCCGATATCTACGATCTCGACCGACATGGAGACGGTATCGCTTGCGACTGAGATCCAGCGACGCAACACAAG
The DNA here is from genome assembly GCF_054779995.1 of Microbacterium shaanxiense. NCBI lineage: Bacteria > Bacillati > Actinomycetota > Actinomycetes > Micrococcales > Microbacteriaceae > Microbacterium > Microbacterium shaanxiense. The sequence goes on along the minus strand of NZ_BAAGXE010000002.1, from coordinate 266,115 downwards.
ACGGCTAGGTCGCCAACCGAACCCCCGGCTTCAACTTTCCTTAACGAATATCCCTCTTTCGATCGCAGCATCCAACTGATCGAAGTGCCGGAGAACGGAAGCTCCCAGCCCCCGTCGCGCTTCGGCGCCTCGTCATCGATCGTGCCGGGGTCCGCTCGTGATGCCCAGCGTCACCCGACAACTCACGCAACGACATTGCCGGCGCCGGTGCCACACGCGGCGCGCCCGATGAGTGCGCTGCACGCACCATCGCCGGATCTTCACCCCACCAGCTCCTCCCGCACCCACGCCCGCAACGTCGTCGGAGTGGTCGTCACGACCGACCGCTCCTGCTCGGGCGTGAAGTCATCACGCAATCCAGTCGACATCCCCAGCACGGCATCCGCCATCGCCGCCGGCATCCCGGCGTCGACGTACTGTTGCAGCATCTCCTCATCCGCGACCCGTTCGACGATCACATCTCGCCCGAGCTCTTGCGTCAAGATCCCGGCGACCTGCGACCAGCTCAGGTCTTCAGGTCCGTGCACAGCCTGCACGCGATGTCCCGTCCATTCACGGTTGAGCAGCGTCAGGGCCGCCACCTCGGCGATGTCGCGGGGCGCCACCCAGGCCATCGGCGCGTCGATCGGCAGTACCGTCTGCAGCCTGCCAGACTTCAGCGACTCGATGTCGAGCAGCAGGTTCGTGAAGAAGTAGCCGCACCGCAGATGAGTGACGTCGGTGTCGAGACGGTCCAGCGCGACCTCGGTCGCCGCAAGTCCGTCGATCTCACCGGCACCGTGGCGCTTCTCGGCGCCGACGCTGCTCTGGAACACGACACGACCGATCCCGTTCTCGGCGACCGCACGCACGAGAGCCTCCGTGGCGCGGGCGTAATCCGCAAGCGGATCCTCCGACATGACCGACGGATCGACCCAGTAGATGGCGTCCACGCCGCGAGTCGCGTCCACGACCTCATCGGCATTCTGCGAGTCCGCGCGCGCCACGTCGACGTAGGGGATCAGCTCCGGGGATATCTGCTCCGGGTATCGAGTGAGCAGCAGCGGCCGGATCCCTGAGCGCACCAGCATCCGCGTGAGGTGGTGTCCGACGTTGCCGTTGGGGGTGGTGACAGCGATTCGCATAACTAGTCCTTTCGTCTGTGACTGGCCACGTTAGATGCAGATGCGGCCTGTCTTTGGCCGCATCCTGCGTAATCATGGATTCGTGGACTCGCCATCGAATCGCACCCTGCATCTGCTGTCGCTGCTCCAGGCAGGCGGCGATTGGAGCGTTGCTGCACTCGCTGAGCGACTGGAAGTGAGCCAGCGAACCGTACGGCGAGACACGCAACGACTACGGGAGCTCGGGTACGACGTGCAGTCCCGACCGGGTCCAGGCGCCGGATATCACCTGCGGCCAGGGACGAAGATCCCGCCACTGCTCCTCAGCGCTGATGAGGTCGCCACGATCATCACGAGTCTGCTGGTGCTCGAGACGTGGAGCCCCGATGACCCGTCGGCATCCGTCGCCCGCTCGAAGCTCGAGCAGGCGCTGCCGCCCGCCCTGCGCCGACGTGCGGCCGCCACCGCGATCTCGACCCAGATCCTGCACGAACCGCCCGCGCCCGTGGACTGGACGCTCGTCGGTGTCCTGTCGGATGCGGTCGCCCAGGGTGCACGCGTCGGCTTCGACTACACCGATCAGTCCGGGCGGCAGTCCACGCGCGTGATGGAGCCGCACCGCCACTTCCTACGGGGCCGGCAGTGGTACGTCGTCGGGTTCGACATCGACCGAGGAGATTGGCGCCTGTTCCGACTGGATCGGATGCAGTCGACCAGCATCCTTCCGGGCGCGCATTCGCCCCGGGAGTTCCCTTTTGCGTCGATCGAGAGCTGGTTGGCGAGCAACTTCGGCCGGACCAGCTCACCACTTGATGAAGCCAAGAATCGCTGAGCACTGATCTCCCCGCCATATCCCGGACCCTCGTCGCTTTCAACCCCGTTCCCACAAATGCACACAGAGCGCATCGTTGGCTGCGACAGATGGAACGGAAGAGAAAGGTGAACGATATGGCTGACTCCACGGACGATCGCGCGAAGGTCGCAGAACTCGTCAAGAAGTTCCGATTCGCGATGTTCGTCACCCGTCACACCGACGGCACGCTCGTCGCGCACCCGCTCACAGTGCAGGAGGCGGAGTTCGACGGCGACCTGTGGTTCCTCGTCTCGAAGAACTCGTCGCCGATCAAAGATCTCGCCACTGACTCAAGCGCCAACGTCTCGCTCAGTTCGAATGACGCCTGGGTCTCGCTTTCGGGTACGGCACGACTCATCGAGGACCGCGAGAAGATCGACGAGCTGTGGAACCCGGTGGTCGAGGCCTGGTTCCCCGATGGTCCGGATGACCCCGCTGTCGGCGTGCTCAAGTTCAGCGCGGACTCGGCCGAGTATTGGGACACCCCGGGCGGAAAGATCGCCACAGCGTTCAGCTTCGTGAAGTCGAAGATCACCGGTGAGCGCTACGACGGCGGCGAAAGCGGCAAAGTGGATCTCTGAGGCTGACGGGCGCGATGACCGCCGGCTGCGCAGAACGAAGGAGCCGCCATGAATTCCCCCGAGGATCAGTCGCATCGGAAGCACATCCCCGGTCCGAGCGAGGCCACGGTGCCGGACATCGAGCTCGACGAGAACATCGCGCCCCGCCTGGAGGAGGAACTCGCTGACCTGCTCCGGTCGGAACCCGACGTCGAGGATCATGCACAGCATCCGGAATGAGCCTGCGCCGCAGTGAGCCGAGCCCCCGGCCGATCTCATCTTGAGTGCCGCTCATCGATACGCTGTGCCCCGTGAAGAGTTTCTCGGAAAGGGACCTGCCCGAAGCGCTGGCGATGATCGAGCCAGATCTCGCGAGGCGGCTCACTCCCGACGAGATCAGCGCGTTGTACCGCGAGGCACATGCGATGCACGTCGACGGCCTCACTGTCAGTTACGATCTCCGATCGCCACGTCGTGCTCCCGGTGGCCCGGTCGTGAGGGAGCTGCTCACCGCAGACGAACGATGGCATATCGATGTCACCAAGCTGCATAAGGACGCGCTCTGGCAGCTGTTGGTCGGGCTCATCTCCCTGGCGACGGGTCAGGCGTTCCTCTCTGTCGGAGCCGGGATCGCGCAGTTCCGCGGCATCGCCGAGAAGATCACCCGCCTCGAACCCGATGAGGGCGATGTCGCAGGGACTCTCGTACGGCTGATGAAGGAGCATGGCGGTCCGGTGCCGCGCGAGCGATTAGAGGCGGCGTATCGTCATGATCCCGATCGTGACGGCGCCATGCTGGACGGTTCTGCGCCGATCGACGCTCCCGCGGTCATCAACCGATTGATCGACAAGAAGGTCATCGTCGTCGCGGCCGACGGCAGCCTGACCATCCCCTTCTGACGGAGAACTGGCCGGTTGGAAGTGGGGCGGGCACAAGGAGGAGCACCCGCCCCGGTCTGAATCAGCGGCCGGCTGAAGCCTCCGCGAGTTCATCCGCCAGCGACGCCGCCAAGGCTGTCGCCGCGCGCCAGGCGAGAGCAACCGTCGTCAAGGTGGGGTTCGCCGCCGTCGCGGTGGGAATCACTCCGTTGCCGCCGACGTACAGGTTCTCGATGCCCCACACGCGGAGGTGGTCGTCGCAGACGGAGGCGCCATCATCCGTCTCGCCCATACGCACCGTCCCCTGGTAATGCAACGATGATCCGCCCGCAGCCAATGCGGGCTCCTCGGTGAGCGTGCCGATGCGCTCGGCCGAGCGGATCGAGTTCATGCGCATCTGCTCGATGGTCTCCAGGTCGCGCTCCGTACGCGCGTACCGGATGGACATCTTGGGCATGCCGTAGAAGTCCACATCCGAGTCGGTGAACTCGACGGCGTCCTCGTAGCGGACGTCTTTCGCCGCATACCAAGCCAGGATGCCGAGGCGCATCGCGGCCGCGTCATCGCCGATGCCGAGAGCATACGGTGACCCCGCGAGCGCCATCACGCCGCCCTGCATCGGCCGCTCGTCCGAGAACGGGATCAAGACGTAGCCGAGCTTCTTCGGATCGCGGTCGAATCCCGCCGGATCGAACTCATCGGACAGCATGACGAACGACGCCATCTGGAAGTGCTCGTTGAGGTAGTGCCCGAGTGCAGCGGGGCGGATGCCGGACGCGAACAGCACCTGCGGAGTACGCAGCCCGTCGGCGCAGACGACGACGCGGGCGGCGCGCACCGTGTAGCGCTCCCCGGTCGCACGGTCTTCCAGCTCGGCGCCGATCGCGACGCCGTCCTCCACGATCACCCGCCGAGCCAGCGTCTCCGGCCGCAGTTCGAACCCTGCGACGGACTCCTCGATCTCTCCCAGGATCTGACCGGTCCCCGAGAACGTCAGACGCTCGCCTTCCCAGCGGGTCGCGCTGGGCATGAAGCCGACCGGAGTCAGGCCGGGTCCGTCGAACTCCTCGGACATCGCACCGTACAGCTTTGCGGCGAGCCCATCGCCGGGGGGCATCTGCGCGGTGACTCCGAGCACCGACTCCGCATGCGTCAGCGCAGCATCCATCTCCTCCTCGGGGATGAACGGGATGCGCTCGGACTGATGCGGCCGCGGCGTCGAGGTACCCCAGTGGATGCCCATTCCCCCCACGCCGGTGGACATGCTCGCGGCGGGCAAGCCGACCTCGCCGTCTCGCAGCGCCGGACGCGGATCGACGAAATGGAGGCCGGGCAGAATCGTCTGACGGAACTCCAGGCTGGGGTCGAGCCCCTCGGCGATGTCCTGCAGCGCAGCGGCACGCTCGACTCCGGCGTCCGGACCTTGCGTGAGCAACTGGACCGCCGCACGCTCTTCGTCCGTCATGTTCTGCGTGTGATTGCCGCGGATCCCCGGAACCCGCGGACCGAGCTCGACCATGAGGATGCGTGCATGGGGCACGTGCTCTCCGATGGTGCGCGCGTACATCGACCCCGCAGGGCCGCTGCCGATGATGAGAACGTCGACATCTTCGTCACGGGCGCTCATGCGTGCACCTCCGCCGCCTGGCGCGTGACGTCGAGGACGCGTGAGCTCTTCGCCCACGGATCGCCTCCGGTCCCCTCGTACTCGACGGTCAGTGGACCGTCGAATCCGTGCGAACGCAGGATGCCGATCGCACGTTCGAGATCGATGGGCCGCACGACGCCCGACTCGTCCACGTCGTGCGCCTTGACATGCACGAGCTCGGCGCGTGGTGCGAGCTGCTCGATGCCCGCGTAGACCGGGCTCAGATCCACGTTCTCGAGCAGCGTGACCGGATCGACGGCAGGAGCTCCTGGCGGTTGGAACATCAGCGCCATGACCGGCTGCATGAGCGCGTCGAAGTTGCCGAGATCGAGCAGCAGACCCAGGTGCTCGCTTCCCACGGAATCGAGCAGGCTCAGCATCCACGCCGGGTCGCTGCTGGGACCACCGTGATTCTCCACGAGCAGGCGGCTTCCGCGACTGGCTGCGTACTCGCCCAGCTCGACGAGCGCGTTCACGAGATGAGCCGGCGGCTGCTCGCCGTGGTGCGGGCTGAACGGCGATCCCGGGTTGACGCGCACGAACTGTGCTCCCATGTCGGCGAACCGCGCGATCCATTCCTTGAGTTCCGCGACGTCGGCCGCACGCTTGGCGTCGTCCCGCTCGAGCAGATCACCGGTGTCGATGGCGACGTTGAGCAGCCGCACACCGGATGCCGCGAGCGCCTCAGCGAAGGCATCGAGCTCTGGATCTCCCAGTCCGTCACGGAACTGGAACGCGACCGTCTCGATCTGGTCGACGCCGAAAGCATCCTTCGCACGTGCGGGGAACTCGGCAAGGGTCGTCAGGCTCTCGTACGGGAACGCGAACGTTCGCGTCTCCCCCTCGGGATCGGTGAAGCTGAACTCGACGGGCCCGAGGTGCTCTCGGACACTGTACGAAGACATGGCGAGCGTGGTCATTCTTTTCTCCTTCGGTGTGGCAGGTGCTGGTCAGACGACTGTTGGCGTGCTGACGGATTCGCGTGTGATCAACGCCCATCGGGGGTCGCCCTCGCGACCCAGCTCGGGAAGTCGAAGCACGAACAGGGCTCCGACGATGGCGATCACCGCGAGCGTGACGTACAGGGCGGTGAAGCCGCCGATTCCCAGCAGCAGCGGCGCGATGAACGGCACGAACGATTGCGGCAGCGTGTTGGCCATGTTGATGATCGCGAAGTCCTTGCCTGCGTTCTCGGCGCTCGGCAGCATGCGCACGCACATCGCGCTATCGATCGAGAAGAACAGCCCGGTGCCGATGCCGAGGATCGCGACGGCGAGGTACACGACTTCGATGGTCGGCGCGAACGCCTGCAGGGTGAGGGCGGCGGCCGCGAGCACTCCCGCGGCGATCACGAACGGCTTCTGGCGGCGCACCCGGTCGGAGATCGGCCCGGCGACGACGCTCGTCACCGCCAGCAGCCCCACCGAGATGAGCGAGAGCATCAGGACGCTGCCACCGACCTCTTCCGGCGCGACACCGAAACGATCCATCAGGAAGAACGCGTTGTACGTGCCGCTCGCATAGGCGCACGTGAGCAGGAACCGCACGAGCCACGCCCATCCGAACGCAGGATGCTTACGGGGATTCAGCCAGAACGACAGGAGCAGTTGCTTCAGGTTCAGACCGGCCTGGTCTTCCGCGGGGATGTGCTGCGGATCACGCAGCAGGAAGACGGCGATGACTCCGAGGACGACCGAGATCGCCGCGATGAGCCCCCACTGCATCAGCGGGTCGGTCAGCGCACTCACCGCGGCGATTCCGGCGAGCGGCCCGACCGCGCCGGCGAGACCGATGAAGCCCGAGACCGTGCCGCGACGGTGCGTGGGCACTTGGTCGGCGAGGAGGGCGTTGGTCGCCGCCTGCTGGAAGTTGAACAGCGACTGCGTCAGACACCAGATGACCGCGACCTGCCAGATCTCGGTGGTGAAGGCGATCGCGAACACCGCGAGCGATCCTCCGATGGATCCGGTGAGGATCCATGTGCGCCTGCGTCCGAAGCGTGCAGCGGTGCGATCGCTGATGCGGCCGGCGAGTGGATTGGCGACGAGAGCGAACAGCGCACCCACGCCCGTGATGAACCCGAACGCTGCGGCGGCGTCCGGCCCGGCGATCCGCGTGGTCTGCAGTGTGAGCAGCAGTTGCAATGGCGTCAACAGTGCGATGAGCGCGCCGACATTCGACGAGAACATCGTCGCGATCAGGCGTGGGAGAGGTGTTGCCGGTCGAACGATCTGTTCGTCGACGGCGATGTCGGGTCGGGTCATGTGCACTCCTGTGTGCGTGAGAGTCGTTCCGAAATGGAAGTGACTCCCAATATGGAGGATCGCCCAGTTTCTTGTCAAGCATTTGCCTCGGTCGATCTAGACTCGGGGCTGTGGGACTCCGGGAGATGAAGGCAGCACGCACGCGACGCCAGATCGCGGAGGTCGCCGTGTCGGCGTTCATCGAGCAGGGATACGACGAGACCACGATGGAGCAGATCGCTGAAGCCGCCGAGATCGGCAGCTCGACGCTCTATCGATACTTCCCCAGCAAAGAGCTACTGATCCTCGAGCCGTTCGCCGAAGTGCTCGACTTCGGCCGCTTCCTTCGCGCGCGCCCTGCGGACGAACCTGTCGAGGAAGCTCTTGCGGGTGCCCTCATGGATCTGGCGGACGAGTTCGCGGACCCTTCGCGGCGCATCACCGAGATCCGTCGCATCATCGACGCATCAGCAGTGCCCCGAGCGCGTCTGTGGGACTTCTTCCTCAACAGCCGTGCGGACTTCGAGCACGCCCTCGCCGAGCGGATGAACCGGCAGCCCACCGACCACGTCGTGCAGATCACCGTCGGTATCGCACTGGACATCTTCTACCGGGTCGACGAGCACTGGAAGGGCGATCACGAAAAGGACTATCGAGTCCTGTTCCGTGAGGCGTTGATGTCACTGAGCAATGCGGAGATCGTGGTGCCGCGGATGCCGGCGACCAGAGCGAAGCGACCGCGCTCCACCTGACGAGCTCTCCTCGGGGGTTGACTCACCCCTCGCCATGCACCACCCTTGTCTTGTTGGTAACGATATCAACCGAAGAGACAGGAATAACGATGAAGTTGCACTCCCCGCTTCGATCCAAAAGACAGCGCGCTGCAGCCCTCGGGCTCGCGACCGTGGCCGCACTCGCGGCCGCGCCGCTCTCGGCCCAGGCCGCACCGCCAGCCCCCGAGCCGATCTGGGGTGAACGAGCCGTGTCGACGTACGACGCGATGCAGGACCACCTCTACCTCGGGGCCGCCGGGCACCAGCTCTACAAGCTGAACACCGGCACGGAAGGCAACCCCTACTCGTACCTCTGGGAGTACCGAGAGGCATCGCAGGCCACCGCCGACCTGCAGGGTGTGCGCGATTTCGGTGCCGCGTACGACAACCTCGCTCAGCAGCGCGTCGCCAACTTCGACCTGTACTACAACGTGCGCGAGGGAGACCGCGCCGGATACGAGTCCTACCTGCCCGCCCCGCTGGGCACAGGCGGAGACGTCTTCTACGACGACAACGCCATCGTCGGCCTGACGAACATCAGGCAGTTCCGCAAGACCGACGACGCCAGTTATCTCGACAAGGCCCGAGGCGCGTTCGACATCGTCATCCGCGGATGGAACACCGACGAGAGCCTCACCTGCCCCGGCGGCATGGACTGGATCGACAGGGCTGACAACGCCGACCGCGGCGCGAACATCACGGGACTCGGCGCGCAGCTCGCCGCACACCTGTACGAGCAGACGGGCGAGGCCGGCTACCTGGAATGGAGCGAGAAGCTCTACGACTGGAACAACGACTGCCTCAAGACTTCGCCGGGTCTCTACGCCAACAGCATCAACGACGCCGGGGAGATCAACCCGACCCTCTGGACGTACAACTCCGGATCCATGATCGCCACCGCGACGATCCTGTATCGCGCGACCGGCGACGTCGCCTGGGTGAAGGAAGCCGAAGCCGCCGCCGCAGGGTCGCTGGAGTACTGGACCGCAGAGAACCGTCTGCAGCAGCAGCCGGCGATCTTCAACGCGTTCTACTTCAGAGACCTCCTGCTGCTCGACTCGGTGCGCAAGAACTCCGCCTACCGCGACGCGATCGAGCAGTACGCCCAGTCGACCTGGGACTCCAACCGCGACCCCGAGACCGGACTGTTCCACTTCCAGCCCTCGGGCGGCGGCGACTACAACCCGACGCGTCCGGCCGCGACGCTCGACAACGCGGGGATGATCCAGATCTTCGCGATGCTCGCGTGGGATCGACGAGACCTGGCTGACATCAGCTGACGATGCCCACCGACGCCGGCTCCCAGGATGTGCCGCACGTACCGGCAGCATCCTGGGCGCTGGCGCGCGTGGTTCCGGTCAGCGATCGACGCCAATTGCCGCGTCGATCCCATCCCGCGACCCGGCTATTGCGTCCTCCGAAAGCGTCGCGCGCAATCGAGCACGCTCATCGTCGCTGAGCACGATCCCGGCCGCCGCGGCGTTCTCATCGAGGCGAGCCCGGTGACGTGTACCGGGAATCGGCACGACCCCCTCAGACATGATCCACGCGAGCGCCACCTGAGCGGTCGTGGCATCGCGCCCGCGCGCAATCTCTTCCACCTGGTCGACCAGACGGCGATTGGCTGCGAAGGCGTCGGGCTGGAACCGCGGCAGACCGCGACGCGCATCGTCGGATGCAAGCTCATCGAGTGACCGAAGCCCGTCGGTGAGCGTGCCCCTGCCCAATGGAGAGAACGCGACGACACCGATCCCGAGCTCGTCCGCCGTCACCTTCTCCCCATTGCGAAGCATGTCCTGGGCGAAGAGCGAGAACTCCGACTGCACGGCGGCGATCGGATGCACGGCGTGCGCGCGGCGCAGAGTCGGGGCAGACGCTTCGGAAAGCCCGATGTGCCTGACCTTTCCTTCTGCGACGAGCTCGGCCAGACCGCCGACGCTCTCCTCGATCGGAACCGCGGGGTCGACTCGGTGCAGGTAGTACAGATCGATGACATCCATGCCCAGATGGCGCAGCGAACGTTCGCACGCGCGACGGATGTACTGCGGAGTGCCGTTGCGACCACGTATGGTGCCGTCGTCATCCATCTCTGCCGAAGCCTTGGTCGCGATGACAATCTCGTCGCGGCGGTCACCAAGTGCGCGGCCGATGAGCTTCTCATTCTCGAACGGCCCGTATGCCTCGGCCGTGTCGATGAACGTCACACCGATGTCCACCGCATGGCGCAGGGTGGCGATCGCCTCTGCCTCATCGGTGGGGCCGTAGTACGCGCTCATGCCCATGACCCCCAGGCCGATGGACGAGACGTTCAGGCCGTCACCAAGATGCATTTCATTCAATTGTCGATCCTTCCTGTGCGAGCGCGCCCCTCTGCGAAGCGATCACATCGCGATACGCGTTGATCTTCGTGTCCAGCGCCAGGAGGTGCTGACGGGTACGAGCGAGCTCCTCGAGGACGCGCTCGCGATGCGCCTCCAGGACTCGCAGCCGCTCACTCTCGGTACCTTCGGTGCGCGACAGGTCCGCGAGCGCGCGCATATCAGAGACCGACATACCGGTGTCGCGGAGCATCAGCAAGCCGCCGATCCACGCCAGGTCGCCGACACCGTACCGACGGCGGCCGGAACCATCGCGCGGCGCGGGATCGAGCATCAAACCCTCACGCTCGTAGTAGCGGAGGGCCTGAATGCTGAGCCCCGTCGCCTGTGCGACCTCACCGATCGTCATGCCGCCCGATGGCACATCTGCCTCGACGGGAGGGAGAGTGATTTCGTTCATGCCCCCATCATGCGATCTATAGTGCGATATAGGTCAAACTGAACGCTGAAACCAAATACATATACTTATTTAAGAGGGTGGATCGGCGCACATGCCGAGAAACACCTTCCAATCTGACATCATCCATATATTTAAAGATATAAATAGACTTATTGCCGAATCCGTTTTACACTCGGTCTCGTCGCCCGACGCAGGGCGATGACACGAACCGACCGAGGAGCACCGTGGCTCAGACCCATTCGGCTTTCATTCACTCCGTCGTGGAGCGCGTACGCGAACGCACGGACGAGGCGACCACCGCCATGTTCGCGCGCTGCTTCGAGAACACCCTCGGAACCACTCTGCGCGAGATGCCGGACGGCACGCTGTTCATGCTCACGGGCGACATCCCCGCCATGTGGCTGCGCGATTCGACTGCGCAGCTCACCCCGTACCTGCACTTCGCCGCCGAAGACGAAGCGGTCGGCGACATGATCGCAGCCGTCTCGCGTCGGCAGATCGAGTACATCCTCCTCGACCCGTACGCCAACGCGTTCAACGCCGAGGCGAACGCTAACGGCCATCAGAACGACCTCACCGAGCAGTCGCCGTGGGTGTGGGAGCGCAAGTACGAAGTCGACTCGCTCTGCTACCCCGTGCAGCTCGCCCACGACCTCTGGGCCGTCACGGGCCGCACCGACCATATCGGCGACTCGTTCGCCCGCGCCGCTCGCACGATCATCGACCTCTGGCGCACAGAGCAGCACCACGAACAGCAGTCCCCCTACCGCTTCGAACGCCTCGACTGCCCTCCCACCGACACCCTCGTCCGCGACGGACGCGGCAGCGAGACGGCACCGAACGGACTCACCTGGTCGGCCTTCCGCCCCAGCGACGACGCCTGCACCTACGGCTACAACGTGCCAGGCAACATCTTCGCCGCCGTCGAGCTGCAGCACATCGAGACCATCGCTACCGAGGTCCTCGGCGACCCGGAGCTGGCGGCGAGCGCTCGAGAACTCCGCATCGACATCACCCGGGCGATCAGGCAGCACGCTGTCGTCGAGGCGCCCGAGTATGGCGACGTCTACGCGTACGAGGTCGATGGGCGCGGCGGCGTTCTCCTCACCGATGACGCGAACGTGCCCAGCCTCATGTCTCTGCCCCTGCTCGGCTGGTGCCGCCCCGACGATCCCCTGTACCTCGCCACCCGCGACTTCCTGCTCAGCGCCTCAAACCCGACGTTCGTCTCGGGCGTCCTCTCCTCGGGCACCGAGGCGGCCGGCATCGGCAGCCCGCACACCCCGGACGGCCACATCTGGCCCATCGCCCTGTGCGTGGAGGGCCTCACCACCGACGACGTCGACGAGAAGGACCGCATCCGTCGCCTCCTGCTCGAGACGGACGCCGGCACGGGCCTCATGCACGAATCGTTCCTCGCGACCGACCCCGAGATCTACACGCGCCCCTGGTTCTCATGGGCGAACGCGATGTTCTGCGAGCTCGTGCTCGACATCACCGGGCTGCGCACCCTGCGGCGCGCGCCATTCACGGAAGCCCGCAGCGTATGAGCGCACCGACTCTCACCAAGCCGACCTCACCCGTGGAACCCACGGCTGCGCCGGGATCCGGTCGCCGACGGAGATCGCGCAATCCCTCCGCCAGGCAGATGACCTGGAACGCCTGGCTGTTCCTGCTCGTACCGGTCGCTCTGTTCGTGGTCTTCATGGCCCTGCCGATCGTGATGGCCCTGGTGATCAGCTTCACCGACTACGCCATCGTCGGAGAATTCGAATGGCTGGGGCTGGAGAACTACTTCCAGATCGCCGTCGACCCGTTCTTCTGGATCGCTCTGCGCAACACCGCGTACTACACGATCCTCTACGTGCCGGCCGGGCTCATCGTGGCCCTCGCCACCGCGCTGTTGCTGAACCGCCGGTACCGCGCGGTGCGCCTGTTCCGCACCTTCTTCTACATCCCCGTCGTCGCATCGACCGTCGCGACCGCCACCATCTGGTTCTGGATGCTGAACCCGCAGAGCGGTCTGCTCAACGTCGTGCTGGGCTGGTTCGGCATCGACGGACCAGCCTGGCTCTACGAGTCGCAGTGGGCGATGATCGCCATCGTCATGATGAGCGTCTGGGCCGGATTCGGCGCCAACATGATCATCTTCCTCGGGGGCCTGCAGGGCATTCCGAACGACCTCTACGAAGCCGCGCGGCTCGACGGCGCGAACGCGTGGCAGCAGTTCCGCTACGTCACGCTGCCGTCCTTGACCCGCACCACCTTCCTCGTGTCGACGCTGCTGATCATCGGCGCGTTCCAGGTGTTCGACCAGGCCTACGTGCTCACCAAGGGCGGGCCGGGCAACTCGACCGTGACGATGGTCTACTACATCTACAACAAGGGCTTCGGCTCGCTCGAGATGGGCTACGCATCGGCGCTGTCCTTCGTGCTCTTCCTCATCATCCTCGTGTTCTCCCTGCTCAACGCGAAGCTCACGAACCGGAAGGGCGCCTGATGACGAACACGCTCAGCGGCAATCGCACCATCGAAACGGCCGTGGCCGCCGGCGCCGCCCGCGGCCTCCGACCCGGCGCCCGCAAGAAGACCACTCGTCAGCGCACCGCCGCGGTCGCCTGGTACATCGGCGTGGTTCTGATCAGCATCATCACCATCGCACCCCTGGTGTGGACGATCTCGACGTCGCTGAAGCCGGCGACCGAGATCCTCTCCGGCGCACTCAACCTGATCCCTGCCAACCCGACGCTGGAGAACTACCTGCAGGTGTTCGAAGAAGTGCCGTTCGGGCGGTACTTCATCAACTCGGTGGTGCTCGGCATCGGTGGCGCGGCGACGAACATCTTCTTCGGAGCTCTGGGCGGCTATGCACTGGCGAAACTGCGCTTCCGTGGGCGCACCGCTGTGTTCGCGGTGTTCCTGTCGTCTCTCATGATCCCCGGCATCATCACGATGATCCCTTCGTTCCTGATCCTCCGGTCGATCCCGTTCGCCGGAGGCAACGACGCCCTCGGACAGGGCGGTCTCGGGCTGATCAACACCTACTGGGCGGTGATCATCCCCGGTGCGGCCGGAGCCTTCGCGGTGTTCTTCATGAAGCAGTTCTTCGAGACGCTGCCCGACGAGCTGGGTGAAGCCGCGCGCATCGACGGCGCAAGCGAGTTCCGCATCTTCGCGATCATCTACTTCCCCCTCGCGAAGGCCGGGCTCGCCGTACTCGGCATCATCAGCTTCCAGGCCGGGTGGAACAACTTCCTCTGGCCGCTGATCGTGCTCAACAGTCAGGACATGATGACGGTCCAGGTCGGGCTCGCGTCATTCGTCAACAACTACGAGACCGCGTACGGCCCCCTCATGGCCGGAACCGTCGTCGCAAGCCTTCCCGTGCTGCTCGTCTTCCTCTTCGCGCAGCGCTACATCATCGAGGGCGTCGCGCACGTCGGCTCGAAGTAGACCTTTCACACCACCAACACCATCACCATCACCATCACCAAGGAGAGTTCGATGAAGAAACACCTGCGGGTCCTTTCCGTGTTCGCCACAGCGGCGCTCGCCGTCACCGTCGCTGGATGCGCCTCAGGAGGCGATGCATCTGGCGACGGCGGAGACGGGCCGGAGCCCGTCGTCATGTGGGGCTCCTGGTCGGGAGACCAGGTCGACCAGCTCGAGGAGCAGGCCGCCCGGTTCAACGAGTCGCAGGACGACTACGAAGTCTCGTACGTGCCGCAGGAGCTCGTCGAGGAGAAACTGCTCACGGCTCTCGCGGGCGGCCAGGTTCCCGACGTCGTGCTCTGGGACCGCTATCAGACCTCGCTCTACGCGCCCAAGGGTGCGCTGGCTCCGATCGACGAGTTCGTGAAGGAGGATGCTGTCGACACGAGCATCTTCTACGAGCCGGCTCTGGGTGAGATGCAGGTCGACGACAAGCTGTACGGTCTGCCTCTCCTGGTGGACAATCGCTCCCTGCTCTACAACAAGACCCTGCTCGCAGATGCCGGCGTCGAAGCGCCGACGAACTGGGACGAGCTGAAGACCGCCGCAGAGGCGCTGGCGGTCTCGGAGGGCGGCAAGCTCACCCAGGCCGGCCTCGACCTCAGTGACCCTGGACTGTTCAACATGTACCTGGCGCAGGCCGGTGGGAAGCTGCTCAACGACGACCAGACCAAGACGGCGTTCAACAGCCCGGAGGGCCTCGAGGTGCTGGAGTTCTGGCAGAGCCTGCTCGATGCGGACGTCTACGAGCAGGGCTTCGGAGACACCGGGGATTCCTTCGCCGAGAGCCGTACCGCGATGAAGCTGGACGGCCCGTGGGCCCTCTCGACTCTCGACAAGGTCGAGGGGCTCGAGTACGGCGTCGTGCCGCCCCCGGCCGGGCCGAACGGCGACACCGGTGCCTACATGGGCGGCTTCGGCCTCGTCATCCCCGAAGGGGCGAAGAACGCCGATGGCGCGTGGGAGTTCATGAAGTGGTGGACGACCGAGGCCGAGAACGGCGTCGCGTTCGGCGAGATCGCCGGATGGATCCCCGCGAACATCGAAGCCGCGAACGACCCCTACTTCACCGAGAACGAGCACTACGCCGCGTTCATCGAAGCGATGAACTACGCGCAGGTGCGACCGAGCGTGAAGGGCTACTCCGATGTCGACGGCAAGGCCCTCGTGCCCGCTCTCGAGCGCTTCCTCTCCGGCGAGATCACGGCCGAGCAGGCATTGAAAGAGGCGCAGGAGCAGGGCGACCAGATCCTCGAACAGAACCGCTGAGGCTGAGCCGCAGCATCCGGTCCCTCATCAAGAAAAGGAATCATGACCAGTACCACCGCGCAGACGTGGTCTGCCCACGCCGACATCGCGCAGCAGAGCCTCGACCACTTCTTCCACGTCAACGGTCCGCAGTACCTCGCGAACAGCCACCCGCACGATCGGGGGAACACCGAGGTGTTCAACTACTGGTGGCTGGCGCACGTGATCGATGCGCGCATCGATGCCTGGGAGCGCACGGGCGACCCGGCCTGGCGCTCTCAGGCGCTCGCCGCCCGCGGCAACATCGTGGAGCGCAACGGCGGAGAGCTCTTCAACGACTACTTCGATGACATGCTGTGGTTCGCTCTGGCCCTCGAACGGGTGCACGAGGCGACCGGCGAGCGGCAGTATCTCGACGAGTCGATCGCGATCTGGGATCACGTCATCGCGGAGGGGTGGAACGAGACGCTCGGGTGGAGTCTGGCCTGGCGCAAGCAGCAACTCGCATACAAGAACACTCCGGCGAACGGTCCCCTCGCGATCCTGGGGGTGCGTCTCAGCCGCCGCGACGACACGCGCGACTACCTCGCCTACTCGCAGCGTGCCTTCGACTGGCTGACGGCCAACCTGGTCGGCGAGGACGGATTCGTCGAGGACGGCATCAACCGTGAGGACGACGGCAAGATCGACACCCAGTGGCGGTTCACCTACAACCAGGGTCTGTACGTGGGCGCCGCGGTCGAGCTCTTCGGCGCGACCGAAGATCGGGCGTACCTTCGACGCGCGGTGCAGACCGCTCACACGGCGGTGCGCGAGCTGAGCGACGGGACCGTGTTTCCGGACGAGGGCGACGGCGGAGACGAGGGCCTGTTCAAGGGCGTCTTCTACCGCTACCTCGGAGAGCTGCTGGCAGTACTCCATTCCGACGACTCGTACGCCGCGGAACGGGCTGAACTCGAGCGATTCCTGCGGGCGGGGACGGATGTGCTGTGGGCAAACGGGTTCGCGGGCGAGCACCTGCGCCCGGGGAACGACTGGTCGAAGCCCCCTGTCGAGTGGATCCCCTATTCGACGATGGTGAGCGCGATCTTCGCGGTCGAGCAGCGTGCGCGACTCGAGGCACGCTCTGCCGCATCAGAGCCGACGGAGAACGCGGCGTAGAAGTAGCCCGAACGCAGTTCCGCCCGCTCGGCCTCGGCCTTGCGGGCGGAACTGCGTTCTCATGACCGGGGTGCTGCCGACGAGGAGCCCACCACGAGCTCCACCGGAAGGACGACCTTCTCGATCGCGTGCGGCGCATCGATCTGGCGGCGCACCGACTCGATCGCCTTCTCGCCGAGATCGTGCTGCTCCTGACGGATGTGGCTGTAGCGGAACATACTGGCGTCGAAGAACGCGTCGGGGTGATCGAAGCACACGATCGAGATGTCGGTCGGCACCTCGAGACCGATCCGGTCGCACGCCTCGCGCAGCATCAGAGCGATGTTGTACTCGGCGGCGACATAGCCGGTGATGTCGGGATGCTGCTGAACGAACTCGACCAGACGTGCGATGTCCTGTTCCGTGGTCTCCGAGCTGCCCGGCACGGTCGATCCGATGGTACGAAGCTCCGCGCTATTCTCCAGCGGAAGGTGGTTCATGGCGTGCGCATGGATGTAGCCGCTGCGCCGATCATCGCTCGATGAGACGTGGCTCGTCGAGCTCACGAAACCGATCGTCTGATGGCCGAGTTCCAGGAGGTGCTCGGTGGCGGCACGGCCACCGGAGAGGTTGTCGGAGCAGACCGCAGAGACGGGGATGCCGTCGAAGAGGCGGTCGAGGATCACGACGGGGAACTTCTTAGCGACGAGTTCGAGCGCTGCAGGCGGGATGTACTCCGACGAGCTGGGCAGCAGGATGAGCCCGTCCACGCCCGCGTCCACGAGCGCGCGGATGCATGCATCCTCTTCGTCGAGGTCGCCCCCGGACCGTTTGATGACCACGTGGGTGTCAGCGCCGGCAGCAGCCAGGATGCCCTCGATGATCTTGTTGCCGAACGTGTCGTCGAAGCTCGTCAGCACGCATCCGATGAGCGTGGATCTGCTGTCGGGCTCGGCCGGGACCCGTACCGCCGTCGGCGCCGGCGCCGCGCTGGTGACGACCGTGCCGATACGGGGCCTGCGCATGATCATGCCGTCGGAGCGCAGCAGCTCCAGCGCGCGCTTGACCGTGATCGGGCTCACCTCGAACTGCTTCGACAGCTCCGCCTCCGAGGGCAACTTGTCGCCGACGGCGTACGTCCCCTGCGTGATCGACTCGCGCAACGATTCATAGACTCGCTTGTAGAGCACGCCCACCCATTCGCAGTTTCCAATAGATATATTTAATCTACAGGTGCGGTACCGCCGCGGCAATGCACCTCGCCGACGAAAAAGCGGGATGACGAGGTCGTCTCGCCACCCCACTCAGATCTTTTCGATGGGTGTGCGCTCAGACGTCGTCTGAGGAGATGCGCACCTCGACAGCGGTGGTCTCGAACGGCGCCAGTTCCAGCGTCACCGTCCCACCGTCCACGGCGAGGTCGCCGCGGACATCTCCGAGCAGGGTCGTGCGCCGCGCAGCATCCACCCCTGCGACCTCGATACCCAGCCGCACCGGCTCGTCGGCGAACGACTGCAGCCGCACGCGCGACCAGCCCGTCTCATCTGCCGCGCCCACGCCCACGAGCGCGACCCGGTCGTCGTCCATGCGCACGAAGGCGGCCTCGGTCGTCGGCGCGCCACGACCGGCTGCGGGGATCGAGAGCAACGGACGCGCTGCCGCCGACGCTGTCTCGATCGCGAGCGCGGGCACGCTCTGCCCTTCACGAGCACGTACGCCGACTGTGTACGTAAACGTTGCCGTGAATCCCTGCTCGATCGGGAAGTTGGTGTCCCACACGTTGTTGTGGAACCACGAATACACGGTCGACGGCTCGTGCGGCGACGTGCTGGCAGGGAAAGGCGAGTACGGCAGAGCGATCGAGCCGGTCTGCACCAGCGGTGCATCCTTGGTGGCCCACGCGACAGCATCCGCCCCGTCGGCGATGCTCACCCAGTTGCGGATCGCGCGCATGTGCTGCGGTGCACCGGGGATGTGCGCGATGCCGTCGCCTGTCACACCGCCCGAGACCTCGAAGCGCACGACCGGATCAGCAGCCGCGAACGGGAAGGCGAAGTACCCGCTCTCCTTCACACGGGTCACAGGCTTCGACACCCGATTCTCTATCAGGAGCGTCGAGTCGCCGTGACGCAGCCGCAGGGTGACCTGCACGCGGTCGACGCCGTCGGCTGCGAACTCGTAGACGAGACGCTGTTCGACCGCATCATCGACGCGCTCGATCACGATCGACGGGCGAGCGAGCGTGCGTGAGGCGAGCAGTTCCAGTCGTGGCGAGACGGAGAGCTTGTTCGCGAGATGGTTGACGCCCGCGCCCGAGCTGCCGTACGTGTCGTAGACGTACGCGTTGAAGCCCGCGGCCGACTCGGTGTTCACCCAATCGCGACCGGTGGACTTCTCGACGATCGATCGGATGACGGACCGTCGGTCATCGACTTCGACACGGAGGTGCTCGTTCTCGAGGACGAGAAGCTGCTCACGCGGCGTGCTCTGCAGCGAGTGCTGCACCGGCGCGGGCGCAGCCTCGTCGGCAGCGACCAGATCGAAGCGCACCCAGCCGACGCCAGGAGCATCAGCGACCGGGAACGTGATCCAGCGGCCCGACTCACGGTGAAGCGAGTTGCCCTGCGCCTCGACCGTATGCGGCACGACCGCGCCCGTGCGGGAGTCGAGCACGGCGAAGTCCGCATCCAGCGGTACGTGCGACTCCTTGACCAGCACACGTGCCTGCGACGAGCGGGAATGCCCCGCGGCGTTGACGACGAGATAACTCGCGAGCGCGGCATCCGCCGGAGCGACGGCCTGCGCGAGATGGTGCAGCGCACGCTCGGTGGCATCCTCCGTGCGCTGATGCGCGGCGATCGCATGACCGACCTTCCACTGCCACTGCCGCTCGCCGGAGTCGTAGCCCTCGTCGCCATGGGTCCACGAATTGCTCGCGCCCCAGGTGTGCTCGTTGAACATCGAGATCGAGTCGTACGCGGCCCTGGCGTCGGCGCCCTCCGTGGCGACGGCCTCGCCGCCGCTCCACCTCGACAGCTGCGAGATCGTGCGGGCTGCCGGTGCCGACACCTGGGCCTCGCGCGCCAGGGAGAGCGGTACCGCACCGGATCCGACGCCCTCGACCCACCAGTCGCCCCAGTCGCCCTCCAAGGTGACGAGCTCGTCGCCGAACCGCTCTTCAGCCTCCTCGAAGAAGTCCTCGTTGCGCGACACGCGAAGCTTCGGGTACTCCCACGTCTCGTTCCACTGACGCACCTGCTCCGACAGGTGCAGACGAGCAGGGCCGTTGTCGCCGTTGAAGCCCTGCGTGCGCACGTGCAGCACATCCCAGGGGTAGGGCTGACGGCCCTCGTCCTCTTCGCCGTGCGCTCCGAAGACGCCGGGAGGGAACGGGTAGCCACGCGTCGAGAGCGCGGTCAGGTACGCCGGGAAGAGCGTCTCCAGCGTCTCGTACGACTCCGTGAAGCCGACCATCGGTCCCTCGAGGTATGCAAGCCCGTGCGGGCTGTCGGTCATCCAGACCAGCACCGAGTTGCCGGCGGCGGAGCGCCACCGGAACAGCCTCGGAATGTCGAGCGCGCCGTTCTTGTGCGGCTCGGAGCGGCCGGCCCAGTTGTGCGCCACGGCGAGGAAGCGCACGCCGAAGTCGGACAGCGCATCGGGCAGGCCTGCGACCTGCCCCGGGACATCGGTCTGCATCGCGCTCGTGAACGGGATGCCGTACTCGTCGCGGATGCGACGGGCTGAGGCGAGCAGCTCGTGCAGCTCGTCGGTCGAGCAGGTGTCGGTGTGCAGGTTGTACGGCATCGCGCTCAACCCGATCGAGCCTTCGCGCACCAGGCGCACCAGCTCGTCGATCTCGGCGCGCGTGCGGTTGCCCTCCCAATCGCTGAAGGCCCACAGCGCTTCCGCGTTCCAGCGGAAGCGCGACGCCTCCGGCCATTCGGCGGTCTGGTGGATGAGATCGACGGCGGAGTCGAGGTACGAGCGCTGATTGGCGATGACGGCCGCCTGCGGATCGGTGTACCCGAAATCGAAGTGCGAGTGATGCACGACGTGCACACTCCACGGGCGAACGCCGTCGAGGCGCACCGGCACCGATTCCTCACCGAGCGACGGGATGCGCACCTCGACGTCGGCCGGAGAGTCGGATGCGGGCACCATCACGCGGATCGATCCTTCGGGTGACGCCGCACGACCGAGGTTGAGCGGTGCACCCTCGTCGTCGGCGATGAGTACCTCGAGTCCGTCGACGTCAGCCTGCTCGCCTTCCACGATCACCCGCACGCTTCGAGCGTTCCGACCGTCGACCTTGCGCTGCAGCGGCTCGGGGATGATCCGCACGGTGTGCGTTCCGATCCTGCCGACAGCGGCGGTCGCACGTTCGATCAGGCCCTCGCGGGCTTCCTCGCCTGTCCAGGGGCTGGCGGAGATGAGGGCAGGTTTCATCGGTTGTCACTCCTCAGTGAGTTCGGGGACGATTCGTGTGAGCTGAGCCAGAACGCTGCCCCGAGAACAGGCGCGGCGTCGAGCAGGGCGGAGGGGAGAACCTCGAGATCGGCGGGTGCGCCGCCTCGTGCAAGACCGTCTTCGAGCCCGTGGACAAGGACGGGCCAGGAACGCACCATCGATCCACCCACCGTCAGCCGGGTGGCGGCGAAAGACGTGAGCCAGGGCGCGAGCGTCTCTCCCAGTGCGGACATCGCCTGATCGAGGAAGGCCGACGCATCCGGATCTCCGATGCGCGCCGCCTCCGCGATCTCCTTGACGGACTGAACCCGCTCGGTGCGCTGGGAGAAGTGCCGCATGATCGCTCGTGTGGAGACGGCCTCTTCAAGAGGGCGCCCGTCGAACTCGAGCAGGTACGCCCACCCGTTCGGCGGGACCGCACTCCCCTCGTCGACGACCTGGCCACGATCGAGGAAGGCGGAGCCGACACCCGTCCCCAAGGTGATGCAGACATGGCGATCAGCCCTGGTCGCTGATCCGAATGCCCACTCGCCGAGCGCGTACGCGGCGGCGTCGTTGAGGAAGTGGATGCGGCTCTCGTGGACGTCGAGCCTGCGCGCGAGTCCGGCTCTGATCGACACGCCCCGCAGCGAGTCGAACTTGCCCACCGCTTCGAAGAGGCCCACGCCGCTGTCGTAGTCGAACGGACCGGGCATCGCCACGACCCAGCCGTCGGGCGACGGCGGTATCTCGCTTCCGGACAGGAGCCGGAGGGCCGGTGCCGCGAACGCGTCGAGGAGGGCATCGGCCGAGAGCGACGGGTCGAGCGTTTCGGTGTCCGATGCGGACACCGCAGCGGACGATCCGGTGACCTCGACCGACGCCGCAGTCGCGTGGCTGCCGCCCACGTCCAGCACCCAGACATCGCCCGTCGGGTCAGCGCGCACGGAATCCTCTCGAATCTCATCATTCATGGATCAAGCACCTTCACATGTCGGCACGGCGAGCGTAGCGGCCTCAGTACTGCCCGAGCGCGAGCCCGCGCTGGAAGTACTTCTGGCTGAAGCCGAACAGGAGCGCGGTCGGGATCGAGACGAGCAGAGCAGCCGTGAGCAGCACAGTGAACGCCGAGCCGCCGCCCTGCACGGACTGCAGCGCCTGCAGCATGGGCATCACCGGCCGTATCTCCGAGCTCTGCGTGAGGATGAGCGCGAGCAGGAAGTCGTTCCAGACCCACGTGGCCTGCAGGATGAACACCACGACCAGAGCGCTGCGCGACATCGGCAGGTAGATCTGCGTGAAGATGCGCCACGGCTTCGCACCGTCGACCACTGCGGCCTCGAAGACGGACTCGGCGATACCGGCGAAGAAGTTGCGCATCACGAATGCCGAGAACGGCAGGCAGACGACCGAGTAGATGAGGATCATCCCGACCGCGGTGTCGAAGAGCCCGACCTGCGAGTACGCGGCGAACAGCGGGATCACCATCAGCTGCAGAGGGAACACCGTGCCGCAGAAGATGACGAAGAACCAGAAGAACCCGTGCTTCAGCTTCAGTGCGATGACCGCGTACCCGACGGCTGCACCGAGGATGACGGCGATGAACGGGGCGATGACCGCGTAGATCACGGTGATGAACAGGCCGGAGGGCACGTCGGTCGTCGTGAATACGTCGACGACGTTGGAGACGAGCGCGGGGAAGTTCCCGGGCGCCCACAGGTTGCTGCCGGAGTACTCGGAGGTGAGCTTGCTCGCGTTCGCGAGGAGGAGGTAGATCGGCAGCAGCCACAGGATGCCCATCGCGATGAGGATGACATAGCGGATGATCTTGGAAGTCATGCGCGTCGCGCTCCCTTCGGGGCGGCATCCGTCTTCGGGGCGGCATCACCCAGCGAGAGCTGGCGCCGCAGATAGATCAGGGATGCCGCGACGGTGATGACGGTCAGGAAGATCGCGACGGCCGAACCCATCCCGTACTCGTTGTTGAGGAAGGTCTCGCGGTACATCGTCACGCCGAGCGTCTCCGATACGCGGTTGGGTCCTCCCTGGGTCATCGACTGCACGATGTCGAAGGTCTTCAGGCTGTTCACGATCGAGAGTCCGACCACGATCGTCGTCGTCGGACGCAGCAGTGGCCAGACCATCGAGGCGAAGAGCCGGAATCCTCCGGCACCGTCGACCCTGGCCGCTTCGAGCGGCTCCTTCGGGATCGACTGGAGCCCGACCGTGAACAGGAGGGCGTTGACGCCGACCCCCTGCCAGGATGCGGCCAGGATCATGACGATGGTGTTCAGCGGAGCATCCTGCAACCATCGCAGCTCAGACCCCGGAAGATTGAGGAAGGCGAGCGCCTGCGAGAGCGCGCCGCCGTTCTGCAGCACGAACGAGAAGATCACGCCGACCGCGACGCCCGACAAGGCGTAAGGGATGAGGAACGGCACACGCAGCCATGCGGCGCCCCGCAGCCCGTAGGCCAGATAGGCGACGAGCAGACCGAGACCGACCGGAACGATCAGCGTGCCCAGCACCCATGCCAACGTGTTCACGATGGAGAGCAGGATGGCCGGGTCGTGGAACATCTCGACGTAGTTGTCGACGCCGATCCAGGTCGGATCCCCGAGGCCGTCGTACTCCGTGAAGCTGAGGTAGACCGTGTAGAGCACCGGGATGTACAGCGCGAGGAGGACCACCGCGACGCCGGGGCCCATGAAGGCCCAGGCGTCGCGCTGCCGCGCGGTGCGAGCCGGCATCCGACTCAATTCTCACTCCAGTACTCGTCCGCGACGCGCTGGATGCCTTCCAGGAACGGCATCGGGTCACCCGGGTTCGTCATGAACCCGGTGAACTCGTCGAGCGATGCGGTGAGGATCGGAGCCGGGGCCGCCTCGTAGTAGCGCAGGTAGAACTCGTACTTCGGGTCGGCGTACTCCTGGCCGATCTTCTGGAACTCTTCCGTCGCCGCGGTGGCGTTCGGGTTGAACGGCAGATTGCCCTGCTGCTCCGACCACGCGGTCTGCGCAGTCGTACCCATCCACCACTCCGAGTACTCCAGACCGAGGTCGCGCTGCGCCGACTTCTCGGGCACGCACGCCGGGGCGGTCTCGATCGCGACGGGGGTCGTCTCCTGCTCGGGGTTGACGTTGGGGATGGGGAACACGCCCCAGTCCGTTCCGCTCTCCAGGCCCACGGTGTCGAGCGTGCTCGAGTACCAGGTGCCGAACGGAATCATCGCCACCTCCTGGTCCTTGATCTGCGTCTCGGCCGGGGTCTTGGACCCGGGATCGGTGAAGTAGCCGCTCTCCTTCATGTCGAGCCAGATGTTCATGACCTCGACGACCTCGGGGTCGGTGAACTTCGCCTCGCCGGCGATGAGCGCGTTGTAGAGGTCGACGTCCGTCCCCGCCGTGAGGATCTGGAACCATACGAACGCCCAGGGGTTGCCGCCCGAGTTCCAGAACGGAGCGACTCCCGCGTCGACCAGCGTGTCAGCGGTGGTCATCATCTCGTCCCAGGTCGTGGGCACTTCGAGACCCAGATCGGCGAACGTGCGCTTGTCGTAGTACATCACCCAGTTGTCGACGCTGATCGGCGTGCAGTACTGGGCGCCGTCGATCGTGTAGAGGTCCTTGACCGATTCGCTGATGTTGCCGTCAGCGATGGCCTTGTCCCAGATCTCGGTGGTCTCGGCGACGAGACCCTCGGCGACCAGGTCCTCGAGCGACGAACCCGTGTGCCAGGTGAAGAGGCCCGGGGCCTTGTTCGACCGGAACGACTGCTTGATGAATGCCTGAAAGGCGTTCACGTCGGCATAGTAGGCGGGGTCGAGCGCAACATCGATGTCGTCTTTCGACACGGCGGAGAACTTCTCGAAGTCCCAGCTCTTGTCAGTGACGAAACTCAGTTCGTTCGACGACGCGGACGTGCTGGAGCATCCGGCGACGGACGCCACGATGATCAGGGCTGCGGCACCGGTGGCCGCTTTTCGTGAGAGCTTCAACGCGGAACTCCTTCGTTCGGGTTTCAAGGGGCGCGATCGAGCCGACCGCATTGATATCGTTACCAGAATCGGACACTAACACGATTTTCCCCCAAAGAGCAAGGCGCCGGCATCGCACGGAATCGCGATACCGGCCGCGGTCCGGGCCCGTATGCCGGGCGGGGAAACAAGGGCGATCCGAAGATTGTCGATACCATGACGGCATGTCCGCCCGCGCTGTGAAGAACCGGGGGGCGACCGCTCCCACTGTGCAAGACGTCGCAGCAGCAGCCGGCGTCTCCCCCATGACGGTGTCGCGCGTGCTGAGCGGGGGACCGAACGTCCGCCCCGAGAAGATCCAGGCGGTGATGGATGCCGCCGCCGCACTGGGCTACCGCCGCAACGAGAACGCCCGCAGCCTGCGACCAGGACAGCGCACCGGACTGCTGGGCGTCGTGATCACCAACGTCGCGAACCCCTACTATGCGCAGGTGCAGTTGGGCGTGGAGGAGATCGTCACGTCCGACGGGATGCGGCTTCTCGTGGGCAACAGCGGCGAGGACACGGAGCGCGAGCGCGCTCTGGTCAACGACTTCATCGGGCGCAAGGTGGACGGACTCATCGTGGTTCCCGCCGGCGGTGACGTGACGCATCTGCAGGCGGCGACCGCTGCCGGGGTCCCGCTCGTGCTGGCCTCGCGCCAGGTGGACGGCGTCGAGGCGGACGTCGTGCTCGTGGACGACGAGAGCGGAGCGCGAGACGGAACCGCGCACCTCCTCGCCGAGGGCCACCGTCGTATCGCCTTCCTCGGCAACCGCGTGTCGGTCTTCACCAGCCGGCGACGCCAGGAGGGGTTCGAGCGCGCGCATCGCGAGGCCGGCGTCGCCTTCGATCCTGCGCTGATCCGCGCCGGCCAGAACGATGACGTCGCCGCACACGACGTCATGATCGAATTGCTCGCCCTCGACGATCCGCCCACGGCGATCTTCAGCGCCAACAACCGCAACACCGTGGGCGTGCTCCGCGCACTGGCCGAGCACCGCAGTGCCGCCGACTCGATGCACATCGTCGCCTTCGACGACTTCGAGTTGTCGAGTCTCATGCCGTTCACGCTCTCTGTCATCGAGCACGACCCGCGCGAGCTCGGCCGTACCGCCGCGCGCATGGTCATGAGCCGGATGCAGGCGGATGACGAGCGGGAGTCGGAGATGATCCAGCTCCCCACCCGCTTCCGCAGATAGGGACCGCCGGATGCGGATCTCATTTTCGTGAGGTAGGTTGATATCGATACCAGTGCGATGGCGGCCCGAACTGAGGCGCGCGTCGAAGTCCGTAACGAAAGGCTGGCAACGATGCACCCCCTTCCCTCCGCTCGCGATGGCATGCCGATCACATCGGCGTACGATCGCACCCCCACGATCGATCTCCCCCGTGGCGAGCGCGTGCTCAGGGGCGACGATCTCTGGGAGTCGCTGCGCGGAGCCGCGACCGAGCACGGAGACCGACCGTTGGTCGCCATCGACACCTATCCAGGCACCGACCTGTCACTGCTGATCGATCAGGTGCGCGCCGCGATGCCCGGCTTCGAGATCATCGACATCGAGAGCGCGGCGCTCTCGACCGAGCGCTTGGAGACGTCGTTCCGTGAGAACCTCACCGATGACCGCGTCTTCGGTGTCATGTCGCACGCCACCGTCGAGGCCTTCTTCGATCAGGATGCCGTCGCCGCCATCAAGGTCGACGTGCAGCAGCGTCGCGTCGGGACGGTGCTCGTCGGGTGGGGCGCCGCCACCGTCGCGGACGCCGACGTCACCGTGCTGGGCGAGCTGGCCCGATGGGAGATCCAGCAACGGTACCGGCGAGGCATGGCCAACTGGCACGCCGACAATGCCGACGAGGATCCCCTCCGCAAGATCAAGCGCGGCTTCTTCCTCGAATGGCGAGCAGCCGACCGGCACAAGCGACCTCTCTTCGACACCGTCGACTTCGTGCTCGATCTGAATCACCCGCATGATCCTTCGCTCATCTCCGGCGAGGCGTTCCGAGGCGCACTCGCCGCGGCGCCCACGCGTCCTTTCCGCGTCGCGCCGTACTTCGATCCCGGCGTGTGGGGCGGGCAGTGGATGAAGCAGGTGTGCGGTCTCGACGAGTCCGAGCCGAACTACGCCTGGTCGTTCGACGGGGTTCCGGAGGAGAACAGCCTGCTTCTGACCGACGGTGAGTCCACCTTCCAGATTCCGGCGATCGACCTCGTGTTCGCACACCCTCGCGAACTGCTCGGCGAGCGCACCTTCGCGCGCTTCGGGGCCGAGTTCCCCATCCGTTTCGATCTGCTCGACACCATGGGCGGCGGCAACCTCTCACTCCAGGTGCATCCGCTGACCGACTACATCCGCGACCGGTTCGGCATGTCGTACACCCAGGACGAGAGCTATTACATGCTCGACGCCGGCGACGATGCGCTCGTGTACCTCGGGCTGAAGACCGGCGTCGACCGTCAGCGCCTCACCGAGGATCTCTCCCGTGCCCAATCCGGCGAGATCTCGTTCCCCGCAGAGACCTACGTCAACACGTATCCGGCGAAGAAGCACGACCACTTCGCCATCCCCGCCGGCACCGTGCACTGCTCGGGGCGCAACTCGATGGTGCTCGAGATCTCGGCGACGCCGTACATCTTCACCTTCAAGATGTGGGATTGGGACCGCGTCGGCCTCGACGGCACGCCTCGCCCGATCCACCTCGAACACGCACTGGCCAACATCCAATGGGACCGCGAGACGGAGTGGACCAACGACAACCTCGTCGACCAGGTCGAGCCCGTAACCGAAGGCGACGGGTGGCGCGAGGAGCGCACCGGCCTGCACCACCTCGAGTTCATCGAGGTGCGCCGGCACTGGTTCACCGGCACCGCCCCTCACGACACGCAGGGTACGGTCAACGTGCTCAATCTCGTGGAAGGCTCCGAGGCCATCGTCGAGTCGCCGTCAGGCGCCTTCGAGCCCTTCGTCGTGCACTACGCCGAGACGTTCATCGTGCCGGCGGCCGTCGGCGCGTACACGATCCGTCCCCACGGAGCCGGCATCGGCGAGCCGCACGCGACGGTGAAGGCCTTCGTGCGCGGCACGACCCGGTCGGCAGCTGACACCGGGTTGCCGACTATCGCTTGAGAAGCTCACACGCGTAGCCCGGATGCATCACCCCACCCGGACGAAGACCCCGAGCCCGTTCGGCTCCTGCCCCTCGGCCGGGAACTTGTTGAAGTACGTCAGAGTGACCCCGGTGATCTGCGCGCCCTCGCGGACGAAGACCGCCGAGGAGAGTGACCCGGGCAGCGCGTTCTCACCCGTCGGCACGAACGACAGCGTGTCTCCGTCCCACGGATCGAGCTCGAACGTGTAGCCGCCCTCCGGCCCGAGTGCGCCGGTGAGGGTGCCGTTCTCCTCAGTCACGACGAAGTCGCCGAAGTAGGGGCTCGTGTACGTTCCGACGTAGTCGCCGGCCGGGGCCGCTGCCGCGGCATCCGCCGGGGGCTCCTCGTCCACGAGGTCGCCTGCGGGGTCGGAGAAGTGCGCGAAGACGGTGGGCCAGATGTCCAACCAGGGTCGCGTCTCCTCTCCGAACTGCACGAGGTCGACGAACTCCGACGCGATCGCCTCCGGGACTCCCGACGGTGCTCCATTCGTCAGTACGACGATCCCCACGTTCAGATCGGGGATCATCGTGGCGTTGGTGGCGGTACCCCAGCCGAAGGCGCCGGAATGGCTGATGCTCACACGACCGGTCACGGTCGCACCGACGTTCATGCCGAAGCCGTAGTGCGAGGTGCGCGTCGTCAGGTTCTTGGCGTCTCCACCGGTGATCGAATGGGCCGAGTAGGTCTTCGCGAGCACGAGCGGGTCGATGAACTCCTCGCCGTCGACCTCGCCGTTCGCCAGCACCATGTTCATCCACTTCGCGATGTCGCCGGCAGTGGAGGCGACACCGCCGGCCGGAGCCTCGGCATCAGCATCGCGGTCGAACAACTGCTCGTACACGCCCTCGCCGGTACGCGCGTGCATCGCCGCGCGATCATCGACCGCGAGATAGTCGTCATGGACCGTGGTCGTCGAGGTCATGCCGAGCGGCTCGAACAACAGCTCGTGCGCGGTCTCTGCCCACGTCTGCCCGCGCGACGCCGCGACCGCCTCGCCACCCACCGTCAGTCCGAAGTTGGAGTACTGGTAGGTGTCGCGGAACGACGCCAGAGGAATCTGGTCCATGTGGGCCATGATGTAGTCGACATCGAAGCCGATGTCCTCGAGGTCATCGCCGCCACCGGTCGGAATGCCAGTGCGGTGCGAGAAGTAGTCGCCGATCTTCGCATGAGCGGTCACGTACGGATCCTTCAGCGCGAAGTCGGGAAGATACTCGACGACCGGATCGTCCCACGACAGATCGGCGTCTTCGGTTATCGCCTTGGCCACGATGCTCGACGAGAGCGGCTTGGACAAGGACGCGATCTGGAAGACGGTGTCGGCATCGACAGGATCCTGCGTCGTCATGTCGCGCACACCGTATCCCTCTTCGAACACGACCTCGCCGTTCGAGACGACCGCGACGGCCGCGCCGGGCACCCCGGTCTGTTCGAGCGCCTTCTCGACGAACTCCGGGAGCGCGTCGACGGCCGCGGCCACCGCGGTATCGCGATCCGTGTAGAGATCGACGGCATCCTGGCTGGGCTCATCACCGAGTACGACAGCGGGACCGCTCGACGACGACCCCTCTGCATCACCCGCCGTGCACGCCGTGATCCCGAACGTGAGTGCCGCCACCGTCGAGACGGCGACGACGCGTGCGATGCCCTTTTTCGTGCTGCTCATGGTTCTCATGTCGCTGCTTCCGATAGGCCGAACGTCGATGGAACGTTGGCGGCCCCCCGCGGCCTCGCACGTGCGCACGTACGAAGCCACGGCCCCGGGTCCCCACAGCATCAGTGTGCATGGACAGAAGAGGACAGGACAAGCTCCTCTTCCGGCCACGACCTCTAAAGGGCGTCCGGAAGCGGCCACATGCGCCATGATGGTCTCTACACGCGGTCGGAGGTGGACATGGAAGACAGGGCACTGCTCGAGCTGATCTACCGCAGCCGCCCGAGGACCGTGGCAGAACTCGCGACCGCCGCCCACGCAGATGAGAGCGAGACGACCGTCGCCGTCGCGCGACTTGCGCGAGAAGGCGCGCTCTCGTCGCATGACGGCATGATCGCCTACCCCACTCCGGCGACGTGGACCGCAGACGTCGTCGAACGCGAGGTGCGCACGATGCGGCAGACCACCGATGAGTTCGCCTCCCGGATCGAGTCGCTCGTCGCTGACCTGCCGGCCTTGCTGCGTCATTGGACAGTGGGCGAAGCATCCGGAGATCTCGTTCCCGTCTTCGTCCGGCACGGACCACAGGCGGCAGAGGATCTCTGGTACGACGTCGCGCGCGAGGGGAGCGACGCCGCCTGGGCGGTGCTTCCGGATCTCGAGCGCTATCTGCAGACCGACCCCGCGCGCGCGGGTCGTTTCGCGGAGATGTTCGCCGGCAAGAAATCGGTGCGAGCCCTGCTCCCGCGTTCGATGGCAGAGGATGCCCGACTGGTGGCGATCGCCGAGCGCTACGAGGCCGTCGGGGTGGAGTTCCGCGTTCTCGACGGCCTTCCGAGTTGGTTCTGGATCGACGGCGAGGTGGTCGCCCTGCCGATCGAATGGGGTGAGGGCTGGCCGACCAGTGTGATCGGTGTCCGCAACGCATCCCTCGCCGAATTGGGCCGAAGCCTGTTCCGCGAGCTCTGGCATCGCGGCGAGCCGCTCGGTGGGGTGGAGCAGTCGTGGGCGCCGCTGCTTGCGCTGATGAAACAGGGCGTCACGCTCGACGCGGCTTCGCGACGACTGGGGATCAACCCACGAACGGGTCGGCGGCGAATCGCTGCGGCGATGGAGCAGTACGGCGTCTCAACCTTGTTCGCCCTGGGCGTGGCGTGGGCAGCCGACGGGAAGCCCACCGCTCGCTGAGCCGCGGGTCCTCACGGCAGACACGTCCCGAACGTCGCACCCCGGTGCGAGAATGCCGATATGAAGCTCTCCGAGCTCGCAGACACTGCGGAGGCGGTCGCTGCCACATCGTCGCGACTGGCGAAGACCGATGCGCTCGCCCGGTTGATCGGGCGTGCCGAGACCGACGAGATCCCACCACTCATCGGCCTGCTGCTCGCCGCCCCTCGCCAGGGGCGCTTGGGCGTGGGATGGCGCGGCCTCACTGCGCTCGTGGTCGAACCCGCCACCGACCCGACCCTCACCATCGCCGATGTCGATCGTGCGCTCGACGCGCTCGCCTCGGCGTCCGGATCAGGCTCGGCCGCCGTCCGCACCGGCCTGCTCACCGACCTCGCTTCTCGCGCGACCGCCGCGGAGTGGGACTTCCTCGCTCGCGCGATGCTGGGCGAGCTGCGCACCGGAGCGCTGGGTGGCGTGCTGCTCGACGCGATAGCCCGCGCAGCCGACCGCCCTGTCGCGAGTGTGCGCCGCGCCGCGATGCTGTCCGGTGATCTCGGCGACACCGCGCTGGTCGCTCTGACCGGCACCGCCGAGGAACTCGATGCCGTCGGGCTGCAGGTCGGCCGGCCGGTGCTGCCGATGCTCGCCGGCACTGCTGCAACCGCGACGGTAGCTCTCGAGCTCACCGGCGAAGCATCCGTGGAGTACAAGCTCGACGGCGCCCGTATCCAGGTGCACCGCCACAGCGACGAGGTCGGCGTCTACACCCGCAGCCTCGCCGACATCACCCACCGCGTGCCTGAGATCGTCGAGATCGTGCGCGGCCTGCCCGCCACCGATTTCATCCTCGACGGAGAGACGCTCGCGCTCGACGAAGACGGCGGGCCTCGCCCCTTTCAGCAGACGATGTCGCGGTTCGGCGCCGACGTCGCCCGCGACGTCGTGCTGCGGCCGTGGTTCTTCGACCTGCTGCACGTCGACGGCCGCGACCTCATCGACGAACCTCTCTCCACGCGCCTCGAAGAACTCGAGCGCATCGCGGCGGAGTGGCGGATGCCGGGGATCGTCACCGCCGACGCGGATGCCGCCGAGCAGCTCTCCCGCGAGGCCCTCGCCGCCGGGCATGAGGGCGTGCTCGTCAAAGGGATCGGATCCACCTACACCGCGGGCCGGCGCGGCAAGTCATGGGTCAAGGTCAAGCCGGTGCTCACCTACGACCTCGTCGTGCTCGCCGCCGAATGGGGATCCGGACGAAGGCAGGGCACGCTCTCGAACCTGCACCTCGGTGCCTACGATCCAGACGGGGAGTTCGGCGAACCGGGCGGCTTCGTGATGGTCGGCAAGACTTTCAAGGGACTCACCGACGAACTGCTGCGGTGGCAGACCGACACCTTCCCGTCGTACGAGTCACGCCGCACGGCGAACACGGTCTTCCTGCGGCCCGAGTTGGTGGTCGAGATCGCGATCGACGGCGTGCAGAACTCACCCCGTTACCCCGGCGGCATCGCCCTCCGCTTCGCGCGCGTCAAGGGGTACCGCCCCGACAAGACCGCGGCAGAGGCCGACAGCATCCAGACCCTGCGCGCGCTGCTGCGCGGGTGAGTTACGCCTGGAAAGAAGACTTTCGGGGGTTCTCAGGCGCGAGAACCCCCGAAAGTCTTCTCCCATGCGGGGGCGCGCGCCGCCGTTAGGCTCACGGTGTGAGCACGGAGCCTGAGTACGAGATCGAGTTCCGCTGGAAGGAGCAGGTCTTCTACTGGGAGGGATCCCGCGGCCTGCACTTCGACGGCGGCTGGGGCGTACGGCCCTTCGTGACGTACTTCCCCAGCGCCGCACGATGGCCGGAAGTCGTCCCCGAGTGGGCGATCGGGAAACGCGACCTCGTGCTGCAACGCCTCATCGACGACGGCCCGACCCATCGCGTCGAAGTGACGGATGTCTACAGCTACCCGGTCGGCGTGACCAGGTGACGACCGCACAGACGCGGCGAGAGCCCCCGGCGCTACTCCTGCTTGCTGAACGCCCCGCGCAGCACCAGGTACACGACCACGGCGACGACGGCGACGAGGGCGAGCTTGGCGATGAACCACAGCACCGAGAACAGCGCGCTGACCACGAACCACGCGACGATGACCGCGACCACGACGCCGACGATGGTCCACACGTTGTTCTTGTTCATGCCTTCAGCCTAACCGCGCAGCATCCGGGCTTCACTGGGTGTCCAGTGCGCCGAAGCGCTCTGCCGACGCGACCTGCTGCGCCACGCGGCGCAGTGCCAGCAGCAGCGGCTCGACGAGCACCGAACCGAGCACGACGTATCTGACCGCCGCCTCCACTGACTCGGTCGGGACGCCGGCGATCTCGACATCCGCCACATCGCGCATGCTCTTGAGGTAGACCGGCAGCGCCCCGTTCGCCAGGTCGAACCCGGCGTTCTCGAGACCCTGCAGCGCGCGGGCGACGTCGTGAAGCACGGCATCGTCGCACATCCCCGGCTTCCATCCGAGCCCGGCGACCGCCTCCTGCGCGGCGGCGAGGTCGAGGGATTCATCGGCCGGCGGGGTGATCGCCGCGTGCGCCGTGCCGAGCAGCCGGTGGGCGTCCTCTGGCGGATCGTCCAGCGCATCGAGCACCCGACGCGTCTCGGCGATGCTGACCCCGGCCGTGATGAGGGCGCGGATGACGCGCAGCCGCTGCACGTGCGCCTCTCCGTACGCCGCCTGGGTCGGGGCGCTGCGCTCACCCTCCGGCAGCAGCCCTTCACGCAGGTAGTACTTGATCGTCGGCACCGGCACACCCGTCTGCGCCGACAGCTCAGAAATTCTCATGATCACCTCTTGACATCGATAGTAGCGCTATCCATTATGGATAGTGAAGCTATCCAGTAGGGAGGACGCCATGTCGAAAGTCGTCAACGGACGCATGACCCATCACCACGAGGGCGAGCTCGTCGTGTTCCACATCGGTATGCAGATCAACCGCTGGTGGCGGCCGGATCTCTGGGTGCCGGCATTCATGGCCATGCCCCGGATGCTGCGCGAGCTGTCCATGGACGAGGATTCCGGCCTCCTCGGGTACCAGCTGCTGTTCGGCAACGGCGGTCCGTACGTCGTGCAGTACTGGTCATCGATCGAGAAGCTCTACGCATATGCATCCGCGCCCTCGCAGGAGCATCGTCCGGCATGGACCGCGTTCAACAAGGCGGCCCGCAAGGCGCCGGGTGCCGTCGGCGTGTGGCACGAGACGTTCCTGGCCGAGCGCGCCGAGAGCGTCTACGTGTCGACCAGACCGATGGGGCTCGCGAAGGCCACCGAGCACGTCGCGGTGGGAAGGCGCCACGACCGTGCGCAGGCGCGCTTCGTGGACGGCCGAACTGCAGCGAGCGCGCCCACCGCTGGCGCCTCCGGCTAGCGCCGCTCGCCCGCCAGCGGCCAGCGGCCGGTGCGCTCGCGGAACCGGATCGCGTCGAACAGCGGCTCGACGGGGAAGATCCGCGGATTGATGCTGAACTTCACGCCGGACGCCGAGCGCACCCGGAAGCTCGGCTGCCCGTTGACCTGCCGCATCCGGTAGTCGACGATGTCGACGTACCTGATCACGTGCTCGCGCCCCAGGATCGTGCGGAAATGCACCTCGTCGGACCGGGCATCGACGTACCAGTTGTTGTACATGACCAGGAAGAACACCCCGCCGGCGGCGATCACGAGCGAGGCGATGCGCATCGGCAGCAGATCGGCCGTGTAGCGGGAGGTGAATGCGCTCAGCGCCAGAAGGAACCCGACCGCAAGCAGCAGCCATCCGGCGAGCGGGACGAAGATCGGCATCCGCACCCGGGACGGCGCCCGCTTGGACCGGTTCGGACGCTTCATCGCCCACCACACGCCGGCGGCGACGAGAAGGATCGCCAACGCGATCAGCGCGTACTTCAGGGCGAATGCGGACACCCCATGACTTTACGCGGTGGGCGCGCGCGTTCTACGCGGCGATCCCGTGCAGCAGCAGCTCGACCGTCACGCGGACGCGCTCCTCGCTCAGCGCACGCCCCTGCAGTGCGGCATACGACGCCGTCGCGACGAGCTGATCCGCGATGGCCTCGGCGTCGGCATCCGCGCGCACGTCGCCGGCCTCTTTCGCCGCCGCGATCCGCGCGACCACCCACCGGACGATCGGGCTCGCGAAGCGCTCGTTGAGAGCCGCGCCGAGCTCGGGATCCGTCGCCGTCACGGCGATCAGCGCGCGCGCGAGCGCGACGGACTCCGGCTCCCCCAGCCCGACCGAGGCCGCCGAGAACCAGGCGCGCAGGTCGGCCTCGAGGTCGTCGGTGACCGCCAGAGCGACGTCGCCACCGGGGAGCGAACCCTCGAGCAGCGCCTCACCGAGGATGGCCGCCTTCGACGGCCACCACCGGTAGATCGTCTGCTTCGCGACGTCCGCCTCAGCGGCGAGGCCCTCGATCGTCACCGCAGCGTAGCCCTCGCCCGCGATGGCGCGACGCATCGCGGCCAGCACCGCCTGGCGCGCTTTCTCACTACGAGGTCTCGGCACCGTTTCAGAGTATCGAGGAGTACGATGGAAGATAAGTAGACGCACCGTTGCGAAACACGGACGAAAGGGAGAATCATGGCACTGACCGCACACTCCACCATCGGCGAGTGGCTGAACGATCCGATCGGCGGCGAGCTCGTGCGCGGCATGCTCGCCCAGGCGGGTGCCGACGCCGACTCCCTCACGCCGGTGCTCGGGCTTCCCCTGCAGCAGATGGTCGTGCTCAGCCAGGGCGCGATGGCGCAGTCGGTCGTCGACGACCTCGTCCGCGCCGCGAACGACGGCGAGATGCCCGCCGACACCGAGCCGACCGGCTGGGTCGAGAAGACCACCCCCGGCCGCTTCGCCGGGAAGACGATCATCGTCACCGGCGCAGCATCCGGAATCGGCAAGGCGACCGCATCGCGCATCGCCCGCGAAGGCGGCCGCGTCGTCGCCGTCGACATCGCGGCCGACAAGCTCGACGCCTTCAAGGCAGAGCTCGCGGATGCCGACATCGTCACGGTCGCCGGCGACCTCACCAAGCAGGAATCGGTCGACGCGGTCGTCGCCGCCGCCGGGGAGAAGATCGACGGGCTCGCCAACGTCGCCGGCATCAACGACGACTTCTCGCCGGCGGGCGAGACTCCGGATGCCGTGTGGGACCGCGTGATCGCGATCAACCTCACCGCTCCGTTCAAGCTCATGCGCGCGGTGCTGCCCCTCATGGAGGCCGCCGGCCGCGGCGCGATCCTCAACGTCGCCAGCGAAGCGGGTCTGCGCGGCAACGCGTCGGGCAACGCCTACACGGCGAGCAAGCACGGCATCATCGGCGTCACCAAGTCGGCGGCGTTCATGTACGGGCCGAAGGGCATCCGCGTGAACTCGGTCGCTCCGGGCGGCGTGGCCACCGGCATCCCGATGCCGCCGAACATGTCCGAGGTCGGCTCTGCGCGACTCGCGCCGTTCCAGCAGGCCATCCCGACCGTCGCGACAGCCGAGCAGCTCGCCGCCTCGATCACGTTCCTTCTCTCGGACGACGCCGTGAACATCAACGGCGCGATCGTCGCGAGCGACGGCGGGTGGTCGGTGCAGTAAGCACCGCGCCCCCGCGGCCTCAGACGAGGTCGCGGGGGTTCGTGCCGTAGGCGGCGCGGTCGTCGGTCGGGCCCTCGGAGAACTTGAGGTTGTGCTCGACCTGCCGCGCGACGGCGGCTTCACGCCCCGCGGCGATCGCCTCCTTCTCCTTCTCGAAGCCGGGGCCGAGCGTGCGCGATTCGCCTTCGATGCGGTTGAACCACAGCCCGTCCTGGCGGAACGTCTCGATGTCTCCTGCAGCCATGTCGCCTTCCTCCGTCGTGGTGCTTCCTTCTTACGACGGCGCGGGCGACCAGCGAACCCCCTTGCCTGCGAGGCGGATGCCGACTAACGGCCGGGCGCCGGCGCTCCCGCCGCAGCCCGCACACCGGCGACCACCATCGCGAGCCCAGCGTCGAAGGCGTCGCCGTCGTCGTCGATCTGCGAAGGCGTGAGATCGGCCGAGGCATCCGCCGCGCCCACCACAGCCGCATGCACGCGCTGCTGTTCGTGGAACGTGTAGCCGATCACGTAGTGCACGACGGTGTCGGCCGCGATCCGCGCCGACACCGCGTCGAGTCCCGAGGCTTCCGCTG
The DNA here is from genome assembly GCF_054779995.1 of Microbacterium shaanxiense. NCBI lineage: Bacteria > Bacillati > Actinomycetota > Actinomycetes > Micrococcales > Microbacteriaceae > Microbacterium > Microbacterium shaanxiense. Next base: position 228,760 of record NZ_BAAGXE010000002.1, on the reverse strand, counting down.
CCGCCACGAGTCGCATCCGGCTCGGCAGCTCCAGCAGCCCGAGCGCGAGTGAGCTCGACACGAGCTCCGCACCGTCGCGGTGCGCGAGTAGCCTCTCGCGCAGGCCCGTCGCGATGGCGGCGAGGTCTGCGTCAGCATCCGAATCACCCAGCGCGACGACCCGCGCGCTGACCGCCGCGAGCAGGCTCTGCTTGTTCGGGAAGTGCCAGTACAGCGCGCTGACCTGCACGTCGAGCACGTCCGCGATCCGCCGCATCGACAGGCCGGGCAGTCCGTTCTCGGCGAGCACCCGCATCGCGGCGTCGACGACGCCGGTGCGGTCATTACGGGCGGATGCAGGCACGGCGTTCATCCTGCTACTCTACAGAACACCGTTCAGGTGAACACTGTTCTAGTGAGCACTGTTCTAGTGAGCACTGTTCAGGAAGTTCCCCCAAGGAGACCGATGTCAACCGCAACAGCCCCGCGCCGCACCTTCCCGGTGCTGGCAGACCTCATTCCCGGCGCACGAGTGCGCGACGTCGTCCTGACGATCATCGGCACGGCGTTCATCACCGTGGCCGGCTACATCGCGATCCCACTGCCGTTCACGCCGATCCCGATCTCCCTCGCCACCTTCGCGGTGCTGCTGACCGGTGCGGCGCTCGGCCCGCTCCGGGGGTCGGCGAGCGCAGGGCTCTACCTCGTGCTGGGCCTCGTCGGTGTGCCGCTGTTCGCGCACGGTGAAGCCGGCTGGGCGTTCTCGTCGTTCGGCTACATCGTGGGCTACGTCGTCGCGGCGTTGATCGTCGGTGCGCTCGCCCGGCGGCGATCCGACCGTTCGGTCTGGTCGACGCTCGGCCTCGCCGCGATCGGGTCACTCACGATCTACGCCTTTGGAGTGCCGTGGCTTGCCGCTTTCGCTGGCATCGACCTCGTCACGGCATTCACCCTCGGCGTGCTGCCCTTCCTCATCGGCGATGCCGTGAAGATCGTCGCGATGGCGGGCCTGCTGCCCGCGACCTGGCGCCTCGTTGACCGGTCGGGAGAGCGCAGCTGATCCGCTGACCATGACCGGTGGATGCCGGATGCGCGCAGCATCCGTCCGCGCCCACGCAGAACGGGGCCGCCCGAAGCATCTGGCTTCGAACGGCCCCGTTCTTCATCGTCAGCGCGCCTCTTCCGGCACCGCCTCGATGTCGTTGCTGCTCGTCTCCGGGCCGAAGGCCAGAGCGACGAGGGTGAGGATCGTGAGCACCAGCAGGTACACGACGATGATCCACCAGTGCCCGACCGCGGCGAGCAGCGCGGTCGCGATCAGCGGGAGGAATCCTCCCGCGAGCACGGATCCGATCTCTCGGGCGAAAGCGAACCCGGACAATCGCGTGCGGGTGTCGAACAGCTCGGCGAAGTAGGCCGCCTGCGGGGCGAGCATCGCCGGGTACAGCACTCCGAGCCCGACGACGAACCCGAGCACCAGAAGCGGGGGCGACATCGTCTCGACGAGCATGAAGAACGGCACGAGCCAGACGATCGAGGCGATCGCTCCTCCTGCGTACACGGGGCGACGACCGACTCTGTCGCTCAGCGCCGCCCACAGCGGGATCGCGATCACCTGCACGACCGAGGCGATCACCACGGCCATCAGTGTGACCGAGGTCGGCACACCGAGCGAGTTCACCGCGAAGCCGACGGCGAAGACCGGGAACAGGTACGCGAACCCGTTCTCCGCGAACCGCGCGCCGACGACGACCAGGAAGTTCCGCGGGTGGCGGCGGATGGCTTCGAACACCGGGATCTTCGTCTGCTTGGCGACGCCCTGCGCTTCGGCCTTGACCGCTTCCTCGTAGGCGGGGGTCTCATCGATCGTCCGGCGGATGAAGTACCCGACGACGAGCAGGAGAGCCCCGAGCAGGAACGGCACGCGCCAGCCCCACGCCTGGAAGTCCTCCTCCGAGAGGATGGTCGTCATCAGCTGGAACACGCCCGTCGACAGCAGCGTCGCGACAGCGAAACCCATCGGCGCCCATGCCCCGGCGAGACCGCGACGGCGCTGGTCGCCGTGCTCGACCGAGAGCACGACAGCACCCGCGTACTCGCCACCGGCACCGAAGCCCTGCAGAAGGCGCAGCACGATCAGCATGATCGGCGCGCCGACCCCGATCGCCGCGTATGTGGGGAGGACGCCGATCAGCGTGGTCGCGATCCCCATCAGGACGATGGTGAAGACGAGCATCTTCTTGCGACCCACCTTGTCGCCCATGTTGCCGAGGATGATCCCGCCGAACGGACGGGCGAGGAAGCCCACCGCGTACGTCGCGAACGCCGCCAGGGTTCCCACGACGGGATCCGTCCCCGGGAAGAACTGCGAGTTGAGCACGAGTGCCGCCGCGGTCCCGTAGATCAGGAAGTCGTACCACTCGAGGGTGGTGCCCACGAGCGCGGCGATGCCGGCCTTCCTCGCCTGTTTGCGCTGCGCCGCCGTTGGCGCAGCAGTGGTGGTTACTGTCACTGGTCCATCTCCTTCGTTGGTTGAGGGAACTCCTGGTCGCATCACTGCGACCTCAGGAAGCAGGGCGACGCAGCACGGCGCCCTTCTGAATCGGTCCGACGAGCGCCGCATACTGTCCGAGCCAGCCGCGTTCGACGCGGGAATCTCCGGCGCGCACCGGCGCCCCGTTCCGCGCGGGGTCGGCGTCGATGCGGCGGGCGTCGAGGTCGATGCGGATGAGATCGCCCTGCTCGATACCGGCGAGAGGTCCGCCGTCGGCGGCTTCGGGCATGACCTGGCCGACGACGAGGCCGTGGTTGAGACCGGACAGCTCGCCGTCGGTGACGACAGCGACCTGACCGCCGAGCCCCGCCCCGTTCAGCGCCGCCACGAAACTCGCGGCGAACACGGTGCCGGGGCCGCCCCTCGGGCCCATGCCGCGGAGCACGATGACGTCGCCGGGGTGGATCTCGCCCGCGCCGAGCGCGTCGATGGCGTCGTCCTCAGCGGTGAAGACGACCGCGGGGCCGTCGAACTGACGCCGCGCCGCACCGACGCCGGCGACCTTGACGATCGCGCCGTCCGGAGCCACGGATCCGCGGAGGATGATGAGACCGGGCTCCGGCTTCACCGGATCGTCGAGCGTGTGCAGCACGTCGCCGTCGGCATCGCGCGCACGCTCTGCGCGTTCGGCGACGCTGACGCCCTCGACAGTGAGCGCCGAACCGTGCAGTCGCGGCATCAGCGTGCGCAGCACGGTCTGCACCCCGCCGATCTCATCGAGATCCCAGACCTGGTGCGCGCCGTTCGGGCGGATGGCGGCGAGCTGCACGGCATCGCGCCCCTTCTGCTCGAACAGTGCGACGACATCCTGATCGAGATCGGCCTCGGCCGAGATCGCGGTGAGATGGCGGACGCAGTTGACGGACCCTCCCAGGGCGAGCGCGACCTCCACCGCGTTCTCGATCGACTCGGCGGTGATGATCTGACGGGCGGTGATGCCCTCGGTGACCATGTCGACGATGCGATGACCGGCCGCTGTCGCGTTGCCGAGCATCTGCTCGGAGTTCGCGCGGGTCGGAGCGGAGCCGGCCACCGTCATCCCGAGCGCTTCGGCGATGCAGTGCATCGTGTTCGCGGTGGCCAGTCCCGCGCAGACCCCCGGTCCTTGGATCGCCGAGTCGGCGAGATCGCCGAGCTGCGGCGCCGTCATCTCACCGGCGGAGATCGCGCCCACCGACTCGTAGACCGTGTCGATGTCGACCGAGCAGCCGTTCCAGGTGCCGCCGCGCTGGTATCCGCCGATCACGACGATGCTCGGCAGGTCGAGCCGTGCGGCCGCCATCAAGTGGGCGGGCGTGGTCTTGTCGCACGAGGAGAGGAACACGATGCCGTCGAGCACGGCACCCTCCACCGCGGCCTCGACGTCGTTGACGATCAGGTCTCGCGTCGGCATCAGGTAGCGGCCCTTCCGGCCCGCGCTGGTGACGAAGTCGCTGGGGGCGGTCGTGCGGATCTCGAAGGGCAGGCCGCCCGCTTCGCGAATGGCGTCGGCCACGCGCACCGCCACGTCGTCGAGGTGCGCGAAGCACACCGACAGCTTGGACGAGGTGTTCACGATCGCGATCTTGGGCTTGTCCTGATCCGCGAGGGGAATGCCCATGGCACTCCACTGCGCGCGCCGGACCGCCCATCTCGTGGTGCCGGGTGTGAAGTTGCTCCGCAGCGTCTCGGTCGGTGTCGCCTGGCTCATCGTCGAACTTCTTCCTTGTCGGTTGCCGGGGCATCAACGCTCAGCGCGCTGCCCTCGGCGATCATTCTGGTGGCGACCTCGCGTCCGTCGAGGTCTCGGTATGCGCGGCCGGTGCTCAGGGAGAGCAGCGTCGCCTGGGCGGCGGCGTGACCGTATTCGAAGCATTGCGCGGTGACCCGCGCGGATGCGAGCGCCTCATGCTCGGCGCTCAGGCAGCGACCGGCGACGATGACGTTCTCGCCCGTCACCGGCACGAGGGTGCCGTAGGGCACGTCGTAGTAGTCGTCGAGGATCCAGTGCAGCTTCGGCCGCTCGCCGTCGTGGAGCTCGATCGGCCACGGCGACCGGCAGATCCCGTCGGCCGCCTTGCGCGCGCCCACGACATCATCGTTCGTGAGCGTCGCGATGCCCTCGACGGTGCGCGTCTGACGGATGCCGACCTCCACGCCCGTGTCGACGACGAAGACATCGCGGCAACCGGGGACGTTCCGGCGCAGGAACGCCTCATACGCCCGCACCTGCTCGCGACCCCGCACCTCGGCGCTCGTGAAGTCGGCCGGGTCGATCACGTTGAGCACTCGCCCGGCGTCGCCGATCAACCGGGTGGCGTTCACGAGCAGCTCATCCGGGCGACCGGTGTCGAACATCCAGATCTTGTCGCGCGGAAGCTCCATGCCTGCGACCCGCGCCTCCCTGATCCGGTCGGAGACCCACGGGGGGCTGATCGTGTCGTCGCCCCACGCGTCCCAGAAGGCCGGAAGATCGACATTGCCGAGCCGGAAGAACATGGTGGGGTTCTGGATGCGGCCGTTGGCACCGAACCGGTACGAACCGCCTCCGCGGGCCACGACGGCGGCGTCACCCGAGGCATCGATGATGCGTGCGGCACGCACGACGCCCAGGCCCGCGTTGGAGGCGACGACCACGCCCTGATACACGTCGGCGTCCTTGATGACCCCGACGACATCGGTGTGGAACAGGATCTCGACGCCGGCGCGGGTGAGCAGCGCATCCGCCGTCTCGCGCCATTTCAGCGGGTCGTGCGCGCTGGTGTACGTCTTGCCGTACTTCTGGGGAACCGTGAGCCCGCCGCGCTGCCGCAGCTCGCCGGCGAAGCGCTCCGTGAAGCCCTGGACGACCTGTTCGGGCGCGGCGCCGGAGTCGGACGCGAGGTACATGCCGCAGATGGTCCCCGACATTCCCGCGACGGCCGCGCCACCGGCGAAGCCGTACTTCTCGAGGATCAGCACGCGCGCTCCGGCTTCGCCGGCGACCGTGGCGGCTGCGACGCCCGCGGCGCCGGCTCCGACGACGAGCACGTCGACGTCGGCGATCACCGGCAGGCGATCCGTGTCGATGACGGGTGTGGTGAGGCTCCAATGCCCAACTGAGATATCAGTCATGTATTAAACGTACATCGGTTGTTCGACTACTGTCTATAAGGGAGGCGAAAATGGCTGGGAACATGACCGATGACGCGTTCGAGAAGATCGAGCGGATGATCGTCCTGCAGGAGATCGCACCGGGGAGCCTGATCTCCGAGAAGCAGCTCACCGAGGCGACCGGCATCGGGCGCACACCGGTGCGCGAGGCCCTCCAACGCCTCGCGCGGGACCGGATGGTGGAGATCCACCCGCAACGAGGTGTTCTCGTCCCCCCGAGCAGCATCGAAGCCCAGCTGAAGCTGCTCGAACTGCGGCGCAATCTCGAGCCATTCGCCGTGCGACTGGCGGCGGAGCGCGCCTCGGCCGAGCAGCGAGACCGGGCCACCGCCCTCATGACGCGCGCCCGTTCGCTCGACATACCGCTCGAGGACTTCCCCCAGTTCCTGCGCGATGCGCACGACCTCATCGTCGCCGCGGCGCACAACGAATTCCTGTCCGTGGCGATGGCCCCACTGCAGGGACTATCCAGACGGTTCTGGTTCTCGCACCTGTCGCAGCCTGTCGCAGACGTCGCCGAAGCGGCGACCCTGCACGCGGCGGTGCTGGATGCGGTCGCCGGTGGCGATGTGGATGCCGCCGCAGAGGCGTCGCTCGCCCTCAACGACTACCTCGTCCGGTTCGCGTACGCGACTCTTCCTCAGCAGGGCGGCGCCCTCTAGTCCGGTCGTGCAGCAGGGGTGCTCGTCCCCGCCGATCGCTGCCGCGACCGCCGGTAGACTTGACCATGCCCCGCCGGCCCTGATCTTGGAGTGCGCGTGACCACCCCCACCCCCGAAGCATCCACTCGTCAGCATGTCCCCGACTCCGTCTCGAACGCAGAGGCGACTCCCGAGAAGGAGCAGCCGTACGCGGCACTGGGGCTGAAGCCCGACGAGTACGCGCGCATCCGCGAGATCCTCGGTCGCCGTCCCACCTCGGGCGAGCTGGCGATGTACTCCGTGATGTGGTCGGAGCACTGCTCCTACAAGTCGTCGAAGAACTACCTGCGCCGCTTCGGCCAGAAGGTGTCCGACGAGATGAAGGAACGTCTCATGGTGGGCATGGGCCAGAACGCGGGCGTCATCGACGTCGGCGAGGGCTGGGCCGTCACGTTCAAGGCCGAGTCGCACAACCACCCCTCCTTCATCGAGCCGTTCCAGGGTGCGGCCACAGGTGTCGGCGGCATCGTCCGCGACATCATCTCGATGGGCGCTCGCCCTGTGGCCGTGATGGATGCCCTCCGCTTCGGTGCCATCGATCACCCGGACACCGCGCGCGTCGTGCACGGCGTCACCGCCGGCATCAGCTTCTACGGCAACTGCCTCGGCCTGCCGAACATCGGCGGCGAGACGGTGTTCGACTCCGTCTACCAGGCCAACCCGCTCGTCAATGCGCTCGCGGTCGGAGTGCTCCGTCATGAGGACCTCAAACTCGCCAACGCCGAGGGCGTCGGCAACAAGGTCGTCCTCTTCGGCGCCCGCACCGGCGGCGACGGGATCGGCGGTGCCAGCATCCTGGCATCCGACTCCTTCGACGACGGCGGCCCGACCAAGCGCCCCGCGGTGCAGGTCGGTGACCCCTTCGCCGAGAAGGTGCTCATCGAGTGCTGCCTCGAGCTCTACAAGGGCGAGCTCGTCGAGGCCATCCAGGACCTCGGTGCCGCCGGAATCTCGTGCGCGACCTCCGAGCTCGCGGCCAACGGCAACAGCGGTATGAAGGTGTCGCTCGACAACGTGCTGCTGCGCGATCCCACCCTGACCGCTGAGGAGATCCTCATGTCGGAGTCGCAGGAGCGCATGATGGCCATCGTCGCCCCAGAGAAGCTCGACGCCTTCATGGCTGTCGTGAACAAGTGGGAGGTCGAGACCAGTGTGCTCGGCGAGGTCACCGGAGACGGCCGCCTCGTCATCGACTGGCAGGGCGAGCGCATCGTCGACGTCGACCCGTCCACGGTCGCGGTCGACGGCCCCGTCTACGACCGTCCGGTCGCGTACCCGACGTGGATCGACGCGCTGCAGGCGGATGCTGCGGAGCTGCTGCCGCGCACCGACGACGCCGAGGTGCTGCGTGAGCAGTTCCTCGCCCTGGTCGGTTCCCCGAACCTCGCCGACACGAGGTGGATCACCAACCAGTACGACTACTACGTGCTCGGCAACACCGCGCTGGCCTTCCCCGACGACGCCGGGATGATCCGCGTCGACGAGGAGTCCGGCCTCGGCTTCGCGATCTCCACCGACGCGAACGGCCGCTACTGCCAGCTCGACCCGTACGCGGGTGCACAGCTGGCGCTGGCCGAGGCGTACCGCAACGTCGCCGTCACCGGCGCCACCCCGACGGCGATCACCGACTGCCTCAACTTCGGATCCCCCGAGAACCCCGAGGTCATGTGGCAGTTCGGCCAGACGGTCGACGGCCTGGCCGACGGATGCTACGAGCTCGGCACCCCCGTCACGGGCGGCAACGTCTCGTTCTACAACCAGACCGGCGACACTCCGATCCACCCCACCCCGCTGGTGGGCGTGCTCGGCATCATCGACGACGTCTCGCGGCGCATCCCGTCAGGCTGGCAGGACGAAGGCCAGAACATCTACCTGCTCGGCACCACCTCGACCGAGCTGTCCGGCTCGGCCTGGGCGGAGACGGTGCACAACCACCTCGGCGGGCTGCCGCCGAAGGTCGACCTCGCAGGCGAGAAGCGCCTCGCCGGGCTCATCGCCGCGGCACGCGACGAGTGGCTCATCTCCAGCGCCCACGACGTGTCGGAGGGCGGGCTCGCCCAGGCTCTCGCGGAGGGCGTCATGCGCTTCGGCGTCGGTGCCCGCGTCTGGCTCACCGAACTCATGGATCGCGACGGTGTGGATGCGGCATCCGCTCTGTTCTCCGAGTCGACGGGGCGTGTCATCGTGACGGTGCCGCGCGAGGACGACGTGAAGTTCCAGGGCCTGTGCGAAGGCCGCGGCTACCCGGTGCTGCGCATCGGCGTGACCGACACGGTCTCCGACCTCGAGGTCACCGGACTCTTCACGGTCTCGGCATCCGAACTGCGCGAGCGCTCGCAGGCGACTCTTCCCGCAGCCTTCGGCCCGACCGTCTCGGAGCCTGTGTGAGCGACATCGAGCGGCACGGACAGGGCAGCCCTGCCCCCGCGCCCGGCGAGGAGGACTACGGACGGCTCGGCGAGCGTCGCACCCGCCGGATGCGCATCGTGGCCTGGGTGACGATCGTGTCGCTGATCCTCATCGGTGGCGGCTCGACCGTGCTGTCGCTGCTGTTCGGCTGATCCCGACCTGCGGTACCGGAAACCGGCGGTTCGGCTCGCGCAGCTGCTACCGGCGGACGGTTCTCCGCTTCCGGCGGAGATCTCACCCATGGGCGGAGATCTGGACTGAAATCCTCCGCCGAACAGGGAGAACTCCGCCCGTCGCGGTGCGGGTCGTCGAGCGAGCCGCACGGAGAATCGGTCGTCGTTCCTGGCACCACTTCTCCTCCACAGCTGCCGCAGGGCGTCGAAGCCTCCACCGTTCGCGCTCTCGCGCTCTGCGATGTCGGAGCATCTGCGAAGACTGAGCGGCATCGCAGACGAAGGAGACACGATGAGCGAATCCAAGTTGGACCTGATCGCGAAGCTGCTGGCGAAGGCCGAGAGCACGACGCCCGAAGAGGCCGAGGCGCTCACCGAACACGCCGAACGGCTGATGGTGAAGTACGGCATCGAGCAGGCGCGGCTCGATGCGCGACGCGCGAAGCTCGGCCAGGAGCGCGAAGAGATCGTGCAGGAGCAGATGGTCTTCACCGGCTCCTACGCACGAGACATCCGCGAGCTGGGCGGCAACGTCGCGTTCGCGCTCGGGTCGATCAGACCGATGCAGTCGGAGCGACCGGGCGGCGGATACATCCTGTATTTCGTGGGCTTCACGTCCGATGTGCAGCAGGCGAAGATCCTCACGGCGAGCCTCGAGGTGCAGGCGATGGTCGCAATGAGGGCATGGTGGGCGAGCCGGCGGGAGTTGTACCGATGGCACTCCGAGAGCGAGAAGCGCCGCGCACGCAGCGGATTCATCCGCGGGTTCGGGATCGGTGCCGCGCAGCGCCTCCGTGAGAGTCGTGCCGTGATCATCGAAGAAGCGGGCTCTGGCACCGCGCTCGTGCTGGCGGATCGTCAGGACCGCGTGGATGCCGTGGTCGACGCGATCCCGCATCGACGAGGGCGAGCACGCCAGGGCGCCGATCGCTCGGCCTTCACGCACGGGCACCGATCAGGTCTCGAAGCGAACACCGGCGGGAGCGCGGTCACGACCGGACGGGGCCTGCCGGGCTGAGCAGCGATTGGGAGTCAGGTGGCGCAGGGGCGCCGGCGGCGTCAAGCGACGTCGGGCGTTCCCACGATATGATGACTTCATCATGCCGCTAAGTGATGCACATCGTCCGCTCTACGAGGTGAAGGCGAACCTCTTCAAGGGGCTCGCCCATCCACTCCGCATCCGCATCCTCGAACTGCTCTCGGACTCGGACGAGGTGAGCGTCGCACGCCTCGGCGAAGAGACGGGGCTCGAGGCGTCGCATCTCTCGCAGCATCTATCCGTGCTGCGACGGCACCGGCTCGTCGTTTCTGAGCGGCGCGCCAGCCATGTCTACTACCGCCTCGCCGATCGCCGCACGGCCGAGATGCTCGCAGTCGCGAGGGCGCTGCTGCTCGAGATCGTCCGCGCCGACGGCGAGCGCATCGACGAAGCCAACGCGCTGCCCGCATTCGCGCAGGCGCAGCCGTGAAAGCCGCCACTTACGCCCGCGGCCTCCTTCCCTCCCGCTCGGACTACCGTGACCTTCGCCGCACGTGGAAGGGTGACCTCGTCGCCGGTCTCACGGTCGGAATCGTCGCACTTCCCCTCGCTCTGGGATTCGGCGTCAGCTCGGGCGTGAGCGCCGAGGCCGGTCTCATCACCGCGATCATCGCAGGGGTACTCGCCGCGATCTTCGGCGGATCGAACGTCCAGGTCTCAGGACCCACCGGAGCCATGGTCGTCGTCCTGCTGCCGATCGTCGCCGAGCACGGTGTCGGCACGGTCGCCCTGGTGAGCATCATGGCCGGCGTCATCGTGCTGGCCGCCGGCGCTCTGCGCCTCGGACGTGCGGTCAGCATCATCCCCTGGCCGGTGATCGAGGGGTTCACGCTCGGCATCGCGGTCATCATCTTCCTGCAGCAGGTGCCATCGCTCACGGTGGGCGGGCATGCGGATGCTGCGAGCCACAGCTCCAACGCACTGGTCGCCGCCGTCCAGGCGGTAGGCGCCGCTGACTGGACGTACGTGCCCTGGGCGGTCGCCGCCGCCCTCATCGTCATCGGGTGCATGCTTCTCGCGCAGCGTCTGCACCACGGCATCCCGGGCTCCCTCGTCGGAATCGCGGTCGTGACGATCCTCTGCCTCGTCATCGACAGCCCGCTCGCCGTCATCGGTGCTCTGCCAGACGGGCTGCCGATGCCGTCCTTCCCGACACTGACGCTCGGCGGCACGGCTTCCCTGCTCGGACCCGCCCTCACGATCGCGGCGCTGGCGGCCATCGAGTCGCTGCTCTCGGCGCGCGTCGCCTCGTCACTCGCAGACACCGGCCCGTACGACCCGGATCGAGAGCTGGTCGGTCAGGGCGTCGCATCCATCGGTTCCGGCCTGTTCGGCGGGATGCCCGCGACGGGAGCCATCGCACGCACCGCCGTGAATGTGCGATCCGGCGGCCGCACCCGGCTCGCATCGATCGTGCACGCGGTCGTGCTGCTGCTGTTCGTGCTCGTGCTGTCCGGGCCGGTCGGAATGATCCCGCTGGCCGGCCTCGCCGGCGTGCTCATGCTTACCGCCTACCGGATGGTGCACCGGGCCACGATGCGGTCGATCCTGCGCTCCGCCAGATCGGATGCCGCGGCGTTCATCGTCACCGCGATCGTCACCGTCTCCTTCGACCTCATCATCGCCGTCGTGATCGGCATCATGTTCGCGGGAGTCTTCGCGATCCGCAACCTCTCACGCGGCACAGGCGTGCAGCGCGAGGAGATCGCCGGGATCCCGCAGGCGGGCGATGAGCGCATCTCGGTCGTACGCATCGACGGACCGCTGATCTTCGCATCCGCAGACCGTGTGTTCGAGGAGATAACGCGCATGCGCGATATCACCGTCGTCATCCTGCGCATGTCGAAGCTCGAACACGTCGACGCCAGCGGGGCTCACGCCCTGCAGGACATCGTGCAGTCCCTGGAGCGGCGTGGTGTCACTGTGCTCATCAAAGGCGTGCAGCCACTGCACGAAGGCCTGTTCCGCACGATCGGCGTATTGGCGTCGCTGCGTCATCACCGTCACCTCTTCACCGCATTGGACGATGCCGTCGCGCACGCACGCAGCCACATCGCGCGTGACCAGGGTCATGCCGCATCCACGTCCCAATGATGCGGGTCGACTGAATCGTGACCGTTCCGCACTCCGCGCCGGACGCGTACCCTCGTGCGTGGAACGGAGAAACCATGACCATCCAGCCCCGCGACGTCGCCCGCGACGAGGACATCGAGGGATATCTGCTCGGCTCGCCGGTGAGCATCATGCGCGAATACATCACGACCCCGGGGAGAGGGCCGAGGCTGCACCGGCATCCGTACGTCGAGACCTTCGTGATCCATCACGGCCGAGCGCTGTTCACGGTCGGCGACGAGAAGGTCGTCGGCACGGGAGGGCAGATCCTCGTCGTGCCCGCTCTCGTCGTGCACCGGTTCGAGGTACTGGACGGCGGCACGTACGAGGCCACCCACCTGCACGCGAACGATCGCTTCGTCACGGAGTGGCTCGAGTAGCCCGCGCCCACACTTGTCAGTCCATTTCACGGATGTCAGTCGAAACACGGGGGTTTCGACTGACATCCGTGATTCCTACCGACATCTGCGCCCGACGCTAGCCTGAGGGCATGACCGACACCGAGCTGCGCACTCTGCTGGAGGTGCTGCGCCGCGAGGCTAACGCTCGCACCGAATCGCTCTCGGCCGCACTCACCGAGCTGACGAACGATCGCAGCAGCCAGAGCGACGACGACGAGCACGATCCGGAGGGCGTACCGCTGTCGGCCGAATGGTCGAGGCTGAGCGGACTGCTCGAAGGAGCACGTGAGGAACTGCAACAGGTCGACGACGCACTGATCCGAATGGATGCCGGCGACTACGGCGTCTGCGCGAACTGCGGTCGCAGCATCCCGATCGCACGGCTGCGTGTGCGGCCGTTCGCCACGCTCTGCGTGCCGTGCGCCGAGAAGCTCGGGCGCTGACGTCGCCCTCGATGCGCGGTTGTCAACCCTCTGGCGCCCGAGGGCCCGCCGGACGACGCTGAGCGGACACCCGACGAACAGGAGCACCCCATGAGCGATCCGAACACCGGCGAACCTCGTATGGACGACCCCATCGAGACCTCGCTCGACAAGGGCACCGGCGACCCGAACGATGACCGCGCCTACCTCGACGACCTCGCGCCCGCCCAGGTGGGGGCAGAGGATGACGACGGCGATGACGACGAGGCGGATGCCGACGCTTGAGGTCGTGCACGGCCACCTGATTCGTGGCCGTGCACGAAACCTCAGTTCGCCGCGAGCATCTCCGAACCGTTGAGCGCCGCGATGACCTGCGCCTGATCCCCGCGCGCTTCGCCGTAGCGCAGGAACTTCACGCGCTCGACCTGAACTTCGGTGACGTCGGGCTGCGTCTCGAGAATCGTCATCGTCTCGTCGATGTACTCGTCGAGAGGCAGCGCGAGCGGGTCGTCCTGATGCCCGGGCATGAGTTCGGTCTGCACCGACGGCGGCACGAGTTCGACGATGTTCACACTCGAGCCGGCGAACTGCAGTCGCAGCGACTCGCTGAGCATGTGGATGGCGGCCTTCGTCGCGTTGTAAGTGGGCGTGACCCGCAGCGGCGCGAAGGCCAGTCCCGACGAGACGGTCACGATCGTGGCATCCGGCTGTGCGAGCAGATGCTCGATGAATGCCGAGATCAGCCGGATCGGCCCGAGCAGGTTCGTCGTCACAGTGGCCTCGGCGTTCTCGAGGAAACTGCCGGGCATGGTCCAGTCCTCCATGCGCATGATGCCGGCCATCGGGACGATCACGTTGAGATCGGGATGACGCGCGATGACGTCGGTCGCGGCCGTGGCGATGGACGCGGCATCCGTCGTGTCGATCCGGACGGTGTCGATGCCGGGATGCTGCGCCGCGATCTCCTCGAGCAGCTCAGTGCGTCGTCCACCGACGATCACCTGGTTGCCGGCGTCGTGAAGGCGGATGGCGAGGGCGAGGCCGATGCCGCTGGTCGCGCCGGGGATGAAGATGGTGTTTCCGTTGATTCGCATGCTTCGAGTGTCGATCGAGCGCGCGGCGCGCGGCAGAGAGCGGTTATCGGGGGATCGGTGATCCCTGGATACCGGGACGCCGCGCGCGCATGATGGAGTCATGGATCGTGAAGCCCTCTCCGTGTTCCTCCGCCGACGCCGGGAGCAACTGCAGCCCGGCGACGTCGGATTGTCGGCGGGCGTGCGACGACGTGCGCCGGGCCTGCGCCGCGAAGAGGTCGCGCAGCTGGCGCTCATGTCGACCGACTACTACACGCGACTCGAACAGCAGCGCGGGCCGCAGCCCAGCACGCAGATGCTCAGCTCACTCGCCCGCGCGCTGCGCCTCACCGCCGACGAACGCGACTACCTCTACCGTGCCGCCGGCCATGCGGTGCCCGATCGGATCGCGCCGTCCGATCACGTCGAGCCGGCGCTGCAGCGCGTGTTCGACCGGCTGAACGACACTCCCGCACTGATCATCTCGACCCTCGGCGAGACGCTGGTGCAGAACGCGCTGGCCGCAGCTCTGCTCGGTGACAACGTCGGCGCGGCCGGATACGAACGCTACGAACCGTACCGCTGGTTCGTGCAGCCGGAACAGGCCAGAGCGCACTATCCCGACGACGATCATGCCCGCAACAGCCGTGCGCAAGTCGCCGGGCTCCGCGCGGCATACGGCGCCATGGGTGCGGATTCACAGGCAGGGATGCTGGTGGCCGAACTCTCGCGCCGCAGCGAGGAGTTCCGCGAACTGTGGGAACGGCAGGAGGTCGCCCAGCGCTTCGCGGATCACAAGACGCTGATCCATCCCGAAATCGGACCGATCGAGGTGGACTGCCAGGTGCTCTTCACCGAAGACCGCGGCCAGGCGCTGCTCGTGCTGACCGCGGCACCCCGCAGCGAGGACGAGGAGAAGATCCGGCTGCTCGGTGTGCTCGGGGGCCAGCGGTTCGGAGCCGACGAGCGGGCATCGAGGCCCTGACTGCACGTTGAACCCCCCGCCGCGCACAGATGTCAGCTCAGATCACGGATGTCAGCTGAAACAGCTGTTCTCGACCGACATCTGTGATCTGGACTGACAACTGTGCCGCAACAGCCGCGCGGCCGCCGCGGCTCAGCCCGCGTCGGCCTTGCGCGCACCCGCCTCCAGCACGTCGCCGGCCGGGCGCTCCTTGTGTCCGCCGAACTGCAGGCGCATCGCCGAGAGCACCTGGTTCGCGAACTGGTCCTCGTCACGCGAGGAGAAGCGCTCGAACAGCGACGCGGCGAGCACCGGCACAGGCACACCCACGTCGACCGCGGCCTTTACTGTCCAGCGGCCCTCGCCGGAGTCCGAGACCCGACCGGCCAGCCCGTCGAGGGTGGGGTTCTCATGCAGCGCGGCGGCGGTCAGATCGAGCAGCCACGACGAGATCACCGAGCCACGGCGCCACAGCTCGGCGACCTTGTCGGTGTCGATGGGGAACTGATAGAACTCGGGCTCTTCCAGTGGTGCGATCTCGGCGGAGTGCTCGGCCTCGCGCACCCCAGCATCCGCGTTCTTGAGCAGATTGAGCCCTTCGGCGATCGACGCCATGATGCCGTACTCGATGCCGTTGTGCACCATCTTCACGAAGTGCCCTGCACCGGAGGGTCCGCAGTGCAGGTAGCCCTGCTCCTCGGGGGTGAGTTCTCCCGCACGGCCAGGTGTCCGCTCGATCTCGCCGACCCCTGGCGCGATGGTGCGCAGCACGGGCTCGATGTGCGCGAATGCGGTGTCGCTGCCGCCGACCATGAGGCAGTAGCCGCGCTCGAGTCCGAACACGCCGCCGCTCGTTCCAATGTCGACGTACTCGATGCCGCTCTTGCGCAGCGTCGCGGCTCTGCGCACATCGTCGCGGTAGTTCGAGTTGCCGCCGTCGATGAGGATGTCTCCGGGCTCCAGCACCGCAGCCACCTCGTCGGCCACCGACCCGGTGAGCGAGGCGGGCACCATCATCCAGACGACCCTGGTGGGTTCGAGCTTCGCCGCGAGATCGGCCATGCTGTCGGCGCCGGTCGCTCCTTCCGCGACGAGTGCGGCGACGGCATCCGCGTTGACGTCGTAGACGACGCAGTCGTGTCCATCGCGCATCAATCGTCGGACGATGTTCGCGCCCATCCTGCCGAGTCCGATCATGGCCAGCTGCATATCCGCTCCTGCCGTTCAGTTCGGCCCGCCGTGAGCCGAGTCGTGGTCATCCTGACACGGCCAGATGAATGCCTCAATGGGTGAGGGCGTCAAGGCTCGACCGTTTCCTCCGTGGCGCCCGATCGGGGGATCGTCCCGGACGGCCGCGAGGAGTACGGTGAGGGCGTGAGCAAGGCGGTGTTCCACGACCCCGACGGCAACGAGTTCGGCGTGGGAACCGTGCCGCCCGAGAGTCAGTAGTCGAAAGTGGATGCCACCGGAGTGCCGGGCCGACACGACAGCGTCGATCGGCGGGGTCGGGCCTGGAGCACGATCTGGCCGGCCGCGCTCGGGGTGCTCGTGGCCGCAGCGACCGCGTACGCGCTCACGGATGGGCGCGATATCGCACCCGTCGTGGTCGCATCCGGCGTGGTGTACCTGGCTGCGGCTGCGACCGGACGCCGGTGGACGGCATGGGCCGCTTTCGGAGTCACGATCCCGCTGATCGCGTTGACCAAGGTCACCGACCTCGACGCCACGCTGTGGCTGCTCGTGCTGGCCGGCATCCTGCTCGTGATCGGGCTGGGCAGTCGCCGTCTGCACCCCTGGTGGTCGTTCCCGCTGCAGACCGCCGCGATGCTCGTGCTGGGTGCGATCGCAGTGATCGCCACCCAGGTGAACCCGGTCGTCGGCGGGCTGCTCGTCGCTGCAGCACTGCTCGGCCATGCCGCGTGGGACGTCTACCATCACCGCACCGGGCGGGTCGTCGGGCGTTCCCTCGCCGAGTTCTGCGCTGTGCTGGACGTGCTCGTCGCGATCGTCGTCGCATTCGTCGCGCTCGCCCCATAGCTGCCGGCCAGGCTAGCGGAGGGTGCGCCTTCAGTGCCCGGCGTGACCTCCGGTCGCGGCGTCACCCGAGTCGTCGTGCTCCGAATGCTCGGGCGCCCCGACCCTGTCCTCATCCCCCGGCTCGATCACGACGAACTGCCCCATCATCCCCTCGTCCTCATGCAGCAGCATGTGGCAGTGGTACATGTACGGCATGGTCGGATCTGCGTAGTCCTCGAAGCGCACGAGCAGCCGATAGGTCAGGTTCGGGTTGAGATAGACCGTGTCCTTCGGGCCCGCCAGCTCGGGCGGCGGCGCCTTCCCATCGATGCTCAGCACCCGGAACTGCACGTCGTGGATGTGGAAGCTGTGCGGGATCGGCTGGGTGCTGCGCACCTCCCACACCTCCGTGTCGCCGACGTGCACGACCTCGTCGATGCGGTTCATGTCCATCTGCTCGCCGTTGATCTCACGGGTGTTCAGCACGAAGTCTCGAGTGACGGATGCTTCGTCCTCATGCAGTTCGTCGGCGACAGCATCCTTCGCCTGCGGCCACCACGGCTCGGGCGAAGAGGTCAGCGTGTCGGCCGCCCGGAACTCCAGCACGTCGAACTCGTCGTTCCCGCCCGACGTCGCGGGCACGACGATGCCGCCGAGGTCGGTCTTCGATGAATGCAGGCGCACGGTCTCGCCGGCGTCGAACGACACGACGACCTCGGCGCGCTCGCCAGGAGCGAGTCGCACCTCATCCATCTCGACCGGGGCATCGAGGAAACCGCCGTCGGTCGCGACAAGAGTCATCGACCGATCCGGCATCTCGAACGTGTACGTGCGGGCGGTCGACCCGTTCAACAGTCGCAGACGCACCTGCTCGGTCATCACCTCCTGGTACGCACCGACCGTGCCATTGACCATGACGGTGTCGCCCAGCATCCCCGGCTCTGAACCGTCGTCGTTCAGCACGAGTCGGCCAGAGCTGTCGAATTCCTTGTCCTGCACGATCAGCGGAAGGTCGTCCACACCGTATTCGCTGGGCAACTCGGCAGCGAGACTCGCATCGTCGTCGAGGATGAACATCCCGGCTAGACCGAGATAGACGTGCTTCTCCGTCTCACCATGCGGATGCGGGTGATACCAGAGCGTCGACGCTGGCTGATCGATCGTCCACGTCGGCCGCCACGTCTCACCCTGCTCGATCATCTGGTGCGGACCACCGTCCATCACGGCGGGCAGGTGCATACCGTGCCAGTGCACGCTGGTCGCGTCCGGCAGCTGGTTGTCGATCTCGAACGCGACCTGCTCACCGCGCTCGGCGCGAATGGTCGGGCCGAGGAAGGATCCGTTGTAGCCCCAGATCTCCGCATCGCCGATGCCGGGGAAGCTCGTCGTGCCCTGCTGCGCCGTCAGCTGGAACGTGCGCACGCCGTCCTCGACGGTGGAATCGGCGAGCGGCGGGATGGCGAGTTCGTTGACGAAGTCGTGTGCTGTGACGGTGGTGGTGGAGAACGTGTCGCATGCGGTGAGGAGTGTTGCTGATGCCGCGACGGCGGCGATGGCGGCGGCGACACGCACCCCACGAGTTCGGCGGTTCACGCTCGGGGCTTCCGCATCTGCTGGATGGCAAGGGCGAGGAGTCCGGCGATCGTGCCCCAGAACGTGTCGATGACGAGGGCCACGAACACGGTCCATATCGGCCCGTCGACGCCGCCGAAGATCGCCGCGACGACCGTCGAGATCGCACCGTGGGCGAGACCCGTGAGCGTCAGCACCAGCACCGGGCGCGGCACACGGCCGAAGCCGACGACGGCGATCCAGGTCACGGCGACGACCGCGATGATCGTCAGTGCGCGCGGTGCGCCCTGGCCGATGCCGATCAGGTTGGTGAGCGGCCACAGCAGTGAAAGGGAGGCGAGGCCGACGATGAGCAGCCAGGGCAGCGCGGGCCGGGCGGTGGTGGAAGGAGTTGTCTCAGTCATGCCTCCAGCCTCGCCTGCCGCCGCGGAAGGCACATCGGGGCTGGAGCGTCTCCTCGCACTGGCAGCAGACGACTTCCGGGCGGTCGGATGTCGCCTGGGAGCGACAGGCTCGTCGCCATGAGGGGATCGCATGCGGCACCTCACCCTCCTACGCTTGAGGCATGCGCAGCGAGGTGAACCCACGGCTCGCCGACGCCGGGCTCGCGATCGCGGTGACTTTGGTGCTCGCGGTCGTCATCGCCGCTGATCCGGTCGGTCGCACCTCCCTCGGCGGATACGCGTTCGCGCTCGGATTCGGGCTGATCCTGCTCGTCCGTCGCCTGCTGCCACGCACCACCCTGATCGTGACGCTGCTCGCGATCTTCGCGTACTACACCCTGGATCTGCCGCCCGTCGGCATGGTGCTTCCCGCGATCGGCGCCCTGTTCTCTGCGGCAGAGCAGCATCGCACGTACTGGGCGGTCGGGTCGGCCGCCGCGCTGCTCGCCGTCGCGACCTACTTCCGTCTCGACGGGTCAGAGCCGGAAGCCACGCTCAACGGCTACACGTTCGTCACCGAGCTGGCGCTGGCTGCCGCGGCCATCGCACTCGGCGCCGCGGTGCGCCTGGCCCGCGAGGCGCGGGAGCGAACCGCTCAGATCGCCGTACTCACTGCCGCCGAGGAATCGCACGCCGCGGATGCCAGGATGCAGGCCGAGCGGATGCAGATCGCCCGTGACCTGCACGACACGATCGGGCACACGCTCTCCGTCGCATCTCTGCACGCGGGGGTCGCCGCCGAGGCTCCGGATGCTGCGGCAGCGCGACCCGCACTCGATCAGGTGCGCTCGGCGACGTCGGACGCCCTGCGCGAGCTGCGGCGCACCGTGAAGGTGCTGCGGGCGGACGACGCCTCCGGTCCGGAGCCGGTGCTGGGTCTCGGATCGCTCGACCCGCTCTTCACCGCCGCACGCAGCGCGGGTCTGCGCGTCGAGACTGAACTGTCGGTCGCATCAGATGCGCTGTCGCGATCGGTGGATGCCGCGGCATACCGGGTCGTGCAGGAGGCGCTGACGAACGTGCTCAGGCACGCAGGCGCCTCGACGGTTCGCGTGACCGCGCGCGAGGTCGAGGGGACGCTGACCCTGCGCATCGTGGACGATGGCACCGGTGCGCGTCGGGCGCAGCGCGCGGGTGCAGGCATCCGCGGTATGAAGGAGCGGACGGAGCTGCTGGGCGGCACGCTCACCGCGCACCCAGCACCTGGCGGTTTCATCGTGGACGCCGAGATTCCAGCGCGGGTTGAAGGAGAAGCATGAGCGAGCCGATTCGTGTGGTGATCGTCGACGATCAGGAACTCGTGCGCGCAGGCCTGCGCTCGCTCGCCGAGCGCGACGGCGACATCACCGTGGTCGATGAGGCGTCGGACGGGCGCAGCGGCCTGTCGCGTGTGCGCGAGCTGCGTCCCGACGTGGTGCTGATGGACGTCCGGATGCCGGTCATGGACGGCCTGGAGGCGACGAGGACGATCATCGCGGATGCTGCACTCGACGGCATCCGCGTGCTGATCCTGACCACGTTCGACGAGGACGAGAACGTCCACGAGGCGATCCGGTCCGGGGCCTCGGGATATCTGCTGAAGGACGTGTCGCCGGATGACCTGCGCGCCGCGATCCGCACGGTCGCCGCCGGGGATTCACTGCTGTCGCCGTCGGTGACCGCGACGGTGATGAGGGCCGCCGCGGCGCACACGGTCATCGACCGAACGCCGCTCGACGGGCTCAGCCGAAGAGAGATCGAGGTGCTCACACTCGTGGGCCGAGGACGCACGAACGATGAGATCGCCGCCGACCTGTTCCTCAGCCCTGCCACCGCGCGCACCTATGTGAGTCGCCTGCTCGGCAGGCTCGCCGCACGCGACCGTGCGGCGCTCGTCGTGCTCGCCTACGAGACGGGGCTGGTCGCGCCCGGGCGCTGACCCTCCGCCGCAGTAGGCTGAACGCATCATGCAAGAGTTCTGGCAGTGGGCGGGCAGCTTCTGGTGGCTCATCTTCCCGATCATGGGAATGGCCGGCGGGGCGGCGAAGGCGTGGGAGCAGGGCGCGAAGCGCCGGCACGAGCGACGCCTCGAGACGCTGCGGCTGAAGGGCGAGCTCAAGGCCGCCGAACTCGCCGCCCGCGGCGGCCAGGTCGCACCCTCGAAGAAGCCGCGGGAGATCGCGTCCGATGCCAGGGTGTCGTCGAACCAGCTGCTGGAGCGGCTGTTCCAGGAGCACGACGAGATCACCGCCCGTTGGCTGGACTACGAACTCGACGTCGCGAAGCTCATCGCCTTCCCTGCCATGAGCGACGGCCGCCAGCCGCTGACCGCCGCATTCCTGCGGGCGAAGAAGACGGCTGATGCGCTGCGTCCCGTGTCCGCGGACACCGAGGTCAGCGAGCAGCGCGTATCGGAGTACCTGGATGCCGTCGGCAACTACGCCGTCGCGTTCGAGATCGCCGAGAAGGATGCCAGGCGCCTGCGCGATTCGTCGTTCACCGATGCCGAGCGCAAACGCCTCGATCGCGCCCAGAAGCTGTTGAAGGTCGCCGTCGACGAGTCGGCCACCCAGGCCGAGCGCAACGTCGCCTACAAGCGCGTGCGCGAAGAGCTCGAGGGGCTGATCCTCCTCTCGGACGAGGCCGTCACAGTGCTCGAGAATCAGGTGGCGCGCGAGATCACGACCGGCCCGGCACCGCAGCCGGAACCGGTCGCAGAGCGTGCGCCCGAACCGGAGCCGATGCGTCAGCCGAAGCGCGACGCCTCGTAGAAGCACTTGCGCCGAGGCCCCCTCCTGCCGCCGGGGCCCCCTCGTATGTACGCACCCGAGAGGGGGCGCCGACGGAGGAAGGGGGCGTCGACGTCGCGGGCGCGCGACTCACGGCAGTTCGGCAGGCCCCACGATCTCCCGCCGCCGATCCCGCACCCACACGACCCCGTCGCGCCGCCGCTGCTCCCTGGTCGCGAAGCAGTAGCGGTACGACACGGCCCTCACCCACCGCGGCTTCTGCCCCGCGAACGGGTCGGTGCGCAGCAGCGCCAGCGTCGCAGCATCCGCCTGCAGCAACCGTGCCAGCAGCATCGTGAACCAGTCATCCAGTGAGCGCCCGAGCGGCAGGAACCACATCAGCCAGTCGAGGCGCAGATGGTACGGAGCGAACTGCCGCGGCACGCGGCGCACGTCACCGGGCTTGCCCTTGAACTCGTACTCGCGCCAGGTCGCGGCATCCGGGTCGTCGTCGAGAGTGCCCTCGATGACGATCTCCATCCGCTCCTTCGTCACGGTGCCGAACGCGCCGTAGGCGTTCGCGAGCTCCCAGCGGTTGAAGCTCGCGTTCATCAGCTGACGGCGGGCGAACAGATTGCGCAGGGCCGGCCAGCTGACGACGAGGTACAGGATGCCGACGGCCGACGTCATCACGACCCAGTACAGCGGAATCGGCTGCTGTCCGGTGCCGCCTGACGGGACGCCGATCGCCGAGAAGGCCAGCACGATGGTCGCCCAGTTGAGCCACGCGAAGTTGCCGGTGATCACGAGCCACAACTGCGTGACGATGACGATCGCGCCCGCGACGGCCCCGACGATCGCCGGCACAGGGCTCTCGATCCACAGCCCCAGGACCGGTGCGAACATGAAGAACGGCACCACCAGCTGCGCGAAGTGGTTGCCCACGACCTCGGCCTTGTGGAACCACCGTGGCAGCAGATGCGCCTGACGGCTCAGCGGACCAGGCATCGGCTGCGTCTCGTGGTGGTACGTGAGGGCGGTGAGGTCGCGCCACTCCCGCCCGCCGCGGATCTTGATCATGCCCGCGCCGAACTCCAGCCGGAACACGAGCCACCACATGAGCACGATCACGACGGTCGGCGGCGGCTGATCCCGCGAACCGAGGAACGCGGCGAGGAACCCCGCCTCCAGCAGCAGCATCTCCCACCCGAAGCCGTAGAACGTCTGCCCGATGCTCGTGATCGACATGTACCCGAACCAGAGTGCGAGGAAGCACAGCATCGGCACCCACGGCGGCGCGAGCTGCGGGATGCCGACCACGAGCAGCACCGCGACGACGATGCCGGCCCAGCACAGCGCCGCCAGACGCCGGTCGGTGTACCGGATGCGGTGGAAGAGCGTGGGGCGCAGCATCCGCCTTCTCGCCTTCGACGAGGCAGCCCATTCCAGCAGCGCCGGCGCAGGCAGCAACCCGCGCTCTCCGAGCAGCGGACGGAACTGGTTCAGCGTCGACACGAACGCGACGAGGTTCAGCGCCGCGATGCCCCGTTGGAGCACCTCGCGCGCGAAACCGAAGTCGACAGCCGCGAAACCGTCCATCTCGTCAGGTTACGCGCGATCGGGCTCCGACGCCCCCTGTTACCGCCGACGCCCCCTCGTAATCGCGCAGGCAACAGGGGGCGTCGGCGCGAGCAGGGGGCCTCGGCGCAGCTGGGCATGTTCCGACCTCCGTCGTGGTTGCATCCACCATGCGCATCGATCTTCGCGGCAAGACCGCACTCGTCACCGGCTCCACACAGGGCATCGGAAGGGCCATCGCCGCTACTCTCGCCGACGCCGGCGCACGCGTCGCCATCAACGGCCGTAGCGCCGACACCGTGGCATCCGTGATCGCGGAGCTGCAGACGGAGTCGGGCGAGCGCGAGTTCATCGCGGCGCCGGGCGACGTCACGAACCAGGCAGGGGCGGATGCCGTGCTCGCCGCGACCGGCGACATCGACGTGCTCGTCAACAACCTCGGGATCTTCGGGGCGGCGGATGCGCTGGATATCACCGACGAGGAATGGCGCCGCTACTTCGACGTCAACGTACTCGCCGCCGTGCGGCTGATCCGCGCGACGCTGCCCGGCATGAAGACGCGCGGGTGGGGACGCATCCTCAACATCGCCAGCGACTCGGCCGTCGTCATCCCGGCTGAGATGATCCACTACGGCATGTCGAAGACGGCGCTCCTCGCGGTCTCGCGCGGCTTCGCGAAGGATGCCGCCGGCACGGGCGTCACCGTGAACTCGGTGCTCGCCGGCCCGACGCACACCGGCGGCGTGGAGACATTCGTCTACGAGCTCGTCGATTCCGCCCTGCCGTGGGAAGAGGCGCAGCGCGAGTTCATGCGCCTGCACCGGCCGCAGTCTCTGCTGCAGCGCCTGATCGAGCCCGAGGAGATCGCCAACATGGTGGCGTATCTCGCCTCCCCGCTGGCATCCGCGACGACGGGCGCTGCGGTGCGGGTCGACGGCGGGTACATCGACTCGATCGTTCCGTAATCCCGCCGCACGCGTGCACAAGAAGGGCGCCGCGGCCGAAGCCGCGACGCCCTTGTGCGCTCAGTGCGCGAAGGTGATCACTCGGTGACGACCCAGTCGAATTGGTCGCCGTTCTCCTCGAGCCACTTGTCGACGGCGTCGGCCTCCTGGCCCTCGCCGAACTCGTTGACGACGAGGTCCTCGAGCGAGCCGTACTGGTCGTCGTCGAGCTTGATCTGCTCGATCAGCTCAGCGGCCTCGGGGAACTCCTCGGCGAAGCCCTTGTGCGCCATGAAGTTCAGCGTCTCAGCCTCACCCATCGCACCCAGCGGGTCCTCGAGCTCCTTGACGTCGTACTTGCTGTTGGCCCAGAAGGGCTTCCACAGCGTGACGACGAGGTCCTCCTCGTTGTCGATGGCCTCACCGAGAACGGTGAGCATGCCCGAGGTCGACGACGTCTCGAGGGTGTACTCCCCGTCGAGGCCGTACTCGGGCATCATCGAGTCCTGCGTGACGCCGGTGAGGCCGGCGCCCGGCTCGATGCCGATGATCTTGCCGTCGAAGCGAGCGGCCTGCCCCTTGAGGTCCTCGATCGACGTGATGTCCATGTAGCTGGGAACCGCGATCGTGAGCTTGGCGTTCTCGTAGTACGCGCCGAGGTCTTCGAGGTCGTCGCCGTACGTCTTCATGTACTCAGCGTGCGTGACCTCTGGCCATGCCGACGGGAACAGGTCGACGTCGCCCTGGGCGAGGCCGGTGTAGAGCGGGCCCGCCTCGGTCAGCGTCTCGAGCTCGACCGTGTAGCCGAGCTTCTCGAGCTGGTCCTGGACCAGGTAGGCCATGCTGAGGCCGTCGGTCCAGGAGGGGATGAAGCCGAGGGTGATGGTGCCCTTGTCTCCGCCTTCGCTGTCACCGCCGCCGTTTCCGCCTGCGGTGTCGTTGCCCGTCGCGCAACCGGCGAGGGCGAGGGATGCCACGGCCCCCAGGGCCACGGCGGCTGTGATGTGCCGGAACTTCTTCATGGTGCTTCCTTCCGTATGTTCTGCTGCGTTTCGTATGGGACAGGGATGGGTCTATACGGCTCCGCCGCCGATGGGTGCGCGGTGCGGTGACGCCACTGCACGCGCGGCCTCAGCCGCGGCATCCGCCTTGCTCGCCTGCTGCGAAGCGCGGCGGCGATTCACCATGCCCAGCAGCGACGACGGGAACTCGCCGGGGGTGCCGAGCGCGGCGGTGACGCGGTCGAGGAACACGGCGAGCAGCACGACGGCGAGTCCCGCCTCCGCGCCCTTGCCGATGTTGACGGTCGCGATCGCCTCGACGACCAGCTTTCCGAGGCCGTCGGCCCCGGCCATGCCGGCGATGACCGCCATCGACAGCGAGAGCATGATGACCTGGTTGACACCGGCCATGATGGTCGGCATCGCGAGCGGGAGCTGGATGCCGCGCAGGATCTGCCCCGGCGTCGCACCGAACGCGTGTCCGGCCTCGACGGTCTCGGAGTCGACGCCGCGGATGCCGAGTTCGGTCATGCGCACGCCGGGAGGCAGGGCGAAGATCACGGTGGCGACGAGTCCTGGCACGACGCCGATGCTGAAGAACACGATGGCGGGGATCAGGTAGACCATGGCCGGCATCGTCTGCATGAAGTCGAGGATCGGCTTCAGAACCGCACGCACGGTGGCGTTGCGCGCCGACCAGATGCCCAGCGGAATGGCGATGACCACCGCGACCAGCGCCGCGACGATCACCAGCGACAGCGTCTGCATCGCTCCGACCCACAGCCCCATGCTGAGGATCAGCGCGAACGAGACGGCCGTGCCCAGTGCCATCCACAGCGAACGGACCGCCCAGGCGATCAGCGCGGCGATGATGATGAGCACGACGATCGGCGTGCCGAGCAGCACTTCGGTCAGGCCGTTGACGAGGAACTTGACGATGAACGAGATGAAGTCGAGCAGGCCCTCGAGGTTGTCCTTGACCCATGCGACAGCGCCGGCGACCCACTCGCCGATCGGGATGCGGAAACCGTCCATCAGCGCACCTCCTCTTCCGTCGCGACGTCCGGGGCGACGGCATCGGCCGCCTCTCCGAGCACCGCGGTCGACGAAGGAGCGACGGCATCCGCCGCCTCACCCAGGACCGCGGCGATCTCGGCGTGCGAGACCGGAGGAAGCGGAAGAGTGATCTCCTCGGTGGAGTTCGGGCCGGGGCCGAGGGCTGCGAGCAGCGTGACGCGCGGGATGACGCCGGTCAGGCGCCCTTCCGCGTCGACGACCGCGAGCGGCAATTGCGACTCGACGGCGGGGACGAAGAGGTTCATCAGCACCTCGTCCTCGGCGACGCTCTGCGGCACCGGCTTCAGGATCGAGGTCAGCTGCGTCTCGCCCTTGCGCACGAGCTTGACAGCGTCGCGGTCGGTGACCATGCCGAGCAGCTTGCGGTCACGCCCGGTGACGTACGCGGCCGACATGTAGGCATCGCGCATCTGGCGCAGCGCCGTGCGCGGGCCGGCATTGTCGGCGACGACGGGACGAGGACGCTCCATGACGTTGGATGCCGTGAGCACCCGTGCCCGGTCGACGTCCTGCACGAACTGCTCGACGTAGTCGTTGGCGGGGTCGGTGAGGATGTCCTCCGGTGTGCCGATCTGCACGATACGGCCGTCGCGCATGACCGCGATGCGGTCGCCGAGGAACATGGCCTCGTTCAGGTCGTGCGTGATGAAGACGATGGTCTTCTGCAGCTTCTGCTGGAGTTCGAGCAGCTGCTCCTGCATCTCGCGGCGGATGAGCGGGTCGAGGGCGCTGAACGCCTCGTCCATGAGCAGGATGTCGGTGTCTGCGGCGAGCGCACGGGCGATGCCGACGCGCTGCTGCATGCCGCCGGAGAGCTCGGAGGGGAGCTTGTCGCCCCAGCCGTCGAGGCCGACCATGGCGAGCACCTCATCGGCCTTGGCCATGCGCTCGGTCTTGCCGACGCCCTTGAGTTCCAGCGGGTAGGCGACGTTCGCGGCGACGGTGCGGTGCGGCAGCAGTGCGAAGTGCTGGAACACCATCGACACGTTCTCGCGGCGGATCTCGCGCAGACGCGATGCCGGCACGCCGGCGATCTCGTCGCCGCCCACGACGACCGAGCCGTCGGTGATGTCGTGCAGGCCGTTGAGCATGCGGATGATGGTGGACTTGCCCGATCCGGACAGGCCCATGATGACGAAGATCTCGCCACGGTTGACGGTGAAGCTGGCGTCGATGACGGCAGCGGTCCCGGCATCCAGCGTGTCGGTGCGGGATTCGCCCGCCTTCAGACGGCGGACGGCCTGGCTCGGATTCCTTCCGAACACCTTGAAGAGATGGCGCGCTTCGAGAGCGGTTTCGGTCACGTTTCCCCCGGTGGCTTCCGATTCTTCGGGTCTCGGGAGCCGACTTCGGTTGCGCCCGGGTGATGATCACGGGGCCGCTTCGACAGTTCTGCACTGCGGCACAGGCGACGGATTTCGGATCCGCGCAAAGAGCATCGACCGTACGTCCACGCCTCTTCGCAGCACAGCTCATCGAATGAAGGACGTGACCGCGGACTGGTCTATAAGCCGAAAGGCCTACATTTCAACGTAACAAAAGGGCCGGTCAGGGGCAAATCTCGACCTGCTCGAGCACGCTTCTTTTTATTGTCTGAACGGGGATTCTGTCGAATGTCGACAATCTGAGTGTGGGCGTGTCAGCCGCGGATGCTGCGCGTCACAGTGAACTTCGACGTGCGATGCAGCTGCTCGGTCCGGCCGATCATCCTCGTCAGTTCGGGACGGTACGCGAGGCTCGAGTTGAACACCGTGAGCAGTTCGCCGCCCGGGCGCAGCAGGCGGGCGGACGCCTCGAACATCCGGGTCGCCGCACCGGTGTGCACGCTCACCCCCAGATGGAACGGCGGGTTCAGCAGGATGAGGTCGGCGCTGCCGTCCGGCAGGTCGGAACCGGCATCGTCGTGCGTCACCGTCACGCGGTCGGCGACGCCGTTCGTGATCATCGTCTCGCGGGCGGATGCTGCGGCTGCCGCCGATCGATCCGTCGCCGTGATCTTGGCTTCGGGATGGTTCAGCGCATAGTACGCGGCGAGCGCTCCTGTGCCGCAGCCGAGGTCGATGACGTCACGCGATCGTCCATGGTGACCCTCGAGCACTTCGAGCAGCACGCGGGTGCCGATATCGATCCGGTTCGCGGCGAACGCGCCGCCGTGCGCTGCGAGGGTCAGCGCGAACTCCGGTTGCTCCGCCCGCTGCGGGTACGGCGGCTCATCCGGCACCTCACGGGGTCCGCTCGCCACGATCAGCCGGGACTTCCGCTCTGCACGCTGCGGCTGCACCGCGGCGAAGCTGTGCGCGAGCACCTCGTTCTGCGCGAGCGTCATGTGCTTCACGCGACCCCCGGCGATGAGCACGGCGTCGGGCGCGGCCCAGCGGGCCACGGCATCCGCGATCTCCTCCAGCTCGGCGAGCGCCTTCGGCAGCTGCAGCAGCACGAGCCGTGCGCCGGCCAGCAGCGATGCATCGAGCTCGTGCGACGCGAACCCTTCGAGGCCGAACTCTTCGGCGTTGCGCGCGAGCGCCCGCCGACCGGTGACCAGATCCTGATGCACGCGGACACCCGTGCGCCCGGCATCCGTCAATGCGAGTGTGATCGCGCCGTACTCGTCACCGATCACGACGATCTCGCCACCCGGAAGATCCATCGCGAGCGCGCGCCGGACGAGAAGCTCGTCGGTGGCATCCCAGGCCTGGAGGTTCGGCGCCTCCACATCGGGGAAACGGCGAAGCCTGTCGAAGGCGAACTCTGGCACCCGCCCACTGTACGCGGGCACCCGGGTTATCCCCGCATCGTTCTGGACAATGGTTGAACATACGTTTAGCATGCTGTACATGCGTTCAGTATCGGATGATCTCACCGCTCGCGCCCGCATCCGCGATGCGGCGATCGCCGCGTTCGGCCGGAACGGCTTCGACTCCGTGAGCCTGCGCACGATCGCCGGAGACGCCGGTGTCAGCGCGGCATTGATCGTGCATCACTTCGGAGACAAGGCCGCACTGCGCGCGGTCTGCGACGACTACGTCGTCAGCATCTTCACCGACGAGAACCATGAGCTCATCGACGCGCCGACAGCCGACCGCATCCGCACCGCGCTGCACGACATCGACCGCTACGGGCCGTTCATCGACTACCTCGCACGCATGCTCGTCGACGGTTCTCCCGCCGCGGACCGGCTGTTCGACACGATCCTCGAGGGCACGCGACACGTGCTCGACGATCAGCGCGCCGCCGGCCTGCTCGAGCCGGCGAGCGATCCGGAGATGACGGCGCTCCTGGTCGCCCTGATGGGACTCGCCCCGGTCGTGATGCGCACCCAGATCACGCGCGCGCTCGGACAGGATCAGCTGAGCCCGGCGGGCCTGAGGCGCACGACCGTTCCGATGATGGAGCTGCTGACCCACGGCATGTACGCGACCGATGCTTTTCTCGACGGCGCGCGGGCGGCCATGAGCGCCGATACGGATGCCGTGGCATCCGAGTCCGAATCCCACACCGAGGAGGAGCGATGACCGACACCATCGAAGTGAACGCCCTGCACAAGCGGTACGGGCGCAACATCGCGCTGCACGAACTGGACCTGCACGTGCACGCCGGCACCGTGTTCGGATTGATCGGCCCGAACGGCGCCGGCAAGACCACCACCCTGCGCACGCTGGTCGACGTCATCCGTCCCTCATCCGGCACGGTGCGAGTGCTCGGCGAAGAGCCGCGTCACGGCGGAGCCGCGCTGCGCAGGCGGATCGGCTACGTGCCGGGCGAGCTGCATCTGGAGGGCCGTGCGAGCGGGCACCGGTTGCTCGCGTTCTACGCCGAGGTGTCCGGTTCGAACGGCGCCTCGACCTCGGTGCTGCGCACGGCACGCGACCTCGCCGATCGTCTCGGCGTCGACCTCGATCGACCGGTGCGCACGCTGTCGAAGGGCAACAAGCAGAAAGTTGGGCTCATCCAGGCGTTCATGCACCGCCCGGAGCTGCTCATCCTCGACGAGCCGACCAGCGGACTCGACCCGCTCGTGCAGCGCGAGTTCCTCTCGATGGTGCGCGAGGCGCGCGACGCCGGTCAGACCGTGCTGCTGAGCTCGCACGTTTTGAGCGAGATCCAGCAGACCGCCGACGAGGTGGCCGTGCTCAGCGCCGGTCGCATCGTCGCCGAGGGCGACGTCGCCTCGCTCCGCCTCGGATCCGTGCGCCGCGTGCGCGTGCGCATCGGCGGGACGGATGCCGCGGCCGCGCGCGCGGCCTTCGAGCAGATCGCCGGGGTCGAAGCACTGGATGTCGTCGATCAAGGGGAGGGCGTGCAGCTCTCGACCACGATCGAGGGTGCGATCGATCCGTTCGTGAAGGCACTCGCGCGATACGAGGTGCAGGATCTCACGGTCGAGGAGCCCGACCTCGAGGAGTCGGTGCTTCGGCTGTACGGCGATCGCGCGCGCCCCGCAGATGCATCGGCGCCCCCTCGCACCGTCCACGCCCCCCGTGAACGACGTCGCCAGGCGGGGGCCTCGGCGGCAGGCGGGGGCGTCGACGATCAGACGGAAGCGCCCCGCACCCGACGCTCCAACCGCGGACGGAGGCACTGACATGCGCAACATCCTCCCGGTCTTCCGGCGCAGCCTCCGTGAATCGTGGCGCAGCCTGCTCGGCTGGAGCATCGGCATCGCCGCCGTGCTGTTCCTGTATCTGCCGCTGTACCCCAGCATCGGCGCCAGCGACCAGATGCAGCAGCTCATCGATTCGATGCCGGAGCAACTGGTCGACACGCTCGGATACGACCAGATCGCCAGCGGCGCCGGCTACACCGAGGCCACGTTCTACGGGCTGATGGGGTTCCTCCTGATGACGATCGCCGCGGTGCTGTGGGGTTCGTCGCTCGCGGCCGCGGAGGAGAGCGGCCGCGCCGAGCTCGACCTCGCGCACGGCATCGGGCGCGGTCAGTACGCACTCGAGACGGCCCTCTCGGTGCTCGTGCGCCTGGTGTGGCTCGGCGCCTTCGCCGGGCTCGTGATCTGGGGGCTCAACGGCCCGGCCGAGCTCGAGTTGGACCCGGTGCGCATCGTCGGCGCGAGCGCCGCGCTCGTCGGTCTCGCCTTCCTCACAGCCGGTGCCGCACTGCTCGCGGGCGCCGCGACCGGACGCCGCATCTGGGCGACGGGAGTGGGTGCGGGCATCGCCGTGCTCGGGTACATCCTGCAGGCGCTCGCGAAGCAGTCGGACGATCTCGAGTGGTTGAACGCGCTGTCGCCGTACGCCTGGGTGTTCCGGCAGTCGCCGCTCGCCGAGGGCGTCGACGTCGGCGGCCTCGCACTCACCTGGGCGATCGGACTGGTTCTCGCCGCAGCATCCGCTCTCGCCCTGCGCGCCCGCGACCTGCGCGGCTGAGCCCGTCTTCTCCCTCCCCTTCGCGGTTCCCGGACGGCGGGGTTGACGCACTCTGGGTTCTATGGTTAGTTAGTCAAGTAAGTAACCGATTGACCACCTGGAGGCATCAGTGATCGAAGAAGGCAAGGCGCTCTTCCTCCAGATCGCCGAGCAGATCGAGGACTCGATCCTCGACGGCTCGCTCGAGGAGGAGTCCAAGGCTCCGTCGACGAACGAGCTCGCCGCCTTCTACCGGATCAACCCCGCCACCGCTGCAAAGGGAGTCGCCATGCTCACCGACAAGGGCGTGCTGTACAAGCGCCGCGGAATCGGCATGTTCGTGCAATCAGGAGCCCGCGAGCTGCTGCTCGGCGAGCGGCGCTCCGCATTCGCCGACCGTTACATCGATCCCCTCCTCGCCGAAGCTCGCACGCTGGGTCTCGGCCCCGACGACCTCGCCACGCTGCTCCGCGAACGCGCTGCAGCTGCGGCATTCGCATCCACCACCGAAGGGAACCCCGCATGACCGCCGTCATCGAGGTGAAGAACCTCTCCAAGCACTACAAGGACAAGCGCGCGCTCGACAACGTGTCGCTGTCACTCGAGGGCGATGCCATCTACGGCCTGCTCGGCCGCAACGGTGCAGGCAAGACGACCCTCATGTCCATCCTCACCGCGCAGAACTTCGCCACGTCGGGCGACGTGAAGGTGTTCGGCGAGCACCCGTACGAGAACGCCAGGGTGCTGAGCCGGATCTGCTTCGTGCGCGAGAGCCAGAAGTATCCGGACGACGCGACCCCTCGCCACGCGTTCAAAGCGGCATCCTTGTTCTTCTCGAACTGGGATCAGCAGTTCGCCGAGCAGCTGATCAAGGAGTTCCAACTGCCGATGAAGCAGACGATCAAGAAGCTGTCCCGCGGGCAGCTCTCGGCCGTCGGCGTGATCATCGGTCTCGCCTCGCGCGCCGACATCACGTTCTTCGACGAGCCGTACCTCGGTCTCGATGCGGTCGCCAGGCAGATCTTCTACGACCGCCTGCTCGAGGACTACTCCGAGCACCCTCGTACGATCATCCTGTCGTCGCACCTGATCGACGAGGTCTCCAGCCTCATCGAGCGCGTCATCGTGATCGATGACGGCAAGATCCTGCTGGACGACGAGACGGATGCTGTGCGCGACCGCGCCGTGACCGTCGTCGGCGATTCGGCAGAGGTCGACGCCTGGGCCGCGTCGCGCGAAGTGCTGCACCGCGATCAGCTCGGTCGCGTGGCGTCCGTCACCGTGCTCGGCGCACTCTCGCCCGAGGAACGCGCGGAGGTCACGGCATCCGGTCTCGATCTCGCACCCGTATCCCTGCAGCAGCTCATCGTCCGTCTCACGCAGAAGGCCGGCACAGAAAACCAGGAGGTCCGCTGATGTCCCGCACGCTCAATGTCATCCGTCTGCAGCTCATCAACAAGCAGACCTTCATCTGGGTGCCGCTGATCGTCCTCGCCGGCTCCGTGCTCCTGTCGGTGCTCATCTACGCGATGATCCCGGTCGACGAGCCCAAGTACGGCGGCGGCGGCCAGGCACCGCTGTGGGTGTTCTTCGCTGTAGGCATGACGGCGATGACCCTGACCTTCCCGTTCTCGCAGGCGATGAGCATCACACGGCGAGAATTCTTCGTCGGAACCCTGATCACCGCGATCCTGGGCAGCGCTTTCATGGGCGTGCTGTTCCTGATCGGCGGGGCGATCGAGCTGCTCACCGACGGCTACGGAGTGAACGGCTACGTCTTCCACCTTCCGTGGCTGTGGGAGGCCGGCCCGCTCGGAGCATTCATCGTCTACTTCACGCTCGCCCTGTTCTTCTTCGTGGTCGGCTTCACTGGTGCCACGATCTACAAGAGCTGGGGTCCGGTGGTGATCACCGTCGCCGGAGTCGCGGTCGGGCTCGTGCTGCTCGGGATCATCTACCTCATCACGCGGCTCGAGCTGTGGGAGCAGGTGTGGCTCGGCATCCTCGATCTCGGAGCCCTCGGCCTGGCGCTGTGGGGCCTGGTCGCTGTCGCGGTGCTCGCGGGGATCTCGTTCCTGGCGTTCCGTCGGGCGAAGCCGTAGGCACCTCGCGTTAGAGCGTCACGAGGCGCCCGCGTTCCTTCGGACGCGGGCGCCTCTGTGCCGCTACAGACGTCAGCCCGGATCACGGATGTCAGCCCACACCGCCGATTCGGGCTGACAAGTGTGCAGATCCACTGACATGTGTGCCGGGCTCAGGCGGTGCGGCGGGCTCAGGCGGTGCAGCAGGCACAGGCGGTGCGGCGGGCTCAGTCGGTGCAGCGCCGCGCCATGAACGCGCCGAGGTCAGATCGTGTCGTCGGCGGCGACGATGTCGAGGCTCCAGCTGCGGGTGGCGGGGTCGTCGGGGTCGTGCGCGTCCTGAGCGTCCCTGATGACCTCGTGGATCCGCCGCTCGATCTCCTTGAACTCCGCCTCCGTCAGCCGAAGATTGGCCTGCGAGAAGGTACCGTGCACCACGGGGTCGCGACCGGACACGTACTCCGGCGCCCACGCCATCACGCGCCGCATCATCGCGACGTGGTCGTCGGCGAGCGCGTTCATCAGCACACCGCCCAGTTCCTCATCGGCGATCGGATGCTCCGGGGAGCCGACGTTCCACGATTCCGGTGTGGCCTTCCAGACCCGATCGCGCTTGTCGCGGGCGTGTTCCGGCGCCTCTTCTATGAGCCCGGCCTCTGCGAGCACTCGCAGATGGAAGCTGACGCTGTTGGCGGGGACTCCGAGATCGGCGGCGACGTCGGCGGCACGGGCATGGCCACGGCCCGCGACCGACTTCGCGATCCTCCGACGCAGCGGATGCGCGTAGGCCTTGAGCATCGCCGTCGTCGCGTGCTTGCCGTCCGGATGCTCGACCCGCGATTGCGCCCGGTCATCCGCCGGCGTCTTCTCGTCCGCCATCCTCCGATTCTATCCACAACGAATATTGCGCAATTGTAGTTGCGCAATTTCTGTTGCGGAACTATTCTCAGTGGCATGACGACCGCACTCTCCCATCGCCTTTCGCGCAACATCCGCTACATCACGTGGCTGATCAGCGACACCGCGAAGGGTCTCGCATCTGCGCTGTTCGGCTTCGCGATCCCGCTGATCGCGCTGTTCGTCACGAACGATCCGGCGCAGGCCGGGATCATCAGCGCGGTCGGCATGACCATCCGCACGATCACGACCGTGTTCGGCGGCGTGCTCGCCGATCGCCACGACCGCATCTTCATGATGATCGTCGGATCGGCCGCCGGCATCGTGCTCGCCGGGTCGTTCACCGTGCTCGCACTCGCCGATGCGCTCACCTTCGTGACGCTGCTGGTGATCGACGTGGCACTCGCGGCGCGTGCCGGCTTCTTCGACATCGCCGGCGAGAGCGCGTTGAAGGAGATCGTCCCTGACGACGCGATGGGCAGGGCGCAGGCGGCGAACCAGGGACGAGACGCCGTACTGCAACTCGCGGGCGGGCCGCTCGGCGGCGTGCTGCTCGCAGCAGGCGCATGGCTGATCGGTGCGGTGATGGCGGTGTGCCACGTCACCGCGATGGCGACGGCATGGATGCTGCGCCGCTCGGCCCCCTCCACCAGGCCGGCCCCCGACCCCGCCGTACCCGAGGTCGGCCTCGCGGCCGCCGCCGTCGCGGTCGGCCGTCCGAACGCCCTACGGGAGATCGCGGAGGGCTTCCGGTGGCTGATGTCGCGCCCCGACCTGCGCGGCGTGCTGTTCGTGGCGACCATCATCAACCTCGGATTCAGCACGGCCATGACCACCGTCATCTACGCGCTGCAGCAGGCCGGGCATTCCACCATCACGATCGGTCTGCTCGCGACCGGCGCAGGGATCGCGATGCTCGTCGGCGCTCTCGTCGCCCCGCTGCTGGTCTCACGTGTCCGTGCGAGCGTCGTCATCATCGGCGGGCTGGCGGTCGCCACGCTGGGCGTCTTCGGCATGATCCCTGCCCACGAGCCGCTGGCCCTGGTCGCCGTGCTCGTGGTGATGGTGTTCTTCGTCCCCGCGGTGAACGCAGCACTGATGGGCTACTTCATGGTCGCGACACCGACCGAGCTGCTCGGGCGGGCGAACAGCGCCTCAGCCGTGCTCGGCATGGGGGCGATGCCCTTCGCGCCGCTGATCGCCGGATTCGGGCTCGCCGTGATCGGCCGCGAGAACACGCTGATCACGGCATCCGTCCTGTGCGCGATCTCCGTGCTGCTCGCCGTCGCGAACCGCGGACTGCGCGCACTCCCCGTCGAAGCAGGATGGTCGGCGCACGCCCGTCGGTTCGAGTGAGCCAGACCGCAGTCGAGGTCACAGCGCCCCGACGAGCCCGGCGACTCCGGCGATCACCGAGACCACGGCGATCACCAGCGCGAGCGCGATCAGCACGGCGTGCACCTTGAGGAACGTCGTCGCCCTGCCCTCGGCATCCCGAGCTCGCGGATCGTTCGCGACCCGTTTGTAGAAACGGGGCCACACGATCACGTTGAAGGCCGCGTTGATGAACAGGAGGATCGCGAGGGGAATCACGCTCCCAGCGTATGCCCGCGTCAACGCACCGATGGGAGCTTTTCGCACGCCCCACCGCCCTGGCGGGTGCGAAAAGCTCCCATCGCCAGCCCGTCACGCACGCTCGCCCGCGCGGTCGCGCGACGCCACGTCAGGCCAGCATCCCCCGCCAGACGACGTCCATCGCCGCACT
This sequence comes from Microbacterium shaanxiense, assembly GCF_054779995.1. Lineage (NCBI taxonomy): Bacteria > Bacillati > Actinomycetota > Actinomycetes > Micrococcales > Microbacteriaceae > Microbacterium > Microbacterium shaanxiense. The sequence goes on along the minus strand of NZ_BAAGXE010000002.1, from coordinate 192,359 downwards.
CACCCTGGCGCTGGTCGCCTCCTCCTCGAGCCGATCTCCTCGGACGACCAGCTGGTAGTAGACGACGCCGGCGATCGCATCGAAGCAGGCCTCGACGTCGAGATCGTCGCGCAGGATGCCGCGCCTGATGCCCGCTGCGAGGGCGGCTTCGACCGGCGCGCGACGGCGCGCGACGTGCGACTTCCAGTACGCCTTCTGCAGTGCGCGGTCGGCCATCACGAGACGGATGCGGTGCCGGAAGCGCGCCTCGGAGTACCCGGCGGTCGTCGCCGCCCCGGCGGCGCCGAACATCGATGCGAACAACGCGGTGCGCAGATCGCCTTCCGCATCCACCGCTGGCGGGATCGAACGGCCGACGTCCAGTGCGGCGGCGATCAGAGTCGTCAACGACGGCCACCGCCGGTACAGCGCCGCCCTGCTCACTCCGCTGCGCTCGACGATCCTCGCGACGGTCACCTCCTCCTCGGCATCGATCAGACTCAGCGTCGCGGCGATGATCTGGCCGTCGATCTCCTCATCACGAGGACGGCCGGGGCCGCGGCGAACCGCGGTCCCGGCATCCGCCACGGCGCCCGTCATGCCGCGAGCGCCCGCTCGCGAAGTCGGGCGATCGTGTCGTCGCTGAGGCCGGCGGCACGCAGGGGAGCGAGCGCGTCACCGTGCCGCTCACGCAGGGTCGTGAGCAGTGAGCGCATCGACACCTCCATGGATCCCTCGAGCAGTCTCGACGACGCCTCACGCGCATCCGGTTCGAACCCGAGCGCCCGCCACATCGCACCCATGACCGGAGCGGTGCGCTGCATGATGGCGACCATGTTCTCACCGGTGCGGGTGTAGTCGGCGACGATGTCGTCGTCGTTCGCCCCCAGCACCAGCAGGAGCATGGCGGCGAGCACGCCGGTGCGATCGCGACCCGCGGCGCAGTGGAACGCCGTCGCCCCTGGCGTGTACGCGATGACGTTGAGCGCCGTGACCAGCTGCGGGGCCGCGGTCTCGACCATCCGGACGTACATCTTCGCCATGCCCTCGTGGCTGAGATCCGGAGCATCCGCCGTCATGGAATCCGCGACGTTCGCGATGAGCGGGAGGTGGTGATACCCCAGCGCGCGCTCCCCGAACGGGCCGCGGCCGGTCGCGGCGACCTCGGCCGGCGAGCGCAGGTCGATGATCGCGGTGAGGCCTGCGTCGACCAGCTCGTCGACCACCTCCGCGGTGACGTAGGCGAGGTCGTCCGTGCGGATCGCCAGCCCGTGGCGCAGCACTCCTCCGTCGATGGGGATGCCGCCGAGGTCGCGCATGTTGACGGGCGCGCTGAGGGCGATGTCGATCGTGGGGGTGTCCATGGACGCCGTGGTCATGTGATTCTCCTTCTGATCAGGGCACTGCCCTGGTCGATTGCCGTGACGAGCACGATGATGCAGATGATGATGGCGCTGAGGTGTCCGTAGTCGTACATCCGCATCGCCGTGGTGAGTTCGAGGCCGATGCCGCCCGCGCCGACGAGGCCGAGGATGGTCGCGCCCCGCACGTTGCCCTCGAACAGCAGCAGCGTGTACGACACGAGCAGGGGTGCGGCCTGCGGCAGAACCCCGTACTGGATGACCTGACGCTTGGATGCCCCGACCGCCTGCATCGCGGTGATCGGGCCGCGATCGACCGACTCCATCGCCTCGGCGAAGATCTTGCCGATCGAGCCGAGCGAGCCCAGCGTCATCGCGAGGATGCCGGCGAACGGGCCGAGCCCGACGGCCGAGACGAACATCAGGGCGAACACGAGGTCTGGCACGGAGCGGATGATGTTCATCACCCAGCGCGACGGGTAGTACAGCCACCGAGGCGCGATGTTGGATGCTGCGCCGAAGGCGACGATCAGGGAGAGCATCGCACCGAGCACCGTGGCGATGATCGCCATCTGCAGGGTCTCCAGCAGCAGGGTGAGGATGATCCCGATCTTGGAGAAGTCCGGTGGGAACAGCCGGGAGAGGAATTCGCCCATGTTGATCGCGCCCTCGCCCAGCTTGAGGAAGTCGAATCCGACCCCTCCCGCAGACCAGAACAGCACGATGATCGCCACGGGGATGCCGATCAGGAATCGCGTGCGCGGAATCGAGAAGGCACGCTCGAGTCGCGCCCGATCCGCCGTCGACAGTGTCGGCTGCTCGCGCTTCGGGCGTGCCTGGTGAGCGTGCGACTCGGGTGTGCGCGAGTCAGGCGTGGTGGTCGACATCGTCATCCTCCTCGTCGTACAGGACTGCGAGCTTCGAGGCGTCCAAGTCGGCCGTGCGCGCGGACACGAGCATCTCGCCGTGGCGCAGGCCGACGATCCGGTCGCTGTGCGCGAGCGCCAGGGGCAGCACGTGCAGGCTGACCAGCACCGGGATGCCGTCCTCCGTCGCGATCCGGCGCAGCAGCCCGAGCACGGAGTCGGCGAGCTTCGGGTCCAGCGACGCGACCGGCTCATCCGCGAGGATCACGCGCGGCTGCTGCATGAGCGCCCGTGCGATCGCGACCCGCTGCTGCTGCCCGCCGCTGAGGGAGCGGGCCGGGTCCTTGGCCTTGTGGGCGATTCCCACACGGTCCAAAAGTGCGAGCGCGCGCTGGCGGTGCACCGACGAGAATCCGCCGACGAGGTTGATCGGCCCCGCACCGTGCAGCGCTCCTGTGAGCACGTTCGTGAGCACGCTGAGCCGCGGGATCAACTGGAACTGCTGGAACACCTGCCCAACGTCCGAGCGGAGCGTTCGCAGTTCGCCTCTGGCGAGGTTGGTGACGTCATGTCCGGCGATGCGCACCGACCCGCCCGAGACGGGCGCGAACCCGGTCAGGCTCTTCATGAGCGTGGACTTCCCCGAGCCGGACGCCCCGAGCAGAGCGACCATCTCGCCGGGGAACAGGTCGAGGTCGACTCCGTCGAGCACGGGCTTCGTCTCGGGCTTGTCGTCGTACGCGACGCGGAGTCCGCGCACCGTGACGAGCGGAAGCGCCTGGCGCAGTTCTGCCGTCGTCGTGCGATCGGTCGCGGTGACGGATGCCGCAGCATCCGTCACCCGTGTCACGGCGCTGCTCATTCCAGGTCCTTGAGCTCGACGCCGGCGACTCCTGCGATCTCCGCGAAGGAGGCGAAGACGCTGGGCTCCGGCGCGATCTCGACCTCGAGGCCGATGAACGAGCTGTAGGCGGCGAGCGCCTCCTCGTTCTCCTCGGAGAACACCTTGGGCAGCGCCTCCTCCAGGAGAGTGCGGGTCTCGTCGTCGAGCGACTGGCGCGCGAGCACGGTGCCCATGACGTCCATCGACGGGCTCTCCCCGACGGCTCGCCACTCACCGTCGGCGAACGGGAACATCGGCTCGCCCATCTCGGTCAGTACGAAGGCGGTGCACGCGGCATCCACCTGATCCTGCTGCAGCGCCGCGAAACTGCCCTCGTGGCCGCCCGCGAAGATGCCTTCGTAATCCTCGCCCTGTTCGAGGCCGGCCTCGTGCAGCATGTACACCGGCATGAAGTAGCCCGAGCTGGATGCCTGGTCGGCGAAGGCGACCGTCTTGCCCTCGAGGTCAGCGACGGTCTTGATCGGGGAGTCGGCCTTCACGACGCAGGTGGAGACGGGCTCGTCGGACCCCTTCCACGCCAGGAGCGCGTCGACCTCACCGGTGTTGACCGCAAGGGCCGACGGGAAGCCGCTCATGATGCCGATGTCGACGTGGTCGCTGCGGATGGCCTCGACGACGCTGAGATAGTCGGGCACGTCCGTGATCTCGACGGTGCGCCCCGTCTCCTTCTCGAGGAGTTCGACGAGAGCCTCGACCGGGTTGACCTGGGTGGGATCGTCCGATGCGGGCAGCGTGGCGATCGTGATGGGGGCGTCGGACGCGGGTTCCGCCGCGTCGGCGTCTGCCGCCGGGGTCTGGCAGCCGGTGAGGGCGAGAGCAGCGATGCCGAGCAAGCCCACCGCGGGGAGGGTGTAGCGACGCATGGATGTGACCTTTCCAAGGATGGCGGGATTTCGAGAACACCTGTATTCGAACTCTCAAAGGTGTCCAGGAATTACGAGACCGTCATACCTGTAATGGAATGGCAGATGAACAGCGCGTGACCCGCGGGCCCTGGCAGATCAGCGGACGTGGAGCCCGGTCAACCCTCCGACACCCGGGCGAGCCGCTCGAATCGGCCAGGCCGGGTGAGCGCGTGCGCGAAATCCGCGAGGTCGGCGAACTCGCGCGACAACTCGGCCAGGTCCCATACGAGCTCGCGAAGTCCGCTCTCGAGCCATCGCTCCTCCGGAGGGCAACCGGTGCGTACGGCCACCTCCCTGCCCGCTGCGATGTCGGCATCCGTCGGTTCGCTCCATGTGAGCTGCCGGTGCTGCCAGGCGATTCGGCGTCGCCGCCATTCGTCGATCGATGGCACCTTGTGCATCCAGAAACGTCCCGTTCTCGAAGACATGCAGAACTGCAGCGACACCAATCCGCGCCACGCCCGCCGGCTGATCACGCGTGCAAGAGCGGATTTCTGATCTTTCAGACCGTCGTTCCATGCGCTCTCGATGCCGACGACCGCCTTCGTGACCTCATCGGCATACACGTGCTCCCGGTCATCCGTCCCGAGATCTTCGAGGCATTCGCGGTTGCAGTTGAGGTGGTCGTCGCGACCCGTGCGCCAGTGATGCCGTGCCGGTGTCGCGCGCTGCGCCCACTCGTGCCACTGTCCGGCGTGATACCTCTCGACATCGAAGGTGCGCACCATCTCTTGCATCTGGTCCCCGACCGCGTTCGCCAGCGCCGTGATGGCCGGCGTCGCGCGGTGCAGTTGCTCGAGGGCGTGCTCGTCCCGACCGCGGCGGAACGCCCGACGCGCATGCGCCGCCTCGCTGACGAGCATCTTGACCGCGATCAGGGTGATCGGCAGGGCAGCTGCAGCGATTGTGGCGACGGCGACCATCGCGGCCGTCGACCAGTTCGCTGCCACCAGAAAGGACCCCACTGCCTCGGCACCCGATCGGATGGCGGAGGGGAACGCGGTCAGCGCAGCGGCCAGGAGCACCGCGATGCCGAACGCGGTCAGGAAGAAGCCGGGCAGCGCCGCCAGCAACGCCCCCGTCCACCGCAGCATCAGCCAGAGGCTGCGCAGAGCCCAGCGCACGATCCTGAGCACGGCGGTCTCATCGGCGCTTCCCGGAAGGCGCGTCGGCTGCTCGATGGAGCCATATGAGGTTCGGACGACTCGGGTCGCGAGCCACAGCAGGGCCCATTCGACTCGAGCGCTGCTCGCCTCCAGTCGCCTGACGTCCTCGAGCGTCCCTCCGGTCGCGAGTTTCCTGGCGCACCAACGCGTCGCTCGCGCGAGTGCGCGGAAGACGAAATGGAGGGCGAATGCGATCACCAGGAACACGAGCGCGTAGCCCAGGAGTGCTGCGACGAAGACCTCGCCTTCGCCGCCGGACCAGTTCAGGCCCGCTCGTATCCGTTCGAATGGCCCGAGCAGCCAGTCGATCCATTCCATTGTTCCCCCCGGACGACGTGATCTGCCGTCAGCGTTTCACGAGGCGCCGACATCGACTCTTCGGCATCCGCACTCGCGCGCACTGGCGCGTACGTCAACCGGCGAGGATGACCTCGTAGCCGGCACCCGCCAACTCCGGAGCCGCGGTATCCGTGATGACCGTAGGGAAGAGCTCCGGCCCGCCGACGAACGCGAATGCGACCTGGCCGATCTTGCTCGAATCGGCCACCACGATGGCCCGAGCCGCGCGCGACGCCATCATGCGGTTCACGGCGGCCTCGCGCTCGTCGTGAGTGCTCGCTCCGTCTTCGGCGGAGAGAGCGTTCACGCCGATGAAGGCGATGTCGAGTCGGATGCCGCTGAGCAGCTGCTCCACGAATGGACCGACGAGCTCGTAGCTGCGGGAGTGGATCACACCGCCGGTGACGACGACCTTGATGTCGGGCCGCGTCGCGAGCTGCGCGGCGATGTTCACCGCGTTGGTGACGACGGTGAACTCGCCGAGGTCGTCGCGGGCGGCGAGAGCCGCCGCGATCGCCGTGGTCGTCGTGCCTCCCGAGAGCCCGACGACGGCACCGGTCGTGACGAGGGCGGATGCCGCGCGCGCGATCGCGTCCTTCTCCTGCGTGCGCAGGTGACTCTTGTAGCGGACGGGCAGTTCGTACGCGACCGACTGCGCCACCGCGCCGCCGTGCGTGCGGGTGAGCAGTCGCTGTTCGGCCAGGCTGTCGAGGTCGCGCCTGGCCGTGGCCGGTGAGGCGTCGAGCCGCTCGACGAGTTCGTCGACGCTGACCTCGCCCTGAGCCGCCAACAGATCGAGGATCGCGGTCAGCCGCGCTGCGCGCTTCATCACACGCCACGCTGATTCGCGGCGACGCCCGTCGCGCCCGCTTCCTGCAGCGCGAACAGTCTCAGCATCCGAGCCGCCTCGTCCACGACCGCCGCGCGGCCGGGAGCGACGTACTTGCGAGAGTCGACCAGACGCTCGTCCGCATCGAGCGTCGCACGCACCGCCCGGGTGAAGAAGCCGTTCAGATGCGTGGACACGTTGATCTTGGTCATGCCTGCATGCACGGCATCCATGATGACAGCATCCGCGACGCCGGATGATCCATGCAGCACCAGAGGGACGTCGAGAGCGGCGTGCAGACGTCCGACGAGGTCGATGTCGAGCGATGCACTGCGATCGGTCATCGCGTGCGACGACCCGACGGCGACGGCCAGCGCATCGACACCCGTCTCGGCGACGAAGGCGCGTGCCTCGCCGGGGTCGGTGCGCACCCCGGGCGCGTGAGCACCGTCTTTGCCGCCGACCTCACCCAGCTCGCCCTCGACGTAGACACCGGCGGCGTGCGCGTGATCGGCGACGACACGGGTCATGGCGACGTTCTCGTCGTAGGGCAGTGCGCCGCCGTCGAACATGACCGATCCGAATCCGAGGGCGATGGCCTCGTCCACGAGCTCCGGATCCTCGGCGTGATCGAGGTGCACGGCGACCGGCGTCTCGGCGCGGCGCGCCACCGCGAGCGTCGCGAGGGCGATCGGCTCGAGCGCGCCGTGATACTTCGCGCAGTTCTGCGAGATCTGCAGGATCACGGGCAGTCGCGCCTGAGCGGATGCTGCGACCAGCGCCTCTGCCGTCTCGAGGTGGATCACGTTGAAGGCGCCGATCCCGCGCCCCTGCGCGGCGGCGGCGCGGACGAGTTCGGCGGCGGAGACGAGGGTCATGCGTGCTCTTCCTGGTCGTGGGACGCGGCGGGCACGGGTGAGTCGCCATCGAGGATCAGTGCGCGTTCGAGGTCGCGCCAGGTGGAGTGGATCTCGCCGGCGAGCGGCATCAGCACCGCCGAGGCCGACCACGCCGTCGCGCGGCGGAGGATCTGCGCGGGGTCGGTGGTGCCGTCGGCGATCAGCGTCGCGGCGGCGGCGACCGCGGCGTCGCCCGCCCCGGTCGGGTTGCCGTCGAGCGGCTCGGGCAGCCGGGCCCGCAGCATCCGATCGGCAGTGACGGCGTACATGCCGTCCGCGCCGAGCGACAGCAGCACGAGTCCTGCGCCGCGGGCGATGAGGGAGCGTGCGCCATCGATCGGGTCGGCGATGCCGGTGGCTTCGGCGAGCTCCGCTCTGTTCGGTTTGAGCACGGCGACTCCGGCATCCGCCGCCCTGAGCAGCGCAGGACCGGAGGTGTCGACGATCACCGGACGATCCCCGCCTGCCGCGATGAGGTCGGGAAGAAGCATCGACGGCGCCCCTGGTGGGAAGCTGCCCGAGATCACGAGCACGGATGCCGCGGCGGCCTGCCCGCGCACGGCCGCGATGAACGCCGACCACTCCTCCGCACTCGGGTTCACGCCGCGCTCGTTGACGATCGTGGTGTCGCCGAGCGTACGATCGACCCACGCCACGCTGCGGCGGGTGGCGGCGGAGACAGGAACGAGCACGTGCGGCACGCCGCTCGCGTTCAGCTCTGCGCGCAGTTCGGCACCGGTCGCTCCACCGCACGTCGCCACCGCGCGAACATCATGGCCCTGCGAATAGGCGACGCGCGCCACGTTGAGCCCCTTGCCGCCGGCGCGCACCGCGCCGGCGTCCGCACGGTGCGCGCCGCCGATCTCGATGCGATCGATCTCCCACGTCAGATCCAGCGCCGGGTTCGCGGTGACCGTGACGATCATGCCGACTCCCTCGCGCGCAGCGCGGCCCCGAGCAGGCCGGCATCGTCCCCGAGCTCGGCGGGAAGCAGCCGGGGCACGCGGTGGAAGCTGAGCCTGGACGCCAGGCGTGTGCGCAGTTCGTCGAACATGGCCCCTCCGGCACGGGAGAGTCCGCCGCCGATCACGATCGCCTGAGGGGCGAACATCGCCGTCTGCTGCGCGAGCGACATCGTGAGCGCGTCGAGCGCGTCGTCCCAGATGCGCGCCGCGACCTGATCGCCGGCGGCCGCGCGTGCGATCACGTCTCTGGCTCCGTCAGGGGCCGTACCGGTCTCGGCGGCGTAGCGACGGGCGATCGCTCCGGCCGAGGCGATCGCTTCGAGGCAGCCGCGCGCCCCGCACGCGCATTGCGGACCGTCGGCGATCGGCGAATGGCCGATCTCGCCGGCATAGCCTCCCGCCGTGTACGGCTCGCCCCCCACGAGGATGGCGCCGGCGATGCCCGTGCCGATGATCAGCACGATGACGTCGTCGTGCGCGCGTGCGCCGCCCAGGCGGTGCTCCGCCCAGCTCGCCGACCGCACATCGTGGTCGAACGCGACGGGGAGTTCCAGCCGCGTCGCCGCGAGGTCGCGCAGCGGTGCGTCGCGCCAGCCCATGTTGCTCGCGAAGACGCCGACTCCGGCATCCGCATCGACGATGCCGGGCACGACGAACCCGAGTGCGGCGGGGGCGACCTGCGGATGCTGCGTGCGCAGCTCGTCCGAGAGACGGGCGAGCTCGTCGATCAGCGCGGTCGCCGGGTCATCGCCCAGCGCGGGGGTCGGGGTACGGCGCAACCCCCGTGCTGCGCCGTCGGCATCGAAGAGCGCCGACTTGATGTCGGTGCCCCCGACATCGAAGGCGAGCACGGCCGCGCCCGCGCCGATACCGCGCGTCGCGTCGTCTACTCGACCTGCGGCCCGCCGCCCGCCGGATGCGAGAAGAGTTTCCCGGCTTCGCAGGTCGTTGGAACCGGGAAACTCTCCTTCCATCCGCGGCATCAGGCGTCCAGGATGACCGAACGGGTGAGGTTGCGGGGCAGATCGGGGTCGAGCCCCTTGGCCAGAGCGCGGTCCAGAGCCACCCGGTGCAGTCGTACGAGGTCGGCGAGCGGGTCGACGTCGTGCTGCACGAAGCGGGCCCCCGTCGCCTCTACCTCGCCGGCGAGGCCTTGGGGCGCGGCGCCGAACTGCCACGTGATGCGGCCGGGGGCGGCGATCGCGATCGGACCGTGCCGGTAGTCCTTCGAGGGGTACGACTCGGTCCACGACTGCGAAGACTCGCGCATCTTCAGCGCCGCCTCGTGAGCGAGGCCGATCGTCCAGTTGCGACCCAGGAACGTGTACTGCTCCGCGTCGGAGAGCGCGGCATCGTCGTCCGACGCGAGCACGGCTTCGGCGTCGGCGATCGATCGTGCGACGTCGGCGGTCAGGCCGAGCGAGGAGCGGAACAGCGTGAGAGCCGTGGTCGCGAACCGCGTCTGCACGACCGACTGCTCGTCGGCGAACGGCATCAGCACGGCCTCGTCGACGAGGTCGACGAGCGGCGAGTCCGGGTCGCCGATCACGCCGATGACCGGGATCCTGCCCTTGAGCTGCTCGGTCACCTCGAGCACCTCACTGGTGGTCCCGGAGCGGGTCAGCGCCACGACGGCGTCGTAGTCGCGGTCCAGGAACGCCTCGGATGCCGCGTACGCATCCGTCACGCCGAGGCCGGCGGTCTCACGCAGAGCGGCATACGACTGGGCGATGAACCACGACGTGCCGCAGCCGATCACGGCGACGCGGGAGCCCGCCGCCGGCAGCGTCCGCTGCTCGTCGCGCATGTCGGCCGCGCGCGCCCACATCTCGGGCTGGGAGACGAGCTCCGCCTGCATGAATGCCCCGGGGACCGAGTCGGTCATCTGAGCCGCCTTTCGTGGAGATGCTGTTTTCTGATTGTTTCTATCCTGATTCAATCATAGAGTGACTCTCATGGTTGTGCGAAGGCGCTCGACATCACCGCAGACCCGCGACGGTCTCGCGGAGTCTGGCGAGCGTATCGGCCGAGACCGCGACGCCGGCGGCCCGCAGCGCCAGCAGCCCGGCGCCGACGGCGCCGTCAAGGACCGGACGCATCTCGAGCCCGGACGCGGCACCGCCCAGACGCCGCACGAAGGCGTCCAGCACCGGACCAGGGCGGGAGATCACGCTGCCTCCGACGACGAGCGGTCCCGGGCCGGTCAGCACAGCCCCCAGCGAGTCGGCGAGGTGACGACCCGCTCTGTGCAGGATGCGTTCGGCCACCGGATCATCGGCGGTGAAGGCGAGCGGGGCGAGCGCCGCGAGTTCGATCGGACGCATCGCATACAGCGACTCGACGAGCTTCTCCAGCATGCGCGGGCGTCCTTCCCTGCGCGCGGCATCCACCGCGATGCCGAAATGCTCGAGCACCGCAGAGGTCAGGGAGGTCGTCGCTCCAGCGTTGTCGAGATCCCTGACCACCGCCCTGGCGACGCGGTGCCCGATCCAGAAGCCGCTCCCCCGATCGCCGAGCAGCCACCCCAGCCCGTCCGCCGTCGCCTCGATCGCACCTCCCGAGACGCGGACGGCGGACGCACCCGTGCCCGCCACGATCGCATAGCCGAACGGCTCCGCCGATCCGCTGGAGTACGTGGCCATCAGATCGGACTCGAAGGTGAGACGGCCAGTGAACCCTTCGGCCTCCAGTCGAGCGAGCAGCCATCCGCCCTCGCCGTCCTCCGCGCGCTGCCCGGCCATCGCCGCGGTGATCACCGAGACATCGGCCAGGGTTCGCGATGAAGACGCGAGCGCCCGAACGACGGCGTCGACCACGCCGTCCGCAGCACGATCGGGGCCTGCGGATATCGGGTTCCCGCGCCCGCCGGTGCCGTACCCGATGCACTCGCCGCGTCCAGTCGTCAGCACCGCTCTGGTCGAGGTCCCGCCGGCATCCACGCCCACCGTCAGCATGTCGTGACCCATTTGTTACGCGTCCTAACTTGACGTTCCTCAACGGTGAGAATAGTTTTCAACGCAACGCAGACTTACTGCGACGAGTTCTGGGGGCAATGGTGCCACGCAGCATGAACACCGGCAATGGCGCGATCGTCGGCCGTATCGCCGAGCGCCGCCACGCCATGCCGGCTGCGCTGTCGAAGATCGCCGATCTGGTGATCTCGCATCCGACCACGCCGGCGGAGCTGACGATCACCGAGCTCGCCGAGCGAGCGGGCAGCTCCCCTGCCAGCGTGACCCGCTTCTGCCGTTCGCTCGGCTTCGCCGGGTACACGCAGTTCCGTGTCGCGATCGCGACCGAACTCGGGCACGCATCAGCGGAGCATGCCTGGATCACGGACATCGGTGCGGAGTTCGAGCCGACGGATTCACCGGAGAAGATCCTTCGGACACTGCTCAATGTGCACGTGAGCGGCCTCGAGACGACGCGTGAGGGCATCGACCTGGATGCCGTCGGCAAGGCCGCGCGCGCAATAACGACCAGCCGCCACGTCGACATCTACGGCCTCGGCGGCAGTGCGGGGATCGCACAGGAGTTCCAACGCCGGATGCACCGCATCGGCATCAGTTCGCACGCGTGGTCGGATGTGCACGACGGCCTCGCCAGTGCCGTACTGCAGGACGAGAACTCGGTCGCGATCGGCGTCTCCAGCACGGGGCAGACCAACGAGACCGTGCAGATGCTCGCCCAGGCGGGGTCGGCCGGTGCCCTCACCGTCGCGATCACGCACGACGACGAGAGCTGGATCGCGGATGTCGCCGACGTGTCGATAACCACTGCGGCGCCCGTGGGCTACCTGCGGCCGGACGACATGTCGGTGAAGCATTCGCAGCTCTTCGTGATCGACCTGCTGTACCTGCTCATCGCGCAGCAGATGTTCGACCCCGCCACCAGGCGCCTCGCCGCGACCGCGACGGCCGTGTCGGCGCATCGTCGACCTCGAACGATGAAGTCGCATTCGCCTGAGGCGTCATCCGAGATCCAGGAGGAAGCAAGTTGAGCGCCACACCGTCCGATCTGTTCCGTGAGGCGAGCGAACGCCTCGCCCGTCTCACCGCGGATGCCGAGTCAGGGGCCCTCGAGCCCGCGATCGCGCTGATGGTCTCGGCCCTCGACGGCGGCGGCGTGATCCACGCGTTCGGCACCGGCCACTCCGAGGCCTTCGCGATGGAGATCTCCGGCCGGGCGGGAGGGCTGATCCCGACCAACAAGTTCGCCCTGCGCGACCTCGTGATGCACGGCGACCGAGAGGTGGACGTGCTCACGAGCGCGCTGGAGCGCGAACCCTGGCTGGTCGACGAGCTGATGGCGACGGTGCCGGTGGGAGAGGCGGATGTCTTCCTGATCGCCTCCAATTCCGGTGTGAACGGCTCGATCGTCGGCGCGGCGCTGTGGGCGAAGGAGCGCGGTCACCGGGTGATCGCCGTGACGAGCATGGAGCACACCATGCGCGTCGACCCGAAGCATCCGTCCGGCAAGCGTCTCGCCGACGTCGCCGATGTGGTGATCGACAACCTCGCCCCCTACGGCGACACGACGCTCGAGGTCACGGGCGGCATCGGCGCAGGGGCCATCTCGTCGATCACCGCCGCCTTCATCGCCCAGCTGCTCACGCTCGGCGTCGCGCGCACCATCGCCGATCGCGGCGACACTCCCCCGATGTACATCTCCGCCAACATCCCGGGCGGCGATGAGCACAATTCCGTCCTCGAAGACCGCTATCGCGGTCGCATCCGTCGGGGAGCCTGACCGGCTTCCCGCTTCTCCAGAACCCGAACACCACAACGAAAGGTACGAAGATGGAACTCACACAAACCTCCATCAGCCGCCGCAACCTGTTGCGCGGCGCGGCAGCGACGGCGCTGCTGCTGCCATTTGGCATGTCCCTCGCATCCTGCGCAGCACCCGGCGGTGGCGGAGGCGGAGGCGGCGCCCAGGGCGAGGTCACCGCGGACAACCCCTTCGGCGTCGCTGCCAACACCGAGGTCGACGCGGTGATCTTCGACGGCGGCTACGGCGTCGACTACGTCGAGAACGCGGCCAAGATCATGGCGGCGAACAAGGGCCTGGACGGCGTCACCGCGAAGGTCTCCGCCTCCACCAAGATCGCGCAGGAGCTGCAGCCGCGGTTCGTCGGCGGCAACCCGCCCGACCTCGTCGACAACTCGGGCGCCAACTCGATCGGCTGGAACACCATCCTCGACCAGCTCGAGGACCTCAGCGACGTTCTCGAGTCCGAGAACCTCGAGGGCAAGAAGATCGCCGACACGCTGTTCGACGGTGTGAAGGCGCCAGGCACCTTCGGCGACAAGTTCGCCGCACTCAACTACGTGTTCACCACGTACGGCCTGTGGTACTCGGGCAGCCTGTTCGAGGAGAACGGCTGGGAGCCGCCGACCACGTGGCAGGATCTCAAGGCGCTCGGTGAGGCCGCCAAGGCGCAGGGCAAGTATCTGTTCCTGTGGGGCAAGGAGGCAGCGACCTACTACCAGACCTTCGTCGTCGACTCCGCGGTGATCCAGTCCGGTGACGAGGTGCGCCTGCCCCTGGAGAACCTGGAGGAGGGCTGCTGGTCGCATCCCACCCTGCAGTCCATCCTCACGATCCTGCACGAGCTCATCCAGTCCGGCTACGTCAAGCCCGGCGGCGGCGGCACGCAGTTCACGCAGGCGCAGTCGCAGTGGAGTCTCGACATGGAGGCGCTGCTGTACCCCTCGGGCTCGTGGATCGAGAACGAGATGAAGAAGACGACCGCTGAGAACTTCCAGATGAAGGGCGTGCGCGAGATGCCCCTGGATGACAACGCGACCACCCCGGCGGGCTTCATGCGCGCCGAGGCCGGCGAGCCCTTCATCGTCCCCTCCAAGGCGAAGAACCCTGCCGGCGGAAAGGAGCTGCTGCGCACGATGCTCTCGAAGGAGGCCGCGTCTGCGTTCTCGAAGGAGAAGCTCGCCCCCACCGTCGTCAAGGACATCGTCCCCGAGGACGGATTCGGATCGACCGCTCTCGTGTCGCAGGTCGAGATGATCGCGGCGGCCGGAACGGGAATGTTCACGATCCAGTCGTTCAACCTGTACGGCATGAACTCCGACCAGCTGCCGATCTGGAACTCGTTCCTGGACGGCAAGATGACCGTCGCGGAGATCACGAAGCAGCTGCAGGACCTGACCGACAAGATCCGCAACGACAGCTCCATCGAGAAGATCGAGATCAAATGAGCCTCAGTGCTCCCGGCCTCGACGTGGCGCTGGACACAAGCGCCGTCGTCACGGCCCGCACGGGACGCCGCAAGGCGCCCCGTGCGGGCCTGCGGCGCAGGATGACCTTCGACTACGCGTCGTTCCTGTTGATCTTCCTCGGGCTGCCGGTAGCGATCTTCCTGATCTTCGTCATCTCGCCGTTCATCCAGGCCGTGTACTACGCGATGACCAACTGGACCGGCTTCTCGCCGAACATGGACTTCGTCGGCTTCGACAACTTCGTGCGGCTGTTCCAGGACCCGACGTTCCTGCAGGCCATGGGCAACAACATCCTGCTCGCCATCGTCGTCCCGCTGATCACGATCGTGATCGCCCTGATCTTCGCGAGCATGATCACGGTCGGCGGTCCGAGCCACGGTCAGGTGCGCGGGCTGAAGGGCTCGAGCTTCTACCGGGTGGTGTCGTTCTTCCCGTATGTCATCCCGGCGATCGTGATCGCGATCCTGTGGAACATGATCTACACGCCCAGCGGCCTGCTGAACGGGCTGCTCGGTGTGATCGGGATCGACACGAACGAGTTCGCATGGCTGGGCGATGCGCGCACCGCGATGGGCGCGACGATCTTCGTGATCGTCTGGAGCATGGTGGGCTTCTACATGGTGCTGTTCATCGCCGCCATCAAGGGGATCCCCGGGGAGACCCTCGAGGCTGCGCGCATCGACGGGGCGGGCCGGTTCCGCACCGTCATCTCCATCGTGCTGCCGCAGATCCGCGACAACGTGCAGACGGCGTACATCTATCTCGGCATCCTCGCATTGGACGCCTTCGTCTACATGGCAGGACTCAACTCCACAGGAGGACCGGGCAACAGCACACTGGTGATGAGCCAGTACCTGTTCCGCACCGCCTTCGAGAAGGGGCAGTTCGGCATGGCGAGCGCGATGGGCGTGGTGCTCGCCGTGATCACCCTGCTGTTCGCCGCGATCGTGATCAGCGTGTTCCGCCTCGCAGGCGGCAAGGATGAAGGAGGACGCGCATGAGCCTGCAGACGCGAGCCGCAGTGACGATCGATCCGAAGTCGGCACGGCGCACGGTCACCACGAAGTCCACCAAGGGCGACAAGGCCGTCGGCGGCGCATCCCACGTCGTTCTCGTCATCTGGTCACTCGTCGTGATCATGCCGATGCTGTGGACCCTCATCGGATCCTTCAAGACCACGAAGGAGATCTTCGCGTCGCCGTTCGGCCTGCCGGCGGACTGGAACTTCGACAACTACATCAACGCCTGGGTGGGCAACAACTTCGGCGGCATGTTCATCAACACGGTCATCGTCGTGGGCGTCTCGCTCGTGCTGGTGATGGTGCTGGGGGCGATGTGCGCGTATGTGCTGGCACGGTTCTCGGTACCGGGCAGCCGCGTGATCTACTACCTGATGCTCGCCGGCCTCACCTTCCCGGTGTTCCTCGCGATCGTGCCGCTGTTCTTCATCCTCCAAGGGATGGGCCTGCTGAACACGCTCCCCGGCCTGATCATCACGTACGTCGCGTTCGCACTGCCGTTCACGGTGTTCTTCCTGTTCTCGTTCTTCAAGTCGTTGCCGTACGAGATCCAGGAGGCCGCGTACGTCGACGGCGCGAGCGAGTGGCGCACCTTCTTCCAAGTGATGCTGCCGATGGCCAAGCCGGGAATGGCGGCGGTGGCGATCATGAACTTCCTAGGGCTGTGGAACCAGTTCCTGCTGCCGATCTCGTTGAACACCGACAAGAGCAAGTACGTGCTCTCGCAGGGAATGGCGTCCTACGCCTCCTCGGCGGGCTACGCGCTCGACTTCGGAGAGATGTTCGCCGCCGTGGTCATCACCATCGTCCCCGTGCTGATCGTGTACATCTTCTTCCAGCGCCAGTTGCAGGGTTCGGTGTCGCAGGGCACCTCGAAGTAGCACTTGCCGTCGGCGCCCCCTTCCGCCGCCGGAGCCCCCTCTGGCCAGCGGCCGCACGAGGGGGCGCCGACGGTCAAAGGGGGCGCCGATAGGATCGAGCCCATGCGAATCGTGGTCATCGGAGCAACCGGACACATCGGCGGCGTCGTCAGCGCGGCCTTCGAATCGGGCGGGCACGAGGTGCTCCGGGCATCGCGCGGCAGCGAATGGACCGTCGATGTCACCGATCCGCGATCGGTGCGCGCGCTGTTCGAGAAGACGGGCGAAGTGGATGCCGTGGTCGTCGCATCCGGATCCGTGCCGTTCGCGCATCTCACCGAACTGACCCGCGACGACTACCTCACCGCATTCACGTCGAAGGCGCTGTCGCAGATCGACGTCGTGCGCACGGCTCTGGATCACGTGCGCGACGGCGGATCGATCACGCTCACCTCGGGTGTGCTGGCTCGTGAGCCGATCGCGACCGGAGCGGCCGCTGCTGCCGCCAACGGAGCGGTGGAGTCGTTCGTCATCACGGCCGCCGCGGAGGCGCCACGCGGCATCCGCATCAACGCCGTCTCACCGAACGTGCTCGAGAACTCGCCCGGCTACCACTCCCTGTTCGCCGGCCAGCGCCCGGTGACCGATGCCGAGATCGCCCGCGCCTACGCGCTGGCCGTGCAAGGGCTCGTGACCGGCCGCGTGATCACGATCTGACGCGCACGCTCTCTCGAGCGTCGAGCGACTGCGCGACAGCATCCATCACGAGCTGTGCCCGGAAGCCGTCCTCGATGCTCGGCAGACCTTCCGCGCGCCCACCCCTGGCGATGCGGACGAAGTCGCCGATCTGCGCGCCGGCGCCGTCGGCGAACGACGTCACGGGTACCGGCCGGCGCCGGGTTCCGGATGCCGTGCCGACGACGACATCCGGTTCGTTGGAGTCCGCACGGATCCACCCTTCGGCGCCGAGGACCTCGATCGTGATCCCGCCCGGCACCGCAGCATCCGGCGCCACACGGCTGATCGTCAACGACACCGACGCACCCGACTCGACGCTCAGATGCAGGTCCGCGTCATCGTGGTTGGTGACCTTGCGAGCGCGACCGGACCCGGCATCCATCCGCTCGGAGATCGTCGTGCGCGCGAAGGCGGTGACCTGCGTCACATCTCCGACCATCCACCGCACGAGGTCGATGGCATGCGGGCCGAGGTCGGAGATGACGCCGAGCGGCTCATCGGCGGCGTCGAAATGCCAATCCCATCCCCTCGCCGGCGTCGCGGCGGATGACTGGAGGTAACGGATGCGGACGTGCCGCGCAGTGCCGACGACCCCCGCGGTGATGTCGTCGCGCAGCTGCCGGAACAGCGGATGCCACCGCAGTGTGAAGCCCGTGAGCGCCGGGCGGTCAGCGAGCAGGTCCCGGATGCGACGGGCGCTGTCCACGTCGAGCGCGAGGGGCTTCTCGCAGAGGACAGCCGCTCGGAAGCCCGACACCGCGCGTACGGCATCCTCGTGCTGCGCCGGTGGGGTCGCGATGATGACGCCGTCGAGATCCTCGGCGACCAGCATCCGCTCTATCGAATCGTAGGCGTGCGGGATGCCGTGCGCCGAAGCGAAGTCGGCGGCCCGTGCAGAATCGCGACCGCACACGGCGACAAGGTCGATGTCGTCCACCTGGCGCGCGCCGGGGACGAGGTACGCGGATGGCCACATGCCATGGCCGATGATCGCGAGCCGGAAACGGCCGTCCCTGTGTTCGATCGCCGACCGAGTCATGCGGTCAGCGCCCCTCTTTGGCCTCGGTGTGGTGGCGGATGACCTCTGCGACGACGAAGTTGAACCACTTCTCAGCGAACTCGGGGTCGAGGTGCGCCTCTTCGGCGAGCGCACGCAGGCGGGCGACCTGCTGCTCCTCACGCTTCGGATCGGATGCCGGCATCTCATGCTCCGCCTTCAGGATGCCGACCTGCTGAGTCGCGCGGAACCGCTCGGCGAGCATGTAGATGAGCGCGGCGTCGATGTTGTCGATGCTGCCGCGCAGTCGCAGCAGCTCAGCGCGGGCGTCTTCTGCCTCGGTCATGTGTCTCCTCCTGGTCGCAGCTACGACGATATCGCGAGGGGCACAGGGAGCGGCTCCCGTCAGGCCGGATTCCACGCCATAGAGTGGGCGCATGAGCACCGATGAGCCTGGGTCGACCGACGACACGACCGCTGCCGAGGCGCCGGTCACCCGGCG
This sequence comes from Microbacterium shaanxiense, assembly GCF_054779995.1. Lineage (NCBI taxonomy): Bacteria > Bacillati > Actinomycetota > Actinomycetes > Micrococcales > Microbacteriaceae > Microbacterium > Microbacterium shaanxiense. The sequence goes on along the minus strand of NZ_BAAGXE010000002.1, from coordinate 173,791 downwards.
GGCCGAAGCCGCGACGAAGGCGAAGCCCAAGAAGCAGAAGACGGTCAAGGCCGAGCCACCGGCAGAGCCTGAGATCAAGACCAAACCGGTCGTCGAGCCGGTGCTGTCGAACCGTTCCTTCTGGACGCGCATCGAACGGCCGTTCGCCTTCGGTTTCCTGGTCACGCTCGGGGCTCTCGCCGCCATCCTGCTCGGGCTCGCACTGTCGAACCTCTCGACCGTCATCATCTATATCGCGCTCGCGCTGTTCGCGGCGCTGGGCCTCGACCCCGCCGTGCGTTTCCTTGAGCGGCGCGGGTTGAACCGCGGCTGGGGCGTGGTGATCGTGCTGCTGGGTCTCATCGTCGCGCTGGGACTGATCATCTGGGCCATCGTCCCGGTCGTCGTGACGCAGATCGCGACCTTCGTGAAGGACGTACCGGGGATGATCGCGGACTTCCAGGGCAGCGACCTCTACGCGACCCTGGAAGATCAGTTCGGCGACCAGTTCGAAACGCTGGTCGGAGACGTGCAAGGCTTCCTCACCGACCCCGGCAACATCGCCGCGATCGGTGGCGGCGCACTGCAGGTGGGCGCATCGATCGCCAACGGCATCTCCGGTGCGGTCATCGTGCTGGTGCTCATCATCTACTTCGTCGCCACGTTGCCCGGCATCAAGACCGCAATGCTGCGCCTCGTGCCGGCACGCGACCGCGCGAACGCCGACATCATCAGCACGCAGATCACCGACTCGGTCGGCGGCTACGTCATGGGCATGGTGACTCTGGCGTTCATCAACGCCATGGTCGTGCTGGTGCTGTACACGGTGCTCGGTCTGCCGTTCCCCCTGCTGCTGGCCGTCGTCGCGTTCCTCATCACGCTGATCCCTCTTGTGGGCTCGCTGCTGTTCTGGGTGATCGGCACGGGGATCGCGCTGTTCGGCGACAACATCGTGTTCGCGCTCGTGTTCGCCGTGATCTACCTCATCTACATGCAGGTGGAGTCGTACTTCCTCACACCGCGCGTGATGAACAGGGCCATTTCGATCCCCGGGTCGCTGGTCGTGATCGGCGCCCTCGTCGGAGGCACACTGCTCGGGCTGCTCGGGGCGCTCGTGGCCGTGCCGGTCACGGCATCCATCCTGATCATCATCAAGAAGATCTGGATACCGCGTCAGGACTCCAGGGTCTAGACGCCCTCGATCGACTGATCGACCACGCCGACGAACCGGCTTCCGACACCGTCGAACTCACCGCGGTGGTGTCCGGCGGCAGGTTTCGGGAGCTCGCTCAGTGAATGGTGGCCGCACATCACATAGGTGAACTCCGGCCACCACTTCTTGGGCCTGGTCGTCTCGGTGTAGCCGCACACATCACAGGTCAGTGTGGCCCACACGGGCCGCGCACCCTTCTTGCGGTTCGCCCTGGACTGGATCAGCCATGCGGGCGGATCCTGCTCGAGAGCCGCCAGCTCGGCCTCGCTCATTCCGTCGCCGAGGCCGTGGCGGTCGACCATCTCCAAGGGGATGTCGAGCCGCTGAGCGAGATCGCGCTTCGAGATCATGCGCGTGAGTCCATTGCCATGGGCTCCATTGTCTCAGGCGGTCGCGTCGTGCACGTCGAAGGGGCCGCCCGATGCAGACCGGACGACCCCTCGATACCGCACGATCAGAGCAGGTCGTTGTCCTCGAGCCACTGCTTCGCGATGTCCTCAGGCGACTTCTCGTCGACCGTGCTCTGCACGCCGAGGGCGACGAGGTCGTCAGCGCCGAGTGCTGCGCTGACCGCATTGATGACGTCGGCGACCTCGTCGGCCACATCACTCGAGGCGATCGGCACGACGTTCGACGCCAGGATCAGGTTCTCCGGGTCTTCGAGCGCGACGATCTCCTCGGTCTCGAAGGCCGGGTCTGCGCTGTAGATGTCGGCGACCTGGATCTCGCCGGCCAGCAGTGCCTCCAGCGTGGTGTCGCCGGTAGCGGAGAAGCCGAGGTCGACGCCGTACAGCTCCTTGGCGCCGGCAGGTCCGTACGGACGCTGCTCGAACTCCGGCGCGGCGCCGATCGTGGGCTTCTCACTGACGTTCGCCAGGTCGGCGATCGTCGTGAGGTCGTTCGCCTCGGCGAACTCCTTCGTGACCGTGTAGGTGTCCTGGTCGCTCGCCTCGGCGTAGTCGAGTGCCGTCAGCCCCTCCGGCAGCGCGTCCTGGAGCGCCGTGTACACGTCCTCCGGGCTGGTCACGTCAGCCGAGTCGTCGTAGAACTCCAGCAGGTTGCCGGTGTACTCGGGGAAGAGGTCGATCGCGCCCGACTCCAGGTCGGGCATGTAGGCGTCGCGCTGACCGATGTTGAACTCGCGTTCGACTGTGATGTCGGCGTTCTCGAGCGCCTGAGCGTAGATCTCGGCGATGATCTCGTTGGAGTAGTAGGCCTGCGAGCCGATCACGATCGTGTCGGATCCGGCGCTCTCGCCGCCTTCGTCGGTGGGCGCGTCCAGCGGGTTGCTGCTCGCGCAACCGGCGAGCACGAGCGAGGCTGCGAGCCCGATGCCGCCGATGAGGGCGAGGCGTGACTTTCGTGCGGTGAACATGATGTTCCTTCCTGGTGGGGGAGTGCTGGTCAAGTGGTGGAGGCTGTGGCTGGTTCGGCCGCGGCGGGTTCGACAGCTGCCGCACGACGCGCGGCCCGCGGCGTCCGGGGGCGCGATGTCGCGGCCCGGATGCCGCCGGGCACGGCTGCCCGCTGGGCGAGCGCGAGCAGCATGTCGGCGACCAGCGCGAGCACCGCGACGAGGATGGCACCGCCGAGAACCTGGTCGAATCGGCGCAGCGGAATGCCCTGGATGATCGGCCAGCCGAGGCCGCCGAGGTTCACATATGCGGCGATGGTGACCGTGGCGATCACCTGCAGGGTCGCAGCGCGCAGTCCGCCGACGAGCAGCGGCATACCGAGCGGCACCTCGACCTTCCAGAAGATCTGCCATTCGGTCATGCCTGTCGCACGCGCGGCGTCGATCACACGGCGGTCGATGGCCTCGAGGCCGGTGTAGGCGCCGGCGAGCAGGGACGGGATCGCGAGCAGCACGAATGTGATGGTCGCGGCCTCCGGCACGCGAAGGACTCCGAGGAGCAGCACGAGAAGCACCATGAGGCCGAACGAGGGCACGGCTCTCGCCGCGCCGGAGATCGCCACCGCGACCTCGCGTCCGCGGCCGGTGTGACCGATGAGCCAACCGACGGGGACGGCGATCACCGCCGCGATCAGCACCGAGATGACGGTGTAGAACAAGTGTTGACCGAGCAGCACGGGCAGCGCGTACTGACCCTCCAGCCGCTCGGGCGAGAAGAGCCAGGCGAGAGCCTCCGCGAAGACGTTCATGCGGCGGCCCTGACGATGCGAGCCGGGCGGCGAGCCGCATTCGGCGTCTTCATCGCGTGCGTCCACGGCATCAGCGCCCGGCCGGCGAGCAGGAGGAGAAGATCGATGATCAGCGCGATCAGCACGACGGCGATGACCCCGGCGAACACCTCCGCGATGATGCGCCGCTGCAGCCCGTTCGTGAAGAGGTAGCCGAGGTTCTCCACGCCGACGAGGATTCCGACAGTGGCCAGCGAGATGGTGCTCACAGCCGTGACCCGGAGCCCGGCGAGGACGACCGGCGCCGCGAGCGGGAAGTCCACCGTCCAGAACCTGCGAAGGCCGCCGTAGCCCATCGCGGTCGCGGACTGCCTGATCGCCGGATCGACCGAATCGAGGCCGTCGGCGACCGCACGTACGAGGATCGCGATCGCGTAGATGGTGAGACCGATGATCAGATTCGCCGGATCACGGGTCGATACGCCGATCAATGCGGGCAGCAGGATGAGCAGCGCGAGCGAGGGGATCGTGTACAGCAGACCGGTGAGGACCACCACTGGTCCTCGAACGAGCCGGTAGCGCCAGGCGACCCACCCGAGCGGCAGCGACAGGAAGAAGCCGAGGACGATCGGGATCGCGCTCTGCCAGAGGTGGGCGAGCGCGAGTTCGAGGATGAGCCCGATGTTGTCGGCGATCCAGTTCACGAGGCGCCGGCCTCCTCGGCGCGGACCTCGGATGGCGCATCCGATGGCGCGTCGTCGTCGAGAAGCGCCCCCTGCGTGCGTCCCTCCGAGTCGACGACGACCCGGCCGCGCGGTGTCTGCTTGATGCGCAGTGCCCGCCTGCCGCGCTCGGCGCCGATGAACGCCGACACGAAATCGTCTGCCGGGTTCTCGATGATCTCGCTCGGGCTGCCGACCTGCACGATGCGCGCGCCCTTGTCGAGGATGACGACCTGGTCGCCCAACAGGAACGCCTCGTCGATGTCGTGCGTGACGAAGACGACGGTCTTGTCGAGCTCCTGCTGCAGGCGGATGAGTTCCTGCTGCAGATCTGCGCGCACGATCGGGTCGACGGCGCCGAACGGCTCGTCCATGAGCAGGATGTTGGGATCGGCCGCGAGGCCGCGTGCCACGCCGACCCGCTGCTGCTGCCCGCCGGAGAGCTGACTCGGGTAGCGGTCTGCGAGCGCCCGGTCGAGACCGACGGTGTCGAGAAGCGTGCGCGCGCGCTCGTGCGCCTCCTTCTTCGACGTGCCGGTCAGCCGCAGCACAGTGGAGACGTTGTCGATCACCGTGAAATGCGGCATGAGCCCGGAGTTCTGCATGACGTAGCCGATGCTGCGCCGCAACGTCACCGGGTTCTTGTCGAGCACGCTCTCACCGTCGATCTCGACGTCGCCGCCCGTCGGTTCGACCATGCGGTTGATCATGCGCAGCAACGTGGTCTTGCCGCATCCGGATGACCCGACGAACACCGTCGTCTTGCGTGACGGCAGCACGAGGCTGAAATCGTCGACGGCGAGAGCTCCGCCGGCGAATCGCTTCGAGACCGAACGGAACTCGATCATGCGTGCCCTGCTTCCGTCGCCCGGCTTATGATCCGACCTCCACCTGGCGTGGATCGAACGCGATGTGGCCGGAGATGTCCTTGCCGAGGCGTTCGAACGCGGTCGGGTACGGGTTCGGGTAGCCCCAGGCGGCGTCGGCGTACGTCTCGCCGTCGACGATCGCCGAGTGGTACTGCGCCTCGCCCTTCCAGGGACACGTGTACGGCGTGGGACTGTCGACGAGCACGCCATCCTTGACGGAGGTCAGCGGGAAGTACCAGTTGCCCTCGATCGAGATGAGATCGCTCTGGTCGGCTTCGGCGATGACGGTTCCTGCGAGTACAGCCTTCATGGTCATGTCTCCTCAGATTCGGTTTCGAGCGTATGGGAAGGGTCGGACATATGGGGCATATTCTTCGGCTGTTCGGAGCCGAGCACGAGATGGATGGGACCGCAGCGGTCTCAGGCGGAGTCCCGCCCGTACTGCTCGAGCAGCCGCAGCCAGACCTCGCTGACGGTCGGGTACGCGGGCACGGCGTGCCACAGCCGCGAGAGCGGCACTTCACCCACGATCGCGACGGTGGCCGTCTGGAGCAGATCCGCGACGTCCGGGCCCACGAAGGTGACGCCGAGGATGACGTCGCGTTCGGTGTCGACGACCATGCGGGCCTGTCCGCTGTACCCGTCCTCCCGCAGACTCGAGCCCGCGACCGCCCCGAGGTCCTGATCGATCACGCGGATCTGGAATCCGGCATCCTCGGCAGCCTTCGCCGTCAGCCCGACCGATGCGACCTCCGGTTCGCCGAACACGACCTGCGGCACGGCGGCGTGGTCGGCGGTCGCGACGTGGCGACCCCATGCGGCGTCGTCGACATCGCCACCGTTCGCGCGCGCCGCGATCACGTCGCCTGCCGCCCTGGCCTGGTACTTGCCCTGGTGGGTCAGCAGCACGCGCCCGTTCACGTCGCCCACGGCGTACAGCCAGTCGCTCCCTGTCACGCGGAGCGTGTCGTCGGTGGTGATGTACCTGCCCGGCTCGAGGTCGACGGTCTCGAGGCCGATGTCGCTGCTGCGCGGAGTGCGTCCGGTCGCGGCGAGCACTTCGGATGCTGTGACCTCCGTGCCGTCGTCGAGCGTCACCGTCACCCCTGCCGCGCCGCGCGCGACGCGCGTCGTTCCGGTGTTCGTGCGGACGTCGACGCCGAGCTCGCGCAGTCCCTTCTCGACGAGCTCACCGGCGAACGGCTCCATCTTCTCGAGCAGTCCGCTGCGTGCGATCAGTGTGACCTCCGCGCCGAGGCCGGCGTAGGCGGTGGCCATCTCCACCGCGACGACGCCGCCGCCGATGATGGCGAGGGATGCCGGAATCTCCTGCGCACTCGTCGCCTCGCGGCTCGTCCAGGGCGCGGCATCCACCAGTCCGGCTATCGGGGGGATCGCGGCATCCGTTCCTGTACTGATCGCGACCGCATGGCGGGCCTTCAACACCTTCGTCGTGCCGTCGTCAGCCGTCACGGTGACTTCGCGTGGGCCCGAGATACGGCCGTGGCCGCGGGCCAGGTCGATGCCGGCAGAGTCGAGCCACTTCACCTGACCGTCGTCGGACCAGTCGCTCGTGAACGAGTTGCGGCGGGCGAGCACGGCGCGCACGTCGAGCGTTCCGGTCACCGCCTCGGCTGCGCCGGCCACGTGCTGCGCCGCGCGCAGCGCCTGAGCGGATCGCAGCAATGCCTTGGAGGGCATGCACGCCCAGTACGAGCATTCGCCACCGACGAGCTCGCTCTCCACGATGATGGCGGTGAGCCCGCCCTGAACGGCTCGATCGGCGACGTTCTCACCGACGGGCCCGCCGCCGAGGACGATCAGGTCGTATGAATCCGTTGACATGTCGTCGCCTCTCGTCGGAACCGGTACCGCACCAGTCTTGTCGAGATGCAACGCGATGTCACCGGTCTTGTTCCCGTGCGCGGTCGCATGACTCCGGAGAAACGGGCCGAATCGGTCTCGAAGTGGACCGAATCACGCCGGAGTGCCGAGAAGCTCCGGAGTTATGCAGTCGTGGTGTACCGGCATCCGCCGGATCACGCCGTCGTCACGGGATCAGGACGACCTTCCCGCGCTGACGTCGCTGCTCTATCGCCGCGTGCGCGTCGCCGGCGCGCTCGAGCGGATACTCATCGACCGGCGGATTCACCCGGCCGTCAGCGACCGCGGCGAGTGCCCGCGCCTCAAGCTCGCGCAGCTCCGAGATCGGCCGTCCCAGTGGAACCGTGACGGTCAGCGACCGGTCGACGATGTCATCCGTGTCGATCCGCACCACCTCACCGCTCGACCAGCCGATGATCACCACGCGCCCGCCGCGCCCCAGGGCTTCGAACGCGGCCCGCCCAGTCGCACCGCCCACGCCGTCGATCAGCAGCGACGGCTCGCGCTCCCCGAGCAGTGCGGTCATCTGAGACGGCCAGGACTCATCCGTGGCATCCAGTGCGAAGAATCTCTCGACATCCGACGCCAGCCCCTCCACGACTGCCCGCTTCGCCTCACCTCCGTACAGGGCGACGACGGTCGCGCCGATCGCGAGGGAGAGGTGGACCAGCTGGCTGCCGAGCCCTCCGGATGCTCCGGGCAGGATGACGACGTCCGTCGCCTTCATCCGTGCCTCATCCAGCACGTACTGCGCCGTGCGTCCCGTGCCGATCGCCGCGACGGCCTGGGGGAAAGACACGCCGTCCGGCACAGAGTGCAGCGCGGTGGCCGGGGCCAGGGCGTACTCGGCGTAACCACCGTTCAGGAATCCGACGTGCGCGACGACCCGACTGCCGATCAACGATCCGTCGACGCCCGGACCCACCGCATCCACGGTGCCTGCCACTTCGCGACCCGGCGTCATCGGCAGTGCGGGACGCGGCATGGACGGCGGCCCCTCGGCCTGCCTGATGTTCGTGTCCACGGCATGCACTCCTGCCGCCGCAACCCGGACGCGCACCTGCCCTTCCCCCGGCTCCGGAAGGTCGGCCTCGCCGATCACGAGAACCTCCGGTCCGCCGAACTCCCGCTGCACGATCGCCCTCATGCCGTCGCTCCCTTTTCCATGTCGTCTTCATCTGATGCGGCCTCGACGTCTGCTGCGACTCTGACGGTCGCGACATCGTCCGGGGACCCGACCCGCTTCGCCAGGACCACCGCCACGGCCGCGATCGCCCCCGCCAGTGCGAACACCGCGGTGAACGGATCCGCGATCGTCGCGAGCGCGGCGAACAACGTGCCGGTGATCGCCAGCACCATCGCGCTGCCGAACGAGTCGGCGACCGTCATGGCCGAACTGTTGAAGCCCTGATTCGCTGGCGTCGACAACGACAGCGTCAGCACGCTGCTCCGGGGGCTCATGAGTCCCATGCCCGAACCCGCGACGACCCATGCGACGGCGATGACCAGAGCATCCCACTGCAAGGCGGAGGTGGCCAGCACGAGAGCGATGCCCACCAGCACGAGCGCCGTTCCGACGCGCAGGGCGGTCACATTCGACAGTCGGGCGCCCATCCGCCCCTGCACCGTCGACGCGGTCGACCACGCCAGTGCCCCGCCCGTCAGTGCGAGCCCGGCGAGGGTCGGCGTGAGCAGGTAGCGGTCGGTCAATAAGTACGGCACGTACACGTTGGCGCTGAAGAAGGCGCCGGACATGAGCCCGCGCACGAGGATCACCGATGGAAGGCCGCGGCGTGCGATCAGCGTCCCCCGAGGCACCAGCGGCCGCACGGCGATCAACGCGATCACGACCGCGGCCACCGCCAGCACCGGACCGACACCGGGTATGTCGCCGACGAGATTGAGCGCGAGTACGGCGAGCGCTGCGAGAACCGACCAGCCGAGCCGGCCGAGCGCCCAGGGCGCCGTCGCATCACCGCCGCCGGACAGACCGCGAAGCGCCGGAACCACCATCAGCAGCGCGGCCAGGGCGAGCACGACGACGCCGAGGAAGACCCAGTGCCAGCTCCACAGATCGGTCACCACAGCCGCGATTGTGGGGCCGATCAGCGACGGCACGACCCACGCCGCGGCGAATGCGGCGAAGATCGCCGGATGCTTGTCCTGTGGGTACACCCTGGCGACCACGACGTAGAGCGCAACCATCATCGCCCCACTGCCCAGCCCCTGCACGAAGCGGCCGGCCACGAGGATCTCCATGGTCGGCGCGAGTCCGGCGATGAGCAGGCCTGCGACGAACGCCGCCACAGACGTGTACAGCGCGGCGGTCGGTCCTCGGCGATCGGACCAGTTTCCTGCGACGACCATGCCGATGACTCCCGTGGCCAGCGGTCCGGCGAAGGCGAGCGCGTACAGCCGCTCTCCGCCGAGCTCGTCGCTCACGACCGGCATCACCGTCGTGACGGCCAGCGATTCGAATGCTCCGAGGAACACGAGAGCGCATGCCCCGATCGTGATCCAGAGGTACGTGCCGCTCATGATGCCCGGTGCGGGCGGCTCGGCGGCCCGCACTTCTCCTGTGTCCGTCGTCATTCCCCCGACGTTAGAACCTCAACCATGGTTGAGGTCAAGCGGGGCACACTTGTCAGTCCGAAATACAGATGTCAGTCGATCCGGGCCGATTCCGACATGCATGTGTGATTCGGGCTGACAGGTGTACCGGCGAGGGCGCGGCGAGCACGGGCGACGGCGAGTCGCGCCAAGCTCAGCGCGCCTGGCGCACGGGCAGGATGCTCGTCGGCGACGGGACCGCGGTGCGGTGGCGGATGCCGCGGGGCACGCCGGTGCGATCGTCCAGGTCGAGCAGTGCGACGGTGTCGGAGCGCTGCCCTGCGACGAGCAATTTGCCCTCGAAGACGAGGTGGTGACGGGGCCAGTCGACTCCGGAATCGGCGAGCGCGAGCGGCTCGACCGTCTCGCCCGCGCCGCGCACGCGGAGGGCGGCGATCGTGTTGCTGCCCCGCAGCGCGGTGTACAGCGTCTCGCCGTCGCGGGAGCGGGCGAGCTCGGCGGGGAAGTCGACGCCGACCTCCACCGCAGGGGTGGCGAGGGTGGCGGCGGCGAGCGCCCATCGTCCGTCCGGCTGCACGGCGAGCGTGAAGATCTCGCAGGAGTACTCGGTCACGACGTGCAGGTGCCCGCTCGTGTGCAGGACCATGTGGCGCGGGCCGGTTCCGAGCGGGAGCACCACTTCGTGATCGAGCACCAAGCCGCCCATGGCCGGACGCCAGATGCGCACGAGGTCGAAGCCGAGATCGGTGGTGGCGATGCGTCCGTCGGGGAGGAAAACGGCGGCGTGCGCGTGCGACGCGCGGGCAGGCTGGTCCACCTCCTCGACCACTGCTTCCGGTTCCGGTGCGGCTGGCGCGTTGAACCCGAGCACGTCGTCGAACAGCAGCAGCCCCGATCGCGGCGGTTCATCCACCTCGGAGGCCGGCTGCTCGAAGGCCATCGATCCGGCGCGGAGCATCGCCGCAGCGATCTCCTGCGCCGACGGCTGCTCCGAATCGGGATCCGCGGCACCCTGCACGGCATCCGGGTCGCGAGGGTCGCGCGCGGGCGCCGCGATCGTCGGTGCGAGAAGGGAGCCGTCAGCGGAGAGCTCGATGCGCACGACACGGCCGTCGCCGTAGCAACTGGCGATCAGGTACGCGCCGCTGGGCGCGACGGCGACATGGCAGACGGAGTCCCCCGCGTCGACAGGACGACCGATCGGAGAGAGTGCGTGCTCGCCGGTGCGGGCGAACGCCTGCACCGTGCCTTGGCCCTCAGCGGCGGCGTAGACGACATCGGCCGACGGATGCTGCGCGAGCCACGACGGAGACGGCATCTGCGTGACCGCACCGCGGTACGCGAGTGTGGTCTGCTCACGGCCCTCGTCTCCCGCGAGCAGACCGACACCGGAGGCGCTCCCACCCATGTCGGCGCCATAGCCGCCGACCCAGAACCGGGGCACGACTCAGTCGAGCAGGTCGTGACGCACGATCACCTGATCGCGCTCCGGGCCGACGCCGATCACCGAGATGCGGGTCCTGCTCATCTTCTCGAGTGCGAGCACGTACTCCTGCGCGGTCTGCGGCAGGTCCTCGAAGGTGCGCGCGGTGGAGATGTCCTCGCTCCAGCCGGGGAAGTTCTCGTAGATGGGCTTCGCGTGGTGGAAATCGGTCTGGTTCACCGGCACGTCGTCGAACCGCTCGCCATCGACGTCGTACGCGACGCAGACCGGGATCTGCTCGAGTCCGGTGAGGATGTCGAGCTTGGTCAGCACGAGGTCGGTGATGCCGTTGATGCGCGTCGCGTAGCGCGTGATCGGCGCGTCGTACCAGCCGACCCGGCGCGGCCGGCCGGTGGTGGTGCCGAACTCGAAGCCGGCGGAACGCAGCCAGTCGCCCTTCTCGTCGAAGAGCTCGGTCGGGAACGGGCCCGAGCCGACGCGCGTCGTGTACGCCTTGACGATTCCGACGATGCGGTCGAGGCGCCCCGGTCCGACTCCGGAACCGGATGCCGCGCCTGCAGCCGTCGCGGTCGAAGAGGTGACGAAGGGGTACGTGCCGTGGTCGATGTCGAGCATCGTCGCCTGACCGCCCTCGAACACCACGACCTCACCGCGCTCGAGCGCCTCGTCGATCAGATGCCCGGTGTCGGCGACCATCGGACGCAGCCGCTCCGCGTAGGAGAGCAGCTCCTCGACGATCTCGTCGACCGTCACCGCACGGCGGTTGAAGACCTTCACCAGCAGGTGGTTCTTCTGATCGAGCGCGCCCTCGACCTTCTGGCGCAGGATGTTCTCGTCGAAGAGGTCCTGCACGCGGATGCCGATGCGGTTGATCTTGTCGGCGTAGGCGGGACCGATGCCACGGCCGGTGGTGCCGATGTTGCGCTTGCCGAGGAAGCGCTCCGTCACCTTGTCGAGCGTGCGGTGGAACTGCGTGATGAGGTGCGCGTTCGCACTGACCCGCAGTTTCGAGACGTCGATGCCGCGCGCTGACAGCGCCGTGAGCTCATCGAAGAGCACCTCGGGATCGATGACGACGCCGTTGCCGATCACCGGCGTGACGCCGGGCGAGAGGATGCCGGAGGGCAGAAGGTGCAGGGCGTACTTCTCATTGCCGACCACGACCGTGTGCCCGGCGTTGTTGCCGCCGTTGAACTTCACCACCCAGTCGGTGCGGTCGCCGAGCAGGTCGGTCGCCTTGCCCTTGCCTTCGTCGCCCCACTGGACGCCGATGATCACGATTCCTGGCATGGGTAACCCCCTGGGTAATGCTTCTCGCCGGGTTTGCACCGGCCGATGAGCTGGCCCGATCGGGCCGTTCCATCTTAGCGAAGCCCTCTGAGACGCCCGCGTGGGCGGACCGACGACGTCGACCCTGGCGGGAAAAGCACGGAATCTGGCTCTCGGGCCGGTCGACGATGTCGGCGGCCACTGGGAGGATCGGATCATGCCCGATGCGCCCATCCGCCCCACCCCGCGCGCGACGAACGCCGCCGGGCCCGATGGCGCCTCGCCTGCTGACGCCGCACCGCGCTCCCGCGGATCGCTCACCCTCATCGCCGCTCTCGTCACCGTCGTGCTGTGGGCGTCCGCGTTCATCGGCATCCGCGGCGCCGGTCCGCATTTCGACCCCGGTGCGCTGGCCCTGCTGCGCATGGCTGTGGGCAGCGCCGCGTTGGCGATCATCGCTCTGCGGCACGGCATCCGGCTGCCGCAGCGCCGCTACTGGCCGCTGGTGATCGTATGGGGGATCGGCTGGTTCTGCGTCTACAACCTGGCGCTGAACAGCGCCGAGCTGACACTCGACGCCGGCACCGCCGCGATGGTCGTGAACCTCGCGCCTCTGATGGTCGTCTTCTTCAGCGGACTGTTCCTCCGCGAGGGCTTCCCCCGACCGCTGCTGATCGGCGCTCCGATCGCATTCCTCGGCGTGGTGTTGATCGGCATGAACTCCTCTACGAGCGCCGGGCTCGACATCACCGGTCTGCTGCTCGCCCTGCTTGCGGCCGTGATGTACGCGGGGTGCACGCTGGTGCAGAAGCATCTGCTGACCTCAGGAGTAGACGCGACGACGCTGACCTGGCTCGGGGCGATCGTCGGCACCGTCGCACTGCTGCCGTGGGCCGGCCGTCTCGTCGCCGACCTGCAGACCGCGCCGCTGGACGCGACGCTATGGGTCGTGTACCTCGGCATCTTCCCGACGGCGATCGCCTTCACGACCTGGGCGTACGTGCTTCAGCGGAGCACTGCCGGGCAGACCTCCGCGACGACCTACGTCGTGCCGGCGATCGCGATCCTCATGTCGTGGATGATCCTCGGCGAGGTGCCGACGCTGATGATGTTCATCGGCGGGGCCCTGTGCCTGCTCGGCGTTCTCGTCACGAGGATGCGGCGGCGCCCCTCCCGTTGATCGGCCGACCCGGACTGGCAGCCGATCAGAATTGATTGCGGCGAAGGACGACCCTCCGACAGACTGACACCATGCGTCATGATGACTCTTCACAGGGATTCTCCGCTCGCCTTCGCGCATCGGGGAGAGCGCTTGCAGCGGTCGTGGCGACTGCCGCGCTGAGCGTGGCCGTCGCCCCCATCGCCTCGGCCGCGACGACGACCGCGTGGGCATCGTGGGATCCGCTTGCCGGAACGGGCGGGAACTACACGTCATCGATGACGCTCGCCGGACAACCGGCCCTGGCGGCGACGATCACCAGCGACTCGCTCGGCGGTGGAGGAATCGGCGTCATCTCCGGTGGCTCGACGTGGCTCTCCGAGGGCACGCCGATCGGCGCGAAGTACGGGTCCAGCCGCGACCAGCCCTATCTGAACCTCCGCCCGCAGGCGAACAACGCCACCTCCCCCTCCACCACGACGTACACGTTCGACACTCCTGCTCCGGCCTCCGGCTGGGCCTTCGCGCTCGGTGACATCGACGCCGACTCGCTGCGCATCTCGGGCACCACTGCGACGGGCGGCGAGATCACCGCCGCGGATCTCGGCTTCCAGGACGCATTCAACTACTGCGACCCCGGCGTCGGCGTCGGCATGTCCTGCGCCGGATATGTCGGCGACGTGCCCACCTGGGACCCGGCGACGCTCACGCTCATGGGAAACCCGACCGCAGCGGACACCGCCGGAGCGGCGGCATGGTTCGAGCCGACCGTGTCGATCAGCACGCTCACCTTCGAGTACTCCCAGCGCTCCGGCTTCCCGATCTACCAGACCTGGTTCGCCTCGATGGCGCGGGACATCACCGGCACGGTCCGCGACGTGGAAGACGGACCGCTCGACGGCGTCGCGCTCTCGCTCACCGATGCGAACGGCACAGTCGTTGCCACCACGACCACGTCCGGCGGCGGCCTCTACTCCTTCCCCGGATTCTTCGCGACCGACGGCTACCAGGTCACCGCGACGCCGCCGCCCGGCAAGGTCGGAGTGATCGCGACCGGAACCGCTGACCTGCGCACGGCAGACGCCGTGGTCGACCTCACGGTGCGCGACATCGCCTCGCTGGATGGCACCGTGACCGCAGCAGGCTCCGGCATCGGTGGCGTCACGGTCACTGCGACCGGCCCGGGCGGCACCCTCACGACCACGACTGCGGCCGATGGCACCTATTCGTTCCCCCTGATCGGAGACGGCACGTACGACGTCGCGATCACCGTGCCAGCGGGCACGGTGGCGGTCACACCGGCGACGAGGAACGAGACCGTGGCGGGAACGGACCTCACGGGCATCGACTTCGAGCTGGCCAGGCTCGGCTCGATCTCCGGGACGATCACGGACTCCGACGGCGATCCGCTCGACGGCGTGACGGTCTCGCTCGACGGACCCGCGGGCACGGCCACCACGACGAGCGGCGCGGACGGGACGTACTCGGTCGGTGACCTCCTGCCCGGCACGTACGAGATCTCGGTCATCGCCCCCGACGGCTACACGGTCGACGGGCCCGCCGTCGTGACCGCGACGATCACAGCATCCGGTGACGTCGTCGTGGATCGCGACTTCGCGCTGATCGCCGACCCGATCGTGCCGGTGGACCCCGTCGACCCACCGACGACGAATCCCGGCGGACAGGCACCCGGCTCGAGTGCGAGCGGATCCGATCCGCTCGCCACGACCGGTGCGGACAGCACACCGTTCATCGCCGGAGGACTGATCGCTCTCCTCAGCGGCGGGCTCCTGTTCCTGATCGGTCGTCGTACCCGCGGACGCGCATGACGCGAACGCTGTGAAGGATCAGCGCCCGATCAGACGGTTGCGCTCGATGCCCAGGGTCGCCAGCGTCTCGGCCGCAAGACGACGTTTCAGCTCGAGCGACTCGCCGATCTCGGCGGCGAGCCGTGGGCGGGTGCGGATCAATTCGTCCACTGTCGCCAGCGGGAGGGCGACGATCGTGAGGATCTCACCGGCGACGGTGACAGCCTGGGTGCGTTCGCGGGTGAGAGCCGTCTGACCGATCAGGTCGCCCCTCTCCGCCTCGGCGAACTCGATCCTCCCCCCATCGACGTCGAGTGCGAGCACTGCCCGTCCCGACAGCACGATCTTCACCTCGTCGGGGATCACTCCTGCCGGGAGCACGACCTCTCCGACTCCATAGCGCTCCAGGCGCGCCGACGCCAGGAGCGATTCGGTGTCCTCCTCGCGCAGATGCAGTGTGGGCGCGATCGCCGCGAGTGCCTCGACGAGCCGCTGAGGTTCGGCGAGCGGATCGGTGGCATCGCCGTCCAGCGCGAAACCGCGGCGGCGAGCGGCGTACCAGAGCCAGGACAGGTACATCGAAAGGGCCCGCCCGGCGTCGGCAGGACCCGCGACCGGAATGGAGACTCCGTACGCCCCGCTGCCCGAATAGTCGACGGATGCGCGCGGTTCGGGCAATCGCATCGGCAGAGCGTCGGCGATCTCCAGCAGCAGCGCCATGACCTCGTGCGGCGGGTCATCCGTCGAGAAGCTCACGGAGGTGGTCGCGAAGTAGGGCCCCTCCGGCTCACTCATGTTCGTGAACGAGGCTCCGGACAGCGTGGAGTTCGGGACGATCTGGATGCCGGCGCCTGTCTGGATATGCACGGCCCTCCAGTTCACCTCGACCACACGGCCCTTCACGCCTGCAGCATCGAGCCAGTCACCGATCTTGAACGGCTGCTCGAACAACAGCAGCAGTCCCGAGATCACACCGCCGACAGCGTTCTGCAACGCGAGGCCGATCACGATCGAGGTGACGCCGAGCGCGGTGATCAGACCGCCGACATCGGCGTCCCATACCCAGGAGAACAACAGCGCGAGCCCGACCACCACGAGTGCGAGGCGAGCGATCTCGACGAAGATCGTGGGGATGCGGTCTCGCCATGATCCAGGCTCGGCGTTCGCGAACAGGGCGACGTTGAACGAGGACAGCACGAGCAGGATGACGAGGAAGCCGAAGACCGTCGCGACCACCCGAACCCACACCTGATCAGCCGGCGATCGGATTGCGAAACCCAGCAAGGCGAACAGGGCTCCGGCAGGGACGACCCAGTTGCGCAGCAGCCGCAGCGGACCGGCGATCGGGTTGTTGCGACGCGACAGAGTGCCGATCGCCTCAGTGAGCACGACAAGCAGCACCGGCACGCCGACGGCGAGCGCGATCACCCACCAGGCCCACCCGTCCTCGAACGCCTCGGTCATCTCACGCCACCTTCCACACCGTCTCGGTCCTGCCCTGCGATTCGACCGTTCCCGCCTCCACATAGTCGACAATTTCCTGCGTGCGATCGCGCACCGTCTGGCTGACGTAGACGCCGGGCTCGCCGGTCACCGAACGCACGCGGTAGGCGAGGTTCACGGCATCACCCCACAGGTCGTACGCGAGGGTGGTGCGCGCCACGAGCCCGCTCGTCACGGTTCCGGTGTCGACTCCGGCGCGCAGCGCGATCGACGTGCCGTTCTGCACATTGAACCGTTCGACGACATCGACGAGCTGTCGCGCGAAATCGACGCTGCGCCGCACGTTGTCGACCCGCGGGATCACCATTCCCGACGACGCCAAGTAGCCGCCGTGCAGCGTGCGGACCTTCTCCACGCCGGCCTTGTCCGCGGCCTCGTCGAACCCGCGCATCAGAGCATTCAGCTGCGCGATCTCCTGGTCGCCGGTCAGACCTCGCGCGTAGTCGTCGAAGCCGACGAGCTCCGCGAAGACGACAGACACGTTCTCATGCGCTTCCGAGATCGCCTCGTCGCCCTGCTTGTATCTGCTCGCGACACTC
The DNA here is from genome assembly GCF_054779995.1 of Microbacterium shaanxiense. Taxonomy (NCBI): domain Bacteria; kingdom Bacillati; phylum Actinomycetota; class Actinomycetes; order Micrococcales; family Microbacteriaceae; genus Microbacterium; species Microbacterium shaanxiense. The sequence goes on along the minus strand of NZ_BAAGXE010000002.1, from coordinate 156,689 downwards.
GCCGGCATGAGCGTGTGCAGCAGCTTCTCGTTCTCCTTCTTCTGCTCATCGATGAGGTCTTGTTTGATCCTCAGGCTCGAGGCCATGTCGTTGAAGGCACTGCCGAGATCGCCGAATTCGTCGCGCGAGCCCTGCGGCACCTGCACATCGAGGTCGCCCTCCGCCACCCTGTGCACCGCACCCACCAGCCGGTGAATCGGCCGCGTGAAGATCTGCGCGAGCAGCAGCGACAGAAGTGCGACGCCGAGCAGGATGCCGAGAAGCGAGAGCAGCACGTTCCTGGTGAACTCGGTCACGGGGGCGAACGCCTCGGCCGTGTCGATTCTCGCGATCACCACCCAGTCGAGCCCCTCGACCTCCAGCGGCGCGTAGGCGGTGACACTGTCCCCGCCCATGAAGTCCCTGCCGACGATCGTGCCGCTGCGACCGGCCTGGGCCTCTGCCACGGCGAAGGTGTTCACAGGCTGGAGCAGAACGGTCCCCTGGATCTCCACAATCCGCTCGGCGATGCTCGGGGCGACGCCGCCGTTGACGATGAGCTCACCGTACGATTCCGGGTTCTCGATGAGCCTTCGGGCGTTGCTGCGCATGAGATCGTCGCGCCCGACGAGGTAGACCTCGCCCGTGTCTCCGAGACCCTGCGCCTTCCACTGCTCATTGCCCGTCATCACGTCATTGATCTGATCTATCGACAGTTGGAACGCGATGGCGCCCGTGATCCGCTCATCGTTGCCGACCGGCGACACCACCCACATGGAGGGGATGTTCAGCGAGGGGATCCAGCGTTCGAAGTCGGTCATTCCTACCGCTTCGACCGAGTTCGTCGCGATCGTCTCGCGATAGGTCTCGGCGAAGGCCGTGTCGCGATAGGGACCGGTGTTGAGGTTCACTCCCAGATCGATCCCCTTGTAGGCCGAATACACGACATCGCCCTCGAGATTCAACAGCAGGGCATCCTCGTATCCGACGTGTTCGATCAGGCGCGAGAAGTAGTCGCCGTAACGGTTCGCCGCCGTGGAGTACGAGGTACCGTCGCCGGCATCGTTACGGTTGAGCAGCATGTCATAGTCGGCGTCGAAGTCCAGGTTTCCGGTCGTGTATTGCAGCTGCAGATAACGGCCGGCATTGGACTCCGGAATGAAGGCGGTCTCCCCATAGTCCTCTCCCGCTCGCGCTTCCAGCTCGGGAATGTAGGTCTCCGCGTAGTACGACTCGAGCTCCGTCTGCTGATCGGGCGTGAGCTGCTGTGCCTGGAGCTCATCGAAAGCGGCGTTCAGAGCAAGCGACATGTTCTGCGCGCTGAGGTTGCGGGAGTTCAGGGACGCGGTCTCCTTGGCATCGTCGATCGATTCGATCGCCTCGGCCGCGCGCATCGAACGAATGGTGATGAGCTGGTCGACGGCCGCGTCATGCAGGGACTGTCTGCCGTTGATGAAACCGATCGCGCCGACGACGATCGACGAGACCAGGCTGACGGCCAACAGCATGATGAGCAGCTTGGACTGGATGCTGAGTCCGCCGCGCGCGAAACGCGACCTGCCTTTTTCTCGCCTGATCGCCGCTTCTGGGGTTGTTGCTTCCGACACTCGCCGCTCCTGTTTCAGACCCTCGTCAAGACGATTCCCCATCCCGATGCCCCCAGGCATGACGCGGCGCCCTCTCCCGCAGTCAGATGCGGTCAACATATCGCGGATCGATCGGCAACACCGAGATTTTTTTCGCCGTTTCATCGCGCGGCGCGACGCCCTCGCTAAAGTGATCCCGCAGGAGGCAACATGACAACCTGGTGGCCCTACGCCCGTCTCGCATTCGCCGTGCTCGCCGCAGCGGCGATCATCGCGCAACTTGTCCAGACGATGACCAACGCGCTCACGGCGACCACCGAATGGGGTGGCCACATCCCCACGGTGGCCACGAACTTCATCAGTTTCTTCACCGTCGAGTCCAACATCCTGGCTGCCATCGCGCTCACGATCGGCGCGATCTGGGCCTGGACGTCCGGCAAGAACTCCGATCGCGAGCCGGCGTGGCTGGCCACTCTTCTCGTCTGCGTGAGCACGTACATGATCGTGACCGGCATCGTCTACAACCTCCTGCTCCGCGGATACGCACTGCCGCAGGGTCAGACCGTGCCATGGTCGAACGAGGTCCTGCATGTCGTCATTCCGCTGTTCATGCTCGTCGACGTGCTGTTCGCGCCGAAGCGTCGGGCACTGCCGTGGAAGGCGATGCTCACTGCGGTCGCGTTCCCGATCGTCTGGGCGGTGTACACGCTGATCCGGGCGAACTTCATCATCAGCCCGACGAACGGAAACGCCTGGTGGTATCCCTATCCGTTCCTCGATCCGCACCGGCAGGGCGGCTACGGCGGGGTCGTCGTCTACATCATCGGCATCGCCGTCGCGATCATCGGCGTGGCCGCGCTCGTCATCTGGGTCGGACGCCGTCGCGGCGCACGTTCCCTTGAGCAGGCCGACCCGATGGTCCAGGCCCGCACGGTCTGAGCGCCTTCCCGCCACGAGGAGTGCTCGGGTGATCGATATGGTGTCGTTGTGGATGGATCCGTGCCGACACCCGTGATGAGCCCCCGGCGTCGCGACAACCGTGTCCACGCCACCGAGACGCCTCTGCCCGCCGCGCAGCCTGTGCAGAGCGCCCGCGCGTCCGTCCCGGCGCCTGCTCGAAGGCGACGGATCGCCCCGTGGCTCCTCGTGAGCGGAGCCGCACTGGTGCTCGTCGGAGTGATCATCGCAGGTGCCCTCGCGACCGGTCTGCGCGATGACGCCGCGGTCACGGCATCCGGCAGCGACCCGATCATCGGTCGCGACGCGCTGAGTGCGCACTGCGTGCCGAGAGCGCTCGGCGAGAGCGGCGAACGCGTCGACCGGTGCAGCGAGACGGCTGACGCCGTCGTGGCCCCACCGCGCGCACCGGACGCACCCGCCCCCGACGCCGTCGAGGAACAGGATTCCGCCGCCGAGGAGGGCGTTCGGGACGATCCCGCGACAACGATCGGCGCGACGCCGGATGCAGCCAGCCCGTCGGACGAGTCCGCCGGAGTACCCGATGACGATGCTCCCGCCTCGCCCCCGGGATCCGCCGCACCCGCCGCACCCGCGGTTCCCTCATCTCCTGCACCGGCACCCGCACCACCGGCACCCGCACCTCCCGCACCCTCACCGGCCGCACGGCCGCTTGCCTTCACGGGGATCAGCGAGAATCACGCGATCGGTCTCCTGGGCATCCGGATCCTGTCGAGCTACACGCTGTCGCTCTCAGGGCAGCCAGGGGCGACGGCATCCGTCGTATATGACGGCGCGACCGCCGGTTCCGTGACGTTCGACGCCGGTGGTCGGGCCCGGATCACCCTGGGCGGATCGTTGATCAGCGCCGGCCTCCGTGACCCGGTCATCCGCGTCTCGTACACGGGCGGCACGGTCGGCGCCGACATCCAGGCGACGCGCGACTCGATCTGACCTCAGACCGGCACGACGTCGCGGTCGACGAAGTCCACGATCGTTCTCGTGAACAGCTCCGGGTCCTGGATGCTCCACACGTGGCGCATCCCCGGTGCGGTCCAGGTTCGCGTCTGCGGCATCGCCGCCGTGAGCGCCGGGAACGCCGCGGCGACGCTCCTGGACTCCCTCCCACCGGCGATCGCGAGCATGGGCCCGTCGTATCGGGAACGACCCTCGGGCATCGCGCCCGCGAAGATCTCGCCGTACATGCGCATCGCGGCGTCCTTGGCGACGCCCATCCCGTCTGAGACGAACAGCTCACGAGAGTCGTCCGGGATGCGGAACATCGCCGCCTGCATGCTCCAGAACCAGCGCCTGTCCCACGAACGCAGCTGCAGTTCGGCGAGCCGACGTTCCCACCCGCCGACTCCGGTCATGGCCGCGCCGGTCACCATGCACGAGCGCACCACATCCGGATGCCGCATGGCGAGATGCACGCCGATCACACCGCCCATCGACAGGCCGACGACGTGCGCTCTCCCCTCCGCCGCCCGTTCGCGGATGATCTCGGCGATGTCGTCGGCCGCGCCGGCGAGACCGGGCCATCGCTCACCCGACCGCGCGCCGAAGGCCACGACGTCGGGCGTGATCACGTGCCGGCCGGCGAGCCCCTGCACCTGCGGTTCCCACATCCAGTTGCCCACGTTGCCGCCGTGCAGCAGGATGATCGACTCGCCCGCGCGAACGCCGTGCTCGATCGGATACCGGTCCATCAGCGCGTCTCCTCGGTGACGGCGTCGCGCACGTCGGCGAGCCAGGCGAGCTCGGCATCCGCCACTCGCAGCCCCGCGTCGAGGGTCGCGTTGCGCAGCACGGCCCCGAGCCCGTTCGTGGGCCGCGGAAGGCCGGCGAGCTGCTCGCGTTCCGCGCGGATCGAGTCGGCCCTTTCGTCGAGCAGAGCGAGCACACCATCGACGCCGAGCGGCTCGGCGAAGAAGAGCCGGGCGAGGAACGGCTCCTTGGGCAGCGGCGCCTCGATCGGCGAACGCAGCCAGGCATGCAGCTCCTCCCGTCCGACGTCGGTCAGCGCATGCACGCGGCGATCGGGGCGTCCGGTCTGGACGATCAGCTCCGTCTCCACCGCGCCGTCGGCCTCCAGCCGGTCGATGGTCCGGTAGATCTGTGATTGGTCGGCATGCCAGAAGTGCGCTACCGATCCGGCGAATGCCCGGCCCAGGTCGTAACCGCTCTGCGGGGCGATGTCGAGCAGGCCGAGGATGGCGTGTCTCAGATGCATGAACCTAGTAGACCACGCATATATAGGACTGCACAAGTATATGATCGGTATGGGGATTTCTGCCCGTGCCGCCGGGATGTCCGAGGCGGATGCTGCGATTACGCTGGTGCACGGGGGAGAGCGGAGCACCGTCTCCCCCGCGCATGCGAGGAGACAGTGATGAACGAGTCGAACGCCACCGCTTCCGGGGCAGCCTCCCCACCGCCGCCCCCACGGCCACCCGCGCCCTCCGGGTTGCCGGCACCGGCGCCGGCAACGCCCGCCGCGGCACCTGCCGCAGCGCCCGCCGCGGCACCGGCGCCCGCCGCCCCGCGCACCGCCCCGTCGGCGGCGCCGGCACCGGCCGCCGGATCGGACTCCACGCCGAGCGACGCCGAAATGACCCGTGCCGCGAACGTGCTGAAGGTCGTCTCCGACGCGTACTCCGCGAAGATGGTGGGGCAGGAGCGCCTGCGCACCAGCCTGCTGGTCTCACTCATCGCCGGCGGCCACATCCTGCTCGAGTCCGTACCGGGACTCGCCAAGACGACCGCGGCATCCACCCTCGCCGACACCGTCAAGGCCAGTTTCAAGCGCATCCAGTGCACGCCCGATCTGCTGCCCAGCGACATCACCGGCAACCAGATCTACGACGCGCAGGCAGGCTCGTTCCGCACCGTGCTCGGTCCTGTGCACGCGAACTTCGTGCTGCTGGATGAGATCAACCGCTCGAGCGCGAAGACGCAGTCGGCGATGCTCGAGGCGATGCAGGAGCACCAGACCACGATCGGCGGAGAGGTGCACCACCTGCCCAAGCCGTTCCTCGTGATCGCGACGCAGAACCCGATCGAGCAGGAGGGCACCTACGAGCTGCCCGAGGCGCAGATGGACCGCTTCCTGCTGAAGGAGATCGTCGAGTACCCGAGCCCCTCCGATGAGTTCGAGATCCTCCGTCGCATCGACTCCGGCGTGCTCGATCCCGACCGCCACGTCGCCAGCGCCGTCACGCTGGAAGACGTGCAGCTGCTGCAGGACGTCGCGAGCCGCATCTACGTCGACGCCGCGATCCGCAACTACATCGTCTCGATCGCCTATGTGACCCGTAACCCCGGCCCGTACATCGGCGAGGAACGCGCCCGCTACATCAAGTACGGCGCGAGCCCCCGCGCGAGCATCGCGTTCCTGCAGGCATCGCGTGCGCTGGCCCTGCTCAACGGCCGCTCGCACGTGCTGCCCGAGGACATCCGCACCCTCCGCCATGTCATCCTCCGCCACCGCGTGCTGCTCACGTTCGAGGCCGACGCCGAGGGCATCCGCAGCGAGGAGATCATCGACCAGATCTTCGCGGCAGTACCGACGCCGTAATCCCTTCATGGCCAGCCTGATCACCCAGGTGAAGAGCAAGCTCTTCATCCACTCGTCGCAGAAGTCGATGCACGCGCTCGACGGCGCCTACGCGTCGCTGCTGCACGGGCGCAGCCTCGACTTCGAGGATCTGCGCAAGTACGAGTACGGCGATCAGGTGCGCGACATCGACTGGCGGGCCACTGCGCGCCTGGGGACCCCGCTCGTGAAACGGCACCGCGCGAACCGGATGCACACCGTACTGTTCGTCGTCGACACCGGCAGGTCCATGACGGCGCTCGCGCACGACGAGAAGCCGAAGAAGGACCTCGCGATCCTCGCCACAGGTGCGCTCGGCATCCTCGCCCTGCGACACGGCGACGATTTCAGCGTCGTCCACGGCGACGCCGAGGGCGTGCGTCGACGTGCACCGGGCCGTAGTGAAGGGGCGCTCGAGCACGCCCTCCGCACGATCGATCAGGCCATCTCGGAGGGTCGAGCGCCCAGCGACCGGGACGCTCTGCTCTCGTTCGTCGCGCGCACGATCGCGCGGCGCTGCATCGTCGTGATCATCACGGACGACGCGCCGGTCACCGATGACACCGAGCGGATGCTGCGCCGGCTGCGCGTGCAGCACGACGTGCTGTGGATCACACTCCGCGACGCCGACCCCGTGCTCGATCATGCATCGCACTCGGTGCGCGCAGACGTGAACACCAGATGGGCCGTCCCCGACTTCGTGCACGGCGACCGCGAGGTGCTCGGCGAGCTCATCGCCAGGACACAGGCGGATGCCGCCAGGCTCAACGAACTGCTCGATCGGCTCGAGATCAGCCACACCGCCCTCGACACCCAGGATGACGCGGTGGCCCAGCTGCTGCGCATGCTGAACCGGAGGGCGCATGTCCGGAACTGACGAGCTGTACCCACCCGCGCAGTACGGGTGGGGGTGGATGCTGCTGGCACTCGGCATCATCGCCGTGCTGATCCTGGCCGCCTGGCTGCTGCTCTTCCTCACGAAGCCGCGGCGCGGCATCGTCGTGCAGGGCGACGCGCAGGGCTCTGTGCCGATGACCGCCGACGTGCTCACGCAGCTGCGGCAGGAGTACCACGAGCGCATCGGCCAGATCGAAGCGGACTACCGGGGCGGGTCGCTCACCGCGCGGCACGCCAACCTCGAGCTGAGCCGCGTCGTGCGCACGTTCGTCAACGAGTACAGCGGCCTCGAGGCCCCCGTGCTCGCGCTCGACGACCTCGTGCGCCTCGGTGTGCCGCCGTCGCTGATCGACGCGCTGCAGCGGCACTACTACCCCAGCATCTTCCGCAAGGGCCCGGCGGTCGACCCGATCGCCGGCGCCGAGGCAGCGCACAAGGTGGTGGGCTCATGGCACTAGCGAACTGGTGGGTGCTCCTCATCGCTGTGGCCGTCATCCTGATCGCGATCGGGGTCGGACTCGCGATCGGCCTGCGCCGGGGCGCGCGCCACCGTGAACAGCAGAGCGCCCCGATCGCCAGGGCGGAGCGGCTGCGCGCGCTGCCGTCGTTCCAGCACGCCGTCCGGCGCCGCACCGTCGCCCTCGCGGGTGTGCTGGCTCTCGGCGTTCTCGCCAGCGTGACCGCCGGGATCGTGGCCGCACGCCCCATGGCCTCCGAGACCATCCAGCCGGTCAACACCAGCCGCGACATCATGCTGTGCCTCGACGTCTCAGGGTCGATGAGCGAGGTCGACGTCGAGGTGCTCGGAGTGTTCGAAGAGCTGCTCGACGGTTTCGAGGGCGAGCGCATCGGCCTGACGATCTTCAACAGCTCACCGGTGCAGATCTTCCCGCTCACCGACGACTACGACTTCATCCGCGAGCACCTGCAGAGCATCAGGGAGAGCTTCGACTATCTCGAAGAGGTTCCGGAGCACTGGGTCGGCACGCTCAACGGCCCCGGCGCCTCGCTCATCGGCGACGGGCTCGCCTCGTGTGCCATGCGGTTCGATCACCTCGACGACGAGCGCTCCCGCTCGATCATCCTCGCCACCGACAACGAGGTGAACGGCGACTCGATCGTCACCCTCGAGGAGGCAGCGAACTACGCGGCCTCCGTCGGCGTGCGCGTCTTCGCGCTCAACCCCGTGCAGGGCGTCGACACCGACATCAGCGCGGAACTCGTCGCGGCCGCGGAGACGACCGGCGGCGAGGCATACGGCCTGCGCGACACGACGACCGTGTCCGACATCATCGAGGACGTGCAGGAGCAGGAGGCGACGGAGCTGCGCGGTCAGGCGCAGGTCGTGTGGACCGACAACCCGAACCTCTGGATCGCGGTGCTGCTCGTCGCGGCCCTCGGTTTCCTGGTGCTGCTGTGGAGGGTCAGGCTGTGATCTTCCAACCCGTGCTCAACATCTTCCTGCTGGTGCTGCTGTTCGCACCGGTCGCGTTCGTCGTCGTGTGGATGCTGGTGAAGGCGGTTCGGCCTCAGGCCGGGTCGGCGGATGCCGGCACCGGGGCCCCTCCGGTCATCTGGGGGCTGCGCCTGCTCATGCTCGTGGCCTGCTTCATGATGCTGCTGCGGCCCGGCATCCCCGGTGGTGCGACCGAGACCCTCGCGACCGACACCGACATCCTCATCGTCGTCGACACCACCGCGAGCATCGTGGCGGAGGACTGGGACGGCGACGGCCAGCGGCTCGACGGCGTCCGCGCCGACGTGCAGTCGATCGTCGATGAGTACCCCGGTGCGCGCTTCGCGCTGATCAGCTTCGACGCGGCTGCCGAGCTGAGGCTGCCGCTCACCACCGACGCCACCGCGCTCATCTCCTCCCTCGAGGTGCTGCGTCCCGAGGTCACCGCGCAGTCGCAGGGCAGCTCGATCGGCATCGCGAGCGCCATGGTCGAGGAGACGCTCGCCGCTGCCGCGGAATCGGCCCCCGACCGCTCCCGGATGGTGTTCTATCTGGGCGACGGCGAACAGACGGTGAGCACCGAACCCGAGTCGTTCTCCGCGAGCGCCGAGTTCACCGACGGCGGGGCGGTGCTCGGCTACGGCACGAGCGAGGGCGGCCCGATGAAGGTCACCTCCGGGAGCTTCGCGGCATCCGAAGAGGGCGGCGAGTACATCGAGTATCAGGGCGAGCCGGCGAGGTCGGTGATCGACGAGGACAATCTGCAGACCATCGCAGACGACCTCGGCGTGCCGTACCAGCTGCGCTCCGCCGACGCCGGCATCGAGCTCCCGGAAGCGCCGACCACGACCACGAACTACACCGAGTCCGGGTCAGTGGGCAACGTGATCGAGCTGTACTGGATCTTCGCCCTCGTGATCGTGGTGCTGCTGGGCGTCGAGATCGCCCGCGCCACGATCCTCATCGCGCAGATGCGCGGACTCGCCACCCGGGGAGGTGACGCATGACCTCGCAGACGACCACTCCACCGACCGATTCAGCGGCTGCGACCGTCGCACCGGATGCCGCGGCAGCTCTGCTCGCCGCGAATCGTCGGCGCCGGCTGATCCGTCGCTGGGTCGCGATCGGCACGCTGCCGCTCACGCTCGCCGCGCTGCTCTTCGTCGGCAAGCTGCTGAGCATGTACGCGTTCGCCCACCAGGCGATCACCGCCTACGTCGTCGACGATTACGCTGGGTCGACGGCCGCGGCCGAGGGCCAGGAGTTCCTGAACTGGTTCGAGCCCTACAAGGCGCCGTACAACGTCGGCACGGCTCTGGCGGGTTCGGAAGACCTCGACGGCGCGCGCGGGAAGCTCGAAGAGGCGCTGCCCCTGGCACAGGGTCTCGAGGTCTGCGCGGTGCGGGTGAACCTCGCGATCGTGATCGAGCGTCAGGGCGATGCCGCGGTCGACGGCGGCGATGGACTCGGCGGCGCGGCCCTGTACGGCGAAGCGCTGCAGATCACCGCCGATACGCCGGAGGAGTGCAACAGCGAAGAGGCCGATGCGCAGTCGCCCGACCCCGATCGCAGCATGGGCGAGACGATCGACGAACTCGGCGACCGGCTGCAGGAGAAGCAGCAGCAGGCCCAGGAGCAGCAGCCGCCGCCCTCCGAGGGCGAGGGCGAAGAGCAGGAGCAGCCGCAGCAGCCCGGCCAGGACAAGCTCGATGAACTGCAGGACAAGCTCGATCAGGGCGCCGAGGAGCGCGAGCAGAACCAGGGCGACGAAGACGGTCCAGGCGGCGGGACGGACAAGCCATGGTAGAGCCCGAGAAGCAGCGCGCACGCTACATCGCCGGCACCGAGGGCGCCCCTCCCGTGCCACCGCCCGGCGGATATCACGGTGCCCGTCGGGTGCAGCAGACCCCCGCCGCACTGCCGCAGGGCGCCCCGCTGCCGGTCTTCAGCAGCGCGCAGGAGCCGGACGAGAAGAAGCCTGCGAGCGTGATCGGGTGGATCGCTCTCGTGACGGCCATCCTCTTCGCCGTCGTGCTGCTGGGGACGCTGCTCGCCGGCGGCACCGACGCGCTGTACGGCGTGACCATGCTCACTCTGCAGCTCGTGGTGCTCGCCGTCGTGATCGCCGCCCTGTTCTCCCGACGCGGGCGCGTGCTCGCGGCATCCGCCCTCGTCGTCACACTGCTGCTCAACGTCCCCACCGTCGGGGCGATGAGCGCGCTGCAGACCTCGGCATCGGGCGACTATCAGGGCGAGAAGACCGAGGAGCAGAAGCACGAGGAGGCGTACCCGGGGATCAAGGACCTCTCGTCGAGCACGATCCTCGCCCAGCCCTCGCTCGAACAGGTGCGCACGCAGAGCGAGGAGATCCTCGCCGAGATCCGCAGCCGCCTCTCCGCGCAGTACGGCTACACGTGGACCGAGGCCGGCACCGAGAACCTCCGCCCTGAGCGCAACGGCTACGGCGGGGAATCCATGCTCGTCCAGTACACCTCCGTGCCGTGGATGACGAACGAGCCCATCCAGGACTACGACCGCAAGGTCGCCGTGATGGACGTCATCGAAGACGTCGTCACGCAGTACGGCATGTACGACCTGTACTCGTTCAACGAGCCTTCTTCGGGCATGGACGATTCGATCCAGGAGAAGTTCTACGGCAGCGCCGATCCGCGTTCGCAGAACACCTGGGAGTACTACTCGGACAACTATCCGGATCCGCTGCGCTTCTACGCCGTGATCTACGACACCTCCCACGACAGCACGGGAGAGTTCATCGGCGAGCGCGAGGCCCAGAGCGCCCGCACGGGTGAGCCGCTGGAGGGTCTGCAGATCTACTTCCTCGCTCCGGAACTGCTGAGCGAGGCCGACCGCGAGGAGTTCGAGACGCGGATGCAGGAGTACCCGGAGTACTGAGCGCCTGGCCGCGGCGGAGCGGTTCACGCCACGAAAGAGAGCCCCGCGGCGAGCGCGAATCCGAGCACTGTGGCGAGCCCCGTCGCCTCCTTGGCCTTGGACTGGGCGTCCGGCACCATCGAGTCGACGAGCATGACCAGCAGCGCACCGGCGGCGAAGCCGCTCGCTCCGGCGCTGAACTCGGCGCTCACGGCATCCGCCAGCGCATAGCCGGCGATCGTCGCGATCGCGCAGATGACGGCCACCGCTCCCCACAGCGACAGCACCCGCGAGCGCTTCATCCCGCCGTCCAGCAGGTCGGCGGCCGAGCCGATCGACTCCGGCAGGTTGGAGACCACGATCGCGATGATGAGCGCGACGCTCACCCCCTCGCCGGCGGCCAGTCCGATGCCGAGCACGAGCTGTTCGGGGATGCCGTCGAGCAGAGCACCCACGGCGAGCGGCCCACCGGCCGACCCCTGCGATGCGGAGGCGCGGCGCTCGACGATCCGGTCGGCGAAGTAGTAGCAGAGCGCGCCAGCGGCGACGCCGAGGACGAGCGGGATCGGACCGCCGAGCTGCAGCCCTTCCTCCCACAACTCGAACGCGATCGACGCCATGAGCGCTCCGGCCCCGAAGCCGAGCACGATCCCGAGCCACTTCGGCGGCCATTTCCGCAGCAGCGCGAGCACCGCACCGACGAACAGCGGCGCGGCCGCGACCGCGCCCCACAGCACCGCCACGATCATGCCCACACCCTAGCCCCGGCATCCGCTCGTTCGTGGCAGGTCCGGCACCGGACGGGCGACACGCCGCGCGCCGATAGACTGGACGTCATGTCCAAGGTCCTCCAGTCCCTGCCCGTCGGCGAGCGCGTCGGCATCGCCTTCTCCGGAGGACTCGACACCTCCGTCGCCGTCGCATGGATGCGCGACAAGGGCGCGATCCCCTGCACGTACACCGGCGACCTGGGCCAGCCCGACGAGGACGACATCGAGTCCATCCCCGGCCGCGCGCTCGAGTACGGCGCCGAGATCGCCCGCATCATCGATGCGAAGACCGCGCTCGTCGAAGAGGGCTTCGTCGCGCTGCAGTGCGGCGCGTTCCACATCCGCTCCGGCGGCAAGACGTACTTCAACACCACGCCTCTCGGTCGCGCCGTTACCGGCACCATGCTCGTGCGCGCCATGAAGGAGGACGGCGTCGACATCTGGGGCGACGGCTCCACCTACAAGGGCAACGACATCGAGCGGTTCTACCGCTACGGCCTGCTCGCCAACCCGCGCCTTCGCATCTACAAGCCCTGGCTCGACGCCGACTTCGTCACCGAACTCGGCGGCCGCCAGGAGATGAGCGAATGGCTCGTCGAGCACGGCTTCCCGTACCGCGACGCCGCCGAGAAGGCGTACTCGACCGACGCCAACATCTGGGGCGCGACGCACGAGGCGAAGACCCTCGAACACTTGAACGTCTCGCTCGAGACCGTCGACCCCATCATGGGCGTGAAGTTCTGGGACCCGTCCGTCGCGATCGAGACCGAAGACGTCACCGTGACGTTCGAGGCCGGCCGCCCGGTCGCGATCAACGGCGTCGAGTACTCCGATCCTGTCGCGCTCGTGAACGAGGCGAACACGATCGGCGGACGCCACGGCCTCGGCATGAGCGACCAGATCGAGAACCGCATCATCGAGGCGAAGTCGCGCGGCATCTACGAGGCCCCGGCCATGGCGCTGCTCTTCATCGCGTACGAGCGCCTGGTCAACGGCATCCTGAACGAGGACACCCTCGCGACCTACCACGAGCAGGGCCGCCGCCTCGGCCGCCTCATGTACGAGGGACGCTGGCTCGAGCCGCAGTCGCTCATGCTGCGCGAGTCGATCCAGCGCTGGGTGGGCCTCACGATCTCCGGCACGGTCACGATCCGCCTGCGTCGCGGTGACGACTGGACGATCCTCGACACCGTCTCCCCCAACCTCTCCTACGGACCCGAGAAGCTCTCGATGGAGCGAGTCGGCGACGCGGCCTTCGGCCCCGTGGACCGCATCGGCCAGCTCACCATGCGCAACCTCGACATCGCCGATTCGCGTTCGCGCCTCGAGCAGTACGCGGGCCTCGGCCTCGTCGGCGGCGCCACGGGCGAGCTCGTCGGTCGCGTGACCGCCGGGGAGGCATCCGAGATCACGGGTTCGGTGGAGGACACCGACGAGAAGCTTTCGGATGCCGTCGACACGGCGTCCGAGGGCGCGGCGTTCGACTCCGGCACCGACTGACACACCCACTTTCTGAGACCTTCACGTTCGGGGGCGGATGCTACGGCATCCGCCCCCGGAAGTCGTCTCGAGGTCCCGACGGCGGCTAACGCGCACCCGGTCAGCGAGGCTCGACGGCCCGCGCGCCCCTACCGATTCTATCTTGCACACACCTGTGCAAGATCGTAGAATGGGCGCATGACACAGATCCGCGCACCCCGCCGCGACGCGCGGGCCAATCGCGAGAGCATCCTCACGGCGGCACGCACGGCGCTCACGCGCGACCCGAACGCGTCGATCGATCTGATCGCCCGCACCGCCGGCCTCTCCCGTCGCGCTCTCTACGGCCACTTCGACGATCGGTCCGCACTGGTCACCGAGCTCATCCGCACTGGTGCACAACGCTTCAACACGATCGCCGAGCAGCCACTCGACGACGACGCCCCGGTCGCGCTCGCCCAGCTCGCCGCGCGGCTCTGGCACGAGGTCGCGCACATCCAGACCGTCACGGCCATCGCGCTCGACGACGCGCATGTCGCTGACACCGCCGCGGCGCTGGCACCGCTGCGCAGGGTCGTGACGGAGATCGTCGAGCGCGGCAACCGTGCGGACACGATGCGCACCGACATCCCGGGCGACGTGCTCGCCCGACTCATCGAGGAGACCGCTCGCATGGTCGTGCGCGTCGACGTGGTGGGACCGGATGCCGCAGCCACCGCCGTGCGCGCCGTCCTCAGCATCGCCGGGCTCTCCTGGCGCGACGCCGACGCGCTGCTCGCGGCCCACCCCGAGATCCTCACCTCCACCGGGACGGCGGACGAATGAGGATCGCGCTCCGCGAGGTGAGCAAAGGTCAGGCGCTGCCGACCACGAGCCTCGAGTTCCACACCGGCGCCGTGCGGTTCGCCCTCGCGGAGACCCAGCAGCGTCCCACCGTGCTCGGCCTGATCGCCAGCGGTCGGATGCGGCCTGCTGCCGGCCGGGTGACGATCGACGGAGCCACCGATGACCGCCGGCTGCGCCGCGTGATCGCATTGGTGGACGCTCCCGATGTGAGCGACCCGCACGCCGACATCACCGTGGCCGGTGTCGTCGGAGAAGAGCTGATGTTCGCGGGCACGGGCGCGACGCCGATCCACGCCCGTCGCTGGCTCAGGCAGCTCGGCTACGCCGAACTCGCCTCGACGCCGATCGGCAACGTCGACCCGGCCGCACGGGTGCGGATCATGTGCGAACTCGCCGTGCTCCGCGAAGGCACTGAGGGCATCGTGCTCGTCTCGCCCGACCGCCACGGCGGCGGACCGGACGGCTGGTGGCGCATCGCATCGGAGTTCGCCGACCGCGGCTACGCGATGCTCGTCATCATCGGCGGCGCCGCAGCCGTCGCTCTCGAGCGGATGCAGGAACTGGATGCGATCAACGCCTCCGGCCCGATCGCACCGCTCGTGCTGGAGCAGCCCGCCGCATCCGATTCGGATGACACCGAGGCAGGAGGCCCGCGATGAAGGTTCCCGCCATGATCGCCGCCGAACTGCGGCGCCTCACAGCCAGCCGGATGGGCATCGTCGCGCTGATCGCGCTCATGTGCGTGCCGATCCTCTACGGCGGGCTCTACCTGTGGGCGAATCAAGACCCGTACGCCAAGTTCTCCGAGGTGCCGGTGGCGCTGGTCGTGCAGGACGACGGCGCCACCGGTACGAACGCCGACGGAACCGACGAGAGCGTGAACTACGGCGACAAGGTCGCCGAGAACCTCATTGAGGGCAACGCGTTCGACTGGCAGGAGATGACGGCGGATGCCGCAGCCACGGCCCTGCACGACGGCTCGGTCGACTTCACGGTGACGATCCCCGCCGACTTCTCCGCAGCGCTGACCTCGGCCGCCGGTACGGATCCGCACCAGGCGCTGATCGAGCTCGAGACGAACGACGCCAACAACTACCTGGCCTCCTCCATGGGCACGCAGGCCGTGGAGAAGATCCGCAGTTCGGTCGCCCAGATGGTCGGGAGCGAGGCGGCCGAACGTCTGCTCACCGGGCTCAGCGATGTACGCGACTCCCTGTCCGATGCCACCGACGGCGCCTCCCGGCTCGCGGACGGTGCAGCCACGGCATCCGACGGCAGCGCCACGCTCGCCGAAGGCACGGCGCAGCTCGCGGACGGAACAGCACGACTGGCCGATGGGACCGCCCAGCTGGCGAGCGGGGCATCCCGACTCGCAGACGGTGCGCAGCAGGTCAGCGAAGGCAATCAGCAGATCGCCGACGTCGCCGATCAGGCAGGCGGGATCGTGCAGGATGCCGCAGACACTCTGCCGCAGATCCGCACCGACATCGCGGAGACCCTCGCATCTCAGGGGCTGACGCAGGAGGAGATCGACACGGTCCTCGCCACGCTCGACCCGCTCGGAGAGCGGTTGCAGCAGGGCAACACGACGGTTCAGGATGCCGTGAGCAGGATAGATCGGCTCGCGGAGGGCTCGGCGACGCTCGCATCGAGCGCACGCACGCTGTCCGACGGCGCCGCCACGCTGGCCACCGGCGCCGGCACGGTCTCCACCGGCGCCGCTGCAGCGAACGACGGGGCAGCGCAGTTGCGCGACGGTCTCGTCACCCTCGCCGACGGCACAGTGGAACTGCGCGACGGTCTCGCTGCGGGTGTCGAGCAGATCCCGGCATCCACTCCCGAACTGCGCCGGTTGCAGGCCGACACGATCTCCGATCCCCTCCGGGTCTCCAGCGACAAGGTCGCCTCCGCCGAGGACTACGGTGCGGGGCTCGCGCCGTTCTTCGCTGCACTGGCGGCCTGGATCGGCATCTACGCGCTGTTCCTGATCGTCAAGCCGATCTCCCGCCGCGCGGTGACCGCGCTGCACTCCCCCATCCGGATCACTCTGGCCGGCTGGCTCACCCCCGCCGCTCTCGGCGCCCTGCAGATGGTCGGGCTGATGGGCGTCCTCGCGATCACGCTCGGGTTCCGATTCGACAACGCGCTCGGCACGCTCGGGGTGATGGTGCTCGCGTCCGCCACGTTCGCGGCGATCATCCTGGCACTCAACGTCTGGTTGGGCTCGGTCGGGCAGTTCCTGGGGCTCGTGCTCATGGTGCTGCAACTCGTCACCGCAGGCGGGACGTTCCCATGGCAGACACTGCCCGCACCACTCGCAGCCCTGCATCATGTGCTGCCGCTCGGGTACGTCGTGGATGCGATGCGTCAGTTGATGTACGGCGGCGACTTCGCACGCGCGTGGTGGGATCTGGCCGTGCTCGCGATGTGGCTGGTCGGCGCTCTGCTGCTCGCGATGATCGGCGTGACGCGGATGACGCATCGCCGCACACTGCGGGATCTGCAGCCGAGCCTGATCGGATGAGCACGGCGAAGGAGACGATCCGGAGTGCTGACGGTGCGGCATCCGCACTCTTCCTGCACAGCCGGATGCGTGCCGTGCCTCCTGCCGAAACGCGTCGATCCGACTAGGCTTCGAGAGCGCGTCCCGAAACGCGCTCTGGGGAACGGTGAAACCGGATCCCACCGACGACCCTGAAAGAACGCCTCAATGACGATCGAACCTTCCGGCTCCTCCGAACCTGCAGCACGTCCCGCGCTGGGCGCCAAGATCGGACGCATCGCCTTCGGCGTCGTCGCCGGGCTGCTCGTGATAGCGGTGGCGGCGGCTTTCTTCGTGGTCTGGACCATCCAGCGCTCGTTCCCGCAGACCGCCGGCGAGCTCGACCTCGACGGATTGACGGCCGAGGTGACGGTGCAGCGCGACGGTCTGGGCGTGCCGACGATCACCGCCGATTCCTCGCACGATCTGTTCTACGCGCAGGGGTTCGTGCACGCCCAGGACCGCTTCTTCGAGATGGACTTCCGCCGGCACGTGACCTCGGGCCGCGTCGCGGAGATGTTCGGCGAATCGCAGGCTCCGACAGACATGTTCCTGCGCACCCTGGGCTGGCGCGAGGTCGCCGAGCAGGAGGTCGAGGCGATGGACGAGACCACTCTCGCCTACTACCAGGCCTACGCCGACGGCGTGAACGCGTACCTCTCGACCCGTGACGGCGCCGACCTCTCCCTTGAATATGCCGTCCTCGGCATACAGAACCCCGACTACGAGGTCGAGCCCTGGCAGCCCGCGGATTCCGTGGCCTGGCTCAAGGCGATGGCGTGGGACCTTCGCACCAACATCGAAGACGAGACGGAGCGAGCGCTGCTCGTCTCCGACGTCGGCGACCCCGCTCTTCCCGCAGACAGTCTCGAGCTTCTCGAGCAGCTCTACCCCGCGTATCCCTTCGACGAGAATCCCGTCATCGTCCCCAAGATCTCGACCGTTCCGGCTCTCGAGGCGGAAGCGGATGCCGCGCCGGCAGCCCTCTCGACCGACGAAGCGGCCGACGACTCTCAGATCCAGACCGCGGTGACCACGATCGAATGGCAGGAGGCCGACAGCGTCGTCGCCGCGGCGAGCCTGCTGGTCGGCGACGTCGGCGAGGGCATCGGCTCGAACTCGTGGGTCGTCTCGGGCCAGCTCACCGAGAGCGGCATGCCCCTGCTCTCGAACGACCCTCATCTCGGTTCGTCTCTCCCCTCGGTCTGGTACCAGGTGCAGCTGCGCTGCTCGGAGGTCACCGATGAGTGCCCGTTCGACGTGGGCGGCTTCTCGTTCTCCGGACTCCCCGGCATCGTGATCGGCCACAATGATCAGGTCGCCTGGGGCTTCACGAACCTCACGACCGACGTCGCCGACCTCTACATCGAGAGGGTCGACGGCGACGCGTACTGGCGCGACGGCGCGCTCGTCCCGCTCGACGTGCGGGAGGAGACCGTCAAGGTCGCCGGTGGGGAAGACATCGACCTGACGATCCGCTCCACGGTGCACGGTCCGATCATCTCCGGCCTCACCGACGATCTCACCGCGGTCGCCGACGGACAGGTCTCAGCCGACGGCGACGCCCTCACCCAGGGCGAGACCGACGCGTCGGCAGCGATGTCCGGCGAGTACGCCGTGAGCCTGCGCTGGACGGCCCTGGACGCCGGCAGCACCGCGACCGCGATCTTCGCACTCGCGACGGCTCGGGACTTCGACGACTTCCGGCATGCGGCGTCGCTGTTCGACGTTCCGGCGCAGAACCTGATCTACGCCGACGTCGAGGGCAACATCGGCTATCAGGCGCCCGGTCGTCTGCCGCTGCGCGGTGCAGGCGACGGATGGATCCCGCAGCCCGGATGGGACAGCAGCTACGACTGGACAGGGTTCATCGACTTCGAGGAGCTTCCCGTCTCGTACAACCCGAGTTCGGGATACATCGTCACGGCGAACAACGCGATCGTCACCGACGACTACGACCACTTCCTCTCCCGCGACTGGGACTACGGCTATCGCGCCGCCCGCATCGCCCACCTCATCGAGCGCCGCGCGGCGGCCGCTCCGCTCACCGCGCAGGACATGCGCGACATCCAGAACGACAACGAGATGTGGATCGGAAAGAAGCTCGCGGCAGCGATGGCCGACGTCGAGGTGGAGGGCAAGGGCGTGAAGGAGGCCGTCGGCCTGCTGCGCACCTGGGACGCCCAGAACAACGCCGACTCCTCGGCCGCGGCATACGCCAACGTGCTGTGGTCGAACCTCGTGCTGAACCTGTTCCAGAACCGGGAGCAGCCGTTGCCGCACGACGGCCAGGCCCGCCTGTACACAGTGGTCTCCGCACTTCTCGACGATCCGACCGATCCCCTCTGGACGAACGAGGAACTCGGCACGACCACGATGGAGGAGATGCTCGCGCTGTCTGCCGAGCAGGCCTATGACGAGCTGTCCGCACTGCAGGGCACCGTCGTCTCGCGTTGGAACTGGGGCGGCCTTCACGCGATCACGCTGACCAGCGCCACGCTCGGCTCGTCCGGCATCGCACCGATCGAGGCGCTGTTCAATCGCGGCCCCTATCCGGTCGGCGGCGGGCCCTCCGTGGTCAACGCCACGGGATGGGAGCTCGGCGAGGGGTATGCGACGACGACCGTGCCGTCGATGCGCATGGTGATCGATCTGTCCGACTTCGACGCGTCGACGTGGAATCACCTGACCGGCGCATCCGGACACGCGTTCCACCCGCACTACGTCGATCAGACCGAGAACTGGTCACGCGGCATCCAGACCCGTTGGGCATTCACCGCGGATGCCGTCGACGAGGCGACCGTGGACACACTGGTGCTCAGGCCAGGCGACTGACCCGCCGAATGCCGCGAAGCGGAAGAAGCATCATCCTGGCGGTTTGGCGACCCCGCGGCGGTGAGCCCACACGGCGACCTGCACCCGATCGCGCAGTCCGAGTTTGACGAGGATCCGCCCGACATGCGTCTTCACCGTCGCCTCCGACAGGTGTACGACCCGGCCGATCTCGGCGTTGCTGAGACCGTCGGCGACCAGCTGCATGACCTCGATCTCCCTCGGTGTCAACAGCCCGGCCGGGATCGCGTCCTCCGGAGCGCCGCGGAACGGACGTTCCAACAGGTGCCCGACCACTCGTGCGGTCACCGACGGCGACAGCACGGCGTCTCCCCTCGCGGCCGCATGGATCGCGGTGACGAGCTCATCGACGGGGGCGTCCTTCACCAGGAACCCGCTCGCGCCGGCACGAAGCGCGCCGTACACGTGTTCATCGGCGTCGAACGTGGTGAGCACCAGCACTCGTGCGCTCGAACCCCGTTCCACGATCCTCCCGGTGGCCTCGATGCCGTCCATGCCGGGCATGCGGATGTCCATCAGCACGACGTCCGGCGATCCCTCCGTGACAGCGCGTACGGCCTGATCCCCGTCCCGCGCCTCGGCGATGACGCGCATGTCGGGCTGCGCCTCGACAGTGGCGACGATCCCTGCGCGCACCAGATCCTGATCGTCGGCGACCACTACGCGGATCATGCGCGGTCTCCCGAGTCGCGCGTCTCGACGTACGGCACCGATGCGGTCACGGCGAATCCGCTCGCGCGGTCGACCGTCAATACGCCGGACACCGCAGTGAGGCGCTCTCGCATTCCTTGCAGTCCCATCCCCAGTCCGTCCGAGCCCCGATCGACCGCCGGGACGGCGTTGCGCAGTGTGATCATGGCACAGTCCTGCCCCCATGTCTCCCGCCACTCGACGGGGCCCTCACCGTGTCGTAGAGCGTTGGTGAGCCCCTCCTGAACGAATCGGTACAACGCGAGCTCGGCCGCCGATCCGAGGGGACGGATACGGCCCTCCGTGCGGCGGTGCACGACGACACCGAGATCCTGCATCCTCGCGGCGAGCGCGGGAAGGCCGGACAGCGACGGCGTCGGCTGCAGCGGGACATCCCATGCAGGTGACGGCGATCCGACATCCGTGCCGATGCGCCACCGCGTGTCCGCGTCCGGATCCCGCAGCGACTGGAGCGTACCGCGCAGATCCCGCAGCGATTCGCGTGCGGTCTCCTCGATGACCTGCAGTGCCGCCGCGGAGTCCTCCGCCTGGAATCTGGCGACCCTCACCTGCCCGACGATCACGGTGAGCGAGTGCGCCAGCACGTCGTGCAGATCGCGGGAGATCCTCGCCCGCTCGTCCGCGGCCGCACGCGCCTCACGATGCGATCGCTCTCGTTGCTCGAGATCGAGCTGAGCGGCGGTCAGTTCGACCGTGCGCAGTTCCGCACGGCGCAGCAAGCCGAGGGTGACGGCGACCGCGCAGCCTGCGAGCAGGAGGAGTGCGAGCAGCCACGGCTCAGGCCCGAACTCGCTGTCCACGATGCTGGGATCGATGGCGTACCGCGCGGCCGCCGCCAACGGGCCGAGCACTGCGACCGTCGACGCCGCGTATCGATTACCCCGTGCAGCGGCTCCATGCAGCGAGGGAAGCACCAGCAGCGTGCTCGGGAACAGTACGAAGAGACCGGTGATGATCCCCTGCACTGCGACCAGCGCGGAGATGATCAGCAGCGTCATCGTGGTTCTGCGGAACAGGCCGAACAGCGTCAGATGCGCGCCGAGCGCGCAGGCGGTGATGATGATCGCGTCCGGTGGTGAGAGCGAAGCGAATGCGATCAGGACGGTCGCGGGAAACAGCAGGACGGCCGCGCCGACCATGAGCAACGTGCGCACGCTCGCCTCCTCTCACGTGACCTGTCCGTGCTGTGTCGACGCCGCGCTGCGGCCTGCCGACACATCACGCGTCGCCTCCTCATACAGCACCGTAGCGGCCGCGACGATCGCACCGAGTGCGAACCACGTGCTGTACACGGCGAAGACCATCACCGCCCGGCCACCGTCGCCGAGGTCCACGTCCGCTGCGACGAGGCCCAGCCGTTGCGAGAGGAGCCCGAACAGCATCAGCGCGCCCATGCTCAGCAGTACGAACGAGCCGCACCAGCCGCCGAGGGATACCAGCCGCCGAGGAAGTCGCGCTCCCGCGCGAGTGCACAGCGTCACCAACCCGAGGGCTGCAATCGAGAACGCGGCCAGCTCCATCGCCGGGAAGCCGACCTCGAACTCGCTCTGATCACCGCTCATCCACCACACGATCTTCAGAAGCGGATACGGCACGCACAGCGCCAGCCCGCTCAGCAAGAGGCTCCGACGCGCACCCCGTCGCTCGCCGGCCAGTGCAGGATCGACGGTCGACCGGCGCAGGGCGCGGGCGAACCTGAGGGCGACGAACGCGGCGACCAACGACATCAGCCGAGCTGCGAAGCCGGACAGGTCGACGACGGAGAAGGCCCCCGCTGGGATGCCCGTGACGGCGAAGAAGCCGCGCAACGCGTCGAGCACGACGCCACCGGAAGCCCCCAGCAGCAGCAGCGCGGCGACCCACGCGCTCGCCTCGGCCACCCGTTCAGCGGAGCGACTGCATATGATCGCCACCGCTGCCGACGCTGCCCCCACGAATCCCAGCCAGGCAGGCGGAAAGATCGCGGAGTACTCGGCACTGGGGCCGACGAGCAAGGCGACTGCTGTCACGACAGCCACGAGCGCTGCGGCGACCAGCAGGGGTACGGGCGAAGGGACGGAGGGCCGAGGGGCTATGGGGGCCGACGCGGGGTTCGAGATGAAGGTGTCCATGCCTCTCATCGTTCGCCGCGGACGGTCGTCAGAGCGTCCGCCTCAGGTCGCTGTCCATGCGACCTGAGTCTCGAACCTCACCCGACGGCGGGTCTGACTCGCGTGGATCCCTGAGAAGCTGCAGTCAGATCTCTTCGGTGATCTCGATCGGCCCGATCGACGGCGGCGCGGCGTCGGCCGGGGTCTCGACCGTCTCCACGTCCTCGTCCTCGCCGGTCAAGCGGGCCACGGCCTCAGCGAACTGCTTCTCGAGAGCGAGGAATGCCGCCGCGACATCACCCGCGGCGAGCGCATCGAGCAGCTTCCGATAGGTATCGGACACCGAACGGCGCACGGTGTACCCGTGGGCGTCGCTGAAGCTCGCGATGCGTGTCTCGATCGCGAGCGTGGCCATGTAGTGCGACAGTCGGCGGCTGCCCGCGGAGTCCACCAGCAGACGGTGGAACTCGATGTCGGCGTCGCCGATGGCGCGAGCATCCGTCCCCTCACTCACCGCGACAAGGGAGTCGTAAGCGCGCTCGAGCTGGTCCAGCACCGACGCGGCGCCCGACCTGATGATCAGGCGCACCGCCTGGCCCTCGATCGCGAGCCGCGCGTCGTACACGTCGGCGACATGCTCAGGTCCGATCACGCTCACGCGCATACCTCGGCCAGGGGATGCCGTGAGCAGCCCTTCCTGCACGAGTCGCTGCGTGGACTCCCGCAGCGGACTGCGGGACACACCCAACTGCGACGACATCTCGACCTCGCCGATCGGGCTGCCCACCGGCAGCGCGCCGGTGAAGATGGCACTGCGCAACTCGGCGGTGATGAGGTCGACGGTCGACGGTCGCGCCACCCGCACCATGGAGATCGGCGATACCGCGCGAGGGGTGTGTGAAGCCATGTGCATCCCTTCCAGCCGTCGCGCGAAACCGCGGACATCTCATTGTCGATCCTCCGCGTCATTCTGCGAAGTCGAATCAGGATTCCTCAGTCTGCCTCATGATCACGTTTTTGTATACATGTCGACAATCTGCGCGCCTGACTGTACATCCATCGACAGATTCCATAGTCTGGGGCACGGTCAACGGCGCCCGTGCAGAGCGCCCGGATACGGAACTCATACGGAACGCGAGGACATCATGACGAAGAGAACGACACGGATCGGCATCGCCACAGTCGCCGTCGGAACCCTGACGCTCGGCCTTCTCGCCGGGTGCTCAGCAGGCGGCGGCAGCGACACCGAGGGCATGAACACGCTCGAGAAGGCGCAGGAGGAGGGCAAGATCACACTCGCGATCGCCTCCGAGCAGCCGTACTCGTGGGTGGAGGACGGCGAGCCCACCGGCGCGACCATCGCGATGCACGAGCAGATCTTCAAGAACCTCGGCATCGACGAGATCGAGATCGAGGAAGTCGACTGGAACTCGCTGATCCCGGGGCTCAACGCCGGCCGCTGGGATGCTGTGAGCGCCGGTATGTCGATCCTCCCTGAGCGCTGCGCAGAAGCCGCGTTCAGCGATCCCGAGATCATGTACACGACCACCCTCGTCGTCCCCAAGGGCAACCCCAAGAACCTCAGCGACCTCGACTCGGTCGCCGCGGCCGGCGACGTCACTCTCGCGGTGCAGTCAGGAGCGATCGAGGAGGGTTACGCGACCGATCTCGGAATCGCGAACACCGTGCCGGTCGACAGCGCCCAGGCCGGTATCGAGATCGTGCAGTCCGGCCGCGCCGACGCGTTCACCCTGACCGCCGTCTCGCTCAACTGGATGACAGAGGGCATGGATGACGTCGAGACCACCGAGGCCTTCGTGCAGGAGATCGACGGGGTCGAGCAGATCGGCGCCGGTGCCACCGTGTTCCGCCAGGACGACACCGAGCTGCTCGAGGCGTACAACGAGGAGCTCGCCAAGATCACCGGCGACGAGCAGAGCTACCTCGACCTCGTCGAGCCGTTCGGTTTCACGGCGGAGAACCTGCCCCCGGCCGACCTGACCACCGAGCAGCTCTGCTCCGGCGAGCTGGGCTGATCCGACTCCTGTGACTGAGAATTTCGAAGCGCTCTGGAGGGCGCTGCCCCAACTCGTCGACGGAGTGCTCATCACACTCCAGTTGACGGCGGGCGGCGCCCTCCTGGCGATCGTCGTCGCCATCGGCCTCGGGTTGCTGGCACGGTTCGAGAACGTCTTCCTGCGCGGCATCGCGCGAACGATCATCGAGCTGTTCCGTGGCACGTCCCTGCTGGTGCAGCTGTTCTTCTTCTTCTTCGTGCTCCCGTTGCCGCCCTTCGAGATCGAGATGCCCGCCGTCTTCACCGGCATCCTTGCCCTCGGCCTGAACTACGGCGCCTATGGTGCCGAGGTCGTGCGCGGTTCGATCAACTCGGTGCCGGCCGGCCAGTGGGAGGCGACCACGGCGCTGAGCCTGTCTCGCACGCACCGGATGTGGCGCGTGATCTTCCCGCAGGCCTGGGCGCTCATGCTCCCGTCTCTGAACAACCTGCTGATCCAACTGCTGAAGGGGACTGCGGTCGTCTACCTGATCACGATCGTCGACCTCACAGCCGAGCTGAACAAGCTGCGGGTGCAGACCGACGTGTACTTCGCGTATGGTCTCGGTCTGCTCATCTACTTCGCGATCGCCTACCTGCTGACGCTGGGCATGAACGCGCTCGAGACGCGTGCCAAGCATCGTCTGGGGCAGGGCGGGAAGTGGCGTGACTCCATCACCACCACTCCGGTCCCCGACATGAAGGGGGCTGGTCAAGCCGCATGAACGACGACAACAGCTTCTGGAGCTGGGACCACGCCATTGCGGCGTTCCCCGACATTCTGGAGAAGTTCCTCACGGTCACGCTGGTCGTGACGATCATCGGCAGCATCATCGCCGCCATCCTCGGACTCGTGATCGCGCTCGGCCGCCGCACGGCACCGCGTCCTGTCGCCGCCGTCATCACTCTGCTGATGAATTTCGTGCGCATGACCCCGCTCGTGGTGCAGCTGCTCTTCGCGTACTACGTGTTCACGACTGTCCCGCCGCTCGTGCTCGGGACGATAATCATCGGCATCCACTACGCCACGTACATGGCCGAGGTCTACCGTGCCGGAATCGATGCGGTCCCTCCCGGCCAGTGGGAGGCGACGACGGCGCTGTCGATGTCACCCGGACGCACGTGGACCGCCGTGATCATCCCCCAGGCGTTGCGCTCCACACTGCCGGCCTTGGCCAACTACGTGATCTCCATGTTCAAGGACACTCCGTTCCTCATGGTCATCACTGTCGTCGAGATGGTGCGCCAGGCGCAGTTGTACGGCAGTAAGAACTTCCGCTTCGTCGAGGCGATCATCATCGCCGGACTCATCTATCTGGTCGCAAGCCTTCTGAGCTCGCTGCTGGCCAGGCGATTGGAGAAACGTCTTGAATACACCACCGCTTGACACCCATACCGGCGCGATCACGCTCGATGACGGCGAGATGCCGGCGATCCTCTTCGACAAGGTCGAGAAGCGATTCGGCGACCACGTCGTGCTGCACGATCTCGACTTCACCGTTCGCCGCGGGGACCGAGTGACACTGATCGGCCCGAGCGGCTCGGGAAAGACGACCATCCTCCGCCTCGTCATGACGCTGGAGGAGGCGAACGACGGCTACATCCTGATCGACGGAAAGCCGCTCACGCACTACTCGCGCGACGGTAAGCGGGTCGAGCTGAAAGAGAAGCACAAGAACGAGATGCGCAAGCGCATCGGCATGGTCTTCCAGCAGTTCAACCTGTTCCCGAACATGACGGTGATCGAGAACATCATCGAGGCACCGGTGCACGTGCTCGGTCTCTCCAAGAAGGATGCTCTGGCACGAGGCCGCGCGCTGCTCGAGAAGGTCGGCCTGCCCGACAAGGAGAACGCTCATCCCACCCAGCTCTCGGGTGGACAGCAGCAGCGCGTCGCGATCGCGCGGGCGCTGGCGATGGAACCCGAGATCCTGCTGCTCGACGAGGTCACCAGTGCGCTCGACCCGGAAGTGGTCGGTGAGGTGCTGAACATCCTGCGCGATGTCGCCCGTGAGACCGACGTGACCATGCTGATCGTGACGCACGAGATGCAGTTCGCGCGCGACGTGTCCAACCGCGTGCTCATGTTCGACAGCGGACGCATCGTCGAAGAGGGCAAGCCGGAGGACATCTTCAGCAACCCGCAGGAGCAGCGGACCAGGGACTTCCTCTCCGCCGTGCTCTGAGCCGCGGCTCAGGCGTCGACGACGGCGACCGCGCGCCGCGAGATCACCCAGATGCCGAACGCGGCAGCGAGGAAGATCGCACCGAGCATCACCCAGCCCAGCAGGCCGAAAGTTATCGCCGTGGCGTTCACCACGATGGGCGAGGCGAGGGCGCCGAGCGAGAACCCCATGCCGAACACTCCCTGATAGGCACCGGCGCGCACGGGATCGGCGAGTTCGAAGCTCAGCCCCCACGCTCCGGCCTGGGAGAGGATCTCGGCGAAGGTGTGCGTGACGGCCGCCACGATCAGCACGACGATCGCGACCCACGCCGGCAGCCCTGCGGCGAGCGCGTAGACCACGCAGGCCGCTGCCATGAGCCATCCGGCCAGCATCGTCACCCTTCCGGCGATGCGCACATCGTGGGTGCCGCGCGACGCGCGCACCTGGAAGAGCACGACCAGTGAGGTGTTGACGATCAACAGCAGCGCGACGACCCATTCGGGAGCGTTCGTCCGCTGGGTCACCCACAACGGCATCCCCAGCTCTGCGACGCCGAACTGCATGCCGAACACCGCCGAGAGGAATGAGAGCAGCAGGTAGCGCGGGTCGCGCCATGGCGATCGGCGGCGCCAGTCCTTCCGGGCGGCGAGCGTGGCCCGCGCCGTGCCGAGGGTGTCGATCGAACCCGTCTCCGTGCGCACCTCGTCGACCTCGCGCACCGGCGCGTCGACGGATGCCGGCAGTCGGAGCAGCGGCACCGCGCCGAGCACGCCGATCAGCCCCGCGAACACGATCACGATGCGGTACGCCTCGGCGGTTCCCCACGCCAGCGCCACCGCGGCAATGCCCGAACCGATCGCGATCGAGAGGTTGGTCACCGTGCGCAGCACTGCGCGGGCGTGCACTCGTCGTTCGGGTGCGAATCCCCTGGCGATGATGGCGGATCGCGCCGAGTAGCCGATCGTGTCGAAGAAGCCGGCGAGACTCGCGATGACGACGGCGGCGATGAAGGTGTCGGCGAAGGCGTACGTCGCCAGCAGCAGTCCGCCCAGCGTCTCGAAGACGTAGGAGAGACGGCGAGCGCTCCACCGGTCGGCGAGCCAGCCGCCGAGGAAGGAGGCGAGCACTCCGCAGGCGCTGGAGACGGCGAGCACCACGGCGGCCTCGCCAGCGCTCAGGCCGATGATCAGCGTGAAGAACAGCACGGTGACGGTGAGGAACACGCCTCGGCCGATGCGCGACACCGCCGTCGCGGTGACGAGTGCACGCAGCACCGGGTCGGCGAACGTCTGCGCCAGACGGTCACTGAGTCTCGGTTTCGCGGAGGCGGTCGGGGACGGGTCTTGCGAGAGCACATGCCAGTCTCACACGGGGCACGGACACGGCCCGCTCCCGCAGTCGTCCAGCATCCCTCGATAAGGTCGATCCATGCCTTCCCGTCTTCTCGCTCCTGAGGGCGTACCCGCATCCGTCATCGAGTTCGAGCACGGCGGCGCGACGCTCATCGCCGAAGACTTCGGCACCGGCGATCGCCCCTACGTGCTCGTGCACGGTATCGGGATGGGCCGCAGCGTCTACCTCGACTTCATCGAACGCCTGCCCGGACGCATCATCGCCCTCGACCTTCCGGGGTTCGGCGAGGCGCCCGAGCCCGAGCGCACCCTCACCATGGCGCGCCACGCCGACCTGATCGCGGCGTTCCTGCGCAGCATCGGCGTGACGGATGCCGTCATCATCGGCCATTCGATGGGCAGCCAGATCGGCGCGGAGCTGGCGGCGCGGCATCCGAAGCTCGTCGACGGCCTGGTGCTCGCCGGCCCCACGGTGAACAGCGCCACGCGCAGCATCCGTGAACAGGCGACGTATCTGCTGCGCGACCTGATCGGCGAGCGCCCGATCGTGCTGCTGCGCGGTGCGCGCGAGTACCTGCGCGGCGGTCCGCATCTGATCCGGAAGATCCGCGCCACCGTGGTGCACGAACCCGAGAAGGCGTACGCCAGGGTGAAGTGCCCCGTGCTCGTGGTGCGCGGCGAGCGCGACCCCCTCGCTCCGGCAGTCTGGTGCCGCGAGATCGTCTCTCTCGTGCCCGGGCGTGCCGAGGTGAAGGAGATCCCCGACCACGGCCACAGCACCCTCATCAGCGATGCGGCCCTCGCCGCCGCCCTGATCACGGAGTTCGCCCGCGCGCTCTGACGCGCGGTTGCCCCGGCATTCCTGTTCACAACTCCTCAAACTTCGCCGGAATCAGGGCGTTTGCACGCGTACTGGACGCCAACGTCCTCTTTCGTGAGGAGTTGTGACCAGAGTCCGTCGTGAAGTGCGGGCCGAGCACCGCGATGACACGCGCGATGGATTCACGCACGCCGGCCGAATCGTGCAGGACCTCGGTCGCGAGCGGTCGGATGGTGACATGCCCGAGCTTCGCGGCGGCAAGGTCTCGCCGTCGGTCTTCGACCTGTTTGTCCCAGCCCTCGTGCCATTGCCTGCTGTCGCATTCGATGATGAGCCACCCTTCCACGAGGAAGTCCACGTAGCCCACCCCGGCCAGGTGGACCTGTGTCTCGTACCGCAACCCCAGACTCCGCAGGATCAACCGCACGAACGTCTCCGGGCCCGACGCGGCCGACGGATCGATGAGAGACAGCAGTACGGAGAATCGTGCCGGGAGAGTGGTGAAGACGCTCTCCACCTCGCGTCGCGTCATCAGCTTGTGGTGCAGCACGCTGTCGATCGTCGCGAGTCCGGCACGCGGTGTCTGACAACGAATGGCTTGACGCAACGCGTCCTGCAGATGCGCAGCGTGGTGGGTCTCGCACTCGCGCGTCGCCTTCCAGTGCAGACTCGTGCTCTCGAGCTTGGGTCTGCGGATTCTCGATGTGCCCGGCGTGATCTGCACGTGGATGCCCGTGCTCGCCAGCACGAAGATCCCTATTGACCTGAGCAACGACAGGCATGACACGTGCCCGCCGATCCTCACCGCCTCTGCGACGTCATCGTCGATCGTCGGCCGCGCATAGCGGTCGCGTCGAAGTCGCACAAGCGCACCGGAACGCACGGCCGCCGTGATGTCCCGGCCGGAGAATCCCGCCTCCATCAATTCGGCGCGCGTGAACACGACCTGCGAGTATGCGGCCCGACAGCGCTCGGCCACGCTCTTGTGTGTGTCGCTCATCACAGAATTCTTGGCACGCCGCCCCGGCGCCACTGATCGATAGCCGGCGATTGGGGACGAGTTCGACAGAATGCTCAATGTGGAGCGAGAGTGTTCACCCGACTCAGGTTCACAACTCCTCAAGAATCGACGGCGCGATGCCCTTCAGCCGTCGATCCGACCACTGACACCAGTTCTTTGAGGAGTTATGAACCGATGGGCACCAACCCCAGGCGCTACCCGGCCCCGGGTGGGGTCTGCTTCGACTCGGCGAGCTCGTCGACGACGAGCCGGCGCTCCTCCGTCGTTCCGTTGCGATAGGCCTGGCGTCCGACCATGTGCGCGGACAGCGGCGCGGTCGCGAACTGCATCAGCACGATGGGTGCGACCAGCGCGAGCCCGAGGAGGATGCCGCCGACCGAACGCTGCGCGAGCGCGACGGCCAGGCAGATCAGGATCACTCCGAGCACCTGCGGCTTGGTCGCCGCGTGCAGGCGCGACGGCACATCGCGGAAGTGCAGCAGTCCCACGGCCGCCGAGAGGCACAGCACCGCGCCGAACAGGATCAGTACCAGCACCGTCACGTCGATGACGGCATCCGGAATCTCGAAGTCGAACACGTTCATGATGTCGTGTTGTCCCTTCTCGCCACGTAGCGGGCGACCGAGATCGATCCGAACACCCCTACCGCCGCGATGATGAGCAGCACGGGGACGCTGCGGGTGTGTCCGTTGATCGCCATCTCCGCGCCCAGCACGCACATGACCTCGGTGAGGAGCACATCGGATGCCACGGCGCGGTCGAGGATCGACGGGCCGCGGATGATCCGGAACATCGTCAGGATCGCCGCGATGGCGAACACCGCCACGATCAGGATCATCAGAACGTTCATCGCCCACCCCCCGCGCGCTCGTCGGCCTTCAGGGCACGATACTGCGCCGGGCTGCCCAGCGCCCGTACGATCCGCTTCTCCCAGCGCAGCACCCCGTCGCGCTGCGCGTCGGCGTCCGCCCGCGTGCGCACCCCGATCACGTGCAGGTAGAGCACCCTGCGGTCACGATCCGTCTCGACCACCAGCGATCCGGGGATCAGCGATGACGTGACCGAGACGTGCGTCATGACCAGGTCGTCGGCGTACTTCAGCGGCACGGCGATGATCGCCGCACCCGGCTGACGACGGAAGTCGAACACCTGGATCGACACCGCGATCGCGCCGCGCAGGACGGCGAACAGGAACTGCACGACGAACAAGGCTCCGTACCAGAGGTTGATGCGTCCGGAGAGCTCGATGGTCGGCAGGCGGAAGACGCGGGTGACGAACACCGCGACGACGAGCCCGGTGACGAACGACAGCAGCGTGAACTGGTTCCACAGCAGCATCCACAGCACGACGAGCCACGCGAGGAACGGAAGCTGCAGCCACACGTCGTGAAGGCGATGGCGTTGGGTCTCGGGACTCATGGCGCCACCACCTCCTCTTCCAGCTGCACGAGGCTCACCGGCTGCAGCAGCGCGTCGCCGATGCGATCGCACAGTGCGTACAGCGGTCCGGCGAAGATCGTCAGCAGCAGTGTCACGCCGACCATCCCCCCGGTCGCGAGCGTCATGATCCTCGGGATGCGGCGGCGCTCCTGCTGCTCGTCCGCGGCCGGTGCGTTGCCGAGGTACTCGATCCGCCCGTCGGTCTCGGCCGAATCCTCCTCCTCGCGCCAGAACGACAGGTTCCAGGCGCGCATGAGCGCGTAGAGGGTGAGCAGCGAGGTCAGGATGCCGCCGAAGATCAGCACCATCATGATCGGGGTGCCGACGGATGCCGCGGCCTCGAACAGTGCGAACTTGCCGATGAATCCGGAGAACGGCGGCAGGCCGCCGAGGTTGATGGCCGGTACGAAATAGAGCACGGCCAGCAGCGGCGCCGCCTTCAGCAGCCCCTTGACCCTGAGGATCGACGTGCTGCCGGCTCTTCGCTCTATGAGTCCGACCGCGAGGAACAGGGTGGTCTGCACGACGATGTGGTGCACGATGTAGTACACCGTGGCGCCGATCGCCGCTGGCGTCGCGATCGCCAGGCCGAAGATCATGTAGCCGACGTGGCTGACGAGGGTGAACGAGAGGATCCTCTTCAGCTCCGCCTGCGCGACCGCACCGAGTACGCCGATGATCATGGTCGCGAGGGCGACGATCAGCAGCAGCGTGTCGATGCTGTTCTCGGCGAAGAGCTGCGTCTCGGTGCGGATCAGCGCGTAGACGCCGACCTTGGTCAGCAATCCGGCGAACACCGCGGTGACCGGTGCCGGCGCGGTCGGATAGGAGTCGGGCAACCAGAAGGACACCGGGAAGATGGCCGCCTTGATGCCGAACGCGACCACGAGCATCAGGTGCAGCACGAGCTGCGTCTCCTGCGGCAGCTCGGTCATCCGCTCGGCGATCTGCGCCATGTTCACGGTGCCGAGGGCGCCGTAGATCATCGCGATCGAGGCGAGGAAGAGGATCGACGAGACGAGCGAGACGACGATGTAGACCGCACCGGTGCGGATGCGCGATTCGGTGCTGCCGAGCGTGATGAGGACGTACGACGCCACGAGCAGGATCTCGAACCCGACGTAGAGGTTGAACAGGTCACCCGCGATGAACGCGTTGAAGATGCCGGCCGCGAGGATCAGGTACGAGGGGTTGAAGATGGAGATCGGTGTCTCGTCCGACCCGTCGGCGGCGCCCTGGCCGATCGAGAAGAGCAGCACCGCGAGCAGCACGATGCTGGAGATCAGCACGAGCAGGGCGGCGAGCCGGTCGACGTAGAGCACGATGCCGAACGGCACCGGCCATCCACCTACCGAGACGGCCAGTGGGGATCCTCCGTCGACCGCGATGAGCAGTACGGCGGCGATGATGGCCACCGCCGCGAGGGCCGCGACCGTGACGAAAACCTGCAGGCGCGGGCTTCGTCCGAACACCAGGGTGATCGCCGCGCCCAGCAGCGGGAGTGCGACGAGCAGGGGGACGAGTGCACTCATGTGCGGTCCTCCTCGTCGTCGTCAGTGGTCGTGGTCGTGTCGGCGGGTTCGACCCTTGTCCACGGCCGATCCATGGGGGCGTCGTCGCGGATGGATGCGTGATCGCGCATCTGCAGCACGGTGATGGGCGAGGTGCGCACGTCGACGAAGTCGGTCGTGGCCTCTTCGTCCTCGGCATCCCCCTCGTCGTCCATGACGTCTTCGTCTTCATCCGTGCGCTCGCGCAGCGCGATGTCGGCCTCGTCGTCCTCGACGGTGTCGGCCTGGCCCAGTTGCCAGGAACGGTAGATCAGGGCGAGGAGGAATGCGGAGACCGCGAACGTGATCACGATGGCGGTGAGCGTGAGCGCCTGTGGCAGCGGGTCGCTCACGTCGCCTTCAGCGCCGAAGAACGGCGCACCCGCCGGCACGCCCATGACGATCAGCAGGAGCAGATTGGTGGCATTGCCCAGCAGCAGGAACCCGATGAGCACGCGGGTGAGGCTGCGCTCGAGCATCGCGTACACGCCGCACGCGAAGAGCACGGCCATGACGATGATGAGGGTCAGCGACACATCCATCAGACGCTCACCCCCCGCGAGCGCATCTCCTGGGCCTGCCGGTCGACCTCGGCGCCGAGGCTGCGGAGCACATCGAGGACGAGACCGATGACGACGAGGTACACGCCGATGTCGAAGACGGTCGAGGTGACGAACTCCATGTGCCCGAGACCGGGGATCTCCCATTCCCAGAACGAGCTGGTGAGCGGCGCGAGGCCGAAGAACAACGGCAGCACCGCACTGCCGACGGCCAGGATGAGACCGGCGCCCAGCAGGCGGCCGGCATCCGTGGGCGCTGCGGCGCCGAGCTCCCAGCGTCCGCCGGCGACGTATCGCATCACGAGCGCCATACCGGCGACGAGTCCGCCGGCGAAGCCGCCGCCGGGCCCGTTGTGGCCGGCGAAGAGCAGGTAGATGGAGACGACGATGATCGTGTGGAACAGGATGCGGACGATCACCTCGAGCAGGATCGATCGGTTCTCCGGCTTCATCTGCTGACCGCCGATGAGCCAGGCACGGGGGCTGCTGCGATTCTCAGTGGTCTGGAAGCGGATGCCGTCGGTCGTCTCCACGAGCGGCGCGATGCGCGCCTTGCGCCGGATGCGCTTGGGCAGCGACGGACGCTGGGAGAGCATGTCGGCGCGATGGGTCACGAACACGAGGGATGCCACGCCGGTCGCGGCCAGCACGAGCACGGAGAGCTCGCCCATGGTGTCCCAGCCGCGCAGGTCGACGAGCGCAACATTGACGACGTTCTTGCCGTGGCCGAGCTCGTAGGCGAGTTCGGGGAAGGTGATCGAGATCGGCTCGGTGATGCGCGCCTGGGTCGCGACCACGGCGATGAACGCCATCGTGACCCCGACGCCGATCGCGAGCACCGCGCGCGGGATGCGGGAGACCGAGGCGTTGTGCTCGCCCATGCGCGAGGGCAGGCGCCTCAGGACCAGGGCGAAGGTCACCATCGTCACTGTCTCGACGAGGATCTGCGTGAGAGCGAGATCGGGGGCGCCGCTCGTCGCGAACAGCGTGACCATGCCCAAGCCCGTGACCGAGACGAGGACGACCCCGGTATAGCGCTTGCGCGCCTGCACCGCGACGACGGCGGCGATGGCCATGATCGGGGCGACGGCGATCTGGGTCGGGGTGTGCCAGGCCGACAGGTTCAGCTGATCGATGTCGCTCGCCAGGAGCGCTGTGGTCTCCGCCGCCACGAACACGACGAAGATCGTGCCGACGTAGACGGGCAGCGAACCCCGCTGCGTGAGCGTCGTGGTGATCACCGACAGGCGGTCGATGCCGCGCATCACGAGGTAGTACACATCGGCGGCGGTGAACTTCAGCGCGCGTGCCTTGCGGTCCCAGCCGGTGCGCCTGCTGAGCAGGAACAGTCCGATGCCGAGCACGACCGACAGCACGGAGATGCCCAGCGCCGGCTCGAAGCCGTGCCACAGCGCGAGATGCCCGGGGCCCTCGACCGCGAGACCGTCGGCGTCGAGCCCCGGCACCGCGGTGACCGCGTAGCCGTGCAGCGCGGTGTCGAGCGCGGGTGCGCCGATGCCCAGAGCGACCGTCGCGCCGGCCAGGATGATCGGTGCCGACAGGAAGCCCACCGGAGGGTCGGGCCAGACGGTGTCCGGCATCCGCTCACCCTGCGCGTCGCGCTTCTTCCAGAACGCGCCCCACAGGAAACGGACTCCATATGCCGCCGTGAGCATGGATCCGAGGATGACTCCGATCAGAGCGACGAGGGCCCACGGCGATCCACCGAGTGCGTCGTCGAGCAGCCCGGTGAGCGCCGATTCCTTCGCGACGAATCCGACAGTGGGCGCGATTCCCGCCATCGACGCGACCGAGATGAACGAGGCCGTGGCCATGACCGGCGCCTGTCTGCCGACGCCGGAGAGCTCATCGATGTCACGCGTCGAGAGCTGGCGGTCGATGACTCCGACGACGAGGAACAGCGCGGACTTGAACAGCGCGTGCCCGACGACCAGCGCCAGACCTGCGAGCGCCGTCGCCTGCGTTCCGTATCCGACCATCACGGTGAAGAAGCCGAGCTGGCTGACGGTGCCGAAGGCCAGGATGCGCTTGAGGTCGGTCTCTCGCAGCGCCTGGATGCCGCCGAGGAGCATCGTGAGCACCCCGAGCGAGATGACGATCGGCCGCCATGGCTCTGACAGCGCGAAGATCGGCGCGAACCGCGCGATGAGGTAGATGCCGGCCTTCACCATCGCCGCGGCGTGCAGGTAGGCGCTCACCGGGGTCGGCGCCGCCATCGCGCCGGGGAGCCAGAAGTGGAACGGGAAGATGGCCGACTTGCTGAGCGCTCCGATCAAGAGCATCACGATGGCCGCGTTCACGAGCGGTCCGGTCGGTGCGAGGGTGAGCATCTCGGTGATGCTCGACGTTCCGGTGTCCACGACCAGCAGCACCACGCCGACGAACATCACGAGGCCGCCGAGGGTGGTCACCAGCAGCGCCTGCAGCGCCGCACGACGGCTGGCGGCGCGCCTGCGATAGTGCCCGATGAGCAGGTAAGACAGGATGCTGGTGACTTCCCAGAACATCACGAGCATGACGAGGTCGTCGGTGAGGACGAGCCCGTACATCGCACCGGCGAAGCCGAGCAGGACTCCGGCGAACTGCCCCAGGTCGGCGGCCTCGTCGTGGAAGTACCAGCGGCAGTAGAGCAGCACCAGGGCGCCGACGCCGGTGACGATGAGGGTCATCACCCAGCCCAGCACGTCCATGTGCATCGACAGGTTCAACCCGAGCTGGGGGATCCACTCCACGCTCTCGAACGGCATCGCGTCGCCGGCGAGAACCTGCGGCGTCATGACGAGCGCCTGAACGAATGCCGCGGCGGGAATGAGAGCAGCGATCGCGAACGCCCGCGCTCCGAGCCAACGTACCAGCGCGGGGAGGAGAAGGGCCCCGAGAAGGAACACGGCAAGGAGCAACAGCATAAGCGGCTCCTCAATGGCTCGTCGAGGCCTTGCGGCACAGGCGGGCGGGCTTTCTGAGAGTTTACCGGCTCATACGTCGTGAGAGTTCCGCGTTCGGCGCACAACCATGCATGAAAGAGTGGTGGACATGCGACAGACGTGGGTCCGCGAACTGAGCGGCTGGCTCGCCGCCGCCCTCATCTCCGTCGTCACCGTGGCTCAGATCGCATCGACCGCGAGGGTGGATCTGCTGCTGCGCGACAGTGACTCACTGGTCGTCGCGCTGCTCGTGCGCTCGGTGGCCGAGGGGGAATCCTTCGACTGGGTGATGTCGAGCGTCCTGTTCCTGCCGGAGATCGCGGTCTTCGCACTGCTCTGGATGCTGGGGAGCGTGTTCGCTCTCGACGTCAATGCCATTTTCGTGATCAACGCGGTCTTCAACCTGACGGCGCTGTACGGCGCTGTCCGTCTGGCCGCGGGTCGCCGGCGCGTCGGCACCGCACCGGTCGTCTGGTCGGTTCTCGCGGTCGGGGTGTTCGGCCTCGTCGCGATGACCGAGACGTCCGCCTCTCGGGACTCGCTCGAGCTCGCGTCACTGCTCGCGACCACGACGTACTACTCGGCCACGGTGATCGCGGTCCTCGTGAGCGTCGGCATCGTGCGGCGGGTGTTCGACAGCACCGGTCGGCCACCGCGACTGCTGCACGTGCTGCTCGGCGTCGTCGCCGTCGTGTCCACGCTCTCCAATCCGCTCTACGCGGCGTGGGCGACGGTGCCGCTGAGCCTGCTCCTCGGTCTCGCCGCGGTGTATCAGCCCTCCCGCGAACAGGCCCTGCGGCTGCTCGCATGGCTCATCGGCGGCACCGTGACCGGTTTCGTCGCCCGCATTCCACTTTCGGAATGGATTGCCAACGACGGATCCACCTATGCGCAGCCGACGCTGTGGCCGCAATCGGCCGCTTACTACGGCGGCCTTCTCGGCGAGCGGCTGTCCACTCCCCTCGGCGCGATCGGCACGCTGATGCTGGTGGGCCTTGTGCTGCTGGCGGTCGTGCGCTCGCTCCGTGCACGGACTCCTGGCGCTCGGATCGTGGCGACCGCGGCCTGGCTGCTCCCGGTCCTCGTGACGGTCGGAGCCGTCGCGCTCGGAACACATGCCGCCCGGTATCTCGAGCCGGTGGCGTTCGCGCCCGTCCTCGCGCTGGTCGCCTCTCCTCGCGCGCTGCGCGTGCCACGTCGTGCCGCTCTTGCCGCCACCGCCGGCGCGGGTGTGCTGCTGGTCGTCGGCGCGGGCGTCAGTGCTCCCCGTATCGCAGTCGCGGCACAGCATCCGAATGCCGACCTCGCGTGCGTGAACGATTGGATCACGGCATCCGGGCAGACCGGCGCAGGCCAGTTCTGGACGGTGCGCCTGCCGAAGCTGCACCTCGATGATCCGTCTCAGCTCGTCCAGGTCGACCATCAGCTGAACGCCTACGCATGGCTCATCAACCGTTCGGACTTCGACGTCGGAAAGGTCACCTTCCTCGTCGAGGACTCGCAGAGCTCACCCTGGGCGCTGGGCACCAACGCGCTCCCGACCGCCGTGATCCCGTGCGGCCAGTACACGATCCACGACTTCACGCCCGTCGAGCTGCCTCTCGGGCCGGCCCGCTCCTGACGTCGGCGCTCGACCGGCGTCAGGCCGCCGGCGCAGCCGTCGTCGTGCCGGCCCGGAAGCGGCAGGTGAAGTGCAGCGACGATGCGGGCTCACCGCGCAGCATCCGCGCGACCTGCTCCCCCGCCGCTCTGCCCTTCTCGGCAGCCGGCTGCACCATGGTGGTGAGCATGTGCGGTCCGATCCCGTCGACCCTGATGCCGTCGAAGCCGACGACGCTCAGGTCTTCCGGAACACGCAGGCCGAGGTCTTCCGCGGCACGGATCACCCCGGCCGCGAGAAGATCGCTCTGCGCCAGGATCGCGGTCGGACGGGTGACAGGATCGCTGAGCAGCGCCCGCCCCGCGATCACCCCGTCGTCAATCGAGCTGCTCCCGGCCGAGATGGCAGGCAGGTCGGGGTAGACGTCCCTCGCGCCGGCGAGGCGCTCCAGCGTGACGTCGATCGTGGCGCGCGCCAGGCGGTCATCCGTGACCCTGCCTCGGATGCGATCGCTGTCAAGAGGCAGCGTCACGGCAGCGACCCGCTCGTGGCCGAGCTGCTTGACGTGCCGCGTGATCTCCGCCGCCGCCTCGCGGTTGTCGAGCGTGATCTGGGGGATCCCCTCCCCCGCGTCTCCTTCGATCACGACGACCGGAAGGCCTCTGCCGCGCACGATCTCCAATGACGCACGGGCTCGTCCTGAGCATCCGATCAGCACGACCGCGTCGACCGGGGCCGTGCTCAACGCCGACACCTCGCCCTCCCCCGGCTCGTCGCGCAGCAGCAGCACTCCGGCGCCGAGCGAGGCGAGTCCGTCCGTGAGACCGTCCATCATCGGAATCGTCACCGGGTCGAGGAACGCGGTGCGCAGCTGCCCCTCGAGGACGACGGCGACGATCCCACTCCGTCCGCGACGCAGCGAGGCCGCCCGCGGATCGGGGCCCGCGTACTCGAGCTCGGCCGCCGCTGCGAGCACACGTTCTCGCGTCGCCTCGGACACGCGCGTGGCGCCGCTGAAGACGACCGATGCCGTCGACGTCGACACGCCAGCCGCGCGGGCGACATCCGCGAGCGTCGCACGACGCGGAGTGGATTGCGGGAGCGCGGACGGTGTCATCCTTCGAGGATAACCCGGACCATTTCCCGAAATCGAATCGATTCGATACGCTCTCTCCATGGACTACGCCCTCACCCGCTCGCAGTACGTGCGCTGGCGCAACGCGACCTTCGCGATCTTCCTCGCCAGTGGCGTCTCGATCGCGACCTGGGCCTCCCGCGTGCCGGACATCAAGCTCGCGCTGGACATCGACAACACGCAGATCGGGCTGCTGCTGCTCGGGATGGGCATCGCGTCGATCCTCGGCATCTCGACGGGGCCCGCCGTCATGGCGCGCACGGGAGCACGTCGCGGGATGCTGTCGATGATGATCATGCTGTCGATCGGCCTCGTGCTGATCGGCGTCGGCACGACGCTGTTCGCATCGTTCCCCGTCGTCATCATCGGCCTGGCGCTGTTCGGCTACGGCAACGGATGCCTCGACGTGATGATGAACGTCGAGGCGACGGCGATCGAGCAGGAGGCAGGGAAGACGATCCTGCCGCTGTTCCACGCGTTCTTCAGCTTCGGAACGGTTATCGGCGCCGGCCTCGGCTGGGCGGCCACCAACTGGCACATCGCCGTCGCACCTCATGCCATCGTCGTCGCCGTGCTCATCTTCGTCGGCGCGTTCGTCTGCATCGCGAACGTGCCCAACCGCGACGCGACGCTCGATCCTGAGGAGTCGGGCGACAAGCCCCACTGGCGCGAACGCATGCACATGGCGATGTCGGCGTGGCGCGAGCCGCGCACCTACGCGCTCGGCGTCGTGATGCTCGGCATGGCCTTCGCAGAGGGCGGAGCCAACGACTGGCTGGCGCTCGGCATGAGCGAAGACCACGGCGGAGGCGCTGCAATGGGCGCGGCCGCCCTGACGGTGTTCTCCGTCGCGATGACCACGGTGCGCATCTTCGGCGGACCGCTCGTCGACAGGTTCGGCCGTGTGCTCGTGCTGCGCATCCTCGCGGTGGCGGCAACCGGCGGCATCCTGCTGTTCATCATCGCCCCCTCACTCCCCCTCGTCTTCGTCGGCGCAGCACTGTGGGGCATCGGCGCATCACTCGGATTCCCTCTCGGCATGTCGGCGGCGGCTGACGACCCGGCCAAGGCTGCGGCCCGCGTGAGCGCGGCGGCCACGATCGGGTATGTCGCGTTCCTCGGCGGCCCGCCGATCCTCGGACTGATCAGCGAGCACATCGGCCTGCTGAACACCCTGTTCATCCTGGTCGTGCTCGTCGCGGCCTCCGGTCTCGCATCCGGCGCCGCCCGGCCGCTGAACTCGAACGCCGAGGCGCCGAAGAAGTAGGGCTCAGCGCGCTCGGGTCCGGGCGATCGCCGCCGCGTGCGATCTGCTCTCCGCTCCGAGCTTGGCCAGCACGTTCGACACGTGCGTCTTCACCGTGGGGACGGAGATCACCAGTCGTTCCGCGAGCTGCGCGTTGGACCATCCCTGAAGGATGCCGTCCAGCACATCCCGCTCGCGTGCGGTGAGCGCCGTGTCGTCCACGGCATCCGCCACCATCGCGGCACCGTGCTCGGCCTTGATGATGGCAGCGAGCGCGCGCCGCGTGACCCGTGCGTCGAGCACGCCGTCCCCCGAGGCGACCGTGCGCACCGCCTGGACCAGTGTGTGCGCGTCGGCGGTCTTCAGCAGGAATCCGGCCGCACCCGCCCTGATGGCCCCGAAGACGAGTTCGTCCTCATCGAAGCTCGTGAGCACGAGCACTTCGCTGAGACCCCGCTCGACGATCTCGCCCGTCGCGGAGATCCCGTCGCGTCCGGGCATGCGCAGATCCATCAGCA
Organism: Microbacterium shaanxiense; assembly: GCF_054779995.1. NCBI lineage: Bacteria > Bacillati > Actinomycetota > Actinomycetes > Micrococcales > Microbacteriaceae > Microbacterium > Microbacterium shaanxiense. Next base: position 115,625 of record NZ_BAAGXE010000002.1, on the reverse strand, counting down.
CGACGTCAGGGCGGAGCGATGCGGCGTTGCGCACCGCGATGTCACCGTCGGCCGCCTCACCGACGACCGTGACCCCGTGTGATTCCAGCATGATGCGCAGCCCCGCGCGGATGGCGGCGTGATCGTCGGCGAGCAGTACCGTCGGCGAGGTCATGCCGGAACCCCGATCGGCAGCTCCGCGTGCACCGACCAGCCCCCGTCGACCGGACCGGCGCGGAAGGTTCCATCCAGTGCACGTACCCGTTCTCCGAGCATGCTCAGACCCCATTCGTTGCCGCCGGCGTGCGTGACGGGTGTCCCGCCACGGGAGTCGACGCGGACCGACACGGTCATGTCGTCGGCGATGATCTCGACGTCGACATCCGCTCCAGACGCGTGCCGGATGCAGTTCGCCAGCGCCTCTCGCACGATGCGCACGATGGTCTGCTCGACGAGCACGGGAAAGCGGTCCTCCTGCAGTGGTGTCGACGCCACGCGCAGCCCTGTGCGCCGTGCGTTCGCGATGATCCCTTCGAGATCCTCGATCCTCGGCGCGGGCGTCAGCTCACCGGCGCCGCCCCGCAGCACCGCGATCATGGTGCGCAGCGCCGTGTGCGCGTCGAGCCCGGCATCGCGCACGGCCTGCAACGCCGCGCGATCGCGTTCCTCGTCCGGCGGCGTCGACAGCACGGCCTCGGCACGGATCGCCATCGCCATGACATGTCCGGCGACCGCATCATGCAGCTCGCGCGCCATCATCTCCCGCTCGCGCAGCACGGCCTCCGAGCGATCGCGCTCCGCCTCGCGCTCAGCGGCTTCGGCGCGCTGCCGGTGCAGGTCGGCGAGCTCGTTCGCCTGCGCCACCGCCACCGCCCACCAGTAGTCGGTCCCGAAGATCGCCCCGAACTGCACGGCGATGAGGAAGGCGACCGGCAGAGGAGCATCCGCGAGCAGCAGGGCTGCGGCCGACAGGGCGAGCGTGGCGACCCCGAGGAGCACCAACAGGATCCGTCGCGCGCTGGCACCGGCCACGAATGCCGCCCTCCACAGCACATCCAGCAGGACGACGAGTGTTCCGATCCCCCCGACGGTGAGCAGATCGGCCACGAACAGCACGGACACCGCCGCGAGGACGAGCATCGGGGCCCGGTACTTCAGCACGGCCAGTGCGCACGCCGGCAGAGCGAACGCGAGAGCCCACCAGGCCGAGACATCGGTGCCGAGCAACGAGAACGGCGTCCAGACCGACCGGAACCCCAGGGCGGCCATCACCACTGCCAGCAGCGCCATCGCGACCGGATCGACGATCCACCTCGTGCGGCGGTACCAGCTGCCGAATCGCTCGGTCGCCTGTTGCTGCATCACCTCATGCAATCACGTCGTGCGCACTGCCGCATCCGACCAAAGGATGAGAGGACGTCGCGACCTTCGCCCGATCCGCTGTCCGCGCACATGGAACACGGTGGAGGCATGGAACTCTTCGCCGGCGCACCCCTCCTGCTGTCGCTCGCCGTCCTCGCACTCGTGGACAGCCTCAGCATCGGCACCCTGCTCATCCCGGTCTTCCTCCTGCTGAGCCCCGGCAAGGTGCGGATCGGCAGAGTGCTGCTCTACCTCGCCACGATCGCGGCGTTCTACCTCGCCGTCGGGCTGCTGTTCCTCTGGGGCCTCGTCAACGTGGTCGACGTCGCGTCGGACTTCCTCTCGTCCCCCGCCGGCACCATCATCCGACTCGTCGTGGGCGTCGGACTGCTGGTGGCGTCGTTCCTCATCCCCTCGTCGTCCAGGAAGAAGGCCGAGCAGCCGATCTCCGCATCGGCCTCGTCCTCTCTCGAGGGCTTCGCGACGCCGGATGCTGCCGCCTCCGCACCCACGCCGGAACAGCCCCGGGCACCCGGCAGGATCATGCGATGGCGTGATCGCCTGCTCGCCCCGCAGGCGACGCGCACCGCCTTGATGTCGGTCGCCGTGGCCGCGGGCCTGGTCGAGGTGGCCACGATGCTGCCGTACATCGTCGCGATGACGATGCTCGCGGATGCCGGCCTCGACACGCCGGCACGCATCGTGTCACTGGTCGGCTACTGCCTCGTCATGATCGTTCCCGCGCTCATCCTCCTGCTTCTGCGCATCGTCGCCGCTCCCGTCATCACCAGACCACTGCAGCGCCTCGCCGACTGGATGCAGCGGACCGGCGCGGAGAACACGGCGTGGATCATCGGCATCCTCGGATTTCTCATCGCGCGCGCAGCGGCGGTCGAACTCGGACTCTTCGACCTCGGACTGGGGATCCTCGACTCGATCGACGGTTAGGCTCGACGGGTGCGCCTCGTCATTGCCCGCTGCTCCGTCGACTACTCGGGTCGACTCAACGCCCACCTCCCCCTCGCGACGCGTCTGCTCGTGCACAAGGGCGACGGAAGCCTGCTCGTGCACTCGGACGGCGGCAGCTACAAGCCGTTGAACTGGATGAGCCCGCCGTGCACTCTCGTCACAGAGGTCCCTGGCGAGGAAGAGGCCAGCGCCGGCGTCATCGACGTGTGGCGCGTCACGCACAAGAAGACCGGCGACGCGCTGCGCGTGCAGATCTACGAAGTGCTGCACGATTCCGCGCACGAGCTGGGCATCGACCCCGGTCTGCAGAAGGACGGCGTCGAGGCCGACCTGCAGCGCCTGCTCGCGGAGCAGGTCGATCGCATCAGCGAGGGCGCGACGCTCGTTCGCCGCGAGTTCCCCACGGCGATCGGCCCGGTCGATCTGATGGTCCGGGATGCTTCGGGAGCGGCCATCGCCGTGGAGATCAAGCGCCGCGGCGACATCGACGGCGTCGAGCAGCTCACCCGCTACCTCGAGCTGCTGGGCCGCGATCCGCACCTCGCGCCTGTGCAGGGCGTGTTCGCCGCCCAGGAGATCAAGCCACAGGCCCGCGTGCTCGCCGAGGACCGCGGCATCCGCTGCCTCGTGCTCGACTACGACGACATGAAGGGCATCGAGTCAGGGGTACCGCGGCTGTTCTGACGCACTGGCGCGCCGACGACTGCCCATAGGCTGGAGGGATGCCTCACTCCCCTTTCTCCTGCGTGCTCTGGGATGTCGACGGCACCATCGCCGACGCGACGCCGGGCATCTTCCCCCGTCTCCTCGAGGTACTGGCATCGTTCGGCCAGCCGGCACCCGACCCCGCATCGCTGCCCCGATGGGTCGGACCGCCGATGTACGAGTCGTTCCAGAGCCTGGCGGGGCTGAGCGCCACGCAGGCCGAGGACGCCCTGGTCCGCTACCGGACTCTCGCCGCCCGCGACGGCTACGCGGCCTCGGTTGACATCTACCCCGGAGTCCCCGAGATCATCCGCGCGGTCGCGGCGGCAGGCATCCCGCAGGCGACCGCGAGCACGAAGCCCGAGAACCAGGTCATCGCGATCCTCGAGCACAACGATCTGCTCGGGCTCTTCGCCGCCGTCTCAGGCGCACGCAGCGGCACGATCGGGCGCAGCGACAGCAAGTACGACGTCGTCGGATGGGCGATGGACCGGCTGACGGCAGCCGGCGTCGACACCTCACGACCCGTGCTCGTCGGCGACCGCCACCACGATGTGGAGGGCGCAGCCGAGCACGGCATCCCGGTCATCTTCGCGGAATGGGGCTTCGGAGACACCTCGGAGGGCGACTCGGCCGCCTACCGCGTCGCGGATGCCGACGCACTGCGAACGCTGCTGCTGCCGTAGAGAGCACAACACTCCCCGCCGGTGCACGCTGTTTACGCACGCCGGGGCGGAGAGTGCTGTGTTATCGCCTCAGATGGGGCGGATGTTCTCGGCCTGCAGGCCCTTGGGGCCCTGTGCAACCTCGAACTCGACGCGCTGGTTCTCGTCGAGTGAGCGGTAGCCGCTTGCTTCAATGGCGGAGTAGTGCGCGAAGACGTCAGCGCCGCCGTCATCGGGGGAGATGAAGCCGAAGCCCTTCTCCGAGTTGAACCACTTGACCGTGCCTTGGGTACTCATGTACTGCCGTTCTGCTGAAATGTGTGTCGACGCAGGGTGCCCCGACGATGCCCACAATATCTGTGCAGCGCTGGAGCGGAATAGCCCGGGGCAGAAGGTAACCCAAATGTTGCATGAGCGTCACGCCGACGGCACAGAGGCGACCTGGCGCGGAAAAGAGTGCGGCCCTCACCGCGGGGGGAGCGGTGAGGGCCAAAGACGACCGGAGGGTGCGTCATAGAACACCCTAACCCCAAAAGCTGAATCTTGTCCCCCATTTGGGGGACAAATTCTGAAAAACGTGGGATGATGAGCCGATAGCGGCCCCCTCGAATAGTCCATTGGGGACTGAACTACTCGAGAGGGCCCAATCGCATGCGCGGATCGTCTGGCTCTGGGGAAGCCAGGAGCCGTCATCTGGGGACGACGGCGACGATCAATCCCCGTGCGCATGCACCTTCACATTAGGGGAGGATGAACGACCTCGTCCAGGGAGATCCGGGACGAGGTCAACGAAGGTCCGGGGAGATTGATCCCGCGTGGATCGCAGGTTTCGGGAAGAGATGGGATGCACAGCACGGAGGCGACTCCGGCATCTCGTCCCTCCCGAAACCGCGGGATCTCAATGCCGCTGCGGACGGACGCCCTTCGCTCACCGTCGCCATCGCGGCGTCCCTAACGGTCGTCGTCGCGCGCGTCAACCCCGTCGCCGAATATCTGTGCCGATGTGAGAGTCGTTCCTACGGATCACCTGATCCCCGACGAAAGGAATGGATCAATGGGTATTGGAGACAAGGCGAAGCACGCAGCTGAAGACGTCGCTGGTCACTTCAAAGAAGGCGTCGGCAAGGCCACGGACAACGAGAAGCTCGAGGCCGAGGGCAAAGCCGAACAGGCCAAGGCCGATCTGAAGAAGGCCGGCGACAAGGCGAAGGACGCCTTCGAGAACTGAGGCGGACCTTCTCTCCCTGCGTCCGGAACACTGACATGACGCGTTTCGGTGTCGAGGAGGAGTTCGCCCTCCTCGACGAGGAGACGTTCGTTCCCGTGCCACTGGGCGGCGCCGCGATCGATGCGCTGTCCGGTGGCACGGGCGCGTACAGGGCCGGCACCGTGAAGAAGGAGTTCCTGAACTCGCAGGTCGAGTTCGCCACCTCTCCCGTGCACACCCTCGCTGAGGCCCAGACGCAGCTGCAGCCGTGCCGCCGATCGCTCTCGGAGTTCGCCCGCCAGCACAGAGCGGTGGCGATCGGCATGGGCACGGCGTTCGGGATCGCACCGGCGGGAACCGTCACGCGCTCCGAGCGGTACGGCCAGATCGCGCACTGGCTCGGCCGCATCAGCGACACGCACCACGTCAACGGCCTGCACGTCCACGTCGAGATCCCGGATGAAGAGGCGAGGGTCCGTGCGATGAACGCGGTCCGCCCGTGGTTGCCCGTGCTGCTCGCACTGTCGGCGAACTCCCCCTTCGCGGATGCCTGCGACACGGGCCACGACAGCTGGCGGAGCATCGTCATGCGTCGCCTCCCGCTCTTCGGCGCACCTCCGCACTTCGCCGACGCTGACGACTATCACTCGACCGTGGACCGATTGATCGATGCGCACGTCATCCCCGATGCGGCATCAGTGGCCTGGGTGGCCCGTGCGTCCGCCCGCTATCCGACCCTCGAGATCAGGGTCTTCGACGCCCAACTCTGCACGGCCGACACTCTGCTGCTCGCCTCGTTGTGCAGGGCTCTGGCCCTCACGCAACCGGTCGACGGTCCCGTCCACGACGCGGAAGCGATCCAGACCTCTCTGTGGTCGGCGGCGCGGTGGGGGATGGAGGCGACGCTCGTGCACCCCGTCTCGACCGAGCCCGTCACGGCGAGAGCGGCGACCGATCTCCTGCTGCAGACGATCGCACCAGCACTCGAGCAGGCCGGCGACCTGGACTACGTGCAGGAGCGCCTCTCACGCGTGCTCCGCGAGGGGAACGGTGCACAGCGTCAACGCGCCGCGCATCACGCCGCCGGCATCGCCGGACTGCGCGCGCTCGTCAGCGCTCCGCAGCCTGCGGCGGCATGAGGCCGGCCGACATGCGCCGGGGCCAGCCCATCAACCGTGTCGCCGTCCGACATCGCTCGAAAGGTTGATCATGCGCACTGGACGCGGCGCCGATCATGGCGCCGCGTCCGATCCAGGCGGGTCCGCTCAGCTGACGACGTGGACGACGCTGCCGACGAACACGGAGAGGATGGTGGTCCATCCGATGATCGCGACGGCCTGCCAGATGAGGACGCGTGCCTTGCTGACCCCGGTGGCGGCGAGCATCGTCGCCGTGAACTGGGTGGGCAGCAGGAGCGGGCCGAGCAGGCTGACTCCGGGCACGCCGTAACGGTCGAGCGCCCGACGGAACTTCACCTTGCGCGCCGCGCTGCGGCTGCCGTCGGCCTCGTCGTCGGCCTCGACCACCGTGACGCCGCCGGCGCCGCCGGCCGCGGCCAGACGCGCCTTGCGCTGCTGGTTGCGACCGATCACGGCGCTGCGCGCTCCCGAGCTGAGAAGCACGAGCACGAGCACGCAGAGGAAGTTGCCGATGATCCCGGCGATCGCAGCGATCACGGGATGGATGCCGCCGATGATGCCGATGCTCGCCGCTCCCTCACCCTCGATGAAGGGCACCGCGCCCGCCAGGGCGACGATGAGGGGCTGCACCAGCTCAGGCACCTGCGCGACCAGGTTCTGGAAGGTCTCGATGAGGTTCATGGATGTTCCTGTCCTTGCGACGGCCTGGGCATCTCCCCGGCGATGACTCCAGTTCATCGCTTTCCTTCTGGTGCCAGAAGTGCCCCGCTGTCACCGCTTTCCGGGGCGATCGCCCGACGGGTGGGTGACATGTGTCATGGCCGTAATGTGGACGGCATGAGCAGCGCGTCCGCATCCGTCCCCGACGACTCCGATGCCGCAGCGTTGAAGGGTTCCGTGCGCCTGGCCAGGGGAGTGACCGCCACCTGGTACTACACGATCTCTGCCCTGCTCTTCTTCGAACTGTTCATCGTCGCGAACACCGTGCTCCTCATCCTCGGCGCCGGCATCCGCCCATCGGCCGCAGCCGTCGCGATCGCGATCGGCGGACTCGTCTGGGTCGTCTCGACCGTGGCGCTGATGGTCGACTACCGTCACCGCACGGACACCGCAGGGCTGGTGCGGTGGCGTCGACAACTCCTCCCGCTGCTGGTGGCAGTGGCCTATGCGATCCTGGCCGGCACGATGTCCGGGCTGTGGACGGTCGCCTCCGTGCCCGTACTGCAATCGCTCCTGCTGCTCAACTGGCAGCCAGGGGTGCGCATGCGCGCGATGCTCACCGCCACCGTCGTGATCATCGGTCTCGCCGTTGTCGACTTCCGCATGCTCGACAGCGCAGCGGCGGGTTTCGGGCCGCTGGCAGTGTTCTCGGCGATGCTGCCGGCCATGACCGTCGCCTCGCTGTGGTGGTGGGACGTATTGGTGCGGCTCGACCGTGCACGCGTGTCGGAGAGTCGCCTCGCGGCGACGCAGGAGCGCCTGCGAGTCGCGACCGACGTGCACGATCTGCAGGGACATCATCTTCAGGTCATCGCCCTCCAGCTCGAGCTCGCCGAGCGGCTCATGGCCAAGGATCCGGATGCTGCGCTCGAACAGTTACGCGCGGCGCGGGGGAGCGTGGCCGAGGCGCAGCAGGGAACCCGCGACCTCGCGCTGCGATTCCGTTCCGCGCCGCTGACCGACGAGATCGCCAACGCGGTGGATCTGCTGAGGGCCGCAGGCACATCCGCTGAGGCGACAATCGACGCCGGAGCGGATCACGCGCCGGCATCCGTTCTGGGACCCGTCATCCGCGAGACCACGACGAATGTGCTGCGTCACGGCGGCGGCCGGTGGGCTCATCTCTCCTTGAAACGGGCGGGGGAGGCGTGGCGGTACGAGATCGTGAACGACGCGGGCGGCGATCAGACGGTCTCGGAGGACGGCTCAGGGCTCGACGGCGTCGGTCGACGGGCGTCGGAAGCAGGGGGCGCCCTGGAGGTGCGACGCGGCAAGCAGGAGTTCGCGGTCGTCGTGATCGTTCCGGCCGAGGGCGTGGAAGGAGATGCACGATGATCCGTGTACTGCTCGCCGATGACGAGGCGATGATCCGCTCGGCACTGGCCGCCCTGCTGCGGCTGGAGGAGGACATCGACGTCGTGGCGGAGTGCGCCGACGGCGAGGAGGCGCTGGCCGAGGCCATCCGGCTGACGCCCGACATCTGCCTGCTCGATCTGGAGATGCCCGGGATCGACGGCGTGGAGGTGGCGGAGCGCCTGCGGCGCCAGACGTCCATCCGTTGCGTGGTCGTGACGCGTCACGCCAGGCCCGGCGTCCTGCGGCGAGCGCTGGCATCCGGAGTTGCCGGATTCCTGCCGAAATCGCGCGGCGCGAACGAGGTGGCCGAGGTCATCAGGCGCGTCGCGGCTGGTGCGCGCTACGTCGACCCGGAGATCGCGGCAGATGCGCTGAGCGACGAGCGCTCTCCTCTCACCGACCGTGAGCTCGACGTGCTGCGGGCAGGGCGGCGCGGGGAGACGACCGGACAGATCGCGCGCGCTCTGTCGCTCGCGCCGGGAACCGTGCGCAATCACGTCTCGACCGTACTGGGGAAGCTGCATGTCACGACGCGCCAGCAGGCAGTGCTGGTCGCAGAAGAGCGCGGCTGGATCTGACGCGGAAGGTGATGCGATGAAGACGATCGGACTGCTCGGCGGCATGAGCTGGGAGTCGTCACTCGAGTGGTACCGCCTCGCCAATGAGCGCGTCAGGGACCAGCTCGGAGGTCATCATTCCGCCCGCATCCTGCTCGATTCGCTCGACTTCGCCGAGATCGAGGCCATGCAGGCCGCGGGCGATTGGGAGGCGGCCGGCGACCTGCTCGCCGGCCGCGCTCTCGCGCTCGAGAAGGCCGGAGCGGAACTTCTCGTGCTGTGCACCAACACGATGCACCTGGTCGCCGACCGGATACAGGATGCCGTCAGCATCCCGTTCCTGCACATCGTCGACGTCACGGCCGCGGCGATCCTCCCCTCCGGCGTGCGCACGGTGGGGCTGCTGGGCACCGCCTTCACGATGGAGCAGCCGTTCTATGCCGATCGCATGGCGGGGCACGGCATCCGCACGATCGTGCCCGACGAGGAGGAACGACGCATCGTGCACGAGGTGATCTACGACGAGCTCGTCCACGGCGTCGTGCGAGAGGAGTCGCGGCAGCGTTACCAGCGCGTCATGGCAGGACTCGTGGAACGCGGCGCCGAAGGCATCATCCTCGGGTGCACCGAGATCGAACTGCTCATCAGCGCCGGCGATGCGAGTGTGCCGGTCTATCCCACCACCTCGCTCCACGTCGATGCCGCGCTGGCCGCCGCGCTGGGAGATTGACCGCGGTGTTCGGACTCACTGGACTCTTCACCTTCTCCGGACTCTTCGGGTCGATGTGGCGCCCGATGCGCCATCGGCGCCGCGGCACCGTCGAGCTGAAATGGCTCAGCGCGCGCACGTACACGATGAAGTGGTACCCGCAGGGCGTCGATTTCGGCACGTGGCAGGGGCGACGGACGCTCGCGGTGAGTTGGTTCCGCAAGGCGAAGAGCGGTGAACATCTCGCGTCTCGGGTGACCTTCATCGATCTGGAGCGCTCGCGGCACCTGGATGTCGCACTCACGATCGAGGGAGAGGACGGCGAGCTCGTCCCCGCGCAGATCCATGCCGGGGGCCTCGCCTGGTTCGGCGATCGCCTCTTCGTCGCCGCGACAGGTCAGGGGATCTGGGAGTTCGACCTCGGCGAATCGCGCCGGCTGCGGGGGGCGGCGGCGCGGCGTGTCGTGGGTGCACGAGGTCGCGGTCTCGGTGCCGTGGCGCTGGTGGCGGTCCGTACCCGGGTTCATCCGGTGCCGCTGCGATGCTCATTCCTCGGCCGGGTGTTCGATGACCAGGGCACCTCGCTGCCGCGCGTGCTGATCGGCGAGTACCGCGGCGACAAGCTCGGCCGTATCGGCGAGTTCACGATCCCCGGCGATGTCGACGGCTCGTTCATCGCCGTCGATCAGGACGCGCCGCAGATCGCCCGGATGCAGGGCGCCGTGCAGTGGGGCGATCGACGATTCATCTCGCAGTCGCGCGGCATGCAGCCGGGTGCGCTGTGGGAGGGCGACGGGACCGCGCCTCAGCGCAGCGATGTTCCCCTGCCGATCGGCTGCGAAGACCTGGCCCTCGATCCGGAGGGGCGGATGCTGTGGACGCTGGGCGAGCATCCGTGGCGCCGAGTGGTGCGCGGCATCCCGTTCGCGCAGCTCGGGCTGTGAATGAAAAGAAACAGCCTCTCACCGGATCACCTGGTGAGAGGCTGTTCTGCTCGCTGTGCGCGAGGGGGGACTTGAACCCCCACGCCCGTAAGGACACTGGCACCTGAAGCCAGCGCGTCTACCATTCCGCCACTCGCGCGAGCGTCTCGTTCCGAAGAAGTCAACTTCACGAGGATATCACGCACTTTCCCTGCTGCTTAACTCGCCCGACCACGCCCGGACCACGTCATCCGGTGAGAAGGGGTTTGATTCTCGCGCCACGATCGTGTCCGGAGCGCGCCAGGATGGGGGCGAGAGGCGCATTTCCAGGTCACCTGGCTACGATGTTGCTACCGTCGCCATGCCAGAGGAGCCCAGTGGGACTACTTGACAGCTTTGAGAAGGGTCTTGAGCGCGCCGTCAACGGCGCATTCGCCAAGACCTTCCGCAGCGGCATCCAGCCGGTGGAGATCGCATCAGCGATCCGTCGCGAGGCCGACATCAAGGCCGCCGTGGTCAGCCGCGACCGCATCATCACCCCCAACAGTTACGTCGTGCGTCTCAGCGCGGACGACCTGGAGCGCATGCAGGGGCTCGGCGGAGCCCTCACCGAAGAGCTGCATGCGTTGATGAACACGCACGCCAGATCTCAGGGGTACAGCTTCGCCGGCCCGCTCTCGATCGCTCTCGAATCGGATGAAAGAGTCTCCACCGGCACCGTGCGGGTGAACTCGGGCACTGTCGAAGGACGCGTCAGCTGGCAGGCCGTCATCGACGTCGACGGGCAACGGCACTCGATCACCAAGGCCCGCAGTGTGATCGGACGCGGCAGCGACGCCGACATCACGATCTCCGATGCCGGCTCCAGCCGCAAGCACGTCGAGATCCTGTGGGACGGCGAGCGCGCCATGATGCGCGACCTCGGCTCCACCAACGGCACCAAGGTCAACGGGCAGAAGGTGCGCGAGGCTCCGCTGCCCACCGACACCACGATCACCATCGGGCGCACAGAGCTGACCTTCCGGGTCGTCCCCGTGGCAGCCGACCGGCCATCGGGGGCGAATCGATGAGTGAACTCGTCCTCCTGCTGCTGCGCATCGGCTTCCTGGTGCTGCTGTGGTTCTTCGTGTTCGGTGTCGTGTACTCGCTGCGCGCCGACCTGTTCGGGGTGAAGGTGCGAAAGCTCCCCGCCGAGGCTGCCGCGGGCGGAGCCGCAGCAGCTCCCGCTCCCGCCGCCAAGCCGAAGGCCTCGCCCTCCCCGCGCGCAGGTGGTGCGGCTCGTGTGAACACGGTCTCCAAACTCGTCATCACCTCCGGCCCCAAGGCAGGGCTCGAACTCCCCCTCGGCACGGAGCCGATGACGATCGGCCGCTCCAGCGAGTCCGGCCTCGTCATCCGCGACGACTACACCTCCAGCCACCATGCCCGCCTGCTGCTGCGCGGCGACACGTGGGCCATCCAGGATCTCGATTCCACCAACGGCACGTTCCTCGGCGCGAAGCGCATCTCCGGCGCGCCGGTCATCATCAACATCGGCGACGCCGTCAAGGTCGGCGCCACGACCTTCGAGTTGCGAGCCTGACGCCGGCATGGTCTTCGAAGGATCGAGTGCGGCGATCTCCCATACCGGGAAGGTGCGCTCCAACAACCAGGACTCCGGGTACTCCGGAGCCAACCTGTTCGCCGTCGCCGACGGCATGGGCGGGCACGCGGGGGGCGATGTCGCCTCCAGCATCGCGATCCAGCACCTCGAGCGCCTGGACCATCCGTTCCCCGACGTCGACGAGGCGCAGGCCTCGCTGCAGGCTGCGGTCACCACGGCCGCCGGCGATCTCATCCGCGCCGCCAAGGAGCGCCCGGAGCTCGCGGGACTCGGCACGACCGTCAGCGCGATCATCATGGTCGAGGATCACGCCGTCATCGGACACATCGGCGACTCGCGCATCTACCTGTATCGCGACGACGAACTGACCCAGATCACCGCCGACCACACGTTCGTGCAGCGGCTGGTCGACTCGGGCCGCATCACCCCCGAGGAAGCGCGGTACCACCCGCGCCGCTCGGTGCTGATGCGTGTTCTCAGCGACATGGACCACGACCCGGAGCTGGACATGTTCGTCATGCCCACGCTGCCCGGCGACCGCTGGCTGCTGTGCTCCGACGGCCTCTCGGGTGTCGTGGACGAGCCGCACATCCTCAAGGCCATGCGACTCGGGCTCCCACCGGGACGCACCGCCGACAACCTGCTCAAGCAGGCCCTGGACGGCGGCGCCCCCGACAACGTGACCGTCGTGCTCGTCGAGGTCGGCGGCGTGCACCCGGTCTCATCCGGCACTGCGACGATCGTCGGCGCGGCATCGACGCCGTCCGGTGTGCTGATCCCCGCCGCCAGGGCGGGGCGCACGAACTGGCTGCACCCGGTGCGTCAGGCCGCGAACGAGCCCTCGCACTTCGAGCCGGCCGCCGATTACCTCGAAGAGCTCATCGAGGAGGACCGCCGTCGTGCGAAACGTCGACGCGTCGGATGGTTCGCCGCGCTCCTGGTCGTGCTGCTCGCGCTCACCGGCGCGGGGATGCTGGCGTACAGCTGGACGCAGACGCGGTACTTCATCGGTGCCGACGACGACAGCGTCGTGATCTTCCAGGGGGTGCAGCAGAGCATCGGCCCCATCTCCCTGTCGACAGAGCTCGAGGACACCGGCATCCTGCTCGCCGACCTGCCGCCGTATCAGCGCGCATCTGTCGAGCGCACGATCAACGCGCGCTCGCTCGCAGACGCGATGGCGATCGTGGACCGCCTGCGGGCCGGATCCGAGGCTGTGACAGGGGAGACACCCGCTCCGACGCCCCCGCCGACCCCGCTTCCCACGCCTGCTCCGACCGAGACCGACGGAGGGGATGCCGGATGATGAGCACCGACGTCGCCGCGGACACCGCGGTCATCAAGGCCCTCAAGCGGATGCGGCTGCCGCAGACGCAGCGCAATCGCGAGTTCTGGCTGCTTCTGTTCGCCTGCGCGATCAGCGGCGCAGCCCTCAGCCTCGTCCAGCTCGGCGCACTCGGGCTGATCGACCCCTTCATCCTCTTCATCGGCGGCGGATTGGCCGTGCTGGCCTTCGCCCTGCACATCGTGCTGCGCGTCGTCGCATCCGACGCCGATCCGTTCGTCCTTCCCATCGCGACACTGCTCAGCGGCCTCGGCATCGCGATGATCTACCGGATCGACATCGCCCTGCACAACACGGGGTGGGACGCGTACTCGACCAAGCAACTGGCCTGGACGGGCATCTCGCTCGCCGGCGCGATCGCGATCGTCATCCTCCTGCACAACTACAGGGTGCTGTTCCGCTACACGTATCTGTTCGGTCTCGCCGGAATCGTGCTGCTGCTGCTCCCGTTCGTGCCTGGACTCGGCGACTCCGGTGCGAACGCCGACGTCTGGGTCACGATCGGCGGGATCTTCGCATTCCAGCCGGGTGAGCTGGCCAAGATCTGCCTGGCGATCTTCTTCGCCGGCTATCTGGTGCGCACACGCGAGAGCCTCACCTCGGTCGGCAAGGTCTTCCTGGGCATCACGTGGCCGCGGATGCGCGAGCTCGGCCCGGTGATCGTCGTCTGGCTGATCTCGCTCGGCATCATCGTCGTGCAGCGGGACCTCGGCACCGGAATGCTCATCTTCGGCATGTTCATCGCCATGCTCTACGTCGCCACCGGCAAGACCAGCTGGGTGCTGATCGGGCTCGCCATGGTGGCCGTCGGGGTGTTCGTGGCGACGCAGGTGCTCGCGTACGTCCACGGGCGCTTCACGAACTGGCTGTACGCGTTCGATCCCGAGATCGTCGACCCCAAGGGCGCGGGCTACCAGCTGCAGCAGGGCATCTTCGGGCTCGCGCACGGCGGGCTGCTGGGCACGGGCCTCGGTCAGGGACGCCCGACGATCACGCCGCTCGCGCACAGCGACTACATCATCCCCAGCCTCGGCGAGGAGCTCGGGCTGATCGGCCTGTTCGCGATCCTCGCGCTGTACATGGTGTTCGTCAGTCGGGGCATGCGCATCGGCATCGCCGGGCAGGATGACTTCGGCAAGCTGCTCGCGACGGGGCTGTCGTTCACGATCGCCCTGCAGGTGTTCATCATGGTCGGCGGCGTGACCCGCGTCATCCCGCTCACCGGTCTGACCACGCCGTTCCTCGCGGCCGGCGGATCGTCACTGGTCGCGAACTGGCTCATCGTGGCACTGCTGCTGCGCATCTCCGACGGCGTGCGCCGCCAGCCCAGGGTGGTGATCGGATGACGAAGGAACTCAGACGTCTCAGCATCGTGATGCTGTTCATGTTCATCGCGCTGTTCGCGGCGGCGAGCTGGATCCAGGTCGTCGACGCCGACAGCCTCGCGCAGAACCCCAACAACCAGCGCTCGCTGCGCGACAGCTATGAGATCCAGCGCGGCTCGATCATCGCCGACGGGGTGCAGATCGCGTACTCCGTCGCGAGCGAGGACGAGTTCCGCTACCAGCGGGTGTACGCCGATTCGCCGATGTGGTCGAGCGTCACCGGATTCTTCAACCCGGCGCTGCAGTCGTCCACGGGCATCGAGAGCGCGCTCAACGCCGATCTCTCCGGTACGGGCGCGAGCGCCTTCCTCGCGGAGATCGAGCGGATCGTCTCCGGCCAGGCTCAGACGGGCTTCAGCGTGGAACTGACGCTGGATGCTGCGGCTCAGCAGGCCGCGTATGACGCGCTCGGCGGCCTGCAGGGCGCCGTGGTCGCCATCGAGCCGGCGACCGGACGCATCCTCGCGATGGTCTCGACCCCCGGCTACGACGCCAACGCGATCGCCGTGCACAGCGGCGCGCAGGCCGAGACCGCATACGACGAGCTCGACGCGCTGCGGCCGAATCCGCTGCAGAACCGCGCGATCGCGGGGAACCTGAACCCTCCTGGCTCGACGTTCAAGATCCTGGTCGCCGCTGCCGCATATGCGACGGGGGAGTGGTCGCCGTCGTCGACGCTGCCCAACCCTGCCCGCTACACGCTGCCGGGCTCCTCCTCGCAGGTCTCGAACGCCACGGGTGGCACCTGCGGACCGGGCGCGACCGTGACGATCGCCGACGCCGTCCGCCTCAGCTGCAACATCCCGATGGCCGAGCTGGCGGTCGAGCTCGGCGATGCGAAGATCCTCGAGATGGCCGAGAAGTTCGGCTTCAACCAGAGCTTCTCCACACCGCTCGAGTCGACGGCATCCCGCTACCCGCGCGGACTGGACGACGCGCAGACGGCGCTCACCGGGTTCGGGCAGGGACAGGTGACGGCCACCCCGCTGCAGATGGCGATGGTCTCCGCCGGGCTCGCGAACGACGGCGTCGTGATGAACCCCCGACTGGTGGACGCCGTGATCGGCAACGACCTCTCGGTGATCCGTCAGTACGAGAACAGCGAGTTCGGCCGAGCGACCGAGGCGGACGTCGCGAACGCCGTGACCGACGCCATGACGGCGAGCGTCGCAGACGGTGCGGCGACGGGTGCAAGAATAGACGGCATCGACGTCGCCGGTAAGACGGGGACGGCCGAGAACGATGGCGACGAGCCGTACACGTTGTGGTTCACCGGTTTCGCACCGGCGGACAATCCACAGGTAGCTGTGGCGGTCGTCGTCGAAGACGGCGGCGGAATGGGACAGTCGGGATCCGGTGACACGCTCGCCGCCCCGATCGCGAAGAAGGTCATTGAGGCGGTGCTTAACGGATGAGGCCGACGCAGGGTGTGTCGTTCGGTGGTCGATACGAGCTTCAGTCGCGTATTGCGATCGGTGGCATGGGCGAGGTCTGGGAAGCCACGGATCACGTCATCGGACGTACCGTCGCCATCAAGATCCTCAAGGACGAGTACATGGGGGATCCCGGCTTCCTCGAGCGCTTCCGCGCCGAGGCCCGGCACGCCGCGCTCGTCAACCATGAGGGCATCGCCAGTGTCTTCGACTACGGCGAGGAGAACGGCAGCGCCTTCCTCGTCATGGAGCTCGTCCCCGGCGAGGCGCTTTCGACGCTGCTCGAGCGCGACGGCGCGCTGAGCGCCGACAAGACGCTCGACATCGTCGCCCAGACCGCATCCGCGCTCCAGGCCGCGCACGCGGCAGGACTCGTGCACCGCGACATCAAGCCCGGCAACCTGCTGATCACCCCTGACGGCCGCGTCAAGATCACCGACTTCGGCATCGCCCGAATCGCGGATCAGGTGCCGCTGACCGCGACCGGTCAGGTCATGGGCACCGTGCAGTACCTCTCGCCCGAGCAGGCCTCCGGTCACCCGGCGTCGCCTGCGACGGACACGTACTCGCTGGGCATCGTCGCGTACGAGTCGCTGGCGGGCAAGCGTCCGTTCACCGGCGAGTCGCAGGTCGCGATCGCGATGGCGCAGATCAACGAGCAGCCGCCGCCTCTTCCGCCGACCGTGCCGATCCCGGTGCAGAACCTCGTGATGGCGATGATCGCGAAGAAGCCGGCCGACCGGCCCTCGTCTTCCGCGACCGTCGCACGCGCGGCGCAGGCGCTGCGCCGCGGCGACCTGAACTCCGCGGCGATCGCGGTGCCCGCGATCGCCACCGGCGGTATCGCCGGGGACGACGCCACACGCATCCTCACCGCCACCGGCGACGACGGTACGACGCGCATCCTGCCGACGACCGCCGCGCTCCCCGCCGACGGCGCTGAGGCAGACGCCGAGGGCAAGAAGAAGAAGCGCAGCCCGTGGACATGGCCGCTGATCGCCTTGATCGTGCTCATCGCCATCGTGCTCGCGGGTACGGTGTTCGCGCTGCTGAACCAGGGCGACCCCGAACCCGACCCGACGACCACCACCACCTCGGCGACCACCCCGACGCCCAAGCCGACGTCTCAGACGCCCACTCCGCCTCCCGAGCCGGATCGCGTCGATGTGGCATCGCTCAACCTGGTCGGCCTCGACTGCGCGGCCGCGACCACGACCCTGACGGACAACGGCTTCAGCGACATCACCTGCGTGCCGGGCGATCCCGCCGGATCCGACGACCAGGTGGGCAAGGTCTACAAGGTCGAGCCGCTCGGCAACGTCTCGATCGATCAGACGATCACCCTGACCACGTACGGCGACCGCGCAGCGCTCCCCGCACCGACGGACGCTCCCGCGATCACCGGCGACCCCGTCGCCGGCGGCACGGTGACGCTCTCGTGGGGCGCGGACTTCGTATGCCCCAGCGGCACGAACCTCACCCGCTACACGGTACAGCTCACCAACGGCACCTTCGTCTCGGGCGGACCGAACTTCCCGCCGACGCAGCGCAGCGCCGAGGTCACGGTCGCAGACGCGGAGGGCCAGGAGCTCATCGCGACGTACACGGCGACCTGCGCGAGCAGTGACGAGCGCGTCACCCCGTCGTCGCCGCCGAGGTCCGTGACGATCCAGCCAGCGAGCGTGCTCCCCGGCGATGGAGGCGAACTCCCCGAGGGCTGAGAGTGATCTCACAGCAGAGCTGAGGGTAACCTTAGGAAGTCCATGTCGTCGTCGTACCAGGGGGAGCATCCAGTGACCGCAGAGCCGCGCATCATCGCTGAGCGATACCGCGTGGACGAGCTCATCGGCCACGGCGGCATGGCGAAGGTCTACCGCGGCTATGACGTCACGCTCGGACGTGAGGTCGCCATCAAGATCCTCGATCCCGACCTGGCGCGCGACACCGCGTTCCGCACCCGGTTCAGGCTCGAAGCGCAGGCGGCATCGCGCATGTCGCATCCGTCGATCGTGCGCGTCTTCGACGCCGGAGACCCGACCTCGGCGGCGCAGGGAGCCCCGGCCGTCGGATCAGCGGGCAGCGAGCCGTACATCGTCATGGAGCTCGTCCAGGGCCGCCAGCTCAAGGAGATCATCGCCGAGGGTCCTGTCCCCGTCGAGGATGCGGTGCGCTACGTCGACGGCATCCTCGAGGCGCTCGACTACTCGCACCGCGCCGGCGTCGTGCACCGCGACATCAAACCGGGCAACGTCATGGTCACCCCCGCCGGCCAGGTCAAGGTGATGGACTTCGGTATCGCCCGCGCGGTGTCGGACTCGTCATCGACGGTCGCCGAGACCACGCAGATCATCGGCACGGCCGCGTACTTCTCGCCTGAGCAGGCCAAGGGCGAGCCCGTCGATGCGCGCGCCGACCTGTACTCGACCGGCGTCGTGCTCTACGAACTGCTCACCGGTCGCCAGCCGTTCCGCGGCGAATCCCCCGTGGCCGTCGCCTACCAGCACGTCAGCGAGACCCCGCTGGCGCCCACCGAGGTCAACGAGAGCTCACCCGGCGCGCTCGACCCGATCGTGCTGCGTGCGCTCGCGAAGGACCCTTATCAGCGGTATCCGGATGCTGCGCACTTCCGCGCGGCGCTCGACGACGCCGTGGCGGGCAAGGCTCCGAGCAAGAAGCAGCTCGGCGCTCTCACCAGCGAGCTCTACGGGCCCAGCCCGCGGCAGGCGCAGGAGACCGCACGTTCATTGCGCCAGCTCAGCAGCGACACCACGATGACGCGCACGCAGTCCGGACCTCCTGTGGTGTGGATCTGGGCGGGCGTCGCGTTGCTCGCGGTGCTTCTCATCTCGGTGCTGGTCTGGGTGCTCACCATGCCGCGCGGGGAGCAGATCCCCACCTCGTCGCGCACGGTTCCCGATCTGATCGACGTGTCGTACGAACGCGCCCAGGACGACCTCGAAGCGCTCGACCTGCAGTACACGCTGGTCTACGAGGCGAGCGCGACGATCACCGAGAACAACGTGATCCGCACCGACCCCGAGGCGGGACAGTCCGTCGAAGCCGGGCAGAGCGTCACGGTCTACGTCTCCTCCGGCACCGAGACGGTTCAGGCCCCCTCCCTCGTCGGGCTCTCGCAGACAGCCGCGAAGGACGCCCTGAGCAAGGCCGGCCTCGCGCTCGGCAACGTGATCCAGCGCAATGATCCGAACAGCGCTGCCGACACGGTGCTCGAGGCGAGCGTGGATGAGGGCGACGAGGTCGCACCCAAGACGGTCGTCAACCTCGTGGTCGCAAGCGGCCGGGTCACGCTGCCCGACGTCTCGGGCTGGACCCTGGATGCCGCGACGGCGAAGCTCGAGGAGCTCGGCCTCACGGCCATCCCGACCGAGATGGCGGACTGCCCTGCCACCGATCCGGCGACCGTCGCCTCGATGTCCGCGGCACCCGGAGACGTCCCCGTGCACTCCGAAGTTCAGCTGCGTCACTGCACGGCTGCCGCGAAGTGACCGCCCGTCGCCGTCGGGCGACGGATGCGGGCCGCCACTACGGCGCGAGCGGATGCAGGTGGGATGAGACCTCGACGGCCTGCGCGTCGCCGAGCATGGCGAGCCAGTTCGCCAGCAACCGATAGCCGAAGGGTGTGAGCACGCTCTCGGGGTGGAACTGCACGCCGAGCAGCGGCAGCTCGTCGTGGGCGATGGCCATCACGGTGCCGGATGCCGTGCGTGCGGTGACGCGGAGGGCCTCGGGAAGCTCGGACTCGGCGAGGGCGAGGGAGTGGTAACGGCCGGCTTCGAAGGGCGACGGGATGCCGTCGAACAACGCCGAACCGTCATGCGTGACCGTGGACACCATGCCGTGCATGAGTTCCGGCGCCTCTGAGACCTCGGTGGCGAACGCGGCGCCGATCGCCTGATGCCCGAGGCACACCCCGAGCAGCGGCATCCGGAGCTCTGCGGCGAGCGCGACGATCTCGACCGAAGCACCGGCATCCCTGGGGCGGCCGGGGCCGGGAGAGAGCAGCACGGCATCGAAGGAGGGCAGGAGGCGGGCGAACCCCGCCGCATCCGCAGCATCCGCCTCGACCATCTCGCAGACGCCGCCGAGCTCGTGAAGATACCCGACGAGCGTGTGCACGAAACTGTCGTGATTGTCGACCACGAGCACCCGCACGCTCACTCCAGGTCGACCTCACCGGGCGTGATGAGCGGGCTCACCCAGGGGAACACGTAGAAGAAGAGTCCGTAGAGGATCGCGGCGACGACGACCAGGACGATGAACAGCCGCAGCCACCAGGGGCCGGGCAGGATGCGCCAGATTGCTGCGTACATCAGATCTTCCTCAGATGGATGGGGGTGCGACGTCGGCGACGGCGGACAGCGAATCGGGTTCGCCCTCGACGCGGGGCTGGAACCCCTCGAAGACGGCGTAGCCGATGATGCGCTCGGCGAGCGAGTACAGCGGGGAGCAGGCGGTCAGCGTCAGGTAGCGCTCTCCTGTGACGGCATCCGGTACCTGCGGCACGTCGAGGAGCACGTCGACCTGATCCGGCTGCACGTACTCGAGGGTGCGGAATCGATAGGTGTACCAGCCCTCCGGAGTCTCGACGACGATGGCATCGTCGATGCGCAGCTTGTCCATCCGGTTCAGCGGAGCACCCCAGGTCGTGCGGTGACCGGCGACGGAGAAGTTGCCCACTTCTCCGGGCATGACGGACTGGTCGTACACGCCGATCCACCCGTTGTCGAGGGTGACCGGTCGCGAGGTGCCCCCGGCGATCGCGACGTTGTAGTCGTCGCCGAACCGCGGGATGCGCATCTGCGCGAAGGTCTCACCCGCTGCCGGATGCGGGAGCACTGGCGGTTCGAACCAGGTCTCGCCGTCGTCGTTCTCGACGATCGGCGGTGGTTCGGGGGCTGGTTGCTGCTCCCAGGTCTCGGAGACCGCGTTGCCGGCGCTGTTGCTCTGGGCACCGATGATCATGTCACCGATCCACATCTGCCAGGCGACGAAGAGCAGGACGAGCACTCCGGCGGTGAGCAGCAGTTCGCCGAGGACGCTGGTGAACGTCGCCCGCGAACGTCGGCGAGGATGCCGAGTGCGCGCGCTCATCGTCGCCCCAGCTGCACTCATAGGCGTGATCTTATCCCGCCCGTGTGTACGCCTGCGATCGAAGCAGGCAGTCATCGCGCTGTTGGGTAGACTGACCTCATGGCACGAGACCGTAAGAGCGAAGAACCCGCCGTCGAGCGCGCTGAAGGCGAGGCGGCGCCCAACGCCGTGTGGTTCAAGCCGGTGATGCTCGGCTTCATGCTGCTCGGCCTGGTGTGGATCCTGGTGTTCTACATCTCGGGCATGCAGTTCCCGGTTCCGGGCATCGGCTCGTGGAATCTCGCGATCGGCCTCGGCATCGCACTGATCGGATTCCTGATGACGACGCGGTGGCGCTGACCGCCCCTCTTCTTCCGAAGGCCCCTCGCTGATGCGGGGGGCCTTCTCTCGTCATGCCGTGCAGGGAGTTATCCACAGGGTTGTGCACAGGGTGGGGAGAATTACACCGGTGTTATTCACAGGGGTGGAGAACGGTGTTAACAACTGCTGGCCGGGTGCGAGGGCGACAGGACGGGTCTCGCCTCACGCGCCGACGAGCAGCGGCGGAACGATGAAGACCGCAGCGAGCAGGAGCGCGGCGAGTGCGATCAGCAGCAGGATCTGCCACACCCGCTGCTCGCGCTTGCGGGTGCGCAGCACGATGAGGCCGACGAGAGCACCGACGACCGCGCCGCCCACGTGGGCCTGCCAGGCGATGTTGAAGCCCGGGACGAAGCCGATCACGAGGTTGATGCCGAGCAGGACGAACAGCCCGGTCATGTTGGCACCCAGGTGCAGGCCGATCACGAGGAGGGCGCCGAACAGCGAGAACACCGCTCCGGACGCGCCGACCGTCGCCGTGGTCGGCGAGATGATCCCGACCGCCACTGAACCGCCGAGACCGCCCAGCACGTAGAGGGCGAGGAAGCGCCAGCGACCGAGCATCGGCTCGAGACTTCGCCCGATCATCCACAGCGCCAGCATGTTCAGGCCGATGTGCCAGATGCCGCTGTGCACCAGGGCCGCGGTGAGCAGGCGCCACGGCTGGAACGGCGCTCCGGAGAGCTCGGGGAAGAGATAGCCGACCCAGAACTCGAGCAGCCCGGTGATGTTCAGACCCGGCACGAGCTGCAGGAGGCCGACGAAGCCGGTCACCGCGATGATGCCGTAGGTCATCATGGGCCTGCCCGACTGCACGGCGGTCAGCGAGCCGCGGGCACGACCGCTGCGACCCCACCGGCGCTCGGCGCGCTTCTGCGCGGGGGTGCGGTTGCCGCGCTCGGCCTTCATGCACTCGGGGCAGATGACCCCGACGGCCGCCTGTGTCTGGCATTCGGGGCAGATGGTGCGCATGCACCGTTGGCAGAGCACGAAGCTCTGCCGATCCGGATGGCGGTAGCAGAAGTTGTCACGATTGCTCGTGAACTCGGGTGACGTCATCCGGATCGGCCTGAGGGGTTCGAGCTCAGACTGCGGTGACGTCGACCGACTGCAGGACGACGTCCTGGAGCGGCTTGTCACCGGCGGCAGTGGGGACGGCGGCGATCGCGTCGACGACCTTCTTGGAGGCGTCATCGGCGACCTCGCCGAAGATCGTGTGCTTGCCCTGCAGCCACGCCGTCGGGTCGGTGGTGATGAAGAACTGCGAGCCGTTGGTGCCCTCGGCCTTGCCGGTGATCGCGTTGCGACGCAGGCCGGCGTTGGCCATGGCGAGGATGTAGGGCTCGTTGAAGTTGAGCTCCATGTTGATCTCGTCGTCGAAGTTGTAGCCTGGGCCGCCGACGCCCTGGCCGAGCGGGTCGCCGCCCTGGATCATGAAATTCGGGATGATGCGGTGGAAGATGACGTCCTTGTACAGGGCGCCCTCACCGGGCTTGCCCGTTGCGGGGTCGGTCCACTCCTGAGTGCCGTCGGACAGGCCGACGAAGTTCTTGACCGTCTTCGGGGCGTGGTCGCCGAAGAGGTTGACGACGATGTCACCGTGGTTGGTGTGCAGGGTTGCGACGTGAGTGTGCTGAGCCATGCCCCTATTGTCGCAGAGCTTGCAGTGTGTCGGCCGGACGCGCGGTCACGTTAGCGTGCGACGCTCCGGATGACAAGGGTCGGCACAATCACTGCCAGCATCCAGTCTTGTCTGGCAAGATGGGGAACCCGTACTCCAAGTCGACAGGAGAACATCGTGAGCCTCACCCGCAAGCGGAAGAAAGAACTGCGCCGTCTGCGCGACAACGCCACCGAGCTCTGGGAATCCCAGCAGGAGGTCGTCGGCCACGCTGCCGAAGTCGCCCGCGAGGCGAGCCGTCAGCTCGCAGGCGTCGGCCGTGAGCAGGTGCTTCCTGTCGTGCAGGACGCCTACAACCGCCGGGTCGCTCCGACCGTGGACCGTGGCATGAAGCTCGGTCGCCACGTCGTGGACGACAAGGTCGTCCCGCTCGTCGGCGGCGTCGTCGGCTCCGCGCTCACCGCGTGGGACGTGGCGAACGCCAAGCGTCAGGGCCTGGAGTTCTCCAAGGGCCGCATCGTGAAGAAGAAGCAGGGCCCCGGCATCGGCTCGGTCATCGCGATCGTCCTCGGCGCTGCCGCGGCCGTCGGTGTCCTCTACGCCGCATGGCAGGCGCTGCGCACGGACGACGAGCTCTGGGTCGCGGACGACCCGCTCTCCGCACCGGACGCGTGAGCGCGGCCGCGGCCGAGCCGGATCCGCATTCGCGTGTGAAGGATGCCGCTGCGGCCCGTGGTCTCGCGATCGAGATCCGCGAACGCCCGCAGGCGAACAGCCTTCATGAGGCGGCGGCGCTGTTGGGACTCGACCCGTCCGGCATCGTGAAGACGCTCGTCGTCAAACGCTCGGATGACACGTACCTGTTCGCACTCGTACCGGGCGGACGGTCGATCTCGTGGCCGAAGCTGCGCGCGGTCGTCGGCGTGAACAGGCTGCGCCTGCCGGAGCCCGACCTCGCGTTGGCCGCGACCGGGTACGAGCGCGGCACGATCGTGCCGATCGGCAGCACCACCGACTGGCCGATCTACGCCGACGAGTCGATCGTCGGACAGCGCGTCGCCATGGGTGCGGGTGCGCACGGATACAGCCTCTTCGTCGAAGCCGATGATCTGATCGCGGCCTACGGCGCGACGGTGGCCGACATCACGGTGCCGGAGCAGCCGCGCTGACTCTCGCCGCGGTACGGGTCAGAGTATCTCGGCCATCCGCAGGGCGATGTCGACGAGCTTGACTCGTTGCAGCTCCGCCAGGGCGGGCAGGGCGAACCACCCGGCCATATCGGTGGATCCGTTCTCCTCGAAGCGCAGCTTGCCGCCGCTGATCTTGGCGCGGTAGACGATGCGTAGGGTGTGCAGTGGTACGCCCGCCTTCCTCACCCGCCTGCCGGCGGGGATCACGCGGGAATGGATGCCGAGCAGCTCCTGCACATGCACCGTGTAGCCGGTCTCCTCGCGGACCTCGCGGCGGACGGCGTCTTCGGGATCCTCGCCCTCCTCGAGGCCGCCCCCCGGCATCGTCCACGCGACGCGTCGCCCCTCGGTCCAGCGCGCGAGCAGCACCCTGTCGTCGTCATCGGTGACGACGGCATACGCCGCGACGCGCAGATCCATGCGCTTCACACTAGCGGGAGCGCGCCGTGGGTCAGGTCACCTGCACGCCGGCGAGGTAGGTCGCCCGCACCATCGTCTCGGCGAGTTCTTCGGCAGTCGCGGTCACCGGGTCGCGGTCGACGACGATGAAGTCCGCGAGCAGCCCCGGCTCGAGGCTTCCGACCTCGTGCTCGCTGAACAGCTGCCAGGCGGCGTTTCTCGTCTGGGCCGCGAGGGCCTGAGCGCGCGTGACGGGTGCACCGGCCGGCATCCGGAATCCCGAACGGGTCGTGCGCGTCTCGGCGACGGCCATGTTGCGGAACGGCTCGTTCGGCGTGACCCACCCGTCGTTGTGGAAGGTGGCGCGATGTCCTGCCGCGAACGCGGCGCCGGCATCCGCCCATGCACCCCCGTGCTCCGGACCGAAAAGATCGTCGACGAGCACCTCGCCCCAGTAGGTGATGTGGGCGACGAACAGACTGACGGTGACGCCGAGGGATGCTGCGCGCGCGAACTGCGCGGACGTCATGGCTCCGCAGTGCTCGAGCCGGAAGCGGTGATCGGTGAGTGCGTGCCTGGTGATGATCTGCTCGTACACGTCGAGGGTCGAGTCGATCGCGCGGTCGCCGTGGGCGTGACAGGCGAGCTGCCAGCCGCCGGCCGCGTAGGGCTCTGCGATCTCGAGCAGCTGCGCGGCGGTGTAGTTCGCAGTGCCGACGTGATGGGGTTCCAGGCCGAGGTCGCGCGTGGCCGGGGTGTCGAGGTAGGGGAAGGACGTGGCGATGTTGCCGATCCAGGGCGAGCCGTCCGACCAGGTCTTCACGCCCGTCTGCCGGATGATCGGGTCGTCATCGCCGCGCGGCGCCGCCGCACCACCCGGCCGCGACATCTCGTACCAGCGCAGCCGCACGGGCAGCCGGCCCTGCGCGTGCAGCGCCCGGATCAGCGGGTTCAGGTCGGGATTCCAGGACAGATCGGAGACAGTGGTGATGCCGCGGCTCGAGAGATCGCGCAGGTGCGCGACGAGCAACTCGGGAAGATGCTGCTCGGCGCGGGCGAGCATCGGGGCGACGACCTGCTCGACCGCCGCCTCCTCGAAGGCGGCACCGGAGAGGTCGCCCTTCGCGTCACGGGCGAACCTGGCACCGGCGGGGTCGGGAGTGTCCCGATCCACGCCGGCGGCACGAGCAGCGGCGGCGTTGAAGTACGCCGAGTGCCCCGAGTTGTGGATCACGACGAGCGGAACGTCGCCGGCGAGCTCATCGAGCCACTTCATGTCGGGGTCGGGGAGTCCGCGCTGCAGCAGCGCATCCCACCCGTTCGCGAACACGGCCTGCCCGTCGGCGTCCGCGACGGCCTTCTTCAGCGCCGCGAGCACGCCCGCGGCATCCGGGATCGTGACCGGCCGGATGTCGACGACGAGGTGCGAGAGCAGGATCGACGAGTACGCGGGGTGTCCGTGCGGCTCGATGAGGCCGGGCATGACCCAGCCGTCGAGCTCCACGGTGTGGGCATCCGGATGCTGCGCCTTCAGCTCGGCGGCAGTTCCGAGTGCGACGATCCGCCCGTCCTCGACGGCGAACGCCTCGAACTCGACCTCGGTGTCGGCCTCGGAATCTCCGGCGAGCGGACGGATGCGGCCGGTGAAGACTGTCGTCATGGCGTCAGTCTGGCAGGGCGGAGGGCCGAACGCGCTGAATCTCCTGCTTCTTCGATCCCCGCGGAGTAGCGTGGCGGGAATGAGCACCCTGCCCTTTCCCGCGTCCGTGTACACCGCCAGGCTGGAGCGCGCGGCCGCCCTCGCTGCCGACGCCGGTCTCGATGCGGTCGTCGTCGGGCCGGGCCCCGACCTGCAGTACCTCGTCGGGGTCGAGGGCGACACGATCGAACGGCTGACGGTGCTGTTGCTCGGACCGTCCCTCGCGCCGACCGTGGTCGTTCCACGGATGGAGCTCGCGAAGGTGCGATCCACGGCGGTGGGCGAACTCGGTCTCACCGTGCTCGACTGGGTCGACGGTGAAGATCCGTACGCCCTGGTGAGCGGCGCGCTCGGCACCGTGACACGGGTGGGCATATCGGATGCACTCCCGGCGCTGCACGTCATCCCCATCGGGGAACGGCTCGACGTGCGACTGGAGCTCGCGACGCCGGTACTGCGCGAGGGCCGAATGACCAAGGACGCCGCCGAGATCGCCGAACTCCGTCGTGCAGGAGAGGCGATCGACGCCGTGCACCGCCGCGTGCCGCAGTGGCTGCGCGCCGGACGCACCGAACGCGAGGTCGCCGCCGACATCACCGAGGCGATCATGGCCGAGGGGCATCGATCGGTCGAGTTCGTCATCGTCGGATCGGGGCCGAACGGCGCGGATCCGCATCACGAGGTGTCGGACCGGATGATCCACAACGGCGACATCGTCGTGGTCGACATCGGCGGCGCCGTGCCCAGCGGATACAACTCCGACAGCACCCGCACGTACGTGGTCGGTGAACCAGACCCCGCAGCCGCCGAGAGCATCGCCGTCCTCGTGGAAGCCCAGCAGGCCGCCGTGGATGCCGTGCGGCCGGGAGCGACGGCATCCGACGTGGACGCGGCCGCTCGCAACGTACTCACCTCCGCGGGCCTTGGCGACGCGTTCCTGCATCGGACAGGACACGGCATCGGCGTCTCGGTGCACGAGGAACCGTACATCGCCCCCGGCAACGACCTCGTACTGAGGGAGGGCATGGCGTTCAGCATCGAGCCCGGTATCTACTTCGCCGGTGAGTGGGGAGCACGCATCGAGGACATCGTCGTGGTCACAGCCGACGGCTGCGAGCGGCTCAATGTCGCCCCGCATGAGCTGACCCAGGTCGACGCCGTCGCCTGACCCGACTCAGACGCGGATCAGCGCTCGATCGACTCCAGCGCCGCGGCGAGCCTGGACACGGTCCCGTCGACATCGGCGAGCTTGTCGAGGCCGAACAGCCCGATCCTGAAGGTCGAGAACCCCTCCGGTTCGTCGCAGTGCAGCGGCACCCCGGCGGCGATCTGCAGCCCCTGCTCCTTGAACGCCGCACCCGACTTCAGCGCGGGGTCATCCGTGTGCACGACGACGACGCCGGGAGCGGCGAAGTCGGCTGCCGCGACCGACGGGAATCCCTGCTCTGCGAGGAGCTCCCGCACCCGTCCGGCGAGTTCGATCTGCGCGCCGCGCAGCGCCTCGAAACCGCGGCTCTGCGTCTCGATCATCGCGGCCAGGTTGCGGGTCAGCGCGTCGGTCGGCATGGTCGCGTGATACGCCGCGCGACCCGCGCGGTACTCGTCGGCGATGGCCAGCCACTTGCCGAGATCTGCGGCGAAACTCGTCGAGACCCGCTCGCGCACAGCATCCGCTCCCGCCTCGCTGAGCATGACGAAACCGGCGCAGGGCGATCCGCTCCACCCCTTCTGCGGAGCGCTGAGCAGCACGTCGACGCCGAGTGCCTTCATGTCGACCCACATCGCTCCGGAGGCGATGCAGTCCAGCACGAGCAGCCCGCCGACCTCGTGCACGGCATCCGCCAGCGCCCGCACATAGTCGTCGGGAAGGATCATTCCGGCAGCCGTCTCGACGTGCGGAGCGAAGACCACCTCCGGGCGGCGAGCGCGGATGGCGGCCACCACCTCCTCGAGGGGCGCGGGCGCCCATGCCGCGTGCACGTCGTCGGATTCCGGCCGGGCGGCGAGCACCGTGACGTCGTCGCTGATGCCACCGGTGTCGAGGATCTGCGACCACCGGAACGAGAACAGCCCGTTGCGCACGACGAACGTGCGCCGGCCGGTCGCGAGCTGACGTGCGACCGCCTCCATCGCGTAGGTGCCTCCACCCGGGACGATGACCGAGGTGTGCGCGTTGTACGCCGCACCGAGGATCTCGAAGGTCTGCTGCATCACCGAGATGAAGCGTGCGGACATGTGGTTCAAGGATCTGTCGGTGAAGACGACCGAGTACTCCAGCAGGCCATCGGGGTCGACATCATCGTGCGGCAGGCTCATGCGCCCAGCATCCCACAGCAGCCCGCGCACGGCGATCACGCCGTGATGGATTTGAGGTCGACCGGCGTGCATGACAGTGTGGAAGGCGGACCGAAGCTGTTTCACCCGGCGGAGATCACACCCCATGGACACGAATTCTTTCGAGCTGCACACCCCGATCCGGGACGGTGACACGCTCTGACTTCCCCCGGCTCTCTCGAGCCGAGCACGTCAGCACAGGCCGCGCATATCGATGCGCGGTCGGGTGAGACGAGCCTGATCCGCCCGCCCCTCGTCGATGAGGGGATCGAGCTGTGGCGGATCGCGCGCGACTCGCAGACGCTCGATCTGAACTCGTCGTACGCCTACGTGCTCTACGCCCGGGACTTCGCCTCGACGTGCCGGATCGCACTGGTCGACGGTGAGCCCGCGGGCTTCGTCATCGGCTATCGCCGACCCGCAGACCCCTCGTGCCTGTTCATCTGGCAGGTCGCCGTGGATGCACGCTTCCGCGGGCTCGGTCTCGCGGGGCGGATGCTGGACGACCTGCTCCACGATCAGACGGTGCTCCCCCCGGTGCGCAGCCTGCAGACCACCATCACCGACGACAACGCCGCCTCGCAGCAGACGTTCCGCAGCCTCGCACGGCGCTGGAACGACGCGCCGATGGTCGTCACCCCGCTCTTCGAGAGCGCACATCTGACGCACCCGTCGGATGCCGCGCATCACGAACCCGAACGGCTCTACGAGATCGGTCCGTCGATGTAGCCGTCACTTCCGCCCACCCGGGGCGGCGTGCACTCCCCGCACGTGATCTATCAAGGAGGAGAACACCCACAAGATGAATATCTTCACGCAGCTGGAATCAGAGGTTCGCAGCTACTCCCGCTCATGGCCCGTCGTGTTCGACCGCGCAGTCGGCAGCCTGATGTACGACGAGGACGGCAGGGAGTACCTCGACTTCTTCACCGGCGCCGGCGCGCTCAACTACGGTCACAACAATCCTGAGCTCAAGCGCGTGCTGCTCGACTATCTGGCCGGTGACCGCATCGTGCACTCGCTCGACATGTTCACCTCCGCGAGGCGCGACTTCCTCGAGACGTTCGACGAGCTGATCCTGAAGCCTCGCGATCTCGACTACAAGGTCGTCTTCCCCGGCCCCGGCGGCGCGAACGCCGTTGAAGCCGCACTGAAGCTGGCGCGCAAGGTGACCGGCCGCGAGTCGGTGATCAACTTCACGAACGCCTTCCACGGCATGACCCTCGGCGCGCTCTCGGTCACGGGCAACTCGCTCAAGCGCGGCGGCGCCGGTGTTCCCCTCGTGCACGCGACCCCTATGCCGTACGACGACTACTTCGACGGCGACTATCCCGACTTCTTCTACTTCGAACGGCTTCTCGAGGACTCCGGCAGCGGCCTCAACATCCCGGCCGCCGTGATCGTCGAGACCGTGCAGGGCGAGGGCGGCATCAACGCGGCACGCGCGGAGTGGCTGCGTCAGCTCGCAGCGCTGTGCACGCAGCACGAGATCCTGCTGATCGTCGACGACATCCAGATGGGCTGCGGCCGTACGGGTGACTTCTTCAGTTTCGAAGAGGCCGGCATCGTGCCCGACATCGTCTGCCTGTCGAAGTCGATCTCCGGCTACGGCATCCCGATGGCACTCACCCTGATCAAGCCCGAACTCGACGTCTGGCAGCCAGGGGAGCACAACGGCACCTTCCGCGGTATCAGTCCCGCGTTCGCGACGGCCGCCGCGGCCATACGTCGCTACTGGTCTGATGACGAGCTGCGCGACTCCACGATCATGAAGGGCGCGCGAGTCGAGGGATGGTTCAACACCTTCGTCGCCCGCTACCCGCAGCATGAGCTCATCGCGAAGGGCCGCGGCCTCGCCCGCGGGCTGCAGTTCCCGTCGGGCGAACTGGCGGATGCCGTGTGCCAGGCGGCCTTCGAGCGAGGTCTGCTCATGGAGACCTCCGGTCCCGAGGGCGAGGTCATGAAGATCCTCCCTGCTCTCACCATCACCGACGTCGAGCTCGAGCGCGGCCTGCGCATCATCGACGACTCCGTGCGCGCCGTGCTCGGCGAACCGGACCCGCATGCCGCCGACCACACTGTCGACCACGACGCAGACCGCAGAGCACACGACGCACAGAACAAGGAGCACACCCCCGCATGATCGTCCGCACACTCGACGAGATCACCGACACCGACGCCGACATCAAGACCGAGAACTGGCGCAGCAAGCGCATCATCCTCGCGAAGGAGAAGGTCGGTTTCTCGGTGCACGAGACCACGCTGTACGCCGGCACCGTGAGCCGGTTCTGGTACGCGAACCACATCGAAGCCGTCTTCGTCGTGGAGGGGGAGGGCGAGATCACCGATCTCGGCACCGGCGAGACCCACCGGCTCGCACCCGGTTCGCTGTACCTGCTCAACGACCACGACAAGCACGAGGTGCGCCCCCGCACCGAGATGCGCGTCGTGTGCGTGTTCAATCCGCCCGTCACCGGGCGCGAGGTGCACGACGAGAACGGCGTGTACCCGCTGGTCACCGAACCCGCGTGACCGCACCCGCAGCATCCGCACCATCCGCACGAGAGACAGGAGAACGACGCATGACCACCACGACCACCGCAGAGGACCTGTTCCCGACCCGACTGGCGCAGCCCTCCGATTTCATCACCAGGACCCAACCCGCCGTGTGGGGAAGCACAGACGACGGGCCTTTCTCCGAGGCCGAACTGCAGGCGCACGAGCAGCGCGGGTTCACCGTGCTCGACGACTTCATCTCCGCGGAGGACGTCGCGTCGTACTCCGGTGAGCTCGACCGGCTCGCGTCCGACACGGCACTGCAGGGCGACGACCGACTGATCACGGAGCGCACGACCGGAACCGTGCGCTCGGTCTTCGAGGTCGAGAAGCTGAGCCCCGTGCTCGAGGCCCTCGCCCGCGATCCGAAGGTGCTCGACCGGGCGCGGCAGATCGTCGGCTCGGAGGTGTACCTGCACCAGACGCGCATCAACTACATGCCGAGCTTCACCGGCACCGGGTTCTACTGGCACTCCGACTTCGAGACCTGGCATGCGGAGGACGGCATGCCGGTGCCGCGGGCGGTGAGCCTGTCGATCGCCCTGACCGACAACTACCCGTTCAACGGCGGGCTCATGGTGATGCCGGGTTCGCACCGCACGTTCGTCCCCGCAGTCGGCGAGACGCCGGAGAACAACCACGAGCAGTCGCTGCAGGCGCAGGAGGCGGGGGTGCCGAGTCACGCGGCCATCACGGCGCTGGCAGACAAGTACGGCATCGATCAGTTCACCGGCGCCGCGGGTTCTGCACTGTGGTTCGACTCGAACATCATGCACGGCTCTGGGAACAACATCACGCCCTACGCCCGCTCGAACGTCTTCATGGTGTTCAACAGCGTCGATAACGCGCTCGTCGAACCGTTCGCCGCGAAGAGCCCGCGCCCAGGCCACATCGCGAACCGCGACTTCACGCCCCTGGGCTGAGCTCTGTCGCCAGTGTGATCTCGCATCGGCGCCCCCTCCCACCGCCCAGACCCCCTCCTGCATGCGTACGTACAAGGGGGCGTGGGCGGCGCGGAGGGGCGCCGAGGTTTCAGGGCGGCACCGAGTCCCCGTCCCATGCGGTAGTGTCTTTCGCATGACAACCCGTTGGTATGCGTATTTCGAGTCGGCTCTGGAGGGGCCGGAGCTGATCTAGCGCATACCGACACCTTCAGAGCCGACAAGCCAGAGCATTTGCTCTGGCTTTCGCCGTTTCATCGGCGGGCTCTGCATCCGGGGTCCGCCTGCCGACAGGACAGGACCCATGAACACTCTCGACGCGACATCCGATCTGCACGTCTCGCAGTTCACGACTCTTCCGACCCCCGGCGACATCGCCGCCGAGCTGCCGGTCGGCGAGGAGCGCGCCGCGCTGGTCTCCCGCACGCGGGACCAGGTGCGCGCGATCATGTCCGGGGAGGACGACCGCCTGCTGGTCGTCGCCGGCCCCTGCTCGATCCACGATCCCGCCGCAGGGCTCGAATACGCCGG
Organism: Microbacterium shaanxiense; assembly: GCF_054779995.1. Lineage (NCBI taxonomy): Bacteria > Bacillati > Actinomycetota > Actinomycetes > Micrococcales > Microbacteriaceae > Microbacterium > Microbacterium shaanxiense. The sequence goes on along the minus strand of NZ_BAAGXE010000002.1, from coordinate 82,825 downwards.
AAGGCTGGTCCGCGAAGCCGAGAAGCACCGTGACGACCTGCTGATCGTGATGCGCACGTACTTCGAGAAGCCGCGGACGACGATCGGCTGGAAGGGCCTCATCAACGACCCGCACCTCGACGGCAGCCACGACATCGAGGAGGGGCTGCGTCAGGCACGCGGGTTCCTTCGCGATGTCACCGCGCTCGGGATGCCGTGCGCCACCGAGTTCCTCGAGCCGATCAGCCCGCAGTACACCGCCGACCTCATCACGTGGGGCGCCATCGGCGCACGTACCACCGAGAGCCAGATCCACCGGCAGCTCGCGTCAGGACTTTCGATGCCGATCGGCTTCAAGAACGGCATGGACGGGGGGCTTCAGGTGGCGCTGGATGCTGCGGCCGCAGCATCCGCCCCGCAGGCGTTCCTCGGCATCGGATCCGACGGTCGCGCGAGCCTGGTGGCGACGACCGGCAACCCGGACACCGGCGTGATCCTGCGCGGCGGTGCCGACGGTCCCAACTACGACGCCTCTCATGTCGCAGAAGCGGCTCGTCGCCTGGACGCGGCGATGCTGGCGCCGCGCGTTGTCATCGACGCGAGTCACGGCAACAGCGGCAAGGACCACGTGCGCCAGGCGATCGTGGCGGCGGAGATCGGCGAGCAGATCGCCGCGGACGGCACGGCGGTCGCGGGCGTCATGCTGGAGAGCAACCTCGTCGCCGGTGCGCAGAAGCTGGATGTCTCCTCGCGCGGCCGCCTGGTCTACGGGCAGAGTGTGACGGATGCCTGCATGGGCTGGGACGCCACGGAGATCGCGCTTGCGGCGCTGGCCGGTGGTGTGCGTCGCCGCCGCACGTGATCGAGTCACTTGCCGGCATCGGCGGGAGCTTTTCGCACGTGTCGTAGGCCTGGAGCATGCGAAAAGCTCCCATCGTTGCCGACCTGGCGCTGACGGATCGCACGCACCATCCGGAGGGTGCCGGAACGCACGACTGCGGCACCCGGTCCTGACGGGACGAAGAGCTGCTGCTTGATCCGCGCTGTGCGTCTGTGCGCGGTGATGAACGGACGCAGTCCCGCCTCCCAGGCATCCAGTCCGGCCGTCAGGTCGTCAGGATGCTCGTGCAGCGCCGACCCCAGTGCGGCTCCGCCGCGCAGCGCCGACGAGGCACCCATGCCCGAGTAGAGGTTGAGGCACCACGCCGCATCCCCCACGAGCACGACCCTGCCGGCGCTCCACCGCGGCATCCGCACCTGGTGCACGGAGTCGAACAGGATCTCGGGTGCGGCGTCCAGCTCCTCGAGGACGTGCGTCACGACCGGTCCGTCCATCCCCGCGAAGACATGTCTCAGCTGATCGATGTGCGATCCGGCGAACTGCTGCTCGATATTGCGGGTGCGGTAGGTCAACAGCGCCGTCGGAGGGTGGTCGGCGAAGCCGAACACCCACGCCGCCCGGCGGGGCTGCGCGTCGATGATGCTGTCGCTCGCGCCGAAGGACGGCACCTGCCGCGTCATCCGGAACGCGCAGATCATCGCGTCCCAGTTCTTCAGGTGATCCTCCTGCGGACCGAACACGATCCGCCGCACGCTCGAGCGCATCCCGTCCGCACCCACCACGAGGTCGAACTCCTCGTGAGAACGCGCACCGGTCGCCGATTCCTCGAGCACGGTCTCGACGGCGCCATGCGCATCACGGATGTCCGTGACGGTGGTCCCGAATCGCACCTCGACCGCGTGTGCGGAGATGCCGTGCCACAGCGCCGCCTCGATGTCACCCCGCAGCACGGCTGCAGGATCGCCCGGCTGGTCGAGGAAGCCCAGGCCCGGTGCGCGACGACCGCGCCGGTCGATCGACCAGGTGTTCCCCTCCGGCTTCCGCTCAGGGTTGCGGATGTGCAGATGATCGGCGATCCCCAGCTCGACCGCGGCACGCCTGCCTTCGGGGAACAATCCGACGAAGTAGCCTCCCGTCCGTCGTTCGCGCGAACGCTCGATGACGACCGGCATCCACCCCGCTTTCGCGAGACCTATCGCAGCGGCCATGCCTGCGATGCCCAACCCCACGACCAACGCTCTCTTCTTCATCACGGTGCCTTTCCCGTCCGATCACTCTGTCCGCCGTCAGTCCGGGACGACGACGGCCCGGCTGCGCCCGGCGTGCGCCCAGGCCTCGCCGATGCGGCCCAACGGATACGCGGTGTACGGAACGTGCAACGATCCGTCGGCGAACCGCGCCATGACCTCCGGCGCCTCAGCGAGCATCTCTTCCGGCGACGCGGAGCCCGCACCGCTGCCGCTGATCCTGATCCGTCTGCTCCGCAAAAGGTCTGCGGGCACGGACGCCCGCGGACCGGCCATGGAACCGATCTGCACGTACGACGTGTCGGCATCAGGATCCTCACCACTGCGCCCGAGCGCACCGAAAGCCGCCTCGGCGACCGGACCCCACACGTAATCCAGCACGAGACCGGGGGATGCATCGCCGATGGCGGCGGCCAGCGCGTCCTCCACTGACTCCGGTCCGTCCTGCTCCAGCGACACCGTGGTCGCGCCGCCGGCGCGCAGTCGGTCCAGCGCCTGCGGATCACGCCCTGCGGCGATCACTCGTTCCGCTCCGAGTGCATGGGCCGTCTGAACGGCCAGGCTCCCCGACATCCCGGTCGCGCCCAGGACCAGCACCGTGCCGAGCCGGCCCACTTCTTGGCGCCGAGCGGAGAGAACGACCCAGCCCGACAGGGCAGGGTTCATGCCGGCCGCGATCATCAGCGGATCGGCGCCCAACGGAACATCGAGCTGAATCGGCGCGTACAGCCGCTCGCCCATGGTCCCCATCGGGGGACGCGCGAATCCGGTGTATACCAGGCGCCCGTCGTCGGTTCGGGCGACCGCGTCGATCCCCGGCACGAGCGGGAACCCGCCGCCGCTGCTGTAGTGCCGTCCCGAGGCCAGACCCCGCACGATGTTGTGCACCCCTGCTCCGACCAGTTCGAGTGCCTCCCGCCCGTCGGGCGCGGACGGCTCGGGGACTTCTGCACAGACGGGTGGGGTACCCGGTTCGGTGACGACGGCAGCACGCATGATCTCGCTCCTTTAACTAAGTTAGACGATGCAGTCATCCTCCTTTAACTTTGTTAGAGTGTCAAGCGTGGCGAAAGACATCACCAGGGAACGTATAGTCGCAGCGGCGCTCGAGCTCCTCGATGAGGAGGGCATGGACGCCCTCACCGTCCGCGCCCTCGCCGCGCGACTCGATGTTCGTGCACCCACGCTCTACTGGCACGTGCACAACAAGCAGGAGCTTCTCGACGAGATGGCCACCGCGGTCATGCGTCACGTCACCGATGCCCTCTCCGCGATTCCTGCCGGTGCCGACTGGCGCGAAGACCTCGCCGCCTATGCGCGCGTGCTCAGAGCCGAATACCTGTCACGCCGCGACGGCGCCCGCATCTTCAGCGGTACGAGACTCGCGGATCCACAGGTCATCCGAATGAAGGAGCCGCTGCTCGAACGCTGGGCGACAGCATCCGGGTGGACACCAGTCGAAGCCGACGACGCGATCGACCTGGTCACGGCGTTCGTGGTCGGGTTCGTGATCGAGGAGCAGGAGAAGCGCCAGTGGGACGAAAGCGATCCCGAGCGGTACTCCGTCGCCGAGCGCGAGGCCTGGCTGGGGGAGGGTGCGCCTCTGGTCAAGGAAGCCGGTCGCCTGCGCGACGACGGCGACCCTCGCTTCGAGCGGCATCTGGGCATCGTTCTGGACGGACTCGCCGCGAGGTCGGCTTAGGCCCGTTTCCGTCAGGTTCCCGTCGACTCGCGTCGATGGGAGCTTTTCGCACGCCTCGAACGCTCGGAGCGTGCGAAAAGCTCCCATCGGCGTTGAAATGCCGGATGCTCGCGGCGTCAGGCGGCGCGCACGCTGAGGAGCTGCCAGCCCTCTGGGACCTTGGCGAGGAGCGCATCCATGTCGTCGGCCTCGATCTGCTCGATGCGATCGCGGCTCTGGAAGGTGCCCTTCGCCTTGAGGACGGCTGCCCCTTTGATCATCACCACGGGGGCCGAGACGAGGTCGAAGCCCTCCGGTCGTTGTGCGGCGAGCTGCGTCTGGACGCCGGCGAGATCTGCGGCTTCGACGTCGACGGAGCGGGTTTCCACAGGACGCATCAGACCGATCAGCACACTCCGATCCTATGTCGACTGTGATCGGGAGAACGGCCGACCGCGCCAGACTGTCCGTGTCGACGACAACGAGGAGGAGACCTGCCCATGCTCGACTTCATCGATCGCTTCGACGCGCCGCGCTACCGCGCCGACCCTCAACTCAGATGCGCATCGATCTGGGTGGGGACGGTCTCGAGCAAGAAGGCGCTCAACGCCTACCTCTCCCCTGGCTCCCCCGAACGCGCGCAGTTCGTGAAGGACGCGGGAGACGATTGGTACGACCACGACTTCCTCGATGCGCAGAAGCAGCGCTCCCCGCGCCCTGCCGCCGAGGTGATCACAGAGCTGGCGCAGAGCTATGACCTGCCGGCGGAGGCGACGTCGCGGTTGATCGACGTGTCGCGCGAGCGCGGTCTCATCGAGGCCAATGCGTGGATCGTGCTCGCACAGCACACGTATGAGGGCGACGAGACGGTCGACTTCCACGGCTTCTGCTTCCTGGCCACGGTCGAATACCGGACTCCGCCGCCGCCGTTGACGGAACGTCTCACCCACCTGTTCGTCGGAGTCACGACGCTGCCGACCCTGGCGGATATGCGCTCCTACGTGGTGGACGGTGCACTCGCCACGGAGGTCGGAGTCCAGCTCGAAGATGATCAGTATTACGGATACGAGCTCCGCAAAGGCGATGCCCGCCTGTCGGTGCGGGACTTCTTCGATCTGCCGATCGTGCGACATCGGATCGTCCTCGACGTCGTCATCGATGAGGTCGAGCGCGCCTGCCGCGACCGCGGGCTGGACTCGATCAGTGCCTTCATGTCCGGCACCGCGGGTGACGGCGAACCACCACTGCCCATCGCTGCGGAACAGCGATTCGCGGGGTTGCACTACCTCGGAGCCTTCCCCTCGGCGCACATCTTCTAGGCGCACGCGTCGCATTCGTGGACCACGCGGTCGCGATACTGGACATATGACCGGTTTCACGCAGATCGCGGATGGACTGTCCATCCTGCTGACGCTCGAGCGGATCCGCAGTGGCCTGGACTCCGGCGTGGAGGTTCACTGGGAGGAACTCAGCCCGTACGTCATCGACCGCGCGAGGGTCAAGATCTTCCCTCTCGCGAAGGCATCAGGATCACCGGAAGCACAAGCGCGGCTGCTGCAGGTGAAATCGGTGCTGCAGCGCGACTGCATTCACTTCTTCGGCGGTGACTTCATCCATGCCGAGACCGCGCTCGACGCCGACGAGGGATACGGGCGAAAGCTGGCGAGGACCGGCGCCGTCGACAGGACCTACGCCTGGAGGGTGCGGGACTACGCGGCGGTGCTGGTGCGAACCGTCGACCCGCAGCAATCGACCACGATGCTCGCTCTGCACATCCTTCCGCCTGAGTGGATCTGGCCGAAGTTCCCCCACCCGGACGCGAACCGGGAGCAGTCCCGTCGGAGTCGGATCGCGCGGCAGCGAGACGCAGCGGACATCGATTGGAGCTGGCCCGAGATCGCGGACACGAACTCCGGCGAAGGGAGCGAGCAGTGATGCGTCCTGTGGGGTTCACCGAGCTCGGTGATTGGAGCCCGGTGGGCTACATCAACCAGTTCGTGTGGATCGCGTTCGACGAGCGACTGGTCGCGACCGGTGAACGCAACGGGCCCGACAACCACGCGGGAATCTGGATCGCCGAGGATTTCCTTGAGCGATGGTCGGGTCGTCTGATCGAACGCGGATGGGAGTGGGTGGCCCCGTTCATAGAACGGCTCGCGAACGGTGACGACTCGCTCGAGGTCGAGGCGCATGCGTTTCTGGAGTATTCACAGCGCCACGGTGGCTCGGCGCCGCCTGTCCACAACTGGGAGATCGATCCGGATCGCTACCGGCCGGGTGAGTGACAGCACGAGGGCGAGGAGGAGCGGATGGTCGAGCGGCGGACCCAGGAACGCAAGAAGCGCCACCCCGAACGGAGCAGCGCTTCTTCTTTCTGTGGAGCCTAGGAGATTCGAACTCCTGACATCCTGCTTGCAAAGCAGGCGATAATCCCGGTTCTGCCCCATCAATCCGCAGTACTAGAACAGGCGGGGCGCACCTGGGACGCACACACCCATTATGAGGATTCCCTCTCCGCGTAGAACGGCAGCCTGGCGAGCCGAGCCTCTCAGAACAGCAGAGCGTCAACGAAGACATAGCAGCCGAAGATCATGAAGATGATCGGGACGATGACCATCGCCGGTCCCGCAGTGCGGGGATCCATGGCTTCCTCGCCGACAGCGGGCCCGAACCACGTGCTCAGCCAGCGACGGCCTAATCGCATGAAGGGGTAGCGGAAGATCAGCAGGAGTATGCCCGCCGCGATGATAGTCGGGCCGATGAGGATCTCCATAGGCAGTGCTCCTTCCCTGTATGTGGATTGTCGTGCGGCGTCGCATTTCGCGGCCGAAGTCAGCCTTGAGCGGTCCGACGACGCCCCGACTCGAACGAGAGGGACGCGTTCTAGGAGACGACCCTCGTCGCGATTGCCCGCAGCCACCCACTGGATGTCTCGCCATCGATCGTGGCGTCCACGACTTCAAGTGTCATCTCGACGATCGTCCCGTTGCTCCATCCGGATGCTTCAGCTTCGTCGACGAAGACAGTCAAATCCTGTGCGCCGCCCTGTGCCTTCAGCATGACGAAGTAGTCGCCTGTTGCACCTGTCATCCACAGTTCGGACATGAAGAGCTCGCCCGTGAGGGTGAAGCGGTCGCCGGTCTTGATGCCGCCCATTCCGGCGGAGTTGAGCTTGTCCAGCAGCTCGTCGACCGTGGTCGGCACTCCGGCCGGGGCCTCGGGCGCGGTCTCTGCTGTCGCAAGCGCGCTCTCCTCCGGTTCGGCCGAACGCTCGTTGCTCGGGGTGGCGGCTTCCGCGCTGCGAGTCTCGACCGGCGCCGGATCTGCGTCGCCGGCCTCACCTTCGTTGCTGAGGGCAGCCATGATGCCGATGAAGATGAACAAGACCACCAGCACCCCGCCGAGGATCGCGTACGTGCGCCACGGTGTCTTGGGGGTGGGCTTGCGGAAGACGAGCTCCGTCCGGAGCGTGCCGGTGTTCTGGCTGATCAGTTCCCAGCCGTCGCTCTCGCGCTTCGCGATCGTCTTGCCCTCGGTGCCGCGGATGACCTTGACGGTGGCAGTGTCGTACTTCACGTCCACGGTCAACGGTGCGTCCGTGTGCGCGCCGGTATTCCCAGTCATTGTTCTCCCTCGCCCCAGATATCCCCGAGAGAGCACGTCGCTGCTATGCCCCGAGCGACATTACGTCTGACGCTCGGCTTACAGTTGCCCCATGATCGACGTCACGATACCGGCCCGAAAGCACGCCACGGACATCCGCGTCTTTCGCCGCGCGCTGTTCTCCGAAGAGACAGATTCCACGACGTGGGTGCGTTCCGGCGACATTTCGAAGATGCCATCGCTTCGACCGCTCGGGCCCTTGAAGTCCGTGACCGACCGGCACGCGGAACTGACCGTCATCGGTGACGTGGTCGACCAGCAAGCGCTCCTCGGAGATGTTGCATCGGACGGCATGGTCGTGACGCTGTCTGTCGCAGCGCACCACCGGCAGCTCCACTCGCGCCTCTCCGTGGATGTGGGAGAAGCTGCTGCGTGGATCGCCGAGATCCTCGGTGAGGAGTGGGCAAGACATGCCTACGCGGCTGGCGCGCTAAGCACGACCGGAGACACCAGGACAACCCGCCTGACCACGCAGTACTTCTATGTCTTTATCGCGCCGAACGGTCGCCCGCAGACGCGGCCGGCAACGTTTAGCGTTCCACTGCGGCCGCTCGACGACGTTCGATAGCCGATCGCTCAGAGGCGCCTGATCACCGGATCGCTCTCCCAAGGCGCTACGCGACTCAGCGGATCAGTTGAGTCCGTGTTCAAGGAAGGAAGCTGCCAGGTCGTTGGCAGCAGATAGTTCGCCTTCTTCGGCTGAATAGGTGAACAGTCCGACACCTGCGCGTTCGGCGAACTCAGCAGCACCGGCTGCGTAGCCGGTCGACGTGAAGAACAGAGCGCGACGACCGTCAACCGCTGCGACCCCGACGAGCTCGCGCACCGATTGCACGCCGACCGTCCCTTGGTAGTGCTTCACCTGGGCAATCCATGCGTCGCTGGACACGTCCACTCCGCCATCCCCTGTAAATTGCGTGGTTTCGGCATCCAGCGCTCCGAGGTGACGCATCCATTCGCAGACGATTAGCTCTGCACCACGAGGCGAGACGCCATATGGCTGAGCCAGTGGTGCGGGGTTCGGTCGCGCAGCCGCGCGGGCTCGATGCGCTGCATCTTCACGTTCAACCTCGATTCGGGCGTCGTCAACTCGCTGCTGCACCATCATGAGCGCCGCGTCGAACCAGACGTGTGTCAACCACTCGATGCGCTCATCGAAGACCTTCGTGTCCCGGTTGACGCCCCGAACCGCGACAACAACCAAGCCGATCCAGCCGGTCAGCATGATGAGTACAAGGGCCCCGTATGCCGAGTCGCTTCGCCCTGTACTGGCGAGTGCGAACGGCACGACCACCATCAAGGCGAAGAGAATCAGTATGCCGATCCCGACGTCGCGCCGAGACAATAGCCGAGGTCGAGGCGGGATCTCGTGTACCGCTCCACGGGCCTTTAGAACTAGCGACGGCCCCCAGTTCTCATCGTTGAGAAAAGAGAGCGCCATCCCACGACCGTGGGTACGACCATTGGAACGCGCAGCTTGCATCATCGTGGATTCTTCGGACGACGTCGCGGTGCGAGGTGGGCTGTCGGCGTCTCGCGCGGCCAGATGGGTCATGGCGACACTTTATCGAGAGGCCGCCGATACTACGGGATACGCGATGCAATCAAGGTTGACGCGTCGAGGTGCGCCGAGCACTGGCCGTCGCAAGCATGGCTCAACCGACGTTGACCCACTCGCCGCAACCACCTTCGATACTCAGCGAGTAGTCGCCTGGATCGATAGTGAGCTGCACCTGGGATGCTGCGGTCACGAAGTTGTTGTCGATGATCTCACCGGCCGCATCGAGCCGTGCCCAGTAGCAGTCCTTGATGTCGCCATTTGTCTGGAACGTCCCTGGCTGCACATCGGTGCCGACGATGTAGAGACCGGCACCCCAGAACCGCAGACCCTGTTGGCGCTGTTGTTCCGCGATTGTTGCGGCTTCGGACGAGGCCCGGAGTGCGTCGGCCCCGGGGAACTCGGGGCAAATGACCAACATGCCAGCGATCTCGGCCTGTTGTTCCGGGCTCACAGGACCCTTGGTCACATAGAAACCGGAGGTTTCGGCGCACAGGGCGTAGAGGTACTTGACCTCGTCTAACGCGGCTTGACCAGCCTGCTGGCTGGCAGCGCGCTGGGTGGATGTGAAGTCACTGCCGCCGCTGCGAAGGGCCGTGCACGATGTGAAGGGCAGCTCAGCGGCCCACGCGTCCTCGAACTTGTCGTACCCCACATGGACGATGGCATCCATGGGCGTCGAGCCAACCTTCTTGGGGTCATACAAGGAAGGATCCTCGTAACTGCAATCGAGAGTGAAGGTGACCGGATCGATCGCGGCCGGCGTCGGGGTCGGCGTCGATCTCGGAGCTTCAGTTGCTCGTGTTGGCGCAGCCGATGGAGCGGCAGAGGTGTCGTCGCCAGACGAGCATGCGGCGAGTGTGACGATAAGAGCCGCGGCGCCGACGGCAGCGAGCAAGCGTGACAGATGACTCGGCATGGTGACCCTTCAGCGCTAGGAGATCTCTGCAACCATAGTGGGGCGCGCCCACACTACAGATCGCCTCCATTCCGAGTGCAGGCCGAGGCGAAATGGATCTCGTACTCGCCCTTCTTCGTCGGCCGCGGCGCCCGATCGTCTTTCGCCACGATCAGGGGAGATCCTGATCGCGCGGTCGTCGACGCGCTACCAGCCTGACAAGAGCAATTGTCACCGTCAGCCCCAGCAGGGCACCGAGTGCGACATCGTGAATGTAGTGCACGCCCTGGGCGACGCGTCCGATCGCGACGAGCGCTGCGATCGCCACTGCGAGCCACGTGATCCACGTTCGCCCGAGGGCAATCGCGATCACGACGACCGCACCGAACGCGAGCGTTGCGTGATTCGATGGCAAAGACCAGTCGCCGGCGGGAGGGCACTCAGCGGCGATCGGCCAGCGGTTGCAGGGTCGCGGCTGCGCGAACAGCAGCTTCGCCCCCTCGCTCACCGCATAGGCGACGACCACCCCGCCGGCGCCCGCGACTAGTCGGGCGCGGCGCTCAGGATGACGGACCCATGCGATCACGATGCTGGCAATCGTCGTCGCAGCGAGAAGCAGCAACCCCGCTTCCGAGATGAGATCAATGTTTCGGATGCCCGAGCCGACAGTTGCGAACCACTGCGTTCCGATGACACTGACGCTGCCTGGTGCGGGCACGATCAGCACCGCCATCGCGAGCAGTCCAATGCTCACGAGGGGGATCAACGAGTGGCGTGGCATCGGCGATGAAGGCATGAACTCCAGCCTCGCGGAGGCCCGGAGATGACTGCATCGGGCGTCAGACTGAGTTGTGATCATCCTCGAGATGTACGCGAGGGGGGCATTGCCCAGCTCGCGTGCGCTGCCAGAGGATTCCACGGCGTGAGGATTCCAACATGTCTCGCTGGCGGGTGTGCCTTGGTACCGTCGAGGGCATGTTCGTCACAGGCCTGGTCGCCGCCGTCCTCGGGATAGTCTTCTTTCACATCGCGCTGGGGAAGACCCTGCGCGCGAACGCAACAGATCAGATCCCGATGGGTAGACGCCCGAAGGTGTCACCGCGCGGGTCGGCTCAGATGCGGGCATTGGGTGCGGGCCTGATCGTTCTGGGCGCAGTGCTGATGAGCACGGCCGGATGGCACTGGACCGTGATGGTCGTGCTCGCCGGCCCGGTCGCTGCGCTCATTGCGATCGGCCTGCACAATCGGCGGGTCAGTCGAGCGAAGGGCGCGCAGAGCTGATCGAAGCTAGTCGGCTCTGGTCGAGCCAGCGCTTTCTGCCACTGTCTACGTGACACCGCACATCGAGGATGCTCCGAGAGAGCTTCCTCGATGACTAGGTGTTCTTCCCACGAGAGTCGCTGAAGCGACGACAAGCAGTAGGTCGTTCACGAGACATCACCGCTTTCCGCGATCTGGCCCCGCAGAACAGCACGCGCACGGGAGAGACGGCTGCGGATCGTCGCAGACGGTTTTCCGAGGATCGTCGCGACTTCCTCTTGCGTGAATCCCTCCCAGTAAACAAGCTCGATGATTTCCCTATCGAGCGGTGAGAGACAACTGATGAGCTCGCGCACATGCTCGACGAGGTCGGAATCAAACTCGTTTGGCGGATGGAGGCTGCTCGAAGCCGGATCGGCACTTATCGACGCGCGAACGCGTTCCGAAAGCGCCGCGCGTCGATGTCGGCCACGCCGGTACTGCGAAAGGACCTTGCGCGCGATGCCGAACAGCCATGCCCTCCGCAGATCTGGCACAACCGCGTCCCGTTGTTTCGACTTCCAGGCGGCCAGGAACGTCTCGCTCACCAGATCTGCGGCATCCTCCGGCGGCGACACGCGCCGCACGAAGAAGCCGAGGAGTCCGGGGGCCTCCTGGCGGAATGTGTAGGCCAGATCGCCGGGCACGAGGTCGGCGTTGTCGCGCACGTGCACGCTCAATGCAGCTGTCCCGTGCAGTCGGAGGTGCCCGCGATCTCGTCGCCGAACACAACGAGACCGTCAGGGACGTCGGTCTGCCTGCCCACAGCGTTGAAGAATGACACGGAGTCGACGATCTCGGGGGTCCATTCGCCCTCGTCGTCCTCGCCGGGGATGAACGGGTTCGCGACGGCGTCCTCGTAGATGCGCTGGCCGACTCCGCTCCAGTCCTGCGATGTCAACCATTCGCGAAGCTTCGGGTTCTCTCCGCCAACCACAGAACCCACTCGTAACGCATATGTGCAAGTGACCTCCACCCCGGTGTCGGTGACGTACTCGATGGGGATCCGCACGTCGGGATCGAAGTATGGGGCGAACACGGCCGCACCCGCGGTCAACGCGCCTGCGGCGACCACGGCTCCCGGGATGAGCCAAAGGTTCCGCCGACGCCGCTTAGCTCGACTGTGTACGGCTTCCTCGCGGGACGCATCGGCGAGCGACTCCAATGCGGCTCTCGTGGCAATTGACGGCTCGTACGACTTCGCGCTGCCGCGCAGCAGTTCATCCACACTCGGCTTACTCATGACACTCCCATTCCACCAGTGACGGGAGCTCTCCCCGTCACCGATGTAATGGCCGGATCAATCGAAAGTGATGCACCAGGCTAACGAACCGTGTTCGCAACCCTCCCGAGGAAGTACAACTAGCTGTGGGCATCGACGAGATGTCTCACATCTCGATGCGTTTTGACACAGTAAGGATGTGTCGATCCATTTGCACATGTCCAGGTCGTAGAACTTCTTCTGCAGATCTTGGACAAGCGCTCGAGCTACGGACATGTACTTAGTAGAGGCACGAGTTCGAGAGAGGCTCTCCGATGAATGACACTGAGTTCGAAACGTTGTTGCGCGACTCCGCACCGCCCGTGACGCCGGTTGTGGAGCTTGCCGCGCACCGTGAGTGCATTCTCAACGATGTGCGGCGACGCCGTGCTCGCCGAGCGCGCATCTGGGCTGGAAGTGTGGCGGTAGCTGCGCTGTTCGTCGGCGGCGGTTCGATTGCCACAGCTGGCGATGGGTATCAGACCCCGTGGGGATGGTTCGCGGACAATGTGTTCATCGCGAACAGTACCAATGGGTCTGCGTGCTTCCAAGGTATCCGTGTGCAGTGGGAAGGGCTGGCAGCCGACGACCCGCTGGTTCAAGATGCGCAGGAGTTCGTCAGAATCCTAGACCTCGAAAGCCTGGACACAACGCAGAAGGAGGCGGAGCTCAAGGCCGATATGGCGGCTGCGGACCCTGTGCTGAATGAACATGGCGATCTCGTGCGTATTGAGCTGAGCGACGCTGAGCTGTCACAGATGGCGGTGCATGAGTTGGTTGGAAAGGCAATGTTCGATGAGCTGCTCGCGAAGGGGTACGCGATGACCCCCGGGCACGAAGTGAGCCTCTCGAGTCAGTCAGAGAACTGCAACTGATAATGGTGGGTCGAAATCACGACGCCACGTCACCTGCCGAACAAGTCCGTTTCGAGGAACTCATCCGCGCCAACGAAGCCGACCTGCTGCGATACCACCAACGCCGCTTGACCAACACTGCGGATGCAGCTGAGGCGTTCGGAGAGTTGCTGTTCACTGCGTGGAAGCTCCGCCGCAAGATTCCCGTCGACTCGACCGAGGCGCGAATGTGGCTCTTCACCACCGCGCGCAATGTCATGCTCAACTCACGAAGGACGCGCGCTCGACGCTCTGCCGCCGTCGAGCGTCTAGCGTCAGAAATGACGGCGTCTCCGCCAGCAGGCGTGAGCACAAGCGCCGCTGTCGAAATTCGGGCAGCAATCGATGCTCTACCGATGATCGACGCCGAACTCGTACGCCTGACGTACTGGGATGGGTTCGCCTCACACGAAGCCGCAGCGATCCTCGGTCTCAACGCCTCCACAGCGCGATCCCGGCTGGCGAAGGCAAGAGAAATCCTTCGAGACGCACTCGACCCGGCGCTCGTGCAGAGCGACCAACCTGCTGAATCTATGGAAAGCGAGACCTGAATGTTCCAGCCCAAACCTGCCGACCTCGTGCTCCCGCCGACACTCACTATCGACTTGACGCCGCTCGTCATTGGATCGTCCGCGGCACCGAACGCGGACAGCTGGCCGGTGTAGACCCGATTGCTACGCTGACGACGTCATCTGCTGCGATTCCTCTCGGGCGTGACGCTGATCGAGCGTGAACAGGCCATCCTTCTCGCCGAGAGCCTGTGGCTCGGGCCGCTCGACCAGATCTGGAAGCCCGCCATGGACGCGGCGCTGCCGGTGGCGGTCGAACCCGAGACCGTCGACAGCGCCACCGATGCCCTGCTCGTCCACGTCTCAACGGAAAATTTCTGGGAGCAGTGCTTGGAAATGGCGCTCGAGAGCGCCTTCAGCACGCTGGCGGTCAGCCGCGACGCCCAGCCGGGGGAAGGCGTGAGCGTGCCTACGCCCTGGGTACCGCCGGCCGCCATCGAGGTGGACAGGGCCGTCGATCCCGCCACGACCTCATTCCCGGACTTTATGCTGCGGGCGGGTCGTCAGGTCGTCGTCACGGACGCGAAGTACAAGCTCGGCACCGGACGGGCTCCCGGGGCATCCGACGGCTACCAACTAGTCGCGTACAGCCATCTGGCGACCCTCGACGGCCGTCCCTCCGACCTCGCGGTCCTGCTCTACCCGACCAGGGCCGACGGGCGGACCGGACAAGCCGAGCTCGAACGCCTGAGGGACCGCAACTACCCGCTATGGCTGGCGCGCCTACCGTTCCCTCGCCCGATCGACCTCAGGGAAAAGCAGAACTGGACCGCCTACGTCGCCGAGCTCGCCGGACATCTTCGGCGCTTCGCCGGCGACTGGACTGACCGGTGATCGTCTCGGGAACGGGGCGAGAACCACCGCGACGCGGAACGCCCGTCCGCTCCCGTACTCGCGACCGCCTCGCGCGCCGAAGGACTAGAACGCGGCGTTGCCGGCTTCCTTCCTGGTCTCATGTTGCTGGAGAAACTCAGAAGCCAGGTCATAGACGGAGCTGCCCGGCCTGTGGCGATGAGCGATTCGCTGCCATCGCGACGGATGAGACGGGCGATCCCCGTAGGTCCATGGCGCATGCCCGCTTGAGGACAACAGGTCAGCGAGCCACTGGAGCTGCTCGCGGTAGCGCGTGCGCTGCGGTCCCGTGGGGGACCGCACGCCGTACCCCAGTAGCACCGCCTTCGTGTCCGAAGAATGCACCGCTCTTTCGATCTCACTGCGTCCCTCCGTCCATGCCAGGGAAGAGGTCGCTGCACCCAGTGACCCGGACGTCGGCAGCTCAGCCGCGTACAGATTCACGATCTCGAACGAGTCGCAGCCAAGTGCAGCGCATACGCCTTCGACGCGTCGGCGTGTGATGGCTCCCGAACCGGTCGGGCGGCTGTGAAGCACGGCGATTAGCCGACTACCCAAAACTCGCCTCCATCGTCTATTACCGCCTCGGCAACCCAGCGGCTTCGCCTAGTGCGTCACCGCCGCCTGCAAGTACAGTCTGGCATCGGACGAAGGCATCGCCGAGGGGACCGCACAGCACAGCGCAAGGGCGATAGCCCGCCGCTGGCTCCGGGAGCCTGCTGGGGCGCACGAGACGCACGACGGCAAGTGGGCGGACTCAGTTTCCCGTGATTCTGCGGAACTCTGCAACGCACGGGGCGCACTCGACCCAACACGAACCACTACCTTCTCTCACCATTTCACTACCAGTCAGGCGAGAGAAATGGGCGGTGGAGAGAAGAAATTCCCCGGGATTCCGCTGTTCAGCGTAAACTCCGAGGATTCTGGTTCTGTGGAGCCTAGGAGATTCGAACTCCTGACATCCTGCTTGCAAAGCAGGCGCTCTACCAACTGAGCTAAGGCCCCGAAACGGGTGTTTAGTTGAGGTGAAAAGTGGGGCTACCAGGATTTGAACCTGGGACCTCTTCATTATCAGTGAAGCGCTCTAACCAACTGAGCTATAGCCCCGTCAACCTCCAAGACTTTACCGGAGATCGACGGAAAATCCGAATCGGCGCCGGTCAGTCCCCCGGCCGCAGAACCGCACTGCCGGCAGAGACGCTGACCACGATCGAATTCCGCGCGTTCGACGACGTCTGCAGGTTGTTGTCGAGCGACCCGGCGCTGACCTCCTGGCGCACGTCGTACTCTTCATCCGGCAGGGTGAGCACGAGCGAACCCGCACTCACGTCGAGCTGCACCTCATCCGGCGCCGTGCCGGTGAGCTCGGCCTCGAGCCGGCCGGCCGAGATCGAGAAATCTGCCTTGGACACATCGGCGAGCTCGAACTCGGCGCGCCCCGCGCTCAGATCCGCTTCTATCGAGTCCGCCGATCCAGTGATGAACAGCGCGCCGGCCCCCATCTCGACATCCACGGCTCCGAACTCGCCTTCCACGTCAAGGCTTCCCGCGCCCAGCGAGATGTCGGCGTCGATCCTCTCATCGAGCAGCTCCTCCGGAAGGGTGAGCACCACGGTGCCCTCGTCCTCCATCCAGTCCCCGAACCACCAGCCGAAGTCCATGTCGGGGCTGTTCACGACGATCTCGTCATCATCGCGGAGCAGGGTCCACCGCTCGCTCCCGTTGCCGGACACCTCGAGTTCGGCCTCGTCGACATCGCCGAACGCGACATGCACTTCCGCACCGCCGAGTTCCAGGTCGAGTCCAGTGACGCCCGTCGCGTCGATCTGCTGCTGCGAACCGGTCGACGCCGTGACGTCGTTCACCGCGGCGACCGCCGCCGTACCGCCCGTCGCCAACAGGGCCACGCCGCCGAAGACGGCGATCGCGATGGCACCCGCCCGCGCGCCCGAGCCGCGGGGCGCCTCAGGACCTGAAGACGACACCGAGGATGCGACGGTCGGCGCTGCCGGTGGCGGATTGAGCGGCACGTCGTGCCCGCCCTGATCGCCCTGATTGTTCTGTGATTCGGCGTTCATCGTGCCGCTCCTGTCTGTGGCGGGTTTCCGTGCGGACCGTTGCCGCTTCCGGTGTTCTCGATGTGGGCGAGCGCTGCGAGCACTCGACGGTTGCCGGCTTCGGGTTCGAGGCCGAGCTTCTGGAAGATGGAGGTGATGTACTTCTCGACGCTGCCCTCGGAGAGGAACAGCAGCCCTGCGATCGTCTGGTTCGACTTGCCCTCGGCGATGAGCGAGAGCACCGTGCGCTCGCGCTCGGTGAGCTGCAGCATCCGATCGTCTCGATTGCGACGAGTGAGCAACTGCGCGACGACCTCCGGGTCGAGAACGGATGCGCCTTCGGCGATGCGCTCGATCGAGGCGACGAACTCGGAGACGTCGGCGACCCTGTCCTTGAGCAGGTAGCCGAGTGGGCCGCCCTGCGCGGCGATCAGGTCGCTGGCGTAGCGCTCCTCGACGTACTGCGAGAGCACGAGGAGGGGGAGCGAGGGGTGCGTCCTGCGTAGCCCGAGTGCCGCGCGGATGCCTTCGTCCGTGAACGTGGGAGGCAGTCGCACATCCAGGATGCACAGTTCGGGATCCGTCGTCTGCATCGCATCGGTGAGTCCTTCGGTGTCTGGCAGCGCCGCGACGACCTCATGACCGGAGTCCTCGAGCAGTCGCACGAGTCCCTCACGCAGCAGCACGGAGTCCTCACAGATCAGGATGCGCATGGCACACTCACCTCCAGCGACGTCGGTCCACCCTGGGGGCTGTCGAGGCGGAACGTGCCGCCCGCCGCCAGCACCCGGTTGGAGATGCCATCGAGTCCGCCACCGGGCTGCACCTGCGCGCCGCCCATGCCGTTGTCCTCGACCCGCGCCCACAGCACACCGCCTTCGCGCAGTCGCACGATCACGCGGCACTCACTGGCCCGCGAATGCTTCGCGGCGTTCGTGAGCGATTCCGCGATCGAGAAGTACACCGCCGCCTCGGCGTCACGGCTGCAGCGTCCGTCCATGCGCACGTCGAGCTGCACGGGGATGTGAGATCTGCTGGCGAGCGCCGAGAGCGCAGCATCCAGGCCGCGATCGTCGAGCACGGACGCATGGATGCCACGGGCGAGCTGCCGCAGCTCGGTGATCGCCGCCTTCGTCGAGGTGTGCGCCTCACCGATCAGCTGCTTGGCCGCCGCCGGGTCGTCGTCGATCTTCTGCTGGGCGAGACCCAGTGTCATGCCGACCGAAACCAGCCGGGGCTGGACGCCGTCGTGCAGATCGCGCTCGATGCGGGTGCGCTCGACGTCGGCTGCGCGGACCGCGCCCTCCCGCTGAGCGCTCGTCGTGCGCACCTGCGCCGTGAGCTCGGCTTCGCGGTTCGGAACCACGAGTGCGCGGCTGATCGTACGATGCAGCAGCGCGAGGCCGATGATTCCGGCCGCTGCGGCGAGCACACCGAGGATGCCGACGAGCACGGCCCACTCGACGCCGATCTGTCCGACACCGAACGCGAGCGGGATGGAGATCGTCTCCGCCGCGCCGAGTGGAGCGAAGATCGTGATCGCGGAGAAGATCAGTGCCCAGAACAACCGCAGCACGAATGCACCGAAGATGCACGCGATGACGAAGCTGGCCACTGCCCGCCACATGCGCCCGTCGATGCTCTGACGTCCGAGCGAGCGCAGCCACCCCCCGAAGCCGGGTCGCTGGCGACGGCGAGGCTGGAGGTCGGGGACGTCAAGGGCGTACAGCCCTCTGATGCGAACGACCTCGAACCAGCCGAGACCGAACAGGGCGTAAACGAAGCCGACCAGGACCAGCAGTCCGATTCCGAGGACGAACAGCAGTGCCAGACCGGTTCCGAACGCCGCGGCGAGGATGCCGAGCACGACACCGCCGAGCGTTCCGAGCGCGGCCAGGTGAAGGATCGTGAGGAAAAGCCGCAACGGCGGCGCTTTCGCCGGCGTCGCGGACACCGGGGACGGGACAGTCTGAGTGGTCATGTCTCAAAGGTAGGACGCGGGCGTCCGACCCGACACCGTGTCACCCGGAGAGCTCCGTTCGGGTTTCCCCTACTGCGACCACGTGATCTGCTTCACTGATGCCATGACCACACATGAGGACGAACCACACGGTGCGGGGCTCGGCCAGCGTCTGAACTGGCTGCGTGCCGGGGTGCTCGGTGCCAACGACGGGATCGTGTCCGTCGCTTCCCTCGTCGTCGGCGTGGCCGGCGCGACCACGGACAACGCGGCGCTGCTGACCGCCGGCCTTGCCGGTCTTGTCGGCGGCGCGGTCTCGATGGCGCTCGGCGAATACGTGTCGGTGAGCAGCCAGCGTGACAGCGAGGGGGCGCTCATCACGAAGGAACGCGAAGAGCTGCGGACGATGCCGGATGCTGAGCTCACCGAACTCGCCGGCCTCTACCGTGACCGAGGGCTGAGCGATGAGACGGCGCTCAGGGTCGCAGAAGAGCTCACCGCGCACGACGCACTGGCTGCACATCTCGAGGTCGAACTCGGCATCGATCAGGAAGACCTCGTCAATCCGTGGCACGCGGCCATGTCGTCTGCGATCGCGTTCACGCTCGGCGCCCTGTTGCCGCTGCTCGCCATCCTGCTCCCGCCGCCCGAATGGCGCGTGCCCGTCACGTTCGTCGCAGTTCTCATCGCCCTCGCTGTGACAGGCGCGGTCGCCGCGCGAATCGGAGGATCACCACCGCTTCGGCCGTCGATACGACTCGTGGTGGGCGGGGCGCTCGCACTGGCCGCCACCTGGCTGATCGGCACATTGCTCGGCACCGCCGGCGTCGTATGACGACGAAGGGGCGGATGCCGCAGCATCCGCCCCTTCGTTCTTCGAGTCAGTTCGAGGTGAACCCGACGAGCAGGCCACCCGTGACCTTGACGGCCAGGTTGTAAATGCCGGCGCCGACAGCGCCCAGCACCGTGACCACGATCAGGTTGAGGATCGATACGACCGCCGCGAACGCCATCACCTGGGGCAGGCCCATGAGTGAGGCGAGCGAGACGGAACCGTCCGTGATGTTGCCGACGAACTCGTCCGCCTGCGACATGATGCCGGTCGCCTGCAGCACGAGGAAGATCAGGAAGAACGACACCATGGTCACGATCGCGAGTGCGACCGCTGCCAGGAACGAGAGCTTCACCGCCGACCAGAAATCGACGTAGACCAGGCGCAGGCGAACCTGCTTGCCGCCGGTCTTACGCGTCGATTTCTTCGCCAGCTTGTCGGCTACTGTGCTCATACGTCGTTGCTTTCCTCAGGGGTCTCAGTGTCGGAGTCCGCCTCGTCCAGTTCTTCGACGATACGACGTTCTCCGTTACGTGCGATGGCGAGGATCCGGTCCTTCTCGGACGTCCTGGCGAACACCACTCCCATGGTGTCTCGGCCCTTGGCGGGCACCTCGGCCACGGCAGAGCGTACCACCTTGCCGCTGGACAGAACCACCAAGACCTCGTCGTCCTCAGACACGATCAGACCGCCCGCGAGAGTGCCCCGATCGTCGTTGAGTTTGGCGACCTTGATGCCGATTCCGCCTCGTCCCTGAACGCGATATGCGTCCACGGCGGTGCGCTTCGCATAGCCGCCGTCGGTGACGACGAACACGAACGCGTTCTCATCAGCGACGGATGCCGAGAGCAGATTGTCCTCGCCGCGGAAGCCCATTCCCTTCACGCCGGCTGTCGCGCGTCCCATCGGTCGCAGCGCCTCATCCGTGGCGTTGAAGCGCAACGACATGCCATGGCGCGAGATGAGCAGGATGTCGTCGGTGTTGTCGACGAGCAGGGCACTGACCAGCTCGTCCTCCTCGCGCAGGCGGATCGCGATGACACCGCCCTGACGGTTCGTGTCGTACTCGGTCAGGCGGGTCTTCTTGACCAGTCCGTCGCGGGTCGCGAGCACCAGGTACTCCGCCACGTCGTAGTCGCGGATGTCGAGCACCTGCGCGATGCTCTCATCCGGCTGCAGTGCGAGCAGGTTCGCGACGTGCGTGCCCTTCGCGTCACGACCGGCCTCCGGCACCTCGTACGTCTTGGTGCGGTAGACCCGGCCCTTGTCCGTGAAGAACAGCAGCCAGTGATGAGTGGTCGTGACGAAGAAGTGCTCGACGATGTCGTCCGCCCGCAGCTGGGCGCCCTTGACGCCCTTGCCTCCGCGGTGCTGAGAACGGTAGTTGTCGCTGCGGGTGCGCTTGATGTAGCCGTCACGGGTGACCGTGACGACCATCTCCTCTTCGGCGATGAGGTCTTCCATCGACACATCGCCGTCGAAGCCCTGCAGGATGTGCGTGCGACGGTCGTCGCCGAACCGCTCGACGATACCGGTCAGCTCTTCGCGGATGATCGTGCGCTGACGCCCCTCATCGGCGAGGATCGCCTTGAACTCGGCGATCTGCGCTTCGATCTCATTGGCCTCGTCGATGATCTTCTGACGCTCGAGCGCCGCGAGGCGACGCAGCTGCATCGCGAGGATCGCGTCGGCCTGCACGTCGTCGATGTCGAGAAGCGACTTCAGTCCGGTGCGCGCCTCGTCCACCGTGGGGGAGCGGCGGATCAGCGCGATGACCTCATCGAGGGCGTCGAGCGCCTTGAGGTACGCACGCAGGATGTGCATGCGCTCCTCCGCCTTGCGCAGGCGGAAGGTGGTGCGGCGCACGATCACGTCGATCTGGTGCGCGATCCAGTTCGCGATGAACCCGTCGAGCGCGAGCGTGCGCGGCACGCCGTCGACGATCGCCAGCATGTTCGCGCCGAAGTTGTCCTGCAGCTGAGTGTGCTTGTACAGGTTGTTCAGCACGACCTTGGCGACGGCATCCCGCTTGAGCACGACCACGAGGCGCTGGCCCGTGCGGTCGCTGGTCTCGTCGCGAATGTCGGCGATGCCGGTGATCTTGCCGTCGCGAGCGAGGTCACCGATCTTCACCGCGAGGTTGTCGGGGTTCACCTGGTACGGCAGCTCGGTGATCACGAGGCACGTACGGCCCTGGATCTCCTCGACGTTGACGACCGCGCGCATCGTGATCGACCCTCGGCCGGTGCGATAGGCCTCGTGGATGCCCTTGGAACCGAGGATCTGCGCACCGGTCGGGAAATCGGGACCGGGGATCCGCTGGATGAGTCCCTCGAGGAGCTCCTCACGCGGCAGATCGGGGTTGTCCAGCGCCCAGAGGGCGGCATCCGACACCTCGCGCAGGTTGTGCGGCGGGATGTTGGTGGCCATACCGACCGCGATGCCGACGGAGCCGTTGACGAGCAGGTTCGGGAACCGCGCCGGCAGGACGTCGGGCTCCTGGGTCTGCCCGTCGTAGTTCGGCGAGAAGTCGACCGTCTCCTCTTCGATGTCGCGCACCATCTCGAGAGCGAGAGGGGCCATCTTCGTCTCGGTGTAACGCGGGGCCGCGGCGCCCATGTTGCCCGGCGAGCCGAAGTTGCCCTGGCCGAGAGCGAGCGGGTAGCGCAGCGCCCACTGCTGCACCAGGCGCACGAGGGTGTCGTAGATCGCGGTGTCGCCGTGCGGGTGGTACTGACCCATGACCTCGCCGACCACGCGGGCGCACTTCGAGAACGCCTTGTCCGGGCGGTAGCCGCCGTCGTACATGCCGTAGATCACACGGCGGTGCACGGGCTTCAGGCCGTCGCGCACATCCGGCAGCGCTCGCCCGACGATGACCGCCATGGCGTAGTCGAGGTAGCTGCGCTCCATCTCGAACTTCAGATCGACCTGATCGATCTTGCCGTGCTCGTGGAAGGCTGCGGCGTCGGGGCGTTCTTCGTCAGTCATGTGTGTTCTTTCGATTCCGGTCGTTCACGCGAGGGGAGACGAACGTCTAGATGTCCAGGAAACGGACGTCCTTCGCGTTGCGCTGGATGAAGTTGCGGCGGGACTCGACGTCTTCCCCCATCAGCACGCTGAAGATCTCATCCGCCGCGGCGGCATCCTCGATGGTCACCTGACGAAGCGTGCGGGTGTTGTGGTCCATCGTGGTCTCCCACAGTTCCTTGGCGTTCATCTCGCCGAGACCCTTGTAGCGCTGCACGCCGTTGTCCTTGGGGATGCGCTTGCCGCTCTCGAGGCCGTGCTTGAGCAGAGCGTCGCGCTCGGCGTCCGAGTACACGTACTCGTGAGGCTGGTTCGACCACTTCAGCCTGTACAGCGGCGGCATCGCGAGGTAGACGAAGCCTGCCTCGATCAGCCCGCGCATGTAGCGGAACAGCAGCGTGAGAAGCAGCGTCGTGATGTGCTGGCCGTCGACATCGGCATCCGCCATCAGCACGATCTTGTGATAGCGCGCCTTCTCGATGTCGAAGTCCTCACCGATGCCGGTGCCGAAGGCCTGGATCATCGCCTGGACTTCACGGTTGCCGAGCGCCTTGTCGAGGCGAGCACGCTCGACGTTGAGGATCTTGCCGCGCAGCGCGAGGATCGCCTGGGTGTGCGGGTCGCGACCCTGCACGGCCGAACCGCCTGCCGAGTCACCCTCGACGAGGAAGATCTCACTGATCGACGGATCCTTGCTCGTGCAGTCCTTGAGCTTGTCCGGCATCGCGGCCGACTCGAAGACGCTCTTGCGGCGCGCCGTCTCGCGGGCCTTGCGCGCGGCCATGCGGGCGGTAGCCGCATCGATCGACTTGCGGATCACGTTCTTCGCCTGGGCCGGGTTGCGCTCCAGCCAGTCGCCGAGCTGATCACCGACGACCTTCTGCACGAACGCCTTCGCCTCTGTGTTGCCGAGCTTGGTCTTGGTCTGGCCCTCGAACTGAGGCTCGCCGAGCTTGATCGAGATGACGGCGGTGAGCCCCTCGCGCACGTCGTCGCCCGAGAGGTTGTCGTCCTTCTCCTTGAGCAGGTTGTTCGCACGCGCGTACTTGTTGACCAGCGTGGTCAGTGCGGCGCGGAAGCCCTCTTCGTGCGTACCGCCCTCGTGGGTGTTGATCGTGTTGGCGTACGTGAAGACGTTCTCGGTGTAACCGGTCGTCCACTGCATCGCGACCTCGAGCGAGATCTTGCGCTCGGTGTCCTCGGACTCGAAGTCGATGATCTCGTCGTTGACGACCTCGGCGTGACGCACCCTGTTCAGGTACTCCACGTAGTCGACGAGGCCGCGTTCATAGAGGAACACATCACTGCGCTGCTTCGTGATCGTCGTGCCTTCTTCCTCGACCTCGTAGGTCGCGCCCTCGCGCTCGTCCTGGAGCTCGATGCGCAGGCCCTTGTTCAGGAACGCCATCTGCTGGAACCGGGTGCGCAGCGTCTCGTAGTCGAACTCGACGCCTTCCGTGAAGATCTCGGCATCCGGCCAGAACGTGATGTTCGTGCCGGTCTCGTCGGTCTCGGCACCCTTGATGAGGCCCTCGGCCCGGGGGACACCGCCGTTCGAGAAGCCGTGCGTCCACACGTGGCCCTGACGCTTGATCTCGATGTCGAATCGCGTGGAGAGCGCGTTCACGACCGACGAACCCACGCCGTGCAGACCGCCGGAGACGGCATATCCTCCGCCGCCGAACTTGCCGCCGGCGTGCAGGATCGTCAGCACGACCTCGACGGTCGACTTGCTCGGGTCGGAGGAGTGCGGATCGACCGGGATGCCGCGACCGTTGTCGACGACGCGGACTCCGCCGTCTGCGAGCAGTGTGACGAGGATGGTGTCGGCGTGACCCGCCATCGCTTCGTCGACGGAGTTGTCGACGATCTCCTGCACCAGGTGATGCAGACCGCGCGGTCCGGTGGAGCCGATGTACATGCCGGGGCGTTTGCGCACCGCCTCGAGACCCTCGAGAACCTGGATCTCGTTGGCTCCGTACTCGCCCTGCTGCTTCTGCTTGGGGGTTGCGGTGGACTCGGCGTCGGGGGTGCCCCCGGTTGTCGATTCAGGCTCGTCAGCAGGGGTTTCAGGCGTCATCAGAGGTGATTCTCCACATCGATATCTCGAATGCCCAGTCTAGCGCGTCTGGAACCCGAAGATACGGCTATACGGCCGTGTGTGGCCCTGAAATCAATTGAGGGGGCTCCGTTGATGCCCTACCCGTAGGTATCGCGTGGACCGCGCCCTGGGACGGCTCTCGGGCCCCATTTCCAAGAGGGAACGTCCGGTCCTATGAAACGGAGGTTGTTCACACCCGCCTGCGGATAGCGTCTGCCGATCTCGGTGAGGATGGTCGCACGCATGAACTGGAGGTTCTTCGCCCACGCCGTGGAATCGCACTTGACCGTCAGCATCCCGTTCTCCAATGAGACCGGCTCTGAGTGCTTCGCGGTGTCGGACCCCGCGAGATCCGCCCACTGCCGCACGAGGTCTTCACGCGCGAGAGTGATCTCCCATCCGGACTCCCGGCTGAGCTTGTCGAGCACGGCGCCGAGGGCGCCAGGGTCGCGGCCGGGCGTGAACGGCGCGTTCTCGTCGTCGTCGCGGATGCGGCGCTTGCGCTTCCAGGATTTCGAGCTCGGCTGCAGACCGCGCAGGCGCAGGTAGGTCGCGACGGTCTCGGGGGTCTCGGATGCCGCGTCACTCATCTGCTTCCTCCTCTGCGTCATCGCCGGTGCCCTGGTCGGATCCGGTGCGGTCGTCGGTGATGGTGCCCGCGTGAATGCGGACCACATGACGGTGCAGCTCTTCGGGGATATCCTCCTCGACAGCGGCGGTCACCACCACCTGCTCGTAGCCGACGGTGAGTGCCGCGAGTCGTCTTCGTCGATCCGCATCCAGTTCGGCGAAGACGTCGTCGAGGATCAGCACGGGATCGCCGGCAGGGGATTCCGCACGCAGCAACTCGGCCGAGGCCAGTCGCAGCGCGAGGGCGACCGACCACGATTCGCCATGCGAGGCGTAACCCTTCACCGGCAGTGAGCGCACGCGCAGCAACAGGTCGTCGCGGTGCGGACCGACGAGCGTGAGGCCGCGATCGAGTTCCTGGGTGCGCTTGGCATCGAGCGCAGCACGGAACATCTCGGCGATCTCACCGCGCGAATCGGATGAGCCCTCTTCACCCTCTTCGGGATCTCCGCCGCGCACCGACAGCGCCCATTCGATCTCGGGACGATGATCCTCCCCGGCGATCGCCGTGTACGCCTCGGCGAGCGGCTGCTGCAGATCGGCAGCCAGACGCAGACGGGCGTCGATGATCTCGGACCCGAGGGCGACGAGCTTGTCGTTCCAGACATCGAGAGTCGCGAGGGCCTCACCGCGGATGCCGCGGGCTCGAGCCGATTTCAGCAGCGCGGTGCGCTGCTTGAGCACGCGGTCGTAGTCGCCGAGCACCGCAGCCATGCGGGGAGTGCGCTGGATCAGCAGTTGATCTGCGAAACGCCGCCGCGACGACGGGTCACCCCGCACGATCTGCAGGTCTTCCGGTGCGAAGAGCACGACGTGCGCGTAGCGGGGGAGCTCGTTCGTCTTCGATGGAGAGCCGTTGATGCGCGCCTTGTTCGAACCCTGACGGTTGATCTGCACCTCGGCGAGCACCTTCCGCTCACCGACCGACAGGCGGGCTCGGATCACGGCGAACTCGTGGCCGTCTCTGACCATCGGCGCATCGGAGGACACCCGATGCGAACCCAGAGTCGCGAGGAAGACGACCGCTTCCGCAAGATTCGTCTTGCCCTGTCCGTTGCGTCCGACGAGCACGTTCGGCCCGGGGAGCAGTGCCAGTTCGGCGGTCGCATAATTGCGGAAGTCCACCAGGCTCAGATGCTCCACAATCACGGATTCACCCTACCTTTCGGCGCCGACATGCCTCGGCCGCCGCCGAGCCGTTCGGGTCGTCAGCGCAGGAGGAGGTTGGGCTGGAGCAGGTACTTGAACGAATCGTTTCCGGCCTGGTCGACCGAGGTCTGACTGGTGATCAGGACGGGACTGAGCTTGTTCGCGTTGTCGCTCGAGGTGAACGTCACGCGGACGAACTCGCTCTTGACAGCGCTGAGCGCCTCGGTCAGGTACTGCGGGTTCAGACCCAGAGTGACGTCATCGCCACCGGAGAGGTGCGCGTCGACCGACTCGGATGCACGGGCGTGCTCGCTACCGGAAGCATCCATGGTCACACTGTCGGACGTGAAGGTGAACCGCAGCGGCGCTGCACGATCGAGAACCAGGGCCACACGGCGAACAGCCTCGATGAGATCGGCCGTGTTCACCACCGCGTAATGCTCGGTCTGCTCCGGGAACAGACGCCGCACGGGAGGGAAGTTCCCCTTGATCAGGAGCGAGGTGACCGTCTTGTTGCCCGCGGTGAACGCGATGATCTCGCGATCGCCCTCGCCGGAGAAGGCGACCTGGATCGTGCCGGCGTGACCGAACGTCTTTCCGACCTCTGTCAGCGTGCGGGCGGGAACCAGAGCGGTCTGCTCCGGTGCGTCGCCGTCCCACGGCACATCCCGCAGCGAGACACGGTAGCGGTCGGTGGCGACCAGGCTCAGGCTATGGCCGGACACCTCGAGCTGCACACCGGTGAGCACCGGCGTCACATCATCTCGGGAGGCGGCGAACCCGACCTGGGCGATGGCGGTGCCGAAGTCGTCCGCCGGGACGACGCCCGATGATCCGGAGACTTCGGGAATGGAGGGATATTCCTCGACGGGCATGGCCGCGAGAGTGAATCGTGCGGATCCGCAGGTGACGGCGATGCCGCCGTCTTCCTCGACGGCGATCTCGATCGGAGCGTTCGGCAGGCGGCTGGCGATGTCGGAGAGAAGGCGGCCGTGCACGAGGATCGTGCCAGGAGTGTCGATCGTGGCTTCGATCGTCGTCCGTGCCGAGGCCTCGTAGTCGAATGCCGAGAGTGTGAGCCCCTGCTCGCCCGCCTCGATCAGGACGCCGGCGAGGATCGGCTGCGGGTTGCGCTGAGGCAGCAGCTTGACGACGAAGGACACTGCTTCGCTGAAGACATCGCGGTTGACCTGGAACCTCACGGGCGCTCCCTCGTCGTAATTACATGACCTGATGCGGGTTGGCCCACGTCAGGGGTTCCCATCGTATCCCCACAGCAACGATCCGCCATACGACCACTTCCGCCGCCCTTGAGGTGATCGGATCGGGCTCTCAAAGGGTTAACTCCTTAACAGTGTTAACCGCTGTGGATACTGTGGATAACTCGGTGGATATCAGTGGCGAGTAGGGAACTACACGCGTGTGAGATGTGGAATCCCTGAGGAATCCGCACCAATACGGGGTGTGGATGACAACCGTGTGATCCCGAGTTATCCACAGGATGCGTGGATCGGCACACATTCGTCCCGAACTCGGCACACATTCATCCACAAGTTATCCACATGTGCAAACCGGCATTTATCCGATGCCTCCGGGCGCTGTCAAGCCTCGATCGGAGTCAGGGGACCGGTTGCGGGGGCCTTCGTCAGCGCCGGCCGAGCTGCGTCGTGATCTCGGTGACCTGGTTGTAGATCGAGCGGCGCTCCTTCATGAGCTCGCTGATCTTCTTGTACGCGTACATCACCGTCGTGTGGTCGCGGTTGCCGAACAGCTGGCCGATCTTCGGCAGGGAGAGATTGGTGCGTTCGCGGCACAGGTACATCGCGATCTGACGCGAGGTCGCGATCTGCTGCGATCTGCTCGACCCGTAGAGGTCGTCGACCGTGAGCTTGAAGTACTGCGCGGTCGCGGTGATGATGTCGGTCGGCGAGATGATGTTGTCCTCGGCCGTGTCGACGATGTCTCGCAGGACCGTCTGCGCGAGGGCGATGTCGAGTGAGGACCGATTGAGGCTCGCGAAGGCGGAGACGCGGATCAGAGCGCCTTCCAGTTCACGGATGTTGGAAGAGACGACTGTCGCGATGTACTCGAGGACCTCGTCGGGGATGTGCAGTGCTTCGCTCTGCGCCTTCTTGCGAAGGATCGCGATGCGGGTCTCGAGGTCGGGCGCCTGCACATCCGTGATCAGGCCCCACTCGAAGCGGCTGCGCATCCGGTCCTCGAAGCCGGTGAGGTGCTTCGGGGCGACGTCGCTGGTGATCACGACCTGCTTGTTGTGATCGTGCAGTGTGTTGAAGGTGTGGAAGAACGCCTCCTGCGTCTCGGCGCGACCCTGCAGGAACTGGATGTCGTCGATGAGGAGGATGTCGACGTCGCGGTAGCGGGCCTGGAACGCGGATCCGCGGTTGTTGGCGATCGAGTTGATGAAGTCGTTCGTGAATTCTTCGCTCGAGACGTAACGGACCTTCACCCCTGTGTAGAGGGATTGCGCGTAGTCGCCGATCGCGTGGAGGAGGTGCGTCTTGCCGAGTCCGGAGTCCCCGTAGATGAACAGCGGGTTGTATGCTTTCGCCGGCGCTTCGGCCACTGCGACCGCTGCCGCGTGCGAGAAGCGATTCGACTGCCCGATCACGAAGTTGTCGAACGTGTACTTCGGGTTCAATCGTGACTCGTGCCGCAACGGTGTCGGCTGCTCCATGGGCGACTCCGTGCGAGGAGCCTCGGATCGCGTGAAGTCCGCCACTGCGATCGGCGCCGTCGGCTGCTCGGCGAGTTCGTGATTCACGACGACGCGGAAGGTCGTCACCTCGTCGCCGATCTGCGTGAGCGCCTCCATGATCGGCATCCTCAGACGCTTGTTGATCTGCGCAGCGGTGAGGTCGTTCGGCACATCGAGATAGAGCGTCGCGCCCATGACACCGGCCGGCACGACAAGGCTCAGGAAGCCCTGCAACTGAGGAGTCACACGGTCATCGTGGTCGAGGAGATCCGCCACCTGCGCCCAGATCGGAACGTCGGGCTGGGCAGGAGAGGACATGGTGCTCCGGACGGGGAATCGCGGAGGGCAGACCGAAACGGCCTTCCCCCCTGTGGATAACTTCGGATGCCACGGTAGCCATCCAGGCTGTGAACGGCAACCTGCCTGTGGAAAACCGGGGGTGTGTTGTGCAGCCCGCGAGTGTCGAGGTTGTGGATAATTGCTGTGCGGAGTGTTGATGCTCGGACCGGTCGTGGCGTGGAGATTTGCCCTCTGCGCCGGTAAGACGTACCCTTAATCGGTTGACTTATGCCCGGATCTGGGCAGTTCCCATCGTCTCCGGTCGTACTCACCCGGTGACACCATTCCCGGAGTGATTCCATGAGCAAGCGTACTTTCCAGCCCAACAACCGTCGTCGCGCCAAGAAGCACGGTTTCCGCGCACGCATGCGCACCCGTGCCGGCCGCGGCATCCTCTCGGCTCGCCGCGCGAAGGGCCGCACCGAGCTCTCGGCGTAAGCCTCGTGCTCGCCCGTCCGTTCCGACTGACGCGAGGCACCGACTACAGATCGGTCGTCCGTCGCGGTGTTCGGTGCGGGGGCGCCCGTGTCGTCACCTCGATGTTGGCGACCGGTGAAGCACGTGAGCCCAGGTTCGGGTTCATCATCAGCAAGCAAGTGGGCAACGCTGTGATCCGCAACACTGTGCGCCGACGCCTCAAGGCTGTCTGCGCATCGGCGGTGATCAACGTTCCCGAGGGCACGGATGTCGTCATCCGTGCCCTTCCTGCGTCTGCGACGGCTCCTTTCGCGGAGTTGGAGGCGGATGTGACCAGGTGTCTGGCGAGATTGACCCGCGGGCGGGTGACGGCATGAGCGCGTTGCCGTCCTACGCGATGGGTACCGCGCACCTGCACGGAAGCGACCTCGTACGCAGCATCCCGCTGATCCCCCGCAATCTGGTGCTCGGCTTCCTGGCGGGATATCGCGCGGTGATCTCGCCTCTGTATGGCGACGTGTGCGCGTATTACCCATCTTGCTCGGCTTACGCTGTAGGTGCGGTACAGCAGCACGGTGCTGTGAAGGGGGCAGCGCTCTCGGCATGGCGGATCCTGCGCTGCAATCCCTGGACCAAAGGCGGCGTCGACGACGTCCGTCCTCATGACCATTTCCGATATGACCTGACCGCTCGAGGTTTCGTCGTACCTTCCCGAAAGGACTGATCAGTGGGTCTTGACCTTCTGCTCGCCTCTGCGACTCCCGCTCCCGACTCCGGTGGGGGTGGCTTCGACCTGCTCGGAACGATCCTCTGGCCGTTGAAGTGGGCGGTCGAGCTCATCCTCGTCGCGTGGCACTGGCTCTTCACCACCGTCGGTCTTCCCGAGGCGTCGGGCATCACCTGGATCCTGTCGATCGTCGGTCTGGTCATCGTCGTTCGTGGCGCAGTATTTCCCCTGTTCGTGCGGCAAATCAAGAGCCAGCGCAAGATGATGGAAATCGCTCCTGAGATGAAGAAGATCCAGGAGAAGTACAAGGGCAAGAAGGACCAGCTCTCCCGCGAGGCGATGAGCCGCGAGACCATGGGTCTGTACAAGAAGCACGGCACTTCGCCGATGTCGAGCTGTCTGCCTCTGATCGTGCAGATGCCGATCTTCTTCGCGCTGTTCAGCGTGCTCAACGACGTCACCAAGCATGCGCAGAACAACCTCGGAGGCGTCGGACTGCTGAGTTCCGAGCTCACGAAGCAGTTCTACGACGCCACGATCTTCGGCTCGGTGTCGCTGCACGGCACGCTCGGTCAGGCCGTCGAGAGCCAGAACACGATCGCCATCGTCCTGCTCGTCGTCCTTGTCGTGCTGATGATCGGCTCGCAGTTCTTCACGCAGCTGCAGATCATCTCCAAGAACCTCTCACCTGAGGCCAAGACCGGCCAGGCGTACCAGATGCAGAAGATCATGCTCTACGTACTGCCGCTGGGCTTCATCTTCTCGGGTGTCTTCTTCCCGCTCGGTGTCGTCGTGTACTGGTTCATCTCGAACCTGTGGACGATGGCGCAGCAGTTCCTCGTCATCCGCGAGATGCCGACACCCGGTTCCGAGGCTGCCAAGGCCCGCGAAGAGCGCCTCGCTCGCAAGGGCAAGGCGATCGATTCCTCCGGCAAGGTCGTTCCGATGTCGGTCTACGAGGCCGAGCAGAAGCGGATGCTGGACGAGGCGGAGAAGGCGAAGCAGAACGCTCCTAAGCGTCAGCAGCCAGTGGGTAAGAAGCGAGCCAAGAAGAAGGGCCCCAACTCATGACCGGTGAGAACATCGCGGAGCGCGCGACCGATCGTTCGGAGCCCACTGTCGAGCAGCTCGAGCACGAGGGTGATGTCGCTGCCGACTTCCTCGAGGAGCTCCTCGACATCGCGGACATCGACGGCGATCTGAATCTCGACGTGCGTCAGGGGCGTGCCTACGTCTCGGTCGATGCTGAGGGGGAGGGGATCTCGGTTCTCGCTGACCCCGACACGGTCCAGGCGCTGCAGGAGATCACTCGCTTGGCGGTGCAGAGCAAGACAGGTGCCTTCTCACGCCTGATCCTCGATGTCGGCGGCTCCCGCGACGCACGTCGTCGCCAGCTGGAGAAGCTGGTGGATGCTGCGGTCGTGAAGCTCGATGAGGGAGCTTCTCAGGCGTCGCTCCCCTCGATGTCGAGCTATGAGCGCAAGCTCGTGCACGACATCGTGGCAGACCGTGAACTCGTATCCGAGTCATACGGCGACGGCGCCGATCGCCACACGGTGATCCGCCGGCGTTGATGTTTCACGTGAAACATCGTGGGGAATCGGTATGAGTTCGCTTGAGGTGGAGCCGCCTGTCGCGGCATCGATCTTCGGTGATCGGATTGACCTTGCTCGTCAGTTCACCGCCGCACTCGCAGCGCAGGGTGAAGAGCGCGGACTGATCGGACCGCTGGAACTTCCTCGGTTGTGGACCCGCCACATTCTCAACAGTGCGATCGCCGCGCCGATCTTCCACGGCACAGCGGCAGACATCGGATCCGGTGCCGGGCTCCCCGGCCTCGTGCTCGCGATCGCGAGGCCTGACGTCCGCTGGACTCTGATCGAGCCGATGGAGCGCCGGGTCGCCTGGCTGAGCGAGCAGACCACCGAGCTGGGACTCGAGAACGTCGAGGTGTTGCGATCGCGGGCCGAGGATGTGCCGGCGACCGCGAAGTTCGACTTCGTCACCGCCCGGGCGGTCAGTGCATTGCGCACGCTCATTCCGTTCACTGCCCCGCTGGTTCGCGACGGGGGAGAGCTCGCCCTGCTCAAGGGCATGAATGCACCCGCCGAAATCGAGGCGGCCGCCAAGCAGATCAAGAAGTACCGACTCAGCGACGTGCGTGTCGAAGTGCTGGGTGATGGTGTGCTCGCTGAGACCACCCGGGTCGTCCGTGCCGTGGTTCGAGGTTCTGTTTCCCGGTAGAGCCTCCGCGGTCACGGCTATGAGGCTTCGAGATGCCGGGCTCTGGGATGCCGACTCTCTCGCAGAACGGGTACCCTCCCCGCAAGCGGGGCCCCTCCCGATGCTTGTTCGCTCGGCATCCCTCCGCCCTGTCCCTGTCGGCGCGGGGAGCGAGCCTCGCCGCTCAGGAGTGGACGAGGTGCTTGACATGGATGTTTCACGTGAAACATGTGTCGTTGATGGTTAGTCATCAACGTTCTTCCGCCGGAGTGCGCTCGGGGCGCACGGGCTCGGGGCTGCCGGCTCTCTCGCGGAGCAGGGAACCGCCCGCTTCACGGGCACTCTGATGCTCTTTGGTCCGGGAGCCCTGCGTCCTCGTTGATACGCAAGAAGAGGGGAAAGAGTTTCGCTGCTCTGGCTCGGTCGAGTGGACGCGGTGGGCAGATGTTTCACGTGAAACGAAAGAGCCCCTCCTAGCGGCCGAATCGGTCCGGGAAAGCTACCGCCGTGGTTGTCGGGTCGACTGTTGGATCTCGGTCGTCCGAAGTCGACGGCTCTTCGGATGTGCGTGCGGGGGAGCGGCAGATGTTTCACGTGAAACAGTGTCGGCTTCGAGTTGTAGCGTGGGAGCATGAGTGACGCACGCGCTGGCACGGTGAACACAGCCGGGGTCACCGACGCTGCCGCTTTCCTGGCATTGATGGACGGTCGTCCTGAACACGTGCAGGCGATCGCCACGGCTGTTCGGAACCTCGTCTACGAAGTGCTTCCCGAGACTGTCGAGGTCGTCTGGTTGACACAGGGAACAGTCGGCTGGGGGATCGGGCCCAAGAAGTTCACCGAGCAGTTCTCCTACCTCATCCCCTTCAAGAATCACGTCACGCTCGGGTTCTACTACGGCGGCGACCTCTCGGATCCCCAAGGTCTGCTTCCGACCGGCGGCGGCCGACAAGGGGGAGGGCGCATGTCCATGCGCAGTGTGAAGCTCGGCACAGATGCAGCCGTCCGGGATCCAGCACTTCGAGCACTCATCGAGTACGCCGCAGCCCACGTTCCCCCTCCGTGAGCTCGGAATCGCGCCTGCGGCGGCGCTGCGAGCCGTCGATGCGCGATGTTTCACGTGAAACACATGAGTCGCCGCCGAAGGAGCGAGTGCGGGCCGGGACGGTAGGCGCGATCTCCGTCCGGTTCGCAACGTCGGCCCTAGCGGTTAGAGTGGAAGACGGTCCCGAAAGGAGCGGATGTTTCACGTGAAACAGTCTGAAAAGGCAGCACCGAACAGTACTTTCGGGGTAGACACTCCACTGGCACGAGAGATCGCGGATCTGAGCGCGCGCAGACGTGCACTGGAGGCGATCACCGTCGAGTTCAGCGGCGAGACTCGCGTCCTCACGGTGTCGAACCAGAAGGGCGGCGTCGGCAAGACGACGACTGCCGTGAACATCGCGTCCGCACTGGCGACGTTCGGTGCGAAGGTTCTGGTCATCGACCTGGATCCGCAAGGAAACGCCTCTACAGCGCTCGGCGTCCCTCACAACGCGGAGACCCCGAGCGTGTACGACGTCCTGATCGATGACGTCCCGCTCGCCGACATCGTCCAGCAGAGCCCCGAGTCGCCGAATCTGCTCTGCGCGCCCAGCACGATCCACCTCGCCGGCGCGGAGATCGAGCTCGTCGCTCAGGTCGCTCGCGAGCACCGACTCCGCAACGCTCTCACGCAGTACCTGACGGAGAACACCGTCGACTTCGTGATCATCGATTGCCCTCCGTCACTGGGACTTCTGACGATCAACGCCTTCACCGCGGCATCCGAGGTGTTCATCCCCATCCAGTGCGAGTACTACGCGCTCGAGGGTCTGAGCCAGCTTCTCGGCAGCATCCAGATGATCCAGAAGCATCTCAATCCTGAGCTTCACCTCTCGACGATCCTCCTCACGATGTACGACGGACGCACCCGTCTCGCGCAACAGGTCGCGGAAGAGGTACGCACGCACTTCCCTGAACAGGTGCTGCAGACTGTGATCCCGCGCTCGGTGCGGATCTCGGAGGCACCCAGTTTCGGCCAGACGGTGATCGCATACGACGGAACCTCCGCCGGTGCGATCGCATACCGCGAGGCCGCTGTCGAAATCGCGTCGCACACGACGCAGAGCAAGGAGAACTGATGGCCAAGCGCACCGGATTGGGCCGAGGAATCGGCGCACTCATCCCCACTGCAGACCAGGCGGAGCGCCCGGTGGACGTGTTCTTCCCCGGTGCCTCGCTGCGTCCGACGACCGACATCACGATCACGGTGCCGGATGAGTCTCCTGCGGAAGAGCCCGACCTCACCACGGTTCCCGGCATCCATCTGATCCAGATCGACCCTCAGAAGATCGTTCCCAACCCGCGGCAGCCGCGTACGCATTTCGACGAGGACGACCTGGCCGAGCTCGTGCACAGCGTGCGGGAGTTCGGTGTGCTCCAGCCGGTGATCGTCCGCAAGAACACGGACGGCGACTACGAGCTGATCATGGGGGAGCGGCGTACCCGCGCGGCGCGTGAGGCCGGTCTCGAAGCGATCCCGGCGATCGTGCGCGAGACCGCCGACGAGAACCTGCTGCGTGACGCCCTCCTGGAGAACCTGCACCGGTCCGAGCTGAATCCCCTGGAAGAGGCATCGGCCTACCAGCAGTTGCTCGAGGACTTCGGGATCACCCAGGAGGAGCTCGCGACGCGCATCGGCCGATCCCGACCCCAGATCAGCAACACGATCCGGCTGCTCAGGCTCCCGGTTCCGGTGCAGCAGCGCGTCGCTGCGGGGGTGCTGTCCGCCGGTCACGCCCGTGCTCTGCTCTCGCTCGACAGCCCGGAGGCGATGCAGAAGCTCGCCGACAAGGTGATCAACGAAGACCTCTCGGTCCGTGCCACCGAAGAGGCGGCGAAGGCTGTGCCGTCATCCGGATCGAAGACGCAGAAGCCGCAACCTGGGGCGCGACGCGCCTATCTCGACGAGGTGTCCGGCAAGCTCGGCGACCGACTGAACACCCGGGTCAAGATCACCCTTGGTGCACGAAAAGGCCAGGTCGCGATTGAATTCGCATCCATTCAGGATCTCAACCGCATCCTGTCGGAGCTGGGTGAGCAGGGTTACGGATCGTGAAGTTATAGCCGCGCCCTCGCGGTGAACCGCCGTGAACTCCTAGAGTGAGCACAGACGGGGGAGGGCACATGTCAGAGAAGAAGAGCACGGTCGGCCGTTTCAGCGCCAGGGTCATCGGAATCAGCATCGCCGCCGCGCTCGGCGGGTTCCTGTTCGGCTTCGATACCGCGGTGATCAATGGAGCGGTGGATGCTCTCGCCGGGGCCTTCGACCTCGGGCCGGCTCTGCAGGGCTTCGCCGTGTCGTCCGCACTGCTCGGTTGCGCGGTCGGTGCCTGGTTCGCCGGGAGCCTCGCGAACAAACTCGGCCGCATCCCCGTGATGGTGATCGCTGCGGTTCTGTTCCTCGCGTCCTCGATCGGCTCGGGCCTCGCCTTCGGGGTCATCGACCTCATCGTCTGGCGCGTGATCGGTGGCATCGGAGTAGGGGCGGCATCCGTCATCGCTCCCGCCTACATCGCGGAAGTGTCGCCGGCGAAGGTACGCGGCAGGCTCGGCTCGCTGCAGCAGCTCGCCATCGTGACCGGTATCTTCACCGCGCTGCTCTCCAACGCTCTCCTCGCGAACATCGCCGGCTCGGCTGCCGACGTGCTGTGGTTCGGTATCGACGCGTGGCGCTGGATGTTCATGGTCGAGGCCATCCCGGCCATCGTCTACGGCGTCATGGCGCTGCGACTGCCTGAATCTCCACGCTTCCTGGTGGCTCGTGGCCAGATCGACAAGGCATCCCAGGTGCTCTTCGACTTCACCGGCGCGACCGATGTGAACGTCAAGATCGAAGAGATCCGCTCCACTCTGAACGCCGAGAAGCGCGAGTCGCTGAGCGACCTGCGCGGGGAACGGTTCGGGCTCAAGCCGATCGTCTGGGTCGGCATCCTCCTGAGCGTCTTCCAGCAGTTCGTCGGCATCAACGTGATCTTCTACTACTCGACGACTCTGTGGCTCTCGGTCGGATTCGATGAGTCCAGCGCGCTTCTGACGTCGGTCTTCACGTCAATCACGAACATCGTCGTCACGATCATCGCCATCCTTCTCGTCGACAAGGTCGGCCGACGTCCGATGCTGCTGACGGGTTCCATCGGCATGGCCGTGACGCTGGGCATGATGGCGGTCGCGTTCTCGTTCGGCACCCTGCAGGACGGCAGCGTCGTGCTCCCGCAACCGTGGTCGCTGATCGCGCTGATCTGCGCCAACGGCTTCGTCGTGTTCTTCGGCGCGACCTGGGGCCCGCTCGTCTGGGTGCTGCTGGGCGAGATGTTCCCGAACAGCATCCGTGCCGGCGCCCTCGCGGTCGCTGCGGCCGCGCAGTGGATCGCGAACTTCTTCATCTCCACGACCTTCCCCGCCTTCGCCGAGATCGGGCTGACGTTCGCCTACGGGTTCTACGCGTTCTTCGCCGTCGTGTCGTTCTTCTTCGTCTTCTATCAGGTGCCGGAGACGAAGGGCAGAGAGCTCGAGACGATGACGGATGTCGTGAACCTCCCGCGCCGGGGTGGCAGAAAGCGCGCGTAGGCTTGAAGCATGTCAGAAGCCGTTCCGCGTCGTGCCAGCCTCGAGGTCCTGAGGGCGGAAGCGGCGGACGAACTGGCGGTGCTCATCCAGGAGCGTCTTCTGAGCGGTGAAGACCCGTGGGACTTCATGGAAGACCTTCCCAGCGTCGACGAACTCGTGGTCTACCTGCTGCGGGCCGACAACATCGCCGCCAACGACGGTGTGCGCCCAAACGCGACGCGCAACTACCGCGTGATGCGGCAGATCGCCCTGGAGTACCCCGAGCTGACCCCGGCGGTGTGGCGCCTGCTGGGCGTGGAGACGCGTCATCGCAAGTGGGACACCACTGTCGCCGACGTGCAGTGAGTCACGTCACCGGCGTTCGCGTCACGGCCGGACCGAATCGTATGCCGTGAAGCGCATACAAAAAGGCCCGCCCCTCCGGATGGAGAGACGGGCCTGAAGAGAAGCGGATCAGCCGATGAACGCGGCGAGATCCTTCTCGAGCGCGGGCTTCGGCTTGGCGCCGATGATCGTCGTCTTGACCTCGCCGCCCTGGAAGACCTTCATCGCCGGGATCGACGTGATCTGGTACTTCATGGCGAGTTCGGGGTTCTCGTCGACATTGAGCTTGACGATCGTGATCTTGTCCGGGTTCTCAGACTGGATCTGGTCGAGCACCGGCGCGACCATGCGACACGGTCCACACCATTCGGCCCAGAA
This sequence comes from Microbacterium shaanxiense, assembly GCF_054779995.1. NCBI lineage: Bacteria > Bacillati > Actinomycetota > Actinomycetes > Micrococcales > Microbacteriaceae > Microbacterium > Microbacterium shaanxiense. The sequence goes on along the minus strand of NZ_BAAGXE010000002.1, from coordinate 44,545 downwards.
GTCCACGAGTACGGGGCCTTCAGCCTGCAGCACATCCTGGTCCCAGGTCGCCTGGCTCGTTACCTTGGCAGTCATCAGATTTCTCCTTGGATTGGGGTTCACCCGCTACAACAGCGGTCGAACGGAAAGTGTTCCCGTCAAGCGATGATCGCGGCCGCCTCCGCCGCGGGGAACTCCACGGAGGCGTCGTCAAAATCCGCGAGGAAGTGCTCCGCGTCGAGCGCGGCGATCGTGCCGGTGCCCGCAGCCGTGATGGCCTGACGATAGGTCGGGTCGATCACGTCGCCCGCGGCGAAGACGCCGGGGACCGAGGTGCGAGAGGAGCGGCCGTCGATCCAGATCGTGCCCTCGGGGGTGAGATCGAGCTTGCCGTGAACGAGGTGGGTGCGCGGGTCGTTGCCGATCGCGACGAACAGGCCGTCGAGCGCGAGCTCGCTCACCGTTCCGTCGACCGTGTTGCGCAGCTTCACGCCGTTGACGCTGTCGCCACCGGTGATCTCGTCGACCTCGGTGTTCCAGATGAACTCGATCTTCTCGTTCGCGAAGGCACGCTCCTGCATGATCTTCGAGGCGCGCAGCGTGTCCTTGCGGTGGATCACGTAGACCTTCGAAGCGAAGCGGGTGAGGAAGGTCGCCTCCTCCATCGCCGAGTCGCCGCCGCCGACGACCGCGATGTTCTTCTCGCGGAAGAAGAAGCCGTCGCAGGTGGCGCACCAGGAGACGCCGTAGCCGGACAGCCGCTCTTCGCCTTCGATGCCGAGCTTGCGGTAGGCCGAGCCGGTCGCGTAGATGATCGTCGCAGCCTCGTGGGTGGTGCCGCTGCCGAGGGTGAGCTTCTTGACGGGTCCGTCGAGCTCGAGCGACGTGACGTCGTCGTAGACGACCTCGGTGCCGAACTTCTCCGCCTGCTCCTGGAACTTCGCCATGAGCTCAGGGCCCTGGATGCCCTCGGGGAAGCCGGGGTAGTTCTCGACCTCGGTGGTGTTCATGAGCTCTCCGCCGACCTCGACGGAGCTTGCGATGAGAAGCGGCTTCAGGTTCGCGCGCGCCGCGTAGATGGCAGCGGTGAATCCCGCAGGACCGGACCCGATGATGATGACCTGACGCATGTGCTCCCCGTCTGTGAATTCTTGCCTCGGATGCTTCAACCAATGGTAGTCGCGCGGCATTCCCGCACCCGCGTCCTCTACCGCCTGGTGAAAACATGCCCGTGCGACCGCCGGGCACCGCTCGATCTACCCCTTGCGCCGCCGCACGACGGTGCGGATGATGCCGAGCACGAGGAACAGTCCGATGATCCCACCCAGGATCCCGAGACCGATGGTCTCCCACTCGGCGCGCACGGTGACGGCTGCGGTCTGGTCGGTTCCGATCTGCACTCCGGTGGGTGAAGTGAGCGAGAAGTCGACGGTGAGCGATCCGCTGCCCACGCGCGCCTCCACCGGCACCTTGACGCGGGTGTTGCTGGCGGGCAGCGCCTCGACAGAAATCGAAGGCTGCACATCGAGACGAGCGTCGGATGGCGTCGACGTCAGCTGCACGTTGACCGGCCACGGCAGATCATTGCGCACCCAGACGGGCATCGGCGCAGCCGCCGTGAACAACTGGATCGGGCTCGGCTCCTGCACTCCCACCGCGTCGAGCGTGGTCGTCGTCTCGACGCGCCGTGCGGCGACCGCGTCCGCGTATCCTTCGGCGTCGCGGATGCCGATCACGCGCAGCATCCGAAGCCGTTCGGGGGAGAGCAGCAGAAGAGGATCGTCGAGGATCGTCGCGAACGCGGTCAGCCGGGACTCGTCGGCGAGGAGCGTCTTCAGCTGCGCGGCACGGTCGGCGGATGCTGCGGCATCCGTCTCCACCACGCGAAGGGTCGCCGACTGCGGTGAGCCGGTACGCAGCGTGCTGAAGTCCGTCGGGTCGGCGATCGCCGACACCGACAGGATCGTCTCGCGGAGCGACTCTGCCGTGCGCGCCTCGTTCCGGTCGAGTCCCACCAGCACCGACGAGGCGGGACCGGTGAGCGCGAGGTGAGCCATTCCCTCCGCGATGTGCTGTTCGCGGATGCCGTCGTCGGTCTCTGCGACGGCATCCGACAGGGCGGCGGAAGCCGCCGCATCCATCACCAGCGCGCGGTGTCCGTCGACGTCGACCACTGCGCCGGTGGCTGCGGCGATCGACGTCGACGGCACGATCGTCGTCGCATCACCCGACATCCATTCGTCGAACGTCGCGAGGTCGGTGGTGTCGACGCCGGGCGTCGGCCAGAGCACGCCGGGGGACGCGCGCTCGATCGACATCAGATCGGCGTCGGACGGCAGCACGGGGCCGGTCGGAGTAGGGGCCGGAGTGGGCGTCGGCGTGGTGGTCGGCGAGGGCGTGGGCGTCGCCGTGGCGAAGTTCGCGGGATCGAGCTCGGAGGCGAGCGGCAGCGGCGTCAGCAGGCCTGGCAGTTCCGCACGTGACTGCGTTGTGGCGTCCGCGTCTCCGGCCTGCAGCGCGAATCGATCGTTGGGGAGTGATTCGAGGCGATCCAGCCACTGGACCGACGTCGCAGGGGCCGCAGCGCCGAGCGCGCGGATCGCTGCAGGGATCAGCGGGTCGACGGCGAGCGAGGCCGAGGTTCCGGCGATGCCGTCGAGCTGCGCGGTGAGCGCGCCGTCAGGGGCCGTGAGGATCGTGAGCTCCTCGGCGGTGAGGAGAGCACCGTCGGCGGGTGTCGCCGTCACCGGTACGAGCACCGTGACCCGTGCGGCGGCGTCGCCGTGGATGATCAGCACGCTCGTCGCCGTGGTCGCAGCAGCGGGGGTCGACGTGTCCGCCGCGAGGGTCGCACGGATCGGATAGATGCCGTCGGGCAGCGCGCCGAGCGTGCCGACGGGGGTCAGCACCGACATGGTGGAACGGTCGGATGCTGCGATCGTCTCGGTCTCCTCGACGCCGAGCGGGGTGAACCCTCCTGGTGCCTCCCCGGAATCGAGCCAGGTCGTCACCGCGGCGCCGTCCGCCAAGGCGGTGCGGTTCAGCTCCACCGTGACCTGACCGGGGGAGAGCGCCGCCGCGGTGCCGTTGTCGATCGTGATGGTGGTCAGCAGCGACGAGCCCGGCTGGGACACCCCGTGCACTCCTGCCGAGAGCGAGATCTCGACGGCGCCGTCGTCCGGCGCATCCTCGTCGGCGAACGCCGGAGTCGGCGGTGTCAGCAGCGGCGCGGCGATGAGTGCGGCGGCCACCGCGAACACCAGTGCACCGCGTGCACGGCGCTGTGCGCGCACACGACGGCCGAATCGGGGGGTGATCAACGTCTCTGGTCTTCCTCGGGGACCGCGGCGGTCAGCCCGTGAGTTGTGACCCTGTGATTCTAGGCGGGTGTGCGAGGGGAAGCCTGAAGGCGCGTAGAGTGACGGCCGTGTCCGACGCGCTCCCGCCCACTCCCGATCCGTCTCTCGTCGATGCGTTGGCGTCGGATCTGGATGCCGCGGACTTCCGATCCGAGCCGCTGCGGCGCTTGTGGGGGGAAGAGGCCGACGACGCGCTCGGCCGCGGGGTGCGCGAGCCCCTGCTGCGTGCGATCGCACGGGATGTCGGAACGCTCGCGACGCTCGGTCGCCTGTTCGTGCTCGGGATGCCGCAGCCGGTCGCACTGGTCGATCAGGCCCTGCCCCGCCTCGGCTTCGAAGGGCTGATCGGCCTCGGCCTCGCCCGGTTCTCCGATGATGAGGAGGATGTCGCGCCTGCGGCGCTGATCCGTCCGCAATCGTTCGTGGATTCCGACGGCATCGGCGAATGGTGGATCGCCAGCGACCTCGACGAACTGGCGCTCGGCACGGAACTGCCCGCCGATCACGTGCTCGGTGTGGGCGGAGCATCCCGCACGCTCGCCGAGCTGATCGTGCCGGTGCCGGTCGGTCGTGCACTGGATCTGGGCACCGGATGCGGCATCCAGGCCCTCCTCGTCTCTCGTCATGCGGGTGAGGTCGTCGCGACCGACATCTCGGCGCGGGCGCTCGCGTTCGCGGAGCTCAACGCGCGCCTGAACGGTGTGAGCAACGTGACGTTCCGACAGGGCAGCATGTTCGAACCGGTGGAGGGAGAGGCATTCGACCTGATCGTCTCGAATCCACCGTTCGTCATCACTCCGCGCGTCGACGGCGTGACCGCGTACGAGTACCGTGACGGCGGGCTCATCGGTGACGCGCTCGTGGAGCAGTTCGTGCGCACCGCTCCCGCGCATCTCACGCCAGGGGGCATCGCGCAGCTGCTCGGCAACTGGGAGACCGTCGAGACATCCGGCCTCGACCGTCTCGAGTCGTGGATCGATCCGTCGCTCGATGCCTGGGTGATCCAGCGCGAAGAGCTCACACCTCTGACCTATGCCGAGCTGTGGATCCGCGACGGCGGCACCACGCCGCGCGAGGACGCGTTCGGGCGGATGCTGGAGGCCTGGCTGGACGACTTCGCTGCACGAGGTGTCACAGCCATCGGGTTCGGATACGTGCTGATGCGTCGGGGCGATGCCGGTCAGGAGCCGCTGCGTCGTCTCGAGACGGTCGCCCAGCCGCTGTCGGCGCCCGGTCGCGCGCTGCGCGACGGCCTCGCCGCGCACGACTCATTGGCCGACGGCATCCCGCAGACCCTCGTCACGGCGGCGGATGTCACCGAAGCGCGGCACTACATGCCAGGAGATGACGATCCGAGCGTGATCGAGCTGCGCCAGGGCGGTGGCTTCGGCCGCACGGTGTCGGTGGACTCAGCGCTCGCCGGATTCGTCGGCGCGTGCGACGGCGAGCTCGGTGTCACGCAGATCGTGTCTGCACTGGCGGACCTGTTCGAGGTGCCGCTCGTCGACCTGTGGAACGATCTCGAGCCGCGCATCCGCCGACTCGTGCTCGACGGGTTCCTCGTCGCGGGCTGAAAGGGGCGGATGCGCAGAGCCGGGCTGCGGCGGGAATGCCGCCGGCATCCATTCGGTTGCATGAAACCATGAAGGCTTTCGGATTCCTCTCGTTCGGGCACTACGCCCCCGTGCCCGGCTCTGGCACGCGCACGGCCGGCGACATGCTGCATCAGACGATCGACCTCACCGTCGGCGCTGATCAGCTCGGAGTCAACGGTGCGTACGTGCGGGTGCACCACTTCGCCCGTCAGGCGGCGTCTCCGATGCCGCTGCTGGCGGCGATGGCGGCGAAGACCGAGCGCATCGAGGTGGGCACCGGCGTCATCGACATGCGGTACGAGAACCCTCTGCAGTTCGCGGAAGAGGCCGCAGCCCTCGACCTGATCGCCCGCGGCCGTATCGCGCTGGGCGTGAGCCGTGGCTCACCCGAGACCGCGCTGCGCGGCTACGAGGCGTTCGGCTACGTCGGATCGGAAGACCCTCGTGGTGCGGACCTCGCCCGTGACAAGTTCGACCTCTTCCTCGAGGCGATCGACGGTGCGGGTGTCGTGCAGGGCGATCCTCAGCAGGTCGGTGAAGGCCGATACCTTGCGATCGAGCCGCGCTCCGAGACGCTCCGAGACCACATCTGGTGGGGGTCCGGCTCACGCGCGACGGCCGAGGAGACCGGCCGCAAGGGTCTCAACATGATGAGTTCGACCCTGCTCACGGAAGCCACCGGCGTGCCGTTCCATCAGCTGCAGCGCGAGCAGATCGACCTGTATCGCGCGGCGTACAAGGCGGCCGGCCACACCGGCACGCCGCGCGTCTCCGTCAGCCGGAGCGTGTTCCCGCTGGTCAACGACATGGATCGGGCGTACTTCGGACTGCGCAGCGCCGAGAACGGAGACCAGGTCGGCATCATCGACGGATTCCGCTCGACGTTCGGCAAGACCTACGCCGCAGAGCCCGATGTGCTCATCGAGCAGCTTCGCGCTGACGAAGCCGTGATGGCTGCGGACACCCTCATGCTGACGATCCCGAACCAGTTGGGCGTCGACTACAACCTGCACGTCCTCGAGTCGTTCGCGACGCACGTCGCGCCGGCGCTCGGATGGAAGCCGAACACCGAAGGGCCCGTCGAAGGCGACCCGGCCTGAGGGCGCCTACGGCGTCGGTCGCACGGGGAAGGCGACGTCGAAGACCGCGTCGACGGCGAACCCGATCGTCGCGGCCTCATCCTCGATACTCGTGTCGCCGGCTGGCATGGCACGCGCGATCGAGAGTCCGTCGACCACGGTGAGCAGGAGGTGCGACCGCCTGGTGTTGTCGCCGGGTGGCAGTACGCCCTCCTCTTCGAGGATCGCGAGCCAGGCGCCGACCCGGCGATCCGCCTGCGACACCAGCACCTGGTAGCCGGCGCGGACATCCGCGTCGGCCTGGGCATCGGCGAACACGGTGAGCAGGTTGGTCCACACCTCGCGTGCCTGGACGGCCGTGCCGGTGGGATCCAGCAGACGCCGGATGCATTCGCGCAACCGCTCGCGCGGGGGGATCGACGTGTCGCGGATGCGCTCGTCGGGCATGGCCGCGTCGTACGTGGCCGTCAGGGCCGCATTGATCAGGTCGCGCTGAGTGGGGAAATGATGCCGCAGCGTGCTCGCACCGCACTCCGCACGCGCTGCTACCGCGCGCACGCTCAACCGGGGAGCGCCCTCCTGCAACATCTCCGTCGCCGCGGCGATGATGCGATCTCGCGTGTTCATCACGATCCTCCTTCGTCGATCCTAGGGTACTAGCACACTGTACTAGCACAGTGTGCTAGTATCGACTCATGACCGACGACAGCATCCGCTCGCAGCGCACACGCACGCTGATCACCGAGGACCTTCTCCTCGTGCTGTTCCAACCCGACTCGGGCACGATCGCTGGCGAGAACACGCTCTTCTACGTGCTCGCCGGCGGTGCGCTGACCGATCTCGCACAGCACGGTCACGCCACGATCGAGGATGCCGGGGTCCGCGGCGTCCGCATTCATGCCGCCGGCGATCCGCCGGAGGATGAACTGCTTCGTCCGATGTGGGACTACATCAGCCAGAAGCCCCGCGGGGTCCAGACGGTTCTCGCGGCCAGCGGGCCGACGCTGCGTGAACCCGTCCTCGACCGACTCGTCCGACGCGGTGACATCGGTCGGCAGAAGCGGCGTGTGCTCGGGTTGTTCCCGTCGACTGCCCTCGTCGACGGCGGCTCGGGTCGACGCGCCGAACTCGTGGCCCGAATGCGCGCCGCTCTCGTCGATGGCGAACAGCCGACCGCGCACATCGCGGCCCTCGTGGCGCTCGTCTCGGCGAGCGGATCGCTTCCCGTGCTGCACCGTGAGATCCCGTGGTCCAGCGCCACGGCCACCAGGGCGAAGAACCTGGAACAGGGCGACTGCGCCGCCGAAGCGGCCGCGACCGCCGTCACCCGCACGATGGTCGCCGTCCTGACCAACTCGCTCGTCGTCAGCGCCGCAGTGGCCAACCGCTGACGCCGCCCCAAGCCCTCCCCCCGACCGATCCGTCACCGCCGCACCCGGCGGTGTTCGGAGTGCTCGCAGACTCCAGAAGGAAAGAACATGAACTTCATCGAATTCCTGCAGAACCTCATGTCGCAGGTTCCGGTCCTCGTGCAGCCGCTCATCGTCGCGGCCGCCGCAGCGATCCCGTTCCTCGAATCCGAGCTCGCTTCCGTGCTCGGCGTGTGGGCCGGGCTCAACCCGTTCATTGCGGCCGGCGCCGCGATGGTCGGCAACTTCGCCTCCGTCTTCGTGGTCGTCTTCTTCGGAGCACGCATCCGTGCGATGATCGTCGCCCGACGAGCGCGGCGCTCCGAACTCGTCAGCGTCGGCGGACCCGTCGCCGGAAGCGCAGTGGGAGTGAACGAGCCTGCCGTCGAGCCCAAGCCGGAGTCGAGGGGTGTGCGGCGCTTCAAGAAGTTCCTCGTGCGCTTCGGCGTGCCCGGGGCGAGCATTCTGGGGCCGCTGGCCATCCCGACGCAGTTCACCTCGGCATTGCTGGTGTCGACCGGCGTCTCAAAGGGATGGGTGCTTCTGTGGCAGGGGGTCGCGATCTTCCTCTGGACGACGATGACCACGCTGATCGCCACCGGTGTGCTCACGCTCGTGACCGCGTGACCGGAAGCCCCGCTACGCTTCCGGCATGAGCTACTCGCTGAACGCCAGTTCGAACGACGACCGCGTCGAAACGCTCAAGCGGCAGCACCAGCGGCGGCAGAGCCGATTCTTCATAGCGTTCGCGCTCATCGAAGGTTTCGCGCTCGCCGCCGCTGTGGTCGTGGTCTATCTGCTCGAGCTCGTCGATCCCGATCAGGGGATCTGGCTTCTCGTCGCGATCGCTGTCATCGGCGGTCTCACGATGAGCATGGGAGTGTTGTCGATGAGTCGGCGGCACGCCCAGGAGATGCGCGACCTCACCGGTCGTTGAGCACGCGGTGAGCCGCGGCATCCGCCCCTGGCCTTCTGCTGCGGCGGATGCTGGCGACCCGAGCGCCGGAGGAGTCGTGACCCTGGCGCGGCTCGGGTCATTCCCGCCCCGGTAATCTGGAATCCATGCTGAACATGGCCGAAGGGCTCGAACGCCTGCGCGCGCTCGCCGAAGGATCCGTCGTCGCCGAGGTCGCGCGCGCCTTCGACACCGCCGGTTTCGAACTCGCGGTCGTCGGTGGCCCCGTGCGCGACGCGCTGCTCGGTCGCGCGGTGCACGACCTCGACTTCACGACGAACGCCTCACCCGACGAGATCCTGAAGATCGTCACGCCGATCTCGTCCACGCAGTGGGACATCGGCCGCGCCTTCGGCACCATCGGGGCCAAGGTGCGCGGCGAGCAGGTGGAGATCACCAGCTACCGCGCCGACAGCTACGACGGCGTGACACGCAAGCCCACCGTCGAGTTCGGCGACACGATCGACGGTGACCTGGCCCGTCGTGACTTCCGTGTCAACGCGATGGCGCTTCAGGTGCCCGCTGTGAAGCTCATCGACCCGACCGGTGGCGTCGAGGATCTCGTGGCCGGCATCTTGCGCACCCCGGCCGACCCGAACGTGAGCTTCGGCGACGATCCGCTCAGGATGCTGCGAGCCGCCCGTTTCAGTGCACAGCTCGGCTTCGAGATCGAAGAGGGCACCCGTGAGGCGATCGGACGATTGCGCGAGACGCTCAAGATCGTGAGCCCAGAGCGCATCCAGGGCGAGCTCGTGCGTCTCATGCAGACCGACGACCCCGCACGCGGCATCCGAGCGCTGGTCGAGACCGAGCTCATCGAGGAGTTCCTGCCAGAGGTCAGTGCGCTGCGCCTCGAGGTCGACGAGCACCACCATCACAAGGATGTCTACGAGCACTCGTTGACCGTGCTCACGCAGGCGATCGAGCTCGAGCACTCGCGGCATCCGGATGCCGCACCGGATGTGCCGCTGCGCATAGCCGCACTGCTGCACGACATCGGCAAGCCCCGCACCCGCAAGCTCGAGCCCGGTGGCGCGGTCACCTTCCATCACCACGACGTGGTCGGATCGCGCATGGCGCGCAAGCGCCTGCAGGCCTTGCGCTTCGACGGCGACACGACGGATGCCGTCGCCACGCTGATCGAGTTGCACCTGCGGTTCTTCGGCTATGCCGAGGGAGCATGGACGGATGCCGCGGTGCGCCGCTATGTGCGCGACGCCGGCGACCTGCTGGAGCGTCTGCACATCCTCACCCGTGCGGATGTCACGACCCGCAACAAGCGCAAGGCCTCGCGTCTCGCCGGCGCATACGACGACCTCGAGAAGCGCATCGCGGACCTCCGCGAACAGGAGCAGCTCGACGCCATGCGCCCCGAGCTCGACGGCAATCAGATCCAGAAGATCCTCGGGATCGGGCCTGGCCGAGAGATCGGCGAGGCTTACAAGTTCCTGCTCGACCTGCGGCTGGATGAGGGGGTGCTCGGTGCGGATGTCGCCGAGCAGCGCCTGCGCGAGTGGTGGGCTGCTCGGGGCTGAACGCCCCCTAAGCGGGTTCGCGCTCAGGGCTCCGGTGTCGGCGTGGGCGTGGGAACCGGTGACGGCGTCGGCGACGGCGTGAGGAGACCGGGGGCGCGCAGGAACGGTGCCGCCGCATCCCTGACGGTGGACGTCCGGATCTTGCTGGTGTTCGGATCGACCCTGCCCTCTTTGAGCGGGTAGATGTTCCAGACCTCTGCGTCACGGGCATCACGGAAGGGGACGCGTACAGGGGCGTCGCCGTCCCACCCGAAGCCCTGCCACGTGCCGTCGACACCCTCCTCGATCGTTCCGCCGAACAGGTTCAACGGCGTGCCGCGATCGGTGTACAGCTGCACGCGGTTGATGAGCTCGCCGTTCTCGTCGTACGCGAAGATGTTGCCGACCTGCACGCCGTCCAGCATGAGGCCGGGTTGCTGGTAGACGCCGTTGTCGACGTACTCGACCCGTGGAATCAGGACTGAGGCGAGAGCGAAAGGCAGCGCGAGCACCGCGATCACGCTGATCACCGTCCGCATGTGTCGCAGCGCGTTCCGGGGCAGCCAGCGGTCACGGCCCCACTGCACGCTGACGATAGTCATCGCGAGCAGAATGAGCCATCCGAACAGAGTGTCCGGCAGGACCGATCCCGTGCCGCCGAATGACGGCGACCCCAACAGTGCATGTGCAACCCCGTAGATTCCGAAGCCTCGCAGCACCCACCAGACCGGACGCAGGGCGACGAGCAGGTCGAGCAGCCAAACACCGAAGGCGTTGCGGCGGATGCTGTCGGCGATGTACCCGAGGCGTCGGGACACTCTCTCCCGCACGGTCTCGTGCGTCACAGCATCCGACCGGTCAGGCAGGCCGGCGGCCGATCGCAGCTCTGCGGCGTAAGCGGCCGGATCGCCGAGTTCGAGTACTCCGCCGCCGTCCGCCGCCTGCTCGGCGAGGTCGGCGGTGAGCCCGACGATGATGTCGTCGACCTCGTCCGCGGGCAGGTCGTCGAGGTGTGCGCGCACGGCGTCGGCGAAGGTGCGGATGCGCTCATCGAGCGTGGTCTCAAGGCTGTTCATCACTTCTCTCCGATCGTGCGGGACGCCGCGGCGGTGGGTGTCAGCAGGCCGTTCATCGCGGTGGCGAACTCGGCCCAGCTGGCGGTCTGCGCATCGAGCGACTTCACGCCCTGCGGGTTGATGGCGTAGTACTTGCGGTGCGGTCCGCCCTCGGACGGCACGACATAGCTCGACAGCGAGCCCGCGGCGTACAGGCGACGGAGCGTGCCGTAGACGGATGCGTCTCCCACGTCTCCGAGTCCGGCGTCGCGCAGACGGCGGACGATGTCGTAGCCGTAACCGTCCTCCTGTCGCAGCACGGCGAGCACCGCCACGTCCAGTACGCCCTTGAGCAATTGCGTCGTATCCACAGGACCCCTCCAATGCATCGCACACTACCACGCAATGCGCAGTAGTGTGCGAAACGCAACTGTCAGTCGTGTCGCCAGGAGGTCAGTGGTGCAGAGCGGCCGCGGTGTCCGCGTCGTCGAGCGAGGCCCACGCCGGCTCGCGCAGACCGGGGCAGTGCTCCGGTGTCGGATGGTTCGCGATGTCGATGATGCGGTCGAGGGCGTCACGTGCAGCGGCGAGGTCTGCCATGGCAGCGGTGATGCGATCGCGCTCTGCCGCCAGCATCTCGAAGACCTCTGGTGATCCATGCCCGCTGTCGACGCACGGGAGCAGCTGCAGAATGGTTCGGCTCGGAAGGCCGGCGGTGAAGAACTGCTGGATCAACTGCACGCGTACGACCGCGGATTCGGGGTAGAGGCGCTGGCCGCTGTGCGTGCGCTCCGCCGAGAGCAGGCCCTGTTCCTCGTAGTAGCGCAGAGCGCGGGTACTGACTCCTGCGCGTTGCGCGACGTCGCCGATCCGCACGATGGTCCTCCGGGATGAAGTGTTCGATTCTGACTTGCCCTTGACGTCAACGTCAACTTTTAGAGTAGTCGACGCGACGCCCGTGGTGGGCGGCCGCGTCACGAAGAATCACTCAGAAAGCGGAGAATCCATGAACATCGCCGACCAGATCGCTCTCGTCACGGGCGCCAACCGCGGCATCGGCCGCGAGTTCGTGCTCGAGCTCCTCGAGCGTGGAGTCAGCAAGGTGTACGCCACGGCTCGGCGTGCGGAGAGCATCGACTTCGACGACAGTCGCGTGGTGCCTCTGCGTCTCGATCTGCTCGATCACGAGTCGATCGTCGGGGCCGCGGCGATCGCGGACGACGTGACCCTTCTCGTCAACAACGCCGGGATCTCCACCGGTGCCACGCTCGTCACGGGCGACCTCGCGGAGATCAGACGCGAGATGGACACGCACTTCTGGGGCACGCTCGACGTGATCCGCACGTTCAGTCCTGCCCTCGCGGTGAACGGCGGTGGCGCGATCGTGAACATCCTGTCCGCTCTGTCCTGGTTCGCCGGCCCCGGCACAGGATCGTATGCGGCTGCGAAGGCGGCGGAGTGGAACATGACCAACGGCGTGCGCCTCGAGCTCGCCGCTCAGGGCACCCTGGTCCAGGGCGTCCTGCTCGGCGCAGCAGACACGGACATCGCCGCCGGATACGACGGACCGAAGATCGATCCGCGCGACGTGCCGCGGCAGGCACTCGACGGCCTGGCCCTCGGATCGATCGAGGTGATCGTCGACGACTGGACCGCGATGGTGAAGCAGTCACTGGCAGGCGATCCCGCGCCGTTCTATCAGCGGATGACCGAGCTGCTCGGCGTCTGACGAACCCCCGCCACCACCTGTGATCGGGAGCGGTCACCCGGGCGTACCGTCGCCTCATGACAGAAGAATGGCCATGGCTGGAGGAGCGGCCGGTCTTCTCGACCAGGGGTGAGAGCGGGTCGAAGGTCGCGCGCGTGCCTCCGGGCGTGACCCGGCGACCGATCGGGGCGGAATACCTCGGCATCCTCTGCGGCTTCATGATCTGCGTCGGACTCGCCATCCCCGGGACGGGTCTGGCCTTCGGCACCGCGCTGGCGGACGAGGAGGCCGCGGGGTGGTGGTGGCTCGCCCTCGCCGTCCCCGCGGCCATCGGAGGCGTCTTCTCGTTCAGCGGCCTGTTCGTCGAGGGTACGGAGCGGATCATGAAGAGCTCGGCGCTCGGCATGGTCTATCTCGTCGGCGTTCTCGGAGGCCTGTCGATCGCATTCGCGGCTCTCGCCCTCTGGCACGCGAGGACGCACCCCTGGACCGGTCGATTCAGAACCGAGACGGACTTCTTCGTCATCGCGACCACTGTCTGCGCTCTCGCCTGCGTCGTGTCGGCCGTCATCGCCGTGCGCTCGGTGCGCCGCGCCCAACGTGACGTGGACCGTGTGCTGCGACTGAGGCGGTCCACGCGTCGGTACGAGGGGTTCGTGGCTCGGCTGCCCGACCCGGATGAGTGGGACGACGGGGGCGACGTCCCCATCCGCTACCGCGACGAGCACGAGGCGCACACGATCCGAGTGCGCCTCAACACGTACGCGCACACGATCCCGGTCGTCGGGTCACGGGTGATCGTGTTCGTCGGGGCGGACGGCGACATCCTCGTCGAGCTGGACCCGCAGCATCCGCCGGAGTTCTACCCCCACAGCTCTCGATACGAATCCGACACCAGCGGCGGAGGATCCTGACGCCTCAGGCCAGCGTTCGCACCCAGAACCATCCGATCGCGAATATCACGACGATCGCGATCGGCACCCAGCGGCCGCTGCGCTTGAGTCGCCTGCCCTGTTGCGCGACGCCAGGCGGCGGCGTCAGCAACCCGACCGGTGCGGCGAACGGCAGGGCGGGTGCGGCGTGCGCCGGGACAGGGACGGGAGTTCCGTCGACGGCCGCCGCCTGCGTGTACGTCCGGCCCTGTTCGGCGAGCAGGCGCTCGTCACGCCATCTGGCCCACTGGTCGAATTTGGTGATGAGCGCTCCGACCGTGCCGAACAGCCAGGCCCAGGTGTGCGGGTCGAGGGTCGACGCCGCACGTCTCGTATAGAGGAACAACCAGTCGCCGACGATCTCGACGTCGAGCTGGGCGGCGTTGTCGATGAAGCGCGCCATGATATCGGGCGTGAACAGGTAGAGCGCATCCTGCTCGTAGCCGGCGGGGCAGTACAGCGTGAAGTACTGATCGAAGTCGCCCTCGAGCGAGAGCTTCTGCTCCTTCTGGAACGACGCCGGCAGATTCGTGCCGAAGATCGCGTTGTTGCCGAGCGCGTCGAGCACGATGTTGGGCAGCGGCACATCGAGCTTGACGGCGACGTAGCCCCACTTGTGAGTCGTCGAGTTCTTTCCCGAACCGGTCGTGTACTGGTAGTTGCCGAACTCGACGAAACGGGGGCTGTGCCCGCGGACGAGCTGATCAGCCTTGCGCGCCCGACCCAGGGTGAAGATCATGCCCGGCAGCGGCGGATCGGAGACCTCACCCGTATAGGTCATGTTGTTCGCCGCGGCGAAGCGGGCGAGCCGGTAATCCACGACGCGCCGACGGCGGACGGTCACCCATGCACCGACCCCGACCGCCACTCCCACGACCGCGATGATCAGCAGGGGGAGCACGCCGATGAGGGAGTTCCGTCCGGTGGCGAGCGTCACGGTGAGCACGAACAGCATCGGCACCATGATGAGGACGGCGATCACCGCCACGACGATCGCGATCACGGTGGATGCCCGCGTCGATCCGCCACGGCGTGCCTTCATCTCCGTCGCGAACGCGCTCACGGCCTTGGGGTCGACGGGCTCGGTGAGGGCACGGGCATCGAAGGTCAACGGCTGCATGCTCACCCGCCTACGCTAACGCGGGCCGTGCGGAAACGCCGCGACGACATGTGCTTGCCATAATCGAGGGGTGAACACGCAGACAGCTGTCCCGTCGCTGGACGGACGCACCTTCCGGATGATCTCCTCGACGACCTCCGCAGTGGACCACGACGCGCCGAGCGTCTTCCACTACTTCGAGAAGGACGGCGCGGTGTGGGGCGACTACCTCGGCGACACCGTGACCTTCGGACGCTTCGTCGGCACGCGCACCGGCGACACCATCAGCATCCATTTCGTGCACGTCCTCGTGAAGGACGGATCGGTGGTCACCGGTTCCGGTGACAGCACGATCGAGCAGGACGAGAGCGGGCTTCGCCTGGTCGAGCGCTACGAGATGCATGGCGAGCCGCAGCTCAGCATCTGTGCCGAGGTCGTCGAAGGCTGAGCCCGTTCAGCGCGGGGGCAGCGGCTCCCGCGCCCCTGGTGCGGGAGTCCACCGCGTCATCCCCAGTGAATCCGCTGGTGCCCTGGGCGGGATGTCGCTGGGCAGGATGTACGGCCTCCTGACGACCTCGTCGAGGATCACGACGCTCACCACTGTTCGCACTTCCGGCAGTCGCGCGATCACGCCGGTTGAGAAGTCGTGCACGCCGCCCACGTCTGTCGCCCTGATCATCAGCATGGCGTCGTGCTCACCCGTCGTGACGGCGCAGTACTCGACCTCCGGCATCTCGCGCACCTGCTCCCTGAACGACGGCCAGGCCTGCGGATGCACGGTCACGAACACGTGCGCGCCGATCGACAGTCCGGCCTTCGCCGGATCGATGGATGCCGAGAAGCCGGTGATCACGCCGCCGTCGATGAGCGCCTCGACGCGCGAGTACGCGTTCGCCCGGGAGATGCCGATGCGTTCGGCGAGTGCCGCCATCGAGAGCCGGCCGTTCTCGCGGAGCACTTCGAGGATGCGGTAGGCGACGTCATCCAGCACGGGCACACTTCGTCCAGCGGATGCCGAGTCAGTCGGCCGTTCGTTGGACGTTCTGTCTGTCATTCCCGAATTCTAGGGTCAATCGTGTCTCAGCTCCTGTTCTCATTGGACAGATCGTCGCGCATCGTGCCAATCTGAACACGGTCGTCCACAGCAGTCCGACCTTTCCCGAATCGCTCCTCTCCCTTGGAGGGTCTATGTCCTCGATGTCTCGCAGGTCCCTGGTCGCAGTGGGAGCAGTCGCGCTCCTTGCCATCACCGGCTGCTCCGGCGGTAACTCCGGTGGTGGTGGCACCAGTTCGTCCGATTCTCTGGTGATCGACACCGCTTTCTCGATCGAGACGGCCGACCCCGGTCACAGCTACGACCCGACCGGCAACATGCTGGCCAAGGCGCTCTACGAGACGCTGGTCGACTTCGAGGGATCGGATGTCTCGACCCCTGTGCCAGGGCTGGCCTCGTGGGAGCAGAACGACGAGGCCACCGAGTTCACCTTCACTCTCGAGGGCGACCGCGTCTTCTCCGACGGCACGCCGATCGAGGCGAAGGATGTCGTCTTCTCGCTGCAGCGCATCCAGGGAATGGCCGAGGCGAAGCCGAACTTCCTGCTCGCGGGAGTCACGATCGAAGAGGTCGACGACAAGACCGTGAAGTTCACGACCGAGACCCCATTGCTCCAGCTTCCCGCGATCCTCGCGAATCCTGCTCTGGGCATCGTCAACTCGGACGTCGTGATCGAGAACGGCGGCACGACCGACGGCACAGACACCGCCCAGGCGTTCCTGGACGGCGAGTCCGCCGGATCCGGCCCGTTCGTGCTCGACACTCTCGACCTGTCATCGCAGATCGTGCTCACCAAGAGCGGGGAGTACGACGGCGACGAGGAGAGCGCGTACGACCGGGTCGTCATCCGCAACGTCACCGAGAGCGCGACGCAGCTCGCCAACCTCAAGGGTGGCGACACCATGGTGGCCATGGACCTCAACGGCGATCAGGTCGCGAGCCTCGGCGATGACCTCAACGTCGATTCCGTTCCTTCGGGTCAGACGATCTTCCTGCTGCTGAACCAGGACGCGGCGAATGCGGGAGAGCTCGCGAACGTGAAGATCGCCGAGGCGATCCGCTACGCCCTCGACTACGACGCATTGCTCGAACTGGCGGGCACCGGCGCCGTGCAGGCGACGGGTGTCATCCCGCCCGGGTTCGAGGGTGCTCTGGATGCCGGCGTCGAGCAGGACCTCGACCGGGCGAAGGCCGCGCTCGCCGAATCCGGTTACGCCGGGCAGACGCTCAAGCTGCAGTTCCCGAACGACTACCCGGTCGGCGGCGTGGAGTTCACCCCGCTCGCCGAGCGCGTGCAGGCGCAACTGGCGGACTTCGGCATCGACGTCGAACTCGCCCCCGCGCCGTTCGCGACCGAGCTCGACGCCTACGTCAACGGCACCGAGGGCTTCGGCCTCTGGTTCTGGGGGCCCGACTACGCGGACTCGGCGAACTTCCTGCCCTTCGGCCCCGGACTCAAGGTCGGGCTCCGTTCGGGCTGGGCCGCGGAGGCCAACCCCGAGATCGCCGGTCTCGCGGCCGGTGCCGCCAGCGCGACGGACCCGGACACGCGCACCGCCGCGTTCACCGAGTTCGCCGAGGCGATGCAGGCGGACGGCCCGTTCGTCCCGCTGATCGTCCCCGGCCGCAACATCGCGACCGCCGGCGACGTGACCGGCGCCGTCTACAACTCGGTGTGGGAGATCGACATCGCCGAGATCGCGCCCGCCGGCTGAACAGTTCGATGAGTACGACCACCGGCGCACGCAGGCGCCCGACCCGCTCTCCGCTGGTCGGGTACCTGCTGCGCCGACTCGGCACTTCGGTGCTGCTGCTGATCGGCGTCACGATCGTGACGTTCCTGCTCACCAACCTGGTCCCCGGTGACCCGGTCTCGGCGGCTCTGGGAGAGGGTGCGTCTCAGAACCCCGCGACGCGCGAGGCGTTCATCAAGGCCCACGGGCTGGATCAGCCGCTGTTCGTGCAGTACTTCATCTACATGGCGAACCTGCTGCAGGGCGACCTCGGCACCTCGCTGGTCACAGGGCGACCGGTGACGGCCGATCTCGCCACCGCGGTGCCGGCGACGATCGAGATCGCCGTGTGCGCGATCATCGTGAGCCTCGCCGTCAGCATCGTGCTGGGCACGCTGGCGGCGTACCGCCGGGGGCTCGTCACCGACCAGGTCGTGCGCGTGATCACTCTCGTCGGTCTCAGCGTTCCGACGTTCTGGCTCGCGCTCGTCAGTTACTACTTCTTCTTCCTGCAGCTGGGGATCGCGCCCGGCTCTGGACGCGTGTCGCCGTCGATCACGCCGCCGCCGCGGGTCACCGGGTTCTACACGATCGACTACCTGCTGAACGGCGACAGCGTCGGGTTCTTCGACGCCGCAGCCCACCTCGCCCTGCCGGTCATGGTGCTCTCGCTCGTCACGATCGGACTGCTGACACGGTTCGTGCGCACCTCTGTGCTCGAGGTGCTCGACAGCGACTACGTGAGGGCAGCGCGGGCCAAGGGCCTGTCCGGCACCCGTGTGGTGATGGACTACGTCCTGCGAGGTGCCGCGCTGCCGATCCTCACCGTCGTCGGGGTTGCCTTCGGCGCGCTGCTGAGCGGCACAGTGCTCGTCGAGTCGGTGTTCGCCTGGCCGGGCCTGGGCACATACGCCTACAACGCCGCCGCGAACCTCGACCTCACGGGCATCATGGGCGTCGGTCTCGTGGTCGGTGTGATCTACCTGCTCATCAACCTCGTCGTCGACCTGCTGTACGGCGTGCTGGATCCGAGAGTGAGGATCGCATGAGCGCCTTCGACGACCGCCGCGTCGCCTCCCGTTGGAAGATCCGCTTCCGCTGGCCGCGCGCCTGGCGCACACCGCTCGGTGTGATCGGCTCGGTGATCGCCCTCGCCTGGGTGCTCGTCGCCTTCACGGCGCAGTGGTGGGTGCCGTACGGCCCGAACGCGCAGGTGCTGCCCCGCCTGCAGGCACCGGGCATCGAGACGCTGATGGGCACAGACGGCAACGGCCGTGACATCTTCTCGCGCCTGATGACCGGCGCCACCGTGACGATCCCGCTCGCGCTCATGCTCGTCGTCGCGGCCCTCATCATCGGTACGGTCCTCGGCGCGGTGGCCGGATACTTCGGCGGCTGGGTCGATGAGACGCTGATGCGGATCACCGATCTGTTCATGGCGTTCCCGACCGTCATCCTCGCGATGGTGGTCGCGGCATCCCTCGGCCCCTCGCTGTTCAACGCGGTCATCGCGGCCATCATCGTCTCGTGGCCGCAGTACGCGCGCGTCACGCGCAGCCTGGTGCTGAGCCTCCGTCGGCAGAACTACGTGATCGCCGGTCGCCTGCTCGGACACTCTCCGTTGCGGAGCCTCACCGTCGACATCCTGCCGAACATCGCGGGGCCGGTGCTGGTCCTCGCCACCCTCGACATCGGCGCCGCGATCCTGCTGCTGTCCGGCCTGTCGTTCCTCGGGCTCGGCGCTCAACCCCCGACCGCGGAGTGGGGTTCGATGATCTCGGCGGCGATGCAGAACTTCGACTCCTGGTGGCTCGGCGTCTTCCCCGGCCTCGCGATCCTCACGGTCGTGATGGCGTTCAACTTCCTCGGTGATGCGATGCGCGACGTGCTCGACCCCACGGCCGAGATCGCCCACGAGAACCAGTCCGACCTCACGGCATCCGCGAAGGGGGCGAACGCATGAGCACAGCGCTGAGCATCACCGATCTGCACATCTCGATCGGCCGCCCCCTCGTGCACGGCGTCTCGCTCGACCTCCACGCCGGCAGGGTGCAGGGCCTGGCAGGCGAGTCCGGCTCGGGCAAGACGCTCACCTCACTCGCCGTGCTCGGGCTGCTGCCCCGCAAGGCGCAGACCTCCGGCTCCATCCGGCTCGGCGAGGACGAACTGCTGGGCATGCCGCGTCGTGCGCTCAACCGCGTCCGCGGCAACCGCATCGCGATGGTGTTCCAGGACCCGTCGGCGTCGCTGCATCCGCAGCTCACCATCGGCAGGCAGCTGACCGACCACATGCGGGTACACCTGGGGCTCAAGGGCAAGGCGGCAGAGGCGCGGGCGGTCGAACTGCTCGAGACCGTGCAGGTGCCGCGCCCTGCGGACGCGCTCGGCCGCTACCCGCACCAGTTCTCCGGTGGGCAGCGGCAGCGCATAGCCATCGCATGCGCTCTGGCGTGCGACCCGGATGTGCTGCTGGCGGATGAGCCGACCACCGCGCTCGACGTCACGGTGCAGGCCGGAATCCTCCAGCTGCTGCGCGACCTCGCCGTCGATCGGGACCTCGCCGTGCTGCTGGTCACGCACGACCTGGGCGTGATGAGTGCGATCGCCGACGATGTCGCGATCATGAAGGACGGGCGGATCGTCGAGCGAGCCGACCGTGCGTCGCTGTTCGCCGACCCGCAGCACGACTACACGCGAACGCTGCTCGCGGCACTGCCGGGTTCGCGACTCGAGGGAGGCGCCGATGACTGATGCTCTCGTGCTCGACGCGCAGGGCGTCGTCGTGCGGTATCCCGGTTCCCCGCCCGTGGTCGCCGTCGACGATGTCTCGGTCCAGGTCTCGGTCGGTGAGACCGTCGCACTCGTCGGCGAGTCCGGCAGCGGGAAGTCCTCGCTCGCCCGTGCTGCCGCGGGCATAGAGAAGACCGCCGCCGGAACCGTGCTGTTCGACGAGATGCCGGTCGCGACCATGGGTCTCAGGCGTCGCTCGTCAGCGTTGACCGGCATCCAGATGGTCTTCCAGGATCCGTCGACGTCCCTCAACCCTCGCCGCCGCATCGGCGACCAGATCGCGGACGGCATACAGACCGCTCTGGCGCGGGGCGATGAGGGCTCAAAGGTCGAGGAATGGCTCGAGCGCGTCGGCCTCGATCCCGCATCGACGACGCGTTTCCCGCATCAGTTCTCCGGTGGCCAGAAGCAGCGCATCGCGATCGCGCGTGCGCTCGCCGCGCGGCCGAAGCTGCTGATCGCCGATGAGCCGATCTCCGCCCTCGATGCCTCGACGCAGACCAGCGTCGCTGCCCTCATGCGCGATCTCGTCGCCGAGGTCGGCGCCGGGATGCTCTTCATCTCGCACGATCTCGCCGTGGTGCGCCGCATCGCCGACCGCACTCTCGTGATGTATGCCGGTCGGGTGCTGGAGTCGGGCCCGACGGACGCGCTGTGGGCCGCTCCCCAGCATCCGTACACCCGCTCGTTGCTCGCCGCGATCCCCGAGCCGGACGGGAGGGGCCGCATTCCCGCCGCCCCCAGCGCCGAGGATCGCGCGTCCTGGTCGACGGTGCCGCCGATCGTGCGCTGAGCCGGCGCAGACACCGCCCGTTCACCGCGGCGCCACCGGGCGGCAAGGTGCGGATGCGAGCATTCCGGACGCCCACCAACCCACCGGGAGCCCTGTGCGCACACCGCTCGTCACCGTCATCCTTCCCGCGAAGGATGCCGCTCCGTACATCGGCACGACCCTCGAGACGCTGCTGCGGCAGTTCGACGATCCGGGCTCGCTGAAGCTCGTCGCGGTGGATGACGGATCGACCGACGGCACCGGTGATCAGATGCGCAGCTATGCGGAGCGCTTCGCGCACGCCGAGGTGCTCGTCAATCCACGACCGGTCGGACTCGCCAGCGCACGCAATCAGGGTCTCGCGCACATCGAGGGCGACGCGTTCTGCTTCATCGACGGCGACGACTGGATGCAGCCGCGCCGACTGCAGGTGCTCGCCTCCCGGCTGCAGGAACTCGAATGCGACTTCCTCCGCACCGACCATGTGCGCGTCACCGGATCCGCCCGCAAGATCGTGCGCGCCCCCTTCGCCTGGCGCGGCGTCGTCGCATCTCCACGCGACGCGATCCTTCCCGCCGACGACACGACGATGGTCGACTACCCCTACGCGTGGGCGGGCATCTTCCACCGGCGCATCCTCGATCAGGGCCTCGCCGCGTTCCCCGACGGTCTCTTCACCGCCGAGGATCGTCCGTGGATCTGGCGACTGCACCTGCAGGCCGGGTCCTTCGCGGCGGTCGATGCCCCGGCGATGCTCTACCGCCGCGGCGTCGCGACGTCGCTCACCCAGGTGCGCGATCGTCGACAGCTCGACTTTCCGCGCGCCCTCTCGCAGGTGGTGCAGATCGTGGAGCAGGATGCCGACGCCCAGCGCTTCATGCCGAAGGTGGTGCGCACCGCCCTCGCATTGAGCTCGCATCACATCGTTCGGTCCCGGCGCATGACGCCGGCACTGCGGCGCGAGATGCGTGACAGCATCCGCGACCTGCTCGCCACGCTCGACGCCGCGGATGTCGCCCACGCCCTCGATCGTCTGGAGGGCTCCAAACGGCGGGTGCTCGCACGCACGCTGCGTGAGGCGGGGCACGCGAGATGACCCAGCTCTTCGTCCTTCACAGCGCCTACGGGCTCACCACGGCGGCCGCCGCACTCGACGAGGGCCTCATCGAAGCGGGCCAGGAGCGGATGCTCGTACCGGTGAACTCCGCGCGCATCCCCGAGACGAGCCTTGCGATCCACGAGCAGCCGAACCTCCGCTCGCTGTGCGCGCGCTTCGATCGCATCGAGCCGCTCGACGAGATCCTCTCGCCGCAGCATCCGAGCTCCTGGCATCCCGTCGCGGCCGACCTTCCGATCCTGAATCGTCTGCTCTCACGCGCCTGGAGACTCGACGACGATCTGGAGCTGTTCGTGCAGAGCCCGCAGGTCGCCCCCGCGCGCACCCTGCTGTCGCTCTTCCCCGATGCCCGCATCACGATCATCGGCGATGGCCTGATGACCTACTCGCCGATGCGGGTGAAGCTGCCGCGCACCGTCGTCGAACGAGTCGGCCGCGTCGTGTACGCCGACGTCGTGCCCGGAGTGGAGCCGCTCGTGTTCGGTGCGGCGAGACCGACTCCGCCGCGCGAGACCGAGCCGGGCACGCCGTGTCTCGTGCCGCAGGCTCGGTCTCGCCGCGGCGCAGGTGGTGCGGAGCGGATGCCGGTGCCTCCGGCCGCATTCCGGAAGGTGCTCCTCGAGACGACGGCGGCGGATCCGCGCCTCGACGCGCTCGCCGACGGCACACCGACCGCGCTCGTGCTCGGACAGTACCTGTCCGCACTGGGACTGGTGTCGCCCGCGGAGGAGATCTCGATGCAGGGCGACATGATCGATCGGGCAGCGGCGTGGAATCCGCAGCGCATCGTCTTCAAGCCTCATCCGTCCGCACCACCGCTGGTCACCGATACGGTGCGTGCGCGGGCCGAGACGCACGGGGTCGAGTTCGTCGAGTACCGCGGAGTCGAATCTGCAGAGCTCGTCGCCGAGCGCCTGGATGTGGTCGGCATCGTCGCGGGGTTCTCGACCGCTCTGCCGACCGCGCAGGCACTGTTCGATCGGCCAGTGGCGTCCTCTGGCACGCAGATGGTGCTGAGCAGGCTCACCCCGTACGAGAACAGCAATCGGATCCCCGCGACGATCGTCGACGCGCTGACCCGACCGGATGACCGCTATCGCGACCCGGAACGGCTGCAATCGCTCATCGATGCCGTGGGGTACGCGATGCAGCCCAAGATCGCCGCGCACCTGCGCCCGCGGGCGGAGGAACTGCTCCGGCAGCTCGACCAGGCCGAACGGGATCGCTACTTCGCCCGTGACAGGCTCATCGCACTGCGACTGCCCGGGGCCCCGGCCGAGCCGATCGTGCGCCGCGCGCTGCGTTCGGTCGGCGGCGTGGGCAGGGCCGAGGAGATCCGGCTCACGATCAGGGGCGCGCGTCGACGCGCGGCACGGGTGTGGAAGGTGGCGCGCGGACTATGACGACTTCACGTGAAGAGTCGAGGGCGAAGGCATCAGCGGGCGGCCTCACCGTCGCGGTCATCCCGGCGCGGGGCGGCTCGAAGGGTGTGCCCCGCAAGAACGTCATGCGTGTGGGCGGCGTCGCGCTCATCCAGCGCGCCGTGCGCGCCGCAGCGGCGGCGGCGCACGTGGATCTCGTGGTGGTCTCCACCGACGACGACGAGATCGCGGAGTTGAGCGCCGCGGCCGGGGCTCGCGTCATCCGCCGGCCGGCCGAGCTCTCCGGCGACGGCGCCTCGTCCGAGAGCGCGGTGCTGCACGTGCTCGACGTCCTGGACGACGCGGGGGACAGGGCGGACGTGGTCGTCTTCATCCAGGCGACGTCGCCGTTCATCCCCAGTGACGGCATCGACGTCGCGGTCGACGGGGTGCGCTCCGGCCGATACGACAGCATGTTCTCCGCGCACGAGACGTACGGGTTCCTGTGGGGGCGAGACGACGAGGGGGCCGCGGTCGCGATCAACCACGACGCCGCCCACCGGCCGCGCCGCCAGGACCGCGAGCCGCACTACCTCGAGACCGGTGCCTTCTACGCGTTCCGGGCAGACGGTTTCCGTCGGGCAGGGCACCGCTTCTTCGGCAGGATCGGCATCGTCGAGGTCTCCGAGCGGACGGCGATCGAGATCGATGACGTGCACCAGCTCGCCGCGGCATCCGCTCTCGCCCCGCTCGTGGATCAGCCGGAGGCCATCGCGGTGAAGGCGGTGGTCACCGACTTCGACGGCGTGCACACGGACGACACGGCCCTGGTCGACGCCGAAGGGCGCGAGCAGGTGCGCGTCAGCAGGGAGGACGGGATGGGGGTCGCCAGGCTCAGGCGCGCCGGCATCCCGATGCTCATCCTCTCGACCGAGGTCAACCCGGTCGTGCGCGCGCGGGCGGAGAAGCTGAGAGTGCCGGTGCTGCACGGCGTCGACGACAAGGAAGCCGCGCTCGCCGCGTGGGCGACGGAGAACGGCATCGCCCTCGCCGACATCGCGTATCTCGGCAACGACGTGAACGACCTGCCCGCCATGCGGATCGTCGGCTGGCCCGTCGCGGTCGCGGATGCGCGGGCAGAGGTTCGTGCGGCGGCCAGGGTCGTGCTCGACAGACGAGGCGGCGACGGAGCCGTGCGCGAGCTGATCGAGCGCGTTCTGACAGCCGACCGACCCCGGTAACCCCGAGTTCGTGCAGTGTTCACAGTCGCGGCGTACCCAGGAATGAGGGGTACGACGACTGGAGGACCACCATGACTGTCAGCATCGGATCACGCGTGATCGGAGGCGGCCGGCCCGCCTATGTCATCGCTGAGATCGGCCTGAACCACAACGGCGACGTCGACATCGCGAAGCGACTCATCGACATCGCGGCCGACGCCGGTGCAGACGCGGTGAAGTTCCAGAAGCGCACCCCGGAGATCTCCACCCCCGAGCACATGCGCGACGTTCCGCGGGAGACGCCGTGGGGCACGATGACCTACCTCGACTACCGTCGTCGCGTCGAGTTCGGCCGTGACGAGTACGTCGAGATCGGCGACCACGCCACGCTGCGCGGGCTCGACTGGTTCGCTTCACCGTGGGACGTGCCCAGCGTCGCGTTCCTCGAAGAGCTGAACGTCGTGGCGCACAAGGTCGCCTCGGCCAGCGTCACCGACCTCGAGCTGCTGACCGCGCTGCGTGAGACGGGCAAGCCGATCATCCTCTCGTCTGGCATGTCGACCATCGAGCAGATCGACCGTGCGCTCGAGACCCTCGGCACCGACCGGGTCGTGCTCATGCACGCGACGTCGACGTACCCGATGGAGCCGGAGGAGGCCAACCTCCGCGTCATCACGACGCTGCGCGACCGTTACCCCGGTGTGCCGATCGGCTACTCGGGACACGAGCGCGGACTTCAGATCTCCCTCGCGGCCGTCGCACTCGGAGCGGTCGCCGTCGAGCGCCACATCACGCTCGATCGCACGATGTGGGGCTCCGACCACGCCGCATCGCTCGAGCCGACAGGCCTCTCGCACCTCGTGCGCGACATCCGGGTCATCGAGACCGCTCTCGGCGACGGGGTCAAGCGCGTCTTCCCGGGCGAGCAGGCCCCGATGGCGAAGCTGCGTCGCGTTCCGGCATGAGCATGATGACCAGCACGAGCGAGTTGCGCGTCGTCGCGATCGCGGATGCCGACTCGTTCGTGAAATGGTCGGCGTCGCTGCTGTCGGGTGTCGAGGGCATTCGACGCCACATGCTGCTCGTGCGCACGCCGCTCACGGTGAGTCCGGCGCAGGAGCGCACTGCCCTCACCGGTACCAGCTTCACGGCTGCCGACGTCACGCGCCTAGGTTTCGAGGAACTGCACGGGTGGCTCACAGGGCATCAGCCCGACGTGGTCGTGCTCTCCGGCCGCGGGCCTTTCGTCCGCCTGATGGCCCGCCAGATCGACCGGCTCACCCGAAGGCCGGTCGTGGTGAGCGGACTGTCGGGAATGTCGATTCCCGCTCAACGCGGTGCGCTCGAGTACCGGCGCGAGAGCGACCTGATGATCGTGCACTCGCATCGTGAGGAGCGCGCCTTCGCCGAGCTCGGTCGTCGCATCGGCCTCCAGGTGCCGACCGCGCTCGCGGTGCTCCCCTTCGCGCGGATGGCGCCGGATGCCGTGACGGCGACGACCGTCCGCGTCGAGGAACGCGAACTCGTCGGTGCGTCGGCGGGCCGTGGCGCATCCCGTTCCGCTCGCCCCGCGCCGGCTCCGCTCGCCCACCCCGGCGGGACGGACCTCGTGTTCGCCGCGCAGGCGCTCGTGCCTGCTGCGCGGCACGAACGCGAGCAGATCGTCGAGATGCTGCGCCTCGCGGCGGTCGCCGATCCGACCAAGCGCGTCGTCGTGAAGCTGCGATCGCGGCCGGGAGAGGCCGAGGCACACCTCGAGCGCGATGCCTATGCCGACCTGCTGGCGGATCGCCCCGGCAACCTCGTCATCTCGCACGAGCCGATGTCGACGGCGCTCGCTCGCGCCGAGGGGCTGGTGACCGTCAGCTCGACGGCGGCGATCGAGGCGCTTGCGCAGAAGGTCCCCGTCATCGCCCTCGACACGTTCGGGGTGCACAAGGCGCTCCTGAACACGGTGTTCACCGGCAGCGGCCTGCTGGGCGGCGCCGAGGAGGTCGTGGGACGGCGGTTCCGCCATCCGCTCGCCGGATGGCAGCGCGACAACTACTTCCAGCCGGAATCCGACACGAACTGGTGGCGCTGCGTCGAAGAGCTCGTCGCGCTGCGCCGCGAGGGCCGCCTGCGGGCGAAGCTGGTGCCGGCCGGTCGCGGTGGCGCGCTGCATGCGGCATGGCACCGCAAGAGCGTGCTCGCGGGCGAGGATCGTTCGGTCATCGGTCGTGTGGCGCTGGGCGTGGGGGCTCCGCTCGTGAACGGCATCCTGTCGATGCGACGTGCGCGTGGCAGAGCGGGCGAGGACACCTGGTCGGATGCCACGACCGACTACACGCTCGAGCCGACGCCGCACCACGACCCGATCCGGCGCTGAGGTTGATCTGTCGCCGTCAGAACGACACTTGAACGCAACCGCGACGATGCCGGAAGAGTTTCCCGGCTTCCGTAGCATCTGGACCCGGAAATTCTTCCCGCGCTTCTTTCGCAGCCGTCGAGCCGAGCTTCTCGCACCGCTGGATCGTTCCGCGCAGCTCCGTCGATTGACCGCGTTCGCGACACGCCCGGAACTCCGCTAGACTGTCCAGGTTGTCTGTCTTCTGCGTGCATCCTGCGCGCATGGGCGGGCACGTGCACACACCCTCCTGCTTTCGGGAAATGCCCGGAAGCCGTTCTAGTCCGAAGGAGGTGGGTAAGTGACGCACCAGTACGAACTCATGGTCATTCTGACCCCCGAGATCGACGAGCGCCAGGTCGCCCCTACGCTCGACAAGTTCCTGAAGGTCATCACCAACGATGGTGGCTCGATTGACAAGGTCGACATCTGGGGCAAGCGCCGTCTTGCATACGAGATCCAGAAGAAGACCGAGGGCATCTACGCCGTCGTCAACTTCACCGCGACGAGCGCTGCCACGCAGGAGCTCGACCGTCAGCTGGGCCTGAACGAGCAGATCATGCGCACCAAGGTGCTCCGCTCCGAGGAAGCTCAGGCGATGGTCGCTTCGGAGGCGAAGCGCTCCGAGGAGAAGGCGGCCCGCAAGGCCGCCAAGGCAGCGAAGGCCTAAGGCTCATGGCCGGCGAAACCGTCATCACCGTGGTGGGAAACCTCACGGCCGACCCCGAGCTGCGCTACACGCAGAACGGACTGCCGGTGGCGAACTTCACCATCGCATCGACGCCGCGAACCTTCGACCGTCAGGCGAACGAGTGGAAGGACGGCGATGCGCTGTTCCTCCGTGCGTCCGTGTGGCGCGAGTTCGCCGAGCACGTGGCGGGTTCGCTGACGAAGGGCATGCGTGTTGTCGCGCAGGGTCGTCTTCGCCAGCGCTCCTACCAGGACCGTGAGGGCAACAACCGCACGGCCATCGAGCTCGAGGTCGATGAGATCGGCCCTTCGCTGCGTTACGCGACGGCGCAGGTCACCCGTGCGGCTTCCGGCGGTGCCGGTGGCGGCGGCGGTGGACAGCGCCCAGCGCAGCAGCAGGTGTCGGAGGAGCCGTGGTCCACACCCGGTTCCTCGACCAGCGCAGATGCCTGGAGCACTCCAGGCAGCTTCGGCGACGACACCCCGTTCTAAACAACTTCTGGATCCGCGTCTCGCAAGAGGCACGGCATCCGCTCATCAATAAGGAAAAACCATGGCTGGAAAGTCGAGCGGCGACCGCCGCAAGCCGCGGAAGGGTGGCAAGCCCACCGCTCCCGCGAAGTCGATCCGGGTCGGCGTCATTGACTACAAGGACGTCGCTACCCTTCGCAAGTTCGTCTCGGAGCGCGGCAAGATCCGTGCCCGTCGTATCACCGGTGTCTCGGTGCAGGAGCAGCGTCTGATCGCCACGGCGATCAAGAACGCACGCGAGATGGCACTCCTGCCTTACGCCGGCGCTGGCCGCTAAGGGGTATCGATATGGCAAAGCTGATTCTCACGAATGAGGTCGCCGGGCTCGGAAGCGCCGGTGACGTTATCGAGGTCAAGAACGGGTACGCCCGCAACTACCTCATCCCCCAGGGCCTCGCCACGGCGTGGACCCGCGGTGGCGCAAAGCAGGTCGAGTCGATCCAGGCCGCACGCAAGGCGCGTGCGATCCACGACCGCGACGAGGCTGTGGCTCTCAAGGACAAGATCGAGGACACCAAGGTCCGTCTGGCCGTCAAGGCCGGCGGCGGCGGGCGTCTGTTCGGTTCGGTCAAGACCGAGCACGTCGCGAACGCTGTCGAGGCTGCCGGCCTCGGCACGATCGACAAGCGCAAGGTGACCATCACCTCGCCGATCAAGTCGACCGGTGACCACGAGGCGACCGTGCGTCTGCACGAGGACGTCGTCGCCGTCATCACCCTTCAGGTCGTCGCGGCCAAGTAACGCGCGATCCTCAGAAAGCCCTCTGCCTTCGGGCGGAGGGCTTTCTGCGTTCTCGGCGGCGGACCGCCTACGACGCCTGCGGAGACTGATCAGTCCGTCGTGAGCAGACACCCGCGACTGAGTGATGGCACGTCACCGGAGCGGCTGAACGACGGATGAATTCGCCGGTGACCCGCTCGTTCCCGTGCGCGGAGCGGCGGACGCGCCCGAGAAAAACAGGGCTTGACTTCTCCCCAGGTTGTACACATGTGCTTCCGGAGGCCTCAACCTTCAATAGGGCGTTTAAACAGATTCTCATCCACAGCCTGGGGAATCGATAAATCCCAGGTCAA
The DNA here is from genome assembly GCF_054779995.1 of Microbacterium shaanxiense. NCBI lineage: Bacteria > Bacillati > Actinomycetota > Actinomycetes > Micrococcales > Microbacteriaceae > Microbacterium > Microbacterium shaanxiense. Next base: position 15,134 of record NZ_BAAGXE010000002.1, on the reverse strand, counting down.
CGATCATTAAAAATCTGTGAAAAGGCGTGCAGCACAGGGTTATCCACATGCGTTCTGCACAGACACTCCGAAGTTGTTCGCATCCTCTCCACAGAGTTATCCACAGGCTGTGTTGCGGGTGGAGTAGGGCGCTTCTAGCGTGGACGAGCGACGAGATGTCGGTGGTTCGTGGTTCGCTCATTGCTGCCGCAGAACCGGCCGTCGTCGTACGGCAATCGGGGGATCCATCATCCCGCGCCGCAACAGCAGCCAGCGCATCGGAGGGAGCACAGTGTCGATTGCCGACATCTCGGAGGAGCGCCTCGGGGGACAGCGCAAGCCAGAGCGCACGCCACCCCACGACCTCCTCGCCGAACAGAGTGCCCTCGGTGGAATGCTCCTTTCGAAGGATGCTGTCGCCGATGTGATCGAGACCCTCAAGGGTGCCGACTTCTACATCCCCAAGCACGAGCTGATCTTCGAGGCGATCCTCTCGCTGTATTCGCACGGCGAGCCCACCGACGTCGTCGCCGTCACGGACGAGCTGATCAAGACCGGTGAGCTGGGTCGCGCGGGCGGTGCCGACTACCTGCACACGCTGACCTCGATCGTGCCGACTGCGGCGAACGCGGGATACTACGCCGGCATCGTGGCCGAGCGTTCGATCCTGCGCCGTCTCGTCGATGCCGGCACGCGCATCGTGCAGCTCGGCTACGACGGCCAGGGCGATGCGACCGATCTCGTCAACAACGCGCAGGCAGAGATCTACGCGGTCACCGGCACAGAGGCGGCGGAAGACTACGTGCCCCTGACGGTCGCGGTGGATGCTGCGCTGGAAGAGATCGAGGCGGCCAGCGGTCGTGACGGGTCGATGACGGGCGTGCCGACCGGCTTCAAGGAGCTCGACGAACTCACGAACGGCCTGCACGGCGGACAGATGATCGTCGTCGCCGCGCGACCCGCCATGGGTAAGTCCACGCTCGCGCTCGACTTCGCCCGCGCCGCCGCGATCGGCCACGGCCAGCCGGCGATCTTCTTCTCGCTCGAGATGGGCAAGAGCGAGATCGCGATGCGTCTGCTCAGCGCCGAGGGCGCCATTCCGCTCCAGCACATGCGTAAGGGAACGCTCGACCCGCGCGATTGGACCACGGTCGCCGCGACTCGTGGACGCATCAACGACGCACCGCTCTACATCGACGACAGCCCGAACATGACCCTGGTCGAGATCCGTGCGAAGTGCCGACGCTTGAAGCAGCGTGAAGGTCTGCGCATGGTCGTGATCGACTACCTGCAGCTGATGACGAGCGGCAAGCGCGTCGAGTCGCGTCAGCAGGAGGTCTCCGAGTTCTCCCGTGCGCTCAAGCTGCTCGCGAAAGAGTTGCAGGTTCCGGTCATCGCGCTGTCGCAGCTGAACCGTGGTTCAGAGGCCAGGCAGGACAAGAAGCCGCAGATCAGCGACCTGCGAGAGTCGGGCTCGATCGAGCAGGACGCCGACATGGTGATCCTGCTGCACCGCGACTCCGTCTACGACAAGGACGTGCGTCCGGGCGAAGCCGACCTCATCGTCGCCAAGCACCGTAACGGCCCGACCGCGACGATCAATGTCGCCTTCCAGGGCCATTACTCGCGCTTCGCCGACATGGCGCCAGGTGGCGACTTCAACTGATGTAGGTTCCGCGTGAAGATGACAAATTCCACCGCTACTTGTCAGTCACTTGGCAGTACTGCCAAGTACAGAGACCTCGCGCGCTACTCACAGGATACCTGCAGGAATATTTCTGCACATAGAGAGCGTGATTGTCGGAGGTGTCCGCTACGATAGTTGCCATGGCAGACTTCGCTTCTGATCGTCGGACCGGCCGGGTGATGCTGGGCACGGTCCGGGTCGCGCGTGGGCTTACGCAGGGAGCCTTGGCAGCTGCGACGGGGATCTCTCAAGCGGTGTTGTCGAAGGCTGAGGCTGGTCTGGTCGAGCTGGACGCGGAGCGCCTGGAGACGCTAAGTGCTGTATTGCGCGTGCCTCCTGTGCTACTGACCTTGCCGGTGGATGAAGGGGCGGCGCCGTATGTGTTTCATCGCAAGCGTTCCACCCTTCCGTTGTCGGTCGCGAACCGGCTGCGTGCCGAACTGGAGCTGCTGCACCTGCAAGTAGCTGGGCTAGTCGCGGGCAGCACGCCGGTTCGTTTGGTACGGCATCCGCTCCCGCCAGACGGGTTCGATACGCCGGAGGAGATCGCACGCGAGGTCCGGGCGTCCATCGGCGTCGTGTCTGGTCCGGTGGCGGACCTGGTAGGTGCGCTGGAAGCTGCCGGGGTCGTGGTGGCGAAGCGGTCGCTGGGATCGGAGCGCATTGATGCGCTCGTGAGCTGGCCGGAGGGGCAGCGACCGGTGGTGCTGCTGGGGGACCATATCCCTCCGGATCGGCAGCGGTTCTCGTTGGCTCACGAACTAGCGCACGCCGTGATGCACCAGGTGCCGTCGGAAGATCAGGAGTCCGAGGCAGATCGGTTCGCAGCAGAGTTTCTGATGCCAGCGAAAGATGTACGGCCGGACTTGGCGGCGGCTCCAGTGACCATCCCGGGCTTGGCCCGGCTGAAATCCAAGTGGCGAGTGTCGATCGCGGCGCTACTGCGACGCGCGGTGGATCTAGATGTGATCAGCGAGGGGCGGTATCGGCAGCTAAACATCGAACTCTCCCGGGCCGGATACCGCAGTGTCGAACCGGTCGCGATCGCTGAGGAGCATCCCCGCCTGATCGGCCGGGTCGTGCGGCAGCGGCTGAACGACGGCGAGGCCATGGAGGAGTTGGCGCGGGACGCATTCCTTGATCAAGACGAGTTTGAGGATCTTTACGTAAGGAGCTCAGCATGACGGATCAGAAGAACCTCGGGTTGGTCGACAGCACGCCGAGATCGCGGACGTCGCGTGAGCCGCTCGTCGGCACCACGCTGATCGAGCGTACTCTGGCGGGCCGAGTGTTCACGATGGCCGGTGGGGAGACGATGCAGACCGCGCCGTACGTGAACTCGGAGCGTGGTGGCATGGTGTTGACCGGGCCGACGGCGCTGCAGACAGCAGGGCACCTGCGGGCCCGGCACGAGGAGCTAACCTTCCTCATCGAGCCGACCTCGGTATTTGCTCTCGCCACGGCAGAACGCCCCTTGATCATCGACGAGCCGGCGGATGCGCTGTTTGCGCCGACAGTCGAGGAGGTCCTCCAGGCGCAACGCGATGCGGGGGCATCGGTCGCTGTGATCCCAGCGGGGTTCGTGGATGTCGCGGACTCCGAGGCGCTTAAGGCGATCCTGGCCGCGGCCAACAAGATTGACCGCGATGACGCGATCCTGCCCTTGGCGGTGCACCAGAAGTGGTCGACGCCGGAGCTCATCTCACAGTTGATCGCAGTCGCCACGCGCAGCCGCCATCCGGTCGCGTTGGCACTCGGGGCGAAGGCCGGTGACCCGCTGAACCTCAAGGGTGGACCGGAGTCGTATCGGCGGTTCTTCGGAGAAGTCAAGGGTGCGGTCCCGTGGCGGGCGGACCTCGCCGGGATCGATGCGATCGTGTACGGCGCGCGGGCGGCTGCCATCGGTCAGATCCCGAGTTTGCGTCGTCTGTCGGTGCCAGGGAACAAGTCATTCTCGAGTCGCCCCAGCGACCGGGCGCCGCACGTGCTGATGCCGGAGCTGATGCGATTTGCACGGTCCAGTGAGATGCACATGAAGTGGTTCGCGAGCGCCACCCCGTGGCCGTGCCTGTGTGCGCATTGCGGGGGCCGCGCGGTGGACTCGTTCACCGGCTCTGATGAAGATCGATTCCTCGCGCACCTGCACAACCTGGCCGTGTTCGATGAGATCGTTGCGACCGCAACCTCGATGAGCACCGCTCAAGCGGCTCAGTGGTGGAGTCAGCGGTTGGCTGAGGCTGAGGCTGAGCATGTCCGACTGCCCCAGCACACCGGCGTCATGATCCCTCTACCTCCGACTCTCGCGCGGTGGCGTTCGCTGGGCTGAATGCTTGCGCATACATGCGCTCTGCGAATAGCCACGAAGCACCCGTGAACCGGGTGGGCTGAAAAGGCGCTGGCGTGACGAGCGTGCGTTCGTCGTCGTCATCAGTCACGGTCACGCCGACACCGTAATAGCTCGCCTCCAGCAGAAGCGTCTCATCGACGCGCCCGGATGGAACGACGAGTCGACGACGAGCGTAGGGGGCGAACGTCGTTGCAAGTTGCAGGGTGCGACGACTCAGCGGACCGAGAACGGAAACCAGTTCCACCGTCACAGGCGGCTCTGCCTTGCGGACGACCGCTGGGCAGTTCCCGGCGATGGTCCGTTTCTCGGCGAATCCGAATCGGACCGCGCGTCTAGTCAGGCCTCGTTCGTACGCTCCGAGTGCAGCGATGGCGACGGGTTGATCGACCGAGAGCGTGAGCAGGAATCGCAATGTGTCCAGGTCTTGCACCGGTCGAGTCGCATTCGCCGCGCGACGTCGCTGGATCTCCTCTCCGTGTAGCTCGAGGTCGGCGTGCACTCGCAGCACACCGGAAACCCAACTCGCGCCGGACGTGCCGGCGGTGGCGGTGGAGGAGCTAGTTGTCATGGTGGCCTCCGAAGCCTAGGGTCTCAGTGACCTCGGACGTGAGCTGTGACGCCGCCTGCCATACGAGATGTTCGCGGCGCTGGTAGGTGAGGGTGCGTTCCCCTTCGACGCGGCCCACGACCTGAACGAGTCCGGCACGCTTCAGGCGTGCGAGTAAGCCGTGCACGATGCTCCCGGCTAGACCCGTGGTGCGCTCGATGACTGGAGCGCTGAAGGTGGTGTCCGGCGCCTGCGCGATCTGCGACATCACGGTGAGCATGTGCTCGCTGCCGAAGACTGCCTTCGACAGTTCGGCTGCGCGGGATCCGATGGGCACGGCCTCAGTCTACGCATAAATTCATGATTCATGAACATTGAATTTCAATTGAGTTGGCGACGCGGCGTTGCCCTCATGTGCGGTTAGCCAGATCCAGTCACCACGAGGTTGACGACGCCTCGGGTGAATGCGCGTGCGGCGGCTGCGCGCACTCGTGGCTCCACCGCGGGGCGGGCGCAGTGGCTAGCGTGCGCGAAGATCCGGAGGAGCGTCAGGAATCAACTCATCCACGGAAACGGCGAGTACTTGAGCCATCGCGATCAGCGTGCGCAGCGTCGGGTTCGCTGGGTTGCCAGGCCTCGATTCGCCTTTCTCGTACTTCTGGTAGGTGTAACGGGTGAGGCCAGAGCGGTAGGCGACCTCCTCCTGGCTGAGGCCAGCGCGCTCGCGCACGGAACGAAGCGTGGTCGCGAAGCGCTGGGAGTAGCGGCTCCACTCCAGCTCAGTCGCTTCGTTCCGACGGGTCACCTTCTCAGCGTGCTGAAGGTGGACCTGCGGTATGGCCTAATCGGTATGGCATAATTTAGGAGGCCATACGAAACAATCCTTGCTCCACGGACGTCCTCCGCTGCCCCTGCACGTGTGCTGCCCTTCTCGACGACAGCCGGTCGCATCTCGGGAGAGGCCCGTGCGTGCGATCGTGATTGAGATGGTGGCGGTGGGACCCGATCCCAACCCGATCTGGTGGAGAGGAGTCGCCTCGCCGGCTCCAGCTTCTTGGGCGTACGTCTTCGAAGACTTCACCGGCGACGACACAGCGGAGTCGTGGGCTCTCGCCGCGGCGGTCGTCGTCGCGCAGACCCGGGCTCACCTGGTCGATGGAGCTGCCGACGGGGGAGCGGTCCCGGTGTTTCGTTGTCATCACTCGGGGAGCCCGTGACGCGTCGGGGGAGGTGCATGACCGGATGCCGGCGTTTCTCACGCCGGACACCTGGGATCAGTGGCTGAGCAGATCCAGAGGATCAAGAGAATGCAATGCACGCAGGCGGGGATCTATGCCGAGGTCACCCACGCCGAAGGAGTCGCCTACCTCGTGGCCGCCGGCGTCTTCGAACGTCTCGGGATCCCCGCACGCGCCGTCTCTGAGGGTTTTCCCGTAGGGGAGCGACTCGCGGCTGACAGGCGTTCGACGCCTATCCTGGCGTAACAGAGCCTCGATTCATGGCCAGAGAGTAGCGAACGAACGAGCACTGGACACGCGCGCTGCAGGTCTGCTGAGGACCTCGCCCGTCTCAGCGCTTCTGGTGCGAGGGGGTTTGTGCAGCGGCGATCGACTGGCCATTCGCTTCTGGTAGCGTCTGCCACGCTCTTTGAAAGGACTCCTCTATGTCTTCTGATGACACAGCCCGCAGGCGCATTCCCGCGACCGTCCAGATCGTCTTCTGGCTCATTATCGCCGCTCTCGCCGTCGACACCGTCGTTGCCATCCTCCGCCTGCTGCGCGCCGTGGACGTTCTCGATGGCACCGCAGCTCCGATATCGGGAAGACCTGAGAACGGCGCGCAGCTCTTGACAGTCGCGATCGTGACTTTCGCCATGATCGCCCTTGAGATCTTCGTGCTCTTCAAAATGCGAGGCGGGAGGAACTGGGCGCGGATCGTCATCACCATCTTGGAAGCGCTGTCCCTGCTTGCCTTGTTCGTCGACACGACCATCATCGGGCTGGTCGGGCCCCTCGTTTCCGTACTGATCATCATCCTGCTCTGGGTCAAACCCTCCAACACCTACTTCCGTCCGCTCACCGCCCCTTAAAGCTCTCCGCGCCCCAGCCCATCACTCACACCCGGACGGCGCCTGCGCACAGTTTTTAAGCAGGCGCCGGTTCCGGCAGAGCACGACGCAGGCCGAGAAGATCTCCCCATCCGCACTCGGCGCCCGATCGGCAGGCGCTTGACTCAGCGCGATCTGGGTGGCCGTCACGGCGGACGGTCCCGTCGCTGCTCGGGCCCGGGGGAGTGGTGTTGAACGGTGCACGAGGGCATCGTCGCTGTTTGGGTATGATGCGGCACATGACGACTCCTCACCCGACTCCTCGTAGAGCGTTCGCTGTCTCTGCGATCGTGGTCAGCGCTCTAGCCTTCGTCGCTGCTGTCGGGCTGGTGGTGACTTTCAACGCCACTAGCTTGGGTATGGCCGTCATCAGTGCAACAGCGTTTGTCGCCCTCGTCACCGCGGTGCTCGTGATCATCGGAGTCATCTTGTCGATCATTGCGTTCGTGCGGCATGAACCTCGCAGGCTGACCACCATCGCAGTGATCCTGGCAGCCATCGCCGCCATCCCCGTCATCATCGCCGTCGCATCGCTAGTCCGCATCCTCAACTGACCCACGGAGCACGAAACACGGCGATCAATTGTCGGCCGCCGCCCTCAAACTCGGGGGAGTGGGCATTCGCCTACTAATGCGGATGCTCGGCTGAATTGCCCTCCACTTCATTGGAGTCATTTCAAGTATGCGTGAGCGTGGTGCTGGGCGTGCTCCAAAGTGGCGTGCTTCTCGTAGGGCGAACCGAGGGCTACGCCCAAGCGGCTGCACGAGTCGCGGGGAGGAAGAGGTAGCGCACCCATTCCCGCTCGATGTGCGGGCTCGCGAACGGCGAGAAGCTGCTCGCCACGGCGGCTGCAATCTACGGTCATTGCTCATGGAATACTCGGGGCGAGCGTGATGGGACGCATGATCGGGAGGGCGCACGTGCAACAGCAGGCAGGTAAAGGAATGCTGGGCCTGTCGGTGCTCGGCCTTTTCTTGCTTACGCTCGTTCTGGCTGGCTGTGTTTCTGGGGATGCGACGCTGGGGTCGTTCGAACGCGAATTCGCCAACGATCCCGCGGTCGTGAGTGTCGACCTGTCATCAGCGGACAACATGCCGTTCACGGGAGGCGTTGGCGGCACGGTCGTGCTGGATGACGGTCTTGACGATGAGCAGGTACGGGAGTTCGTCCACCGTATTGTTGACTTCCGCGCTCAGACTGACGGTGACCGGGAGGAGTCTCGGGTGCGCATCGACCTCGTTATGGGCGGGTGGAAGCTTCCCGTGCTCGCCACGGACGATGCCAACACCGCTCTCCTTGACGTCGTCTTCGCGCTCGTGCGAGACCCTCGCGTACTCTCTGGAACGATCAGCTCAAGCGACTTTGGTTCCGACATCGACCACGTGTCGCTGATTACAACTACCACTACGGACTTTCCGACGCTAATCACCGACGCTCCGACCGCCTTCGCAGAAACAGGACAGAACCCGCCGATCACTCTCCACTCTCCCGAAGGCTCGGAGAGCGCCGTCGAAGTATCAGGGGTAATGCGGGCATGGGCGCAGGAGGCGTTCGGCGCATTCGAGGCGCTTCAGGACCAAATCCCCGTCACTTCGTTTTCCGCGGAAGAGTCGGAAATCACCATCACTCTCGCGAACGAGGGCGATGTCGAGGCGGCACGCATGGTCGTCGAACAGCACCTTGATCCGGCGCAGGTCGAGGTGTTCTACCAGAGCGACTTGGTCACTCTGGCACCGGGCGCACATGGGGATCGGGCACGCGAGGTCTTGGCAAGGATCGATGCCGACTTACAGGCAGGTCTCGTCGCTGTGTGGACGGACGATCGCTCAATGACTGTCCGCGCCGACACCGTGACCTCCGCTCAGCGCATAACAGAGCCTCTCGCGAAGGTCCTCGGCGCAGCCGAGTTCCCGGTCACTATCAAAGTCGTCCGCGGCGACGAAGAAGTGTTCAGTCTCGAAGCATCGCCTGTCGATCTCGTGTCACACATGCAGACAGCGCTTAGCCTCGCTCACCGCGATAACGTCGCGTCTCTGCATGTGAAGCCGAGGTTCTCGCTCGAGCTTGAGTTTGATTCCCCACCTACTGACGATGAGCTCTCCACGTCGGCTGCAGCGCTCCGGGTGCTATCCGAGTTCGATGAACGGCTCTGCATCACCTCCCCCACCGATTCTCTCTGCACGCGCACAGCCCCCAGGATCGACTTCGAGCACAGTGACGCACCGAGCGCTCGCGTTTTCGCTAACGCGTGGAACGCCGCCACATAAGCGACTTCCTCGTCAATTGAGCGACACCACCCAGCGGGGCTTTCGGTAACACGTAGAGCACGTTCCGCGCCGCGCGGATCGTCTATCGTGACCCTGATGGATGACACGTCAGACCACTCGATCGAGGACGGCCCCTCGACGACGGGCACCGACCGGCGACTGGCAGAAGCGCGATCACTTATCGCGCTGGGAGAGCAGGGCGCCGCACGAGCTCTGCTGAACACTGCTCTTGCCGAGACGCCAACTTCCCGAGATGCTGATGAAGCGTACGCGATCGCCGAGATGACAGGGCTCCTCGTCGAGCTCGACGTCGAAATCGAGCCGGCTTGGGTCGTCGACGCCCACCTCGCCCGCATGGAAGCTCTCACCTCGAAATTCGATGACGCTCGCACCTCGGAAGCGCGCGCTGTCGCCGAGCTGCGGCGGATCGAGTTCGTGCATGTCCTCGACGACATCGATCCGGTGCTGCACGTCGAGGTGCTGCAGAGAGCGCAGGAAGCGGACGCCCGTTTTCGGGCATCCGCACATGTCGGCGTGCGCCGCGCCGCGGCCGAGGCCGCACTCACAGCGCAAATGATCCGGCGTTGGCTGGGCCAAGATCCCGGTTCCATCGCGATCGCCCTCGACGAGCTTGCCCTGCGGCTAGGCGGGGAGCGCGATTCTCGCATGTCCACGATCAGGGCCGAGGCCATGGTCACATCCGCGCGGCTGCGTATCGAGAGTGATCTCGACCTCGCGGGCGTCCCCGAGATGCTTCGCCTTGCCGCCGAGGAATCGTTCCAGATTCCAGAGTCCGAAGGGCTCGGGTTGGATGCATCTCTCCTATTGGCCGATCTGGCAATCGCGGACGGTGCCCCACCGATCGAAGCAGTGGCCGACGCCAGGTTGCTGCTCGCTGGGGACGTCCGCACCCACGGTGTGCGACGTGCTCGAGCCTCAGTCCGGCACTTGCAGCGGATCCTCGGCCGCCTCGAGCCCGAACACTACGAGGCAGTGGCGACAGCGGAATGGCAGGGAATGCTCGACCGGTACGCGGGTTCCGCAGATCCCGACGTGCGATCAGCGGTGCTCGTCGATCTCGTCCACCAGGTCGGCCCGGCAGAGGCCGTCACGTCATCTGGACTGTCTGCGTTGCGATACGCGGACCGGTTGTTCCGAGCGGATCAGGATCCGGGATCCGCCATCGCGCGATTCGCCGTCGCCGCGAAAATCGCCGGGGTCATCGGCCATCCGGACGGTGCGGCACCCACCCGCGACCAGCGTCTACCCGTGCGCGATCCGGCCGAGTCCGTGCGACTCTCCGCCCAGGTCGAGGAGAGGTTCGACGCGCTCTGGACCGATCAAGAGACCGTACCCGCGATGGCAGCGCTGCTGTTGGACCGGGCACTACGTCTGTCCGACATCGGCAGACGCGACGAGGCGCTCGCGACGCTCGCACGGCTGGAAGCGAACGTTCGCGCCCATGACACAGCCCGGCCAGAACGGGCGCAGGCCGCCTACTGGACCAGCCGGTTCCTCCGCGAGGCAGATGAGCTGGAAGCGTCACGCCGAGCGATCAACGATGCCCTCGCGGAGTTCGCGGACGACCCCTCCGGAGACGTGCGCCTGTGGGCCGCGAACACTCTCTGGTCTGCCTGGCGCTCCGACGGCATCCACCAAGAGGAGGCGGAGGCATTGCGGCACACGTTCTCGGAGCGCTTCGGGCAGGACCCGGACATCAGGATCCGCCGCCTCGACGCCACACGTCGCCTCGGCGCGGGCGTCGATGCGCACGAGCAGGGCGACACGCGACGGGCGATCACCACGTTCGAAGAACTCGAAAGACACTTCGGGGACGCCGAAGATGAGGACATCCAGGACACCGTCCGCCGAGCCAAAGAGAACCTCCGGATCCTGATGCTCCTACCGATAGGAGAGACCGCTCCCAGCGACGCAGCAACGGCGCGCTACCGCTCCCTGCGCGACAGGCTCTACGCGGCCGACAAGCTCGCCGAGCACGGTCAGATCGCAGAGGCGGAACAGACATGGAGCGCCATCGTTGCGGAAACCGCCGGGTCCGACGACGCCGACCTCGCGATGCTGCGGCTCGCGGCACTCGATGCCTGGGCCGGATGCGTGCAGGATGCCGGCTACTGGGAGCAAGTGGCCGCACTCGCCCGCCAGGCGACCGTCATCCGATCCGGAGCTGACCTGCGGGCCGAGCGGGTGCAGATCCGCGCGCACCTGCGACTCGGCATGGCGCTCGCGAAACTAGGCGATCCGCGCGGAGCGATCGCGGCCTACGAGACGCTCGACGCCCTCGCCGCCGGCTCCAGCGACAGCGACGTGTCCGTGGCACGCCAACAGGCGGTGTATAACCGTGCCGTCATGATCGATGACATCGGCGACACCGCAAGAGCACTCGACGCGTACGAGCACGTTGTTGCCGTTCATGGGCAGTCGATCGATTCCCCGTCTGGGCGGTTGCGCTGCGCGAAGGCGCTGCGCAATCAGGCGCTGATCTTCGCAGGACTCGGGCGACCGGCAGAGGCCGCCGGAGCCCACCGTCGAGTGCTCGACCTCGCGGCGGGATCGACAGACCCGCAACTCCTAGAGCGCGTCAAGAGCTCGGCATTCGACCTGGCACGGTGCTTCACTGCCCTCGGTGAACACGCGTCTGCCGCGAGCACCTATGCCTGGATCAGCGCAGCGCCTCACGTCTCCACTTCTGGTCATGAGCGTCGTGCCGCTGCGCGCGCGGAGAAGCGGTCGCGACGCATGGCGCGCTGAGCTTTGCCTACGCTTCGAGCGAGCCGAACGCCGGCGAGAAGCTCCGCCGCATCACCGCTCGCGATCGCCGTGTTGGCGGGGCCGTAGCCTGTCGCATGCCTGAGTCGCTCGACGGTATGTGCGGTGATCACGGTTGCCGGTTCGTCGTGGAGTGGCGCCCTCGAGCGGTCGCAGTCAGCCAGCGAGGTGTCGGGGAGAGACATGGAGACGCCGATGCCGAGTCCGATCGACGACATGCTTGGGGGCACCGGCAGAGCTGTCGACGAGAACGGCGCCACGTCGGTCCGTCTCGTTCACGCCCCTGCGGGTGAAACCTATCCGAGACGGCTGGCGCCTTCGGACGAGGGTGTTGGTGAGGCGCGCCGTAGGAGGGCCGCGATGAACCCGCTGCGCGACGCAACTCCTGCCTTGCGGAGCACTGCCGATGCGTGCACCTCGACGGTTCGCTCTGAGATCGAGAGCGTCGCGGCAATGGTGCGGTTGTTCAGGCCGCGGGCGATCAGCCCTGCAACCTCGGTTTCGCGAGCCGTGAGCGACGAAGACCACGTAAGCGTGTCCGGGGGGTTGAGGGGTTGCGCGCGTATCTGGCGTCCGACCGCGACTGAGCGATGTCCGACGGGCGGGCCGGTCATGTCGTATCGCACGACGAGTTCTGGTCCGATCGCGTCGAAATCCGCCTCGAGGCGTCGATCGACGGCTCCCTGCCGTGCGAGTATTCGCACGAAACTGGAGATGGCTCCTGATCCTGCGTAGGCCAGCGGGAGACGCATGCCAGCATGCAGGGTCGCCGCGGCCTCTTCCCAGACGCCGAACTGCAGTTGAGCGGACATCTGCATCAGGACGACGTGCGCTGACAGCAAGGGCGAGGATGACCCGGAACCGGTTGCCCAGCGATACCCGGTGTGGGTGGGCGGCGCAGACAGCAGAACACTCGCCATCAACCGGTCCGCTTCGGCGGGATCCACGAACCAGGCGCGGAACACATCGATGACGAAACCCAGCATCGTCCGTTCTCGAGCGTTTGCCGCATGGCGTTGCAACTGTGGCAGCCCTTCGGCGATGACATGCCGCGGGTCTTCGCCGGGCATGACATGCCGTCCATCGCGCAGTTTCTGAGCGGTGAGAAAAAGCGAGGATGGGCGATTGGCGGCAGGCTGGAGAAGCTGCAGGGCATCGCCGAGGTGACCTGACCATAGGGCGGCGGCACCGGCGACTTCCCGTGCTCTCGTTCTTATCTGGCTGGTGGATGACTGTTCCACCAGGCGACCGATGCGTTGGGCGGCCTCGAAGTCGCCCAAGGCGATCCTTTGCCCAGCGACAGAGAGGAGAGCCTGTCCCGCGCGAGCGGGAATCTCCCGAGCAGCCAGCGCTGCATGCCAGATTGCAGGACCGCGCTCTTCTAGACTGCGCGCTGCTCGAGCGAGCGCGGCGTGTGCGTCGACCGTCTCCTTAGGGCTGGCGTCGTGCAGAATCACGCTGCGGACACGTTCATCGCGGAAAAGGATACGGCCGCTGCGAACTTCCAGAGCATCCGCCGCGTCACCGCTAAGGAAGACATCGGTGTCGACCGATGCGGCCAGCAGATGCACATCCACTCGGTCAGTGACGGCAAGGGCAGCGATGAGCAACAGCCGGCGAGTGGCAGTGTTCCAGCGATCGATCGCGGTCGCGGTCTGCACAGCCGGGACGGCGGGAAGAGCGTCGGGGAGACGCGCTTCCCCTGTGCGCTGGTCAGCAGTCAGGGCCCGTGCGACCTCCAGCGCGGCGACTCGGTCACCCCTCGCGAAGTCGCGGATGAGCGCGGCAACATGCGGAGCAACAGGCAACGCGTCCACAACTTCGAAGGGCTTAGTCGCCACTGCCGCCCCTTCGGTTCCGGTGTGTGCTCTGTCCTTGAGATTTGCGACGCGCGGCCGCGCCCGGCGTGCGGCCGCATGTCGCCTCCGAACAACGCATGCGCGTTTTCATCTGACGTCCGGTGAGCCAGCGGGGCGCGTCCAGCGCAGGATGCGATGACGCATCCGGTTGCGTCCAAAAAAAGCGGGCTCAACCTTTAGACGAGTACGCGTCGCCAATCTTGCCGATGGCATCCAGGCGTCACCTCGAATAGGCGCACACGTCGTTGTTGGCTGAGGCGCCGGGCGGTCTCACACCGTCGAACCTCGAGCCGGGCCGAGTAGTCGCCTGCGTTCGTTGTCGAGATCAACGTAGCAATGGGAGAAGGTCATCCACGAGTGGGGTAAGGGAGAGGCGGCGCGAGGTCCCGCTACGTGTTTCCACGGGGGTCCTGCTTCTGATCTCGCAATAGGAGAAGCATGCGGGCCGTCGTGATCAGCTGTCGTTGGGTAAGAGCACCGTGCAGACCGGGTGCGGCTCGAAATCTAGAGAACCTACGCTGACCGGATGCAGCTCTCCAAACTCGTAGGACGGTTGGCCTTCATCTTTCAGTGGCCGCTGGCTCTGCTTCTTCCGTGGTTCTCTTTCTTCGAGTCAGAATTGCTCGGTCGGGGCTCCATGGGAATGGCCTCTCTTGGTGCCGGAGCCGTGGCCAGTATCGCGATTCCGTTGTTGCTCGTGACGGCCCTGCTGACGCTCTTTGATAGGGCGGTGCGCTCTTCTCAGAGAACCCGACGTGCGTATACGGCCGCGGTCCTTGTTCTGTGGGTGCTGATGGCCATTTTCCCGTTTGTCATTGGGTACAGCTCCGAGATTCCGGAGGATCTTCCCCGGCTCACGGCATGGACTGGTGGTGTGTTCCCGACGGAACTGGCGGAAGTGGTGCAGTCGGTCTGCGTCGGGGGGAGCGTGCTTGCGTGGGTCGTCGCTACCGGCCTAGCCATCGCCGGCATCATCGTCTCGCATCGGCAAGTCGCCGTGCCTCCGACTCCGTAGGATCCACGCCCGGCCGGCCGCTCAAAGCCCACGCCACAAGAGAGGCGCGAACACCGACCGAAACCTTGCCCGGGAGAGCTCCGCCGTGTACGAACCGAAGCACCTCCTCACCGGCGGGACGCGGCTTCGAGATCTCGTCGATCCGTACGGCGCTGCGTCTGCTGTCCGCGGGCGACGACGGCCGCGCGCGGCTCGATTCGGATCGGAGCCATGGTGCTGTGTGCCAGCGCCACAGATCACGCCGCCGATCGAGGCCGTGTTCAGGGTCCAAAAGAGACCCCATGCCCCTCGGCAGGACGACTGTCAGAAGTCGTTTCGCGTTGCTAGGGGGTCGAGATCGTCCCCGTGAGTTGGAGGTGACCGTGTCCGTTGACGACGGGTCCGCCGGTGAAACTGCCGGTGATGCTGAAGGTGAGCGTGTGGATGCAGTTGATGGTCTCGCCGGTGGTCGGGCTGGTGAAGGTCAGCTTGACGGTGAACTGAATGAACCGCCCTGGGTTTCGTTCCGTTCCTTTATCGAGAGGATGGGAACATGCCCG